>NZ_JACJRQ010000005.1 GCF_014697355.1 Nostoc calcicola FACHB-3891 | reverse complement strand
TTTATCGGTGTCAATCTTTACTTCAACAGCAAGATTTAATCCGTGGCTTAACGGGTTTTCATTGGTGGCTTCAAACTGGCGCTTAATCGTAAGTCATTACCCGGACATGATATCATTCCATTTCAAACAGGATTTGTCAAGATGGTTAGCGAGAAAATTGTAAGTAAGGGTAACGATCGGATGAACATTTAAGCACTTCAATATCAGTAAAATAGTTCATTTCCTCGGCACGTTAGTAACAAAATAACCAATTTTTAATTGCTAGAACCCTTGATTTTTAAAGCTCTTTGGGGAATGAAACAGCCCTGCCTTTACAAGGGGAGGGCTAGGGTGGGGTGACGCGGTGAGTAACGCTAAGTGAATGAACTCAATATCAAGTCTTGATAAGGGTTTCACGTTAAGTTGACACCACTGTGCTGTCTCCCTACCGATATACTTCATTGACCTGAAATACGCTGTATATTCATCTGTAGTTAACAATTTTTTCTGTACTTTACCCATGCGCTAAGTGCATATTACCTTGGGTAAAGGTACTTAATTTAATGATACCGAGCTAAAGTTAAAGGTTTGGTTAAATCTTGCTTTTTGTAGTCAAACATACTAAGATAGTGATTCAAATGGTTAAAAATGTTTGTTATTGAGCGAAAAATCACTGAGACTGTTATAAATTCATATTCAAAAAAACTTTTCTAAATAAACCTTGTATAGATCCTGGCGGGTAGAACAGTCACAAAATTCTTTGGGAATTTTGAACTGCGCTTTTACTCGCCTTTTTTTATCCGCAGTGGCTGTGGGCTAGACAAAAGTCCGCGTTTCCAGTTTTGAGTGGTGAGAGAATTAACGAATTTTTGCAGCAACATCTATAAATTTTTGTCATACATGCTTTCTTCTTTTTTGAGTTGTGTGAGAAATCAAGCAAGGTAAATCTCAAATAATGAAAAGTTAAATAGAAAGTACATTGGCTATTTTTGAATCTAATGCTGAGTTTGTTTGTTCTGCAATTTTCATAGCAATTCTGTATAAAGATGCGCCAAACTATATGAGGAATGAACTACACAAGGAATTTTATTATGCGTCATCGTTGGCTGTTATCTGCTTTAGCATTTTTTTTGAGTATAACCTTAGTTGCTTGTAACACTGCAAATACTCAACAGTTACCAACAAAAGTAGCAAATACTACTGAAACAAATAACCCAAATTCGCAGCAATTACCAAAACAATCGATCAAAAGAGTTGTTGCTCTTTCTTCTCTATCAGCTGATATTATCGCTCAACTTGACCAAACAAAAATTGTCGGAATTACTGGTAGTAAATTATTTAATGATGATCCTCGGTTTAAAAATGTTCCTCGTGTTAGTGAAGGACAAAATTCTCCTAATTTAGAAAAAGTAGTGGCTCTCAAACCAGATTTAGTTATTGGAGCAGAAGGTTTTTCTACTGTTCCAATTCAAAAAATCAAGCAATTAGGAATTCCAACTTTGCTTACTCAGGTTAATAACTGGGAATCTTTAGAAGAGTTGACTAAAACACTAGCCCAGTTAATTGATGCCGATGCTCAGCCTTTGTTAAATCGTTACAAAACTTTTTTACCAGATCAGCCTACTCAGGGTATTAAGGGTTTGGTCTTGGTTAGCCGTCAACCAATTTTAGCACCGAATAAAAATAGTTGGGCGGGGGATGTACTAACTAAATTTCAGGTGAAAAATCTGGCAGCAGAATTACAAGGAAAAAGCCCAGTGGGTGGCTATGTGACTCTTTCGGCTGAGAAAGTTTTAGAGGCAAATCCAGAGGTGATAATTTTGGTTAATCCTCCACAAGGTAATTCGGAAGCAGGGCTTTTAGATTCTTTGAAAAAGGAGGCTTTCTGGAAGCAATTGCAAGCTACTCAAAAGAACCGAATTTATGTGTTTGATTATTATGGTTTGGTGAATCCAGGTAGTATAGATGCTATAGAAAAGGCTTGTCAGCAACTGAAGCAAGATTTGTTTGGATCGGAGGGTAGTTAGTTGAATGTAGTAGTCTGGATTTGTCTCACGCAGAGGCGCAGAGGCGCAGAGAGAGTTAAGAGAATATTCTGTATTCAGAAATGTGTTTTTAATCTTTTGCAGAACTCATTGGTTTTTGACGAGATGTGATATTCTTTTTGCCTGGAAAAAAGCTCCCTCCAAGACTGCGGAAATATAGTCCTCCAATGGTGAGCAAAAATCCTGCATATGCTACTGCTTGGACTAGATAAATATTATCGCTGTAGCCAAATAAAGATTTGAGAATAATGCCAGGAAATTGTTCGTCAGGTAAAATTGTGGAAGTATTTGAAACCATTGGTCCCAAAATACAAGAGTGGATTTTAGTAAAGCGTTCGTAATAGAAGCAAACGCTTTGTGTGGCACGACTGCTAAGGGCAAAGTTACCTACAGCCTCGTCAAAATTTTTCAAGGCTGAAACTACTAACCCAGCGACAATCAATACTAATAAAACGCCCATTACCTGGAAAAATTGGCGGATGTTAATTTTGATGCCCCATTTAAATAAAAGCACACCTATGGCGATCGCCACTCCTAAACCTGCAAGTGCGCCGATGCTTGGTACTAATCCTTGTTGAAAGTTAGCAGCGATGAATAGAACAGTTTCAAAGCCTTCACGAACAACGGCAATAAAAACTAGACTAAAAACACCCCAACCTACATTTGAGTTTTGTGTCAGTGCTTGTGTAACTGCTCCCTCAACTTGCGCTTTCATAAATTGGGCTTGTTGAGTCATCCAGATTAGCATCCAACTGAGCATTGCGATCGCTAACACGCTAAATACACCTTCCAACAGTGGCTCAACTACGGAAGTGTATTGAGGATTCGCAGCTCCTACTACTTGAATTATCCAACTGAATAACACACCTATCAAGGCACTAATCGCAATCCCAACGCCGACGCCAGCATATACCCAAGAATTCAATCGGGATTTTTTAGCTTTTTTCAGCAACGCTAGCACAATTCCAACAACAAGGGCAGCTTCTACTCCTTCTCGGAGTGTAATTACAAAAGTAGGTAGAGCAGTACTGAAATTCATTTTTTGTCCTTTATCTTTTGTCTTTTTGTCATTAGTCATTTGTCCTTAGTCAGTTGTTATTTGTTTTTGACTAATGACCAATGACTAATGACTAATGACTATTAACTAAAATCGCGTAACATCTTTTTCAGTTCGAGATTATGCATCTCTTCTTGCCCTATCATGCCGCGAGCAAATTCTTCTAGATAAATGCTGGCATTGGTGACAGTTTCAAGGAGATTTTTATACAAATCTAATGCCTTCTTTTCATGGGATAAGCTTTCTGCCAAGATATCTTTGACTGTATGCTTATAGGTTTCTTCCATTGGGGCAATTTTTAAGGACGGATGCCCATCTAAACCTGTGAGAATTTCTCCGACTTGTTGGGCGTGAAGTAAAGATTCACTTGCCTGTGCTTTGAAGAAACCCACGATAGGAATGCGGTTTGGGCCAGTCACCATCAACGAATAATGTGTATAGCGTACTACTCCTGCTAGTTCAAATTCCATGATGGCATTCAGCAGGTCAATGGTCTTTTTAGAGTCAAGTTCTTGCATCAGTTGTTAATTGAAGTGACGAATAGAGTGTAATGAGTGAGGAGTTAGGAGTTAGGAGTGAGGAGTTGAAAGTTTATAATTCCTAAGTTCTTAACTTTTAACTCTTAACTCTTAACTTTTAACTCTTAACTCTCTCCCAATTTTAAACTCCTTACCCTATGCTTCCCGTTAAATCAAAGTGTTATTATATTTGGGAACTGGATTTATCAATTACTTTTTGAGAGTTTTCCTCAATGGTTTTCACCAACTTGGTAACATCCTCTGGAGTCTTTACGGGTTTAGCTGGTGGAACGGCGGCAGGCCAAACTTTTACTAGTTCAGTGAAAGTAGTATTAATCGCTTTATCTGCTTCGGCATCTTGTTGAGCTACTTGGCTCGAAATTCCTTTGTATAATTCATTCGCGTAAAATACGAATCCACGAGAGTCTTGATACTCAATTGCTGCGGATATTTTACCATTGGCGATCGCTGCACCATATTCTGAGTTCGCTGAATCTAGTAACTCATTAATCACCTGTAATACAAATCCTGGTTTTGCACGTTCGGCTGCTGGTAAAGCTGCGATCGCTGTGTCAACTGCTTGCACTGAAGATGTAAAATTAGTTTTAACTTTGCTATCCTTGGGACTAGATTTCACTAAATCTTGCAAACTCACCAAAGTTGTCTTAAATTCTTTAACTTTGCGCTCATTCAGTTGGTCTTCTACATCAACATAAATCTCCTCAACTGGATGCCCAATGTGAGGTTCTGCCTGTTTCGGCTGATTTTGATCTAGCAGTTCTTTTGCTACTAAAAGATGCCCTTTCATTAAGCCTAATTTAGACATGTAGTCAACATCTTTTGCTTCACCTGTAAGTACCACATCTTGAACGCCAACCTGGTCTTTAATTTGGTTGAACTGCTCTTGAGTAATCACTTTTTTTGTCACTAAATCCTCTGGACTGCCGTAGGGGCGATTCGCCTGAATTTTGTTAGATAAAGCCGGAACGCCTAGTTTTGCTTCAAATTTATCTAATTCTGACAATATAGCAGTATTAATGTTAATTTTCTCTTTGCCACCGTGACCGCTATGGCTGTTATTACTGACTGCCTCTGTAGCTTGAGGACTAGCAACTGGTGCTGAGGGATTTTCTGCGGTTGGTGTACTGCTACAGGAGCTCAAGGTAACTATTGCCGCAGCTGCCACTGTTAAACAGATATAACGAAATTTTATCATTTTTGCTCCTAGCACAATTTAAATGTATTAATCGGCGCATTACAAACTGCTACCAAAAGGTGGTTTGTTTGACGCATTGTCATAGATTTAACTTTCCCATATAATGATATTTTTTATCAACTAAATGATTTAAAATTTTCCGATATTAATTATTAATTACGTAGTTTGTACTTTGTTTTACAAGGAATAATATTATTATGTCAGGAGATGTTAACATTTTTTTGAGATTTACTATCAGTAACTACTTCAAATTGACCCATGCAGCCGTTTTCGGCGATCGCATCTTGATGGGGATGAAACATATACTTGCCTGGATAGCGAAAAGCAAATTCCAAGATGTGCCTTTCTGCTACACCCATCGTAATTACATCAGTTTTCTCGCTAGCAGTCATACTCATCCCATAGCGATAAACATCAAAAAAATTGGCGTGGAGGTGAAAGGTGACCGCCGGATCGTATTCAATGATGTTGAGGACATACAGCCGAATCAACTGATTTTGATAAATAGGAATGGGATGATGCATGTAGTGATGAGGCAGGCCGTTAAAGGCGTAATAATCATTATGGCTATCATCATTCACGTCATACCCAGCCATCACCAGGACAATTTCATCAGCTGGGGGACGGGGAGTAGGAGGATCGATGATGAACATGCCGTACAGTCCCTTAGCGATGTGACGGGTGACTGGTTCTATATGACAGTGGTATAAGTGAACGCCATATGGTTCGGCATCAAATTCATAAATTGTGGCTTTACCGTTGCTGACTGGACGAATACCATCCATTTCTGCTGGATGAACGCCATGAAAATGCAGAGAGTGAGAATGTCCCGCATTATTGAGAAAGAGTACTCGCACGCGATCGCCTTGTTTAGCCCGCAGTGTTGGCCCTGGTATGCGGCCGTTTAAATCCCAGATATTGTAGGAAACAGCGCTATTGAGTTGAATAATGGAAGTACCCGCAGTTAACTGAAATTCTCGGATAGTGCGCCCATTTTCTTGCTTAACCGTTCCATAATCAAAATCCCTGAGCATCTTCATTGGGTTAGTAACACCCTCTGTTGCCTCAATATCGAGTGATGGCACTTTCACAAATGAGTGACTTTGTTGATTCAGCATTTGCCAAAGTCCAGCTGCACCAGTCACTCCCACACCTGCTAAGCCCAGCTTTAGTAATTGACGGCGACTCCAAAGTTTTTCTTTACCCAGAGCAAAGTTGTTGGGCATGACATTTAACAGTTAGCACCAAAAAAGAATTGAAAATTATTTGCAATTGTCCTTGTGTATAGTATATGAATTAAAAATCATTGTCAATAATTTTCAAGTGCTTCAAAACTGCTACTAAAATTATTTAGATTTACATCAAGCTAAAATCTAGCTTGAAAAAGGGAGTGGGTATTCCTTTTTCGTTCTTGGTTGTGGGATTTTCCTGTGATTAGCTGTCTTGAAAAACTCTAGACAAGGTTTTTCATTTTTCACAGCATTTTTACTTAATTAAAAGTATAAATAAAGCTCCGGATTAAATATTCTTTTCTACCTATTCCTAATATGGCTACTACCTTAGCAGTAGTTGAATTTCAAACAATGTATATCATAGTACTGAGAAAGCCAACCTCAGCAATAAAGTGTTGGTAAGGTGTAGCATATTTAATTGGCTTAGAGATAAAATAAATTGCATTTCCAGGAATTTTCGATATTTAGCAAGATGGCAATTTTGAATTTTTAATTAAGCTCGATCTGTCCTCTTCGTGGGATTCAAAACTATGTGTCATCCTTTTGTTATTTGTATGGATTTTGTGTGTAGATTTCTACATCACCATCAGCCTATCTTGAAAGGATAGTATAGTATTCACTAAGGACAAATTACCCAAGACATTTGATACACACTTGTCAAGTAGGAACTTTATCGTATATCTTTTTGCAATCAATCGGCATCATGCCCTTTGATCGATGAATTCCCCAAATTAATTATTCGAGGTCAAAAATGAGTACTTTTTCTCATATTTCAGTATTGCAGAAGACCGCAACTATTACCTTATCCAAGCCTGTGCAGATAACGCTTTATATGCTGCTATCTTCTTTGGTTATCTGGACTGTCTTGTTCTCCACCTATCCTGCGGCACACAACACAGCACATTCAGCACGACACCACACTTTAGGCGTTGCATGTCACTAAATTATCTAATTCCAAAATTTTACTGCTGGATTAGACAATGGTTTAACACCTAATAAAGTTATCAAAACGGAATTCAGGAGTCAGTCGTCAAAATGAATTTTAAATTTTGGCGGCTAGTGCATCCATAAAGAGAGTTTTTACACTCCAACAAAATAATAGATTTGTTGGCTGTTAATTAGCGGTGTGTCGCAATCCCCGACTCTCTGATTCCCACTCCTGAATTTTTACTTCTCAACTCTTCTTCAACCTCAGTTTTTATGAAAAAATATCGCCTTTTTGGAGTTATCAGTGCTGTTTGCATCACTTTGTCAATTCTTTATTCCTTAGTAGGGAATTCTCAAATTCCTAGTTCTAGAGTGTTACTCTCTACCAACCCACCTTTAGAACGTATTCTTCCCTTTGAAGCAGGAACAGAAAGACATCAATCTCCTGTTACTCTAACTCTACAAGCTGTTGATGCTGCCGGCAAATCGTTAGAAAATGCCAAAATCAGCTTAGAAATTTTGACACCACAACGTAATCCTTGGTTAACAACAGATTTCCCCATTGTCGAGGGAACAAAACTGCTGCAAATGAATGCTCTTGCACCTGATGGTAAGCTAGAAATTCAGCAGATGTTACCCATCCGAGGAAATTATCAATTACGAGTTAAAGTCTCACCTTTGGTAGCAAATGCCTTTGCTCCCTATGAGCAAACTTTAAATCTTAATGTCCGAGAGAATCCAATCAAATATAAATATTTTGTTGTTATCGCAGCTATTTTACTATCAGTTGGGTTGTTGGGTGGTTGGGTGATTGGCGGACAACAAGAACTACAACAAGGAGAAATTGCACCCCAGTCAGTGCGCCTTTTATTAAGTACGTTGACAGTGGTGGCAATAGTAGCTCTATTATTTATTAATATTAGTGCAGAAGTTGCTGAAGCTCATGGTAGTGGACACAACTCAAGCAGTACCGAAGCCATCGCACCATCATCTCAAAAATCGCAAGGATTGGAAATCCAACTCCAGGGAGATAAAAACGCGACTGTAGGTAAACTTGCTTCTTTAGGGTTACAAGTGAAGGATAGCGCCACAGGACAACCGATTCAAGATGTAACCTTACAAGTAAAAGCGATCGCTCTTGAAGATAATTTAACAGTCTTTGCCTACAAAGGATTTACTGACCAAGAAGGTAAGTTAACATGGCAAGAACAATTTTTTGATGGTGCCCCCCACAAAGTTGAGGTAGAAGCTACTCCCAATCCAGCATCCAGCCGTCAATTTACACCAGTGAAAGTAGCACAAGAAGTTGAAGTTGAAGCGATCGCACCACCAATTTATATCCGATTAATTGGTTTATTCTACTTTACAGCGTTTGTCGGTATTGGTATGGGTATTGGATTGCTAATACAGCATCGACGAACACCACAAACAAGGGAAAGTTAATGAAGAAAGGGAAAGGGGGAAGGCGAAAAGGGGAAAGGGGAAAGGGGAAAGGGGAAAGGGAACCAGTGGCTTAAAAGCAGGGGTTTCAAATATGGACCGGAGGCGGAGCGGCTCCGGCTCCGCAGTGATTTTTATCGCATTACGTGTCTAACGAGATCTTCTTTTTTTATTCTCCGCAATTAAGATAGGGGCTTTATACCTTGTAGGGAAAAGTGATGGGGTAAGGGGGAAAGGGGAAGGGGGAAAGGTTAAATTTATCCCTTTATCCTTTACCCTTTAACCTTTACCCCTGTTTTGAACTCTTACCCTTTACCCTTTACCCCCTGATATTTATGCTCAACAGACAATCAGTACTTGCAAAATATTTTCCTCCGATTTGGCTACGATTTTTAATCATTATTTTGTTAATAATAGGGATATTTTTTCGCTTCACTTATCTGGATCGAAAAGTCTATTCCCACGATGAAGCTCATACCTCATTAAGAGTTTCTGGTTACACTAAGACAGAATTTGTTCAACAAATGTTTAATGGGCAAGTATTTTCTGTTAGAGATATACAAAAATATCAACAGCCTAATTCGGAAAAAGGTTTAATCAATACAATCAATTCTTTGGCGGTGGAGGATGCTCAACATCCTCCACTTTATTATGTGATGGTTAGATTATGGATGCAATTTTTTGGCAATTCAGTAGCGACTACAAGAAGCTTGTCAGCCATAATTAGCTTGCTAGCTTTTCCTGGCATTTATTGGCTGTGCTTAGAATTATTTCAGTCACCCCTAACGGCATGGATAAGCGTAGCTCTGCTAACAGTCTCGCCCTTCCATGTACTGTACGCCCAAGAGGCAAGAGAGTTCAGTTTGTGGATGGTGACTATTTTGCTAGGGAGTGCTGTACTACTGCGAGCAATAAGGCTGGGTAGCAAGCAGCTTTGGGGGATTTATGCAGTAACAGTGGCATTAGGATTGTACACCTTTTTGTTTTCTGGGTTGCTGGCGATCGCCCACGGTATTTATGTATTTGCCGTTGAACGCTTTCGATTCACTAAAAGCGTTAAAGCTTATCTAATAGCAACTAGCGCCGGCTTTTTAGCTTTTGTTCCTTGGATTTTAACTATTATTAATAGCTTGTCTGAAATTGATCGCACAACAGCCAGCGCTCAAACCAGACAATCTTTGTCAATTTTGGTTTCTGGTTGGATTAGTAATATTAGCTATTTATTTGCTGATTTTTGGCGCTACGAACCATTTTTTCCAGATTTAAATTTGCAAGTTTTGCGTTGGGGTCGATTTTTAATTCCCTTAATACTAATCTTGGTAATATATTCATTCTTATTTGTTTATCGTCAAGCAGGAAAACAAATTTGGTTATTTGTTTTTATCTTAAGTGCAGTACCTGCTTTAGCTCTCATATTGCCTGATTTGATTATTGGAGGTAAAGTCAGTCTGCGACCTAGATATGTCACTCCTTGTTATGTAAACATTTTGCTAGCTGTTGCTTACTTGCTGGCAGATCAAATTATTTCTTCTAAGTTAATAGCCCGCAAATTTTGGCAATTAGTAATGGTAGTAGTAATTTCCAGTGGAATTGTATCCTGTGCTGTCAGTTCTCAAGCCGAGACATGGTGGAATAAAAGCAGCCATGCCAACCCAAAAATAGCTCGCATCATCAATCAAACTAACGATCCACTATTAATTAGTAGTAATTATTCGCTAAATATTGGCGATCTCATGTCTCTTAGTCATCTCTTAGATGAAAAAGTGCAAATGCAATTGGTAATTGAACCAAGCATACCAAACATTCCTGATAGTTTCAGCGAACTATTTTTGTATAATCCTTCTAAAAAATTTCGATCTGAGCTTGAGAAAAAATACAAACTAGTCTATGTTTTTCAGTATAGTAGGCTGTGGCGGCTAGAACACAAAAGCAGCTAAATTTTATCAAGAATAATTCAGAATTCAGTCCTTCAGAATTCAGTATCAATTCTGAAGGACTGGATAATGAATATTGGTTTAAAATCAAACCGAATTGTGGACGAAACAAATTTTAAACATGATTCTGGTTATTATTCTATCACTTTCTGGGTAGAGTATTCACCAATTCTGAATTCTGACTCCTGAGTTCTGTTTATTATTTTCCAGATATTAAAATTAAGATTTACAGAGAAATCAAGAAAGTAATGCTCACCAAAATTACTGTTGAAAAAATTATTGAGCGTGCCTTGATGGGGTACGATTTATCTCCCGAAGAGGGGGTGGTATTGTTACAACAAACCGATCCAGAGGCGATCGCTATAATACGTGATACCTCTGATACACTGCGCCACGCACAAGCAGGTGATACAGTTACCTACGTAATTAATCGTAATATTAACTTTACTAATATTTGCGAGCAGCACTGTAGTTTTTGTGCTTTCCGTCGAGATGATGGCGATGCGGGTGCATATTGGTTAGATTGGGCGCAAATTTTGGAAAAGGCTACAGATGGAGTACAACGGGGTGCGACAGAAATCTGTATGCAGGGGGGATTAAATCCACAAGCACAAATCAACGGCAAATCTTTGCCTTACTACCTCAAACTAGTAGAAACCATCAAACAGGAATTTCCCCAGATACATTTACACGCTTTCTCACCCCAGGAAGTGCAATTTATAGCCAGACTTGACGGACTTGAATATGCTGATGTGATTGGTGCTTTCCGAGATGCTGGTGTTGGTTCAATGCCAGGAACAGCAGCAGAAGTGTTAGATGATACAGTCAGGCGGATATTGTGTCCAGAAAAAATTGATACAGCCACTTGGTTAGAAATTGTCAGCACCGCTCATAAATTAGGCTTGCATACCACCAGCACCATGCTATCTGGGCATATTGAAAGCCAGGAACAGCAAATTGGGCATTTAGAAAAACTGCGATCGCTGCAAAAAACTGCCATCGATCGGGGATATCCAGCACGGATTACAGAGTTTATTTTACTACCATTCGTCGGGCAAGAAGCACCCAAACCCTTACGTCGCCGTGTCGGACGCGATCAACCAGTTTTGCAAGATGCACTACTGCTAGGGGCTGTGGCGCGGATTTACTTAGGTAATTGGATTCCCAATCATCAGCAGAGTTGGGTAAAACTGGGACTTGCAGGTGCAACAGAAGCCTTAGTTTGGGGTTGCAACGATATCGGCGGCACCTTAATGGAAGAACACATCACCACAATGGCAGGTGCCTTGGGCGGTACGTGTATGGAAGTGGAAACATTACAAAGTGCGATCGCTTCTTTAGGACGACCTTACCAACAACGGGATACTCTTTATCGAAAAGTTATTAGTCATTAGTCATTAGGCATTTGTCATTAGTTTTTCTTTGCGTCCCCGTGTCCCCACTTCTTTCCACTCCCTACTCCCTACTAAAATTGATCCCCAAGATACCAATCCAGGATACGATGGACGTTGATTTACGTATTCTTTTAGTTAATGCATATGAAGCGCTATTGGTCGCGTCTGCTTGCGCTGGTTTTGGTTTTATCTATCGGCTTGATGGGTTGCTCTGGCAGTCCAGATAGTTTGACTGGCGATTATCGCCAAGACACTTTAGCTGTGGTGAATATCATGAGACAAGCCATAGAACTATCACAAGATTCACCAAACAAAGCAGCAATTCAAGCAGAAGTGCGTCAAAAAATTAATGACTTTTCAGCTCGCTACCAGCGGGCTAACTCTGTTTCTGGTCTTGGCTCGTTTACAACTATGCGAACAGCCCTCAACTCCCTGGCTGGACACTACAGTTCTTACCCTAATCGTCCTGTACCCGAAAAACTCAAAAATCGCTTAGAGAAGGAATTAGAGCAGGTAGAAATAGCCCTGAAGCGTGGCGGTTAACTCTTAATTACTACCTATTCCATGATTAAGAGTCAGCAGTCTAAAGTTTCGATTCCTCAATCCTGAGTGGAGCCGGAGACACTCCGCCTCCGCTCTTGACTAACTTCTCAACTGGAATCTAAGTCCGAGTTGAAAAATCAACATTCTACAAACCCCATTGATTTTTACAGATTTTCAATAGACCTCTTGCAAAAGTCTTTCTTTGCGTTCTCTCTCTGCGTGTTAGCGAACGCGAGTGCATCTCGTAGAGAAGCGGGGCGTAGCCCGACAAAAAATATTTACGCAAGAAGTCTAATAACTAAGGTGAGGCACAGTCCAGTTAATACCAGAGTAAATTTGCTTTGTATTTATTGAACAGAATTCAGAACTCAGGAGCCGAGCCGGAGACGCTTTGCCGAGCGTCAAAATTCAGTATGAATTCTGTACGACTGGGTAATGAATATTGGTTTAAAACCGGACAACTCTTGGAGACGCACTCGCGTTCGTCCCGCTACGCTAACGCCTGCAAGTGGCGCGAAACTAGTATGAAATTTTTTTCACTCATTTAAAACTCTATCCATGTAGGGATAGAGTATTCTGAATTCTGAATTCTGACTCCTTTTTATATGTTTTATACTCAAGTTTATGTATTTTTGTGTCGATCAAAAAATACGGCAACAGAAATAGATGTTTGGAAGTCTTGAAAAAGTAGGTTTTAAAACCCCGATCGCTCAATTGTATAATTTAATACGTATTAATTATCTGAGTTAGAGTAATTGATTTTTGTGTCCATCTACTAGTCGGTATGTTTAATCGTCCTTTGAACGTTGCAACATCAACATTATTTTGGCGACGCCTATTCGCTGTTGTTTTCAGTAGTAGCTCGTTACTTTCCAGCTTTGGGAGCCAACCAGCAAGGGCGCAAGTAACCCAGTATTGTCAGTTATCAACAGGGGCGGCGCAAGAAAAAGAAAACTTACGTTTGTCAGCCCTCAAAGGCAATCAAAATGCCCAGGCTCAATATCAAAAAATATTACAAGAACAAGCGCAGAAATTACGCGAGTGCCGTACTCGGACTTGGCCACAAATCCAAGCCCTTTGGTTGCGCCTGTATCCTTGTGATATTCAGCCAGGAACAATCGATCGCGTTATGGATCGGATTGTTAACGGTGGCTATAACCAAGTTTATATAGAAGTATTTTACGACGGGCAAGTATTATTACCAGCAACTGCTAACCCGACGGTTTGGCCTTCTGTGATTCGTACTCCAGGAGCAGAAAACATCGATTTACTGTCTGTAGCGATTCAAAAAGCTCGGCAACGGGGTTTGAAAGTCTACGCCTGGATGTTTACTACCAATTTCGGCTACACTTATGCCCAGCGAAAAGATAGAGAAGCGGCGATCGCTCGCAATGGCAAAGGTCAAACGAGCTTATATGTTGTAGATAATGGCTCTCAACTATTTATCGACCCCTACAATATCCAAGCAAAACGCGACTACTACCAATTAGTACAGGAAATTTTACGCCGTCGTCCAGATGGCTTGCTACTGGATTACGTGCGCTATCCCCGACAAGCGGGAAGCGATTCTATCGCCACTAAGGTCTCAGATTTATGGTTATTTAGTCCCGCAACTCAAGAAGCTTTATTTAAACGGGCACAGAATTACAAAGGGCTGGACTTAATTCGCCGCTTTTTGAGCAAGGGATATGTCACAGCTGGAGACGTAGCAGAAGTCGATAAACTTTATCCTCAAGAAGGCGAGCCTCTCTGGCAAGGACGCATTCCCCCAGTAGCTGAAAAATCAATTCAGCCTGCAACTGATAGACAACCGCTTTTACAATGGGAGTTGTGGCAACTCGCCGTTGCCCACGCCATGCAAGGAATTTTAGATTTTGTCACCATCGCCAGTTACCCAGCAAAGCAGCAAGGTGTTCCCACAGGAGTGGTGTTTTTCCCTGATGGTAACCAGACTGTCGGACAAGGGTACGATTCCCGTTTGCAACCTTGGGATCGGTTTCCCACCACACTGGAGTGGCACCCCATGTCTTATGGAGCTTGCGGTAATGTCAGTTGTATCGTATCCCAAGTGCAGCGGGTTTTGAGTATGGCAAAACCAGGTACGCAGATCGTTCCTGCTTTAGCCGGTCAGTGGGGAAAACCTATCAGTAATCGTCCACCCCTAGAAGTGCAAATGCAAGCACTCCGCCAATTTGCCCCCCAACTCAAGGGAGTTAGCCATTTTGCCTATTCTTGGCAATATCCTCAGAATGATAGCGATCGCAAATTCTGTCGTAATCGCTAAATAACAGAATTCAGGAGTCAGAATTCAGAATTCAGAAGAAAAATTCTGCTCATTTCCCCAGTCGCCAATCGCCCAATTGTGTCGCCAGAAAATAACGCACATGGTCTACAAATAACCCACCCCATTTGTGCGTCCCATGTCCCATACCAGGAACAACATAACAATCGCCATCAAAAAACCGCCCAGCACAAGCGCGGGCATCTTTAACACTAACAATCGGATCGTTTGCACCAAGCAAAAAGCGAACTCGACGCGGAGGTTGTACCCGCTGAATATAACTCATGGGGTTGCACGCCTGAGCATACTCATCAGGGTATTTCAGATTTTTAGCTAATTGTAAAAGCTTAACTACCGGTTTCAGATTCGGTTGTACTCGTTCCAGCAGTGCTTCTGTTAGTCCACCCAAGGGTGAAGCTGCTAAATCTGGCAAAACCAAGTAGCCCCAACTTTTGGCAAAAGACTGGAGATCGGCATGACCGATTGTCCCTAGTAGCCGTTCGCCAATACCATCAGCAGTAAAGGCATAGGCGGCTTGTAAAACTCCCATACTGACGCCGAATAATGCCAGTCTATTATTAGTTAAACCATAGCGATCGCCACAAAAGTCACGCACTTTGGCAATATCAGCCGCAGTCCTGCGAAATAAGCACAATAGTAATTCAGTATCGAACGGGATACCTCTGTCAACTAAAGGTTTAATCTCATTTTCCACCATAGCTGTGAAAGTACGCACCAAGCTACGCTCACCAGCTAAGGGTGTATCGAACAAAGCTACAGCTATGCCCATCTGTGTCAGCGTCGATACGATAAAAGCGTTCCACCCATAAGGTGCGCTCATTCCTTGCAAACCAATCACCAAAGGAGTATCCTGTGCAGGCCGATTGTCTGGCAAAAATACAGCAACCGGAAAGCCACTTAATCGTTCATCAATATCGGCTACTCCAGTATAGGAAAAAGGCTCGTGAAACCAATAGCGATCGCCATTCACGCCGTCAAAATTAATCGCATCAGACCCGTAAATAGGCATAGAAGATCCGCAATTAACAATAAAAAATCAAGAAAAATAATCCTAGCCGATCTACAAACTGAAGTTCCTGATTTTCGTATTGTTTAATTCAGATCTTGCACCTTTACGCGTAAACCATGAATACACAAAAATAACGTCATTTATATTACAGTAAATCAATTTAATTTTCAGTCCTCTTATAGAGGACTTTAGCTATTAGACAGGGACTTTGAGTCCCTGGCTTAAGGTATTCGGACTGCGAAAAACTTAACTACTGAGTAATTTTTGTTTTCGATGATGAGGCTGGTGCAAGATATGAGTTAAAAAATATAGCGTTTTTCAGGTAAATGAAGTACACAGGTAGGGGCACAACAATGTTGTGCCCTTACCGAAAAATTGGGTTCAAAACGATCTGTACTTCACTTTTAGTCCTGAATTCTGAATTCTGCTATATTTCTGCTCAATTTTGGATTTTTCGCTGGAATTAACTTAAAGCCAAGTCCTCTGGTGTATTACAGTTAAACAGCATTTCGGGTTCTGCTAAAGGCAAAACTTCCACAGGATGTTGTCGCAACCACTGCTGAAACGATCGCCCCCCTTGATTGATAAACTCTAAAAGTTCTGGTAAACAGCGACGGCGATAGAAACCACACAGAGGTTCCCAGCCTTTGGGATGATGAGCTAAAGCTGCGATCGCATTATCTCCCACGCCATCGAGTCTAGTTGCCCATTCTTGCAACACCTCAACCCGCAATCTCGGCAAATCGCAAGCTAGCAACAGCACCCATTCTGTCTCTACTTCAGCTAGTCCTTGGGCAAAACCAACTAGAGGTCCCTGGGTTAGAGATTCTCCAAACATAGGTACTTCTCGGATAAACTGACAATCAGGTAAAAGCAAGTGTTGATAGCGTTCTGGCCAGGGAGTTACGACATAAACACTATCAGCACAGCCTTTGGCAATTTCACAAACCCGCTGCAACAATGGCACTCCTTGGATGGGAATCAGGGCTTTATCCTCACCCATGCGAGAACTCTTCCCGCCAGCTAACACAATTGCTGTTAATTCGCTTCGGTTCGTCATAATTTTGTAAGTTCGTAGCAAATTCTCTTAAAAAACTCAGCGTACCTCTGCGCTTTCCTCAGCGTCCCTCTGCGTTTAAAAACCGCTACGAATTACAAATTACCCTCTATTCTGACTCTCCTGAACTTGCTGCAATAACTCCTCTGAACTTTCTGCTGGTGCAAGGCACTTCAAACCTTGGCAAACTAAACCAACGCTTCCCTCTGGTAAATCAGACACTACAGCAAAGACAGCGCTCGGCAGAAACTTGGGAACAAGAGAATTTAATTGCTCAGTTGTGCTGCGAATCAACGTAGAATTACGATACCAATCCAAAGCTGTAAACAAGCTGGGACAAGCTTGGGGAGCGCGATGCATCACACTTCTAAAAGCTTTCAAACCAAGTTCTGCTAAATCTAAATAATGTAAATTATCAGTGAGTAGGGCGAGACGCACAAGGTTAGCGATCGCAATTCCATTGGCTGATGCTGTGGCGTTATCGGCATAACTCCGTTCTCGCACAATTAAATCTTGACTAAAATTGCTCGATGCGTTATAATAACCACCTAATTCTACACTCCAAAGAAATTCGTTAAATTCATCTTGGATAGCGATCGCTTTTTCTAACCATTGTTGATGCTCAGGGTTGGCAGCTTGTAAATCCAGGAGAGCTTTAATAAAAAAGGCGTAGTCTTCAGACTGAGCTAAAACCGTTGGTTCTCCTTGATAGTTGAGTCGGTGAAAACGCCCATCAACAAATTGATTATCTAAAATGAAATTCGCTGCTTGTGCTGCTAGTTCCAAGTATAACGGTTGTCCCAACACCCCCGCAGCTCTAGCTAAACCAGAAATCATCAAGCTATTCCAAGCCACAATCATTTTCGTATCTGTCACCGAGGGAATGCGACCTGGCCAGTTAACGGTTTTTGCTTCCTGGTTGTTGCGAGCAGGTGGAAAAGTTTCAAGTGACTCAGGACTAACACCATAGCGGACTGTAAATAATTTGCTCAGTGCTGTTTCCAGTGTTGCATTCAGTTGCCCGACATGGCGTCTTTGTAAAACATTCTTACCTTCAAAGTTACCGTTAGAACTTACCGTAAACTGTTGTTGTAATTCCGTGAGTTCTTCAGGCGTTAACAGTTGTTGTAGTTCGCTGTAACTCCAGACGTAAAAGGCTCCTTCCTCTGGTTCGATAGCTGTGGATTCAGTGAAACTGTCGGCATCTTGAGCGGCATAGAAGTAACCTTCCGGTGCGGTCATTTCCCGCTTTAGCCATTCTATAGTACCAGCGATCGCTCTTTCAAAAGCTGGCTCTTGTATTCCTGCACTCCACAAACCAGCTAGATACTCAACAATTTGTCCATTGTCGTAGAGCATCTTTTCAAAGTGGGGTACTGTCCAAGTCGGATCGACAGTATAGCGATGAAACCCACCGCCCACATGGTCATAAATTCCTCCTAGTGCTAAATCTAGTCCCCGCTGGGTACAAACTTGCTCGCCATCATACCGAGATTCAAAATTAAATCGAGTTCCCCGCAGTGCTAATTCTGCATAGGGAATCATGGGAAAGCTATTGCCAGTTTGATTAGGAGTAATTATACCTGTGCTGGTTTCCCAACCTTGTCGGAGTAATTCACGGTCTTCTATTTCGTTTGTTGTCGCATCTTGCAACACCGCAGACGTAAGCAGCGACTCAATAATTAAGGCTTTGCGTTGCTGTAAGTCTTGTTTTTCTGTATCGTAATAACGGCGTAGTGCTTGCAACACCTGTAAAAAGCCAGGACGACCATACCGTTGGTCTACAGGAAAATAAGTACCAGCGTAAAATGGCACTAAATCCTCAGGGGAAAGAAAGACATTTAAAGGCCAACCGCCTTGACCGCTCATCATCTGCAAGGCTTGCATATAGATGCTATCGAGGTCGGGTCTTTCTTCTCGGTCTACTTTAATGGGAAGAAAGTTACCATTCATGTAATCGGCGATCGCTAGATCGGAAAAAGCTTCGCCTTCCATCACAGTACACCAGTGGCAACTAGAGTAACCAATGGAGAGAAAAATCGGTTTATCTTGCACCCTTGCAGTTGCAAGTGCTTCGTCACACCAAGGCCACCAGTCAATGGGGTTTTCGGCGTGTTTCCGGAGGTACAGGCTCTTAGCTTCAGCAAGGCGATTAGTCATGATCAAATGCAAATAGTTGCCTTCTTTGCTCAGTCTACCCTGTTGCCAGGAGTGTTAGTCTAGATTGCTATTTACACAACAAAGAAACCCTACAAAAAGATTATCCTTTGGGTAGGAAAAAATACAGTTCAGTTAAGGTTAAAAACTAGAACTGATGTAGGTTGGGCTGAGGAACGTAGACGCCCTGAGGGTAACCCAAGCGTGGCGGCAGCTTGAAGATCGCCTACACCTGTCCAATTTGTAAAATATTTTTACTGAAAAGTACGCAATAGCAAACTGACGATGATATTTGTTGGCGTTTGGGGCGCTGGCGATGCTGTTTTTGTCTGAGCTATAGTATTTGGGCTAAGTCCTGCTATCAGGTGGAGCAAGAAGGTGATGATGGCGGCTTGTACAAGTTTTTCCCGCATGGCACGTCTCTCTCTAGATGGATAGCATTAAAATTCGGACTGGTTATTCTAAATACACCTCGTACTATCGATTTACCGAATCTAACAAAAATAATTTGACAATTCCCCAGGGTAATTCTGAAAAAATGTTTAAAATATTACTTTCATTTAACAGAATTCCCCAAGCAAGTCGAATTTCGGTTATCAGTCTAATCACCACATCGTCAAAGTCATACAGCAAACGTTGAGATATGACCTTGGCAACACTCGGAATTTTTTGATTGTTCTTCCCTAAACGGGCATATCTTCTTAGACACCTTTTGCTGTTAAAAAGTGCCCTGAGTGCAACTAGCGATTAAAAGGGTTAGAATTCTATTTCTTATCTGCCAGAGAACAACAGAGATAAACCCCAGTTTCCCGTTCTCATCGATAAAATGTATTTAATATAGCCACAAACACGCTTCCATGATTCCTATCGTTATTGAACAATCGGGTCGAGGTGAACGCGCCTTTGACATCTACTCACGGCTGTTGCGTGAGCGCATCATCTTTTTGGGACAACAAGTTGACAACAACATCGCTAACTTGATTGTTGCCCAACTGCTGTATTTGGATGCTGAAGACTCGGAGAAAGACATTTATATGTACATCAATTCTCCCGGTGGTTCGGTGACGGCTGGCATGGGTATTTTTGACACCATGAAACACATTCGCCCTGATGTTTGTACTATTTGTACAGGGTTAGCGGCGAGTATGGGTGCTTTCCTCCTCAGCGCTGGTGCTAAGGGTAAGCGGATGAGTCTACCTCATTCTCGGATTATGATTCACCAACCTCTAGGCGGCGCTCAAGGACAGGCGACTGATATTGAAATTCAGGCGCGGGAAATTCTCTACCACAAGCGGCGGCTAAATGAGTATTTAGCTGAACATACTAGTCAACCAATTGAGCGCATTGCTGAAGATACTGAACGTGACTTTTTTATGTCGCCAGAAGAAGCTAAAGAATATGGCTTGATTGACCAAGTAATTGACCGCCATGCGGCTGGTAGTCGTCCAGCAGTTGCTGTTCTTCATTAATAGTCACGATTGGTAAATGGTGATTTACCACTTTCACTTTCCTTAAACCCAAAAAATAACCCCTCTTCATAACTGAAGAGGGGTTATTTTATTTCAAAACCTGATTTACAAGTCCAAAACTTGATGTAGAAGTTCAAAACTTGATTTAGAAGTCCAAAACTTGATTTAGAAGTCCAAAACCTGATTTAGAAGTTCAAAACCTGATTTAGAAGTCCAAAACTTGATTTAGAAGTCCAAAACTTGATTTAGAAGTTCAAAACTTGATTTAGGGACTTCCAGAAAATAAATTATCCCAAATTATTTGCACATCAGTAGGGGCGCACAGCTGTGCATTGGTGTCAACTTAAGCTATAAATGGCTTATCTGTTGGCTTTGTCACCCGCCAAGAAATAAATTTCTTGGCTCATAGCTAAAGTCTACTGAAGTAGACTAAAGATTTATGGAGATATTTTAGTCATCTTTCAGATGACTTTCGCTATTAGCAAGGAACTTCAGTTCCTTGCGGGACATCGGTTTTACGTTAAGTTGACACCACTGACAGCTGTGCTACCCTACTACGGAATATTTTTTTCCTTGGAAGTCCCTTACCAGTTGGAAATCAAAATCCTGCTAATGGGTCTGGCTGAGATTGAAGGTATTTAAGAAATCCGTGCAATTCTTCTTCAGTCAGCAAAGTACGCCCCCGCTTGCCGTAGGTTTGAATCAGATGCTCTCGTCCCTGTTCTGGTGTCCAGCCTAAACGCTGAAGTTCGACATCTGTTTTGGCAATTACATCAGATAAATCTACGGGTTCAGCTTTTTTCTTTCTCTTGCCTGTACTTATTTGCGGGACTGCATCTTCTTGGGGATTATAGTTCCGAGGTGTAAATGGTGTGACATTACTGGCAGAAATTCCTGGAAAGCTTTGATTTTCTATCTGATTACCATAGATCGTTTCTGAGTTTTCCACTGGAGGATCAAATTCTAGCTGTCGGTTAGCAGTCAAAGCAAACTGTTGACCTAAATCTTGGCTGTAGGTATCGGTTGTGCTTGGTGTGTCAGTTGTCGATTCTATTCTGCTGGTAGCCGCTGGCGCGTCTAAATTTTCAGTTGTTACTGGTTCTAGTTTGATGTTCCGTTGTCTGGAGGACGGTATGGATATTTCTCTGTCGGTGACAGTTGACCACTGACCAGCCACAAAATCCTCTTTTTTTGTAGGTGAATAAGTAGACTCATTCAATCCTGATTTGGTGTTGGAGGAAGGATTTAGCTGTGCCTGAGAAATTGATTGCTGTGGCGCATGAGTGATTCCCAAAACCATCAACGCCCTAGTTCTGGCTTCGTCTTCTGCTGCTTCTATTGTTTCTGCTGCTGCCATACCCGTAGCACGGGTTACACCTTCAATTTGTACGCTTGCCCGGACAATATATTTTCCTTGAAAAATTTGGACTAATTCAGAAATCAGACTGCCGTTGGGATACAAGCTCTGGAATTGAGCCAACATAATACTGTTACCAATCTAAAGGGGAGTGGGGAGGGAGGGAGATGAGGGGGATGAGGGAGATGAGGGAGCAGGGGAAGAAGAACTTTTACTCTTAACTCTTAACTCCTAACTCAGCACTCCCAACGCCCCATGCCCTAAAGTAATATTCTTGCTTTGCCCCGTGTCCCAATTGTAGCAGTAGCTCTTTTTTGAGGAAATTGTTGGCGGGTGCTAACTTAGCTGGGTAGTTTAGTCTGTAATGCTATACTAATTACCCAACATAATGTCTAGAACTATTTTCTGGAAGTGCGCTCTAAATCTACAATAATGAAGATAAGGTTCGCCCTCACTGCTTATTAAGCTGCTCGCCTAATTGTTACCGATTCTACGTGTGGAAAAATTGGGTTTACCAGCAGTTCCTCCTAGTTAAAAATCAGAGTCTAATGGCGTAAAATTACCTTCAATCTAGACAATCAAACACCTGTGGTTTAGACGCCACTTGCTCCACTTGGGGAGACCTCAAGACCGCAGTGGCTCCCCTGCATAGCGCTTTGGGCAGCATGGAGAGTTCTCCAAACCCAGCTTCTCAAAAACCGTCGCGTAATTACCTAGCAAGGCTAAATCTTAATCAGGCGTACTTTCTAAGTTTTGTTAGATGAAGGGATTTAAACCCAAACGAACTCTGAGAGCATCGTGCAGTGAGAAGTCCAAAAAACGCCCAGAGTTGTCTATGGGTCGGCTTCCTCGGCTCAATACAACTTTGGGAGCGGTTTACCGTAAGGGTAGGTTGGCTTCCTTTCCTTGGAACTTAGGAAGCCTTGCCTCAGGGCAATTCGTTTCCAGCTTGTTTCTGTAAGCCGTCAAAACCCTTTAGGCTCTGAATAAGGGTAAAGGTGAAAGGGAAAACACAAGAAGGGAAAGCTTAAAAGGAAAAAAGGGGAAAGATCTCAAGATAGGTCTTTTTCCCGTTTCTCCTTAACTCTTTGTCAGTCGGCAAGGGTTACTTTTTACCTTCTTTGGTGAGGGCATACAGGAAAGAACCAGATTAAAAAAATGATGTTTTGACCAAAGGTCGGTTCACTGCATGGAATTTTCAATCGCTACACTCCTTGCCAATTTCACCGATGACAAATTGGTGGCTCGTAAAGTTTTGGAAAAGAAACTTGGTTGTGAAGATGAAAAAAGCTTACAAAAACTTCACATAGCCTTAGATGTTCTCGAAAAAATCGGTATTTTGGTGAAAGAACGGGGCAAATATCGCCGTGTTTTAGAAGAGGGAATTATCGAAGCAAAACTCCGTTGCTCTAGTAAGGGTTTTTGCTTTGCTATTCAAGATGTGGAAGGATCTGAGGATATTTACATTCGGGAAAGTCATCTGAGTAATGCTTGGAATGGCGATCGCGTTTTGGTAAGAGTCCTCAAAGAAGGCAGTCGTCGCCGCTCCCCAGAAGGAGAGGTGAAGCTAATTTTAGAACGTTCCAACCACACATTACTGGCACGAATTAAGCAAGTAGAAACCGGTTTTCGGGCTGTCCCGTTAGACGATCGACTGCTGTTTGAACTCAAGATTCAACCCAACGGTGCCAAATTAGAAGAAGCGATCGATCACCTCGCCCATGTGGAAGTCTTGCGTTACCCGTTAGCTCAATACCCCCCCTTGGGTAGAGTAGTGCAAATCCTTGGCAGTGATGCCGAAGCTGCTGCTGATATAGATTTAGTAACATGTAAGCACGACCTTTCTCGTACTTTCCCGGATAACGTTCTCGAAGCCGCTGGCAAATTGCCCAAAAAGCTCTTAAAAGCAGACCTGAAAAATCGCTTAGATTTACGTAATGTATATACTGTCACCATTGAAGGAGTAAATGGAGATACCAAGGTAATCGAAAATGCCTTTAGTTTAGAAAGAAACCCCAGCGGAAATTGGCTTTTGGGAGTTCATATCACTGATGTTTCTCACTTTGTCCAACCTGACGAAGCCCTAGATCGAGAAGCACTCAAACGAGGCAAATCAGTGTATTTGGGAGAATTAATACTGCCAATGTTGCCACCAACTGTGGCAGAACGCTGTTCTTTAGTACCGGGAAGCGATCGCTTAACCATCTCTTTTTTAATTACCATCGATCCGCAATCAGGACAAATAGTGGACTGGGAAATTCAACCCAGTGTCATCAACGTCGAGACTGCACTAACTACAGAACAAGCCGAGGAAATTCTCTCAGGTGAATTTCACAATCAATCTCCAGAGGCGTTGGAAATACTACAAAACCTCCAAGCCTTGCAAAGAGATTTAAAACAGGTAAGGTTAAATCGTGGTAGCCTCCAATTGAATCTGCCGCCCAGCCAAAACCCTTATTATGATGAGGGAATTCTTGGGGCTGTGGTGGTAAATGATTTACCAGTGCGATCGCTAATGACTGAGTTGGTGCTGCTAGTGAATCAACTGATAGCAACTCACTTAAATGCCCTTGGTGTTCCGGCTATCTGGCGAGTCCAAGGCACACCCGATATCGAAGATGTCCAGGAAATGCTGAAATTGGCAATCAATTTAGGCGTTGACCTAGCTTTAGATCCAGAAGTAGATATCCAACCTTTAGATTATCAACATTTGACTAGAGCTTTTGCCGAATCTGCCTCTGAGCAAGTTCTGACTTATTTGTTGCAAGATACTCTTAAACCGTCTGCATATAGTACCACCAAAGGATCTCACTTTGGTCTAGCACTAGGGCAGTATGTCCATTTTAGTGCCCCCTTGCGGCGTTATCCAGATTTGTTGATGCAGAGAGTGTATTACACACTACTCGAACATGGACGCGATCGCCGTAACACCCGTGTGAGAGAAAAAGTCAACCTGCGTCATTCCTCCAGCCACGCCGAAATTAACTGGAATGTTTTACCCCCAGAACTGCAACAAGAACTCCAAAGCGATTTGACTAGGGTAATTGTCCAAATCAATGACCGAGAAAAAGAAGTCCAAGAAGCCGAAGCTGATTTAGCAGGACTGCAAAAAGCCCAATTGATGAAGCAGCGCATTGGTGAGGTATTTCAAGGCGTGATTACTGGCGTTCAATCCTACGGTTTCTTTGTGGAAATTGAAGTACCAGCAGAGGCGGTTGACTCCACCAGTAATCCTGGTGTACCCCTGAGGGTAGAAGGATTGGTACATGTCAGTTCTCTCAAAGATGATTGGTATGAATATCGCGCCAGACAACAAGCACTTTTTGGTCGGAAAAATCGGGCTTCCTATCGATTAGGCGATCGTGTAGCTGTGCAAGTTAAGAGTGTTGATTACTACCGTCAACAAATTGATTTGGTAACTGTGGGCAGCGATGGCGTAGCCAAAGGATTAGCTGGCAGTGGTTCTAATGAAGACATTTCCGACCTCTACTTAGCAAATGATATTGAATCTGATGACCTAGATCCTTACGGGGAGGATGAGTAAATACCTCTAAAATTTCCGTGTCAAATAACACTAAGCCCCTAATTTTAGGTGTATCAGGCGCATCTGGTCTGATTTACGCCGTCCGCGCTCTCAAATTTCTGCTACAAGCAGAGTATAGTATTGAACTGGTTGCCTCTAGATCGACTTACATGGTTTGGCAGTCCGAACAGGAAATTCGGATGCCACCAGAACCAACCGGGCAAGAACAATTCTGGCGAGAGCAAGCTGGAGTACCACTTTCTGGTAAGCTACGCTGTCATCCTTGGGGTGATGTTGGCGCTGGAATTGCTAGTGGTTCCTTCGCCACCCTGGGGATGATAATTATTCCATGTAGCATGAGTACAGTGGCAAAGCTAACAGTTGGCTTGAGTTCTGATTTACTAGAACGCGCAGCTGATGTCCAACTCAAAGAAGGGCGAAAACTGGTGATTGTCCCCCGTGAAACCCCTTTTAGCTTGATTCATCTGCGTAATTTAACTTCTTTGGCAGAAGTTGGAGTTAGAATTGTCCCCGCTATTCCCGCCTGGTATCATAATCCCCAAACCATTGAGGATTTAGTTGATTTTGTAGTTGCCCGTGCTTTAGATCAACTAGATATTGACTGTATCCCCATTCAGCGCTGGCAAGGAAGAAAGTAAAAAGGTAAAAGTGAAAAGGTAAAAGAAAGATAGAGTCAGTTTTTACTTTTGCCTTTTGCCTTTTGCCTTCTGGCATGAAAGTGCTGTTAGCAGTAGGGGGACGTTTAGCCTGTGCTGAGTAAAAATGCTAGTCCCTAGTTCCTCTTTCATGCTTGGCGGTGAAACTGGTTTCATCGGGACTGCCTTGTAACTTTTACCTTTTGCCTTTGTTATGGCTGTAATTCGCTTAATTCTATTGGTGGCCGTACTGGGAGGACTAACGCTGTTGTTAGTTCAAAATTGGTCACCTCCCCTATCACTAGTATTTTTGGGTCTGCGGACTCAACCATTACCGCTAGCGATGTGGGTTTTGTTTAGTACCGTGACTGGTGCTTTCACATCTATATTGATTGTGACGTTGTTTAAATTATCCAATTATTTTGCCGCAGGAGTTCGCCAAACTCCTGATAGACCAACAGCAACTCCACCTCGTAGAAAGGCAAATCCCAGAGAAGAACCTACACCTGGTCGTCCTAGTCCTCCACCAGCTAGTAAAAAAGAAGAACCTAGCAACGAAGTATTTGATGATTGGGAGACAAATGGCAGTGAAGATGATTGGAACTTTGATGAGAAGTCAGAAGAAGCGCCTACCCCTAATCCTCAAACTCAACAGTCTAGAGACTCTAAAACTTACGAACGTCAATCACAACCTAAAAGCAGTTCTGAGTCTGGTTCAGTTTACTCCTACAGCTACCGTGAGCCAAAAAATACAGCTGCGGGAAAAACTGAATCAATTTACGATGCTGATTATCGAGTAATCATACCCCCTTATCAGCCACCAACCACGAATCAAGCAGATGATGATGATTGGGAATTTTTTAATGATGATTTTGAAGATGACGATGAACGCCCCCGCAAATGAGACATACAGGGGATTTCCAGTTAATGAAGTACACAAACTAGGTATTAAGCCTGTTTTCCTCCTGAATTCAGCTATTCTGAATTCTGAATTCTACTTGATACCACACCGCTCTCTGGACTCTTGCTTGACTTTACCAGTCATGGCAGCTTCCTGCAAAATCATGAAAGCATTAAAATCTTCCAACTCATAACGGGTAGTCAATAGTTGTCGGAGTTGATCTTCTGCTTCGACTGTCAAATAGCCAGTTGCTAAAGCTTCTTGTACAACGTCACGAATTCGAGTCATAGCTGACGCCTCATTCATCCTACTATTTAGTAATTCAGGCTTATTCAAGTGAAATATGCGGTAGTTTTTGTGTCGAAACTTCTTATTTGCAAATCTTTTTTGGATAATTACGGTTGATAAGTCATTATTTACACCTTGTTAATCAATAATTAATTATTTTTTGCTTGTTATAACTGAACTTTTAGAAAATATACTTTGTGTTTTGAAAAACACAGTATTTGTTATACTTAAATTCACCCACTAGAGAAAAATCCGAATCATTTCAATAGACAGAAATTGTTTCGATAAAGTTTCAAAGAAGTTATGTTAAATTTCCGTTAAACGTAAATATAGCTCAACGAAATTTGTTAGGCCACCTAACGAAAGTGACTAAATTCATGAGAGTATTGAGCGTTTATTTATACATAAATAATTATTAATTTCTTTCGTCTGTTATTTTCAATACATGAATAACAGTAATCATGCCAGTTGATTCCATTCAAATAAAAGATAAATTGATAGAGCTTCAATACCTTTCGGTTAAGGGGAAAGGCTACGGGGAAAAAGTAGAAGAAAAACCTTTAACCTTTTCCCAAAACCAGATTACAAACTAAAAATGCTTAACCGAAGCGTATTGGATAGAGCTTAAGATTTACGAATTGAGAAAAAAGATAAAATATAGCTCATTTGAAAAACCACATCTATCTTAGGAAATATTTAGGAATGACTACAGCACAATTCTGCTGTATTTCGGTGCGGAAGTTACAAAATACGAATCAGACCTTACACCCAAGTTTTCGATGATTAAAAATCAAGTCATGTTATTTTGCGGTAACCCACCTAGTCAAAAAAGCGATCGCTTTTCCAGCGTCATACAAACCCCAAGTACCTGACATCGCTTAAGGGCGCAGGTATGATTCTTTGGGTTTATAATTGAAAATTGTGACTCAGCACTCATAACTCACAATTGGAGCAAAGCAACTGGTGGGCAGTTTATTACAAGGAGTCAACCTGTACTTAATTGGCATGATGGGCGTTGGTAAGACGACGGTAGGGCGCTTACTAGCAAAACAACTGGGTTACGGGTTTGTGGATACCGATGATGTTATTGCCCAAGCAGCAGGTAAATCTATTAATCAGATATTTGCCGAGGAAGGAGAAGCAGCATTTCGCCAGTTAGAAAGCGATGTGCTGTCACAGGTTTGTACTTTTACAAAATTAACGATCGCAACTGGTGGCGGTATTATATTACGGCGAGAAAACTGGGGTTACCTACAGCACGGTTTGATAGTGTGGTTAGATGCGTCAGTGGAATTAATTTACAGCCGTTTAGCTGAGGATACCACCAGACCACTGCTACAAGATGTCGATCCTCAAGGCAAATTGCGATCGCTCCTGGAACAACGTCAATCATTATACGCCCAAGCTGATATCAGAATTGCGATCGTCCAGGGAGAAACACCAGAACAAATTGCAACCAGAGTCATAGAGGCTATCCCCAGCGTACTGAAAAAACCTGTTTCTCATTCATGAGGAAAACGTACTAACAGATTATTAAGTGTAATTGCGGAATTATGGAATTATTGCAATAATATTCGCAAATATCGCTGAATCAAAAACCCTATGGTTTGGATAGCTGGACAGCAGTTACAGGGCGGTAAGTATGTAATTGAACAAATTCTCGGACAAGGTGGCTTCGGTATTACCTACAAAGCGCGACACGCACTACTGAACAACCTTGTGGTGATTAAAACCCCCAACGAAAGCCTGCGCCACGATCCAGAATATCCCAAATATGTCAAGCGATTTATCGATGAAGGACAGCGACTAGAAAAGCTTTCCGAAAAGCAGCACCCAAATATTGTCCGTGTCAGGGATTTATTTAACGAGGGTGGTACTTACTGTTTGGTAATGGATTTTGTTCAGGGAGATAGTTTATTTCAGCTGATTCAAAAAAGAGGAGCATTACCAACACAAGAAGCTTTGCAATATATTATGCAAATTGGTGAAGCATTGAAAGTTGTCCATCAAGCTGGATTAGTCCATCGAGATGCCCATCCTGGTAATATCCTGATTCAACAGGATGGCAAAGCAGTATTAATCGACTTTGGCATTGCGGGTGAGACAATGCCAACAACCGTTAGTTCCAGATTTTTTGGAAATCCGGGATTTGCACCCCACGAACAAATGCGGGGAGATAGAAAACCCTACGTTGATGTTTATTCTCTCGCAGCTTCCCTATACTACGCGATCGCGGGCAAAAGACCAACTGAATCTTTTCAGCGTAAAGCCTATAATCTGCCATTGGTTTCCCCACAGGAGCATATTTCTAGTATTAGCAATGAATTAAATCAAGCAATTCTCAAAGGGATGGAAGTAGAACCAGAAAACCGTCCCCAAACTATGCAGGAATGGCTAAAATTGCTGACTGATGAAGTTGTCACAATTTGGAAAAGCGGATATCAGTTACAAAATGGCAAATATACTATTGAAAATGATCTTGCTCAAGGTGGTTTTGGCATTACTTATTTAGCCAGAGATGAAAATAATCAACCAGTTGTCATCAAAACCTTGAATGAAACAGTGCAACGCCGTCCAGATTTTGCCAAACTTCAGCAAGATTTTCTCAACGAAGCTGTAAAATTAGCAAACTGCAACCATTCTCATGTTGTCAAAGTTAGGGAAGTATTCCCAGAAGGACAACTTTGGTGCATGGCAATGGAATATATTGAAGGGGAACACCTTGCTGATAGGGTGCAGCGTCTAGGTGTTTTATCAGAAGCCGAAGCATTAGGTTACATCCAGCAGATAGGTGAAGCGTTAACAGTAGTGCATCAAAATGGTTTGTTACATCGGGATGTGAAGCCAGCAAATATTATTGTGCGTTCTCACAAACGAGAAGCAGTATTAATTGACTTTGGCATTGCACGAGAGTTTATCCCTGATTTGACACAGATTCACACTCCATATTTATCTCATTGCTTTGCGCCTATTGAACAATATCAAACAGTTGCACCAAGGGGCGCTTACACTGATATTTATGCTTTAGCTGCAACGCTGTATTTTCTGTTAACAAATAGATTGCCTCCTGTAGCTCCAAATAGGGCTACTGGTACAGTATTAAAGTTACCACAGCAGATTAATTCTAATATTAGCGACAGGGTAAATCAAGCAATCCTCAAGGGGATGGAGTTGGAATCAGAAAACCGTCCGCAAACAATGCAGGAATGGTTGGAATCATTAAAGGAACCACCAGTAATTGTTGCACTAATCAATAATAATTCACAAATAAATAAGAATTCACAAGTCAATAACAATCAACAAACACTTATCAAACCATCACGGCGGAAATTTATTCAAACTGTTGGCTGGATGGGTGTTGGTTTGGGTGTAGTAGTCGTTGCAGCAAGGATATTTACAAGTAGCTCAGAAAATCAACAACAAACTGGAGAACCAACTGATATAGGAACCCCAGAACCAACTGGAGAACCAACTGATATAGGAACTCCAGAACCAACACCAAATTCAAAAGCTTTATCTCTACAAACCTTTAATTTTGAAACAGTGACAGTTGATGCAAAGGGAAACATCACCAACCGCCGCAATGGTGAGGCAAAATACTTTGTGGAAGACTTGGGGAATCGTGTCACCTTGGAAATGGTGCAGATACCAGTGGGAACCTTTAAGAGGGGTTCACCGGAGGGGGAAGTAGGGAGAGACAAAGATGAAAGTCCGCAGCGTGAGGTGACAGTTCCTGGGTTTTTCATGGGTAGATATGAAGTCACCCAAGCCCAGTATCAAGCAATTATGGGGACGAATCCTGCTGAGTCTAAAGGAGAGAAACTACCTGTAGAATCAGTGAGTTGGGATGATGCGGTGGAATTTTGTCAAAAGTTAAGTCAGAAAACAGGACGTACCTACAGGCTACCCAGTGAAGCGGAGTGGGAATACGCCTGTCGTGCGGGGACGACTACGCCGTTTTATTTTGGTGAAACGATTACGCCAGATTTAGTAAATTACTACGGGACTTCTACATACGCCTCTGCACCTAAAGGTACATTTCGCCAAAAAACAACCCCAGTAGGCAGTTTTCCTCCCAACGCCTTTGGTTTATACGATATGCATGGCAATGTTTGGGAGTGGTGTCAAGACCATTACCATGATAATTACAATGGCGCACCAACAGATGGCAGGGCGTGGGTAAATGATAATACAGTTTACAGGCTACTGCGGGGCGGTTCCTGGGTCAACAATCCTGGTAGCTGCCGTTCCGCGTCCCGCAACTACACCTTCCGCAACAACCTCATCAGCAATTTTGGTTTTCGTGTTGTCTGCGCGGTTGGGAGGATTCTTCAGTAGCCCTTTTCTCTTTTCCCCTGTTCCCCTTTATACTTCTTCACTTTTCCCTCTTCCGCCTTCGGCAGAAAAATTTTTAATTTTGGGGGTGGTGATTAAATTCGTTAAAATATGAATTTATTAGGAAAAATATCTTGATGCGATCGCTTTTATATTGTGCGATCGCAATATCCTAAATACAGCGATCGCATTTTTTTAGAGAAGATTTTTTGGTGCGATCGCCACTTAACTTTCAAGACAATCGCCACTGTTTACTCGTAATGCGTCCACATCCGAATTATCTTAACTACTTGCTCAGATTCGATGACCTCATAGATTAATCGATGCTGTATATTAATCCTGCGAGAATAAGCACCTGATAAATCACCAACTAATTTTTCAAAAGGTGGAGGGTTTTGAAACGGATTTTTTGCAATAACAGTGAGTAATTCCTCGGCTTTATCCTTCAAATTACTAGAAGCTAACTTCTTCGCATCTTTTTGCGCTTGTTTTGTGTAAACCAACTGCCAACTCACCAATCCAAATCCCCATCACAATCTTCAATAGCAGTAGCCAACCCTTCTTTAATAGATTCTCGCATTCCAGGAATAGATAATAAGTACAGAGTTTCCTGAATAGCAGACCAGTCTTTTTCAGCTAGCAGAATTGCATTCCCACGATCTCCTTCAATAATAATAGGTTTACCCTGCTCTGCCACCTGGTCGATGAGCTTTTGTAAATTATTTTGAGCATCATTTACGGGAAGCGAAGACATCATAATTTTTATAACTCACAATCACTTTACTCTAGCTTATAAGATTGGCGCTTTCTCTCACCACAATAATATTCTTAAAAGTTCTCTATTTTTCAGAGTATCGTAATTTATAATATACCATAGCTGTAAAATATAAATTTATTCAAAATAATATCTTGGATGCGATCGCATTTTTTGAGAAAATATTTTTTGGTGCGATCGCCATCAAATACAAATTGTATTTAGAGATATCATACATACAACAAACCCCTACCACCAACACGGGCGATTGCTGTAAACGGTTACAACGCCAGTTAATATCTCGCTGAAAAAATTTGCTCTACAGTCAGATTTAAATCTGGAAATGTTGGCGACTCTATACGGTCATCTCCTCTAAACTGTTTACAACGATATTCACCCTCATCACTTAAAGAGTAAATTGTGATTGTTGGCTGTTTGGGGTCGCCTATTAACTCTTTGCTACCCAAAGCTGCATAATCCACAATCCAATATTCTTGGATACCCATTTCTTCTCTTCGAGACGCTACGCGAACATAATCAGCAAACTTTTTATGATAATCATCTCTCCAGTTAGTACTGACCACTTCAATCACCAATGGAATTGAATCTGGTTTACTAAGGATTGATTGTTTTTCCCATAATGGTTCATTACCCAAGTTAGAAAAATTCATTAATAAAATATCTGGATAGTACCCACACATTTTATTTTCTGGTTTCACTGTAGCGTTTTTAGGTATACCGTAATAAACTTTAAGGCGAAGGCATTCATACCCTAAAATTATTGTGAAAAAAGCTACGATTTGCTCGTGTTTTCCAGATGGTGGTGGCATTTGAATAACATCTCCATCGTGTAATTCATAACGGATATTTTCTGGTTGTGTTGACAAAAACTCTAAAAATTCATCAAATGTAAATAGTTTTTGTAGAGATTGTGTCATGATTTTTATCTTTTTTTTTAGATTAAAGTTTATAGCTAAAACACCGTTAACATCACGGGTTAACTCCTGTACAGTAGCATTTGTTTCTCTTATCAATAGAAAGAGTGCAACAATTACAAGTCCAATTACAGGCTACAAATGAATAAGGAATCAATACTCCCTTGCAGATTAAATTCTAAAACACACTTAAGCTAGAAAGGAACAAAATCATACCCAGTAGAAGATTTGCTACTCGGTTGCACTTTCACTAAAATTGCTGTGCCATTGCGATCGCCTGATGGTAGAAATGTGATTTTACCTGTAGCACCAGAGACTGAAAAATTTGGACTATGCAACACCTTTTGCAAATCATCGCGGTTTTTGCTTTGCTGCAAACCTTTAGCGATCGCCATAGTTGCATCATAAGCTGTAGCTGTTCGCCAATTAACAGTTCCACCCCAAAGTTTGACAGCATTCTGAGGAAAAGCATTACCTGGAATTGCATCAGGATGCCAAGTTACAGACAATACCATGCCATTTACATCAGCTTTTCCTACCTGTAAAGTTTGAAATGTGTAAAGCGTGGGACTAGCAAATAGTGTCAATTTTCCTTGATTTGCTGCTGCTAGTTCTAAGGCTTTGTTAATTCTATCTACGTGGGGTGCTAATACTAAACTATCTGCACCACTACTAATAAATTGAGAAATGACTGCATTAGGGTTAAAATCAGAGGCAAAAAGATCGCAATTTGTGAGATTGACTTTGCCACCTGCGGCTAATATGCCTTTAACAAGCTCATCCTTAAATGATTGATTATCAATTGCTTTGGAATCAGCACAAATGCCAATATTAGTTTTGCGAGCAGTTTTGATGATGTGAGTAGAAAGACTCTTAGCAACAGAGTTAATACTGGGAATAGTGCGGAATATATAGCTGCCAATACCGGAGAGATTTTGGGCGAAACTGGTGGGAGAGATCATAACTAAACCTCCCTGTTGATACACTGGGGCAGCGGCGATGGAAGCGTTACTAGCGTTATGTCCCACTACAGCTAAAATGCTGGGATCTTGAACAAACTGCGTCGCCAGTTGTTGAGCTAAGCTGGGATCGTTGTCATCGCTGGCGATCGCTACCTGCAAAAGCTTACCATTAATACCCTTAGTCCGATTGACCTCATCTTGAGCTTGAGCCACACCCCGTAAAATCTCTTTTGCCACATCTAGATTGCCGCCAATCGGCACACTAACTGCAATTTTGAGATATTTACTATTGTCTCCTTGGGAGTTGTTTAAATAAATTAATGTCTCTGGATCGTTGCGGTCTTTGAGCAGGGATGCTTTAAAATTATTGGCAGCACTGGTAAAGTCGCCCTTAGCAAAAGCTTGCACTCCTGCTTCTTTATCAGGGTTAGTGTTAGCAGTAACTAAAATTTTTTCACCTAAACTGATTCGCCCTGATGTTGAACCTGTAGTTACTTGACTTTTATTCTCTGGCGCTACAGAGATTATATTTTTTCCAAAGAATTGATTCCACAACCAAAAGCCAAAGCCTAGTAAAAAGGTGGTGGACAGCAAAGACAAAATTAGAAGCTTAGTTTCCTTCTGAGAATTCATAGGTTAGGTAAAAACAGGGAGTGGGGAGTGGGGGAGTGAGGGAGATTAGGGGCAGGGAGCAGGGAGCAGGGGGGAAAGAGGTAATTTTTCATTCTCCCCCTTGCCCCCTATCCCCTGCCCCTCTGCCTCTTCCCCATACTCCTTGCCTTATTGTTACAGGTTCCAAAGTCTTCTACACTGACAGAAATAGGTTTTAACTCTTAACGGCGGCTCCTCATGACGGTCAACGATTCTGAATACATCAGGCAAGCTGAAGCCACTCGTGTGCGTGTACTAAGCGAAGCACTACCTTATATTCAACAATTTACTGGTCGCACTGTTGTTGTCAAATATGGTGGCGCAGCGATGAAAGACAGCACACTCAAAGACAAAGTTATCCGCGATATTGTATTTTTATCCTGCGTCGGCTTGCGTCCAATTGTAGTACACGGTGGTGGCCCAGAAATTAACAGTTGGTTAGATAAGCTGGGCATCGAACCACAATTTAAGAATGGTCTGCGAGTCACTGATGCCCCCACAATGGATGTAGTGGAAATGGTTTTAGTTGGTCGAGTTAACAAAGAAATTGTGGCGTTAATTAACCAAGCTGGTGGATTAGCTGTAGGACTTTGCGGTAAAGACGGTAATCTATTTACAGCCCGTCCCCAAGGTCAAGAAGACATCGGTTTTGTGGGGGAAGTCAGTAATGTGAATATCAAGATTTTGGACACCCTGGCTAGCAATGGCTATATTCCTGTGGTGTCCAGCGTTGCCGCAGATGAAACAGGACAAGCTTATAACATTAACGCCGATACTGTAGCTGGAGAAATCGCTGCTGCACTAGGAGCAGAAAAGTTAATTTTATTGACCGACACCAGTGGAATTTTAAAAGATTACAAAGACCAGTCAACTTTAATTCCTAAAGTAGATATTCGTGAAGCTCGTGAACTGATTGCTGGTGGTATAGTCAGCGGTGGCATGATTCCTAAAGTCAATTGTTGCGTGCGATCGCTTGCTCAAGGAGTACGTGCAGCACACATCATCGACGGCCGCATTCCCCACGCCCTACTGCTAGAAATCTTTACTGACGTTGGGATTGGGACGATGATTCTCGGTTCGCAGTTTACATCTTAGGAGTGCTTTGCTTATGGGGCATGGGGAAGAGGCAGAGGGGCAGGGGGTAGGGGGTAGGGGGCAGAGGGGCAGAGGGGCAGAGGGGCAGAGGAGAAAGAACTTGTACAAAAACTCTCCCCTGCTCCCCCGCTCCCCTGCTCCCCTGCTCCCCTGCTCCCCATCTCCCCTGCCTCCCCTGCTCCCTCACTCCCTCACTCTACCGAGGATAGGTAATAATAACCCGCGATCGCCCGCCGCTAAATGGTGTACGACGCCATGAGTTATTGATAATCACGGGATTCACTAGTGTTGAGTCCCGAATTCTGGGATTAATCAAAGTTGGATTAATCAAGGTGGAATTTCTCACGTTTTGCCCGATCCCAGGATAGGAATAATTGTAGTAATTACTGCGTCGTGGAATTAATCCCGTTGCTGGATCTACAGGCATGGGTGTGGGAATCGGACTACCGTAGATGAAGGAACCAACAGCAGGCGATTGCCTAAATCCAGAGGCACCATCAATTATAATTATCTGGGCGGATGCTGGGGCGATCGCAGCGCTCATCACTGCTAAAGATATGCTTGCTCCTAGCCAATACAATTCTGAATGCTTGATTTTGGGCATATTTTGATAACTTGTATTTGATACCAGACTTTTTCACCAGAAAATAGCTACAGCTACTTAGTTAAAATTTTAGAATTTTATTTAGTCTCAGGTTGTCAGCTTCTAAAAAGATTTTAAAAAGATTGCTCGCATTGGCAAATTGACGCTCCCCGCATTTGGCTTCGCTACATACGGGGATTCTTGCTTCACTGAGCAACCTTGCCTAGACTTGTTGCCAAATCTGGGTAGAGGGTCATCTCTCCACAAGCGTTAAAAGTTTCGGTGCGCCCCACCGTACTTAAGTCGCAATTGGTCTGTTTCAAGGCTTTGTTGAGTATGTTAATCGCGGCGTTCAAATCCCGATCTAACACACACCCACACTTACAAATATGAGTGCGAACCGATAAAGATTTCTTCACAAATTCGCCACATGATGAGCAGTTTTGGCTAGTGAATTGTGGTGCAACAGGTACAACAACCCGACCGTATATTTTGCCAAAATAGTCTAACCATTGAGTGAACAATGACCATGAAACATCACTAATTGATTTCGCCAGCTTGCTATTTTTAACCATATTTTTCACTTGCAGTTTTTCATACGCCACAAGGTCGTTAGACCTCACCACGCATAATGCTTGTTTAATAGCATTATCTTGACGCTGACGCGAAACTTTTAAGTGTTTTCTCCCAAGACGGTTAATAGCCTTTTTGCGATTATTAGAACCCTTTTTTTTCCGGTTAATTTGCCTTTGAAGGCGTTTGAAAGCCTTCTCTGATTTGCGTAAGTATCTAGGATTATCTACTGTGTTTCCTTGCGAGTCAGTATAGAAATGCTTTAAGCCAACATCTAAACCTATTGTTTTACCTGTTGGATGTGTGTCAATATTGCGTTCAGTATCTACACAAAATTGAACGTAGTAGCCATCTGAACGCTTAACTATCCTGACTCGCTTGATTTGTTTGATTTGGTAAAAATGTAAATCCCAAGTTCCGATTAGCTTTAGCTGACCAATATTACATTTATCTGTGAATTTGATGTACTTGCGGTCATCTGAAAGTTTCCACCCACTAAGTTTGTACTCAGCCGAACGGTTGTTTTTTTGAAACTGAGGATATCCTTTTTTACCTGGAATCTTAGCTTTGCAATTATCGAAAAATCTCTTGATTGCAAAAGCTATTCTTTCTGCTGCCGCTTGTCTTGCTGAGGAGTTTAATTTATCAGCAAAGTCAAACTCGTTAGCTATGACAGCCGTGTATTTGTTCAAGTCGTAAGGTTTAACATTTTGATTGTCCATCCAAAACCGCAAGCACTTATTACGGATGAATTTAGTAATCCGTAACGCTTCATCTATCTGTTGATACTGCCGAAGAGTGCCTTTAGCTTTGAACTCAAAAACAATCATTGTTTTTACCTTATCGACCTGAAGATATTCTATAATAATATCTTAGGGAGTAGCACAATCCCTAAAATTGTGAAATACTGGACTATCCCTTTCTCTGTTCAAGATCCGCAAGAAATCATTCAAGGGATGTCTTGAATTTAACTGCCTTTCATCCCCAAGTTCCACTTCGTTGCGCTTGGGGTCTTCCCGGCAAAACAGATAAAAATAGTGGTAATTTGTGAGCAGAACGTGAGTGCAGACAGTATAGAAATTGCTAAAACCCGCTACCAGACTGGAAAAGTTGCCTTTGAAAATGGGCAATACCGCCAAGCCGTAGAAAATTTAGAAAAGGCCAGCGCTTTATTAAGTCGCAATTCTCGTCTTGGGGGTGAAGTAGAAATTTGTCTGGTGACTGCTTATGAAGCGGCTGGACGCAGCGATGATGCGATCGCTCTTTGCGAAAGACTCAAACGGCATCCCCATTTGGAAACTAGCAAACAAGCGCGGCGGATGCTTTACATCTTAAAAGCTCCAAAGCTCAAAAGACCAAGCGAGTGGATGACTCAAATCCCCGATTTGGGCGCACTACCCGATAACGAACTCAAAATTACTGTAGCTGCTAAGTCTCCTAAATCTTCTGTTCAGCAGAAGCCTAAACCGACTGAGCGAGAATTCGTTGACCTCAGTCAAGTCAATACCAAAGATAATCGCTTTATCTGGGTGGCTTTAATTGCAATTGGTTTAACTATTTTGTATTTGGTTTGGTTGAGTGTTTCAGGTTTAAATTAATTTAAATTTTGTTAATTTTTATCCATAGTATGCAAACATAAATTAAAAAACATAATTATACCAATGGATGAAATATAAATTCAGCAAAGGTATTAGATTTGACTTTATTGGCTAATTTTTGAAAGTCTTATTTAATATCCTCAATGCTGTAAGTGCGTAATTGATAATGGGCTACGCCTCGCTAGGCTAACGTAATTCGTAGTTACAATCAGTGGGGACCTTACCCCATACACTGAATTGTTGCACCACCAAATCTGCATATTTGGTGCTTGCTCTGACACCAAGTAATTACGAATTACGAATTACGAATTAGTAATTATTTGGTCAAGATTGGTTAAAAAGTTTGACTTTTGGGGAGATTGATAGCTATGTATTCTTCTACTTTAGGACAAATTTTTTTGTGGTTAATCAGACCATTGAGGTTTGTATTCGCAAAGATGAGATTTGCTTCACCACAAATTGGTCGAAATCGAACCAACCGGGTTTCTCCAATCCAAAATCCTATTTTGTGGCTTGTGTTGTTAACATCTCTGCTACTGTCTGGTTGTGTTAAATATGATGTGGGAGTTAACTTTAATAACTCAAATAGTGGTGAATTAATACAACATATTAAGTTAGGAGAGCAGCTAACGAGTTTTAGTGGCGATTATGTATATGAATGGTTAAATAGCATAGAGCGCCGCGCCCGGAAACTTGACGGTAAAGCTGAGCGAATTTCTCAAGAAGAAGTCATTGTGACAATTCCTTTTAGCAGTGGTGGGGAATTGCAAGAAAAGTTCAACGAATTTTTTAACTCGCGTGCTAATCAAGCTTCTGAATCTGTAGAAAGTGAATCTAGCTCAGAACTACCAAAAATTGAATCAAACGTAATTTTGGAGCAGAACAATTTTTTACTGCTAGTACAAAATCGTTTGATTTATGATTTGGATTTGCGATCGCTGTCTCTAATTTCCAATAAAGGTAACGTCCTAGCTAACGCTGGTTCAATCCTCGATTTGGAATTTGCCTTAAAGACTCCTTGGGGGGCAAAAAATATTGCTCAAACTGAAACTGCGATTGAGCCAGAAAAAAATGGCAATCAATTGCTGTGGAAACTCCAGACTGGTCAGCTAAATCACATAGAAGCTGTTTTCTGGCTTCCCAGTCCCCTTGGTATCGGTGCATTTTTAATTATCCTGTTTGTTTGGGGAGGATTGTACTTAAGATACAATTTCATGCCAGATCCCAGACTTCAGTTTTCTGCCAAAGCACCAGTAACTCAAGGACAGTAGACTATTCATCTGTCCAATATTATCAGTTTAGCCGATGCATTTTCCATCGGCTAAACTGATAATAATTCTCTAAAAAAAGAATATACATTGTCCAGAACACAGATTTAATATTATTTACCTAAGAAGTAAAAACACGATTAATCGCGTCTGAGTAAGGAATCATCTTTTTCGAGTTGGCGAATTTTTTCACGCAATCAAATAAAAGTCCGATAGTTACTTTTTGGAAACTACTTTACTTAAGTAAGTACTTACTTTTACTATCTGATGTAATGCTTGGAAATTTAGACTCAAAAGCAGTAAATTCCAGCTAACAAGGAGATATTTGGTGGCAAACATCTTACATATTGATTCCAGTCCCCGTGGTGAGAGATCCCATTCGAGAGAACTATCTAAGGAATTCATCAGTGCTTGGAGGGCAGCGCATCCTGAAGATGCGATCGCCTATCGAGATTTAGGGCGTCACCTGGTTCCTCACGTTAATGAAGCTTGGATTGCAGCCGCGTATTCACCACCAGAAACCCACACTCCAGAATTAGCCCAAGCGATCGGGATTTCAGACGAGTTAATTGATGAATTTTTAGCTGCCGATCGCTACGTTTTTGGCGTACCAATGTATAACCTCAATGTACCTTCTACTTTTAAGGCTTACATCGACCAAATTGTTCGCGTTAACCGGACTTTTGCGATCGATGCTCAAGGCGGTTATAAAGGCTTAGTCGAGGGTAAAAAAGCAGTTATCATCACCGCTCGCGGCGGTGACTTTAGCCCTACATCTCCTTTGGTCGCATATGACTTCCAAGAACCATACCTGCGGGCAATTTTCGGCTTTATTGGGCTTACAGACATTGAATTTATTAACGTTAATAGCCTCAATGACGGCGATGCCAGTCGTACCCAATCTTTAGCAGAAGCGCAGGCAGCAATTCAAGATTTGATCGGTCAGTGGTAGGGGAAGATGACGCGGGGACGCGGGGACACGGGGACGCGGGGACACGGAGAAATTACTCCCCCCGTCACCGCATCATTTCATCCCCGTGCCCTCTTCTTTCGCCGCGTCTCCCAGTCCCCTCGTCCCCGCGTCCTCTCTATGGTGATAACCGCTGAATTTTCCAAGTGTCATTATCTAAATGGCTATAGAGTAAGCGATCGTGCAGACGACTAGGGCGCCCTTGCCAAAATTCAATTTCTGTGGGGATCACTCGTAAGCCTCCCCAATGAGGTGGTCGGGGGATCTCTTGATTTTCATATTGGCTGTTAAACTCCTGCAAGCGCCGCTCAAGAACTTCTCGGCTTTCTATGACTTCGCTTTGATTAGATACCCACGCACCCAGGCGACTGTTAGCAGGGCGGCTATGAAAATACTGATTGGACTCAGTTTCGGAAACTTTCTCTACATAGCCACAAATCCGTACTTGACGTTCCAGTTCTGCCCACCAGAAAACTAAAGCCGCCTGGGGATTTTCTGCCAGTTCTTGTCCTTTGTGACTGTTATAGTTGGTGAAGAAGGTAAAGCCCCGTTCATCAAAATCTTTAAGTAGCACCATTCTAGCTGAGGGCTTACCATCTGGTGTAGCAGTAGCAATAGTCATGGCATTGGGTTCGGGAAGTTGGGCTGCTAGTGCCTGATCGAACCACTTTTTAAATTGAATAAAAGGATTGAGGTCAACTTCGAGTTCGCTCAAACCTTCTAAGGTGTAGTCTTTGCGAAGGTCAGCTATGGTTTTGTCCATTGTAATTTGCTTCCTAGCTATCAGATAGGACAATACATTTCTTTGTTAAAAATATCTACGATCGCCATCAGCGCCAACGCCAGTTTTACCGACCTTCGGCCGAGGGAATAGGGAACAGGCAACAGGCAAGAGTAAAGATTTTTGGTGAGACGCGGAAATTGTTGCCTGTTTCCTCGACCAACAATCAAAGGACAAAAGCCCCGCCTCCAAGGTGAGATTCCATGCGCGGGGCTTAAATCCCCGTCCCACGCCAACACTTATGCCTGTTGCCTGTTGCCTGTTGCCTTTACAATTTATCTCAACGAGTACTGAAAACAGATTGCATCAGATGCGCCGTTCTGCCTCCCTTAAACGCCTGTTAATCTATGGTCTGAGCGGTCCGCTGATCGCTCTCAATGTTTGGTTGCTATCCGTGCTTTTTCGTTATTTCCAGCATCCAATTAGCATTTTGAGCATTGCGGCAATTCTGGCTTTTTTACTCAATTACCCGGTTAAGTTCTTTGAACGCGCTCGGATTACTCGCACTCAAGCGGTGAGCGTTGTTTTGCTTGCCACTTTAACTATTTTGGTAATCCTGGGCGTGACCCTAGTACCAATGGTGATTGACCAAACAATCCAATTATTAAATAAGATTCCTGATTGGTTAACTGCCAGTCAAGCAAACCTAGAGCAGTTTGAGGCCATCGCTAAGCAACGACGTTTGCCAATTGATTTGAGGGTTGTAAGTAGTCAAATCAATGCCAACATTCAGAATCTAGTACAACAGCTAGCTTCTGGTGCAGTCGGATTTGCAGGAACGCTATTGTCAGGATTACTTGACGTAGTGTTAATAGTGGTGCTGGCTTTTTATATGCTTTTGTATGGCGATCGCGTCTGGTATGGTCTGGTGCATCTTTTGCCCTCTGATATCGGAGATCCCCTTACCGCATCCTTGCGACTAAATTTCCAAAACTTCTTCCTGAGCCAGTTGTTATTGGGACTATTCATGGTAATAACCCTGACACCAATTTTCTTAATTATGAACGTGCCTTTTGCTCTGTTGTTTGCCATATTAATCGGGATCTCAGAACTGATTCCCTTTATTGGAGCATCTCTCGGCATTGGTCTAGTGACGATTTTAGTATTGTTGCAAAATTGGTGGTTAGCAGTTCAAGTTGCCGGAGTAGCAATTATTATGCAGCAGGTTAAAGATAATTTATTAGCTCCTAGATTACTTGGCAACTTTATCGGACTGAATCCCATCTGGATTTTTGTTGCTATTTTGATGGGGTATGAGATTGCTGGATTGTTAGGGACACTTGTTGCTGTTCCCATTGCTGGTACTATCAAAGGCACTTTTGATGCTATAAAAAGCGGCAACCCTGGTAACTTTGTATCAACAGTTACTATCCCTCATGAACCGCCCCTTGATTAGCAGGGCTGTTTAAGAATTATGGCGTGCCTATTGTAACTTTCTCCCTAAGGTATTTAATACTTAAGCAATGCCAATAATTTACTAGGGGAATGGAAAATGCAAAAGTATATATGTACTGTTTGTGGTTATATCTACGATCCAGAAGAAGGTGATGAAGACGGCGGTATAGCAGCAGGAACACCCTTTGAAAGCATTCCAGACGATTGGGTGTGTCCGACTTGCGGTGCAGTAAAAGCAGACTTTGAACCTTATGAAGGGTGAAGAGAAAAGCTAGTCTAGAAAGTAGATGCCTGAAAAGAGATATTTTTGAAATTGCTATCGTTACAAATTGTAGTTATTGGGGGTGGGGCAGCAGGGTTTTTTGGCGCGATCGCTTGTGCTAAAGTCAACCCTGATGCCCAAGTTACTTTAATCGAAGCTAGTCGCCAACCCCTAGCGAAAGTGTTAATTTCTGGTGGTGGACGTTGTAACGTCACTCACGCTTGCTTCGATGCTGGGGAATTAGTGCAGAATTACCCTAGAGGCGCAAAAGCCTTGCGGGGTGCTTTTACTCGATTTCAAGTTCAAGATACAGTAGCTTGGTTTGCTACCCAGGGAGTCCATCTAAAAACTGAAGCCGATGGTCGAATGTTTCCTGTTACCAATACTTCAGAAACCATTGTAGAGTGTTTGATTAAAGCAGCGGCGACATCTGGGGTCAAACTTCGCATCGGTACGCCTGTAAGTTCAGTGAAAAGGACTTCCAAAGACCAGGGGTTTGATATCCTGTTGAAGTCGGGAGAGACAATTAAATGCGATCGCCTACTTCTTGCTACGGGCGGTACCTTGGCAGGTTATAAAATTGCTAGGGAGTTAGGACATAAAATCGAATCACCTGTTCCCTCTTTATTTACCTTTAATATTCTCGACCAAAAACTGAGGGAGTTGGCTGGAGTTAGTGTTAACTCTGTACAATTGCGATTATCTGTAGGCGGAAAATCCCCATTACAACAAACTGGACCATTACTCATTACTCATTGGGGTTTGAGTGGCCCTGCTGTTTTAAAGCTTTCTGCTTGGGGTGCAAGAGTTCTGCACGAAAGCCGCTATCAAGCAACATTATTAGTTAATTGGCTGCCTGATTTCCAACCAGAACAAGTACGACAACAAATTTTAGCAGTCAAGAATCAATGGGGAAAGAAAGCGATCGCATTACATCGTGGTGTTGACTTACCCCATCGTCTCTGGCAATATATCATTGCCCGTGCAGGTATTACCACAGAAGACCGTTGGGCAGAAATATCTAATAAAAAGTTAAATCTGTTGGTGCAAGAACTCACTCAGGGGGAATATCTAATCAGTGGCAAAGGAGTTTTTAAAGAAGAATTTGTGACTTGTGGCGGAGTTAATCTCAAAGAAGTTAACTTCAAAACAATGGAAAGTAAGTTAGTTCCTAATCTTTACTTTGCTGGAGAAATTTTAGATATTGATGGTGTGACTGGCGGTTTTAACTTCCAAAGTGCTTGGACAACTGCCTATTTAGCTGGTAACTCTATGGGAACTAATACAGCAGAATTCAGAAGTCAAACAGCCTTGAGTCATAGCTTTGAAAGTTAGGAACTGTACTTTACCAAGTTGAAATCCTTACCCCTAAATAACATAGGGGTAAAGCACATTGCTAAACCCCTACTCTCTACTACCTATTTTTACAGCAGTTTTCATGTATTTAGACCACACTCTTGTATTTCTCTCTGCGCCTCTGCGCCTCTGCGTGAGATAAAATAATGTGGTTCATTTACCTGAAAATCCCTGTAAGTCAGATGTTCATGCCAACAATCACACAACGAGGGCATGAAAATATTTCTTTCCCAGTCACCAGTCCCCAGTCACTATTTTCAAGCTGGGTATCGCCACGATGAACAGATGCTGGCTAAAAATCAAATCTGGAGGCAAAATTGCTCTTAATTCTTATCTAAAACGAGAATTTTGTTTACGACGTTGCTTGTGCCTAGCAATTGCTTTACGCTTCTCTTTTTCTATCGGCGTCTCGAAGTGACGTTTTTTTCTCATATCTTGGAAAATTCCTGCTTTGGAAACTTCCCGCTTAAATCTCCTCAGGGCTGATTCAATACCTTCATTCTCCCCTAAAACTACTTGTGTCATTCTCATTCCTCCTAAATGTGGATGAATAATTCAAAACTAGATATAAAATAAAATATTCCAGCAGTTCGAGCCTTTGGCTTTATCTGCTGGAGACTCTAGATGTGAAATTTTTAGGAATCGATTTAGTAGTTCCTGTTACGGCGGGCATTACCGCCACCCCAGCTACCACGAGGTGAATTGCTTCTTTCCTCACGGGGTTTAGCTTTGTTTACTCTCAAATCACGTCCCATCCATTCAGCACCATCAAGTGCATCAATAGCAGCTTGTTCTTCTGCATCTGTTTGCATTTCTACAAAAGCGAACCCACGCGGCTTACCTGTTTCTCTATCTGTAGGTAATTGAACACGGGCTACTGTTCCGTATTCTGCAAAAGCCCGCCTGAGGTCGTCTTCCGTAACCTGATACGACAGGTTACCAACGTAAATTGACATAAGAGTCTCCGAATTTAGGGAGTGTAGAGAGTTAAATTCGGAGAGACGCTTTTTAGAAATCAAAAGGAGTTACTCAACCGAATATAATCCTTATATGCATAAGTGTAACACAGCCTTTGAATATGGACTCGCACTGAATTTTATTTCCAAATAAGAAATTCAGGGCAGGCTTGCAACCCTTATAACTACACTTTTTTGCTGGTTTGACTATGACAATTTGAATTGAAAAAGTAAATCGGTATCAACTAGCGATCGCTCAGATAAGTTACTGTTTTGGAAATTCAGATATTTACTAAGCGTTAACGATTTTTATTCTGCTAGTGGATTTAAATATACCATAAATGACTATGTTGAAAACGAAGCTGAAAATATTTATTTCCAAACGCCCCAAGTAGTTTTAGCTATCGGTGAACTGAGCTAAAATTCTTTCTGCTTCCTTACACAGCAGTTCGTGATATTCACCGTTACTAGCCAGCAAACCTCCCCACTGATTGATATCACCGGTGTTGTATTCCAAGGGTGTGCCATCGAAGTGAGTAAATTGGCCTCCAGCTTCTGTTAAAATCAGTTCAGGGGCTGCCATATCCCAATCTTTGGGAGCAGATTTGCCAGAAAGAGAAATGTAAATCTCTGCCTGTTGTTCCACAATGGTGGCGATTTTACACCCAACACTGCCAACAGCTTTTTGATTTTGACAGGGTAAGTTTTGAAGTAAATAATCTAATCTTTGGTTACGGTGAGAACGACTTACGACTAAGGTTAAATCTTCAACTCGTTTACCTGAGGACACTTGTATACGAACAGATCCATCATTAGTTTCTACAAATGTACCTCCGCCTTTTGTAGCATAATACAACCTTTGTGATTCTGGGACTACCACCACTGCTAACACTGGGCGTGTTTCTTTGACTAAAGCAATGTGAATGGCATATTCCCCAGTTTTTTCGATAAAGTCCCGCGTGCCATCCAAAGGATCGATAATCCACACCCAAGGAGTGGAGGGTTGTGGAGACTTATTTATAGATTGATAGGTTTCTTCGCTGATGTAAATAAAATCTTCATTACCCAAACTCGCTTGTAGCTTTTCGAGAATATATTGACTGACAGCTACATCGGCAACGGTAACAGGCTCATTCTGCTTATATTCTACTGCTAAATCAGGATCTTTAGCAGTGCCGTGGTAATACGATCGCAGTATATCAGCTGCTTCCCAACCTATCTGACGAGCGATCGCTAAAATTTCTTGTAAGTCTTTCATCTAAACCTCCAGGAGACCCCCACCAAATCTGTACTCAGATTGGTGGTGGGAGGAATGGAGGGCTAATTGCGAAACGTCCCCTGAGTAAATTTGTGCGCTAGCACAAACAACGATGGGGACAGTTGAGCAATTAGCAAATATTTTGCTACCCATTATTTTGTGCATTGTGTTTTCTGATATAATTGGATGAGTTCTGGTAAGGATGCAATGCAAACAATATCAGTAAAATGCAAGCTTCAAGTACCTGTACAGTTGCAACCTGAAATAGACCGCACTTTGCAGGGGTTTGCCGATGCTTGCAATCAGATATTGGAGGTTGCAAGACGTGAGAAATGCTGGAATACTACCAAGCTTCACCACTTGGTTTACAAGCCAATTCGTGAAGCCACGGGCATTAAAGCAAATCACGTCTGCCAAGCTATTCGCCGTGTAATTAGTAACGCCAAAGCAGTTAAGCAAGTCCACAAGTTTAGACCAACATCCATTAGCTTGGATGCTCGGACTTTTCAATACTTGGAAGAACTGCAAACTGTGGGCGTTACATTGATGTGTGGCCGAGTTAAGTTCAAGTTGAGTATTGGTAATTATCAGTTGGCATTGCTGAAAGGACAGAAACCGACAGCAGCAACGCTGAATAAAACCAAGCACGGAGACTATTACATCAACATTTGTGTTGACCTCCCCACCAATCCAACGGGTAAGACTCCCAAGGTAATTGGTGTCGATTTGGGAAGGCGCGACATTGCCACTACTTCCAACGGCGACTCTTGGAGTGGTAAACAGATTCAAGCTACTCGTGACCGATATAGTAGGGTCAGAGCTAATGTTCAAAGCAAACGCACGCGCAGTTCTAGAAGACTGTTGCGAAGGCTCTCTGGCAAAGAACAGAGGTTTCAGAAATGGTTGAATCACAATATATCGAAGCAACTTGTTCAGAATGCCAAACAAAGTGATTCGGCTTTGGCTTTTGAAGACTTGACCAACATCAGACAATCTCTCAATCAGCAACTCAGGAGTAAGACTGAACGCCGTAGAACTAACAATTGGGCTTTTTACCAATTGCGGATTTTTGTTGACTACAAGGCAAACATTGCTGGAGTTCCAGTGGTATTTGTTCCACCTGCTTACACGAGTCAAACTTGTTCGCGGTGTCACCATGTACATCCCGTCAAGGGGAAATCCTATCGTTCTGGCAAATCGTTCAAGTGTGGGCATTGTGGTTTTGAGCATGATGCTGATATTAATGCTGCGTTAAACATTACAGCTTTGGGGGTTTCCGTAAACAACCCTGAAGTTCCGGGGATTGCTTGCTTGTTGGAAGGACAACTTAGTTTGTTTCCGACAGGTGGTGAAATCTGGGACAAAGCCTACTCCGCATTTGGGAAGGACAAATCGGTGTAGGTAGTTTACTAATTTAGCCCGATCTAACTTAAAAATATATAACCTGAGTAGGGGTAGACAGTTGCGCGTCCCTACTTTAAATCCATCCAGCGCCGGGTACCAAAAAATTTACAGGAATCAGCAGCGATATTTGCTGCTAATGCTAATGCATCGGTAAAACTTTCTCTTAAAATGTAATGACAGAAGCCACCGTGAAAAATATCTCCAGCTCCTAAGGTATCAACTGCTTGAATCTGGGGCACATCTACAATACCAGTTTTAGTGCAACTCAAGTATTCAATTGGTTTTTCTCCGTGGGTAATGGCGATATGAGGAATATTAAATTTGCTCAGATAAGCAAAAACTTCTTCTGGAGTCTGACAGTTGGGCGGATAAAAATTAGCCGAACAGATGGCGTAATCTACAAATGGTAGAATTTGCTCAAATCCCGATTTCCAGCTACCACCATCAATGACTACTGGGATATTTTGAGCTTTCGCCGTTTGGGCTATGGAATAACCAATGGCCATCTGATGTCCGTCAATTAGTACTATGGCAACATTTTCTAAAATATTGGCTGGGATAGATGCGCTGCTAGCTTGAGTTTTCACAGCATTGATGGAAACCACAGCTCGTTGCCCTGTGGCTTGGGTGACAATAATCGAAGAGACGGGTGGTGCTAAATCAGTGGTAGGCTCAAGATCGGCGATCGCCACTTGATAATTTGCCAAATCACCTCGAATTAACTGCGTCATTGGGTGAGAACCCACCACACCCAAGACTGTAGCCTGATTACCTAAATAGCTAAAAGTCACAGCCGCGTTTGTAGCTGGGCCACCCGCTGCCACACTATAGTCAATAGCAACAATCTTTTGATTATTTTGAGGGGCAGAGTCAGCAAGGTAAATCAAATCCAAGGTTACTAAACCTACAAATAACCCACGATATAGATTAGTCATTTGTCATTTGTATTCGTAGTAGTTTATCAATTATTTTTCCTAACTCCTAACTTTTAACTTTTAACTCCTAACTCCTAACTTTTAACTTTTAACTCCTAACTCCTAACTCCTAAGTCCTAACTTTTAACTCCTAACTTTTAACTTTTAACTTTTAACTTTTAACTCCTAACTCCTAACTCCTAACTCCTAACTCCTAACTTTTAACTTTTAACCTTTTTGCTCATGCAAACCGATCCCAAACCAAGAACACTTTACGTCGTCGGCACACCAATTGGCAACTTAGAAGATATGACCTTTCGGGCGGTGCGAATTTTACAAACTGTAGATATGATTGCTGCGGAAGACACGCGCCACACAGGAAAATTGCTACAGCATTTTGAAGTTAAAACACCCCAAATAAGTTACCACGAACATAATCGTACCAGTCGAATTCCAGAGTTATTAGAATATTTGGCGAATGATAAAGCGATCGCTCTCGTCAGTGATGCTGGAATGCCGGGAATTTCCGATCCTGGCTATGAATTGGTAAAAGCTTGTATCGAAGCGGGTATTTCAGTAGTTCCTATTCCTGGTGCGAATGCAGCAATTACGGCTTTGAGTGCAGCTGGACTACCAACGGATCGCTTTGTGTTTGAAGGGTTTCTGCCAGTAAAAACTCAACAGCGACGAGAACATTTAGAATCTTTGCAAACAGAATCTCGCACATTAATTTTCTACGAATCGCCGCACCGTTTGCAAGATACTTTACAAGACTTAGCAGAAGTTTGGGGAAGCGATCGCCAAATTGTACTAGGACGCGAGTTAACTAAATTGTATGAGGAATTTTGGCGGGGAACAGTTGCCGAAGCGATCGCCCACTACAGCCAACGAGAACCCCAAGGTGAATATACCCTGCTGGTGGCGGGAATTCCAGCGAGTCAGCCCCAATTAACAGAAGAGGAATTGAAAGCTGAATTGAAACAGTTAATCAGTCAAGGAATATCGCGATCGCAAGCTAGTCGTCAATTAGCAAAAGTTACTTCTCTTCCTCGTCGCCAACTCTATCAACTAGCTCTTTGTTTAGTTCTAGATTCTGATTCTAATATTTAAACGTATAAGAATCGTAATATTTTGTATGCAAAATAGTACCATTATGAATAAAATATTAACGCTTTAATTGCCAGATTTTTAGATGGAAAGCTTAGTTCGTTTTTCCTTTTGGAAGCAAATTATTATTGCTCTCGTATTTTATGTTGTTTGTAGTAGTATAGGTATCCTCCTTTCTGCCGACGGAATTGCAAAATTAGCAGTACAAGAAGGGAAAGAGTTTCAGTATTGGGATGCGATTCATTATGTCAATTTGGGCTTCAATCCTAGTTGTCAAGCCTTCTACCCACTCTGGTCTCAAATAAATCGTTTATTCGCCCCAGAGAATCCCATCGTTGGGCTGCGGTATGCTTTTATTTTGTGTAACATCCTCTTTGTTTTGTCACTGCCCATCATCTTATATGTTTTACGAAAAGTAATTAAGTCAGAAAGTTTAAGCTTTATTACTCTTATACTTTATGTTGTCAATCCCAATTCTATTTTCCATAGTATTGGCTACACAGAGAGTTTGTTTTCGTTATGGGCAATCATTAGTGTAGTAGCTCTTTTATTTTCAACTTCCGTGTTTTGGAATGGCATTCTAGCAGTATCCGTGATTTTGATGTCTGTGTCTCGACCGAGTTTAGTGCAACTTCTCTTTGCTTCATTTAGTGCGATATTTTGTGTATTTTTAGCAAGTCACCCCAGGTCTGAAACCCATTCCAAAACTAGGGAATGGAAAAAATATACTATCCCCACTGGATTAATTGCTGTATGCGCGATCGTAGGTTATTCAATCTACGGCATCTATTGTTTATTATCAACAGGCAACTTTTTGACTCCTTTTAAAGCTCAAGTCGAATGGGGAAGAACTCTTCAGTTTCGACCATTATTTCTGCTGTTTCCCAGATCCCTGTTAAACGATTTACACGGTTTGTACTTTCCATTTATTCTATTGTTCCTGGTGGTTGTCCTCATCTATTTTCATGCCAAACGCAAGCAAATTTCTCTGTATGTGCCCAAGCATCCGCTACTATGGATAACCCTTTTTTATCCTCCTATAGCGATTTTTATTTATTCCCTTCGTTCTTGGTTGTTAGCTAAAGCTGGTAAACTTACTCCTCAATTTGTAACTCCAACCATTGTCCAACTACAAACGAATTATGTGTTCTTTTTTTGCTTATTCATTTGTATAGCCAATGCAGCTATTGGATTTTTAGCAGCTTCAGGTTATCTCTATAGTCTCGCAAGATTTGTATTTGCAACACCGTTCTTTTTTATTGCTTTTGGTATGGTGACAGACCATCTTGATAGTCCAAAAACACGAGAATTTATTTATGGGTGTATCCTAGTTTCTGCCTTAGGACTAATCGAACAATGGTATCGTTGGGGTAACAACCGTTGGGTAGGATAATTTAAATAGCAGGTATTTATTTTTGTTTTCTGAAAAACTGTTTTTAGTGATTAATGAGGAGTTAAATAATATAGCTATATGCAAAATAATATAATAAAAACTAAGGATAAAAATTCGCCTATAGTGTTCTTATTAATTTTAGCCATAGCTCTGAGAATTTATAATATTAATTCGCCAATTATCGGTATTCATTCATGGCGTCAATCAGATACCGCAGCAATAGCGAGAAATTTTTATGAGAATGGTTTTAACTTATTTTACCCTCAAATTGACTGGGGAGGTAATTCACCTGGTTATTGCGAAACAGAATTTCCAATTTATTCATTCATTGTTGCTCTGATTTACAGAGTTTTTGGAGTTGCAGAATTTTGGGGAAGATTTTTATCAATTATTTGTTTTTTGGTAGCTCTCTACTTCCTTTATCAGTTTATTATCAAAATTTCAGATAAAAAAATTGCCTCTTGGTCTTGTTTATTTTTTGTAATTTTACCTTTAAATATTTATTATAGTAGAACTTTTCAACCAGAATCGATGCTGTTGATGTGTTCAATTATCGGTATCTACTATTTTACTAATTGGCTGGACTCAGAAAAATGGCAAGATTTAATTTTATCAGGTAGCTTTGTAGCCTTGGCTTGTTTAATCAAAGTTTTACCAATAATATATTTAGGAATACCACTTTTTTATTTAGCATGGACTAAATACGGTGTCAGAGTTTTTTCTCAAATATCTCTGTGGATTTATAGCATATTGATACTCATACCTGTAGCTATTTGGTATTACCATGCTCATCAACTCTTTTTAGAGTATGGTAATACTTTTGGTTTTTGGTCAGGTTCAACAAATAGGTATAATTATAATATTGTACTAACTTTACATTTTTGGACAGAAATATTCTTTAGAACTGCTGTTAGACATTTTGCTATTTTTGGCTTTCCCGTATTTTTGTTAGGATTATTTCTTCCTCGAAAAACTCGGCGAGAATATGTATTAGATGTTTGGTTAATTTCAGTAGTATTAACTTGGATTTTAGTACCTGTTACGAGTTTAGTCCATGAATATTATCAACTCCAATTTATGCTTCCAGGAGTGGTATTCATGGGTAAAGCTTGTAGTCAATACTTAGAGAAAGCTGCCGATCGAGTTAATTATAAAAAAGCTATAGTAGTCTGCCTATGTTTAACTGTAGCTGCTGGCTCTGTCATTTATACTATTGATTATATGTTCAAAGAAAGAATAGAAAAATCGGCTGTTTTTCAACTAGCACAGCAAGTGAAACAAAATACTGAACCTGAGTCACTCATAATTGCTACTACCGCTAGCGATCCAACATTACTTTACCTATCACATCGCAAAGGATGGCTAGTTAACCACAGCGATATCACCGAAGAATATATTTTATCTAAAGCCAAATTAGGAGCTAAATATCTGGTAGGAAGTTTTAATTTTGTGGAAAGCTATAATTTATTTGTGGATGATAGCCAAAAGCAAAAAGTTCAGAATTTTCTCGATCGATATCCCAATATTTTGAAAGATGGTATAAACTTTATTGCTAAATTACCGTGATGACAAAAAAGCTGAGACTCTAATGTATGAGAAAAATAGGATCTCAGCAATGGATTGAAGAAGAATACAGAATTCAGAATTCAGCAATCTTGACGCGACGCTCTCTACAAGACGCTCCGCTTTTTCGATCGGAATTTATTCTGTTAGCGGATAGCTAAGGTTTAGCCCATTCTGACTCCTGACTCCTGAATTCTGTTTTGATAAATTTGAGTTGGCTCCAGGATTTTCCAAAATGGAGTTTATGAATTTTTAGGAGACTGTGTTTGCATTAAGCAATTTCTCAATGTTTCGGCTAACACCTGTACGTGGGGTTCACTGAGTAGAGAAAGGTGAGATCCGGGAACGTAATGGACATCTACTCCTCCACCAACTAAGTCACCCCAACCAAATTGAGGATCGTATTGTGTGCCTGTAGCTTCGTCTCGACTTTGATCCTCTGGCCGCAAGAGTATAATTTGACCTTGGTAAGATGAAAAGATATATTTACTGATGGCTTGAGTGTTAGCATCTATAATCTTTAAATGCTTGTCAGTTACAGGTAAATTAAGTACATCTTCCAAGTAACGGTTATATGCATTTTGAAGATGCTGCTTACGCCAATAGCTCCATTGCAAAGCCTTTTGCCAAATGTAGTTAGGGCCTTGTTGAACAACATTATTTAAATGCAAAAAAACTCGCTTGAGAAATGAAGCGCGCCAGCTATAACCAGGACGACAACTATCAATCATAACTAGAATACCAACTTGTTCGCCTTGCTCTTGGAGTTGCTGAGCCATCTCGAAAGCAACTATACCCCCAAAAGAATAACCTCCCAGAAAATAAGGCCCATTGGGTTGAAGAGTTTGAATTTCTTGAATATAGTGAGCCGCCATATCTTCAATCCGCGTATGGAAAGGCTCTTCTCCATCTCGTTCTTGTGGCTGGAGTCCATAAAATGGTTGATTTGATCCCAAATGCAGTGCTAATTCACGGAAACACAAGACTTCTCCACCTAGTCCGTGAATACAGAAAAAAGGTGGTTTGGAACCATTGGGTTGAATTTTTACTAGGGATGACCGGCTAGATTTTGATTGGTCTAAAGTATTTACTAAAGCCAAATTTGTTGCTATGTCTTCTTCTTGGGAGATTATTTGGGCTAGAGCCTCTACAGTACCTGACTGGAACAGAATGGCAAGAGGCAGATTTTTATTAAATTTTTTCTCAATTTGCCAAAACAGTTTTACTGCTAATATGGAATGTCCTCCTAGTTCAAAGAAGTTGTCCCTGACACCAATAGGCTGGATGCCCAGAACTTGTTCCCAAATTTCCGTCAGTTGGAATTCCAATTCATTACGGGGAGCCAAATAAGTATTTTCGGAATCAAGCCTTGCTGAGTCTGGTGCTGGTAAAGCGCGGCGGTCGATTTTGCCGTTGGGGGTTAGGGGTAGGGTGTCTAGTAAAACGAAAGCACTAGGCACCATATATTCTGGCAGTTTTTGTTTGAGGAAGTGCCGCAGTTCGTCTGTGGTTGGTGTCTGTTCTGGGTGAGGAACAATGTAGGCGACTAGTCGCTGGTTTTCTGGATTATCAGCTCTAGCTATGACGACATTTTGCCGTATGCTTGGGTGTTGTGCTAGTAAAGCTTCAATTTCTCCAAGTTCGATGCGGAAGCCACGAATTTTTACTTGATTATCCAGGCGACCAAGATATTCGATATTACCATCACTTAGGTAACGAGCTAAGTCACCTGTTTTGTAAAGGCGGGTTTGGGAATTGCAACTGAATGGATTATGAATAAATTTTTCTGCTGTTAATTTAGGTTGATGCAAATAACCCCGTGCTAAAGAGACACCACCAATATATAGTTCTCCAGGAACACCCACTGGTAGGGGTTGCAAATATTTATCTAAAATGTAAATCTGGGTGTTGGCTATAGGACGGCCAATAGTTATTAAAGCTTCTTGCTGCTCAATTCGATGAATTGTAGACCAAACAGTTGTTTCTGTCGGCCCGTATAAGTTCCAAACTTCAGCACCTCTTTGACATAACTGGCTAGCTAAATTTTGAGGTAAGGCTTCACCACCACAGAGAATTTTCAGTTGGGGATTTCCTTGCCATCCTACTTCTAGTAACATCCGCCAAGTCACAGGGGTAGCTTGCATAACGGTTGCACCAGAGTTATTGAGTTGTTGTAATAACTTTAAACCGTCGGCAGCAACTTCCCGACTGACTACAATTATCTTGGTTCCTAATGTTAGAGGAAGAAAAATTTCTAAAACTGCAATATCAAAAGATAGAGAAGTAACTGATAACAGACTATCAAGATTGGTTAATTGTAGGTGCTGCTGCATCCCCGTGAGGAAGTTGAGGACGTTGCCATGAGTAATTTGTACACCTTTGGGTTTCCCTGTGGAGCCAGAAGTATAAATTGTGTAAATTAAATTATCGGCAGCAATGTAGGTTTGTGGCGAATTTTGCTGGTGTGCGGCGATCGCATCTCTATCGGTATCTAAAAATACAACTTTGGCTTGGTGGGATGGAAGAGTTTCTAATAAATGTTGCTGGGTTACTAAAATAGAAATTTGCGAGTCTGACAGCATGAACGCCAAGCGATCTTGGGGATAGGCTGGGTCTAAGGGTACGTAGGATGCACCTGCTTTAAGTATACCTAGAAGTGCAACTATTAGATCTAGCGATCGCTCTACACAAATCCCCACCCGCACCTCTGGTTTCACACCCAGTGCTATCAGGTAATGCGCTAGCTGATTAGCACGCCGTTCGATCTGCTGGTAAGTCAGTTGTTCGTTCTCAAAAATGACGGCAATGTTGTTGGGAGTTCTTGCGGTTTGAGCTTCAAATAACTGATGAATGCAGGTATTTTTGGGGTAGTCAGTTTGGGTATCATTCCACTCTACAAGTAGCTGGTGCTGTTCTGCTGCTGTTAACAGAGGTAAATCTGAAATACGCTGTTCTGCATTAGCAACGATGCCTTCAAGTAAAGTTTGGAAATGCCCAAGCATTCGAGCAATAGTTGTAGCGTCGAATAAATCTGTGTTGTATTCAATTCCACCTTTGATCCCCTCTGAAGTTTCTTCCAGATTAAAAGTAAGATCGAACTTTGCTGTGCCGTTATGGACTTCTAGAGGAGTAACGGTCAATCCCGGAAGTTCCCAGAGTTCGCTGGGGGTATTGTGGAAGGCAAACATTACCTGAAACAGCGGTGAGTGGCTCAGGTCGCGTTCTGGCTGTAGTTCTTCTACTAACTTTTCAAAGGGCAGGTCTTGGTGTGAGTATGCTCCTAGTGTTACTTCTCTAACTTGAGCTAGTAACTGCCGGAAACTTGGGTTGCCTGAAAAGTTAGTGCGTATGGCTAGGGTATTGATAAAGAAGCCAATTAAACCTTCGGTTTCAACTTGGTTGCGGCCAGCAATGGGAGAACCGATAAGAATGTCTTCTTGCCCAGTGTAGCGGTGCAGTATTGTCCCAAAAGCCGCCAGCAGTATCATGAATAAAGTGACACCTTGCTGATGGGAGAATTCTTTTAGCGATGCACTCAGGGTTTGGGGTAGCATGAGGGATTGCACCGATCCCTGGTAAGTTTGGACTGCTGGCCGTGGCCGATCGCTAGGTAATTCTAATACAGTATTCGCACCTGCTAACTGGGTTTTCCAGTAGTTTATTTGGTTGGAGAGGACTTCACCCGATAACCATTGGTGCTGCCAAAGGGCAAAATCAGCATATTGAATGGGTAATTTTGCTAAGGGAGAAGGCTTGCTGTTTAAAAAAGCTTCATAAAGGGCTGCTAACTGCTGCCAGAGAATACCCTTTGACCAGCCATCTGAGGCAATGTGGTGCATCACTAACAGCAGTATCTGCTCGTGTTCGTTTATTTGCAGCAAGCTAGCCCGCAGCATCAAGTCAGATTCTAAGTTGAAGGAGCATTGCGCTTCTTGAATGAGGAGATATTCAGCTTGCTCCTCTGTGGCTTTAATAACCTTGAGTTCCACAGACCGGGGCGTGCTAACTACTTGTATAGGGCTGCCATCGGGTGATTTAATAAAGTTTGTTCGCAGTGCTTCGTGATGAACAACGATCGCATCTAATGCCTGTTGCAATACATCTAAATCTAACTTCCCCGTTAAACGCTGTGCATAGGAGAGAATATATGCTCGGCTGGTGGGTTCCAACTGCTGCAAAAACCAAACTCGCTGTTGGGCAAAAGATAAGGGGGCCGATTCCCGATTGGCGATTTGGGGAATAATCTGGTTTTGGGGATTATGTTGTGGAATTTGGTTTTGAGCGATCGCTTGAGCTAAATTAGCGATCGTGGGATTCTCAAACAAAACTTGCAACGAAATTTCTATCCCGAAGGCTTGGCGAACTCTAGACATGACTTGAGTAGCCAGCAGTGAATGGCCTCCCAATTCAAAAAAATTGTTGTGGATGCCTATTTGTTCCAAACGCAGAACTTTTGCCCAGATACTGGCTAAAACTTCTTCTGTGGGATTCTGGGGTGGGACAAAGTTAGTTGACAGACCAATATCGGATGTATCAGGTGCAGGCAAAGCGCGGCGGTCTATTTTACCATTGGGGTTTAATGGCAAGGTATCCAAAAATACAAAGTAACCAGGCACCATATATTCAGGCATCTGACTTTGTAAAAAGCGCCGTAATTCAATCTGAGTAGGAATTTCCTCTGGGCTAGCAACGACATACGCCACGAGTCGCTTGTCACCAGGAACATCCTCTCTGGCTATGACTAAAGTCTGCGTCAGTGCCGGATGTTGACTGAGTACAGCTTCAATTTCTCCCAATTCAATCCGGAAGCCGCGTATTTTAACTTGGTAGTCAATGCGACCAAGGAACTCGATATTACCATCGCTGTTGTAACGTGCCAAGTCGCCTGTTTTATAAAGGCGTGCCCCTTTTTCGGAGCTAAAAGGATCAAAAATAAACTTTTCTTTGGTCAATTCTGGACGGTTAAGATAGCCCCGTGCTAGACCAATACCGCCAATATACAGTTCACCTGATTCACCAACAGGCACAGGCTGTAAATTTTCATCCAGGATGCAAATCTGTGCATTCGTGACGGGGTGGCCAATGGGAGCAATGGTGTAATTAGTACCCCGCTGGCAAGTCCAGAAAGTCGTATCGATGGAAGCTTCTGTCGGCCCGTAACAATTGTGTAGAACATTGTCCAAATTCAATTGGGCAAAAAACCGCTCTATCAGTTCGCCAGCTAAGGCTTCACCACCGCAGGTAACGTGTCTGAGAAATTGGCAATTCTCAATTCCCTTTTCCTCCAGTAAAACACGGAGTATTGAGGGTACTAACGCTAGGACAGTGATTTGCTGCTCGGTAATCACTTTTACAAGATAAGCAGCGTCTTGATGTCCGCCAGGACGAGCCATAATTAATTGCCCCCCAAAGCACAACGGCCAGAATATCTGCCACACTGAGGGGTCAAAACTAAAAGAAATAGTCAGTAAAACTTTGTCTGCCGGAGTTAATCTAAAGGTTGTTTGCCGCCAGGACAATTGGTTGCAGATTCCACGGTGAGGAATCATGACACCCTTGGGCTGTCCTGTAGAACCAGATGTGTAGATTACGTAAATTAAGTTATCAAGGGTCGTCTGATTTACAGGATTTTCCTGGCTATTTTGGGTGTTTTCTGCCAAAAGCAAGTCTAAACAAATCACTTGCGCCTGATGCGGTGGCAGGTTATTGACGAATTTCTCTTGGGTTAACAACACTGGTGTTTGTGTATCTTCCAAGATGAAAGCTAAACGCTCTTTTGGATATGATGGATCTAAAGGCACATAAGCGCCTCCAGCTTTGAGAATTCCCAACAGCCCGACAATCATCTCCAAGGAGCGCTCTAAACAAATACCTACGAGTACTTCCGGGCCAACGCCTAAACTACGTAGATAGTGGGCTAGTTGATTTGCTCGTTGGTTCAACTGCTCATATGTAAGTTGCGTATTTTCAAATACTACAGCAATTGCTTGGGGCGATCGCTCCACTTGCATCTCAAACATTTGATGGATGCACAGATTCTCAGGAATTTGCTGGGTCTCACTCCATTCTTGTACAACTTCAGTACTAATGTGAGTTAAAGTATCTAACGGAATATTTTCTTTATATTCTGAAATATGATTACTTATATGCATTTTATATATCAACAGTTCGCTAAAGTCTCTGATTTCAATTGTGCTTTTGCTAAGTCCAATACCTACTAGGCATCTTTCAACTTTTGAATATCTACAGTACTTTTTAATTGCTAATAGTGGTTATGAATAAACAAAATCAATGTTATTTTTCATTTTATTAGCATTATCATTTAAATTTGTATTTTTTACTGACTATATCAAATTGGCTGAACAAAAAAATAATTATTACCGAATCTTCATTATGTTTCTTTGTATGTAAAATTACTGTAAAGCCTTAATGTGAGTTGCTGTAATAATTACGCAATCCAGTAAAATCCCATCCAGGCTTCATTGTGTAAGCCCGTAATTTGTGACATCCAAGACTGGCTCAGTCCAAAATCTGATCTAAACCCAAAAAATAGTAAAATAATTAACTCTCCAAAGGAGTAAAAATGTCTGTAATGCAGATATAACAATACTTAAGGACTTCCAGAGAATAAATTACCCAATTTATTTAATCAGATTTTTCTTTACTCCCCAAGCTTTGAGCTCCCTGCCCCCCTGCCTGCATAGCGATTGGTTATTTTTTTAATTGGAAGTCCCTTATAGCTCTTGGACATCTTTATACCATTTGGATTTATTAAAGCAACTTTTCAGCGTTGCATATTTACTTGCAAGATAATTTCATTAATTTTATGAAATCGGTATCTTGTTTTGTTCTGCTTCCTAGTAGACAGGATACTCACTTTACAAGAGTTATCTTTCAATTGATTGAGCAGCACTAGATGTCCAAAAGCTGAGAGAAGTCTAACCAATATCTCAAAGTTATGTAAACTTTTGTCACAAAACTCAACATTTTGATGCATTTCGTTATACTTTATGTCTGTAAGCTTTTTTAATCAGTAATTATGCGTAAACAAGCAATGAAGCTTTTAAGCGAAACTGAACTAGTGGTCTATCGCATTAATTTTGATTGGTGGACTCATTCTTAATTTTTATTCCTTTGCATCCTTTGCGGTTCGTTTCTCAAACCCTTCACAACTTTTGTGATAGACCACTAGTCTAGCTAAACATGCTACATTAACTTCTGAAAGGGTATCATTTTTCCTAAAAGCCGAGCTCTGTAATGTCACTGTCATGATTGATTCATATATTACGCAGCTTATAAATTGTAATATCTCTAACTGGGATCTCTGATTATTAATGTCAGGAAACCAATTGAACTATAGTTAAGTCGAACAAAAAATCCTTTCCTTCCCTTTACATTGAAGCCTGAAGTATCCAGACTCAAGTACGCGCTGCATTGTATAAAATATCTATTGGGTACTGATGACACTCAGATACTCGAAGATATTTTTATTCAAGAGGTTGGCATCAGTCTAAAAAAATCGTTAGATAGTCAACTATAAAGGTCACATCTCTATAAAAATGTCAGAGTCGTGAGTTAGTTATGTTTATTTGAAAATAAAAAATAAGTTAGCAGAACAATAATTTCATAATGCTAGAAAAGTCAAAATTAATAAGTAATTCCTTATCTCTGATCCTAAATCGTTTAACGCAAAGTGTGACAACCTTTGTATTAACCGCTGCTATCGCTCGTTATCTGGGAGCTGAGGCTTTAGGGCAATACCTATTAGGCTTTAGCTACTACTTCATCTTTGTAGGCATTGCTTCACAGGGTCTAAAGGTCTTATTTACAAGAGAACTAGCTCGTGAACCACAAAAAACATCAGTTTACTTAATGAGTGGTACTTGGTTGCAGTTAATATTTGGTTTATTGAGTTATGGGGCGTTAGTTATTGTAGTATTTTTACTTCCCTATAGTTCTAAAACCTCGACTGTTTGCTACATCATGGGCTTAACCATTATTCCCTTTGGGCTTTCCAATGTAACAGAGGGAATTTTTCAAGCTAGAGAAAAAATGCATCTGATTGCCATAGCTACAGTCCCAGTGTATATCCTACGCCTAGTAATAATGATCTGGGCAATGCAACTCAATTATGGAATTGAATATCTGGGAGCGATACTATTTGTTTCAGAAGCATTAATTTTGCTACTTGAATGGATATTGATCGCACGTATAGTCAAAATACAATGGCAGATTGATAGAGATTTTGTCTGGAACACAATTAAAAATGCACGGACATTTTTCGCTATTGAAGCAATGTCTGTAATTAGTGGCAGAGTTCAAATTCTGATTCTTTCATTGCTAGGAAACGAGTTTTTGGTAGGTCTTTTTGGTGGAATAACACAATTACTACAACCATTTCTGATCATTGCCAATAGTGTAACAGTAGCAATGTTTCCGAGATTATCGAAAGCAGGAGATAAAGAAAAGGAAAAGCAGCAAAAGATCGCTGAAAGCTTCATTGAAATTTTACTAACTATGGGATTACCCCTATTTCTTGGATTGTTATTTTTTGGAAAAGATTTACTGATTTTAATATATGACTCTAGCTTTGCTCAAGCGGATTTATCTCTGACTATCAGTGCGGGATCGCTACTTCTATTGCCGTTCATACGCACTCTTTGTTATGTACTTGTGGCCAATCATTTTGAGATAGTGAACCTCCGTGAAGTCATGATTACAACTACATTAGGAAGCTTAGGAGGTGTAGCATTAGTTTCACAATATCAGTTACTAGGTGCAGCTATAATGTCCTTGCTAATGGCTATTCTTGGCTTTGGGCAATATGTTTACTTTACCTATACTCTCCTATTTCCATTAAATTTCTGGCGAATTATTCGCCGGCCTTTTATAATTAGCACTTTACTATTAATTATATTTGTAATCTTAAAAGAAATAAATTTAAATTTTTTATTAACTTTGACAATCGCAACTTTATCTTATATTTTAATCGTTACTTTTGTAAGTATTCATGCTTTAGGAGGAATTAATTTCGTATTGAGAAAATTGAAAAATAAGCATTAATGATTGCCCTCACTTCTCAAACAGCGAATTAGCGAAAACTATAAGAACTGAAGAACCATGAATATTGAATATTTTCAAGCAGAAAAAACGACAACCCATAGTTTACCAATGCCAAACGAAAGTAACCAACCAATAGTCAGCGTAGTTATTCCTACACGCAACAGACCACAAATTGTTGTGAGGGGTGCTAAAAGTGCATTAAGTCAGACCCTGCAATCAATTGAAGTGATTGTTATAGTCGATGGTCCAGATCGGGAAACAGTCGATGCTTTATCTCAGATAGACGATCCAAGACTAAGAGTGATAGAACTACCAAAAAATCTTGGTCCATCAGGGGCTAGAAATACTGGCGTCAGGGAAGCCAAAGGGACTTGGATAGCTTTTTTAGATGATGACGATCAATGGTTTCCAGAAAAATTGGAGCGTCAATTAGAACTAGGAAATAATTCTCATTATAATTTTCCGGTTGTCGTCAGTCGTTTCGTTTCCGTAACTCCAAAAGGTGAATTTATTTGTCCAAGAAGGCTGCCAAAACCCTCAGAACCTTTAAGTGAATATCTTTTTGTTCGTAAATCCTTTTTTAAAGGAGATGGGTGCATACAAACCTCCACGATTTTCGTCAAAAAAGACTTAATGGAAAAAATGCCTTTGGAAGAAAAATTTTACAGACATGAGGATTGGGAGTGGTTGCTTCGGGTTAGCGCTATGGAAGGTGTAGGAATAGAGTTTGTACCTGAGGCTATGGCAATTTGGCATTCAGAAATGGGAATCAACCGTTTAAGCAACATCAACGACTGGAAATATTCCTTGGATTGGATTCGTTCGATCCGTAATCTAGTCACACCAAAGGCTTATTCAGGGTTTGTTGCAACAATTGTTAGTCCTTCAGCGTCGTCAGTAGGTGACTGGAAAGCTTTCTTTCCTCTATTGTGGGAAGTTATACGCTGGGGCAAGCTACAACCGATGAATATTTTTTTGTACTTGACAATGTGGTTGATACCTCCCCAAGTCAGGCAGCAAGTTCGCTCTGTCTTGAGCAAGAAGGCCAAAACATAATAAGTCTTTTACAAAAAAAGGTAGAAGACAGAAGATAATAATTAGATAAAACTTTGAGGTATGAATTTAAAGTCTACATGAAAAAAACTAATTGTGGCTATTAAAATAGGGCGATATATAAAGTGTCTTTGCTAAAATTGCTGAGTGTTAAGTGTAGGTTACTTGTGTCTTCGACCTGAATGAAAAAAATCCAAATAAATGTTAATCAATCTATGTAAATATGAGAAAAATACTAATTTTTGCTGAGTATGCATTCACAGTTTTAGCCTTGTTCATTTATACAGGCGCTATCTTAACCCTGATACTATCAGGAGGAGCGCTACAGCACGATCACACAGAATACGATGGCTCATTTAATCGGATTATTTTCTCCTCAATCTACATAGTTACATACCTACTGCTAATTTTGCGTTGGAAGAAAACTCTTTATATTTTGAGCAAAGGCATTTCTTTTTATCCAATATTCATAATGGCAGCTCTTTCCATTATTTGGTCTGCCGAACCCTCAACAACATTAAAAAATAGTTTTACTCTCATTAATTCCAGCGTATTTGGCATGTACTTTGCCTCACGATACAGTTTAAAACAACAAATACATTTACTAGCTTGGACTTTTGGAATTGTTATAGTATCGAGTTTTATATTTGCCATAGCCTTGCCTAAATATGGGATACAGTCGGACTTGGGTTCAACAACGTGGCGTGGAGTATTTACTCATAAAAACGGTCTAGGAGGAAGGATGGTAATTAGTAGTATAGTTTTTTTTATCCTTGGATATGAAAATAAAAGACATCGCTGGCGTTGGCTTTTTTGGACTGGCTTTAGCTTGTCAATCCTCCTCTTACTACTTTCTGGTTCAGCTTCATCTTTACTTATTTTATTCACTATAATGTTGGCATTTTTTCTTTTTCAAGTTTGGCGCTGGCCATACGAGTTTATGATACCAACACTTGTAACAATAGCAACTGTAAGTCAAATTTTATATTTTTTATTGTCTAATGGTGCTGATGTAGTATTTGCTGCAATTGGTAAAGATGCAACATTAACAGGAAGAACACAATTGTGGCCGCTAGTGATGGATATGATTTGGAAACGTCCTTGGTTTGGTTATGGTTATGGTGGATTCTGGCAAGGATGGAATGGTGAATCTGCCTATATTTGGCTGAATGTAGGATTCCCTGCAAACCACGCTCACAATGGTTATTTGACTATTTGTCTGGATTTGGGTTTTTTTGGGTTAGCGCTATTCTTCTTAGGATTTTGGCGTAGTTACTTGCAAGGACTGACCTGGGTGCGTCTTAGTAAAACAGCATTCGATATTTGGCCGCTTCTTTACATGACATATATAATTTTGGCTAGCCTTACTGAATCTGCGTTGCTGGAATCTAATTCTTTTAACTGGATAATGTATGTAGCGGTATGTTTATCAGTAAAAATGACAAATGAAATAAAAAGAAAATCATACAGCATATATTAGAGTGTATCTTCACTACTTGATATGCCGAGACGATCTTCTTAGAAGAAAGTACGAAAATTTGTTGGGATACCAATCATTATTTTTATAATTTAGGATGATTTATGCAATCAAAGTATTTTGATTTTATACCTAATATTTATAGGTTTAATTAATAATATGGTGTATACTTACTTATAAGTATTACAAGCGAGAAAATTAAATAGCGAATTTAATCGTATGATTGACTGTCCATAAAAAGCAAAATTTATGTTTAGAGCCAATACTCTCAAAGTTATTATATTAGGTCTTATATTACGAGAAGCTGAGAGCCTTACCTTGCTTACACTTACGACTAAGTGTCGTCCATTTTTGCGAGAACGAATCGCACGTATGTCATAATTGTAAAGATAGGATAGTATTGTTAATTAATAGGTGTAGTTTTTGCCCCTCTGAGTACATAGATACTCAACTTCTCGCTTAAAACCTGTAATTTTGAAGATTTATGTCAGAAAAATCTATGGAATCTAGAGAATCTATTGATTTAGACCTTAGTCGTTACTTATCGGTATTGAAACGTTGGTGGATTCCTGGTGTCAGTGTATTTGTTGCTACAGTTATCCTGAGTGCTATAGCTACCAAGTTTATCAAACCATCATATGAAGCAGAAGGAAAACTGTTATTCAAAACGCCTTCCTTTAAAGTTGCAGGAACTAATCTTGTGCCTAGTTATTCTGAAGGAGGAGACTCAGGAGATTTGAAATCCCTGGTAGCAACTCAAAATCCTATAAGCACTCAGATGGAGGTTATTTCTTCACCTCCTTTATTGCAGCAAACAATAGACAAACTACAGCTCAAGGATAACGAAGGTAAACCTCTAGAAATAGAAGAGCTACAAAAATCCCTTACCCTCAAAATTATTGGTGGGACAGATGTATTACGAATTACTCATGCCAGTAGGAGTCCGGAAGAAGCAGCGGCAGTAATCAACACAATCATGAGTCTTTATTTAGAGAATGATATTCTGACGAATCGCTCTGAGGCAGCAGCAACTCGTCAATTTATGGCCAAGCAACTTCCTAAAACTCAAGCCGCTGTTAATAATGCAGAAGTAGCACTACGTATATTTAAACAGAAGTATCGAATTGCAGATTTATCAGAGGAGACAAAATCAGCAGTTAACATTATTGGGAATCTAGACAGTGAGATTAACACTGTTCAAGCGCAACTTGATGAAGTTAACGCTCAAACCAATGAACTGCGTCAGAAAGTGAATCTAAATTCCCAGCAGGCGATCGCAGTGAGTGCCCTAAGTCAGTCACCTGCTGTACAGGGAATTCTAACACAACTTCAAGACGTCGATCGGCAGTTAGCAAGTGAGCGCAGTCGCTTTCAAGATGACAACCCCGTAATTGTTAATCTTGAAGCAAAAAAAGCTAGCTTAAAAAACCTCCTACAGCAGCAAATCCCTCAGACTATCGGCAATCAAACAGAAGTTCCGCAGAACCTATTGCAGATTGGAGAACTCAGACAAAGCCTGATCCAAAATTTTCTGCAATCAGAAGTGCAACGTTTTGGCTTAGCCAAAAGACTCTCCTCTCTGTATAATTCTCGTTCTAGCTACGAACAACGCGTTAAGAGCATACCCCAGTTGATACAAAATCAGCGGGAGTTAGAACGGAAACTTGAAGTCGCAGAATCGACATACCAAACTTTATTGAAAAAGGTTCAAGAATTACAGCTAGTTGAGAATACAAATACAGCCAGTTCGCGGATTATTGCTCAGGCTTTAGTACCTAAAGAATCAGTAAAAACTAAACAACTGATTGTTTTGGTGCTAGGAGTGATGGTGGGTTTATTTTTGGCCACTATAACTATTCTTTTCTTGGGCATGAGAGATAGATCTCTGAAAACACTTAAGGAAGTCAGAGATGTGTTTAGATATACGTTACTCGGAATTATTCCCTTGTCTGTTAAAAAAGTTCGCTCCACTTATTCAAGAGCAGAATCAATAACTCAAAAAATTGCTGTCAGAGATACGCCTTACTCGTTAACGAGTGAAATGTATCGAATGATTCAAGCTAATCTAAAATTTTTGAGTTCAGATAAGGTACTCAAAACTATCGTAGTGACTAGTGCAGTTCCTAAAGAAGGCAAGTCTACAGTTTCAGCTAATTTAGCAGCTGCAATAGCTCAATTAGGGCGTAAAGTTTTACTAATCGATGCAGATATGCGAGTTCCTTCTCAGCATCATCTCTGGGAACTAACGAATGCAGTTGGTCTGAGTGAGGTTCTTGTAGATCAAGCTGAATTTGACATTGCTGTATCTAAGGTAATGGATAACCTTGATATTTTAACTGCTGGAGTTAGACCTCCGAACCCGCTTGCTTTGCTTGATTCAAAACGCATGGCGTCACTAATTGAAAGTTTTCCATCTCAATATCACTATGACTTTGTAATTATTGACGCACCTCCCCTGCTTTTAGCAGCCGATGCTTTGACTCTAAGCCAAATGACTGATGGGATTTTATTAGTGGCTCGACCTGGAGTAGTTGATTCTAATAGTGCTAAGGCTGCTCAAGAGATGTTAGAAAGATCTAACTATAATGTCTTAGGTTTAGTCGTAAATGGAATTATTGATAAAAATGAGTCTAGTAGTTATTTAGATGATGAACACGAATATTTTCAACCAAGAGAGTTGACAAAAGAGTTTAAGGGACTTACAAAAAAATAAAACCTCCAAAGAAGTTTAGAGTCTACTGCAATAGATTTAAATATAGCGGTTCACAATCACATGAGTTACAAGATAAAGGTGCTAAGCTTAGCGCCCCTACCTTGTATCTCACTAGCTAGAAATAAAAATGCTATAAGCTATTTACTAAAACTATTTAGTAAACCCTTCTGCTTTTTTGTTCTTCACTTGGACGAACAATTTTTTGAAACTAGGTTTGTCGGATTTATAAGCAAAAACACGATCGACGATTAAAGGCTAACGAAGAGTGAGTAAAAAAACGGGTTGTACGACAAAAGCCTACATAAATCAGGATTTTGCCATACAACCCACATCCCGTTAACTACTACTGGATTTCGTAAGCTCCTCTATCAGGTGCTGAACCCCTCACACGAGGGTTGCCCAGAAAATCAGTTGTCAAACCACTCCACCTTAAACCACTATTGATTGCCGGACTCGTCGATTTCACTCTAAAGTCGCCACCCGAGGGATTAACAAACTGTGGATCTGCAATAATATCGCGAGGTCCCATAACATTGACTGGAGAACCCTTGGAATAAATATTGTAGTCATAGACAACATTGGTATTCTTCATGTTGCTGTTGATATCATAATTACTCAAACCATACATAATGTTATTGAAAATTTTGACATCAGATGAGTAACCAGCATATATTTCCCCCTTCTTTTTAAGTTCTCGAGTTCCCTGATTCTTATATGCCGTGTTGTTGACAATATCTACACGGTTACTATTGTGGCTATGAATACCTGAACCGCCATTATTGTAGGTGATATTGTTTGCAACTAAAACTCGTCCTGTATATCCATTTGAACTATCGATAATAATGCCATTACCGTCTGCGAGAGTCCCAGATAGATACCAGGGAATATACATTCGATTGTTGTAAGTCCTATTATTAGTAACGAAAATCTTATATCCCTGATTGTTGTCATGATTCCGATTATTCAGTAACGTAATGCCACTAGTACCATAGGGTGAGTACCAGGAAGTATTATACGCAATGTTATTACTGATCGTCAGATAATCACTCTGGATTGCTGAGATACCTGCTCCTGAACAATCGTGTACTTTGTTATTCAGAATCTTTATGTGATGAGAATTACCCGATCGCCCATTAACTGTTAGGCAGTTTCCGTTTGTAAGCGGATTTGATGTGTTATACTTCTGGGTCGTTGCATAAGCAAGGGTTACATTTTGAGCGTTCCCTATGATCTCCAGCCCGTTCACCTCGATATATGAAGCTCCACTTGAAACCACAACACCATGCCATGTATTGTGGCGAATTTTTGGGAAATGCCCAGGGTAGGCTTTAAATGTAATCCATGCATTTGCAGTTCCAGAATGTTTAATATCTAGTACAGCCCCACGTCCAGGTGCATTTGTATATTCCCCGTTCATGAGGAGTACCGTATCCCCGGGTTTGGTAAGGTCGGACGCTCTTTGAGGTGTTCTAAACGCCGATGAGATAGTGAGTCCGCTATTTCTGTCATTGCCGCTACCACTAACATAATATGTTGTCGGAGCAGCCGTAATAGCACTGATTAGCTTGCGGTTGGGTAATTTATTTTCTTGAACAGTAGATGACTGACGAACGTCTGTAACTAGAGACTCTGTTATTTTCTGTCCTTGAAGCACACCAGTTAGTGCCCAGGGAAGTACAACAGATGCACTCAAACTGAGAAAACTCAAACCATGAATCATCATAGGAAAAAAAGGTTATGTTGCAAAAACTGAACTGTCAACGGTTACTAACTCTAGCCTTAGTAAGTAACTCAGTATTCGATACGGTCGTATAACTGCCGTTTGTAAGTTTATACACGATTTTTTCGGTTTACACCTGCGAATTTACGCGTAAATATCGCTTTAATGCTTTTTGAGATTGTGTTCCAAAAATTGGTAAAACTGTAGTAAAAATACTGAAAAAACGCTCAGTATTCAGAATTAGCCTTTTAATGGACACTAAGCATCCGTACAAATGGCGTCATTTCCAATTCGACATCATTCTACTGTGTATATGCGGGATCTGTAGTTAAGATAGTGTATCTCTGATTAATCAGTTAATTTACTTTAAGAATACTTATGATAATAAGAATCATCATCTTAGATAAAACAAGGCAGAGACAACTATTAATCGCCTCTGCTTCTAAAAGATTCTCATTATTATATGAATTCCAAGTAACTACAATCAGCTTTCAAAAAGCCGAATAATGCAGATTGGGAATTTTCAGTAATATCTGTAGGCTCTAGAATATTTGTCAATAAGTAATATTACTCAAGGCTATGAAAAACTTTGTTTGACGATCGAGTTTCTTCTCAAGGAATCGATAACCCAAGTCCAGCCAATTGTTTAACTTTCTCTTGTCTTGCGATCGTGAGTCTATGGTTGTTTTCTGTTAATTCTTGACTATTGAACCTGAACTCATGGCTTGATTATGGTATGGTCTTTGGTTTTCTGGCACTCGATATATGATGATAATGCGATTCTGGGGACGATAAAGGTTGACTAACGCCCCCAATTAGTATCTATATCTGAAACTAAAGTCCGAACACCCTCAAAATACTAAAGATAACACCTAGAGGTCCAGATATAGTGCTTGTGGTGTCGCCGAACTTTGCTAAGCCAGATCGACCGACTACTACAACATCATTATTACGGAGTATGGGATTAGTTTGCTCATTAATCCCAGCAGAGAAATCAATTTTTACTACACGTTTAGTGACAGAACCATTAGGATTAAGACGAATCAAATCAACAGCACTGCTGCTTGCTCTAGCATCGTTGAATCCGCCAGCAGCAAGTATAGCTTGATTTAAAGAGCTATTCGGCTGGACATCTGTTAATCCTGGCCTTTTGACTTCCCCAACTACACCAACTTGAATGCGTGCAGGAGATAAAGTAGTTGTAGCTAATTGGGTAGCTTCTGCTGGGTTGATCTCAGTTGCCGTGGGAATAACAATCGTATCTCCGTCTTGCACGATAATGTCTTGATTAGCATCACCACTCTGTAACAGTTGCCAAAGATTGATATCTATGGCTTGTTCTGAGCCAGATCTCGTAAGTCGGCGTAGCTTGAGATTACGAATATCTGCCTGTGCTGTAATTCCACCGGCTAGTTGAATTACCCGTGTTACATTTGGTAGACCAGTAGGAGTAGCAGTACCACTGTTAGCGGTTCCACCTCCCTGATCGTTTATGCTACCTGGGGTGACAAGATAGGAACCGGGACGGTTAACTTCACCAATAATTGTCACTGTGCGGGGTGTGGTTTGACTAGCAGCAAAGTTAGCTGCAAATATATTGCGGGATTCTGCTATGTTGAAGTTGGTTGCAGTTGGCACAACTATGGTGTCTCCATCCCGTAAGGTTATATCCTGTGATAATGTGCCTGTTTGGATGAGTTGCTTCAAGTTGAGGGTGACGACTTGCTCTGAAGAACGTCCGAATTTACGCCGTAATTGAACTTGAGTCACATCCGCAGCCAGTGTTACTCCTTGGGCTGTTGTCAATGCAGCTAATACAGTAGGGTATTGTACGCCTGGATTGTCTCCAGCGCCTCCGCTCAAGCTGAGAGTATAAGCTCCTGGACGTGTCACTTCTCCAGCAACAAAAACATTGATGGGACGAGGGGATAATAGATTAACTGAGATCAGAGGACGTTTAAGGAAGCGAGCATATCTTCTGGCAATTTCATCAGCGGCCTGCTCAGTTGTTAACCCAAGAACTGGAACACTGCCAATTAAAGGTAAGTTGATCGCTCCTCCTGGAGGGATTTGGTATTCACCTGTATATTCTGGTACTTCAAAGACATTTACACGGATGCGATCGCCGCCTCCCAATAAATAATTAGTATCTAATTGCGTTTGTGTGTTTGGTGTTTGTATGGCTGGTGATGCTGGTTGTCCCTGAGCTAGGCTAGCAAATGGCATGCCAACATTGACAGCAGTTAATAAAGCCGCACCCACAACTGGTTGAGTAAGCAATTTAAACAAATTTGTGTTAAGCATATTTCCCTGAGATTCTGAAATTACGATTAATAAAGTACTGTCTAAACATTTTTATCTTTGACTATACCTAAGTATTCAAGTTCCCCAACACTCTTATTTTCCTTGAAAAGTGTGATTTTCCGGAGAAAATTTGTTTATGGAATTTGAATTTTTAGTGAAGTTAATTTAAAGTTAACCGTGTTTGAATATGACAATTATCAAAAAATATAATACTTAGGCAAATTAACGTAGTTTCTCGAATAAATTGTCTGTTCTCCAATGAGGCAACTACTGGTAAAATTTTCACACTTAAGACAATTTCATAACACTTAATTTGTGATTTAAATGTCAAAAATAGGATGGACGCTATTCAGTTTTTACACAGAGAATTATTTGGCAATTAAATTAATTAAGAGAGTTATTTTTTGTTTGGATTTGTTGAATAAAAAACTCTTCTAGGGATTGACGAGACAAATTCATGGCAATAATTTTACCCTCCATCAGACGAAGACTAGCGAGAAAATCATAGTAATCATCCTGTAGTGTACCTTGCCAGGAACCATCAGGCTCAAATATCAAAGTAGGTATCCATTTTTTGAGAATTTCCCAGTCACCACCTTGACCTTTAACGTGATATGTGTTGTTGACACCTAAAAGTTCATTTAGGGAACCAGAGCAAATTAATTCACCTTGAGCGAGGATGGCAATGCGATCGCAAATCTGTTCTACTTCACTGAGAATGTGGCTGTTGAAAAAAATCGTCTTGCCAGCGGCTTTTAGAGTCAGAATAATTTCCCGCATTTGGTAGCGTCCCAGCGGATCGAGACCAGACATCGGTTCATCCAGAAAAACCAATTCTGGCTCGTTAATTAGCGCCTGTGCCATGCCGACACGCTGTAACATTCCTTTGGAATAACGACGCAGCAGCTTTTTGCGGGCATCAGCTTGGGATAAACCTACTAATTCCAGCAGTTGAGGAATGCGTCGGCGTTGCACATTCTCAGGAATTTGGAATAGCCCAGCTGCTAACTGCAAAAACTCCCAGCCAGTGAGATAGTCATACAAATAAGGATTTTCAGGTAAGTAGCCCACGTATTGCTTAACATTGCGATCGCCGAGTGGCTTACCCAACAGTAATCCCTGTCCACCAGTTGGACGAATTATCCCCAGCAACAGTTTTAAAAGGGTAGTTTTACCAGCACCGTTTGGTCCTAGCAAGCCAAAAGTTTCGCCTTGATAAACTTTTAAAGAACAGCTTTTAAGAGATACGACTTTTTGATTTAACCAAAAACCGGTGCGATACGCTTTTCGCAACTCAGAAGTTACGACTACTGGCAAAGTGTTTGTCGTATTCAATTGAGAATTAGGGTCATCTGCAACAGACTTCATCTGGGTTCAATCACCAATTGAGCAGCTTGTTATTAATTACAAGTTACCCGACATGCTGATAATAATCACAATTTAGTGCGATCGTTATCGCAAACAGAGTGAGTGCTGTGAACGATAGCGGGGCGATGAGTCGCGTGCTGAGAGTTACCGAGAAGGGGGAAAGGGGAAAGGGTAAGGGGTAAAGGGTAAGAATTCAAAACAAGGGTAAAGGTTAAAGGGTAAAGGGTAAGAATTCAAAACTGGGGTAAAGGTTAAAGGGTAAAGGGTAAAGGGTAAGAATTCAAAACTGGGGTAAAGGTTAAAGGGTAAAGGGTAAAGGGTAAAGGGTAAAGGTAAAGGGATAAATTTAACCTTTGCCCCTTCCCCCTTACCCCTTACCCCTTACCCCCTTACCGTTTCCCCCTTTCCCCTTCTTCGCCCCTCTGCTCCTCTGCCCCTGGAGCCTTTTATAAGACGCCTTTGGAACTGGGAATCACCCCAGCACGACGAGGGTCGATTTCCACTGCTAAGCGCGTTGCCCTCGCAAACGCCTTAAATGTCGCCTCAATAATGTGATGGGAGTTAATGCCATCCAGTTGTCGAATGTGCAGTGTCATTTGGCTATGGTTCACCAATGCCACAAAGAATTCGCGCACCAACTGGGTGTCATAAGTTCCTACGCGCTGGGTAGGAATTTGTAAACCGTAACTGAGGTGAGGACGTCCGGAAAAGTCTAGCACTACCTGAACTAAAGCTTCATCCAATGGTGCAAGGAAATTACCAAAGCGAGCAATACCTTTCTTGTCACCTAGCGCTTGGTTTAAAGCTTGCCCTAAGGTAATGCCTACATCTTCGTTGGTATGGTGGTCATCAATTTCCCAGTCTCCCTTAGCTTGGATATCTAAATCAATCAATCCGTGGGAGGCTATTTGATGCAACATGTGATCCAAAAACGGAATGCCTGTTGCTGCTGTGCATTTTCCCGTTCCATCAAGGTTGATGGTAACTTGGACATCAGTTTCCCCCGTAGTCCGGTGAACAGTGGCAATCCGAGGGGTTTTAGTTAACTGGTCGTAGTTTGAGTTAACTTGGCGATTGGTTGTTTGCATAGGGAAGAGTTAGAAGTTAGGAGTGAGGAGTTAGGAGTTAAAAATTCATAACTCATAACTCATAACTCATAACTCATAACTTTATCGCGTCACATTCCCATAATTTCATATCCTGCATCTACATACAGAACTTGTCCGGTGATGCCGCTGGACAAATCACTGCATAAAAAAGCCGCAGTGTTGCCGACTTCTCGCTGAGTGACTGTGCGTCGTAGGGGAGCTACTTGCTCTACATGATGAATCATATCCAATATTCCGCCCACCGCTGAAGATGCCAAAGTGCGGATAGGACCTGCGGAGATGGCGTTGACGCGGATATTTTGCGGGCCTAGTTCGGCGGCCAGGTAACGCACACTCATTTCTAATCCCGCTTTGGCAACTCCCATAACGTTATAGTTAGGGATTGCCTTGACACCGCCTAAATATGTCAAAGTGACGATACTACCTCCCTCTGTCATCAAGGGTTTAGCTGCACCGCTTAATTGCACTAGCGAATAGGTACTAATCTCTAAAGCAGTTTTGAAGCCAGAACGAGAGGTTTGGCTAAAATCTCCGGTCAAATCCTCTTTGTTGGCAAAGGCAAGGCAATGAATTAGGATGTCTAGCTTTCCCCATTTCTCGCGCACTGTCTCAAAGGTAGATTGAATTTGTTCGTCGTCTTGGACATTACAGGGAAGAAATAAGCTGGGGTTGAGGGGTTGGACTAATTCGGCAACTTTTGTCTCCATTTTGCCGCGTTCATCCGGCAGGTACGTAATTCCTAGATTAGCTCCTGCTTTGTGTAGTTGTTGGGCAATGCCCCAGGCGATGGAGCGATTATTGGCAATACCTGTAACCAAAGCATTTTTTCCGGTCAGATTCAGCATAGAAATTCTTAATGCGATCGATGATTAGGAGCATACTAGAATCTGAGGCACGTTTTGTCTTCGTTTTACACAGGATTTGCAAAAATGAATATTGGTGAGGGGGTTTGCTGTCAGAAAATTCTTGATTCTTTCTAAAGATATTCTCAATTTATCTTTATTTGTTCTTCAAAAAACCTTTTTAATACAGCTACTTGGAACCATTTATCAACAATTTATAGCCTAAGAGATCGACAATTATGTATCATTATAAACAAAGAGTTAGGAAGCAATTAGTTGGAGTATAGGAAAGTACAGAAAGGTTGACGGTGCTTTATTGAATTTTCGGGTGTATTCTTAGGTAATTAGTTTTTGTTTTTCCGGCATTGGGTAGGGGAAGGGAGATGATCGTGGTACAAGATAAAGCCCTAGCAAATGTTTTTCGTCAGATGGCGACCGGGGCGTTTCCGCCGGTTGTGGAAACGTTTGAACGCAATAAAACGATCTTTTTTCCTGGCGATCCTGCCGAACGAGTTTATTTTCTTTTAAAAGGTGCTGTTAAACTTTCCAGGGTGTACGAGGCAGGAGAGGAAATAACGGTAGCGCTATTGCGGGAAAATAGTGTTTTTGGTGTATTGTCATTGCTGACAGGAAATAAATCGGATAGGTTTTACCATGCGGTTGCATTTACGCCTGTGGAATTACTGTCAGCACCAATTGAACAAGTCGAGCAAGCACTCAAGGAAAATCCAGAATTATCAATGTTAATGCTGCGGGGTCTGTCTTCGCGAATTTTACAGACAGAGATGATGATTGAAACTCTCGCTCACCGAGATATGGGTTCTAGGTTGGTGAGTTTTCTATTAATTCTTTGTCGTGATTTTGGAGTTCCCTGTGCTGATGGGATCACAATTGATTTGAAGTTGTCTCATCAAGCGATCGCTGAAGCAATTGGTTCGACTCGTGTTACAGTTACTAGGCTACTAGGGGATTTGCGTGAGAAAAAGATGATTTCTATCCACAAGAAAAAGATTACTGTGCATAAACCCGTTACTTTAAGTCGCCAGTTCACATAAAAACAATTGGAGTTAGCAAAGTTGGCACGTGTTGTGTTTTTCAAGATCGCACTAATAGCTAAAGGAAAATCTAAAATTGAGTAATTTCAGCTATTGCCAACCTCCACTTTTCCACAGACAACGGCTAAAAGTAGTAGGCTGTATCTGGAAGGATTTCGGTAGCTAAACATGACCACCGGATACATCCTCATCGCAGCGATTTTAATATTGGGAGGCGTAATTGCAACCGTGGGCGATCGCATCGGCACACGAGTTGGCAAAGCCCGCCTCTCACTTTTTAACCTTCGTCCCAAAAACACCGCTGTACTAGTAACTATTTTTACTGGTGGTTTGATTTCAGCATCAACCTTAGGGATTTTATTCACTGCTGACGATAAATTGCGGCAGGGAGTCTTTGAGCTAGAAGATATCCAAACAGACCTCAGGCAAAAGCGGGAACAGCTAAAAACCGCCGAAACCCAAAAAAGTCAGGTAGAAACTGAGCTAAGTCAAGCAAGAATTGCCCAAGCAAAGGCACAACAAGATTTGCAAGCAATTAATCAGTCCTTGCAGGCGGCGAATGCCAAGCAAAGGGAAACCCAAGCCCAGCTCAACCGCACCATTCAGCAGCAAGCCCAAACCCAGACTCAACTCCAGCGCACTCAAGGGCAACTAGATCGAGTTGTCAGTCAGTACCAAAAAGCCATAGCTGAACTGCAAAGCGTCTACAACCAGAGAAAAGAACTACAGGCAGCAGTTGAACTACTCAAGACAGAACGTCAACGACTGTATGCTGAAGCGAAAAAAGCCATTGACGAAGCCAAAACAGCTATCGAAAAACGCGATCGCGAACTTGCTAACCGCCAAGAAGGAATAGAAGCACGCGATCGCAAAATTGCCCAACTCGATCGACTGATTCAAGAGCGTAATTTAGAAATTACAGCCAGAGAGCAAGTCATTGCTAAACGAGAATCTCGCCTCAAAGAATTAGAAGGACAACAGGAGCAACTAGAACAGGAAGTAGCAAGGCTGGAAAAATATTATCAGTCCTACCAAGACCTGCGTTTAGGTAAACTGGCGTTAGTTCGCGGTCAAGTTCTGGCGGCGGCTGTAGTTCGCGTTACCCAAGCTGCTGCGGCGCGTCAGGCGGTGGTACAACTTTTGCAACAAGCCAATCGCAACGCCAACCTAGAATTAAGCGAGCCTGGGGCAAATTCTGCAAATGTAGAGCTTGTGCGCCTAACTCAGGAAAGGGTTGAGCAATTGAGCAAGCAAATTGAGGATGGTCGAGAATACGTGGTGCGAATTTTCTCAGCGGGTAATTATGTCAGGGGAGAAAAGCAAATAGAGTTTTTTACCGACATAGCTCGCAATGAACTGGTTTTTTCTGGAGGTGCCCAGTTAGCCACAACTACTGCTGACCCCAAAAACATGACATCCTATCAGTTACAGCAGCGATTAGAACTACTGATTTCTGCCTCCCAATTTCGTGCCCGTAACGCTGGAATTGTGGAAAATGTCCAAGTAGATGGCACTTTTTTACGTTTTGTCACCCAATTAAGGCAGTACAATAGGGCATTGGAGATTAAAGCGATCGCCGCAGAGGACACTTATACAGCTGGCCCGTTGAGAGTAAAGCTAGTAGCAATAGTCAACGGACAAATTATTTTTAGCACTTAAAAAAGGAGTCAGGAGTCAGGAGTCAGAATTCAGAATTCAGAATTCAGGAGTCAGAATTCAGGAGTCAGAATACAATTAGTGGGAGATGAGCGCGGAAAGTCAGGACTCGCCGGCTAACGCCGTAGACGCTGGGAGGGCAGTTTGCCGTAGGCATCATAACTTTCCAAGACAGACTCGCCACTAATTGATTCTGATTCCTGGATTCTGAATTCTGAATTCTTATTTTTAACTACTTATGACTTTCCGTGAATTTTCACCGACACAGCCAGTGATTTTGGGCTTCGATCCAGGTCGAGATAAGTGTGGTTTAGCAGTGATGGGACTGGATCGGCAACTATATTATCATGAAGTCGTGGTGGCAAAAGAGGCGATCGCTACCATTGAGACACTGCGGCAAAGGTTTCCTGTCTCCTTAATGGTGATGGGCAACCAAACAACAGCCAAGCAGTGGAAACAGCAACTATATCAACAATTATCAGAACCGCTAAATATCATTTTAGTAGATGAGCGCTACACAACCCTAGAAGCACGCGATCGCTATTGGCAAATGTATCCACCTAAAGGTTTCATAAAACTATTGCCAAAGGGTATGCGACAGCCTCCAAGACCGATAGATGACATTGTTGCCATTCTGTTAATCGAAAGATACTTAAATCGCCTCACTGAATCAACAGTGAGGAGTGAGGAGTGAAGAGTTAGGAATTAATATCTTCACAACTCATAACTCATAACTCATAACTCATAACTCCTAACTCCTAACTCATAACTCCTAACTCCTAACTCATAACTCATAACTCCTAGAGTTCCGCCCGAATAGTAAAAGCATAGTCTCCTCCAGGCTCTAGTTGATAATCTTGTTTCTCCAAAAATCGACCAAGGGGTTCTTTGATTAAGGCGCGACCTTGGGAGGGCTTGACGGCAAGTTCTCCCCTGCGAAAATGCCACTGGAAATGCCACTCAAACTCACCTGCACTCACTTCACCCTCAAGGAAGCCGTGTTGCCAGGATTGGCGGGTAATTTTGACATGGGCAATGGTTTCTGGCAGACGTTTGGCACTCACAATGCTTAATGTCAAGTGTGGAATAACAGCCAATTATGTAGGCTACTTATTTTATTTACCAAACATAGCTGAAATACACAAACTGGCAAAATGGGTATTTGTAGTTGAGGGGGTTGTATTAATCAGCCGAAAGACTTAAAAGTAGCGAACTTAGGGCGATCGCTAAAAAATTTTTGACTAAGTGCTTCATAATTGGGTCAGCAAGCTATGACTAAAAAGCATGGAAACCAAACAGCTAGGAAAAACCGGTATCTTTGTGAGTGCGATCGGTTTGGGTGGTATGCCGATGTCAATCTATAATCGCCCTCCCGAATCGGAATCAATCCCAGTGATTCATCATGCTCTTGATTTGGGTATTACATTTATTGACACTGCCGACTCTTACTGCAAAGATGAGTCAGATAAGCATCACAACGAGCGGCTAATTCACAACGCACTTGCTAGTTACAAAGGCGATATCAGCCAAGTGATTGTCGCAACCAAAGGCGGTTTGATGCGTCCCGATGGTAATTGGACACGCAACGGTAACCCAGAACACTTGCGCCAAACAATTAGAGTCAGCTTTGAGGCTTTAGGTGGCGCTAAACCCATCGATGTCTGGCAATACCATTCCCCCGATAATAATTACACCATTGAAGAATCTCTTGCACCAGTCAAAGAAGCAGTAGAAGCAGGTTTAATTCGTTTTGTCGGAGTTTCTAACTTCTCCGTTGAACAAATTAAGCGGGCGCAGGATATCGTGGATATCGTCTCAGTGCAGAATCAATACAGCCCTTGGGAACGACAGCCAGAAATTGACGGTGTGTTGGAGTATTGCGAACAGCAAGAATTGACTTTTTTACCCTGGAGTCCCTTTGGTGGTAGGCGTCGTCATCAGGACTTAGAAGATATTGCAGCGATCGCCCAGTTGGCCAAAGAAAAAGGCGTGTCAGTGTACAATATCGTTCTGGCGTGGTTGCGTTCCAAGTCGCCTGTTATTTTGCCAATTCCTGGGGCTAGCAAAATTTCCAGCATTGAAGACTCAGCACAAGCTATCAATGTGAAACTCTCTGATGAAGAAGTGCGAAAAATCGATCGGGCAACTTAATCATTATATGAGAATTCAGAATTCAGAATTCAGAAGTCAGAATCTACAGCCTATTTTAGGTCAATTCCGAGTTTGATTTTTTTGACCTCCTGATTCCTAATTCTGACTCCTGAATTCTTACGTCATTATTCCAAATCAACACACTTGGAAAATACATATAACGATTTTGGTTTGGATGCAATACGCTGTAGGGTAGCACAGCTGTGCTACCCTACGAACGGGCGTATTTTACCCAAGTGATAAGCGCTATATAAACTAGGTTTATTAAAAAAACTGGGTTTTTTATCAAGTAGGTTATCCCTCAAATTAAACTTGGCATAGCATTCTCATCGAAGTCGTTCAACTAAAATTTATGCAGCCAAGTTCTCTAACCAATAGGTTAAAGCAGATAGTGAAATTACTTGCTGTTTTGCTACTCCTTTCCCCCTTTTGCTTACAAAATCCAGTAGACGCACAGCCACAGCAAAATACTAAACTTCTGCCATTTTTTGATAATTTAGATAACCCAGTTCCTGTTCGTTTTCCCCCAGGACAACAGGTAGATATCACACCACCGCCACCGCAGCTAAATTCTTTTGACCAAGCTGTATTAAAAATTTGTGGTTCTATTGGTACGAAAGTTAGCAGTAATAGTTTTAAACAATTGTTATCTTCTTATCCAGATGTGTTACAGAAAGTTCAACAAGCTAGCGGAGGTGAACTGCGGCCGGGACGTAACAATAAAGCGCAATTTCTGGAAGATTTAACTAATATTTGGTTTAAGCGGCGGGGTTTTGAGCATATATTTTGCGGCGAAATATATAACGCCAATGATATTGGTGGATTACATTTTTACGGCAGGTATTTACAGCTACAAAATGAGGGCATAGGGGGACGACTACCAAATAATCAAGGGCGAGAGGAAGTTGTTCCTGGGGTGATTTATACAATGGGTGTAGTAATTAAGCAGGACAATCGTATAGTCAGAGATGTCATTAAAGGCTATGGCTATCTCAGCAATGCTGAAGAAATACTTTTAGATACTACTAAAATATTTAAACTTCAAGGAAACAATGAGGGAGCGTGTATTTCTAATGTACGCGATCGCGAAACCGATAAATCCTTTCCTACGGTTTTTGTCAGAGAAGAAAAAGCCATTATTACCTATTATCCTGATGCTACTCCTTTTGGTGCAAAATGTAAAAATTGAACTGGGTATTGGAGGCTGAAATCGAGCCGAATCAATAGACCTCTTGCATAAATATGAATTTCTATCACGCAGAGGCGCAGAGGCGCAGAGAAGAGAACGCAAAGAAGGACTTTTGCAAGAGGTCTAATTAATAGTATGGTTGGAACGATGCCACCGAACTCGTTAAAATTATCAAATACCCTGGAATTAACTACAAAACACATGAAATTAGAAACAAACCGCTTGCTAATGCGTGAGTTTGTCGAATCAGATTCGCAAGCGGTTTTTGCTTATCAATCGAATCCCTTATACTTACTCTACTCGCACTGGACGCATCGTACAGAAAACGATGTTTATGAGTTTATTCAAATGTTTATTACTCAGCAAAAAGAGCAACCACGAACAAAGTTTCAGTTAGCTGTTGTTCTGAAAGAAGAAAATCGATTGATTGGCAATTGTGGTATTCGTATTAACGACTCTAAACTGCGAGAAGCAAACATTGGCTATGAACTAAACTCTGAGTATTGGAGACAAGGTTATGCAACAGAAGCAGCACAAGCAATTTTAAAATTTGGCTTTGAAGAATTAAAAATGCATCGAATATGGTCGTGGTGTATTGCAGAAAATATTGCCTCTTTTAAAGTATTAGAAAAAATTGGTATGCGTCGTGAAGGTCATATGCAAGAAAAGGAATTGATTAAAGGTAAATGGCATGATAGTTTTATTTACGCTATTCTTGAAACTGAGTGGAAAATATCACAGTCTATCTAGTTAATTATTATCTAAACTAGAAGCGATCGCATCTAATTTTTGGGCATCAAGTATTGTAATCTTCCCACCCCGATTATAGGCAATTACTGACTTAAGCCTTTTAATTAACCGCACACATTCTTCGTAAGTAATGCCGCTACTCCGAGCCATGCGATAATAAGGCAATTTGACTTTTAAACACTCTCCCTGTGCAGTGAAATCAGTTCCCGATTCTCCAGCAAAATATTGAATTAATCTCGCAAGACGAACAATAGCTCTTTCCGAAACTAATCCGTGGACTGTTTCATGTAATTGCTGAATCCGACTATTAAAAACCATCAGCATTCGTAATGCAATTTCGGGATTTTGCCCAATAGCTTTTAATAAAGCATCTCGCTCTACAGTTAGAATCTCACAATCAGATTCAGCAGTTACAGTTGCCGGAGAAATGCCATTTCCTAACAAAGCAGGAGCCGCAAAAATTTCTCCAGCAGCGAGGACGCGGAAAATCGTTTCTTTCCCCGTTGTTGCTGTTTTACTGACTTGAATTAATCCACTAACGACAGCATACAGTTTTACTGGTAAGCGATCGCCTTCATGCAGAATAATCTCTCCTTTGCGATAGCGTTGCACCTGGGTGTAGGGTTGCAAAGTTAGTGTGTCTGCTGTTTCTAAACCTACAAACACAGTAATTTGTGAAAGTTGTTCGAGGGATGCCTGCATATTAGCTTTAGATTGCAAAAGCTGGACGATACCCAATCCAAGGTTTGATAGCATTTGCTATTAATCTGCGACTTGGACAGACCGCTGCCACAACTGTCGATAGATGGCTTCCAGAGCCTGGGTATGGGCAACAGCATCGCACAGAGCAGAAGCAGCTACTTGTTGCCGGAGATTGAACCGCAACTGGCTTAGTGTCGGCAGATCTGATGCCAAAGCTACTGCTTTAGCCACATATTCCTGGGGAGTGGAGGCAATCAACTCTGGTACGCCTACAGTGGTCAGCAAGCTAACTCCCACCCGACTGACATGGGTCTGTCCAGCTAGGGTAATCACTGGAACACCCATCCATAGTGCCTCGCAAGTGGTGGTTGTACCGTGGTAGGGAAAGGGGTCGAGGGCAATGTCAATGTTGCCATAGAAAGCGAGGTGGCGATTGGAGTCTGGAATCATCCCAATTAACTTCACCCGATGGCTGTCAATACCGCAGTCGGCAAACAATGATAGATAGCGATCGCGGGTTGGTCGATCGTCGAACCAGCGAATCTTGAGGATGATCCGGGAATTCGGCACAAAGTCGAGAATTTGTGACCACAGGGCAATCACTTCTGGGGTGATTTTGGGCAAGTTGTTGAAGGAACCAAAGGTAATTCGCCCCATACTCTTGGCGGGTAAGTCCATCACTGGCGGGGCTGTGGGGGAGGGCTGATAACACAAAAAGCAGCGAGGTAGACGGATGAGTTCCTCGGTGTAATACTCATCTGTCAAACCGGGAGGATCGGCCCAGGTATCCGTGAGGCGGTAATTCATATTGGCTAAACCTGTGGTATTCGGATAGCCCAAATAAGTAACTTGAATGGGTGCGGGCTGGCGGACAAACATAGGCAGGCGGTTACTACCGGTGTGACCTGCCAAATCTACCAAGATGTCAATGTCATCAAATCGCACTAAATCAGCCAATTGGTCATCGCCCATGTTGTAAACATGCCGCCAGTTGTGGCACAACCCACGGAGGCGTTCGGTAACTGCATCTGGGTTAGGGACATTGGCATAGCAAAAAGTTTCTACTTGGCTAGGGTTGTGATGCCTAAGAATTGGCTCGAAAAAATAGGTGACTGAGTGTTGGCGGAAGTCTGGGGAGACGTAACCCACACGAAGAATTTTGGATTTTGGGTCGCACCTTTGGTGCGCTAGAAGCGCAACTTGGATTTTGGATTTGAAATTATTCAAACCTCTCCGTGTCTCCCCGTCCCCGCGTCCCCCCGTCAGCTTTGTGACTTGCTGACCCCACTGGTGGTGGACACCGGCAACTGTGGCAGCGCTGTAATCTGGGGAGTAATTGAGCGCATACAGCAGATTGGAGTGACCTGGGTGATAGTCTGGGTCAATCCGCAGGGTTTCTTGGAAGCAGGCGATCGCTTCTGGAACTCTGCCTTGGTTATTTAGGGCAAGACCCTGGTTGAGGTAGGCGATCGCTAAATTCGGCTGAATCTCAATTGCCCGTAGACAACTATCTATTCCTGCACTCAATTGCCCATTTTGAATCAAGGCATAGCCGAGATTATTGTGGGCAATTGCGAGGTTGGAGTCAAGTTGCAATGCTTGCTGTAGGTGCCTTATTGCCTCAAGAAAGTGACCAATATTGTTGTAGAGAGTGCCCAGGTAGCAGTGGGCGATCGCTCCATCGGGATGGCGTTTGAGGCGATCCTGCAACAAAGCGATCGCCTGGGAATATTTCCCCTGAGTTTGCAGGACTAACAGCAGAGCCTCCAAAGCCTTTGGTTCATCGGGCTGAAGCTGCCAACATTGGTGGAGGTGGACTTCAGCAGCGGCAGTGTCGCCCTGTTTCTGTAGCAGTTTGCCCAGATGGAAGTGGGCTAGGCTGAGGTCACTTTTGAGAACCACAGCCTGTTTTAAAGCTTGCTCTGCCTCCTGGAAATTCTCCAAAGCCAGATACGCAACCGCCAGATTTAACAGGGCTTCGGCCCAGTCTGGTTGGAGTTGGAGTGCCTGTTGATAGGCTGCTGTGGCTGATTCGTGTTGCTCTTGGGCGGTGAGGGCGTTACCCAAATTGTAATACCCTTGTGCCGAGTTAGGTTGCAGTTGCAGTGCTTGGCGATGGTGAGCCACGGCTGCCTCTAATTGACCGAGGGCTTTGAGGACATTGCCCAGGTTGGTGTAAGCTTGGGCGGAATCCGGCATCAGGGTAATCGCTTGCCGATAGCAGTCTACCGCCTGGATCAATTTTTCTTGTTCTTGGAGAACTTTTCCCAGCTTGAAGTGGGCAACACCCAAATTCGGTTTGAGCCGCACTGTCTGACTAAAAGCTGATTCTGCTGCCTCTAATTGCCTGATTTCGTGGAGGGCATTGCCAAGATTGAACCAAGTTTCTGCACTTTCAGGTTTTAATGCTAACCCCTGGCGGTAGATAGCGATCGCTTCTTCAACTTGTCCCAAGCGTTTGAGCAGACTTCCCAAATTCGTCAGGGCATCTATATATTTGGGGTCAATGGCTAAGACTTGCCGATAGGCATTTAGGGCTCGATCGAACTGCTGCTGCTGATGGTAGTTGACTGCTTGGGCAAATAACTGGTCAACATTGGGAGATTGTTGTCTGTTAGTTAGCTTTGGTTTTTTCGGGGATTGACTCCCAAATCCTTTGGGCGAAGAGATATGGCTGTTGTCCGAATTCGGTTGGCGAATATTCTCCATGAATCTCGACTTTAATCACTTACAGCTATTTTCAGTTAATTGAGCCATAAATTTTCGCAGGGGCAGGGCAATGTTCCCTACTACGTGGTTTATGGCCATATTGAAAAAACGACGCAAATTAACAACCAGACACATTGAAGAACTGGCAGAATTTTTTCATATTTCACCAGCTGCTTTCTTGCCAAATTGTCTTGAATAACTCGTTATTGGTTATTTATGGCGATTTTGTACGCAATAGTTGACTGCTGGTTGCAACGCGCTGTACTTGCGATCAATTCCGACTTCAACTTCCAACTTCACTTCAATTAGTTGCTGTTTGAAGAAGCTGAAGTTGAAAGTTAGAAGTTGGGTGTTGCGCTATGGTGATATCACCATTTGCCTTTTTCGTCGTTTTGAGAATTTTGACTTAGGGACTTCCAGAAAATAAATTATCCCATTTGACGCCCATCAAAACGACTTTCTTTCTCCCTGCCCCCTGCCCCCTGCCCCCTGCCCTCAAAGCGATGGGATATTTTTTTAGTTGGAAGTCCCTTATGTAGCCAAGGCTGGACGATGATGAATCCAAGGTTTAGCCGCTTCTATTTGTGCTGCTAGGCTGATGAGTGTGGCTTCAGCCGCCGGCTTGCCAATGAGCTGCACACTGATGGGTAAACCCTTACTATCAAATCCTACAGGAATGGCGATCGCTGGTTGTCCAGTTGCATTGGCAGGCGGACAAGGGGCAACCCATTGAATAATATTTTGGAATGTTTCTTCTGGACTCAGATTAGCCCATTCCCCAACACGAATGGGTGAATGTAAATAAACTGGCAATACCAGCACATCAACGGTATCGAAAAATGCCACAATTTGCCGTGCCACTACCTGCATTTTGGCAACCGCTTGCAGGTACTCAGCTACGGAACCTGTGCGGGCAAATAGCCAGCGATTCACTGGTTGTAAGGCTTCAACAGGAAGTCCTGACGCAGCTATCCCAGCTTGCCAAACAATTTGAAATGGTTCAACTAAACCGCTGAAATCTGGAGATTTCCGTTCAACTTGATGACCGAGTTGTTCTAATAACTGGACTGTTTCTCGGACTCCTTGCTGACAGTTGGCGTCAGCTTCTCCCAAAGGAAAAATACTAGTGTCAAAGGCAATTCGCAAAGCACCAGGTTTTGTTTCGCTGGCGGCGAGAAATGATGTTTCAGGATCTGGTAACCAGTAAGGATCGCCTGTGATGTAGCCCGATATGGCATCCAAAAGCGCAGCAGCATCAGCCACAGTCCGGGCGATCGGCCCGTTGACGGCAATTCCAGCCAAGCGTTCGCCTACAGGTGCTTTACTTACCCTACCCCGTGATGGTTTGAGTCCCACCAAACCACAACAAGCCGCAGGCCCCCGAATCGAACCGCCGCCATCAGAACCTTGAGCGATCGCACACAATCCGGCTGCTACCGCCGCCGCTGCACCACCACTAGAACCGCCAGGAGTGTATTCTAAATTCCACGGATTTCTCGCTGCGGGAAAACCCGTAGGTTCGCTGTAAGGAAATGAACCTAACTCGGAAGTGGCTGTTTTACCGAGAATAGTAAACCCAGCTTGTTTAATCCGCGTCACAACGCCATCATCATAGTTAGCGATATTGTTGATTAATGCCGGATTTCCGTAAGTACAGGCAACACCTGCTACCGCATTCAGGTCTTTAATGGAAATCGGCACACCAAAAAATGGCGGTAGTTCTGAGGTAGTTGTGAGTAATTCTGTTTTGGCTTTGGCATCTGCGATCGCCGTTTCTGCCGTAACTGTAAAATAACTTCCTAATTGGGGATTCAACTGCCCAATCCGTTCTAAATATATTTCTACCAACTCTAGCGGTGATACTTCCCGCTGACGGATTAATTGGGCTAACTCTAGTGCTGGGGTAAATGCTAAATCAACTTCATTCATACGTTAGTGAATAGGTAGATTTGCTATTGTGTCGGATTTTTAAGCTGAAATTGTTACTTTAGTAAGATTTCCGGGAACTATATATTCTATAGTTCCTGAAATTTGTCATTGATTTAGGATGCTTAGATGCAATAGGAGTGGTTATGCTCTTACTCCAGCCATTTTAATTGTTTCGCATATATTTTCGACAAATCCCTAAGGGGTATTTATGGCTAACCTAGAATTACTTGTTAATGAATTACCAAAATTAATTCAGAATTTGAAGCTAACTATTGGCGATTCTCAGGAAATTATGCAACAAATTATCCTGATCGATAATGCTCAAGAAGAACTCAGGAAGATTCAAAAGTTAATTGTTCAGGAATTAAAATTTGGCAACATTAAAAATTCGGCGGTCGCTACACTTTCTCGAACTAACACAGTACCTAATTTTTTAATCCCTCATATTGGATTAGAGCCAACCTTAAGCGCAAAATTTGGTAATCGGGAAACTAAGCTTTCATTAAATGATTTACAAAAAAAAATTGATGCCTGGATTGAATGGGGTTATTTTTTACAGGCTTTAGCTGCTGACATTCTCAGTGATGTTCAGCTGGTCAACCAACTCAATTCTGACAGTCACCATGTCAGCTTACCCGCTAAATTTAAAGCAATTGCTGAAAATTTAAAAAGTAATTCAGTCTTTGGTAACTCTAAAAATTTAGAGTATCAAATTCAAAAAATCAGCAATTCCCAAAAGGAATTATTACAACTACAACAAAAATTAAATTATATTTTTAACACTATCAAAACCAGTCATAGTTTATTAACTATATTATTAGGTGTTTCTGCTTTTTGTGGTAAATCTGGATTTGCTTTAGAGTGGTTGGATGATGACCACGAATTAATTATATCAAGTGATGGTACAATTCAAGAGTTAACAGACATTTTAAATGAATGTGATATTTTTCAAGAAAAAATTGCTAGTTTAATCATTCAGGGTGATTCTTTAAGAGAAGAGGCAGAAGAAGCTCTAAAAAAGATTGAACAACAAAGTACTAAAGAACTCATTGTTAGCAAAAAATTAGAAATACTCCCAAAGATTTCGGCACAAAAAATAGTACGTTCAGGTTTTTTTATCGTCTCCAGTCTATTAGTATTAGGTTTTGGTGGTTGGCAAATGCGAAACCAAAATCCCCAATTACAAAGTCTCAGTTTAACTCCAGAAGAAAGAGCGATCGCTAATTTTAAATCTGCTCAAAAGCTGGGCATGGAAGCTGCTTCTCTAGTTCAAAAGCCGCCACATTCCCTACAAGTTTGGCAACAAGCAGAAACTAAATGGTATCAAGCAATAAACTTGTTAAATAGCATTCCCAGTCAAACATCAGTTTCTGATAAAGCAAAGAATAAATTAACTCGTTATCAGATTAACTATAACGCTATCAGTCAAATAGTCTTAACTGAAAAAAAAGCACTCACCAACTTAAAATCAGCCCAAAAGCTAGCAATAGAAGCTACTTTTTTTGTACAAAATTCGCCTCATTCAGCAATCACTCGCCAGCAAGCAAAAGACAAATGGAAGCAAGCAATTAATTTATTAGAAGCTATTCCAGAAAATAGCTCTGTTTCTATACAAGCTAAAGAAACACTTCCTGTTTATAAAACTAACTATGCTGCTATTAGATCTAGATAAATCAGAGATCATTTATAAAATAAATCTTAAGTAGAGTGCGTTAGGCTAAGAGGTTGTTTGAAAAGTGTTTCTTTGTGATTTTGGAGACTTTTAGATCCCCCCTAACCCCCCTTAAAAAGCAGGGCTGTTTCATTCCTTAAAATGGGTGAAATTGCAAGATGCAAAGAGATAAAAATTGAGAGTAAGCGCACAATTCCAGTAAAAAACTTTTGCGCCTTCAACCCAAATACACGATTTTCCTTTGCGCCTTTGCGCCTTTGCGTGAGATTATCCTCTTGACAAATCCCCATCATCAGCGAATGAAACAGCCCTGCCCTTAAAAAGGGGGGAACTGGAATCAAAGTCCCCCTTTTTAAGGGGAATTTAGGGGGATCTAGAACGTTTTGATACCGAGAGGACTTTTCAAACAACCTCTAAAGCCGTAACGCACCCTAATACAAGATGGTGCGCTAGGCGCAGTTTATATTTCTTATGATAATTAATCTCCAAATATGCGCTTAACACATCTACAATAATCTTGTTTTTACTCGAACGATAGCCTCTCACACAACGAGATCGTGAAAATATTCCTTTCCCAGTCCCTAGTCCCCAGTCCCTGATTCCAATTTAGATACTCATCGAATTATTGACTTTTGGGGACTGACTACAGTGATTCTACTAAATTTAATATTTTATTTATTTTCTCTGGGACTTTCCGTAACAATCGCCCAAATACTTGCAAATCAAGCTTTTTCGATGACTCGTTTGTGTTCAGCGTTTTATGTTATACATCAAAAATGATGTTTACAATACTTTTCTCTTCAACTAAAAACTATATATTTTGCACATCTAGCACAGTAGGAAACGCCAAGGGGGAAACTGGGTAAAAGGTACAAGGTAAAAAGTACAAAGCAATCAGGTAAAGTTTTCTTCTTCGTTTTTGCTCTCTTTCTATCCTTGTGGCGCAAGCATTTTCCCTGCTCCCTCTCGGCGTTTTAATTTTTCCTTCATCCGTTGCAGCAAGCTCACAACAGCTGTGACGGATTTTTGCTTTCTTTAGTTTCTGACGTTTCAACTCTGGTTTTTGTAAACCTTGTTGGTATTTAAGTAAATAACCTTAATTGAATAATTAGTCAATAGGTTTGTAAAAATAGTTTATGAAAACAGCATAAAGACTCAATTATTCCTGTGCCCCAGCGTTTTGCAAACTGCGTACTACGTCCTGATAACCATTAAATTCTGCAATCATTAAAGCTGTGTAACCGCCCCGGTTTTTCAAATTCACATCTGCCCCAGCTTGGACTAATAACTTCACAATCTCTGCATAACCCGCTGAAGCAGCCCACATCAATGCTGTTGCCCTTGCTGAGTCTTGAAAATTCACATCTGCCCCCTTTTCCAAGAGTATTTGTATCACCCCTGTGTGCTGGCGTTCGGTTGCTTTAATCAAAGCACTTTTGCCATCATCTGCTGGAATATTGGCATCAGCACCATAATCTAGCAACACTTTCACTGTTTGGGTGTGCCCATGTGATGCAGCCAGCGTCAAAGGTACTTCACCGAGGTTTTTTCCAGAAATATCTCCCCCGGAACGCAGCAGTGCTTCCACAATTGGGCTGTGTCCCTGCAAGGCTGCTACTAGCAATGGCGTATCGCCCAGGTGGTTTCTAATTTGCACATCGGCACCTTTGTTAAGTAACACCTGCACCACATCAACGTAGCCTTCGACAACAGCAAGGTGTAAGGCAGTTTCACCATCTTGGTCTTGCAGATTAATTTCGGCATCTCGATCTAGTAAAGCAGATGCGATCGCACTGTGTCCCGCCGCCGCCGCTGCTGATAACGCAGTTCCACCACCGACGTTTTTCGCCTTCACATCAGCCCCCGCCGCCAGCAGTGCTTGGACAACCTCCAGATGTCCCAAGTCAGCCGCTAACATTAAGGGTGTCTCACCCTCCTCATCTGGAACGTTCACATCTACACCAGTTTGGAGAATTGCTTTGATAACTTCTACGTGTCCCTGCTTAACTGCCAGCTTCAAAGCCGTATCATCATCTTTGTCGGCGATATCCACTCCTGCACCAGCAGCTAGTAAAACTCGTACTACATCCACATGACCTTTAACTACTGCTGCCATTAAAGCTGTGCTGCCATCTTCATTAGTGGCGTTGACATCAGCACCTCTGGATACTAAAAGTTGTACAATGTCAAGCTGTTTAGCGCTAGCTGCTAACATCAAAGCCGTCAAACCATAGAGTTTTCTTTTTAAATTGATATTTGCCCCAGCATCCAGCAGCGATCGCACAATTTCGGTGTAGCCTAAATTGGCAGCAAACATTAACGCCGTGGTGCCTTGGCGATCGCACCCGTCCACCTTCGCACCATCAGCCAGTAGCGCACACAGCCCCTTAATATCGCCGCTTTTAGCAGCCTTCAGCAGCAAAGTATCCTTGTTTTCAGTCATGAATGAGATCCCACACACGGGAGTTTGATTCGTCTACCCTCAAAATTTAGTCTGAGATTCTTTATCCACTTTGGCAAGAGGGGGAGATGGGGAGGTGAGGGGGATGAGGGAGAAGAAGCAGCAGGGGAGCAGGGAGAAGGGGGGAAAGAACTAATTTTTCATTCTCCCCCTTGCCCCCAGCAAGAACTGCCCCTCTGCCTCTTGTGCCCCATGCCCGATACCCTAAATTCTGAATTCTGAATTCTGAATTCTGAATTCTAATTCTGCAACTTTAAGCACAGAAAATAGAGTTATGCTAATTTTTATGAAGATTTAATAATTGGGCGAGGACACGATGAGTCTGGAACTTTCTCCGTCGGTGAAATATGGGCTGAATTTCTTTCATCCGGTGATTATGTGGGCGCTATTGGCAGTCTCAATTTATGCTGCCTATTTGGGGTTGCAAGTACAGCGTACCAGAAATGCTCAGGGGGAAGAAAAGAAAGAATTGATTAAAGGTAGATATAACATCAGACATTATCAAATCGGGTCTATACTCCTAGCTTTGATGGTGACAGGTGCAATTGGAGGGATGGCTGTCACTTACATCAACAATGGCAAGTTATTTGTGGGACCTCACCTGCTAGCAGGATTGGGGATGACAGGTTTGATTGCATTTTCAGCGGCTTTGTCTCCCTATATGCAAAAAGGAGCAAATTGGGCGCGTGCAACTCACATTTTGTTGAATTTCACGCTTTTGGGACTTTTTGCTTGGCAGGCAGTGACTGGGGTGCAAATTATCCAAAGACTTCTCACTCAAGCATAGTCATTGGTCATTGGTCATTTGTCCTTCGTCCTTTGTCATTGGTTGATGACAAAGGACTAAGAACTGTTGACTCATACCATTTCACTAAAACCTTGATACAGATAATTTCTCGTAGGGGCACGGCACTGCCGTGCCCTGACCAACATGTTTGTATCATTATTAAAGTGAAATAGTATCACCGCTTTTTCTTCGAGTTGACAGGAAAGGGTATTTGCAAAGATTTATGAAAATCTTCTTGGACTTTGCGAGTTAGGCGGCGAGAGACTTGGCGGACGATTTGATTAAGTAAGCGATCGCCTGTAGATTGAATTAAAGACTTGGGTAATCGCTGAATAAACCTGGGAAAGTGTATATAAACTACTAAATCCAACTCCCATTCAACTCTGGTCACATCCCCAATATCAGTAGAAACATCACTTGCCACGTTTTCTGTTAGCTTGAGGGATGCTCGGTAATCTACGTCATAACCAGGCGGTTGGTAATCAGGGATGGGAATTGTGCGGATGCGGTAAATACCCTCATCTGGAGGTAATAATTCCAAACCAATTTTTGGTTCTACTTCATAACCAAAAGAACCAAAACGACCAATTGTTAGAGCATAGCCATTTTCCCCCAACGCTTGCACCTTCATCGGTTCAGCGCAGCGCGAAAACCATGAATTGTGAGAATTGAGATACTCAGCAACCTTGACGGCTGGGGCAAACATTTCCATACAGTCTTGATAACGACCGTAAAATTTTGTGAGCGTCGCTACATTTGCTTCTGTTAATGTCTCCTTTGCTTCTTCTTGGCTGGATGCTACTGGTAAAACTGTTTCTGTTATTTCCAAGGATTGGTATTCGCCGTTTCTTAAAAGCATAAATGCATTACTGTATACTTTGGCGTTCGTCTATATTAATAATTCCCTGCCGACTTGGTTAGTTTCGCACAAATATCCTATTTTGACAGAAACCTCAATAATCTGCTATCAACTCCATAGAATTACTAAAATAAAGAACTGAACAAGCACACAATAGTTTCCCAGGATAGCATTTCTCATGAAAGCATTTGTAGCAGGTGCAACAGGTGAAACAGGTCGCCGGATCGTGCAAGAATTGGTAGCGCGGAATATCCCTGTCATAGCTCTGGTGCGGGATATAGAAAAAGCTAGGGGTATTCTGTCTCCAGAAGCCGAATTGGTGGTAGGCGACGTGTTACAACCAGAAACTCTGACTGCTGCCTTAGGAGATAGCACAGTTGTGTTGGTTGCGACTGGGGCAAAACCTAGCTTTGACCCCACTGGCCCCTATAAAGTGGATTTTGAAGGTACGAAAAATTTAGTCGATGCTGCTAAGTCCAAGGGAATTGAGCATTTTGTCTTTGTTTCTTCTTTGTGTACGTCTAAGTTGCTCCACCCACTGAATTTGTTTTGGCTGATTTTGGTGTGGAAAAAGCAAGCTGAAGAATACATCCAGAAAAGTGGTCTTACTTATACGATTGTCCGCCCTGGTGGCTTAAAGAATGAAGATAATACTGACTCTATCGTGATGCAGGGTGCTGATACCCTGTTTGAGGGTAGCCTTCCTCGGCAAAAAGTCGCCCAAGTTTGCGTCGAGGCGCTGTTACAAACCGCTGCACGCAATAAAGTTGTGGAGATTGTAGCGAAACCTGAAGCAGCGTCGAAAAGTTTTGCGGAGCTATTTCAACAGTGCTAGGTTGAAAAAGGAGAGGCTAGAGACGCGATTCATCGCGTCTGTACAAGAATGGGGGAGAAATTTAGAGATTAGAGTTTAAGCGATCGCTCTTTGGTGTAAAGGCGATCGCTCTTTATCTTATTCTGATTAAAAAAAGAATTGCATCATATTTATTTTCTACTCTTTTTTTGAAGAATAATTAAATAAGCAGTAGTTGAGGTAGCGATGTCTGTGCAATTACTAAGAAGGAAATTCACAGTTGACCAATATCATAAAATGGCTGAGTCCGGGATTCTGAAAGAAGATGACCGGGTGGAATTGATTCGGGGAGAGATTATTGAGATGTCGCCAATTGGGACAAAACACGCTGCTTGTGTAAATCGACTTGTTAATTTATTGGTGCTGCTGTTGGGTAAACGTGTTATAGTTGCTCCTCAAAATCCCGTAGTTCTGGATAATAACTCAGAACCTCAGCCAGATGTGGCATTACTCAAACCCCGTGATGATTTCTACGCCACTGCACACCCCCAACCCCAAGATATTTTTTTATTAATTGAAGTGGCTGATTCGACTATTTTGTATGACCGGGAAGAGAAAATTACTTTATATGCATAAGCTAACATTATTGAAGTTTGGTTAGTAGATATTAACGAGGAAATTGTCGAAGTTTATCAACAACCAACAGCCACAGGATATCAGCATCTTCAAAAGTTTACTAGCGGTCAAAGTTTAACAATTCCAGGTTTCCCTGATGCGAACATTACAGTCAATGAAATCTTTGGTCAGCTATTTGCTGTGTAGTTTGTCAATTACGAATTACGAATTACGAATTACGAATTACACCCCATGTTCTCAAGACGCAAAAAATGCACCCTACCAGAATTATCTCCCGCCACAATGCTCACGTGGTCGGGTGCAACTGCACAACAATTAATAGGATATTCGCCAGTGAAAGTAGCAATGACCTCCCCAGTTGCGAGATTCCAGACTTTGAGGGTGTTGTCCAATGAGGCAGAGATCACCTGTTGCCCATTGAGGGTGACGGCGACGGCATTTACCCGGTTACTATGACCATTGAGAGTGAATAATTCCTCCCCAGTAGCCAGATTCCAAACTTTGAGGGGGTTATCCCATGAGGCAGAAATTACCTGTTGTCCATTGGGGGTGACGGCGACGGCTTCTACCGAGCTGCTGTGACCTTTGAGGATAAATAGTTCCTCCCCTGTTGCCAGACTCCAGATTTTGAGGGTGTTATCCCGTGAGGCAGAAATTACCTCTTGTCCATTGGGAGTCACAACGAGGGCTTTTCTTGAGCTAATAAAACCATCGAGGGTGAATATTTCCTCTCCAGTTGCCAGATTCCAGACTTTGACAGACGTATAATCGGCAGCAGAAATCACCTTTTGCCCATTGGGGGTGACTACGACCGCTTTTACTGCGCGACTATGACCCTTGAGCGTGAATAGTTGCTCCCCTGTTACCAGATTCCAAACTTTGAGGGTGTTATCCCATGAGGCAGAAATCACCTGTTGCCCATTGGGGGTGACGGCGACTGCATTTACCCAGGACTTATGGCCATTAAGGGTGAATAATTGCTCCCCAGTTGCCAGATTCCAGACTTTGAGGGTCTTGTCATTGGATGCAGAAATTACCTGTTGCCCATTGGGGGTGACCGCGACGGTATTTACCGAGTCACTATGACCACTGAGGGTGAATAGTTCGTCACCTGTTGCCAGATTCCAGACTTTGAGGGTCTTGTCATTGGATGCAGAAATCACTTGTTGTCCATTGGGAGTAACAGCGACAGCATTTACCGAGCTACTATGACCACTGAGGGTGAATAGTTCGTCACCTGTTGCCAGATTCCAAACTTTGAGGGTCTTGTCATTGGATGCAGAAATCACCTGTTGCCCATTGGGGGTGACGGCGACGGCATATACCGAGTAACTATGACCAGTGAGGGTGAATAGTTCCTCCCCAGTTGCTAAATTCCAGACTTTGAGGATATTGTCATTGGATGCAGAAATTACCTGTTGCCCATTGGGTGTGACTGCAACGGCATTTACCAAGCTACTATGACCATTGAAGGTAAATAGTGACTCTCCTGTTGCCAGATTCCAGACTTTGAGGGTATGGTCATCGGAGGCAGAAATCACCTGTTGTCCATTGGGGATGACGGCGACGGTTTTTAAATAAGAACTATGACCTTTGAGTTGCCTTAGAGTTAAAGTTATCAGATTCCAAATACTACCTATCCAAAAATTATGAGCTTTGAGGGACGTATCATTAGAAGCAGAACTCACTTGTTGCCCATTGGGAATAACAGCGACGGCATTTACATAAGAACTATGACCTTTGAGGGTTAACAGTTCCTCCCCTGTTGCCAAATTCCAAACTTTGAGGGACGTATCATTGGAAGCAGAAATTACCTGTTGCCCATTGGGGGTGACGGCAACGGCATTTACATAAGAACTATGACCTTTGAGGGTTAACAGTTCCTCCCCTGTTGCCAGATTCCAGACTTTGAGGGTCTTGTCATTGGATGCAGAAATTACCTGTTGTCCATTGGGGGTGACCGCGACGGTATTTACCGAGTCACTATGACCTTTGAGGGTTAACAGTTCCTCCCCAGTTGCCAAATTCCAGACTTTGAGGGTGTTGTCACTGGATGCAGAAATCACCTGTTGTCCATTGGGAGTGACGGCGACGGCTTTTACCGAGTCACTATGACCACTGAAGGTAAATAGTTCCTCCCCAGTTGCCAAATTCCAGACTTTGAGGGTATTGTCATCGGAGGCAGAAATCACCTGTTGCCCATTGGGGGTGACGGCGACGGCTTTTACCCAGCGACTATAACCAGTGAGGGTGCGGAGTAAGCGTCCCCCTGGTGGGGTTAAGCTTGGGGTTAAGGGACGTAACCAAGGAGTAGTCGTCTTTTGCTTGATTTGCCTTAATAATGCCTGAATTTCTTCTGGCATTTGCTGATGTAGTAACCTTCCGTGTAATTGATTGGCTAACTGTTGCTTATCTGTTAGTAAAATATGCGCTGATAGTCTTAATGCTCCTTGAATCAATTTCAGGCTTTTGACTTCTTGAGAGTGATTTAATATTTCTACATTATCAATCAAATCATAATCTTCAATGAGCGCTTGCACCCCAAACTCAAGATGATTAATCTTTGCCTTTAAAAATTCAAAATCAGTCAGGGTTTGGTAATACTTTTCTAAATTTCCCGAACTTACCAAATTATAAGGATACCTGCCAAGATAAGCTTTGCGGGAGTAGGATTTTTTTCCTCTTGATTTCTTCTCAGTTTTCGTCATCTTCTTCGTTCTCCCGTTCCCAGTAATCAACAATACGTTGATTCACCTCTTTAATTAGCTGACGCTTTGTATCCAAAATCGGTTTTGATTTGAGAAAGTCGAGAAAACTAGCATGGTAAATGCTGTAACAAGTGTCTCCATCTATTTTTTGTTGCTTTAAATATTCAAACCATTTATTTAAAATCTCTTGCACCTCATATTTCTCTTTCTGGGCAATATCAGCAATCATTTCACAAGGAATCGGCGTACCAATTTCTACTAAAATATACAGGATAATCACCATGATTTCATTAGGTGGAGAATCCATATTCATTCGCACCCAATGAGTTTGATAATATTGCTCAAGACCATCTGGTAATTGCTTTAAATTAAAATCATTATATTCACCTTTAGCAATTCCCGGTAATACATAGCGCAGGTACATAAAATTACTTTCACTTTTTGCCGCTACCTGCTCAACAAAAGCCTCAGGGTTGATATGGCGGTCTTGAATCCACTTGAGCAATCCGGCTTTATAATCTACATCATAATTGAGAAAAAAGCGAATATATTCTTGAATATCATCACGATTGTCTTTGTTATATCCGCTGGCGTTTAAATCTAACTCTACCTGCTCGACACCTTCAGTATATAATCGCTTTTTACCCGGTTCATAACGTCGCCTGGTCAGCAAAAAATAAACTTTATCTGGCAGAGTCTTAGGCAAATATAAAATATTTTCTGCGCCTGGTGCTTGCTCTACTTCATCCAACGCATCAATTACAATTACCAAGGGTTGATTATTAGTAATTTTGCTACTAGCTTTAATTAATAAAGGTGATAAATCATCATTCTCGGCATTTTCTAAGTGATAGCGCTTAATTAGCTGCTGACGAACACTTTTGAGAAACAATTCTGGGCGATTGTTTCTTTCTTGCAAAACATTAAAGTAACAAATAGCTTTATTTTCATCACCATACTTTGCAGCTATAGCACTTTTCCCCATACCAGCATCCCCGATTACCGTAAAATAACCCTTGGGATATTTATTGAGGAAATCTTTAAAAGCATCAAACACAAATTTCCGTCCGCAAAACCAGCGAATTTTTTCTTGAATGAGTACTTCAAACTCTGTGTGAATTTTTGAAGATGTAACAGGGTTATAAATTGGTATATTTTTATTTAATTGATAATAATTTTCCTTCAGATAAGTTCGCAAAATTTCAAATTTTCCTGCTCCTTGCTGCTTTGTCAGTTCGGGACAGCTAACTTGAAATTTTTTGTAGATACCCGCAAATCTACTTTTGACGGTAGCTTCAGTTATGTTGAGGTCTGAAGCAATATTCAGCTGATGAATTTGCGCGTCTTCTGTCGGTAGTGCAGCTAATAAAGTTTCTTTCTGCTCAGGCGACAAACCGCGTCTACCTGCCTCTTGACTGAGAAAATCTCCCCAATCCATTAAAATGCTTCCAAAGTCAATTTAGCAAAAATTATAACCGATCTGTTGCTTTTATTTCATGATTTTACTTATCTATAGCAGTTATCGCTTGAGTCCAATACATTCGTAGGGGCACGGCAGTGCCGTGCCCCTACACGCGACGATATAATTTTGTATTGCATTCAACTAAGAACGGCTATATACATTGAATAGACCTTAGTTATACCTCTCTTGTATCTACTTTAATTAGACCTATATTTATACCTTCATCAAACTTAAGCATTAAAAAATAATGACACGATAAAAGTGTGGATAAAAACTACAAAAAATCTTCAACAAAAATCAAGGCAGGTAATTATGACAGTTAATTTTAGAAACTTAAGAGAAACAAATCACAACAATAATGATATGAAACAGGAATTGATGCAAGAATTATTACGCCAAGCAAAATTAACCTTTAACCTTGCCTTGAGTGTCACCGCCGCTTCTGCCATGATGACCTTAGGCGGTGTAGGATTGCTTTATTTCAACAAAGTTTCTGAAGCCAGTCTCACAGCGGGAGGCGGCGCACTGGCTACTATTACCAGCGTTCAACTCGCCAAGCAAACCAAAGAGGAATTATTAGAGATTATCGAAAAATCAGACTGGTCAATTTAAGGAAGATGGGGCGATTATCCCTAAAATAACCTGAAACATGGAACAATCACTTACCCGTGTCAACTTCTAAACTAAACAATTGACCTTCTGAGGCTCAACGTTGACCTTCTGAGGCTCAAAGTTGACCTTCTGAGGCTCAAAGTTGACCTTCTGAGGTTCAACGTTGACCTTCTGAGGCTCAAAGTTGACCTTCTGAGGCTCAAGTTTGACCTTCTGAGGCTCAAGTTTGACCTTCTGAGGCTCAAGTTTGACCTTCTGAGGCTCAAGTTTGACCTTCTGAGGCTCAAAGTTGACCTTCTGAGGTTCAAAGTTGACCTTCTGAGGCTCAACTGCGGCAATATTAATACCAATTTAATTAATGATGGCAACATACCCTTGGGTCAAGACGCGATTCATCGCGTCTCTACAAGTGGTCTATTTGTCGGCGTTGCATTATTTTGGGATGATTTTGGAATTTGCATCAACCATAATCCTCGCGTCCCCGTGTCTTCGTCTCCCCGTGTCAGCCTCAATCATCCCCTTATTCAGCAACGCCCTTTTTTCTAATGGGTATAACCTTGCAACTACATAGATGCTTGGATATTTCAAGATGGCCGTGTATGGTATAGAAATGTATAGAATCTTGAAAAGATATAAAATATATTTCTTAAATGCAAACATTTTCAGTATCTTCCTCAATGCAGCTGTCTGTACCACCAAAACATTTGCAGCCAAAGAAGATTGTCGCACTGGGAGACAGTTTAATATATGGATTTGGCGACCCGGAAAAAGGGGGTTGGATTGAGCAACTACGGCGATGGTGGATGTTGCCGGATAGTGCGGGTCATGTTCTTTATAATTTAGGGGTCAGGGGCGATCGCACGCAACAAGTAGCCCAAAGGCTAGAAGTTGAATTTCGCCATCGCGGTGAACTCCGAAATCGCGTTCCCGACTTGATTATTTTATCAGTAGGCGTCAATGACTCAGCACGTTTGGCACGTTCCGATGGACGAGTTTACACAGATTTTGCCCTATTTGAAAAGGAAATCGCTTCTCTCTTGGATTTGGCACAACAACTCTGTCCTGTGTTATTCGTGGGCATGGTGCCAGTGGATGAAGCTAAGATGCCATTTTTAGATTGCTTTTACTATAATCATGCCGATCAGTACCGCTACAAACAAGCAACTCGCATTGCTTGTCAACAACGGCAAATTCCCTATTTAGATATTTTTGATATGTGGATGGAACGCGGTGAAGCTTGGCGACTCAAACGCTTGAGTGATGACGGACTTCATCCCAATACACCAGGTTATCAAGCTTTGTTAGAAGATGTCATCAATTGGGATGCCATAGCAAATTACCATTCTCTAAATTTGGTTGCTCCCTAAAACCATATCAATTTTAGATTTTGAATTTTGGATTTTGGATTGAAACAAAAATCTCAAATCCAAAATCTAAAATCTAAAATCTAAAATCTAAAATTACTCCTATGACACCAACCTTATTCGGCCGCTGGCAAACTCGATTATTATTACTTGCAACTGTAGGCATACTGGTATCTTTACCCTTTGCAATGGGTTTGATTGGTTCTGGTGCCAACTCAGTTTATTTTTGGATACTTGGTTATATTGCTGTCTTTGGCTTAGGTTGGGATGTGCTTTATAACTATCTCCAAAAATTCCGCTGGGATAGAGATTGGCCGGCAGTTTATCAAGTTTTAGCTGGGATTTGGGAATTAATGTTTGTGTTCTGTGGAATTAAAGTGTTTGGCTTTTTACCAATACCTTTGCCTAAGGAAGAACTCTCACCAACAGATTTTTTATTGCACTATAGCGTCGTGTGGTTAGCAGTTTTTATTACTTCCCAAAGCCTGATGCGAATTATATTTCTCCGTTGGCGTTTCCGGGGTGGAGAGTGGTTGTAATTTGTAATTGTTAATAGTTACATTTTATCTACGTTTCTAAATACTTGTGTCTTTACTCGTGTCTTAGAGCAATTTTCAACACAATAGAATACAGGTAATAGTAGGGTAGCACAGTGGTGCTACCCTACCTTTGTATTCAATTTGGCACTTATGAGCATTACTGTGCTAAAAAAATATATCTGTATTATTATCTACCTTACTCAGATTTAATTTCTGCTCAATAAAGTACAATGTCAAATTTTGATCTGGTTATTCGACTTTTTCTCCAACTCACGGTTATTTTAGCTACTTGCCGCATCATCACGATTTTAGGACGCCGCTATCTCGGTCAAACTGATGTTGTTTGCGAAATGATTGCAGGTGTCATGCTAGGACCATCACTTCTAGGTTTGATTGCACCAAATTTTCAGCAATGGCTATTTCCCAAGCTGCCGATTATCACTGCTTTAGGAGATAAGATACCCAATCCATCGATGTCGATTTTATATGCCATCAGTCAAATTGGGTTAGCAATTTATATGTTTTTGATTGGTTTAGAGTTCAACACGAAACTCTTAAAACACCATATCAGAAGCGCAGGTTTGTTATCTGCTGCCGGGATTATTACTCCTTTTATCTTAGGAGCGATCGCTTCTTTTTGGTTATACCACAATGGCAATTTCTTTCAACCAAAAGTACTGCCTTGGTCGGCGGCTTTATATCTAGGCGCGTCGATGACAATCACGGCTTTTCCGATGTTAGCTCGAATTCTTTATGAGCGCGGACTTGCACAAACTCGCTTCGGGACTTTGGCTTTAGGCGCAGCATCGGTAGATGATGGAGTTGCTTGGTGTTTACTGGCGATCGTCCTTGCTAGTGTGAAAAATTCCATCAACATCGCCATTTTAGCAATTGGTGGTGGCATTTGCTACGTGCTATTTGCTGTTTTCATCGGGCAACGCCTACTTCAAGTCTTCACACGTATGACAAAACGTGATGCAGGTGTGAGTAGACAAACTTTGACTTTATTCTTGATAGTTTTGATGTTTTGTGCATGGTTTACTGATATCACAGGTATCTATGCAATATTCGGTGCGTTTGTGTTGGGAGCAATAACACCACGGGGTGAATTCGCTCAACAAATTCGCCAATATACAGAGTTTTTCACTACTTCTTTTTTGCTGCCGATATTTTTTGTGTTTTCTGGATTGAACACACAAATCGGACTAGTAAATACACCTGCGTTATGGGGAATTACTTTATTAATTTTGGCGATCGCAATTATCGGTAAAGGTGTTGCTTGTATGTTGGCAGCAAAATTAGCAGGAGAAAATTGGCGCGAATCAGCAACTATCGGCGCTTTGATGAATGCTCGCGGTTTAATGGAGTTAATCATCCTCAATATTGGTCTTGAACAAGGTATAATCACCCCCACTTTATTCACTATCATGGTTATTATGGCTGTAGTTACTACACTCATGGCATCACCCTTAATTGCCTTTTTGTTGCACGGTACAACCTATGAAAAATTTACCGCTTAAGCAAATCTCAATAGAAAATTAACAATCAATTACTGATAATAATTACCTAATTATTAGGTAAATTATGAAGCTCTAGCTCTAGCTATAACTACTAAAAGCTAATACTAGTAGTGACAGCATTGGACTACACTAATTCAGACTGGCTATTCACTAATATTTTTCCACTAACAGCAACTGACATCACAAATAGGCGCAAATTAACCTTGAGTGCATCTTATAAATTTGACCTGATAATTCATAATTCATAATTAATCGTACAAGCCTATAAATTGATTTATGCAGGTGTTAATGCCTGAATTTTGAATTTTGAATTTCTAATTTGTGTAGTCTCTCGGCAAGAGCAGGGGTTGACATTTTCCAGTCTTTTAAACAATTATCTTAGGGAAACCAGATAGTTACTCTTGAGGAAACCATGCACATAGTTATTCTCGTTCTGGTTGAGGTACTGGTTGTTATTGGACTTTCACGGCTAGTAGGGCTAGGATTTCGTTCTATTAAGCAACCGCTGGTAATTGGTGAAATTGTCGCTGGGATTATGCTTGGGCCATCTTTATTTGGTTTAGTAGCTCCCCATGTAGCAGTTACCTTATTTCCACCAGAAACTATTCCTTTTCTAAATGTTTTGTCTCAGGTGGGACTAATATTTTTCATGTTTCTGATTGGATTAGAACTAAATCCCAAATACCTCAGCGGTCAGCTAGAAGTCGCAGTTTTAACTTCTCATGTCAGTATTTTGGTGCCTTTTTCCTTAGGAACATTACTAGCAGTGGTGCTTTATCCCCTGGTTTCCAACGCTAGTGTATCGTTTACCGCTTTCGCCTTATTTTTGGGCGCGGCGATGTCGATTACAGCTTTTCCAGTGTTGGCACGAATCATTACTGAGAGTAATTTACAAGGAACGCGCTTAGGAACATTAGCGTTAACTTGTGCAGCGGTGGATGATGTCACAGCTTGGTGTTTATTAGCAGTAGCGATCGCTGTAGCCCGGACTGGCGATTTTGCTGGTGCAGTACCCACAATTATTGAGAGCATAGTCTACATCGGCTTCATGCTAACGGTGGGACGTTGGTTCCTCCAAGGTCTTGCTAAACATTATCAGCGTGCAGGACGCCTCAGCCAATTAGTGTTAGCTGGGATTTACATGGGAGTGGTTGCATCTGCATTAATCACTGAATTAATTGGCATTCACTTAATTTTTGGAGCATTTTTACTCGGCGCAGCAATGCCCAAAAATGAAGATTTAGTGCGGGAATTGGCAGTAAAAACTGAAGATTTTGTTTTGATATTCTTGCTGCCAATATTTTTTGCCTACAGTGGTTTGCGAACCGAGATTGGCTTGCTCAACCGCCCAGAATTATGGCTATTGTGTGCATTGGTTTTAGCAGTAGCGATCGCAGGTAAATATTTTGGCACTTATATAGCAGCTCGTGTCAGTGGCATTAATAAACGGGAAGCCTCGGCACTCGGTTGGTTGATGAATACTCGCGGCTTGACGGAGTTGATAGTGCTAAATATTGGTCTGGAGTTAGGAGTAATTTCCCCGTTAATATTTACCATGCTGGTAATTATGGCGCTGGTAACTACATTTATGACCTCGCCCCTGTTGGAATGGACTTATCCGAAAAAGCTGATCCGGTTAGATTTAGTGGAACCGGAGTCAGAAGCAGAAACCGAAATAAATCTAGATACAGAAGATATCACTGCTGAAAATGAAACTCACCCTCGTTCCTACCGGATTTTAGTACCAGTAGCTAATCCGAATAGCCAAAAAGGTTTGGTACAGTTGGCAGTAGCCTTAGCGCAGCCGGCCGTAGGCATCGCTCTCAACTATCGACAACAGGCTGTTGTTCATCCCCTCAGCTTGATTGAATTTGAAGAAGACTATGCCTTTGAGAGTACCCCAGTTGAAGCAGATCGATTAATCGCCCAGCGCCGCCAGCAGCTACAAGAATTGATTAATACTCTCGAACCTCCAGAAACACGCTCTTACGTGCATCCCATCGTTCGCACATCCAGCAATGTTGCACGGGAAACAGCACAGATTGCCGCATTAGACCAAGTTGATTTAATTCTCGTGGGATGGCATCGCCCAGCTTTTAGTAGCAACCGCTTGGGGGGAAGAGTTGGTCAAATTCTCACCACTGCACCAGTAGATGTAGCAGTGTTTGTAGACCGAGGAAGTGAGCGATTAGAAAGCTTGTTAGTGCCTTATTCTGCAAATATCCACGATGATTTAGCATTAATACTTGCTTTGAGACTGCTAATCAATCATGAAACTTGTATGTTGCATATTTTACACGTTTTACCAGAAAATCGCCTCAATGATGAATTGAGTTACGAACTGGACATGATGATCGAGCAATTACCGAGTAGTGTACGCGATCGCATAGAAATCAAAGTTGTCCAAGCCCCAGATCCCATCCAAGCCGTAGTCGAAGCCTCAAAAAATGTAGACTTGACAATTGCTGGCACCAGTCGCACTTGGGGTATTGAACGTCAAACCTTGGGAAGATATACAGATCAATTAGCCATTCAATGTCGCTCTTCCCTCTTGATTACCCGCCGGTACAGTCAAGTCACTGCTCATCTGGCTTCCCTGATTCCTGAGGTTAGTAATCAAGAGCCAACAACTCAGGAGTTGAGATCGTGAATCATTTCAACTTCAAATCTTTAGCTTTTTACGGAGTAGCTATCAGTTCAGTGCTACTGCTGTTTAAAGCTGTCACAGTTTATGGGGAAAGCAATCTCAAAGCTCCGCCTAAGGTTAGCGATCGCTATCGTCTAACACTAGCTGAAAATTTGCCCAACTGTGAAAAATCGGACACCCTAATATTAAATATTCAGCAGTCAGGTATTTACTTAAATGCCTCTGTATTACCAGCAAACGCTAATACCGATATTGACGAAAAGCACTCTCTCACAGGCATCTTGAGAAATCAACAGTTAAATTTATCTGGGAAAATTAACAGATCGATCCTTTGTAATATCCCTGACTTCCAGAACGATCCTCTTAACTCAGTCACAATTCAAATGCAACTAGTAGAGAGAGGTAGTATACCAGGGCAATTAACTCTCAATGGCATTCCACAAACTCTAAAATTTACTGCTGTGCCAGAAAAAATTGAGGAAAAATCTCAGAAGTCCAACAATCATTAGAGCATTGGGGGTGCTGTTAGCGGTAGCAGGGCGATGAGCCGCGTGCTGAGTGAAGAGTTTTTTCTTCCTAATCTCCTCCTACCCACTGCTCCCTCAATTATCCACAACTTCACTCTCAAAGCCAAGCTAAGTAGGTCGGCGTAAATAATTATTGTTGGGGTAAGGCAGGGGGCAGGGAGCAGGGAGCAGGGGGAGAAAGAGTTTGAGCCTTATTTACTTTTATTTACACAGTTTGGTTTTATTGCACCGACTTACTTAAGAGCTTTTTTTAATTCTGACTTCTGAATTCTGAATTCTGACTTCTGCGATCAAAAGTTAAAAGTATAATTTAATTCTTAGCTTATACTAGAAATTCCTCAGAACTCAATATCAAAGGCATAATTAAAAATGGCTCAGAGATTAAAGACCTGGGATTGCCACTGGAGTAAACAACTACTTAGCTTCAGTCTATTTGGTTTTTATGCAGCGATCGCCCTTGAAACTTCCAGTATTGCTGCCACACCATTGGCAAAGTTAGATAATTGGCGTTTTTCCCCCAAAACACAACAGCTCGAAATCACTCTCTCAACAGCCACGAACCCTCATTATTTCTACTTAGCTCAACCACCTCGCCTAGTTGTAGATTTACCGAATACCAAATTGGGCAATATTACCACCCAACAAAATTATTCTGGAGCCATCAAAAGCATTCGTGTTTCTCAACTCAATGAAAACGCCACACGTATTGTTCTAGATTTAGCACCAGGAACTGTTTTAAATCCCAAACAGGTACAACTGCAACCAGTTTCCCGAAAAAACCCCACTCGCTGGGTGTTACGTCCTGTTATTTCTGGTAAAAGCACTGCCCTAAAACCGGCAAACTCAGCACCTTCATCCAAAAAACCACCTCAAACACCGTCTACTAAGCTGCCCGTAATTACTACTAACTCACAACCACCTACTAATCTACCCGTAATTACTCCTGACTCACAACCGCCGCTACTCACAGTTCCGCCTATATCAAGTCAGCTACCCTCAACAACTATCACTAACTCAACTCAACCTTTTGTAACTGTACCTCCCCTGACCCCCAACGCACCCTCTCAACAACCCAGTTTTATTCTTCCCCCTCCTTCTTTCCCAAATCAACCTGGTACATTGAATAGCATTCCTACTTTTGGCGTGTCTGAATTTCCAGTCCCAACAGCCCCCAATGCTCCCAACCCCCAAATCATTGAATTTGGCCAACCGCTTCCTAAAAGTAGATAGGGAGTGGGGAGATGGGGAGATGGGGAGCAAAGAGGCAGAGAGAGGGGAAAATTCCTAGCTCCTAACTCTTAACTCTTCACTCAGCACTCAGCACTCCCAATGCCCCATACCCAAATCTAAAATCTATCCGTTTCCTGAGGTGTTCCAACCGCTCCTGGTTGAGCTGTGAAGAAGTTTTGAGCAGCTTCATTCTGATATATGCATCTAATATCAGGTTTGTCACTGTCCAAGTTACCTGTAAAGCCAAAGGTATTTAAGCGATTCTTGCAATCTCTTACTTGGTCAGATGTCACCAGTTTACGTTGCTCTAAAAGTGCCCAGTTATTTTGTCGGATCACGCATCCAGGACGCATACTCGGCTGAGAAACATAGACATTAAAAGGGTTGAGAGTCACGAACAGTCTAGCATCCATTACCATCGCACTTGCCCCATACTGCACACAAATCTCAGGATTCGGTGCTTTGGTATCAATAAATTCACGGGAAGCCACATTTGATGGAGCCAACGTGGTTGTAGAACTAAAAGCAATGCCAATGCCAATTCCCAAAATTAGCACCCCTCCCATAATTGCAATAGTGAAGAGGTTAAACATAGGGGATTGGAAAGCAGAGGGTTTAGAAGTAGTAGCCGATCTACCAGTAGATTTACGTCTCATTGTTGCTTAATCACCTTCACGTCAATTGGGCAGGGAGTGGTCTAAAGTTTTCTCCCTCTTTCAGTATGCCTAGTCTTAATTGTAATTGCCTCGGCCTGTCTGTGTAATACTCTTGTAAAATCGCTAAAATCGCCAGTTATCTGGATGTCTAGATATAATTTCAACTTTGTTGGTTGTTGTTTCCATCTCTAATAATTAGGCGAATATTTTTATTGATTTGCTGATTAACAAATTTTTATTAGCTATTAAAGTTATGGTATTTGACTTTTAACCCACATCTAAGAAGCCGATTATTTATAAATTAATTTACTAATTATAACACATTTTTATTATGCACAGATAGTCTAAATAAAATTTGCTTTTCAGTTAAATGAAAGTTTTAGCTCGAGAAATTTTTGTTGCCCCTAGTAATTGATGTATCAAACAATGTAAATTAACCTTGAATACAATTTTGATACGTAACTAGAAGCAAGTGAAATTTCCAAAAGCATTATTATCCAACAAGAGGTTTAAAACTTCGCAATTTCAAATTCTCCTAGCTGATAGTCTAACTATTTTTTGGGGAGATTGGCTGGATTTACGTGTGAGAATTGTACAAGTTGCTGCATCAGGTTTAATATCTCCACTGATATATATTTTAGCTTTTGGTTTAGGTTTGGGTAGTTCCATCAAACCAGGTTCAGCAATTAGTGGTAACTATAACAATTACTTAGAATTTATGTTACCAGGGATGGTGGCACTGTCGTCCATGACTATTAGCTTTGGTGGAACAACATTTTCCATTTGTGGAGACAGATTATTTAGCAAAACATTCGAGGAATTGTTGTTAACTCCCATACATCCGTTAGCATTGCATATTGGCAAAATGTTGGCGGGAGTAGTGCGGGGGTTGATGACATCCGGTTCCGTAATTTTAGTAGCGGTACTTTTGACCGGAAACTGGAATTTTCTGAATCCGCTATTTCTAGTTTTACTTGTACTGAATTGTGCTGTATTTGCTGGTTTAGGGGTGATTGTAGGGTTGAGTGTGCGATCGCTCGAATCAGTCGGACTCTACAACAACTTTATAATTATCCCTATGTCTTTTTTAGGAGCGACCTTCTTTGACCCTGGTACATTACCAGCAGCCCTGAAAGTTGTAGTTTACCTGTTACCACTAACCTATGCCAGCATTGGACTACGTGCCGCAGCTCATTTACCCTTGTCCCAGTTTCCTTGGTACAGCATACCGATTTTGTTAGTAGTGGCGATCGCTCTTTCTCTCTGGGGTGGTTATAAATTTGCTCGCCAACAAGATTAGAAACTTTAAAATAGATTGACAAAATGTAGACACACCAAGCTAATTCCCAATCTAAAATCCAAAATCCAAAATCCAAAATTGTATTATGCTGATTCGCCCAGCTACCACAACCGACGTACCCGCAGTTTTACCAATGGTTGCCAAAATTTGTGCTTTGCATGAGTCTTGGGATTCCGCCAAATATGGTTTTCTAAGCCATCCAGAACAGCGCTATGAAAAATGGTTAACGCGCTTGGCAAATAACGATAGCAGTGTATTTTTGGTATCGGAAAAGTCAGGGCAACTTGTAGGGTTTGTAGTGGCGACAATTGAGCAAGAAATCCCAATTTATCGGTTAGAAGAATTTGCTTTTGTTCATGATATTTGGGTTGAACCAGAACATCGGCAAAACGGAATTGCCCGACAAATGGTAATGCAAACTATTGAACGCTTTTCTCAAATGGGCGTCAAGCAAATTCGGCTAGACACAGCAAATGCAAACGAAGCCTCGCGGCGTTTGTTTGCATCTTGCGGTTTTCGGATCGGCACTATTGAAATGTTGAGAGAATTATAAGTTAGGAGTTAGGAGTTATGAGTTAGGAATTGTTAGGAGTTAGGAGTTAGGAATTATAAGTTAAAAAATTTTAACTCCTCACTCCTCACTCCTCACTCCTCACTCATAACTTTTGTAACTGCTAACTAGCCAACAGAGTCTTTTCTAGAGAAGTCCAACGGAAAGCGCGATCGCCACCCCTTTCAATAACCACTTTCACCCGTGGTTCTAGCTGAGGCAAGTTTGCTAAATATTCAATTTCCTGGTCGGAAAGAATATTTCCTTCAATAATCCACAAAACCAGCCCTTTTGACTTTGGTGGTAGCTGTTCTAAATGAGTACTCAGAAGTGGTGGTGCATAGTATACAAAACCTACCGCTGCACCGCTACCAGTACTTTTTTTCCCCAGATGAGGAGGTCTGATTCCATGAACTCTTGTCAGATACGCAGCTACGTCTCCTAGTCCTCTAGCGGTAATGTGCAGCGTAGTATAGCCAGCTGCACGAAGTCGGCGCTGATACCGACCTTCATAACCTCCTTCCAGAGGTACATACACTCCAAGAGCGCCAAATTTTTCCAGATCCCGGATTAAAGCGTTGCCAGTGGTAATTAGTGCCATAGATTTTCGTCTTATCCCGCCTTAGATATCTCTATTATTTACCGTGAACCGATAGATAAAGCATTTTTTTGAGGATTGGGCATTGGGGAAGCAAGAAGCGTGGGAGGTGTGGGAGGTGTGGGAAGAGAGGGGGGCATAAATTCTCTTTCTCCCCACACTCCTCACACTTCCCCATCTCCCCACTCCCCACTCCCCAAAAAAATTATTGGACAATTATAAATAAATGATTTATATTATTAGATTGTGACCAAACGTGCAAATTAGCTTGCCTTCCTAAAATAATTCTGAAATAGTATTAGCATCAAAGGCTGATTAGTCAATTAAAAGATGATAATCTTATTTAGATTGTTCATAGGCTGGTAAACTAAGAAAGCTTTCAGGTTAACATTGGAGCTTGTGGAGGATAAAGCACAGCTAATCCCCGGCTCAGACTAGGTTAAATCGTGCGCCTCTTCAAAACTAGGCGAAATCTTAAACAATAGTTTAAGGTGTTTAGGAAACTAAAAACTGAGTAGCAATGCTAACTTCATGGCATTGTGTTTAGTCTCAGCCAATGGATACTGGGTGGTAAAAACCGCCTAAGTCCAACTGCAACAAGGCAGTCGTCAACCTCACGGAAGCCGTCCTTTGGGCAGATACAAATCGAAAACCCAGCGGCAACGCTGCCTGCAAAAAGTGCCAGAGCAATTGCTTGGACGAAAGCATTGCTGCACACAGCTCAAAGCTGTAGCGCCTTGCATTGATTCCAGAAGTTACTCCTTCCCAAAGGGAAGAAACTTGTGGCTGTTCTGGTGAACTCGTGAGTGAAACTAAACAGATTCACCAAGCAGTACGGACACGGTTTGTTGTGTCCCAAAGTATTTGGAGGGGTTGAGACCGTTCCAAATTTCGCAGGCTGTAGCCTAAACTGACGCGTACAAAGCGTGTCCTCTAGAGTCGGATTCCAAGGTCAGCAAGTAGAAAGGAGAACCAGTTACTGTGTCTGTAGGTATTCTCGGCACCAAGCTGGGCATGACCCAAATATTTGACGAGGCAGGAGTAGCTATTCCTGTCACCGTTATTCAAGCAGGGCCATGCACTGTTACACAAGTTAAAACAAAACAAACCGATGGTTACGCCGCCATTCAAGTTGGTTATGGCGAAGTTAAACCAAAGGCACTGAACAGACCATTGTTGGGTCACTTAGCTAAATCATCTGCCCCAGCATTGCGTCATTTGAATGAGTATCACACCGATAGCTCTGGTGATTATGCTTTAGGTCAGCAGATTAAAGCAGATATTTTTAGTGCAGGTCAAATTGTAGATGTAATCGGTACGAGCATCGGTCGCGGCTTTGCGGGTAACCAAAAGCGCAACAACTTTGGTCGGGGACCGATGTCACACGGTTCTAAAAATCATAGAGCGCCTGGTTCTATTGGTGCTGGTACTACACCTGGTCGTGTCTATCCAGGTAAGCGGATGGCAGGACGTTTAGGCGGTACCCGCGTCACAATTCGCAAGCTGACTATAGTGCGAGTAGACCCAGAACGCAACTTATTGCTAATTAAAGGAGCCATTCCTGGAAAACCAGGCGCTCTAGTAAGTGTTGTACCTGCAAAGAAAGTTGGTAAGTAGTCACTAGCCAATAGTCAACAGTCAAGATTTGGACTAATGACTAATGACTAATGACTATTGTACAGACGCGATTAATCGCGTCTCTACTAATGACTAATGACTAAGGACTAAAAATGGTTGAAAGTGTAGTTAAAAATTGGCAAGGAGAACAAGTCGGCCAGACGAGCTTTGAATTGCGAGTTGCCAAAGAGGAAACAGCGTCTCATATTGTACACCGCGCTTTAGTACGGCAAACTACCAATGCTCGTCAAGGAACTGCCAGTACAAAAACTCGTTCGGAAGTTAGAGGCGGCGGACGCAAACCTTGGCGGCAAAAAGGTACTGGTCGCGCTCGTGCTGGATCGATTCGTTCACCCCTATGGCGTGGTGGTGGTGTGATCTTTGGACCAAAACCCAGAGATTTTAACCTGAAAATGAACCGCAAAGAGCGGCGTTTGGCACTGCGGACAGCATTTGTCGATCGCTTGAATGATTTGATTGTGGTCGAAGAATTTAGCGAACAGCTATCACGTCCAAAAACCAAAGATTTAGTAGCAGCATTGGCTCGTTGGGGAGCAGCACCAGATAATAAGACACTATTAATATTGTCTGAGTGTCCGGAAAACGTTTCTTTGTCAGCCCGCAACATAGAAAATTTAAAGCTAATTGCAGCTGACCAGTTGAATGTTTACGATTTACTGCACGCTGACAAGATTGTGGTTACAACATCAGCTTTAGAAAAAATTCAGGAGGTCTACAGTGCCTAGCTTTGACCCCCGCTACCTCGCCGATTTAGTGCGTCGCCCAATTGTTACCGAAAAAGCGACGATCCTAATGGAGCAGAATAAATACACCTTTGAAGTAACTCCAAAAGCATCTAAGCCAGAAATCAAGGCTGCGATCGAAGACTTATTTCAAGTCAAAGTTGTAAAAATAAATACCGCAGTACCACCACGTAAAAAACGGCGTGTTGGGAAATTCGTTGGTTATAAGCCCCTATATAAGCGAGCGATTGTCACCGTCGCACCTGGGGATGTAGACAAGATTAGACAAGTTCTATTCCCAGATGTCTAAAAAAGTTAGGAGTTAGGAGTTAGAAGTTAAGAGTTAGGAGTTAAGAGTAAAAAGTTATTCTCCCTCATCTCCCTCATCTCCCTCATCTCCCCACTCACCACTCAGCACTCAGCATTTAAAAATATGGGTACTCGTTCTTATCGCCCCTATACCCCCAGCACTCGCCAAGTTACGATTTCCGACTTTTCGGAAATCACCAAAACTGAGCCAGAGAAATCTCTAACCGAATACGTACATCGCCCCAAAGGTCGGAACAATAAAGGGCGGATTACCAGTCGTCGCCGGGGTGGCGGACACAAACAGCTTTACCGGATCATCGATTTTAAAAGGGATAAACGTAATATTCCCGCCCAAGTCGTAGCAATTGAATACGATCCTAACCGCAATGCTCGGATTGCCCTGTTGCTTTACGAAGACGGCGAAAAACGCTATATCCTCCAACCCAACGGCTTGAAAGTTGGGACAACAATTATTGCCGGTCCTGAGTCTCCATTTGAAGATGGTAATGCCCTACCCTTGTCGAATATTCCCTTGGGTACTAGCGTTCACAACGTAGAACTGACTCCCGGCAAAGGTGGTCAAATTGTACGTGCTGCTGGTGCTACCGCCCAAGTAGTGGCAAAAGAAGGCAATTATGTAACTCTCAAGTTACCTTCAGGAGAAGTCCGGTTGATTCGGCGCGAGTGCTACGCCACCATTGGCCAAGTAGGCAACACCGACGCGAGAAACCTCAGTGCAGGTAAAGCAGGGCGAAATCGCTGGAAAGGTCGTCGTCCTAAGGTCAGAGGTAGCGTCATGAACCCAGTGGATCACCCACATGGTGGTGGTGAAGGTAGGGCGCCTATTGGTAGATCCGGGCCTGTAACACCTTGGGGTAAACCGACTTTGGGTGCGAAGACACGCAATAAGAAGAAACTCAGCAGCAAATTAATTATCCGTCGTCGCCGTAAGTCTTCTAAACGCGGTCGTGGTGGTCGTGAGTCTTAAAGAGTTAGGAGTTAAGAGTTAGGAGTTAAGAGTTATAAATTGAAAGTCAAATCTAACTCCTCACTGCTAACTCTTAACTGCTAACTTCTCACTCGTAATTTCTAAATCCTAAATCCAAAATTGAACTATGGGTCGTTCTCTAAAAAAAGGTCCCTTCGTTGCGGATCATCTCCTTAAGAAAATTGAAAAGCTCAACGACAATAACAGAAAAGAAGTTATTAAAACTTGGTCAAGAGCTTCGACAATTTTGCCTCTAATGGTTGGTCATACCATAGCTGTTCATAACGGACGCCAACACGTTCCAGTATTTGTAAATGAACAGATGGTAGGACACAAGTTGGGTGAATTTGCCCCAACACGCACCTACAGGGGTCATGGAAAAAGCGACAAAAAATCAGGTAGGTAGTCATTAGTCATTAGTCATTAGTCATTGGTCATTAGTTATCAGTCATTAGTCATTAGTCTATTAATTAAAAGACAGATGGCAAAGGACAAAAGACAAAAGACAAATGACAAATGGCAAAAGACAAATGACAAAAATGGAGAAAAATATGGCTACTGATACTACTCAAGTCAAAGCGATCGCCCGTTTTATACGCATTTCCCCCTTGAAAGTGCGTCGCGTACTGGATCAAATCCGCGGGCTATCCTATCGAGAAGCGTTAATCATCCTGGAATTCATGCCCTATCGCGCCACTGAACCCATATTAAAGGTTCTCAGAAGCGCTGCTGCGAACGCCGAACACAACGCTGGCTTAGATCGGACTCAACTAATAATTACTCAGGCTTATGCCGACCAAGGGCCTGTCCTGAAACGATTCCAACCAAGGGCGCAAGGTAGAGCTTACCAAATTCGCAAGCCAACATGTCATATTACTGTCGCTGTTGGCCCCGCCCCAGAAAAATAACCTAAAGTCAGAAATTTTAGAGGAAGTATTCGTGGGACAAAAAATTCATCCAGTCGGTTTTCGTCTGGGTATTACACAAGAACATCAATCCCGCTGGTTTGCCGTTCCGGAACGCTATCCAGAACTTTTACAAGAAGACCACAAACTGCGTACATACATAGAACAAAAGCTCGGTAGACTCGCTCAAAACAACGCCGGAATTTCTGAAGTGCGGATTGAGCGTAAAGCCGACCAAATCGACTTAGAAGTACGCACAGCTAGACCAGGGGTAGTAGTAGGTCGCGGTGGACAAGGTATAGAATCCTTGCGTACTGGACTCCAAGGACTATTGGGTAGTAATCGCCAAATTCGCATTAACGTAGTTGAAGTGCAACGAGTTGATGCTGATGCCTACCTGATTGCCGAATACATTGCTCAACAATTGGAACGCCGTGTTTCCTTTCGGCGGGTAGTCCGACAAGCAATTCAGCGTGCCCAACGCGCCGGTGTCCAAGGTATTAAAATCCAAGTCAGCGGCCGGCTCAACGGTGCAGAAATTGCCCGGACAGAGTGGACTCGTGAGGGTAGAGTACCTCTACATACCTTACGGGCTGACATTGACTACTCCTATTGCACAGCAAAAACTGTTTACGGGATTTTGGGTATTAAAGTGTGGGTGTTCAAGGGAGAAATTATCCCTGGACAAGAAGAAACTGCACCACCACCCGCAGCTCGGGAACGCGATCGCGGCGATCGTGGCGATCGTGAACGTGAACCCCGTCGCCGTCAACAACAACGCCGTCGCCAACAATTTGAAGACCGCTCAAATGAAGGATAAATCGTCATTAGTCATTAGTCATTAGGAGCCACTGCGTTGCGGGGGTTCCCCCCGTTGAAGCAAGTGGCGTTCATTAGTAAATGACACATGACAAATGACCAATGACAAACGACAAATGACAAGTGACAAACCATGTTAAGTCCTAGAAGAACTAAATTCCGCAAACAACAGCGCGGACGGATGGAGGGACTAGCCAGCCGTGGCAGTACCCTTAACTTCGGTGATTTTGCACTCCAAGCTCAAGAACCTGCTTGGATTACCTCTCGGCAAATAGAAGCCTCTCGTCGGGCAATGACTCGTTATATTCGCCGGGGTGGACAAATCTGGATTCGGATTTTCCCTGATAAACCTGTAACCATGCGTCCCGCTGAAACCCGGATGGGTTCCGGTAAAGGTTCGCCAGAGTTTTGGGTGGCTGTAGTCAAGCCAGGGCGAATTATGTTTGAAATCGCTGGCGTTTCTGAAGAAATTGCCCGTGAAGCTATGCGCTTGGCTTCATTTAAGCTGCCAATAAAAACCAAATTTATTGTGCGCTCTCAACCACAGGAGCAGGAGTAGGTTAAGGTTATGCCTCTTCCCAAAATTTCAGAAGCAAGAGAATTAAGTGACGAGAAAATTTCTGAGGAAATTCTCGCTGTTAAAAGACAACTGTTTCAGTTGCGCTTGCAAAAAGCTACAAGACAGCTAGACAAGCCCCACCAGTTCAAACATGCTAAGCACCGTCTAGCCCAGTTGCTGACGGTCGAGGGAGAACGCAAACGGGCAGCAAATCAACCGCCGCAAGCAGAAGAGTAGGAGATTATGGCAGTCAAAGAACGAGTTGGCTTGGTAGTGAGCGACAAAATGCAAAAAACGGTAGTAGTTGCTATAGAAAACCGCGCTCCTCATCCCAAGTACGGCAAGATTGTAGTCAACACCCAGCGCTATAAAGTTCACGACGAAGAAAATCAGTGTAAAGTGGGCGATCGCGTCCGGATTCAGGAAACTAGACCCCTGAGTAAAACCAAACGCTGGAAAATCACAGAAATCCTGAACGTCAAACCTACTTAAACCTCATAGTTGTTAGTTTTTTAACAACATTACAAGGGAGTACAATCGTGATTCAACCCCAGACTTACTTAAATGTCGCAGATAATAGCGGTGCCCGAAAACTAATGTGCATCCGCGTTTTAGGTGGAGGTAACCGCCGTTATGGTTTTATTGGCGACAAGATTATTGCTGTTGTTAAAGATGCTACACCCAATATGGCTGTCAAGAAGTCTGATGTTGTGGAAGCAGTAATTGTCCGTACTCGTAAAGCCGTAAATCGTGATAGCGGTATGAGTATTCGCTTTGACGATAACGCCGCTGTAATTATTAACAAAGACGGTAATCCAAGAGGCACACGGGTTTTTGGCCCAGTAGCTCGGGAACTCCGCGATAAAAACTTTACCAAAATTGTTTCTCTGGCTCCGGAGGTGCTGTAATGGCAGCCAAACAGGGTACGCCCAAAGTATTCCACAAAATGCACGTCAAAACTGGCGACACCGTACAAGTAATTGCTGGCAAAGACAAAGGAAAAGTTGGTGAAATTATCCAAGCACTTCCCCAACTGAGTAAAGTTGTCGTCAAAGGTGTCAACATTAAAACCAAGCACGTCAAACCCCAGCAAGAAGGTGAATCAGGGCGGATTGTCACCCAGGAATTCCCCATTCACAGTTCTAACGTGATGCTTTATTCCACCAAGCAAAACGTTGCTAGTCGTGTTTGTTACACTTTTACGTCAGAAGGGAAAAAAGTCAGAAAGCTCAAGAAAACGGGTGAAATTCTTGATAAATAGTTAGAAGTTAGGAATTAAGAGTTAGGAATTAAAAGTTAGGAATTAAATTTAACTCATAACTCATAACTCATAACTCACAACTCATAACTCATAACTCATAACTTTGTTCCCTGACCAAGCCCAGGGACATCAGCACAAAAAACTATGGCGACAACAAGACTCAAAACCTTATATCAAGAGACAATCGTCCCCAAGCTGACCCAGCAGTTTCAATTTACCAACGTTCATCAAGTACCGAAGTTGGTAAAAATTACTATTAACCGGGGTTTGGGTGAAGCAGCTCAAAATGCGAAGGCGCTGGAAGCTTCTATCAACGAAATTGCGTTAATCACTGGTCAAAAACCAGTAGTGACGCGGGCGAAAAAAGCGATCGCTGGCTTTAAAATTCGTCAAGGGATGCCTGTGGGTATTATGGTAACCCTGAGAGCCGAGAGAATGTATGCCTTTCTTGACCGACTCGTTAGCCTATCACTACCCAGAATTAGAGATTTTCGCGGCGTCAGCCCTAAAAGCTTTGATGGACGCGGGAACTATACTCTGGGTGTCAGAGAACAGCTAATTTTTCCAGAAGTCGAGTACGACAGCATCGATCAAGTCCGTGGTTTGGATATTTCCATTATCACCACAGCAAAAAACGACGAAGAGGGTCGCGCCTTACTTAAAGAATTAGGAATGCCCTTTCGCGATCAATAAGTTCATCTATAGAGGGAACGATGGCGGCTAACGACACAATTGCAGATATGCTGACGCGCATCCGCAATGCCAACCTGGCGCGGCATCAAACTACACAAGTGCCAGCTACAAGAATGACCCGTAGTATTGCTAAAGTGCTGCGGGAGGAAGGTTTTATTGGTGAATTTGAAGAAGCAGGAGATGAAGTAAAACGCAATCTGGTGATTTCCTTGAAATACAAGGGTAAAAATCGTCAGCCTCTGATCACCGCCCTCAAGCGAGTCAGTAAGCCTGGTTTGCGTGTTTACTCCAATAGAAAAGAATTACCAAGGGTACTAGGCGGCATCGGCATCGCCATTATTTCCACATCCAGTGGCATTATGACTGACCGTGAAGCGCGGCGTCAGAACTTGGGTGGCGAAGTACTTTGCTACGTTTGGTAGTCAAGAAAAGTGAAGAGTTAGGAATGAGGAGTGAAAAGTTAGTCATCAAAACTCATAACTCATAACTCATAACTCATAACTCCATAAAGGACAAAAAGTCATGTCTCGTATTGGTAAACGTCCAATTACTGTTCCCGCCAAAGTACAAGTGGCGATTGATGGTACTAAGGTTGTGGTGAAAGGGCCCAAAGGAGAACTTTCTCGCAATTTACCCGCTAACGTTATCGTCTCCCAAGAGGGAGAAATATTACAAGTAACTCGTCGAGATGACACCCGTACTTCCAGGCAATTGCACGGCTTGAGTCGCACTTTAGTTGCCAACATGGTTGAGGGAGTTTCCCAAGGTTTTCAGCGCCGTCTGGAAATTCAAGGTGTTGGTTATCGGGCACAAGTTCAAGGACGTAACCTGATTTTAAATATGGGTTACAGCCATCAGGTGCAAATTGAACCACCAGAAGGAATTCAGTTTGCAGTAGAAGGTACCACTAACGTCATCGTCAGTGGCTATGACAAAGAAATTGTCGGCAACACAGCAGCGAAAATTCGTGCCGTTCGCCCACCAGAACCTTACAAAGGCAAAGGTATTCGCTATGCCGGTGAAGTGGTAAGACGTAAAGCTGGTAAGACTGGTAAGAGTGGTAAGAAGTAAAAATGAAACTTACTCGTAGAGAATCAAAACAGCGTCGCCATCGACGCGTTCGTGGCAAAGTGATTGGCTCTCCAGAACGCCCGCGTTTAGCAATATTTCGTTCTAATGAGCATATTTATGCCCAGGTAATTGATGATACACAGCATCACACCATAGTGGCAGCATCAACTGTAGAACCAGATTTGAAATCGAGTTTAGCTTCTGGCGCTAACCGTGACGCATCGGTACAAGTTGGTAAGTTGATAGCAGTGCGATCGCTAGAAAAAGGCATCACGAAAGTAGTCTTCGATCGCGGTGGTAACTTATATCATGGTCGTGTCAAAGCACTGGCTGATGCAGCCCGCGAAGCTGGTTTAGATTTCTAAAGTCATTGGTCATTAGTCATTGGTCATTAGTTATTAGTCATTCGTCATTCGTCATTCGTCATTTGCAAAGGACAAATGACAAAGGACAACTGACAAATGACAAAAGACAAAAGACAAATGACAACTGACAAATGACAACTGACAAATGACATTAAGAGAACATTGATTATGGCAACAGAGCGTAAAAGTAGAACCAAGCGTGCCAAAAAAGAAGAAACCACTTGGCAAGAGCGGGTAATTCAAATCCGACGCGTGAGTAAGGTTGTTAAAGGCGGTAAAAAACTGAGCTTCCGAGCGATCGTAGTCGTTGGTAACGAACGCGGTCAAGTTGGTGTAGGAGTAGGCAAAGCCTCAGATGTGATTGGAGCAGTCAAAAAAGGTGTAGCTGACGGCAAAAAACACCTCATTGATATCCCAATCACCAAATCCAACTCGATCCCTCATCCCATTGATGGTGTCGGTGGTGGTGCAAAGGTGATTATGCGCCCAGCCGCACCCGGTACTGGGGTAATTGCCGGTGGTGCCGTGCGGACTGTATTGGAATTGGCAGGAGTTCGCAACGTCCTAGCTAAGCAACTTGGCTCCAACAATCCGCTCAACAATGCCAGAGCCGCAGTCAACGCCCTATCTACGCTGCGTACCCTTTCTGAAGTCGCCGAAGATCGTGGTATTCCTATTCAAAATCTCTACATCTAATTAGTCATTAGTCAGTAGAGACGCGATTAATCGCGTCTGTACAATCGTCATTAGTGAATAACAAAGGACAAATGACAAACGACAATTGACAAATGACATAAGACCAACGACAAATGACATTTTTAGCTTATGAGACTCAACGATGTTAAGCCGCAAAAAGGCTCAAAGAAACGCAAGAAGCGCGTAGGTAGGGGTATTTCTGCCGGTCAAGGTGCCAGTGCTGGTCTAGGTATGCGGGGTCAAAAATCTCGCTCTGGTAGTGGTACCAGACCAGGTTTTGAAGGTGGTCAACAGCCATTGTACCGCCGCTTGCCCAAACTCAAGGGCTTTCCGGTTGTGAATCGGAAGAATTACACTACGATTAATGTAGAGAAGCTAGCCTCCCTTCCCGCTAATACAGAAGTAACTTTGACCTCCTTGGAAGCAGCAGGTATTATCACTGGTGCTAAAGGCCCATTGAAAATTTTGGGTAACGGGGAATTGAGCGTTCCGCTCAATGTAAAAGCGGCAGCTTTCACAGGTACAGCTCGGAGCAAAATTGAGGCAGCTGGTGGGAGTTGTGAAGTCTTATGAGTGAACCGGAATAGGGCACTTAGATGCAAGCCAACTCGCAGCCAGCGCCTGGTTCACTATAAAGGTAGCACTCTATGATCAGTCGAGATAAAGCCCCAACGGCTCAAGAAACTTTTATGCAGATGGCACAAGCAGCCGGGCTGAGAGGTAGGCTGCTTGTCACTGTCGGTATTTTAATTTTGGTTCGTCTTGGTATCTTCTTGCCAGTACCAGGGATTGATAGAGGGCGGTTTCACGACGCCATATCGGGTAATAATTCCATATTCGGTTTATTGGATATATTCTCTGGGCGGGGACTTTCAACTTTGGGAGTCTTTGCTTTAGGGATTTTGCCCTTTATTAATGCGTCCATTATCATCCAATTGCTCACCGCTGCGATTCCGTCTTTAGAAAATTTACAGAAAAATGAAGGGGAAGCTGGCCGGCGGAAAATCTCGCAAATTACCCGCTACGTCACTGTAGGTTGGGCAATTGTTCAAAGTACCGCTTTTTCGGCATTATTCCTCCAGCAGTTTGCCTTAACACCAGGACCACTATTTGTCGCTGAAACTGCGATCGCCCTCACTGCTGGTTCCATGTTCGTTATGTGGGCATCAGAACTGATTACAGAACGCGGCATTGGTAATGGTGCATCTTTGTTGATTTTTGTCAACATTGTTGCGTCATTACCTAAAGCTTTAGGCGATACCATCGATTTGGTGCAAGTGGGCGGTCGGGAAACAGTAGGCCGCGTGATCGTGTTAATCTTAGTATTCCTGGCAACAATTGTTGGTATTGTGGTTGTGCAGGAAGGAATGCGTCGCATCCCAATTATTTCGGCTCGTCGCCAAGTTGGTCGGCGAGTTTTGGCAGAACAGCGTAGTTTCCTACCTTTGCGCCTCAATCAAGGCGGCGTGATGCCAATTATTTTTGCTGCTGCTATCCTCAGTTTGCCATTGTTAATCGCCAATTTCACCAAAAATGCTGAATTGGCCAATATAGTTAACACTTATCTGAGTCCCAGCGGTTCTGGTTCTTGGCTTTATGCCCTAGTCTACATGATTTCCATCGTTTTCTTCAGCTACTTCTATTCTTCGTTGATTCTCAACCCAGTAGATGTAGCACAAAACTTGAAGAAAATGGGTTCCAGTATTCCTGGTATTCGTCCTGGCAAGGCAACTAGCGAATATATCGAACGGGTGTCAAATCGACTCACTTTTTTGGGTGCTATCTTTTTGGGCTTAGTTGCTATTATCCCAACAGGTGTGGAAAGTGCCTTAGGAGTACCCACATTTAAGGGATTGGGTGCTACCTCTTTGTTAATTTTAGTTGGTGTGGCGATAGATACGGCAAGACAAATCCAAACTTACGTTATCTCTCAGCGCTATGAAGGAATGGTGAAACAATAGTGACGCGACTAATCTTCTTGGGACCGCCTGGAGCTGGTAAAGGAACACAAGCTAAGACATTAGCTGACCATCGGCATGTTCCCCATGTTTCTACGGGTGATATATTGCGCGAAGCATTATCCAAGCAAACCCGTTTGGGCATTAAAGCTCAAAGTTATATGGATAAAGGGGAACTAGTCCCAGACATTCTAGTACAGGAAATGGTACAGGAACGCCTGAGTCAGTTAGATGCCAAGCATGGTTGGATTCTCGATGGTTTTCCTCGGACTGTCAAGCAAGCAGTTTTTCTTGAGGAATTACTCGAACAGCTAGACCAGTCTGGTGAAAGAGTAGTCAGTCTGGAAGTCCCAGATGATGTGGTAGTAGTGCGTTTACTTGCACGAGGACGAAAAGATGATAACGAAGAAGTCATTCGTCGTCGTTTAGAAGTTTACCGTGCTGAAACAGCACCTCTAATTGATTATTACCGCGATCGCCAAAAACTCCTAACAGTCAATGGCAACCAATCCCAAGAAGAAGTCACTAATGAACTGCAAAAGATAATTGCTTAAGGGTGAGGGGGATGAGGGAGATGAGGGAGATGAGGGGGATGAGGGAGAATAAAAACTCCTAACTCCTAACTCCTAACTCAGCACTCCCCATCCACTCAGGAAGTTGAACAATTTTAGCTAAAATATATTAAGAAAGTGTTGATATATTTATCAAAATGTGTTCTCTTGCAGATGAAGTGCTGTAAAAGAACAGGAGATTGTTGAGTTGAGGAAAAAACAAATTGTCTAAGCAAGATTTGATTGAAATGGAAGGCACGGTTACAGAGTCTTTGCCCAATGCGATGTTTCGCGTTGACTTGGACAATGGCTTTAACGTGCTAGCACACATTTCTGGCAAGATTCGCCGTAATTATATCAAGATTTTGCCTGGCGATCGCGTCAAGGTAGAGTTAACCCCCTACGACTTGACCAAAGGCAGAATCACGTACCGACTCAGAAAGAAGTAAGTATATGTAGACAATTTTACCATAAAACCATCTTTTGGACTGTTTCCTAGTCACTTAGCTGAATAATTTCCCAAAAAATGCTATAATTTAATATTTGGAGTCAAAGTAGAAAAGGCATGAAAGTCAGAGCCTCAGTCAAGAAAATCTGTGAAAAATGTAATGTGATCAAACGTCGTGGTCGCGTTATGGTGATTTGCGTTAACCCCAAACACAAGCAACGTCAAGGATAAGGCTCTGAATTAACAGAGTAGTGTTGCAGGACGCGTATCATTGATTAAAACGAAAAAACGTGATGAATTGCGTTTTTTAACTACCAGTAATTGCGACAACAATAGGGAGAGTTCATTGTGGCACGTATTGCCGGAGTAGACCTTCCACGCGATAAGCGCGTTGAGATTGGTCTAACTTACATTTATGGAATAGGTTTATCGCGATCGCAAGAAATTCTAGCGACTACAGGTGTGAACCCAGACACCCGCGTTAAAGAGTTGAGTGACGCCGATGTAGCTAAGCTGCGAGCAGAAATAGAAACCAACTATGAAGTCGAAGGAGACTTACGGCGTTGGGAGTCGATGAACATCAAGCGCTTAGTTGACATTGGTACCTACAGAGGGCGTCGTCATCGCATGGGCTTGCCAGTTAGAGGACAGAGAACTCGCACCAACGCTCGAACCCGTCGAGGCAGAAGGCAGACAGTGGCTGGTAAGAAGAAAGCACCAGGTAAATAAATAATTTGACAATGCTTGCCAAACAGAGCAAGTTTTACCTTAAATCAACTAAACAAGTATGGCGAGACAACCAACTAAAAAATCCGGGAGCAAAAAGCAGAAACGGAACGTCCCCAATGGGATGGCCTACATCCAGTCTACTTTCAACAATAGCATTGTCACCATTACCGATCAAAATGGAGATGTTATCTCCTGGGCTAGCGCTGGTTCGAGCGGCTTCAAGGGAGCAAAAAAGGGAACTCCCTTTGCAGCGCAAACCGCCGCTGAAAGTGCAGCCCGTCGAGCCATCGATCAAGGAATGCGCCAAATCGAGGTAATGGTCAGTGGTCCAGGAGCAGGTAGAGAAACGGCTATCCGGGCACTTCAAGGAGCAGGACTGGAAATTACACTCATTCGGGATATTACCCCGATTCCTCACAATGGTTGTCGTCCACCCAAGCGCCGTCGAGTTTAATCATCAAAACTTGGACAGTAAGGACGATAAGTTATGGCCAATGTGAAGTCAAGTCACTTGCAATGACCCCTTGGGCGTCTAGTGTCGAAACTGCATTAAATCAAGGCTGAAACTTTGGACGGGTTGGACGACTAGAAGTGCGTCAGATTTTCCCAGAGGAAAAGCTGTTTAACTTCCGTCAACCCAAAATAGTATCAATCAATTTGAGATTTGAGATTTGCGATTTGAGATTAATCCTAAACAAAGGTGGCGACTTCGTGGATTTTAAGTTGATGATAGCGTAGCCAAGCACATCGAGGATCTTTGAGATTTGTTCCGCCCATAACAGGGGGGAAATTAACCGAAAAAGCACAATCAAAAATCAAAAATCAAAAATCAAAAATTGACACTCAATTCGGGAGGCAATTGATTTGTCTGCAAGCAGCACCTTAAAAAAGGGAGGCTAATCCGTGGCGCAGTTTCAAATTGAATGTGTAGAGTCTAATACTGAAGAAAGCCGCAACCATTACAGTAAATTTGTTTTGGAACCTCTAGAACGCGGTCAAGGAACAACTGTTGGCAACGCACTGCGGCGGGTTTTACTGTCCAATCTAGAGGGTACGGCAGTTACAGCAGTCCGGATTGCAGGCGTTTCACATGAGTTTGCTACAGTTCCGGGCGTGCGGGAAGACGTGCTGGAAATCCTCATGAAAATGAAGGAAGTTATCCTGAAAAACTATTCCTCGCAACCCCAAATTGGCAGATTACTCGTCAACGGGCCAGCAACAATTACTGCGGCGCATTTTGATTTGCCCAGTGAAGTAGAAGTGATCGATCCGACCCAGTATGTAGCCACCATCGCCGAAGGTGGAAAGCTGGAAATGGAATTTCGGATCGAGAAAGGTAAAGGTTATCGCACCGTAGAGCGAGGACGTGAGGAAGCCACATCATTGGACTTTCTCCAAATCGACTCAATATTTATGCCGGTGCGAAAAGTCAACTATAGTGTTGAAGAATCTCGCGGGGAAGGCTTAATACCAAAAGACCGACTACTGTTGGAAGTTTGGACAAATGGCAGTATCTCTCCCCAAGAAGCGCTATCCTCTGCTGCTGGAATCTTGGTAGATTTATTCAACCCGTTGAAAGATATTTCCCTGGAACCAACGGATACAGGTTCGGAAATTTCAGAAGATCCAACTGCTCAGATTCCAATCGAAGAGTTGCAACTTTCTGTACGGGCATATAACTGTCTCAAACGGGCACAAGTTAACTCTGTAGCTGACTTATTGGATTATACCCAAGAAGATCTGCTAGAAATTAAAAACTTTGGTCAAAAGTCAGCAGAAGAGGTCGTAGAAGCTTTGCAGCGACGCTTGGGCATCACCTTGCCCCAAGAAAGAGGCTCTAAACACCCTTAAGTGATATCGAGTCCGGTTGGTTACTTATCATTTGAAAACACACGTAAATACGCTGAGTTTTTTTGATAAGTGATTAAGTGGACATGATGTGAAAACCGTTTGTAGTTCATAAGTGCTTAATTATGCGTCACCGTTGTCGCGTCAAACAACTTAGTAAACCAGCAGACCAGCGCCGCGCTTTATTGCGATCGCTCACCACTGAGCTGATCCGTCATGGTAAAATCACCACCACTTTAGTTCGCGCTAAAGTTGTCCGTAGTGAAGTAGATAAAATGATTACCTTAGCCAAAAACGGTTCCTTGGCTGCACGTCGGGAAGCCCTTGGCTACATCTTCGATAAAGCCCTTGTTCATGCTCTGTTTGAACAAGCTCCCACTCGCTATGGTAATCGTCAGGGCGGTTATACCCGTATCCTGCATACCGTACCCCGCCGGGGCGATCGTGCCGAGATGGCAATCATCGAATTGGTTTAAGTCATTGGTCATTGGTCATTAGTCATTGGTTATTAGTCATTGGTCACTAGTCATTAGCAAAAGACAAAGGACAAATGACGAAGGACAAAGGATAAATGACAAAAGACAAAGAACAAAATCTGTATGTTAGAAAGCCACCAGCCTACACAAACTCATCGAGTAGCCTTGGTAATCCAATACCTGGGCACTCATTTTCATGGCTGGCAACGGCAAAAAAACCAGCGTACAGTCCAAGAAGAGATAGAAATTGCGATCGCCACTATTCTCGGACATCATGTGACATTACACGGCGCCGGACGAACCGATTCCGGAGTCCACGCTGCTGCTCAAGTCGCCCATTTTGAAGCAACAGGTTTAATTCCGGCTCACAAGTGGGCAACAATCCTCAACAGCTATCTGCCACCAGATATATTAATCAGGGCTTCAGCTGGTGTAGACTGCCGTTGGCACGCTCGCTTTAGCGCAGCCTATCGGCGGTATCGCTACACAATATACACTGAAGATCGACTTAACTTGTTCGTGAAACCCTTCAGTTGGCATTATTATTATGCACCCCTGGATGAATCATTAATCGAAGCTGCCCTCAAACCTCTCTTGGGAAAGCATCACTTAGCTGCTTTTCACCGTGCAGGCTCAAAGCGATCGCATTCCTGGGTAGAGGTACAAGCAGCAGAGTGTCGTCGCAGTGGGCCATTTATCCATATTGAAATACAGGCAGATGGATTTTTGTATGGCATGGTACGGCTGTTGGTAGGAATGTTGGTACAAGTAGGTTCTGGAGAACGCACACTTTCCAACTTCACCGAACTCTGGAAAGAACAACGCCGCCAAGAAGTCAAACACGCCGCACCAGCCCAAGGTTTGTGCTTATTGCGAGTCGGCTATCCAGATTTTCCCTTCCCGAAGGAGATTTGGTACGACAGCCTGCCAAAGTTGGTCATTAGTCATTGGTAGAGACGCGATTAATCGCGTCTGTACAATAGTCATTGGTCATTAGTGAACAACAAAGGACAAATGACAAATTACAAAGGACAAAGGACAAATTACAAATGACAATAGTTAAAACATACCTTCCTCCTGAGGCATCCCTTGAGCGTGAGTGGTACATAGTAGACGCTACCGATAAACGCCTCGGACGCCTCGCCAGTGAAATCGCTCAAGTCCTCAGAGGCAAAAACAAACCCGAATTTACACCCCACCTAGATACGGGTGACTTCGTGATTGTCATCAATGCCGAGAAAGTAGCAGTCACAGGCAAAAAGCGCACTCAAAAATTGTACCGTCGCCATTCTGGTCGTCCCGGTGGGATGAAAACGGAAACCTTTGCTAAGTTGCAACAGCGCCTACCAGAACGCATTTTAGAACACGCTGTCAAAGGGATGCTACCTAAAAATAGCCTGGGTAAGCAGTTATTCACCAAGCTGAAAGTTTACGCCGGGCCAACTCATCCCCACGAAGCTCAAAAACCCAAAGAACTAAAAATTAATACAATTCCTGGAGAAGAAAATTAATGGTAGCAGTAGACACCAATAGCGGCCGCGCTGTGTACTGGGGGACTGGCCGTCGAAAGTCCGCAGTAGCAAGAGTACGCCTCGTTCCAGGTACTGGTCAACTGACTGTAAACGGTAAAGATGGAAACTTGTATTTCCAATTCAATGCCAACTACCTGGGAGTCATCAAAGCACCCTTGGAAACTTTGGGACTAGAAAACGAATATGACATTTTGGTAAAAGCAGAAGGCGGCGGCTTGACCGGACAGGCTGATTCTGTTCGCTTGGGAGTTGCTCGTGCTTTGTGCCAACTAGACCCAGACAACCGCCCACCTTTGAAAACCGAAGGTTATCTCACTCGCGATCCTCGGGCAAAGGAACGGAAAAAATATGGTTTACACAAAGCCCGGAAAGCGCCTCAGTACTCTAAGCGTTAGTGATTGGGAGTGCTGAGTTAGGAGTTAGGAGTTAGGAGTTATTCTCCCTCATCTCCCTCATCTCCCCACTCCCTAACCTGATTCCAACCAAAAAGTTATAATTCTTATAGATTCACCACAAAAGGAACAATGGCTAAATCTGATATTCATCCCAAGTGGTATCCAGACGCTAAAGTCTACTGTAACGGTCAAGTTGTGATGACCGTTGGCTCTACCAAGCCAGAATTACACGTAGATGTTTGGTCTGGAAATCACCCATTTTACACCGGCACTCAGAAGATTATTGATACTGAGGGTCGAGTTGAACGTTTCCTCCGCAAATACGGTATGTCCAGCGAACAAAGCACCGGCACCAAAAAGAAAAAGTAGCGGGTTGGCTCTGCTGTTAAGGACGACCCTGCATTTTTCGGGGTCGATTGTCATTTATATGCTCGAGCCAATTTGTTATTTTTTTAAGGAGCGATCGCACTCGTCATGGCTGAATCATACTTACTGGACAAACTAAAATCCGTTGAACAAACCTTTAATGAATTAACTCGTCGTCTTGGCGACCCCGATACCGCTAGCAACCCTGATGAGTATCAACAAATTGCTAAGTCTCGTTCTTCTTTGGAAGAGGTAGTTAATACCTATGAAACTTGGAAAATAGCCCAAGAAGACTTAACAGGAGCGCGTCAGGTTTATAAAGAATCTGCCAGCGATCCAGAGTTGCAAGAAATGGCAGCACTGGAAGTAGATGAACTTGAAGAAAAAATAGAATACTTAGAGTCTCGCTTGAAAGTCTTACTGCTACCACGCGACCCCAATGATGAAAAGAATATCATGTTGGAAATCCGCGCTGGTACAGGTGGCGATGAAGCCAGTATTTGGGCTGGCGATTTGATGCGGATGTACACTCGCTACGCCCAAACTCAAGGTTGGAAAGTTTCTCTAATGAGCGAATCTCTGGGAGAAATGGGTGGCTGGAAAGAGGTGATTCTGGAAATTAAAGGTGACGACGTTTACAGCCAGCTAAAGTTTGAAGCTGGAGTGCATCGCGTGCAGCGGGTGCCCCTGACAGAAGCAGGCGGACGGGTTCATACTTCCACTGCTACGGTAGCAATTATGCCAGAGGTGGATGATGTGGAAATTCATATTGACCCGAAAGATATTGAAATGACCACGGCTCGTTCTGGCGGTGCTGGCGGACAAAACGTCAACAAGGTGGAAACAGCCGTTGACTTGATGCACAAACCAACGGGAATTCGCATTTTCTGTACGGAAGAACGCAGCCAGTTGCAAAACAAAGAACGGGCGATGCAAATTCTGCGGGCGAAGTTGTATGAGATGAAGTTACGCGAACAACAAGAAGCTGTAACTTCCATGCGGCGATCGCAAGTTGGTACAGGATCGCGATCGGAAAAAATTCGCACCTACAATTATAAAGACAACCGCGTTACCGACCACCGTTTAGGTCAAAACTATTCTCTTAACCCTGTCTTGGAAGGCGATTTAGAGACTATTGTCCAATCTTGCATCTCCCAAGACCAACAGGAACGTCTAGCTGAATTGGCAACTGCTAGCGCTAATTAAAACAGAAGTCAGAATTCAGAACTCAGAATTCAGAATGCGATGAGTGGGGGATTTAGCGGAAAGTCAGATAAAAGGCAATTGATTTTCCAGTTTTTTGGTACTCCTTGTCGAAAATATAGCGCTTCTCAATTGGGTAAAATACGCCGATTCGTAGGTTAGCACAGCTGTGCTAACCTACAGTGTGTTGCATCCAAACGAGAATCGTTGTATTACCTTCTTTCTTAACTAACCTGCGGAATGTGGGTTGATTAGTAAAAATGCTGTTAAACCGCTTGTTGTAACGTTACTTCTAATACATGCAAGCGGTTTTCTAATGCAGCCCGAAGTGCATCTTCAATTTTACTGGGATAAATGTAATAAGCAAGTTCGTGTTTCATAACGTAATTTACATTTGTCCATTCCTTCAGGGTTTCGCAGGTATAAATTAATTTTTCTACTTCTTGTTGCCAACGCCCAAAAATCCGGTAGCTGAAAAAGCTACTACAGATGTTACCTGCCGCATCCCAGTAAGAAATACACACCTGATGCTTTAGACAGTGGATTTTCTTGATTTGCTTAATTTTATAGCCTTTGGTTTTGAGAGCTTCTTTTGCTTCACTGTTTGAAATGTGCCACTGTTCTGGTTTAATTTTATTAGTGGCTATGAAATTTCGACCTTTGCGGCGATATTTTTTTATTTGGCGTGGCTGAGAAAACATGATGCACCTTTTATGCGATCGGCAAAAATGCCAAATAACCTAGCAGCGTCTATAGTCTATAATTGAAATGAACGTTGCTTATTTACAATCTTCATTTTAAGTTATCATTAACAATGAAACTTGTCAATATAAAATTAAAATTTTAAACTTTCTCACTAAACTAATAAATGCAGTTGACTAGCTACACAAGCAGTGAACATCGAAAGCAGAGAAAAACTGATTGAAATCATCAAACTAGCTCGCGGTTCCATGAGCCAGCGAGCTTTCGGCAAGCTTTTGGGAGTTTCTGCTACTGCTGTTCAGTTGTGGGAAAAGGGTGTGAATGTGCCAGATACTGAATATTTGGCAAAAATCGCAGCGAGAGCGGGTTACACACTCCAAGAGTTACTTAGTTGTTTGGATGGCAAGCCAATACAAGAAACCTCTGATTTGAGTTTGATTCTTAGACAAATACAGCATATGCCTCTTAGCCAAGTGGCTCAAATTGTTCAGGCTGCGGCGGATAGGTTCGCGGCTGTGGCAGAAGCGTCAGAGGATGAAGCAAAAGCTAGTTGAATATTAAAATAATTCGTAATTCGTAATTCGTAATTAAGTTTTTTAAGGACGATTTAAGGGAAAATCCGATCAAACTAGCTTGTGGTTTCTTGGTGTCAAGATTCATTTATATGGATATGGACAAACCTTGTTTGTATGACGAAGATTTCTATGGCTGGACACAGCAGCAGGCTAAAGCGTTAGAGCAGAAGCTAGTTATGGAACTAGACTGGCAACACCTGCAAGAGGAAATTCAAGCTTTGGGCAGACAGGAGTATCGGGAACTCGTGAGTCGTCTGAGTGTATTACTCGGTCATCTTTTGAAGTGGGAATATCAACCCGAACAACGCTCTCGCAGTTGGTTTTTAACAATTCGAGAACAGCGTCGTGCCATCCACAGGCATTTGCGACAGAACCCTAGCTTAAAGTCTCGAATAGAAGAAGCCTTGTTAGATGGCTTTGAAGCAGGAGTCGATTTGGCGCTACGAGAAACTAACTTACCATTACGAACTTTTCCAGAGCATTGCCCGTATTTATTTGATGATGCGATCGCAGACAATTTTCTGTGCGATACTCGTCAAGACTGGGAAGGATAATTACTACCATTTTTCTTGATTAATTCATAACATAAAAATTGCCAAAAAAACTTCAGGCGATCGCCAACCGAAAACAAGTTATCAATAGGTAATAGAAATTAATTTTTCAAAATCTTGGTAATTAAAACTTTGCTGTTTTTTAGCATATTTTCCATATATGTCATAGTACACTTTACGATCTTGAAATTTTAAGAAGCATCCTGCTATGGGCAATTGCTCACTTTTAAGTCTAAAATTTATGATGTTTAAAGCATATTTTCCATACTTTTTAGCAAGGTAACTAAAGCTATCGAAATTTCCATTTACAGCTTTTTCAAAGTCCAACAAATCTTTGTCGGTGTTATTATAATTTTGCAAAAGTAAAGACCCTATATATCCAAGGCTATTAAGATATTTAGTCGTAAATACTGCATCTTGTTTTATATAATTATCTGATGATAATTATATAAAATACCAATTTCTGAACAAGATTTTGTTAGGTATTTTTCAATTTGTTTCTCGTGATTATGTAAGTTTTCTTCTTCTCGCTTTACTTCCACAATCATTACGGGAGGGTAATATGGTTTAAAATCTCTATTTTTGTAGGTATATTAATCTCATAATTATGTGAAATTTTATTTATTTGATTATTCAAATCTTGTTTCAAGGATGCAATTTCTTCTTGCCAAGTTATGGTTAACATACTGTCTACTCCGTTTCGATGCTACTCGCTTGATATTTAGAGTATGCCCAGTGTAGTTAAATATCTAACGCCAACTTGAGAAAATTGCCTAACGGAACTCCACGAAGACTTCAGGCATTTGGTGATTAAGGGACTTCCAAAAAATAAATTATCCCAAATTATTTGTACATTTGTAGGGGCGCATAGCTATGCGCCCCTACGACGGGATATTTTTTTAACTGCAAGTCCCTAACAAGGCGATCGCTAATTTTAGTTTAGCTTAATATCATAGTATAAATACTTAAAACGTCTCAAGTCTGGCTACATAAATATAGTCCATAAGCCCGGAATTACTTAGATATAGCCCTCGTGGATAAAGCTTTGTTTGTCAGGCAATGGCAATTAGTGTAAACGATTTGCAAAAGTGAGATGCTTTAAAATAACCTGTGATTCTGGCGGCAAATGATACTTGCTTTAACAATTGATGTTTTTAGATATCTGACCAAAATATAACCACTGGCAGGTAATAAAAAATGGTTTTAAAATGGTGAAATCTTAAATGATTTAAAGGGGTATCTATGTCGCTACGCAATGAGCCTTTAGACTGGCAAGTTGAAAATAACAATGCTTATATACCAATTTACCATCAAGGCAATTTAGTAGGATTTTTTAAACAAGAATATGCCAGCGAAATAATTAGTTTTTTGAATGATGAAGAAGTATTTAAAAAAGCACTTAAACAAGCTTGCACTGATTTAATCAAAAAAATGGGTGGCGACACCAATAAAGTCAATTATTTAATTCAAAGATATGTCAAAAGTAGTGAGCGCCCCAAATATGGAACTAGAGCGATCGCTCTTTTACTCCGCGATCGCCAAAAGGAACTTGACCTAAGTAACCAGGAGTTTACTAAATTCTGCGATACTTTTAAACTATCCCCCACTGAACTGAATAATATTTATGCTGGAGAAGCATTTGATGATAGTTTATTAGCACCCCTATCACGTATATTAGGGATGGCAAAAGAGCGGTTGCTAGAAGTGCGTTATGGTTCTGAAAAAGAAAGTAACACGTGAACAGCAAATCAAAATCTTCAATTGATATCAAATTCTGAAAACAGACATCATCTTTTATCGCCTGTTTCAAGAATTCCCTGATATCTTCTTTGAACTTATTGGTAATCCTCCAGAAGAAGCTAGCCTTTATCAATTTTCATCAGTTTAAATCAAACAAACAGCCTTCAGAATTGATGGTGTATTTCTGCCTACCCAAGGAAGCGATAACCAGATTTATTTTGTCGAAGTGCAATTTCAAGCCGATGGAGAAATTTATTCACGGCTATTTGCAGAAATATGTTTATACCTGCGTCAGAATAAACCAGAAAATAACTGGAGTCCTGTAATTTTATACCCAAATAAAATTGTAGATACAGGAGATATCAAACATTACCATGAGTTTTTCACAAGTGGGCGCGTCAGACGGATTTATCTTGATGAATTAGGTGAGGCTGCATCGCTTCCAATTGGCATTGCAACTGCTAAATTAGTAATTGCAACCGACGACATAGCGATCGCTTAAGCTTGGGTGTTGATAAACAGAACCAAGTCAGAAATCAGCTCACCACCAAAACAGCAGCAATTATTACAATTTATAGAGACTATATTGGCTTACAAGTTTCTTGCAATGAGTAGGGAGGAGATGGAAGAAATGTTTGGCTTAAGCGAGTTAAAGCAAACCAGATTTTATCAAGAAGCCTTTCAGGAAGGTGTTGAACAAGGTGAGGTTAGAGGTGAGCTTAAAGGGAAACTCAAAGCAGTACCAGCAATGTTGGCAGCAGGGTTGACTGTAGAACAAGTAGCACAGGCGTTAGATTTGAGTGTCGAAGAAGTCAGACAAGTAGCACAAAGTCAGCCTTAAGATAGATGTGGTAAATTTTATCCGTGGCTCAAGCCAAATTTGGTTTGCGCCTCTCCAAACTCGATCGCAGCCAATTTATAGTTAATTTTTGTTAATATTGGAAGCGGTATTGGTACTTCGTCCTCAATCACCCACTCCCTACCTGAGAGAAACTTAATGCTGCGACTCGAACATATTAGTAAAATTTATCCTACAGGCGAAGTTCTCAAAGATATCAACTGGGAAGTAAAACCAGGCGATCGCATTGGCTTAGTCGGTGTCAACGGTGCCGGAAAGTCTACCCAACTCAAAATTATCACTGGGGAAATTGAACCTACTGCTGGCGAAATCATTCGTCCTTCCAGTTTACACATAGCTTACCTCAACCAAGAGTTTGAAGTAGACCCCACCCGCACCGTTAGAGAAGAATTTTGGACAGTTTTCAAACAAGCCAACGAAGTACAGCTATCTCTAACGCAGGTACAACGTGACATGGAAGCGGCCGATCCAGAGGAACTGGATCGACTAATCAACAAATTGGATCGTTTACAGCGCCAATTTGAAGCTTTGGATGGCTATGGCTTAGACGCACGCATTGGGAAAATCCTACCAGAAATGGGATTTGGGGTAGAAGATGGCGATCGCCTTGTCAGTGCCTTTAGTGGCGGTTGGCAAATGCGGATGAGTTTGGGTAAAATTCTCCTGCAAAAACCCGACTTGTTACTGCTGGACGAACCGACTAACCATCTGGATTTAGAAACCATTGAGTGGTTAGAAAATTACCTTAGGGGTCTAATTACGCCGATGGTCATAGTTTCCCATGACCGGGAATTTCTTGACCGTCTCTGCACCCAAGTTGTGGAAACTGAACGCGGTGTTTCTGCCACCTACCTGGGAAATTATTCCGCATATTTGCAACAAAAAGCTGAGAATCAATCAGCACAACTGAGTGCTTACGAACGCCAGCAAAAAGAATTAGAAAAACAACAAGTTTTTGTCGATCGATTCCGCGCTAGTGCTACCCGCAGTACCCAGGCAAAAAGCCGGGAAAAGCAACTGGAAAAAATCGAGCGCATCGAAGCACCTATCGCTGGAGTGAGAACTCTACACTTCCGCTTTCCTCCGGCACCCCGCAGCGGACGTGAGGTAGTAAATATAAAAGAGTTAACTCATATCTATGATGATAAGATTTTGTTTTTGGCAGCGAATCTCTTAATTGAAAGAGGCGATCGCATTGCTTTTCTCGGTCCCAATGGTGCTGGGAAATCTACACTTCTGCGCTTAATTATGGGTATGGAACCACCTACAGAAGGTGTTGTCCAATTAGGCGATCATAACGTTATTCCTGGTTACTTTGAACAAAATCAGGCTGAAGCTTTGGACTTGAAAAGAACTGTCATGGAAACAATCCATGATGAAGTTCCAGACTGGAAAAATGAAGAGGTCCGGACACTTTTAGGACGATTTTTATTTACTGGTGACACAGTATTTAAGGCAGTTGGGGCATTAAGTGGAGGAGAAAAAGCTCGTTTGGCATTGGCAAAAATGCTTTTACGTCCTGCAAACTTATTAATCTTGGATGAGCCGACAAATCACCTAGATATTCCAGCAAAAGAAATGTTGGAAGAAGCCCTGCAAAACTATGATGGTACGGCAATTGTCGTATCCCACGATCGCTACTTTATCTCTCAGGTAGCCAACAAAATTGTCGAAATTCGGGATGGCGAATTCCGCGTTTATTTAGGAGATTATCATTACTATCTCCAGAAAATTGCCGAAGAAAAAGAAGAAGCAAGGTTAGCTGCAATAGAAGCCGAAAAAGCTGCTAAAAAAGCTGCTAAAGCTGCCAAAGCTGCCACGAAACGAAAATGAGAAACTGGAAAATTTTTTAGTCGTAAAGTTCAACTGTTGAACTTTGGTCAGTTTTTGCCTTGGTTAACAACCCCTCTCTTCTACAGTTATCAGTTACCAATTACCGTTGTCACTGATAACTGTTCACTGATTTAAGTCTGTAACATACAGCTAATAACTGTTAATTTTTAAATGCTACTCAGCTAACGCAGCTAGATGTTGCATTTTTATATCAACACTGTCATTGGCCAGTAGTTATTTAGTCATAGGTTACAACCAACAAATGACAAAGAACAAAGGACAACCTGACGAGTTAATGTGCAACTTAAATGCATCACAGCTTACTAAATAATCACTCATTATTCAAGATCAAAAACATCATAGAAAGATTACTATTTTTTAATAAATGTCTCAAAAAGCTGCAAGTCGTTCATAAAAGAAGTTAATAAGCAGAAATTCACTTGCGGCGGCGATTAGCAATGGTATCATTCGGGTATTACAAAAAGTAAAGGGCAATTTTACTATGACCAAAGCACCTGTTGCTCCTGTGGTGCTAGTCATTTTAGACGGATGGGGCTACTGCGAGCAGACGCGAGGAAACGCTATTGTTGCTGCTAAAACTCCCATTGTGGACAGTTTATGGGCAGCTTACCCGCATACCCTCATCCACACATCAGGAAAAGCCGTAGGGTTGCCAGATGGTCAAATGGGCAACTCAGAAGTTGGTCATTTGAACATTGGTGCTGGGCGAGTTGTACCGCAAGAACTGGTACGCATCTCCGATGCGGTCGAAGATGGTTCTATCACTTCAAACCCAGCACTTGTCAAAATTTGCCAGAAAGTTCGCTCTCAAAATGGCAAGCTACATCTAATAGGGCTTTGTTCTGAGGGTGGGGTACATTCCCATATCACCCATCTATTTGGTCTACTTGACTTAGCTAAAGAGCAGCGAATTTCAGAAGTTTGTATCCACGCAATTACTGATGGTCGTGACACCGCGCCAACCGAGGGCGTAAAAGCGATCGCTCAGCTACAAGATTATATAGACCGCATCGGCATCGGGCGCATAGTCACCGTCAGCGGTCGCTACTACGCGATGGATCGCGATCGCCGCTGGGATCGAGTAAAACGCGCCTACGATGTCATGACCCAAGATACTGTTGGTAATGGTCTCACGGCTGTGGAAGTGTTGGAAGCATCTTACGCCCAAGGAGTGAAGGACGAATTTGTCCTACCAATCCGAATTGCCCCAGGTGCAGTAAAACCAGGGGATGGAGTGATATTTTTCAACTTCCGCCCCGATCGCGCCAGACAACTAACTCAAGCCTTTGTCAGCCCTGAATTTAACGGTTTTGAAAGACAGCAAATCACACCGCTGTCATTTGTCACGTTTACCCAATACGACCAAGACTTACCCGTAGCTGTGGCTTTTGAGCCACAAAATCTCAATAATATTTTGGGAGGAGTGATAGCGAATCACAATCTCAAGCAATTCCGCACCGCCGAAACAGAAAAATATGCCCACGTCACGTATTTCTTTAACGGCGGTTTGGAGGAACCTTTTCCTGGTGAAGACCGGGAATTAGTAAGTAGCCCAATGGTAGCGACTTATGACCACGCCCCAGCGATGTCAGCAAAAGCAGTTACAGACGTAGCGATCGCTGCCATTCAAAAGGGTTTATATTCTTTAGTTGTGATTAATTATGCTAACCCAGACATGGTAGGGCATACTGGTCAAATCGAAGCCACGATTACAGCCATTGAAACAGTCGATCGCTGTTTAGGACGCTTATTAGAGAGCGTTATCAAAGCTGGCGGCACAACAATTATTACTGCCGATCATGGCAACGCTGAGTATATGCTAGATGAAGGGGGTAATCCCTGGACAGCTCACACAACTAATCCAGTCCCCTTTATCCTCGTGGAAGGAGAAAAAGTCAAAATCCCTGGATATGGTACAAATGTCGAACTGCGAAGCGATGGCAAGCTATCCGACATCGCTCCCACCATCCTAGAGATTTTACAGCTGCCTCAACCACCAGAAATGACAGGGCGATCGCTGCTCAAAACAGCAGAATATGACCTGCAACGCACTCGCACCCCCGTGCAAGTAGGCTTGTAAAAGATTGCACAGACGCGATTAATCGCGTCTGTACAAGAGTTAGGAGTTTTTAGTAAACTCCTAACTTCTGAATTCTGTTTTTTAAAATTTGTTATAGATGAGATTGCTACCATGACAGTTACTAATATCGTGCAAGGCATTTGGGCATTTTCCGCCACTGGTTTGATTATCTTGGTTTTGCTGCATAGCCCCAAAGGTGATGGTATTGGAGCCATTGGCGGACAAGCCCAGCTATTTAGCAGCACCAAAAGTGCAGAAAACACATTGAACCGAGTTACTTGGGCGCTGACAGTCATTTTCCTTGGCTTAACAGTAGTTTTAAGTGCCGGTTGGCTGCCTAAATAAGGATAGGTAAATGGGGAGAAGAACCCAACACCCGATACTTAACACCGTATTAAATTTAATTTCACGACAGTTAACTACAGCTCTTGCCTTGTTTATTGGCACAGGGCTGTTAATATTTTTTATTAATCTCCAGTCGAGTTATAACTTTACAAAAATATCAAAATATGCATCTTCAGACTTAATAATCTCTCTGCCCACTCCCTCATCTCCCTCATCTCCTCCAAAACCCCATCCCTTACCACCCACACTCGCACGGTGGCAAGATAACACCAACAGTGGTGACTACTTTTCTCAAGTCACAACAACTCAAGTTGGTTATTTAGTTTGGTCACAATTTCCTATCAAAGTTTACGTCGAAACACCAAAAGCCGTTAGCGAAAAACAAGCTCAAATATGGGTAAGCAGTGTCTTACAGGCTGTGCAAGAATGGAATGCTTATTTGCCTTTGATAGTAGTCCAACAGCCAGAAGTTGCGGATATTACGATAGTGCGAAAAGCACCACCTCTACAAATTTCTCCAGATAGTAATATACCTCGTGCGCGATCGGCACAAACTACTTACGAGTTATACACCAACAACAAAGTTTTATCCCACCGCTTCACCATCTTGCTAAGTCCCAGTCAAACAGGTGAGTATATCCAAGCAGCAGCCCGCCACGAACTCGGACACGCTTTAGGAATTTGGGGTCATAGTCCGCTACAAACTGATGCTTTATACTTTTCCCAAGTTCGTAAACCGTCGCCTATTTCTGTTAGGGATGTGAATACTTTGAAGCGAGTTTATGAACAGCCAACAAGTTTAGGATGGCCTTTAGTGGATAATTCAAAGATAAATTGATCGATCGATAGGTAGAGTATTAGCTCGTCGCTAGAGCAAAAATACTACTCCAAAATTATGACAAAACCCTACCAAATTGTACTTGATACTAATGTACTGCTTTCTGGTTTACGATCTAACCGTGGTGCATCTTACAAACTATTAACAATACTTAATGATAAGCGTTGGCAGTTGAATATCTCTACTACCTTAGTATTTGAGTATGAAGAAATTCTCAAACGAGAAAAAAAACACCTTGGATTGAGTGATGAAGATATTGACAACGTTATTGAAGCTATTTGTAGAATCGCTAATAGATGTAGCATTTTTTATTTATGGCGGCCAGTAGCACGCGATCCTGATGATGATTTTCTCATCGATTTAGCTGTTGAATGCCAAGCCGACTTTATCATCATTTACAATGAAAAAGATTTACAAGGCGCCCAAAAATTTGGACTGAGGGTAGTTTCACCCAAAGAATTCTTGCAAATAGTAGGAGAAATCCCATGACTAACTTAAATGTACAACTACCCGAATCTTTATATAAACAAATTGAAGCTTTAGCAGCAAGAGAAAATATTTCTATTGAACAACTTACAACTATTGCCTTATCTGCACAAGTTTCCGCATGGATGACCAAAGACTATTTGGAAGAAAAAGCCAAAAGTGGTAGTTGGGAAAAATTTCAAAAAGTTTTGAATAAAGTGGCTAATGTAGAACCAGAAGAATATGATAAACTGTAGCGACTTAATTAGCGCAAAAAATCAAAATTTCAGATTAAGGTAACCAATTTTTATCGAAAATTTTCTCTAAGGTATAAGGACATAATTCAGGTAAATTGGTCAGCTTTGTTTTAGCCTTAACATAATCTAAGGCATTACCATAAATTATGCTGAAATCCTCTTCTAAATGGTTGCGTAAATTGGCGCTTAAATCTTCATTTAGTTGGTTGCGAAAACTAATAATTTCGGCAGCCCAATGATTAGCATTTCTTGGCTTTTCTAAATCCCAATATTGATAAAGCAATAAATGTCTGATAATCTGTTCCAACAGACTTCTGACTCGCCTTTTCTCGTTTTTCGCCAAATTTTCCAGTTCTTCTATTAAGTTTTCATAGTCAACGTCTGCTAATTGTCGATTTTTGAGACATTTAATAGTCTCCTCTAACCATTGCAGGTAATCGGATTCATATAATGTTTTTAGGTCAATAATTGCAGTCATTTGTTGATTTTGTAGCTTTAATTTACTGTTATTTATTATTTTATGTTAAGGCGGTTTGCAATTGCATTGGCTACAGACAATTCGTAGGTTAGCACAGCTGTGCTAACCTACCGTGTACCACCTCATTCAAATGAAAATCGCCATAACTAATTTATTAATTTTTGCCTATAATTGCCCAAAAAAAAAGATACACAGCACCCATAAGTTAAGTCAGAAGATATCCAGCGACTCCCAGAGGAACAACCAACCAAAAGTTCCACCCTACCGTTTATCAGCGATCCAAGTCTCTCGCTGTTCTCCCTGAATCGACTGTACAATTCCAAACTTTTCCTCAATTTTGCGTGGCAGAGTGTATATCCCAAAGATGTAAACGCAATCTTCTTCTGGTTGATATGTCAAAACACGAACTCTAGCTTCGTCATCTTGTAAACGTTCTATGAAAATAGATGCACAAATTTCAACATCTTCAGGAATCTCGTATACTTCCTTTGAAAAGGTGAATCTCTTCTCCAAACTATTTGCAATTTGATCGATAAGGTTTTGTTCAGGCAACGGATTTATGAAGCAATAGACGTATGTTCGACAGCATTTTCCATCTTCTAGCTGCTCTAAGTCAGGGATATTTTTCAACTTTATCTGACTTGCGTCATACTTCATTTCCTTAACTCTAGATGGTCTTGTAAAACTGGTAAGAGAATTCTTAGTCAGCTATCTGTATTCATAATAAGTCACAAATCATTGCATGACTAGAATACTACCCAATGCTGCCTAACATTGCTGCCCGATCGCACTCATTACCATTTTAGAATTTACAGTGCGATCGCACTTTTCCTCTTTCCCTATGCTCTACGACTGAGAGGTAAAGATGGTTGTGTTAAAACTTCTTTATAAAGTTCTTCCAGCAGAGTAACATTCTTAGTTAAAGTATAGCGGTCTAATACACGCTGTCTGGCTTTTTGCCCCAGTAGGGTTGTTAACTCTGGATGGTCTTGTAACACTGGTAAAAGAGTTCTCAATTGCGATCGCACTGTTTTGGTATTAATAACTATACCCGCTCCCTTTTCCAAAACTTCTCCATCTGCACCGACATCTGTTGCCAAACAAGCCACCCCACATGACATTGCTTCTAACAAAGACAAAGATAGTCCCTCTACTAATGAAGGCAAAATAAATACATCCGCGCCCCGCAAAATTTCGATGCGCCTATTTTCATCAGCAACAAATCCTAACCAATTAATGCCGTATTCCCAACCATAAAACGGCTCTAAAGAAGACTTCAAAGGCCCATCGCCAACAATCAACAGCTTGCTATTAGCCTCCATTTGCGACTGCTTCCAAGCTCTCAGGAGGGCTTCCACATTTTTCTCTGGGGCTATTCGACCTTGATAAACAAACAAGCGTTCGGCTTGAAATTCTGCTTTGAGTTTAGAAGCCCCTGGAGAATACTTGATGGGATCAACACCGTTGGGAATAATCGCAATATTTTCTTCCCTTACACCCATACGTGCCAATAATTCCCGCTGAATTTGGGAAAATACAATTACGCGATCGTAGTTAACCAAAAAAGGCGCGTAGAGTTGATAAGCCAAAAGCTGTGTTCCTGATATCAGCTTTGCTCCCTTCCCAGCAAACGGTGTATGAAAAGTAGCAACTAAAGGTAACCTCAGTTCCTCACAGATTTCCGGTAAAACAAAATCAAGAGGAGATAGGGTTAAGGAAGCATGTACAACATCTGGCTTAATTTTCCGCAGCGAGTCAGTTAAAACTTTAGTCGCTTTAAAAGTCGGGATTGTGTAAACCTGAGATTTATAAATAAAAGGTAGGGGAACTTCTTGGAGATTTGGCCAATTGTCAGGTTCTGATTCTTCTTGAGCGAAGTGGAGAAAGCTAACTTGATGTCCCTTGTCTAGCAAGGCATTTGTAATTTCTCTACTGTAGGTGACATTGCCGCAAAAGGGCGATTTTTTTCCAATCCAGGCTATACGCATTCTTTATTTAGCTGTAAGAAAAGCGGGTTTGATGTATTAGTTTTGCGTCCTTTGTTGCTTTTATCGTGCTATACTTGCTGGTTTTTACTTATTAGTAATACATGCCAAAAATTAGTTCAAAAAGCTAATTTATTAGCTAATTAAACTGGTGAATTGATGGCTTTATTGATTCAACTTATAAGTTGTTAATCTCTTATATTTAAACAACTTATTCTGGCTAATGTCAGATTGATATCCGGCAAGTATGCGATAAATTTTGACTGACCTTAGTTTAACACGAACGCAAAAGTTTTAAGTAAATTAGTAATTACTTCAAGGTCATGAATAATAGCTGCTGTTGATAACTACTGATGTGAGTTATACCAGGTTAATATTCCTCCTGAAAAAACGATCGCTGCTAATCCCAAAAAAACTGCCTGTAACCCCACAAAGGTTTCTGCTACACCAGCTAATGCCAAAGGTAAGGAAAGAGCAATGTTAATGACATTGTTCTGTAGACCAAAAACTTTACCACGCATTTCTGGAGGTGTTTCTGTTTGAATCGTCGTTTGCATGGGAATGCCTACTAGTGCCCCAAAGACACCTAACAAAGCAACTAGTAACAAAATTAACCACAATTGTGTGGTAAATATTGACAGACCAATGAGCGATGCTGCCATACCCAGACAACCGCACAAACTTAGTTGGGTGTAGGAAAACCTTTGACCAAATTGACCGAGAATTGTTGCTCCAGCTGCAATGCCAACACCACCGGCTGCAAGTAAAAAGCCGAATTGGGAGGCTTTCATATTGGGAATTATTTCTGCCATGCGAACAGCTAAAACAGTTAAGGCTGCGAAGACAGAAAACAAGATAATGAGCTGGAGTAAAGCATTACGGACGCGATGATTAGCTTTTAGGTAAGCCAGACCATCCCGTAAGTCAGAGAACACGTGAGGGAATTCTGTTTCGGGTGGGTGAGGTTTTTCGTTAGTTCTCAGGAGGAACAAAATGATTCCAGCGATCGCATAACTGCCACCCACTAAAAGTTCTTTGCCCAAACCACTACTACCACTAAATTGCAACCAAAGTCTATCGGCGATCGCTAACAACGGTTCACCAACAGCAAACCCAACAATTACCGATGCCATCATCGTTGTTGTGTAAAGCGAATTAGCTGAGAGTAAATGCTGTTCTTCTACTACTAAAGGAATTGCCGCCTGTTCCGCCGGGGCAAAAAACTGCGTCAGTGTGGAAACTAAAAAAGTCACACCCAGAATGATTAAAAAACCTACTGGTAACACCCCTATGGGTTTCCAATCATGAGTCACCCACATTAGGAAGGGAATTGAGAAAACCAAAATACCCCGCCAAACATTTGTTGCCACCAGCACAGCTTTTTTCGGCCAGCGGTCTACAAACACACCAGCGACAGAACCAAATAATACCGCTGGAATAGTGAAAGCCATCATCAAGGCTGACACCCATCCACTAATACTTTGATTCCCACCCTGAAACTGAGTATTAATCAAAGCAATCATCAGCACCAAATAAACTTTATCTGCTAGTTGGCAGAAAACTTGACCGCCCCAAAGAGCCAGGAAATTAAAGTTTTTTAATACTGGCACAAACCCCCGTTGCTTTAAATTCTCTGAACCAGGCTCATGTAATTTCGCTGGTTCTGTTTCTGGAATAATGGTTACTGGCAAATTCTTACCATTGCGTAGGTCTATCCCGTTACCGTTATCATTATTTTTATCTATTTGAACAGTGGTTAATTGGTCTGGGGTTGGTGTTTCTGATTGGCTTGTAACATGAGCTTTTGGTGTTTCCGTGCAACTTTGATCGTTTTTAGAAACGTCTTTTGGGGACATTTCTTGCCCATTGATTTGATTAGGTGTAGACTTAGAAACGGCACTCAGGTGATTAGTGACTGTATGATCTGATGCCCTATTCTGTTTTTTGACGAGGCTTGGTGATAAAGGCAGGATTTTTTTATCCAAATCAGACGATTGCATCATGGTTGGCAGCAAAATAAGAGTCGATCGAGGTAGCAGAGCGAATAGGGCGGCCTAATTGATACTGAGCATAGTGGCGTAAAATCTGCTCAACAGATAACCAGTTATGATCTCTTGCACCATCAATTTGCACGATTTCTGGTTGCGATAGATTTTGAAGCAAAGCTAGTTCCATTGCACCAAGACGACTGGAAATCACAGGTATTTCTTGCCGATGGACAACAACTGTTTGGGCATAGGGCATGGGGTATGGGGCATGGGGCATCGGGGATTCATTATTAATCTCCCTCATCTCCCTCATCTTCCTCATCTCCCCCTCGCTTCGCAAACGTTCCCAAGCTTCTAAACAAACAATTCCACCCGCAGGGATGCTAAATCCTACCTGCCAGTTGGGGTGTGTAAAATCTGGTGTGAGGCTTCGCCCAGATAGGCAACAAATTTGTACTTGCGGTGTCAATCCTGCTAAGGCTAAAAGGTGAAAAACCCCATGAGCCAGATGAGCCAAAACACCAGATGTATTTCCACTAGACAACACCTCCAATCGATGGAGATGTTCGTTGAGTAACTCATAAAGTTCTTCTTGGGGTTGTTCGCTCAAAGCTTGACACAGTACTATTTCTGCTAAATACTGGCCAGCAGCTAATTTTCCCAAATTTTTAGCTAGACCTGGATAAGTTTTTAAGGTCTGTGCTTGAGTAATTTTATCAAGCGATCGCCCTTTGGCAATCAATAGTTCATTAACAACGAACATACCGCTCCTGCCGCCCAAACTGGAGTTGTGCTTGCGCGCCCCTGGAGCCACTGCTCGAATTAGACCGAATTCTGGTGTCAAAATTGTCACTATTTTATCCGATTCTCCGAGCGCCTGGGTTTTAAGATTAATTCCGGTTGCTTTATAGGTTCTACTCATTAGTCATTAGTCATTAGTTATTAGTCATTGGTCATTGGTCATTGGTCATTGGTCATTGGTTATTAGTAAATAAACATATTGGACTTTGGACAAATGACAAAGAACAAAAAACAAATGACTATTCACCCTTTTCCAGGTTATCGCGCTGGCGGATCAAATCGATGCCGCGAGATGTGCCTAATCTAGTAGCACCTGCTACGATTAAGTCTAAAGCTTGATTGATAGTACGGATACCACCTGAAGCTTTAATTCCCACCTTTTCTTTCCCCAATTCCTTCAAAAGTCGCACATCAGCCACAGTGGCACCACCATTCCAACCAGTACTGGTTTTTAAGAAACTTGCTCCTGCTTCCATAGATATTTCAGCAGCTATTTTTTTCTCCGCATCTGTCAACAGATTGGTTTCCAAAATTACCTTGACAGTTTGTCCAGTCTCCTCGCAAATTTCGGCAATCTCGCGATGAACTTCTTCCGTTTTGCCAGCTTTCAACCAACCCAAGTTGATTACCACATCCAACTCAGTAGCCCCATTTTCCGCCGCTTCTTGAGCCTCATATAACTTGACTGCTGAAGTTGTCGCACCAGCAGGAAAGCCAATCACTGTACAGACTTTCGGGTTCTTACCGTGGAGGAGTTCAACTGCTTGCTTGACATAGGCGGGGTACAGGCAAACCGCCGCAAAATTGAATCTATATGCTTCTTCACACCATTGCTCAACTTGCTCTGGAGTAGCCGTTGGCGTTAAAAGGGCATGATCGATGAATGGCGCAATATCAATGTCCGGATAGTCTGCTGCCATCGTGTCTTGTACCAGTGATTGATTATTAAAGTTTATAAAAAATTAAAACATTTTTTATATATATATTAAACCACATTTATTACGAGTTTATTCTGAAAATAAGCTGCTAACTTATCTCGGATATCAGCTTTGCAGATGTCTCGGAATTTATGTAAGTATTTAAGTTGACATTAAGTGCCAGTAAGGTTATGAATATCAACAGTATTTTTTACGTCAGTTACTAAGAAATTAATAATAGTTTGAGCTAACGCCTTTGATGCCAAATATGGTACGCCATTACCAATAGTTTTAAACATATTTGTAAGTGACATATTCTCTGGAAGCACGAAATTGGCAGGTAAAGATTGGATAGCTAAAGCTTCTGCTACAGAAATTCGTCGGATTTTATAAGGATGTAAATGTACTTCATTATTCCCATAGCAAGCTGTTGGAGAATAACGCCATCTATGCAGACGTTTAAAAGATTTCTTAGAATCATCTCCTTCATCAACAGCAGCAAATTTTGTGATACCTGCCCTTGGTTGAAAGTAATGTTCAGCATTGGGATGCTTGAGGACATTATTTTTTCTAAACCAGTATTCAACTGTTAATTTTTGAGGAACATCAGGAGGACAAGGAATAATGGAATTTTCTTGAAATGGATCGCACTTACGCCAAGGGTAAGCAAAAACATTTTTTTTCTCGTATAAAATCTGATTTTGCCAAGGAAAAATATGTTCATTTAGTAACTCTTGCCTACTAAACTTTCTACCCATCTCCTTGAGAAAATTATTTTGGAATCCCATCAAAATAATTCTTTCCCGATCTTGGGGTACGCCATATTCAATTGCATTAATTAACCGCTCTGTTAATATATATCCTGCTTGCTGTAATTGTTGCTTCAGGGATTCAAAAAATAAACGGTGCTTCTTCGTCTTCCACAAACCCTTAACATTCTCAAATAAAAAGAAATCTGGGAGATTTTGACAAATTAATTCCACATAGGAAGTCGAAAGCTTGCCATTATCTCCTAAATTGCCTCTGTTTTTTCCCCCAATGGAAAAATCAGGACAGGGAGGCCCACCAATAAAGCCAACAATATGATTAAATTTACGGCAATCTTTGACTAACTCGCAAATATGTTGTGCTTGTGAACCTTGGATGAGTTTACTTACGTCTCCTGCTTCGCCGTCATAATATCCGTATTCTGGCAACCCTAGATTCAGAACCTGCCGTGAATAGCGGTATGCTGCCATGAATGGGGAAAAAATTTCATTAACATAAACAATGTTAAAACCACTGGTTTCAAAACCTAAATCCAGGAAACCTGAACCAGCAAAAAAAGAGAAAATACAAGGGCGATCGCTCATTCAATCACTATTATTCTGAAATACTGGTATGAATTTCATAGATTTTAGGGTTTTTACTTACGTACCAACGATCGATAAACATTTTAAATTGTGTATTAAATAGTCAATATTATTCGCACACTCCGTAAGCATTTAATATCAAAATTTACTCAATCTTTAAGAAAAATCCCTGACATCAAGAGACTCGGAAGCCACAATTAAATATAGGATATTTCAACCTCCCAGAGATATTTAAGACAACTATTGTCATTAAATAAAAAGCCCGGGCACTTGAGACTAATTTTTTATGCGAATTTTAATTTACTCCTACAACTACTATCCAGAACCAATTGGTATTGCCCCACTAATGACTGAATTAGCAGAGGGACTAGTGAAGCGGGGACACCAAGTGCGCGTAGTTACTGCTATGCCTAACTATCCTGAACGTCAAATTTACCAGGAATATCGGGGCAAGTGGTATCTCACCGAATACAAAAATGGCGTTGAAATTCAACGTAGTTACGTTTGGATTCGTCCACAACCCAATCTACTAGATCGAGTGTTGCTAGATGCTAGTTTCGTTGTGACTAGTTTTGTACCTGCCCTCATAGGTTGGCGTCCAGATGTTATTCTCTCAACCTCGCCATCCCTACCAAGCTGTGTACCAGTTGCTCTTTTAGGATGGTTACGTGCTTGCCCTGTGGTTTTGAATCTACAAGACATATTACCAGAAGCAGCTGTTCACGTCGGTCTACTTAAAAATAAATTACTCATCCAGTTGTTCACATTCTTGGAAAAATTTGCTTACCGCAGTGCTAGTAAAATTAGCGTCATCGCCGATGGATTTGTGGAAAATTTGCGATCTAAGGGCGTAGAAGCTGACAAAATTGTGCAAATTCCTAACTGGGTTGATGTTAATTTTATCCGCCCCTTGCCTCAAAAAAATAACCCTTTCCGCACCACACACAACCTGAATGATAAATTTGTAGTCCTGTATTCTGGTAACATTGCCCTCACCCAAGGCTTAGAAAGCGTTGTCAAAGCTGCTTCTATGTTGCGCCACATCCCAGATATTGCCTTTGTTATCGTCGGAGAGGCAAAAGGTTTACAGCGATTGCAACAGGAATGTTTAGACTGCGGTGCAGATAATGTTTTGCTACTGCCATTTCAACCCCGGAAAAATTTACCACAAATGTTAGCAGCCGCGGATGTTGGTTTGGTGGTGCAAAAGAAAAATGTGATATCCTTCAATATGCCGTCAAAAATTCAAGTGCTACTTGCTAGTGGACGGGCTTTAGTCGCCTCTGTGCCTGATAACGGTACCGCAGCAAGGGCTATCAAGCAAAGTGGCGGCGGGGTTATCGTTCCTCCAGAAGATCCCCAAGCTTTAGCAATGGCAATTTTAAACTTGTATGAAAACCCCGAAAAAGTTAAAACTCTGGGTTACAACAGCCGCCAATATGCCGTTGAGCAGTATGCTTTTGAGCAAGCTTTAAATCAATATGAATCATTGTGTTACTCATTAATCGCAGATCGTAGAGCAATTCACTCGACAATAGTCACCAAACAAGAGGTGTAATCTACGACAGTGCAGTTACGTTTCATATTTGGGCTTTCAGTAGAGTTGATGTCAAAATCTCAATCACATAAAAGTTGATTGTATTCAATTTTACTTAAAAAATAACAATACTCAAGCAAGCTTTTAGCTGGATTGGTATTGAATCAAAAATCCCACGGCTTCACTTCATTCAAGGCGTGGGAATATGAATTTTTTTACTTAATATAATAAGGCTGCTTTAGTATCCAGAAACACCTACTGGTACATTTATGCCAATCAGACTTTTGGCAGATCGGGCACGAGTGCGTTCTCTTGTATCGTAAGTTGTAATAGCCAGCCTAAAGTCTAGTTTTGCAAAGCAAAATTCCGAATATCTCCATAAAGGCGACAACGAATCGCGCCCTGATTTTTAATTCCTATTTTCAAGCTAGACGGTCGCATCAGCAATCATACAACGATCGCATCAAAATATTCTTTTCCCAGTCCCCACTCGCTTTTTCAAGACAGTCAATCACGGGAAAATCTCGCAACCAAACATAAAAAACGTTTCTTCCCCTCCTTCCTACTCGCCACTCCCTACTCCCTTTTTTAAGCTAGCCTCCATAGACACCTGTTTTTTTGTTAGTATTCAAAAAAACCCATTGACACAATTTTCAGATCAATTGTTTGTTATTTGTTAAGTAAATGTAAACAATTGTTTCAAAAGGCAGAAATCACCTGAGGTTTAATGACTGATTATTTCCAAGGAAATTTCCCATTACAATCTGTCCCACTGACGAAGAGTGTGCTGAGAAACCCCACCCAAATAGAAGAAGCAAGCCAAAAATTAGCTGCAACGATAGCTGAAGCTGCATCAGATCGCAAAGCTGGTGATATTTTATTGCTCAGAGTAGCAGATGTATCTTATCTGGCAGATTACTTTGTGATGATGACTGGTTATTCTAGGGTACAGGTAAGGGCGATCGCTCAAGCAATTGAAGCAAAAGTCGAAACAGAATTGCAACGACGCCCCTTGAGGACAGAAGGAAAAGCCGAGGGCAGTTGGGTACTACAAGACTACGGTGAAGTCATCGTTCACATCATGATGCCCAAGGAACGCGAGTTTTATAATTTAGAAGCGTTCTGGATTCATGCAGAACGTATTTCCCTTCCAGAATCTGATGAGGGTGGGGGTAAACCAACATGATGAGGTCGTCGGTTTCAAATTGCCCAGTTCCCACAGACCAACAACCGCTCAATGAGTACGAAGAGTTAAAAGCTTCGTGGCTGTTTCGTGATAGCACTTTACACTGGCGCGATTATATCATGAAAATGGTTTGGATTTGGGGTTTATCTTGGCTAGTAGCTGGGCCTGTAGCAGCAGCAAGTTTTCCCCCACAAAAGTATATTGCCCATTTTATTCTCTGTGGTGCAGGAGGAGCAAGTCTAGGTGTACTCCTGGCAGTATTAAGGTTATATCTGGGCTGGTTTTACGTGTGCGATCGCCTTTGCTCCCCCACAGTATTTTATGAAGAGTCAGGCTGGTACGACGGTCAAACCTGGACAAAGCCACAAGAAATCCTGAATCGCGATCGCTTGATTGTGGCATACGAAATCAAACCTATACTCAGACGGTTGCAATTTACCTTTGCTGGCTTGGCGGGAATGTTCGTTACTGGTACTATAGTTTGGCATTTGTTGTAAACCGTCATTGGTCATTGGTCATTGGTCATTGGTCATTAGTCATTGGTCATTAGTAAATAAACAAAGGACGAAGGACGAAGCGCAAAGTCTGAGCGGAGGTTTCCAACCATCAGAATTTTGTAACAGAGGACAAATGACAGAAGACAAACGACAAACGACAAATGACTAATGGCAAATAATAAAAAAGTGATAATAATAAACCCATGACAATGGGAAAACGAACTCAAGCCACAGCACTGGAAGTCCGGTTGCTGCGTGAAGGTATCATTGAATCCAAGCATATAGTCCAGGCTGTTGTATGCGACGAACGCGGACGGGTTTTAACCGTCGCCGGAAACTCGGAAACTGCTGCATTTATTCGTTCAGCACTCAAACCATTTCAGGCACTCGCAGTCACCACTACAGGTACACTGGAACGCTATGACCTTAGCGATCGCGATTTAGCAATCATCACAAGTTCCCATAAAGGAACAATAGAGCAAGTCCGACAGGTATTTAACATCCTTTGGCGGGCGGATCTTGACCCCACTATACTCCAGTGTCCAATTCCTGAAGGCAAACGCAGTCCTCTGGAATACAATTGCTCTGGTAAACATGCGGGGATGCTAGCTGTTTGTCAGCAACGCCATTGGCCTTTAAACAACTACTTGGAACGCAAACACCCAATACAGCAGCTAATTGTGGGCAAAGTAGCAGAATTGCTACGAATGCCAGCAGAGGAATTTATTAGCGCCCATGATGACTGTGGCGCACCGACTTATTTGATGCAACTCGGTCAAATGGCCTCTTTATACGCCCTGCTAGCTTCTAGTACCAACTTGGATATGGAGCGCATTGTCCGTGCCATGACTCATCACCCAGCAATGGTAGCAGGAGATGGAGAATTTGATACGGAACTGATGCGTTTAACTCCAGGGGAACTGGTCAGCAAATCGGGTGCCGAAGGAGTGCAGTGCATTGGTAGACTCGGTGAAGGCATGGGATTAGCAATTAAAGTTATGGATGGGGCAAAACGAGCAAAACATGCCGTTGCTATTCACTTACTCCAACAAATGGGTTGGATTAGTCCCAGCGCCGCCGAAAGCCTCAGTGAAAAGTTTGTCACCTTAGGAAAATACAAGCGTTTAGAAGTCATTGGAGAATTATCGTTTTTGTAGTTGCCAAACTCTTGACTTTGAGTTAGACTAGAAAAGTCAAGAGCGACGCGGGATAGAGCAGCCTGGTAGCTCGTCGGGCTCAACGGGCAAAGTTAACTAGACGCTTATTAGTTAAGTTTGCTGTGGGCGGCACATAAAGAAACTTATGTGCGTTTATCTGTCAAACTCGGGGAAGCCAATAGCGCGGTAATCCCGAACCAAGCTCCAGAAGTGGAGAAGGTGTAGAGACTGGAAGGCAGACACCCTAACGGTAACGCCGAGGGTGAAGGGACAGTCCAGACCACAAACCAGTTAATCTGGGCAACGAAAGTTGTAGTTGGTAAGCATAACCCGAAGGTCAGTGGTTCAAATCCACTTCCCGCCACCAAATTCAAAGATAAAACAAAACCCTGTTTTCCTAAAAGATCGCAGGGTTTTGTTTTATGCTGATTGTCAGCTACTTCATCTTGATCTCAGTAATGGACACAAAGCTTAGAGGAGACATAGCAGAACAAGCTGCTGTTCTTCATGCTTTAAAGCGTGGTTGGGGAGTTTTAAAACCTTTTGGTGATAGGTTACCTTACGATCTAGCATTTGATGTAGAGGGAACTGTAATAAAAATCCAAGTCAAATACGCATGGTTCGATCGGGCTTCTGGCAATTACGTTGTAGATAATCGCCGCACCAAAACAAATCGGCGGCTGATGGTTCGAGAAGCATATCAGCTATCAGACTTTGATTTTGCCCTGGCATATATAGAAAAACTTGACCTGTTCTATGTTTTTCCCATAGATGTGTTCATAGGTTATGGAAGCGAAGTACACCTTGTTGAGGCTGAAAAACGACAGCGTAAACCTCGTTCCGCACAATATAGGGATGCTTGGGAGTTAATCTCACAAGTATCTGTAAGTAAAGAAAATTGTGTTCGATCGCCTGTTCAATTCCAAGAAGCAGGATTTTAATCTATTCTGGAATAAATAGCCATCTAAAAGGCGCGGAGAGTCATGGTTGTGAAGTTGCAGCGACCAATTTTAGTGGGAGGATTGGGACTGTCCTTTTCTCTGTGGATGTTACAAAGTTGGCATCATTCAATAATGCAGGTGGGTGAGTTTAGTTTATTGAGTGCCTTAGCTGTAGGCGGTGGTTTGTGGTTATTCCAACAAAATCGCCCGAAAGACGCTTTAGAACAGCTAGATAGTATGCTTGTAGATCGGGCTACTGTAGAAAGTGCGATTTCTATTGCTGAAGTTGTAATTAACCAACTAGCAGAAGAAGCAGAAAACCATCAGGCACTAGAAACACTCAGAGAACAACTTGCCCAATTGTCGTTGGAATTAGACAGGCAAGAAATTAAAGTGGCTGTGACTGGTGGAAAATCCGTCGGTAAAAGCACTTTAATTCAAGTGCTAGAGCAAAATCTAGAGGCAGTAAATTTTGTTTCTCTACAAGAAACAGCACCTTTTTTTAGAGAAGCAGGTGAGAATTCCGATGCATCTGTTTTGGCAGAAGTAGCAAAATCTGATTTTGTGCTGTTCTTGACAAACGGTGATTTGACAGACTCAGAATTTCAAACTTTACAGCAGCTAAAAGCAGCAAATCAGGCTACAATGCTGGTTTTTAATAAACAAGACCAGTATTTAGCCGATGAACGTGGTAGCGTCTTGCTGTCATTAAAACAGCGGGTGCAGGGAAATGTAGTTGCAACTGCGGCTTCTCCCATCCCCGTCAAAGTACGAAAGCATGACGCTGATGGTTCTGTGCAAGAGTGGATGGAACAACCAGCACCAGATATTCAGCAGTTAACCCAGCAGTTGAGTGAAATTTTAGCACAGCAAAAACAACGGCTAGTTTGGGTAACTACCATGAGAAAAGCCGGGTTGTTGAAAGCTGAGGCGAAAAACTGCCTGAATGGAATCAGATGCGATCGCGCCACCCCAATTATTGAACAATATCAGTGGATAGCTGCTGCTGCTGCCTTTGCTAACCCAGTACCAGCCCTTGATATTTTGGCGACTGCGGCCATTAATGCTCAGATGGTTATGGATTTGGGTAGTATCTATCAGCAGAAATTTTCCCTAGAACAGGCGCAAACCGTAGCTGGAACAATGGGAAGTTTAATGCTAAAACTCGGTTTAGTTGAACTTTCTACCAAGGCTATTAGTACTGTTCTCAAAAGTAATGCCGTTACCTTTGTTGCTGGTGGCTTAGTGCAGGGAGTAAGTGCAGCTTATCTGACCAGAGTCGCAGGATTAAGTTTAGTTGAATATTTCCAACAGCAAGAAATAGCAGTAGATTCTGGGACTGGTTTAAATTTCGAGAAGTTGCGGCAAACTTTGCAAAATGTGTTTCAACAAAATCAGCAAATTGGCTTTTTGCAAAATTTTGTTAAGCAAGGCGTGAAGCGTTTGTTGCCAGAGACACAGCAGGTAGAACTAGTTGGTGTTCAGAAGGCGGTGGGATAATCTCACACAGAGAATGAGCGAATTTTAGATTTTGGATTTTGGATTGAATGATTCAATATCTACGACCTTACACTGAAGGCAACAGAGAATTATAGCGGTTTAGAATTGCGTGGAGTATAGACAATTCGTAGGGTAGTAAGCTGTCCTACCATACCGTGTACCTCATTCAAATGAAAATCGCTATAATTTTTCCCTATTGTCTTTAAAAATCTAAAAATAAGTAAAACTAAAAATTTACCCAAGCTCATAATGAGCTTGGGTGTGTGGAATAATATTCGTAAGAGTTGCGAGTTAGCAAAAAATTGTGAATAAGGATAGTTAGCTAAACAGCACCACTGTTTCTATTAAACAGAATCGCTATAGTTTTGAAAATTAGCTTTAAATCGTAAACCAAACTCCAATTTTTTTGATACTGCAAATCTAGGCGAATTACATCTTCAAAACTACGGACTGTAGAACGGCCATTTACTTGCCATTCGCCAGTCATACCGGGTTTGACATCTAAACGTTGCCACTCTGGTACTTCATAGCGTTCGACTTCATCGGGTGTGGGTGGTCTGGTACCAACTAAACTCATTTCCCCTTTGAGTACGTTCCAAAATTGGGGTAGTTCGTCAAGACTAGTTCGCCGTAAAAAACGCCCTACCTTGGTAATTCTGGGGTCATTTTCATTCTTGAAAAAGGCACCTTGCACTTGGTTTTTGACTTGGGATTTCTTTGCTTCCGCATCCACACACATAGAGCGGAACTTCCAAATTGTAAACCGTTTTCCCATCCAACCACAGCGGGTTTGACTAAAGAAAATCGGTCCGGGATCGTTAATTTGAATAGCGATCGCAATGGGAATCGACAAAATTCCTGTAATTAATAAGCCAACCACTGACCCGATAATATCTAAGAATCGTTTCATCCAAGATGCTACGGAAGGATGAGTCGTGGGTAACTGCTCTACTTGACGGGAAGTTGTCCTCCGGTTATCTTTTAGGTCTTGTTGTTCTATTGGCGACTCATTATCTACAGACTCTAGGGGGAAAACTTGATCCAATCCCGTGAGTTTTAAAACTGCCATCACCTGGGGTGTTACATTCCGCAGTCTGAATGCAATCCCTTTAGTTTGGGCGTATTTAAAATTACTGACCAAGGCACCCAAACCACTACTATCCATAAAAGTAGTTTGGTCAAAGTCAATGATGATTTGCTTGGGATATGAATTCGGTTGGATTAAGTTTTGGCAGGTTTGCTTAAAGGCCAAAGCCTCCAGCACGCTCAACCGTGTCGGCACCTGCACTATAACCGTGTCGTTTAGGGAATGAACTGGAAAATCGACCTCTGTCGGTTGGCTAGTCATGAAGCTCTGCACTTTCGTTGCCATGTATAATGTGATCTGCCAAACATTATTTTGTCCTTTGAAAATTACTTAAGTGTAATTAGGACTAATTATTATTTGCTGTTTCTCAGATTAGAAATCGCCAGCGACGATTCACAATAGAACAAGAAGCTAAAAAATATTCTTGCTGTTGTGCCGACGCAACGCGATCCCGTTACTCCGATCAAATGATTGCTAAAACTACGGTTACATCCACCGCACGCCTAGTTGAGGTCTTCTCTGCCATTCAAGGCGAAGGACTCAATGTAGGAACACGTCAGATTTTTATTCGTTTTGCTTTGTGTGATTTGCGCTGTCATTTTTGTGATAGCGCCCACACTTGGAATGCACCTCTTAATTGCCGGATAGAGCGATCGCCTGGATTACGCGACTTTGAAATTTACTCTAATCCCGTCCCATTACCCATATTAATAGAATGGGTTCAAAGACAAAATCTACCTTCTCTACACGATAGCATTAGCTTAACGGGGGGCGAACCACTTCTTCATGCCCAATTTTTAACGCAGTTTCTACCCGAAGTGCGAGCCATAACTGGTCTACCCATATACTTAGAAACTGGCGGACACCGCCCAGAACAACTGGCGATGATTCTCCCCTACTTAGACTCCGTGGGGATGGATTTCAAGTTGCCCAGTGTCAGCGGCGAAAGTCATTGGCAAGAACATGCTAAATTTCTCCAATTATGTCGTGATTCATATTTAAATGTTTTTGTCAAGATAATTGTGTCTCAAAACACAGATCCTGCTGAGTTGGAACGTTCAGCTCTGCTGGTGGCAGATGTGAGTCCAGATATACCAGTATTTTTACAGCCTGTTACGCCTTTGATAGAGTCTGAACAATTTTCTCCAATACCTGCGCTTGCCCCTGCGCCCGATAGAGTTTTGATGTGGCAAGCTTTGATGAAACAGTTTCTCAAGCAAGTGCGGGTAATACCCCAGACACATAAAATGCTCAACCAACTGTAAAATAGCCTGTTTATATTTGGCTATATAAAAGGTAAGTCTTACTAAAGATATCGTTAAGAGAAATATAAATTTATATTAATTTTTGTTAATGAAATCAATATATGAATTTTTATTAAGCTTTTGTTGCTCGATAAAGTTGCTAGCTATCAAAAAGCACCTTGCAAGAATCTGAAGTTAGCACGGTCAATTATTAAGATATTTTGGGGGTGGGTATCGCCCACCCAACCTACTTTCTGGTTCCTACAGTGCGCCTTCGTCCATCGTTTTAGATTTAGCTTTTGCTTTATTAGCGCTGCGTTTAAGGGCAGAGAGCCTTGCTTCGTATTTCGATCGTTGACGCTTGCTAGGAGTGTTGTCAATCAGGGTTTTTAAGGCGCTACCAAGACTCTTGTAGGCGTTGGGGAGGGTATAGCCAAAACGAGTTGCCAAGGCGATCGCTTTTTCATCAGCATTGAGCAGTTCTCTTTGCTGCTTTTCCCCATTATTCTTTTGATATAATCGCCAGCCTGACACACCACACAGTGCCAAAGCTAACACCAAAAGCAATCCATCTTGTACCCATAATTCACCGACAGCACCACCTAAACCGATGGCTAGTGCTGCCATTTCCCAACCATCTTTGGGAATTGTGTCATTTTGAACGCGAGCAACTTCATGCCAGAACAGCAGATTACGCTGATCCATTGCGAGGGCATCCCATTTCACCAAGTCAATTTGAATTTCTACCTGGTCTTTACCAATTTCTTCGCAGCGGATCAGGGGTGGATTGACCTCAGTTGTGCCTTCTACCGTGACCCAGCTCTGCAATTCTGGCGGTAGTAAGCCTTTCAACCGCCGGAGTTCACTCATTTCCGCTTTAGCAGAGGAGGTTGCATAGGATGTCATAATATCCAGCCCCAGAAAATTTCAGTATATAGTGAGGGTATCACTTTGGAGTATAGCTATTTCAGTAACGATCCGTCTCACTCATTGGGAAAACTTCCTCGTTTTTTTCGTGCTTCCATTGCTTTTTCGAGTAAATCTAGCAATCCTGGAGCTTCTTCTTGGATACTGAGTAATAGTCTTTCTCCAAGTTCTATATTTCCCGGATCGAGGCCTGTTGCCATGACTTCTTTCAGGCGAGGAATCGCCATACCATCTACAATCTGAATTAATCCACTCAGACAACGGTGAAATTGCCTTTCTGTGAGAATTGAGTCTTCCAGGGGAAACTCGATGATGGCACGGATTTCGCCATCGGATGGATCGTACTCCCATTGCAACATTTTGGTTTCCCAGGAAATGGCAAGCATTGTCTGTAGGATGGCTGCCTTGTGAGGATGCTCTTGAATTCCTGCCAGAACTTGAGGGGCAAATACTCGGAAAAATTTTCCGTCCTCATCCAACTGAACAACTATGAGAAAATCTTCTAAGTTATCAGCTTCTACACCTGTTATAATACGGTCTTCTTCATCATCAAAACGGTAGTCCCAACCAAGGTTATCTAAGTACTTGGCAATCTGTTTGAGGTTAGCTCCCATAAAAGCCTCATAAGGAATGGTGGAGCAGCTGTCACCAGACCTAGTTTAACCTGCTAGTGGTAGAAGTTTTGAGTTAGTGTGGCTACTTATGGATGAATGGGGTATGGGGAATGGGGCATTGGGGATAGGAAAAACAGATTTTGATGCTGGGCTGTGAATAGTATTTGATGAAGCTCTTTTGTTCGTAATTAAAGATGAAAGAATTGGTTGTTACCAACTCTTAGGTAGTGAAAAATATAGAATTGGTCTCGCTAGAATTTTAATATTATCTTCCAGGTTTGATAAACAGATTGCTATCTAGTATCCTGATAGAGTTTTAAATAAAAGTGGGAAGTTGAAGCTAAGTTAAGACAATTTCCACAAAATATCTCAGGCTTTTAACAAATCAGTCAAAACTTCAACTACTGCTTTTAACGGTGAAGAAATATAGCCTGGAGGCTGGTAGAGTTTTATATGACAAGCAACAAATTGTTTTTACTCAAACAAATGTAGTGAATAATACATTTTATTGTCTATAACTATGAAGTTTATGTATAAATCAGGTTTCATTGTAGCGATCGCTCCCCTAATCTTGACCATGAGTGCTTGTGGTGGAGGCTCAGGACAAACACCAAATACAGCCAGCAGCCCAGGCGCCAATCGACCAGTACCAGCAACTACAAATCGTTGGGATAGTATTAAAAGCCGTGGTCAAGTAATTTGCGGTGTAAGTGGTGAAATTCCAGGGTTCAGCTTTGTCGGAACTGATGGTAAATACAGCGGCATTGACGTAGATATTTGCAGAGCGATGGCAGCGGCTTTGTTTGACAAACCAGATGCAGTAGAATTTCGCAATCTCAATACCAAAGAGCGGTTTACGGCCTTGCAGACTGGGGAAGTAGACGTTCTCAGTCGTAACACTACCTGGACTTTGAGTCGTGATACTTCAGTTGGTCTGGAATTTGCACCCGTAGTCTTTTACGACGGACAAAGCATCATGGTTCGCAAAAGTAGCAATATTAAATCCCTGGCAGATTTGAAAAATAAAGCTATTTGCGTTCAAACTGGGACTACTACCGAACAGAACTTAGCAGACCAAATGCGAAAAAGGGGCATTACTTACAAACCCGTTGTTTTTGAAGACGTGAATGTTACCTTTGGTACTTATGTTCAAGGGCGCTGCGATGGCATTACAGCCGATCGCTCGGCATTGGTTTCTCGGCGTACAACCCTGCCCAAACCAGAAGACAATGTGATTCTTGAAGAAGTCATTTCTTCAGAACCCCTTGCGCCAGCAGTTGCTAAAGGAGACACTAGGCTGGGTGATGCCCTTAAGTGGGTGGTTTATTCTCTGGTAAAAGCTGAAGAATTAGGCATTACTTCCCAGAATGTAGGTCAGTTAGCCGCTAGTAATGACCCAGATATTAAGCGTTTTTTAGGGACAGAAGGCAACCTTGGTGAAGGACTCGGCTTAACAAACGACTTTGCAGCACGAGTAATTAAGCATGTCGGCAATTATGCTGAGATTTACGATCGCAATCTCGGACCCAAAACAAAACTCAATCTAGCTCGCGGTCAAAATCAACTCTGGAATAAAAAGGGACTGCTTTATTCTCCGCCGTTTCGGTAGAGATGGGAGTGGGGAGATGAGGGGGATGAGGGAGATGAGGGAGATGAGGGAGATGAGGGGAAAGAGCTATCCTTCCCCCAGTGTCCCCATCCTCTTTTCCATGCCCAATTACAAATGACAAATGACAAATGACAAATGACTATCGTTTTTGGAGAATTGTTGGGCAATTTTTTGCAGTATTTTTAACAGTAGTTGTAGTAACAATACTGTGGGTAAATCTGAACCACAATTTGCAGCGATTGGGCATTGAGTTTGGATTTGATTTTCTTAAACAGCAAGCTTCTTTTGATATTGGTGAAACGCTGATTAGCTACAAACCAACTGATACCTACAGCCGCGCCTTATGGGTGGGGTTAATTAACTCCTTGCGGGTGGCAATTGCAGGAATTTTTCTCACGACAATTGTGGGAATCACCGCTGGGATTGCCCGACTTTCTGACAACTGGCTAGTGCGGAATATCACTATGGTTTATGTGGAGATTTTCCGTAATACCCCCTTGCTGCTGCAATTATTATTTTGGTACTTTGCTGTTTTCCTCAGTTTTCCGAAAACAGAAAATAAAATATCTCTTTGGGGTTTTATTGGCGTTAGTCAAAATGGTTTAGAACTTCCTTGGTTTACGGTATCACCAGAATTTTCAGCTTTGTTGTTGGGATTAACTTTTTACACGGGTGCGTTTATTGCAGAAATAGTCCGGGGTGGAATTCAATCAGTGCCTCAGGGACAGTGGGAAGCAGGGCGATCGCTAGGATTAAAACCAGGGTTGGTAATGCGCCTGGTGATTTTTCCCCAAGCCTTGCGGGTAATTATTCCACCGTTGACGAGTCAATATCTTAATTTGACGAAAAATTCCAGCTTAGCGATCGCCATCGGCTACCCTGATATTTATTTTGTCGCCTCCACCACTTTTAACCTAACAGGGAGAGCTGTAGAAGTAATATTACTGATTACGCTCACCTATCTCATCCTCAGTTTGAGTATCTCTCTAATTATGAATTTGTTTAATCGCGCCGTGCAAATTAAAGAGAGATAATACAATTTTAGATTTTAAATTTTAGGTTTTAGATTGGGGAAGATTTAGTGTTAATTGCTTTTTGGTTTTCCTTTGTCGGAATTATTTTTTAAATTAGTCTAGCAAAGGTATGAGGAGAATAAATAATTAAGATGACAAGCAATCCAAAATCCAAAATTCAAAATCAAAAATTGTTGTGGTTGCGTAAAAACCTATTCAGTACTTGGTACAACAGCTTGTTAACTGTTGTCTGTTTGGTGTTGTTGTTTTGGGTAGCACGAGGAATAATAACTTGGGCAACGACTCAAGCACAATGGGCAGTAATTCAGCTTAATTTACGTTTATTTTTAGTTGGAAGGTTTCCCCAAACGCTATATTGGCGACCTTGGATTGTGTTGGCGATCGCTGCGATTTTAGCGGCTATAACTGGGGGTGTCTTCTTTAGCAAGCAACAGTTAACAAGACGTGTAATTGCTTTTTTTGCGTTTATAGTCGGTATTTTGTTGATTATTTTACCACTGGATTTGATATACCGCTTACAGTTACTATTAATTGCAGTTTTAATATTTGCAGGTTTTGGAATTGGAAGGAACTTTGCTGAAGTATTAACTCCTTGGCTTTCGCTATTATGGTTATTATCTTTTCCCGTCATTTTGTGGTTAATTGGCGGTGGATTTGGATTGCAATCTGTACCCACAAACTTGTGGAATGGTTTACTACTTACCCTACTAATGGCAGCAGTTAGTATTGTACTTTCCTTTCCCATTGGGGTTTTACTGGCTTTGGGGCGGACAAGTGATTTACCCGTAGTGCGTTGGTTTTCTATCGTCTACATTGAAATCATTAGAGGAGTCCCATTGATTGGGATTTTGTTCCTTGCTCAGGTAATGCTTCCCTTATTTTTACCAGCAGATGTGCGTTTAGATCGGGTATTGCGAGGAATTGCTGGATTGATTTTATTTAGTGCTGCTTACATGGCAGAAAATGTACGTGGCGGACTTCAATCAATTCCACGGGGACAAATTGAAGCTGCCAAAGCATTAGGATTAAATACAGCTTTGGTGGTTTTATTAATTGTTTTACCTCAAGCTTTACGTGCAGTGATTCCTGCGATCGTTGGTCAATTTATCAGCTTATTTAAAGACACTTCACTCTTATCTTTGCTGGGATTAGTAGAACTCACAGGTATTGCCCGTTCTATCTTGGCACAGCCAGAATTTCTTGGTCGCTATGCAGAAGTTTATCTCTTTATTGGATTTATTTACTGGATATTTTGTTACTCAATGTCGCTGGTTTCTCGGCATTTAGAAAAACAGTTAAGTCAGTAGTTAAGATATTTTGAAAAAGAATTCAGAATTCAGAAAAGGAAATTGGAGTCATTGGAGTCTGGTGACGAATAAATAAACGGTGAAACACCACACCAAATTTTGAATATTTCTAATCCCCTACACTCTGAATACTGTTCGGTTAAGCAAGAGACGCGATAAATCGCCGTCTCTACAACAATCAATTCTTTGTAGAGACGGCGATTTATCGCGTCTTTATCATGTAGAATTTTGATCGAGAAACCTTAACCGAACTGTACTGGGACTAATTAGAGTTATTATTAATAGGCGATCGCTATACTCGAAATTGAGCGCTACTACCTATAATCAGCAAGTAATTGCTCATCACTCCATCAGCTTTTCGTCAAGCATCGCTAATTTGCTAAAAAATTCGGAGGTGCAAATCTGTGTCAACAGAACAAAAACCGATAATTATTGCTGAGAATGTTCACAAGTGGTATGGCAAATTCCACGTTCTTCAAGGTGTGAGTTTGACAGTAAATCGCAAAGAAGTTGTGGTTTTGATGGGACCTTCCGGTTCAGGTAAATCTACTTTTATTCGCACATTCAATGCTTTAGAAGAATACCAACAAGGAAAAATCGAAATTGATGGGATTACTCTTGGTCATGACTTGCGAAATATTGAAGCAATTCGCCAAGAAGTCGGAATGGTATTTCAACAGTTTAATTTATTTCCCCATTTGACGGTGCTGCAAAATATTACTTTGGCACCAATTTGGGTAAGGCGATCGCCAAAAATACAAGCTCAAGAATCGGCGATGAAACTATTAGAAAGAGTAGGCATTTTAGAACAAGCACACAAATATCCAGGACAGTTATCTGGTGGACAACAGCAGCGGGTGGCGATCGCACGTGCTTTAGCCATGCAACCTAAAATCATGTTGTTTGACGAACCCACCTCAGCCTTAGATCCAGAAGTGGTACGGGAAGTATTAGATGTAATGCGAAATCTCGCCCGTGATGGAATGACAATGGTAGTCGTCACCCACGAAGTTGGATTTGCCCGTGAAGTCGCCGACCGAGTTATTCTCATGGATAGCGGTACCCTCGTCGAATCAGCTACCCCTGAGACATTTTTCAGCAACCCTAAAGAAGAAAGAACACGCAAATTTTTATCACAAATTCTCTAAAACCTCTGCGCCCCTTCGCGCTTACCTCTGCGCCCCTGTGCGTTTCACTTCTAACCCTTTTGTCCCACAGCTTCACACCAAGATTGAGCAAAAAATGCATCTGGGTGCTGACTCCATTTTCGCAAAGCCTCGCTCATTGCTGTTAAGGATCGCTCATCAGTCCAACCTTTCTCTACAGCTTCATCCACCTTTGCAGAAGCCTCAATTCGCACTGCCAAATATTCTGTAATTTCACTCAACGGTTCATAATCTTGATAACAAGCCGAAGCTTTAATATTAGTAAACCCACTTTGGCGCAACAGGGCGCGTAACTCTCTACCCACATTAGGATTACCAGAATTCTGTTGTTGAAGCCACTTGTAATAAGAAAATGCTTTTTCCAGTTCTGGTGTAGACGGCGCAATCAAAAACCCGCCCCAGTCAGGACTACGAACTCCAACAACTCCCCCTGGTTTCAAAACTCGCCACATTTCGCGTAACGCCTGCGTCGGTTCTTGCAGATGTTCAAACAATGCATGGGAGAAGATTGCATCAAAAGAATTATCCGCGAAGGGTAAAGCATAAATATTCGCCTGCAAAAACTCAGCATTACTCACACATTGCGTGAAAGCACTCTCAGTAGCTATTTGGATTTGAGAAACTTCGCGATCGATACCCGTAAGCATACCAGGGAAAATTGCTTTTGCTAAACCCAAAGCGATCGTCCCAGGACCGCAACCGCAATCTAGCAATTTCATGCCTGGACGTAAATAAGGCTTAAAAAACGCACCATGAGTATCTAAGGTGCGTTTTGACATGAAATTCGTCGCATTGCTCGAATAACCTGGAGTATACTTTTCCTGCATTGCTATAACTCTTTACGATATATGTATGAGTATCATACGCAGGTATTTTTTAGATGTCCAATATATATTGATATAAAATTGAGACTTATAAAATATCAAAAAAATGGAATTGCGACATCTGCGCTACTTTATCGCTGTGGCTGAGGAACTACACTTCAGTAGAGCCGCCGAACGATTGCATATTGCTCAACCGCCGTTAAGCCAGCAAATTCAGCAACTAGAAGCGCAATTGGGAGTAGAACTGTTTCACCGCAAAACCAAGCGACAGGTGCAATTAACGGAAGCGGGACAAGTATTTTTGCAAGAAGCTTATCAACTTTTAGCTCAACTCCAAAAAGCAATTGAGCTAACTCAAAAAATTGGAAAAGGTGAAAAAGGACAATTACGAATTGGGTTTACCAGTTTGGTAACTTATAATTTGCTTCCAGTAATTTTGCGACAATTTCGAGAAAAGTTTCCAGAAGTAGAGTTAATTTTGCACGAATTAACTACAACTGAGCAAGAAAGAGCGCTACAAGAAAACCGCATTCATGTAGGCTTTGCTCATCCACCATTGGAAGACAACACACTCAATCACAAGTGCATTCAGCAAGAAGCTTTAATTGTGGCTTTAGCCGAAACTCATTTGTTAGCTGAACAAGAAAAAATTGCAGTACGATCGCTAATCAACGAAAACTTGATCGTGTTTCCTCGGCATTTAGGCTCAGGACTTTATGACCAAATTATGAGTCTTTGTCAGCAAGCAAATTTTAGACCGAAAGTGACTCAAGAAGCGATTCAAATGCAGACAATTATCGGGTTAGTTTCAGCAGGAATGGGAATTGCGATCGTGCCATCTTCATTGCAAAATCTTCAAAGAACTGGTGTAGTTTATCATAGTTTCGAGGAGAAAACACCATTAGTAGAAACGGCTATAGTTTGGCGGGAAGAAGATATTACGCCTGTCCTCCAAGAGTTTTTGCAAATGGTTCAAGTACGAAACCGAAATTCATAAAATCTTGATAGAAGCAGTGCGACGCGGAACTAAGTAAATTGCAAATATTTCGTTTGACGCTTCTGCCAATTTTAGAACTTGACGCAAATTTTCACTGTGAGCGATTAACCCATTGGCATTGTAAGCAATATATTGATTTTTATATAAATCTAATAACATTTGGCGATTCTGGTTTAGCCACTTCAGCATTTGCTGACTTTCATGGGGAGAGGGTGTTTTATTCATAGATTTCTCTCATCATAAATTCATAAGCTAAAAAGGCGATCGCCTCAACTAAAATAATATCCCAAGTCAATAAATTTTATTGTTCATAATGATATTTACAACTCAAAATAATCAACAAATCTTCATCGACTTTGTAAACTAATCTATGTTCATCTGTAATCCGCCTTGACCAGTAACCTTGTAGTTCATATTTTAATGGTTCTGGCTTACCTATCCCTGCAAAAGGATCTCTTTGTATATCTCTAATCAGTTCCAAGATTTTTTTATCTTCTGTTGCCCACTGACCTAATTGTTCAAAAGCTTCTGGTTCAAAGGCAACTTTTTTCATATTCATCTAAATCAACATAAATTAGATTTCCTGCTTCTACATTTTCTAAAGCTTTGAGCAAATGATTTTTGTTAGTTTCTGATTTCAAAAGATAATTAGTTTCATCTTCTTGAGTTGATGGTTCGACTAGCACAATGACTTCTACAACCGTTCCTTCTGGTAGCTCAGTTGCTGAAAGTTCAATCTTGCCATTTTTCCCAACAATAGCCTTTTGTTTAATTCCACTAAGCATAATTGGTATTTACTCTAATCTTTACTACTTATTGTAACTGTGTTTGACTTTAAACGATATCCTTGGGAAAATTACCCCACATTTCTTGACGTGCTTGAGCAATATCTTCTTCAGTAATATCTACTTTTAAATCAGCGCATAATCCTCTAACAGTCCGTAAAGGAGTCTTCAGAGTAGTTTTTTGATATAAAAATTCCGCAAAATCTTAATAGTTGTCGCTGTTTATCCACAGGTAAATGGCGTAATATTTCTAATACTGCTTCCTCAAGATTCATCTAAATTTCTCCTGATTTAACTTTCCAAAAGTGATTTAATCTCTGCTTATTGTAATTGTGTTTGATTGAGATGAAATTGAGCGATCGCCATTTTTATATTATGGGTTTTTGAAAGTAGCGATTTTTATTAGACAGAATTTAACTATTGGATTTGATGGATTGATAGGAGCATTGTTAGGGCTAAACTCTCAAAAGGAAGAGAAACCTTCTTCCTCTGCGTTCTCTGCGCCTCTGCGTGATAAAAAAAGGCGAAATTTTACTTTCGCCCCTCTCACATAGTCTTACATTGTTGCCCAATAAAAACTCAAATCTTAAATCTTCGCTTCTTCCTTCACCAACTTTTCCCAACCCAAATCTTTCAAATTATTATTCCGACGCAACGGACGAGTCACCAACTCTAACATGTCACGCGCATTTGTAAAGCCGTGAATTTGAGCAAAAGTGAACTCCACAGACCATTTTGTATTAATACCACGTGCTTCCAATGGGTTAGCATGAGCCATACCAGTAATTACCAAATCTGGTTTCAACTCATAAATCCGCTGGAGTTGATTGTAATTATCCGGCTTCTCCACAATCGTTGGCAGGGGCGAATTCATTTCCTGGCAGGTTTTTTCCAAAAGCGCCAACTCGGCAGCTTGATAGCGCTTATCCATGTAAGGAATGCCAATTTCCTGAACTGTCATCCCACAACGGATTAAGAATCGTGCTTGGGAGATTTCCAACAAGTTATCACCCATGAAGAATACAGACTTACCGCGAATCAGTTTGACGTAATCTTCCAAACCTGCCCAAATTTGTGCTTCCCGTTCATCCAAACCCTTGGGAGTGATACCGAACACCGAGCAAATTTTCTCAATCCAAGCGCGGGTACCATCGGGGCCAATGGGGAACGGTGCGCCGATGAGTTTACACTTGCGGCGGCGCATTAAAGTTGTAGCTGTGCGGCTAAGGAAGGGGTTGACACCAGCGACATAATACCCTTCTTCCAGTACTGGCAGTTCAGTGAAGCGTTTTGCAGGTAGCCAGCCGGAAACTTTGATACCTTGTTTCTTCAATTCCAAAGTTAACTGAGTCACCACGGGGTCAGGAAGGGAACCAAAGAGAACTAAGGGTGGGTGGTCTACGTACTCAGATTCTTCTTGGGCGACATCTTCTTTTTTCTTACCGAAGTTTAGCAATTTAGCGATCGCATTGCGTTCACTTTTCTCTGTTTCCGCCACGGGAGCTTTATCAGGACAACGGTTAGCCATAGCAGCTAACACAGTGTCTTCCCCCTGGGTGAAGGCGTAATCTAGACCATTTGCACGGGCGACAACGATGGGAATCCCAATTTCAGATTCCAGTTTCGGTGCTAAGCCTTCCAAATCTGTTTTGATAATTTCAGTTGTGCAAGTGCCAATCCAGACAATTACACTAGGATTGCGATCGCGTTTAATTTGCAAGCACAACCGCTTTAACTCTTCATAATCATTCAGCTGTGCCGAAATATCCCCCTCTTCCAACTCTGCCATTGCATAACGGGGTTCAGCAAAAATCATCACCCCCATCGCATTTTGCAAGAAGTAGCCACAAGTTTTTGTCCCAATCACCAAAAAGAAACTATCTTCAATTTTTTGGTATAACCACGCCACGCAGCTAATTGGGCAAAAGGTATGGTAATTCCCAGTTTCACACTCAAAGTTTAAAGCTTCTGGTTGTTGAGCGACAGTCATTTTGGTTTTTTCTCCCCTTGATTTTTCCAGTTAGGAGTAATAATTTATGAGTTAGGAGTTATGAGTTAGGAGTTATGAATTATGAGTTATGAATTACGAGTTTTTATTACTAACTCCTAACTTTTCTTAACTCTTAACTTTTCTTAACTCCTAACTCCTAACTCTTAATTCCTAACTTTTGTTTTACTCCTAACTTAGTAATTAAGCGTTGGGGAAGAGACGGGCAATTTCGGATTCATCAAAAACGCCAGCTGGCAGTTCTTCCCCTAACAAATCGTTATTTTCTTCAGCCTTTTGCAGTGATGTTTCATCACCCCAAACATCTGACAGCACGTCACTAAACGCATTCTCGTCTAGTGGACTGTCTTCAAGTTGGTCATCATCCAGCTTTACTTCAATGGCAGCTGTTGTTGCATCGAAGGTAATTTCGCCAAATTCATCTGCTTCTACACTAGAGATTTGGAGGGACTCATCTTTTAAATCTTCGTCGTTGGATAAGGAAATATCACCAAAGCCATTTTCACTTTCGGAAATATCACCAAAGCCATTTTCACTTTCCCCAGACTCGCTTAACCCCAGATTTTCATCATCAGCATCCACCATTGTGAATTGTTGAGACACTGCCATCGGCTCAAAGCCATTTGTATGGGAATGTGTCAATGTCTCATCTTCAGGCTTTTCATGAATTACAGCTGCTGCTTCTTCTACATATCTGTCTACATCTGGGCTGACGACAAAGCGATTACCGAGAGCAATATCTGGGTCAAAATGCAAATCCAGCACTTCAATCAGCGTATCAGCATCAGGATTAAGTTTGGCAAAGGGCAACATTAATTGCGCTAACTTTGGTTCTAAGGCGTTAACTACTCCCAGGATGAGGTAAGAAGGTGGCCGCTTCCCGCCATCAGGTGTGTAGACTGATTCCACTTCCATGTGCAGGGTAATCCAATCCCGATTGATCTGGAAAAATTGCAACCACTTCTGCTTTAATGAATCTGTAAAGCTGTGAAAGAATGCCATGTTATTGTCCCCCATCCTGAGAACTTGGTGATTTATACAATCATCAAGTCTAGTTCCTCTTCTGAATTAGCAACCTGGGGTTTACCCGGATTTAGATAAAAATCGGACAACAAAGAGAACAATTCCCGATCTGGTGAGTCGTTAGGTACAACTCCTTCCGGACGCGCCAAAATTTGGTCAGCGATGTTGAGATAATAATCGCAAACGTAGTCCAGGGAAGGATCTTGCTCTGCCATTTCAAACAAAGTCTTACCTTTAACACGAGAAACGCGGATATCTTCAATCAAAGGTAAAACCTCTAGAACTGGCATTGGCACAGCTTCTATATATTTTTCAATCAAGTCGCGCTTGGAGGTGCGATTGCCAATTAACCCAGCTAAACGCAATGGGTGAGTTCGTGCTTTTTCACGGACTGAAGCAGCAATGCGATTAGCAGCAAATAAAGCATCAAAGCCATTGTCAGTAACAATCAGGCAGTAATCTGCATAGTTGAGTGGTGCTGCAAATCCACCGCAAACTACGTCGCCGAGAACGTCAAACAAAATTACATCGTATTCATCAAAGGCGTTGAGTTCTTTCAGTAATTTTACTGTTTCACCAACGACGTAACCGCCACATCCAGCACCCGCAGGTGGGCCACCAGCTTCTACGCAATCAACACCGCCGTAGCCTTTGTAAATTACGTCTTCCGGCCAGACATCTTCGTAGTGATAGTCCTTTTCTTGGAGGGTGTCGATAATTGTGGGAATCAAAAACCCTGTCAGGGTGAAGGTGCTGTCATGTTTTGGATCGCAGCCAATTTGTAGCACTTTCTTGCCACGTTTAGCTAGGGCGACGGATATATTACAGCTAGTTGTGGATTTGCCAATACCACCTTTTCCGTAGACTGCTAGTTTCACTGTTGTTTGCCTCTTATAGCTTCTTATCAAACTTGTGGCTCAAACATTTGCCTTCACCTTGCCTGAGACGGCGATGCGTGAGGTCTATGGATGTCATTATTGGGCAAATTACGTAGAAAAGAAAGTGGGTCTGAATATGTAAAAGGTTGTTATTTCGTGCTAGCTAGTTTAAATATGGCTATTTAGCTTTATATCGCCTTAAAAGATTTATATAAGCCTAAAAATCTTTATTAAAAATTTTTATCTAACTTTTTTTATAAAAATAGTTACAAAATACAAAAAGCTAAGGTTCCCTTTTTTAAATGGTTTTCATAGAATTAACCGATTCTCATACAAGCTGTTTTCAGAGGTTCGGGGCGCAGGTTCAAGGCTAGACGGAGGTATATACAGCCATATGTTGCAAATGCCACTGACATTTGAAATCTGCTCTAAATTCCCAACTTTCAGACGATAGTCAAGACCATTTAATTCCTGCTTGAGAGCAAGTTAGTCTGATTTTGTAAAATATTATTAATTTGCTAAATATTTTCTAAATTCTTAAAATCTCTGGACTGAATCAAAAATAAATAGGTAGTCGTTAAGAAATATTAAAATATCTAGACTAGAAGCCATTAGTATCAATTTTAGAATGAATTCGTCTCACGCAGAGGCGCAGAGGCGCAGAGAGTAAGAGTTGAGAAGAGTTTGTTTTTGAATTTGATATAGCAATCCGATTTGATTGCGTGAAAAAATCTAAATACCTGTGTTGTTAATTTGCTTGTTGGCTAGGGAATTATATTTAGAAGGGAATTCATCGGTTGATAGAGTCAATCGTCAATCCTTGTTCGCAAATAAATCTATTTACAAAAATCTTCATTAAAAATATGCAAGTTAAATTAGGATTCGGAGCTATTCCCAAACCTCAATATGTCTTTGTCAGCAAAGAAGCCGATCACTGCTGGTATATGCTATCTGAAGATGAAAAACGCATTCCAATTTATGAAAGAGCTTTAACTGGAGCGATCACAAAAATAGAAGTTAATAAAAAGGTTGAAACTAAGTTTAAAGTAGTTGAAAAAAATGATTTATATGTTTTGGCAGATAAACCTTATATTATTCGTTCCGGAAGTGAATCTTACTTTTCTAAAAGTTTGTTGTTATCTTTAGAAGTCCTTACTTGTGAACAACTACGTAGTCCGCTAACTATTTCTCTTAGCCCAGGAGATAGTAATGTAGTTTTTTGTAAGATTTACGATCCAGTCACTTATCGCTCTATAGATGTTAGTTGGGATGAACACAAGGAGATTGACTGGCAAGCTATAGGAAAAAAAGTAAGTTTAAAAATTAACTCTCTTCCAAATTCAAATCAAGAATCAATACAAATATCTGCTAATACAACGCCCTCAGAAGTCCATGCAGTTTTGATAGCTCAAAGTGACAGATATTTAGCACAATTAAATTGGACTCCAGAGCAGGGTAGGGAATATTTGCAGCAGAAATATGGCAAGCGATCGCGTTTACAACTCACTGATACAGAAATTCTTGACTTCATTGATTACCTGCAAGGAAAACTAGCTCAAAACTGCCAAATTTAGTTGCTGTTGCGTGAGATTTGGATAATTGCGTAGGCGTAGCCCGTCGTAGACATCGCCCAAATATCAGACATTAGTCCAAATCTTCTTCAGTAAGTCCAGCATCTTTCATAATACTTTTTAAAGTTCCAATCGGTAAATCTCAATTACTATGAACCGGAATGGAAAGTATCACATCAAAACCTTCTTTTGCATAAATGTGATGACTACCAGTAATCCGTTTCAATTTCCAACCCTGCCGTTCCAAAACTTTACAAAGTACTTTACCTGAAACAGCTTTCATAGCCAGATTTAAACTAACTCTTTATCAGAGTCAAGTTCTTCTCGTTCGCTAGCAACTTCTAACCAACCTTGAATTGCATCTTCCAGCATCTCTAACAAATGTTCGTAGCTTTCTCCCCAAGTGTGACATCCTGGTAAAGCAGGTACAGAACCACACCATACACCATCTTCTTGCCAGATAACTGCTTTAATTTTCATCGCCAATCATCTCCACAAGACTGCGCTTAATATTTTAGCTCTGGATCTAGTTCTTGAGTTTTGCCTGCTTGGTCTTCAGCTAAGGCTGCCGCTGCAAGTTCAGCTAGTACATCATGAGACTGTGCAAATGCTTTGTCCCATCGTGCTTCGTCTTCCAGTTCTTCCAGAATAAGCGCAGCAATGGCATCTTGTTCAGTTTCAGGAAGCTGTTTCACTCGTGCGATCGCTTGTTCAAGTAACTTGGTCATAGCTGTTATGCTGCCCTCAAAAAGATGTGCTGACTATTTTACTGTTTTCTTCTAGTTGACCAGCGATCGCCCTCAAGACGAAAAAGATTGATAAATACATTTACCGCAGCATCAAACTTATACCTTCTGAATGTTCATTAGTTGGTATCCCAGGGAAATATAAGTATAAGGTGATGCCTTATTTTGATGTTTAATCCGTAGACAAGTACTAGCCAAATACTAATCACAATCAGGAGTATTTCATGATTCCACTTATCTTGGGTGCTATTGCTTTAGGAACCGCTGCTTTCGGAGCAGTAAAAGGTGCTGAAGGTGTTGGCAATATGAATCAGGCAAAAGAAATTGGTGAACGTGCTGAAAAGCGCCACTCAAATGCAGTCAGTGAGTTGAAAGCAGACTGGGAGGTAACTAACAAGCTTGCAGAAGAGTATGGCCAACTCCAGCTTGATGTGATGATGAGTACAATTGGGCGCTTTGTTGACTTTATTGAACGAAACATTGGTAAAGCAAAACAAAGTGAAAAGGAGTTTTTAGAGGGGTTAGACGGAATTTCAGTTCAGCAGATTAAGGAGTACAAAACTGCTGCAACGGAAGCTGAACAGTTTTTCAAAGGTGGAGCCAAGGCTATTGGGGCAGCAGCAGCAGGGTACGGTGGTGCAATGAGTCTTGCTACCTCTGTAGGAGTAGCGAGTACTGGGACACTCATAGGAGGACTTAGCGGTGCAGCAGCTTGGAATGCAACTCTAGCATGGCTGGGTGGTGGCTCATTAGCTGCTGGTGGCGGAGGTATGGCTCTTGGTTCTCTTGTGTTAGGTGGTATCACCGTTGGTCCTGCTGTCCTTATTGGAGGTTTTGTGCTTGCTGGTGAAGGCGAAAAAGCATTGACAAAGGCATGGGAGTACAACGCTGAAGTCAACACTGCGATCGCTAAAATTGACGCAGCAAAAGACTTTATGCAACAAGTAAGACGCCGGATTACTGAGTTACAGGGCGTATTTGAGTGCCTAAATGAATGCGCTATTCTAGGTCTTCAAGAACTTGAATCTTTACCATCATTCGACAAAAACAGGGATGCTAAGAAGTTTCAAAAAGTCGCACTTTTCGTTAAAGCACTTGCAGAAATTATGAAAACTCCTGTTTTAGATAGTGAAGGGCAGCTTAATCCCGCTACTGCGACTATTAAAGCCAAGTATCGTACTTTGAGAGGCAATTAGGAATGTCAATCAAAGTAGTCAAAGAATTTATGAATCCTGCTGAATCCTTACAGCAAATGGTTTCAGCTTACACCGATTACCTTAAGGTTGCCGAAGAGGAACAGACAAAGAGACGTGATATTGAGGCGTGGGAAAAAGAAACAATCACAAAGATTAATGCCCAGCGAGAGTTGCTGATGGCGTATCTAGATCGTTCTTTTGATGAGCGTGCAGAAAACTTTCGTGCTTTATTTGCTGTCGTTGATAATGCGATCGCATCCGGCAATAATGAACAACTAGCCCTTACCTTAAACTCAATTACAGAAATAGCTAAATCCAGCCCATTCAAAGAACTTGCAAATTTAGCTTCTGTTTGCGCTGCCCTTGACGATCCAGATCACGAATGGACATTTTGATTTTATAAAAGTGCGATCGCTCTCTTAAAAGTTTCCGAAAAAGCCTGTTAACACGGGCTTTTTTCATGTGGCACTAAAGTTATCAAATATCGCTTGCTTGCGGTAGCCAGTCTTCATCTAACACTAATTCTAAAGAATATGGGCATTCTTCTGGAAATACGGATACAAGTATTCCTGTTTGCTTGGCTGCTTGCCTACGTGCCCTTTGATAACTTTCTTCAAGTTGCTCTGTAGGATAGTTCTTAAGACTAGGACTATCGACTATGGCTAACTCAATTTGGGTGCGAGAATCAGTGATGGAATCCAGCCAACTATCTGAGCGACGCTGGGGCTGATATTGCCATTTCAGTAAATGCAAAAGCAAGCGAGTTAGTTGACTGGTAATAGCCCGCCGTTCGCTTTTGCCCAAGCCTTCAACCTCTTCAATCAGATGTTCGAGATCGATTTCATCCCAGCGATGCGATCGCAATAATTGGGCTGTCTGTTCAATCCACAAATTAAAATCTGTTGTATGGGTTGCACTCATAGCCCCTCACCTCATTTTCCAATTCGCTCAAGTTCCTCGCTTCCCCGGTTCGATTGTAATAATGTTTTGGTACTGCACAGCTTTTCAATCCTCAAAAATCTTGATCGTCAACAAAAAATTCGGCATCGTCTTCTAACCGAGAATTACCCTGTCTATAACCACTATGATTCCACAGTGGTTGCAGCAGTGCCGTGCCAATTAATCCGATAACTGCACTAAAAGCTAAAACTAAACCTGCTGGTATTTGTATTGATTGAAATGTTAAGAATTTTAACGATACTGGCGTGGCATTTTGAACTGAAATAATTGCGATCGCCATTACCCAAACAGCTACAACTACGATTGTCAATAAAGGAGCTAAAGTTTTCATATTTTAATAAAAGTTAGGAGTGAGGAGTTAGAAGTTAGGAGTGAGGAGTGAGGAGTTAGGAGTGAGGAGTTAGAAGTTAGGAGTGAGGAGTTAGAAGTTAGGAGTGAGGAGTTAGGAGTGAGGAGTTAGAAGTTAAGAGTGAGGAGTTAGGAGTGAGGAGTTAGAAGTTAGGAGTGAGGAGTTAGGAGTGAGGAGTTAGAAGTTAGGAGTGAGGAGTTAGGAGTGAGGAGTTAGAAGTGAGGAGTGAGGAGTTAGGAGTGAGGAGTTAGAAGTTAGGAGTGAGGAGTTAGGAGTGAGGATTTTGAGCGAAGTTATAAATTAAGAGTTAAGAATTGCTAATTTACAACTCTTAACTCTTAACTCCTAACTCCTAACTCTTAACTCTTAACTCCTAACTCCTAGACTCTTATGCTTCTAGCTTAGCAATGACACTTTCCATCTCTTGAGAGATTTGGGTGAGTTTTTCGGGAGAGTTGGTTTCTAGGTAAACGCGCACCAAGGGTTCTGTACCGGAAGGACGCAGCAGTACCCAGCTACCTTCTTCTAAATAGAGTTTAATACCGTCTTTACGCCCGACTTCCTTGACTTTAATTCCGGCTACCTCTGTGGGTGGATTTTTGGTAAAGGAGTCGATGACAGCAATTTTGTGAGACTCGGTGAGGTGCAAGTCAAGGCGGGTGTTGTAAAGTGGCCCATCAGCTTCAGCGATCGCTTCTTTAACTAGCTGACTTAGGGGTTTCCCTTCATAGGCGATGGCTTCTGCCACCAGCATATCAGCTAAAACACCGTCTTTTTCGGGAATATGCCCAATTACACTTAATCCGCCTGATTCTTCTCCACCAATGAGTACAGCAGTTTCCCGCATTTTTTCACCGATGTATTTAAAGCCCACTGCTGTTTCATAAATTTGCAGCCCGTATTTAGCTGCGAAGTTATCCAGTAGGTGGGTTGTAGCCACAGTGCGGACGATGGCGCCGCTTTTGCCTTTATTTTTGATTAAATGTCGTGCTAGAACTAACAGCACAGTATTCGGAGTGAGGACAGTACCTTGTTCATCAACAATACCAAAGCGATCGCTATCTCCATCTGTCGCCAAACCCAAATCGGCGCGATCCTTGACTACTGCTTCCACTAACTCAACTAATTGTTCTCCTTTGGGTTCTGGCATCCCACCGCCAAATAATACATCCCTCCAAGTGTGGAAACTTTCTAACTGAACACCACTATGTTGCAAAACTTCATCTAAATAACCGCGAGAAGTAGAATAGAGAGCATCGTATTTTACCTTTAAATTAGCGCTCCTAATTCGTTCTACATCAAGCAGGGTATAGATAAATTCCAGGTAATCTGGCTTGGGATCGAAAGTGGAAATTAAATCGGGTCGGCTGCTACTAGGCAGTTCATCCGATGCACTTTCTATATTTGCCACAATAGTATCAGTAATCTCTGGAGTGGCAGGTCCAGCATAATCGGGGATATATTTAATTCCACAGTATGGTGCTGGATTATGACTAGCAGTAAACATTAACGCCCCAGCGGAATTTAGGTGACGGGCGTTGTAGGCAATTACTGGTGTGGGACAATCCCGATCGGTAATTTTCACAGTCCAACCCAAATCTGCCAAGACTTGGGCGGCTGTTTGGGCAAACTGGTCAGCTAAAAACCTAGTATCGTAGGCAATAAGTACTGGTCTATCTTTTGTGTAGGCTGTTTCGAGGTAACTGGCGATCGCTCTTGTTACTTTCCGCACATTGGGGAAAGTAAAGTCATCGGCAATAATGCCTCGCCATCCATCGGTACCAAATTTTATCTTGCTGGAATTGCTACTAGCGCTCATTTTTGCCACTTGCTCCCGTACATCATCAGTACTATTAAAAGCTTCCCGCAAAGCGTGTGTAGCAGCAAGTATCCTCCGAAGTTATGTTCGGCGGAAATTGTCGAACATAGTTCTTCCCACCGTACTTTCTCTCACTGTTTCCGAGCAATGTCAACCCCCGATCGACCTTTTGCCAGTTATCACCTTTGGTCTTTAGTTGCCCCGGCGTCAGGGCAAGAACGCTGGCATTGCCAGATGAGACGGGGGTTTATCAAAGCGCGGCAACACGAACCACAAGTCAAAGCACTATTAGCGAAAGCCACTGCACCCCAGCGGATTGGGATACTTGCCCAAAAAGGCGTTTATGAGTTTCATAATCACAGACACCTTTTGCAGCAATCAGATGGCGTAGAAAAAGTTGCACAGCTACTAAAATTAGGCAACTCCAGCGAACAAGTCCGGCAACGGGTGCTGCAAATTTTGAGAAAATATCATGATGCGCCGTTGCTGATGGATAAAAATATTATTCAATTAACTCCTGGTGATGAAGGTTTTCCGAAACCGATTGTCATTGAACAACAAGATTATTGCTTTCGGTTATATGCGGCTATGGACTGCGTTTTTATTGAGAGCGATCGCACCTTACATATTTTGGATTTCAAAACTGGAAAATCGGCTTTTGACCGACGACAAGCTTTAGTTTATTTGTTAGCGGCTCGTTATCTTTATCCTGGAAGACAAGCTGTCGCATCATTTTACAATCTAGAAATTTGTAAAAAATCTGAGTTGATTAGCATTAATAATACCGAATTAGAAGCCTTAAAATTTGATTTAGCGAATATTGCCCACAAACACCAGCAAGATTTACAAAAATATCAGGAAGAAACGAGTGATTTTAGTAAAATTTTCCCTCCCAATCCTGGTTCTCACTGCCGCTTTTGTCCATTTAATTCTATTTGCGAGTTTGCTGATTTTAAGCAGCATCAATCGTATCCATTACCCAGTTTAAGAGCTCACAGCTAATATTTTGGGGCATGGGGAGACGCGGGGACGCGGGGATGAGAGAGATGAAGAGAAAAATTGCAAGAAGTCTTTCCTCCAAAGTTCTGGCCTCAGTTCAGACTTCTTGGCTTGTCTCACATCCTCTTCTTTCGCCGCGTCCCGGTGTGCCCGCGTCCCCGTGTCCTCTTCCAATGCCCAAATTCAAAAAGGTGGCAATTCTTTAAGAATTGTGAACCGAATGTGATTGATTGCTAAGTCGCCAATGGGGACATCTTCTTTGGTTAACCGCGCACCTTGGCTGGTCACGGTTTCAAAGGTGATACCTTTACCAATTTCAATGTGATACCAGGACAAGCCCATAAAAAAGCGCGTGGGATATGGTCCGCCATGACCGACATCATCAGGATTGGATTCCATTGGCAACCAGCCAAAATTCGGTACGTAGAACTCTAGCCAAACATGATTAAAATCAGGTTGTAGAGGTACGCCTTGGTGTTCGCTGTTAGGTGGACATTTATATCTGCCAACGGTGCGACAGGGGATGCCATTTAAGCGGCATAATGCCAGTAAAACGCCGACATATTCACCACAGGAACCAACGCCGCGTTCTAAAACTATATCTGGCGGATCGATGTACGGTTTAATACCATAGGATAATTCGTCGTATACATAATTACGGATGCTGTACATTTTCCGCAACACATTGGTTTCAGAGCCAATTGCTTCTCTGGCGGCACGGCGGACAATGGTAGTGTCCATTGCTAAATCGTCGTCATCCACTAGGTAGCGGCTTTGCAATTCTGGTGAAAGTTCGGGTATACTTTCCACATCTTTGGGTGTGATGCGATACTTAATCCCTCGAACTTCCAAAAGTGCTTTCCAGCCAAATATATGGCGTTCGCCTGGAGTAAGAGCATCAAATTTAAATACTGCTACACGTTGCCCATCTATTACTTCTTCGGTGAAGGGTAGACCAATGGCTTCAACGTGTTTCACCTTTTGACGCTCGGTTTCCGATGGTAGGGCAATGCGCCATTCTACATCGGGTAAATAAACCTCATCTAAGGGTGCAATCTCTTCAGCATAGGACATTTCAATGAGATAGCCATTAGAGAGGGCGTAGCGCTTATCTGGCTCGTAATGATAATACAGGGGATGAATAAAAGTACGATCGCGGTAAGTTAGCTCATGATTCGGATCGGCATTGGGATTGTCCCGGATATAAGGCTCCTCGGAGGCGTAGGCGACATAGATACTTTCTTTGCCAGTTTCGCCATCTTTATGTATCGCTATGCCTGTAGGCGATTCAAAGGGAGTCAGAACACTAAATTTAACTTCTCCAGTTGCCCTATCCATCGCGTAAACTGTTTGTTCTGTGCGATCGCAAATCCACAACATATCCTGAGTAACTGCCAAATTTTCTACCCCAACTCCAGGGGCATAAAATCTGGTAATTTCTTTTCGGGTTTCCAGGTCAAAAATCAGAATGTAGCCTAGTCTTTGGCAACTGACGTAGACCGTTGTTTCCCAAACAGCAACGCCGTCCGCTGCATAAGGCAATGTCACAAAATGTTCTAGACCCAAGGCATTCAGCTTGCACAAATAAACACTGCGATCGCGACTCACCCACAGGGTATCTTCCCAGATGGCTAAACCAGTGACATCGGTAAATTCCTTAACTTGATGCGGATTGATAATTTTACTGTTGTCAGAGGTGGGATCGATCTCCAGTAGATGCCCTTTCAGGCTGTCAATGGCAATCAGTCTATCTTTAACGAAAGCAATACCGGACAGGGTAGCAGCAGTCAGCGGTCGAATTATTTTTTGCCCGAACATCTGGCTAGCAGTCAAAGTGGGGAGTACAAAACTCATAATTAAATATTTATTAAGTGGTTTAGCACGTTTAAGCAATTCCAAATTCGTCTGGAAAAGTTTGCTACAAACGGAAACCCGGCTGGAAACTTGACCCAAAATTCATCAAGAAATGCGATCGTGCCATGCATCCAGTTCAAGCAATGATAGCCTCAAATTAATTGTGGCATATTCTCTGTAGCCGAACTTCAGACTTGTATTATTCTCAATTATCAGTAGAATGTGTCTGCAAAAACTCTTTCGTAAGAGATAACACATATATGTCACAGATATGTCAACAGAAGAGAAATTTGCAAATCAAAAGAATCCCCTCTACACTCATAAGATTTAGTATTGCTTTAATGTAACTTTAGGAGATGGTTTTCCAGCCATCACTAAATTATGATTATGATCGAATTTTGTAACCATTTCCTGTGACTTACACGATGTCTGCTAATTCTCTGCCTGAAACTGCCGCCGTTTGGCATAGTTTAGATGTTGATAAAGCGCTAGACCTGCTTGATAGTAACGCAGACAGTGGCTTAACACCCGAAGATATTCAACAACGGTTGCAAAAGTACGGCCCCAACGAACTTGAAGAAACTGCTGGCCGTAGTGCTTGGGAAATTCTGTTAGATCAGTTCAAGAACATTATGTTGTTGATGCTGATTGGTGTAGCTCTGATTTCTGGGTTTTTAGACCTCATGGCTTGGCAGTCAGGGAGCTTGAAGCCCGGTGAAGTACCATTCAAAGATACCATCGCTATCTTAGCAATTGTTATCCTCAATGGCATACTTGGTTACGTCCAAGAAAGTCGTGCCGAAAAAGCCCTAGCAGCCCTGAAACAACTCACCTCCCCCCTAGTGCGAGTCATCCGCAACGGTAGATTGGCGGAGATAGCAGCTAAGGAACTAGTCCCAGGAGATGTGGTGCTGCTGGAAGCTGGGATGCAGATAGCCGCAGACGGACGGTTGATCGAACAGTCTAATTTACAAGTGCGAGAATCGGCACTGACGGGTGAAGCTGAAGCTGTCAACAAACAAGCGATACTAAATTTACCTGAAGAAACAGATTTAGGCGATCGCATTAATTTAGTATTCCAAGGAACTGAAGTCGTCCAGGGACGGGGAAAGGTTCTGGTAACCAACACCGGCATGACAACAGAATTAGGCAAAATTGCCGCCATGTTGCAGTCGGTGGAAAGTGAACCTACGCCTTTGCAACAGCGGATGACTCAACTAGGCAATGTCCTGGTTACGGGTTCTTTGATTCTCGTGGCGATCGTTGTCATCGGCGGTGTCATCCAAGCCAGAGGTTTTAGCAACATCCAAGAACTCTTGGAAGTATCTTTGAGTATGGCGGTTGCTGTTGTCCCAGAAGGTCTACCTGCGGTAATTACTGTTACCTTGGCACTGGGAACCCAGCGAATGGTGCGCCAGAATGCCTTGATTCGCAAACTGCCAGCAGTGGAAACATTGGGTTCTGTAACCACCATCTGTTCTGATAAAACCGGCACCCTGACTCAAAATAAAATGGTGGTGCAATCGGTTTTCACCAATGACAAAACTTTTCGCGTCACTGGAGAAGGTTATGCCCCCACAGGAGATTTCCTTTTAAATAGTGAAAAAATTTCCCTAGAGGAGTCACCAGAAATTTCAGCTTTGTCAGTGGCTTGTGCGGTTTGTAATGATTCCGTGCTGCAAAAAGAAAAAGGCGAATGGGCGATTTTGGGAGATCCCACAGAGGGGGCATTAGTCACCTTGGCGGGGAAAGCAGGAATCGAAAAAGAACAGTGGAATAGTAAGTTACCCCGTGTTGGAGAGTTTCCCTTCTCCTCCGAACGCAAGCGGATGAGTGTGATTTCTCAGGTGCAGGAAGTGGCCACAGGTGAAGGGTCTTTAAATGCCGTTGACCCGGCCATCGCTAACTTCTTACAATCTGAACCTTACTTAATGTTTACCAAAGGTTCGCCAGAGTTAATTTTGGCACGTTCGGCTCAAGTTTATTTGGGCGATCGCTCAACGCCCTTGAGTGAAGAACTACGTCAGAAAGTTCTGGCAGAAAATGACAACATGGCAAGTAAAGGTTTGCGAGTACTAGGTTTTGCCTACAAGCCCCTTGCCGAGATTCCACCAGAAGGTTCAGACGAAGCATCCGAACAAGATTTGGTGTGGCTGGGATTGGTGGGAATGCTAGATGCACCACGTCCAGAAGTTAGGGCGGCTGTGCAAGAGTGCCGTGATGCCGGAATTCGCCCAGTCATGATTACTGGTGACCACCAATTAACAGCACGAGCGATCGCCACCGATTTGGGAATTGCCCAAGAAGGCGATCGCCTACTGACAGGTCAAGAATTACAGCGGATGAGTGACCAGGAACTAGAGCAAAACGTTGACTTGGTGAGCATTTATGCCAGGGTTTCCCCTGAACACAAACTGCGAATTGTCCAAGCACTGCAACGCCGCGGCAGATTTGTCGCCATGACAGGTGATGGTGTCAACGATGCCCCAGCCCTCAAACAAGCTGATATCGGCATTGCAATGGGCATTACGGGCACTGATGTCAGTAAAGAAGCCAGCGATATGGTGTTACTTGATGACAACTTCGCCACCATTGTCAGCGCCACCAAAGAAGGTAGAGTCGTTTACACCAATATCCGCCGCTTTATTAAATACATCCTGGGCAGTAACATTGGCGAAGTTCTGACAATTGCATCTGCACCCTTGATAGGTTTGGGAGGCGTTCCCCTGACTCCCTTGCAAATTCTGTGGATGAACTTGGTAACAGACGGTTTGCCAGCTCTGGCATTAGCTGTGGAACCCCCAGAACCAGATGTGATGAAACGTCCGCCTTTTAGTCCCCGTGAAAGCATTTTTGCCAGGGGATTGGGTTCTTATATGATTCGCATTGGTATAATATTTGCCATTATCACCATTGCCTTAATGTGGTGGGCTTATCAACATACCCATGCCCCTGAGTACCAGGGAAATCGAGAAGCTTGGAAGACGATGGTATTTACTACCTTGTGTATCGCCCAAATGGGTCACGCGATCGCCATTCGCTCCAACAACCGGCTGACCATCGAGATGAATCCCTTTTCTAATATATTTGTACTAGCGGCTGTTGTCGTGACTACGATTTTACAGTTGATGCTAGTTTACGTCCCACCCCTGCGAGATTTCTTTGGTACTCACTACCTCACTCTGGAAGAATTGGGAGTTTGTATTGGCTTCAGTGCTTTAATGTTTGTGTGGATTGAATTAGAGAAGATATTCTTACGCATTGTGGGTAAGAAGGCTGTTTAAAAAGGAAATTTTAGATTTTAGATTTTAGATTTTAGATTTATCTTCAATCCAAAATCTAAAATTTAAAATCCAAAATTGCACTTATGTACCTGAAAACTCTACAACTGAGACAATTTCGTAATTACCAAGATCAGAGGGTTGATTTCACTGCTGCGAAAACAATTTTGGTTGGTAATAACGCTCAGGGAAAGTCGAATTTGTTGGAGGCGGTGGAGTTGTTGGCGACATTGCGATCGCACCGTATGGCACGCGATCGCGATTTAGTCAGGGAAGGGGAAGCCACAGCCCAAATTAATGCTCATCTTGAGCGGCAAATAGGTGCTAGCGATCTGACTTTAACCCTCCGCCGCAATGGCCGCCGTAGCGTTGCTCTCAATGGCGAGTCTGTACGCCGTCAAATGGATTTTCTCGGCGTTCTCAATGCAGTCCAATTTTCCAGCCTGGATTTAGAACTAGTACGCGGCGGCCCGGAAGGTCGGCGCAATTGGTTAGATACCCTTTTGATTCAACTTGAACCAGTTTATGCTTACATTTTGCAGCAGTATAACCATGTGTTACGCCAGCGCAATGCCTTTTTAAAAAACAATGTAGAGACGTTGTACACAAAGTCTCTACAATCAGAACTTGCTTTGTGGGATGCACAGTTAGCTACCGCAGGTACACGGGTAATTAGACGCCGCGATCGCGCCATACAAAGATTAGCTCACATCGCTACTGCTTGGCACACCAGCATCAGCGGTAGTACGGAAATTCTGCAAATCAAATACGCGCCGAATATCCCTTTAGAAGATAACCAACCAGAACAAGTCCAGCAAGCTTTTTTAGCAAAAATTCAACAGCGATCCGTAGCCGAACTCCACCAAGGCACTACCCTTGTGGGTCCCCACCGCGACGAAGTAGAGTTAACCATTAACCAGACACCTGCTCGTCAATACGGTTCTCAAGGTCAACAACGAACGCTCGTTCTAGCCTTAAAGTTAGCAGAATTACAATTAATTGAAGAAGTCGTTAAAGAGCCACCATTGCTATTACTTGATGATGTGCTGGCCGAACTAGATCTATCTCGACAAAATCAACTGCTTGATGCTATTCAAGACCGCTTTCAAACCTTGATTACTACTACTCATTTGGGTTCTTTCGATTCCCAATGGTTGAAATCTTCACAAATTCTTTTTGTAAAGGCAGGAGAAATAATGCAACATTAATAATTACAATTACAATACTTGGATTTAAAAATATAATCTTAAGTAACGTACAATTGTTGAGGATAAGTTTAATTTCGCAAGCAACTATTTAATTGATTATAATCATTATCACTTGTAATAATAAGACAAAATAAAAAAATATCATTCTTCATCAACAGGTTTAACTATTACATTTGCATACCTTTGAAGAATATAAGCAGCTTGAAATAAATCTAAAATTGCACCTTTAAGCTGATTTATATTAATTTGCAAGCCTTCTATATTAGAACCTCGAAAATCTGTGTCTTTAAATTTAGCATCACCCAGGATAACGTTATTCATTTGACAATTTATAAACTTTACATTTGTTAGAGAAGCTTCTAAAAATGTAGATTCTTCCAGGATACAATTGTCAAAAATGACACAATCAAACTTACTAAAATTAAACTGTGAAAATTGTCCTTGACAGCCTTTAAAAATAACATTTTTAAATCTGGATTTTATTCCTTTAAATCCCAGCAATCTACAGTTAACAAACTCAACTCTATTAAGTGAAGCTTCTTCCCATTCAGTATTAGCAAAATCACTTTTAATAATTCTCACATCTTGTAGAGAAAGCTTTTTAAAATAAGTATTTATAGCTTTAACAGTATCAAAGTAGGCATACTGAAAATCTACTCCTTTAATCCCCTCTAACTGGCAATTTGATAGATATATATTTTCATAGCTTTCTAATTCATATAATTGGTTATCTGGTATCCCCTTATTCATCATTTCAAATGAAGGTAAATTAGGAGGGTCGATAGCTTTCTTTTTGCTAGGCATATAACTAATCACTAATCATGTTTTTCTAACCTTTTAAAAACCTTGAGAACCAAAAAAGTGAGGACACCACCGATTAATCCTAACTGCCATAAACCGCAGCCAGCAGCAATTCCCAAACCAGCCGAAACCCAAATAGCCGCTGCTGATGTGAGTCCGTGAATTTCCAGTTGCTGTGATGGCTGGGAAGATTGACGGACAATTTCCCCAGCGCCGAGAAATCCCACCCCGGTGGCAATTCCCTGAATCACGCGGCTGAGTGCATCCGGACTGGTCTGTAGCTCACCTGTTTGCAGAGGTATGATGGTGAATAAAGCTGAACCCAAACTCACCAGCATATGAGTTCTTAAACCAGCTGGTTTGCGTCTAGTTTCGCGTTCCAAGCCAATAATTCCGCCAATCACCAATGCGATGCATAGCCGGAAGCTGATATTTAACCAATCATTAGCTGCAAGATAGTAAGTGTTTGGCAAGGTTAGTTTTGGTAGGGATAATTATATTTACTAGGTTAATTGGTAATATAGCTTTTAAGAGAATACAGAATTTAGAATCCAATCAGGTGACGATTTAAACATTACCTGATTTTAGACCTCTGTGAGAATTCTTTGCCAATAAGATATTATTTTGGTCAATAAATATAGGTTTACATTCTGAAATCAAGAATGGCTGTGGCTACGAATAGATAACTGACAACTAACAAATTGAGTGGAAAAACTCTACTGGCTAGACCAAATTCAACTACAAGACCGCACCAAAGTAGGTGACAAAGCGTTTTACTTAAGCAGAATTATCCAACGTGGCTATCCGGTGGTGCCTGGTTTTGTCGTTTCGGCAGAAATTTTGCGGCAATTTCTCGAAAATCTCAACAGTTCAGAGTCATTAGTTGCTGACTTACCTCACTCTTCGTTACACTTAGATGTCAGTAATTGGCGTCAACTTCAGCAGGTGGCTGGGCGTTTGCGCGAAGAAATTCTCACTGCAACTGTGCCACAGCAGTGGGTAAGTAGAATTTTCACAGCAGCCAGAGAATGGCAAACTAACTGTTTGATTTTTCGACCTAGTTTGTCAGTAGCAAATACCACACAGATTCCAGTAAATATATCTGGGTTGCTAGAATCAGTATTTTGTCATTGTCAAGAAGAAGCGATCGCTCTGGCATTAAAACGTACCTGGAGTCAAATATTTCGTGCCAGAAGTTTATTGTATTGGCAACACACAGGAATTAACCTGCAACAAATTAATCTCGGAATTTTGGTGCAACCTGTGGAAAATGCGATCGCCAGTGGTTTGCTAAAAGCCGACCCCTCTGGGTGGGAAATTGAAGCCGCTTGGGGATTAGGAATTGCGATCGCTCAAGGCGAAGTATTGCCAGATGTGTACTACATTCAAAATGAAACTGGGGTTATCCTAGAGCAACAGCTCGGCAATAAAATGCTGGCTTATGATGTTGATGATGCTTCCTCTACAATTTTTTCCCAACCTCTGACGGACTCAGCCCCAACACCAGATAAAACTTGTCTGATTACTTACGTACTTCAGGAAGCCCAACAAAAACAGTATGCTTTACAACCAGAATACGTACAACAAATAATTGGTCTGGGAACTCAATTAATAACTGAACTAGGTAAAACCTTTACCATTAAATGGACTATCGCTAGCACAACCACATCTAGCAAGCTTTACCTTACACAAGTGAATACTCCCAAATCTGTAATTCCCCATTTACACTTCATCAGGGGACTTGCAGCCTCAGGAGGACGTACTGTGGCAAATGCTTTAGTAATGATGAATTCCCACCAAAAACCCGAACAAATCCCAAAAGGAGTAATTTTAGTAGTACCAACAATTACACCTGATTGGTTACCATTATTGCAACAAGTTGCTGGTATTATCACTGAACAAGGAGGACTAACCAGCCACGCTGCAATTCTGGCCAGAGAATTAGGTATAGCAGCAGTAGTGAACGCAAAATCAGCTACAAGCTTAATTCAAACTGGCGAACGGCTGTTGCTTGATGGCGACAGAGGAGAAGTTTATCGGATCAAAGAAGAAGCCAGAGATGAGGGAGATAAGGGAGATAGGGAAGATGGGGGAGATAAGGGAGAGCGAGGAGTAAATACCCCCTCATCTCCCTCATCCTCCTCATCCCCCTTTGCTCTACCTATGATTGCTACCAAACTGTTGGTTAACTTGAGTCAGTCCAGCCTGATAGAGCAGGTAAAAAGCTTGCCTGTGGATGGGGTAGGATTGTTGCGCTCAGAATTGATGGTACTCAATATATTAGATGGGCAACATCCTCATAGTTGGATTTTAGGCGGGCGTCAAGCAGAATTGTTAGAGCGTTGGTCTGACCAAATTATGCAGTTTGCTCGTGCTTTTGCACCAAGACCAGTTTTTTATCGTTCTTTAGATTGGCGATCGCCAGATTTGCCTTCATTGAGTGATAGTTTACAATCTTCTTCACAATCGATGTTAGGCGAACGCGGCACTTTCAGCTATGTACGAAATCCGATTGTGTTTGAGTTGGAACTGAAAGCCTTAGCAAGCGTACAGCAATCTGGCTATAGCAATATCCATTTGCTACTACCTTTTGTTCGGACTGTGGAAGAATTTGTCTTTTGTCGGCATAAAGTTGAGCAAGCTCTTTTAACCCAGGTGGCAGAATTTGAATTGTGGATCATGGCAGAAGTGCCAAGCGTACTGTTTTTATTGCCAGAATATGCCAAAGCAGGCGTAGCCGGAATTTCCATTGGTACAAATGACCTGACCCAATTATTGCTCGGAGTAGATCGAGAACAAGGACAGCTAGCAAAAGTATTTAATGAGCGTCATCCAGCAGTTATGAGTGCGATCGCTCAACTCATCCAGATGGCTAAAAATGCTGGCATACCTTGTTCAATCTGCGGTCAAGCACCAGCCCTTTATCCGGAAATTATCGATCGGTTAGTGGAATGGGGCATAACTTCCATTTCTGTGGAACCCGAAGCGATCGAGCGGACATATAAGGCGATCGCACGTGCTGAACAACGGATAATTTTAGCAGCAGCGCGTCGTCAACAACAGACAGAGGGGCAGAGAGGATAAGGGTTAGAGGATGTTTGGAAAGTATTCTATCAAACATCAGTAGAAAACTCTTGCGTTGGCGGAGCGTCTCGTAGAGAAGGTATCGCTCTGAGAAGATGTTTGGAAAGTAAGAAATTTATTCGACTAATTAGGGGGACATGATATGACCCGTAGAACTCACCTGCAAAGTGCTATTTCTATAAAAATAAATATTGGTATCGATCTGCGATCGCACTTAGATAGCGCAGACTGATACTAATTCATAATTTGTAATTTGTAATTCGTAATTATTGATCTTACGTCAGTATGGTAAAAGAAAAATAATCACCAATTTTTTAACTGTAGATAGAGGGAGATTTTGAACGCTTATTTTTTAACAGAATTGCTTAAATCAGTGTTGTTATTAAAAGTTTTATTTTTCCAGGATTCTAGATGATTTTCCCCGAAGGAATGGAAAATCTATCAATACTTATTTTTAATTTTGAACTTCTTAATATTTCTCCTAGTTGCATTTCTCATGAAATCTTTATCTACTTGAACTCTAGTTTATTTTTTACAGCAAAATCTATGGGAACACTAAATAAATCGGATTGAGCAAGGTAGTTACCAATGAGCCAAAGATGTCCTATCTCCAATACTTGTGCTTGTTATAATATTCGCTGCCAAACTGGGGAAGCAGGCAGACTTTTTCTCTGGTTCCCGGTTTCGCATACTCTGACAAAAGTCACTTCATACCTACAGCAATTAGGCGTTGAGTATGAGCTGATGCACCAGCGACCAGGCCTGAGTTTGAACTGTAAACCTGGACAGGCTCAAGAAATTGCCCGTAACTTGGCTCAATTCCTTGCACCAAGAGAATTAAGAGAGACGCAAGTCCTTTTGATTCAAGGTGCTATCCAACCTCAACTCCAAGATTTTAGTGATATTGCCTCATTGCAACGGTTTATTAAGTTCAGTCAGTCCGATTGGTTAGTGGAAATGTTGGCAAGGGAACGATTCACCAGTTACTTTCAACCGATTGTCTCAATTCAGGATACATCTCAGATTTATGGATATGAATCGCTGTTGCGGGGGCTGGATGAACAAGGCAATTTAGTACCACCGGAACCAATCCTGGAGTTAGCAGGCGAAGCTGGACTTTTACCACAACTTGACCGACTTGCTCGCCTCAACACAATCAAGCAATTTACCCGTCATCAAGTGAGTGGGCGAATTTTCATCAATTTTTCACCAACTGCGCTTTATGACCCTGTTTATTGCCTACGCAGTACGGTAGAAGCAATCGATCGAGCAGGCATTGAACACGAACGGGTTGTCTTTGAAGTCGTGGAATCAGACAATCCTCAAGATTTAGCCCACCTCAAAGCTGTGATTCAATACTACCGGGATACTGGGTTTTTAGTTGCCCTTGATGACCTTGGTTCTGGCTATTCCAGCCTGAATTTGCTGCATCAGTTACGACCAGATTTTATCAAGTTAGATATGCAGTTAATTCGAGATGTGCATCAAGACTTGTATAAAGCCTCGATTACTGAAAAGCTTCTAGAGATTACTCAAAAATTAAACATCCAAACCGTCGCCGAAGGAATTGAGTGCATTGAAGAACTGAACTGGCTGCGAGAACGAGGCGCAACATTTGCTCAAGGCTATTTGATTGCCACACCGACTGCTGTGCCTAGCACTACAACCCCTCACTTTGATGCCCTGACGTTAACTGTGGCATCCTCATCTCCTAAGCAAATTGAGCAGCGCGTCCAACAGCAAAGTCAGTTCGAGCGAATTGTCGCAGCTGTCACCCAGCGCATTCGCCAATCCTTGGAGTTAGATGAAATTTTGCAAACCACGGCAGACGAGGTAAGACAATTGTTTGATGTAGACCGAGTAGTGATTTATCAGTTTAAGCCAGACTGGAGTGGGTTAGTTGCAGTAGAATCTTTAGCACCTGGGTGCATGTCCATTCTGGGATTTCATGTGATGGACACATGCTTTCAATCTACCCGTGCAAATTACTACCAACAAGGTAATAGTAGAGCGATCGAAGACATTGAAACTGGTGGACTATCGCCGTGTCATGTTGAACTGCTGCGGAGTTTGCAAATTCGGGCGAACCTTGTGGTGCCCATCTTGCAGCAAAAGCGTTTGTGGGGACTATTGATTGCTCACCAATGCTCTAACAGTAGGGTATGGGAGCAATCGGAGATTAACTTATTTAACCAGCTAGCAAGCCAAGCTGCGATCGCCATTCAGCAATCAGAACTTTACCACCAATTACAACAAGCAAACCAAGAATTACAGCGCCTTGCTTCTTCCGATGGTCTTACCCAAGTGGCAAATCGCCGCTGCTTTGATGACACCTTCAACGCCGAATGGCAACGATTGGCACGAGAGCAAGCCTCACTGTCTTTGATTTTGTGTGATGTAGATTACTTTAAAGTTTATAACGATACTCACGGACATCTCGCAGGAGATGATGCACTCAGACACGTTGCCCAAGCAATCTCTCAGACAGTTAAACATCCTGCTGATTTAGTTGCTCGGTATGGTGGAGAAGAGTTTGCAGTGATTTTACCAAATACTGGTGTCGAAGAAGCTGTTGCAGTTGCCAAAGAAATCCAGACTAATATTAGGGCATTACAACTGCCTCATCCCAATTCTCAAGTCAGTGAATTCATTACCCTCAGTCTTGGCGTAGCAACAATCACTCCTCATAGTCAATCATCTCCCGCAACCTTAATTGCTGCTGCTGACCAAGGACTCTATCAGGCAAAAGCACAAGGGAGGAATTGTATGGTGAAGATGGACTGTGAAAATGGTTAAGGTTGAGGGAGTAGGGAGTAGGGAGTGGGGAATAGGCAATAGGCAATAGGCAATAGATTTTTTTCACGAATTATTTAGGGCTGGTATAAGACATTAACTGATTGGAAAATCTTAAAATCAACAAGCTTTCAAGCCTGTTACCTATTGCCTGCTAGAAAAAACAACAAAATCAAAATCGGAAAATTGCTGCTGCTGATGCGTCATTTGGCATTTTGTCTGGCTCCACAGTGTACACTTGTCCACCATTTAAAAGTGTATGAATGGCAGCAAAATCTAATAAATCGTAGTCTTCCGGTTCTGGTTTTGGGTGTAAATCTACAGCCATTGTTTCTGGATCGAGTTTACCCCAAATCTGCTGTCCCACTGGCACAAACAAATAATCAACTCTTTGGTAATAAGCAGCTGAAATAATTTCGTTGAGATTACTAGAAGCTTTACCAGTACCTTCACCAGCTAGTTGTTGATAAAGTTCCATTACTTGCTTTTGATGTTGATGAAACAAAGGTTCAACAATGTGCCAAGCTTGGTCTTGTAATTCTTCCGGCTTGATGAATTCCGGATTACCTGTAAGGGGTTCTTCCACCAAATGATTGTAAGTATTTGCTTGTTGATAAATCGGGAAAAGATATTCAACCCCAGCCAAAACTAAAGGTGCTTTTTGCTCGCGTAATTTTTCATGTAATGCTGTATCAACAGCGTAACAAAATTGGAGAATATCTTCCTGATGCTTATCTCTGTCGGGACTTCCTTGCCCGTGAAATGTACCGGGGTGTGAAGAAGCATTGGCAGCTCCCCTTTTAGATGTGCCGATTCGATGCTGCACCCCTTTTTGAATTTCATCTTCTAAGAGAGTTTCATCTAAACTCTTGGGCATACTTTCGATTTCTATTTGCTTGAGGCTGTAACGAGTTCCCTCAAAAAACTTGACATCCTTTTGGCTCAGAGCTAGGACGTAGAAGCTACCATCATTATTGAGCAAATGTAGCAGTGGTTTCAAGTGGAAGCGATCGCTCACAACTACCAATTCTGGAAATTCCATTGGCAGTTGGTAGTAGCGAAACACTTGCAAAGAAATAAATATTACTAGCCCGTGGTCTTGGTGTTCCCAAAAATCACTCGTATCTAGTTCCATCGCTGGCTGGAGAAGATTTAGGGCTTCAGTATGGCGAATTGCGTAGACACCTTGCGGCTTGTCGCTAGACATCGCATCTAAGCGTTCCTCAGCTTCACGGATTAAATTTTTGAACCGAATGGGGTTTTGTCGAACCTCTGGCCCCGCTTTTTGCATCGGCATATACAGAGAAATACATGGGGATTGAGAATTTTCTGCTAAAGTTTTGAGTTCATCAATAGATAATAGATTCATATTCTTCAACTCCGATCTCAGTCAATAAAAACTAAACAACCTAGATTCATTTCAAATCTGACGTTGTAAAGCTGCATCTTTCTTTTGACACGGAATTAGCTAGCGTGTATACCCTTCTTTAGATGGAAAAAAAATAGTACTTCTAAGTTGATTGGAATACGCCGATTTATTATAGAGTTAGAAAAAGTTACAGATGTAGTGGTGCTGAATTGATAAAATTTAGCGATCGCTTCTGTCTAAAACTCAGTTTATAGATGTGCGATGTCCGATTAAAAGCCGATGCAGCGTCTACCCTCAACAATGTAATAGCAATGTGAGGTAGTGTGTGATTCAATGTATTGCAGCTTGAACAAATACATTAAATAGAATACTTCATGCGTCGAGATTCAATATTTTACAAACTGTTTCAACAATCTCCGACTTTGCTATTTGAACTCTTGACAAATCCACCGATAAATGCAGATGCTTACCGATTTGATTCGGTAGCTGTCAAAGAGCCTAAATTTGAAATAGATGGGGTGTTTCTCCCACCAGAAAACGAAGGTGCAGGAGTTGTATATTTCTGCGAGGTACAATTTCAAAAAGATGAACAGCTTTACGAAAGGCTATTCGCCGAATCCTCGCTGTATTTCTACCGCAACCGTGCTAGATTTAGTGATTGGCAAGCAGTGATTATTTACCCTTCAGGCAATATCGAACAAAGCGATATTCATCCACATCGAACATTACTCAATGGAAACCAAGTGCATCGGGTGTATTTGGATGAGTTGGGAGATATTCGCTCTTTACCTCTATGGGTAGCACTCATGGTACTGACTACGGTGGAGTCAGAACAAGCATCAGAAGAAGCAAGGTATTTGTTGACAAGAACTAATCAAGAAGTATCTCAACAAGGGAGTCGCGCCATAATAGACATGATTACAACGATCATGCTGTACAAGTTTGAAAAATTAACTCTAACTGAGGTAGAGTCAATGCTAGGAATAACACTCAAGGAAACGAGAGTTTACCGAGAAATCAAGGAAGAAGGACGAGAAGAAGGACGACAGGAAGAAGCTGCTAACCTCATTATCCGACTGTTAACTAAGCGGTTTGGAGAAGTGTCTATTGAAATACGCTCCTCAATTTCTGGTTTACCTTTACTTGTTCTCGAAGATTTGAGCGAAGTACTGTTAGATTTTACTAGTTTAGCTGATTTGCTGACTTGGTTAGAAGCGGTTCGTAATTGAATTAGTTTAGTTTTTGTGGCGACAAACCTACACCTACCCATTCAGCTAGCGTTTCGTTTGCGAAATCTCATCTAGGAAAGGAAAGGGAGGTGTAGGTACTTGACTTATCCAGCGTTGTGAGTGTTAGGATTTGCTGGTTGTGTTTTGATGGCATATCCATTTTGGGGTTGCACAACAAAACCCAAAGTTACTCGTTTCATAATCCAGTACAGTGCCACAAGTATCACAAAGGTGACAGCGATAATTACCAATGGCTGTTTACCAAGAATTTCCTCAACGCCTTTGGTCAATAGAGCATCGGGTTGAGTAATAAAATCCCAACTGTTGAAACGTAAGAAACGCCCCCAATAAATACCAACAGCACAGAGAGCATGGGTAATCAATTCAAGCCGCCAAATCCATTCACTCTTGCCGATACGATGTAAGTAGTAACCCCAATTTATTAAGGATATTACATAAGCTTGAAATCCAGATAAAATTACTAGCAAATACACAGGAATTAGTACTAAAGTAATCATCCAGACAGATTGAATTGTGCGGATATCGTCTATCAAATGAATGACATCGGTCAACAAATATGGTGCATTCGGTAAGAATGCGTAGAAAACTAAGAATCCTAGCCACCAAAGCCAAGTACCACCACGCTTAATGCGAAATAGCCATACACTCAAAGCTAAAGGTATAAAAGCCAGAAATAAATTCCAAGTCATCCAACTCATATTAATTCGTAAGACCTGTACAACTCTGGCTATCAATTCTTCTTTCATAGGTGCTAACTCAGAAGACGTTTAATTGATCTAAATTTACTTTGTAGTGTTAATGCGATCGACTGATAAAGTTTCTGTAATCCCAAGAAAGGGGATTGGGGATTGGGGATTGGGAAATAGTATTTTTAATGTTATTACCTAGTCCGTAGTCCTGAGTCCTTTTTAGTCAATCGGCTTAAGCCACTAGTATAGCCAGAAAATCATCGGGGTAAAATCTACCACAGAAAGGAAGTCTGACCTACAAAACGCTACAGAATAGCTTAGGGAGGGCTTTTTAAATTGGAGTATTAGTCTGTCCTAGCAGTTCGCTTTCGTGACGCAAGCGGGGTAAAGGGGAAAGGGGAAAGGGGAAAGGTTTTAAATCCCTTACCCTTTACCCCTTCCCCTTTCCCCAGGCCTCACAAGCGCATTTTTGGGTTGACAGAGTACTAGCTATTATATTGATTTCATTGTGTGGTGTTAGAGTTCCAGAAGTACCCTAAAGTTTTTTGTAAAAAGATTTATCTGAGGATGGGGAATAGGGAATGGGGAGTGGTGAGTGGGAAAAGGTTTTTTGGTGATAAATTTTTCTTCCCTACTCCCCACTCCCCTCAAAATGAAAGTTACGGAAAGATGTACAAATTGGTATAAATATCTAACGCACCAACACTCTACTGCGCGGACCGATCGCTTGTTTGGGTGAAACAGGTTTTGTACAGCTATTGACAGAATCCTTTGAACAAGCAGTTTGAGCCAAGGTTGCAGGGTTGACAACTACTTGATTGACTGCTGGAGAATTACCGCTACTGAATTCCATGTTAGGTGTAGTAGATAGCGATGAAGAATTAGCCCCAGGTGTGTAGCTTGTAGTCGTCGGCGAAGCGATCGCACTCCCACCATCAAAGATTGGTGCAATATTCATTGTGTTACCACCATCAACGATTGGTGCAACATTTATTGTGTTACCGCCATCAACGATTGGCGCAACATTCATCGTGTTACCACCATCAACGATTGGCGCAACATTCATCGTGTTACCACCATCAACGATTGGCGTAACATTCATTGTGCTACCACCATCAACGATTGGCGTAACATTCATTGTGTTACCACCATCAACGATTGGCGTAACATTCATTGTGCTACCACCATCAACTATCGTTGGAAGAGTGGGCGTGCTACCACCACTAACTACGGGCGCAGGAGTGGGTGTGCTACCACCATCAACTACTGGTGTAGGAGTGGGTGTGCTACCACCATCAACTACTGGCGTGGGAGTGATGAGAGTGGCAGTTGCAGGTACTTTGATTGTGACTCTGGCTAGGGGAGAATTAGTCATTTCCAAAGATGTCACCTTTGGCGAACCTGGGAGATCGGACTTGAAATCAAAGACTGTGGGAGTTGCACCACCATTGCGATCGCTATACCTGACTCCATATCCACTCACTTCAAAAGTTCCCTGATATTGGTTTCCAGTGTTTGGATCGGTAACAGTACCGGTGTATAAGGCTTTTGTGAGATTAAATTCATCCTGAACTACTCCTTGAAATGTAGTTCCGGCCAATCTTCCCTGGTATTTATAAGGTGTCAACTCGCCGCCAGAGAGAACAGGTGAAGTCAGAACGCCGTTGAAGGAGACTATGGGAATTCCTTTAAAGTCAACATAGTAATGTAGACTTCCATCGTTACGTGTTCTTACTTGCACATAATCTGACTTGTATACAGGAACATAATTAGGATTATTATTAGTACCCAAGTTGCGCGAGTAAGTCCCCGTGTCGTCTGTGTCAACACGAGTAATGCTTTGATTGAAATTCGGATTAATGCTGGGAAGTTGAATGGTACCTGATAATGTCCCAGTGCTTTGAATTGTGATTTGAGCCAAAGCACTTGTTCCACCTAAAGCAATGATGACTGCGGCTAAACTACTGCTGCTAACAACTGCACGATAGAATTTTGGATTTTGGATTTTAGATTTTGGATTTTTGCAAGTGGTGTGAGTTGATGAATTTAATTTCATGAAAAAGTTGCTCCTTTAATCACCTACGAAAAAATACGTATGGGTTTTTCCTTCGTTTTATTGGGGAATAGCAGCATTTAAGTACTGAATTATTCCGTAATAAAAAAGCGTATTTTATTACATTTACGCCAGTATAAAATTAAAACCGGAAAGTTGCTCTTAATGCTCCAACTACCAAAGCATCGTTAGCAGCATTGTGGTCGGGATTGAAAATAACGAATAAGCCGGGAGTTAGGGCAATATTGTCACTCAGTTGGGCGCGGTAAAAAAGTTCTACGTGAATTGATGTGTCACTGCGTCCGCCTGGTGTCCCCCCATTAGAAAAGTTGGGAAAGTTAAATCCCTCAGGTAAAGTGCTAGAAGTAATTTTTGGCGGTTGTCCTACAAGAACGCCTCCTAAATTTCCAGGACGCAGCAAATTGGGAAAAGCCGCGAACACCATCCAATTAGTAGTTTCCACACTTCCAGAAAGATTGGATGGTTTGGAGGAAGTGAAGCCACCCCAACCACCCAACTGCAAGTTAGGGTTAATTCGCCAAGCAACCGTAGCGCCAATTGCTTGGGTATCGAAAGCTGTAGCATCTGCAAAAGGCGAAATCAGTTGAGCATCGCCGATACCATTTCCCAGTAAGCCATCTGGGGAGTGAGAATAAAGATAATGTACGCCGATATCGATGTTGTTGCTGGGTGCTAAACTTAACTGAGCGCCAGCAGTAAATCTACCACCAAATAATCCGCCCTGGTTGCTATTGCCTGGAAAACTGGGAATTTCTGCGCTATAAACGCCTTGCAAACTAATGCGATCGCTAATTTGCCAGTCAAAACCTATACCACCCGTGCCGTTACCAATGCCTAAAATCGGGTTACGTTGACCAAATAGAGAAATTGCACCGTCGCTAGAACCTTCTAATGGGCTAATCCCGCGAAAGGTGTTGATGGGGTTGACTCCGGCGGTACCAACCACAATTCCCAAGTTATTCGAGACGAGAAATCGATAAGATAAGTCACTGATAACTAGATTGTTGTTTGTATTGGACTCGAAACCCAACCGTCCCATATTGGTAGATACCAAGGACGCATTAGAACCCAAATTACCAGCAGACAAACCTGTTAAGAGCAAATCTCGCCCGGTAAATGAAGTTGCTAAGGTTAGTTGGGCGCTACTTGTGAAAGTGAGATTCGTTTTTCCCTGGCGTTCAGGTATTCCATCTCTAGGAAACAAATCTGCGTTGGTGGTATTGGTTCCCTGAAGGCTAAAAACAGCTTGACCAAATAATCTGGTAGTTGCGGAAAACTGGTTACCTTTTAATTCACTTGTCTGGTTTTCGAGAACCTCGACACGCTGCTGTAATTGTTGCAACTCTGCTTGGAATTCACCTTGCAACCTTTGCAGCAGGATTAAATCTTCATTGTTAACAGTGTTAAGTTTATTGTTGGCAATCGCTTCGTTAATCTTCTCTAAACAAGCATTTACACCAGCCGCAAATTCATAACGGCTAATAGTACGATTCCCCAGATAAGTACCATCAGCATATCCCGCAATGCAGCCATAACGTTCTACTAAAGACTGCAAAGCACCAAAAGCCCAGTCAGAAGGTTGCACATCTTCAAGCTGCGATACCGAGTTGACTTGAGACATTGGGTTGTCTGAGTCTGGTGAATCATGAGAGAGGGGGAGATGGGGGGATGGGGGGATGGGGGGATGGGGATAATTTTCGTCAGATTCCTTTGTTGGAGGTTGGGTATTTTTTGATTCAGGCGAGTTAGAAGAACTCAGAAATTGAATTTTTTCTCTACTTTTTTTCAGTATATTTTCGTATTTATTTTTTACAGGTGCTGAGGTAGTAGCATCTAAGTGTACAAATTCGGGCGGTGTAATTTCAGCAGGTGTAACTACTTGAGATAAATTTTCTTGTGTTGACTGTTGCACCAGATTATCTGACTCAATTACAGCCTGTTCAGGTAAATTGGGGGCAGATATTGGTGCTGTTGCTAGCATACTGGCCATCAGTAGACTCATATCACTCCTGGTATTTCATTTGACTTACACCAACATTTCTTTTGACAGACAAAGTTGGCGTGTATCAGGAATATTTTTAAAAAAAGGTGATAAAAGTTACTGTATTTCCAAGTTTGATTTTGGAGACAGACAAAACCTACCTCCGCAAGTTTCAATTCTCTTCCCTTGAAGGGAAGGGGGCTGGGGGGTTAGGTTTTACGTGAATTTTTCCACATGACGTGAAAAGTCAGGAAGTAATAGGGAAAAATAAACAGGATTTTAGCCTAGTTAATTTTGATTTATATAGTTTAGTTTTATTGTGCCTACGTGCTTTTTTGTAAAAAATAATTTCTTTCATCAATATTACTTACAGCAGATTCGATGTTTATGAGGTACAGCAATTGAATCAAATTAAAAGTTTAAAAAGCATCCCTAAAATTGGTGTACTTCACTTATCTCAAAAGCGCTGTATAATAAGAAATTTAACCGAATAATTGTATATATTGACTTAGTAAATTAATGTAAAGAGTTGACATAAAAGAAAATTTTATAGTTTACTGATATGACACGATTATATTCGTAGATTCCTAATTAAGAGGAAAATTAATGCCTGATTTAATTAAGTTTGATCTTCCCTGTGCATTTACATCTAATGAATTGATTAACCATCCTGATTGGATAATGGAGTTAACACCAGAGGAGATTAATGAAATCAATACTACGTTGCAAAAACACTTAGACCCCAATATTGAATATCAAAACATAACTAAGAGCGAATTTCCTCTACCTTCTTTTTCGGCAAAACTATCTTATGTTCTTGATATCGTCGAAAATGGAATTGGGGCAGTTATACTTCGCGGATTACCTGTCGAGAAATATGAGCCTGTGGAAGTAAAGAAATTATTGTGGGGTATCAGTCTGCATTTGGGCACGGCCATTCCACAGAGTCGCGCAGGAGAGTTGATTAATGATATGAAGGACATAGGCTTAAAGGACGGAGATCCAAAGTCACGATATCTCAATAGTGGGGGACCTGCTCCTCTTCACAGCGATGGGTGCGATCTGCTGATGATGCTATGCATATCACAAGGAGAATTTGGGGGCGAATCAGAACTAACCAGTTCAGTTGCTGTACATAATGAAATGCTAGAGCATTACCCGGACTTACTAGAAGTTTTATATCAGCCGTTCGATCATAAGCTACCAAACTGGTATCAAGGCAACCAAGAGTATTATCCGTTACCAATATTTGCAAATTGTCAGGGCTATTTCGTTTGTCTTTACGCACCTTTTTTGATCGATCATGCTCAAAATAAGACCAATGCTCCTCGTTTGACCGAGAAGCAAAAGCAAGCGCTTGATATATTCAATGAACTTTGTAACAGCCCCAAATTTAAATTAACTTTTATGCTCTTACCGGGAGATATACTTCTTTTGAATAACTGGGTTGTAGTACATGGTCGAAAGCACTATACAGATGGAACCGAAAGCAAACGACATTTGCAACGAATTTGGCTTTCTCATCCGAAAAGTCGTCCTCTGCCACCTGAGTACAGCATACCTTATGGCAATATAGCACCTGGTTCTGTACGAGGAGGCACCACACTCGTCAGTCAGTAAGCTTTTGAACACATACCTGCGGTATGTGCTTTTTGGACTGGACTAGTTTATCACCAACCTTCTCTAAAATCTTTGTGGAAACTATTGCAAAATCGGACGATCGCAGACTATCAGACAGCACAAGCTGAAATTTGCCTGAAAGGATTAAAAGCAAAGTATCGTGAAGACTCGGTTCAAGAGTTGGCAATAGAAATGGTTAAGCTTGCAAAACAAGGTTTAGAAGCACGAGTTAATGCAGGGCTTGAACATCCAGAAGTTTTAACTTACCTTAAACCTGTTGAAGAAGTTGCTTTTTCGGGTCAAACCTTCGCAGAACGTCTCATAGAGAGGTGGAAAGGCGAATTACAGTCTTCGCCAGCTAAGTATGTGCAAGCTTATGGAATTCGTAATTCGTAATTATTTGGTCAATCTGGCTGGCTACAATACTTATTCATTTCATTGACTAATTTATCCGATTGCTTGCCGATAGTTTCAGCCGCTGTCAGGGATGAATCAATTTCGGTTCTAGCCTTTTGAATTCTCTCTCTACCAGTTGCCGAAGCTTCTGCTATTTTAGTCGCGCCCAGCGCCCTACCGGCTTTGGCGATCGCTTGACTGAGATTCTGAAAAATCTTGACAAAACCGCTTTGATATTCTTTCAGCTTGGGGTCTGCTAAATTCAGTTCCTGAATCGATTTAGTAATAAATTCCAAATCTTTAGATAGCTGGATGCTAGTTATCACCTGCGTTCCTTTGTTTTTATCAATCAGTGATGTTCCTTCATTGACAACTTTAATCAGTCGCTGGCACTGGGAGATTTTAGTTTCGCTGCAACTAGTAATGAAGAAAGCAATGCTCAGGCTAACAGGAGCAAGAACTGTATATTTATGTGAAACAGACATTAACACCCCAACAGCAATAAAACTGAGAATATAGTATTCAATATTACTAATAAAGGAGGTATTTGGGCATTGGGCATGGGGCATTGGAAATAGCGTATGAGTCTTTGAACTCCATTAGACCTCTTGCAAAAGTCTTTCTTTGCGTTCTCTTCTCTGCGCCTCTGCGCCTCTGCGTGAGACAAAAAAATATTTATGCAAGAGGTCTATTAAAGAGTCTTTGAACTCCATTCCTTTACCTCAATGCCCCATACCTCATGCCCCATGCCCAAATCACCAATCTATTGGCAAACCCAACTGGTCTAAAGTAGCACCATCTTGCAAAAGTGGCTGAATCTCACTGTCTATTTGAATGCGACCACCAGATAGCACTAAAGCACGTTGAGTAACTCTACCTAACCAATGCAAGTCATGAGAGGCAATTAATATCGCCTCCACTGGTAACCTGAATAACACTTGTGCCAAATGACGCCGCCACGCTGGATCGAGACCGTTAGTCGGCTCATCCAAAATCAGAATTGTTGGTTCTAGGGCTAAAATCGAGGCTAGGGCGGCCAACCGTCTTTGTCCACCGGAGAGTTCGTGAGCAGAACGATTGGCGTAGGCTTCTAGACCGAAATCTGCTAATAACTGGCGGGCGCGATCGCTAGCTTCTGCTGGTGAGATACCATAGTTGCGTGGTCCAAAGGTGACATCTTCTAAGATGGTGGGCATAAATAGTTGGTCGTTGGCATCTTGAAAGCTAAAACCGATTTGACGACGTATTTGCGGTAAAGTTTTCGGTTCTACGGGAATACCATTAATCGTAATTTTTCCAGATTGCGGTTCTTTTAAGCCGATTAGGTTCTCCAGCAAGGTGCTTTTTCCAGAACCGGTGGCTCCCATCAAGGCCACGCGATCGCCTTTGTTCAAGGTAAAAGATATTTCTTTTAATACTGGTTCTTGGCGGGAATATGCATACACCAAGTTCTCAACCTCGACTATAGCTGCGTGGGGTTTATGGGTTGATGGTTGGGTAGAAGTCAAAGATTTCAAAATTTACCTATGTAAGGGAGTGGGGAGTGGGGAATTTGTAGAGACGCGATTCATCGCGTCTGCGCCAAGCCGATTAAATTTTGTAAGAAGTTAGGGTGACAGTAGCAGCGATCGCCCAAGCTACTAATAACCCAAAGCGCTCTTTTGGTCTGAGGGTCGAATCTATGGGCAATTGTCCGTTGTAACCACGAGTTACCATTGCTGCGTAGACTCGCTCTGCTCTGTCTAGACTACGGAGGTACAAGGCTCCAATCATGGCAGCACTGGCATAGCGCAGCCATGCCCCAGTTCCAGTCAAACCTCGTAATTGAGCGCTGCGTCGCATACGTGTGACTTCTGATAGCAAAATTTCCATGTATTGCCCAGCTAGCAGCAAGTTTTCTTTGATTGGTGCTGGTACGGGTAAACTTTTGAGGGCGATGCCGAAACTGTGAGGGGGCAAGGTTAACAAAAAACTATTCATGGTAATCAGACAAACCAGGGAACGAACTATCAAAAAACTGGCTCGTTCCCATCCCAAGGGTAATGTCAGCAATGACAAAAATATCAATTCTGTACCGAGTAATCCTCCTAGTTGGCGAATTGGTACGCGCAACAGCCAAGCCCACAAAAGTGCGATCGCTCCATATACACCCAGCCCATACCAAGCATGATGCTTTAATAAAGCTGCCCCCACGACGATCGCTAGAGACAGTTGCAAACGTAGCGGTAAGGAAAGTTTAGGCATTCTTCGGTTTCACTATCTTGGCAATCCCAAAAGCAACGGCAAAGCAAACCGCAGCTCCCACAAGTCCAGCGATACTAGTGCCAATTGGCCCCAAATCCTTAATCTCATAGTCAGCTAAGGGAGTCGGCACAATTATCCGTACTTTCCCGGCTAAGTCGATGAAACCAGTATTTTCGGCAACTTTCTCCAAACCATCAGGCCATGCTGAGGCAAACAGTGATAGCACCCCCGCAATTAAGAAAATGCTGACGATGGGCACTGACCATCCACGAAACTCGTGCTGTTCGCCTGGTAATAAATCTGGCCGGGCAGTAGCTAAGTAAGTCAGTACACCGCCGGTAATCAGCCCTTCACCAATGCCAATTAGAATATGAACGCCAGTCATGGCTGGTAAAACTATGCCTACAGGTGCGGTTCCAGAGAGGGCTAACTCAATGGCTGCTGCTACGGCAGCTACTACTACACTGACACCAGCTGCAATGCTAGCAGCTAACGGTAAACGCCCTTTAGCCCCCCCTAATAACCGCTGCAAGGTTTGGGTTAAAATCCACCCTACCCAAACGCCAATTACTGCCATGTTCAAAATATTTGCGCCCAATGCCGTAATTCCACCATCAGCAAACAGCACGGCTTGAATAATTAAAACTGTGGCAATGCACAACGTTCCTGCCCAAGGACTGCCCAAAACGATCGCCGCTAAAGTTCCCCCCAACAAGTGACCGCTAGTACCTCCTGCTACCGGAAAATTAATCATCTGGGCAGCAAAAATAAAGGCGGTAGTTAATCCCAGTACGGGAGCGCGACGCACACCAAAAGCCTCTTGCGATCGCCCTAAGGCTATAAAAAGTGCTGCCACACTAGCTAAACCAGTAGCCCCTGCCACTGGCACAGAAACAAATCCGTCAGGAATATGCATAACTTACCCTGTATTTTAGATATTTATTTACTCAAAACAAGTAATCAAGTAACGGCATTAAGTTAATAACAAACAAAATTTTTCTCCTTTTTGCAATGCCCTATCGGGGGATTTTTTGTGTTACTTTTGACAGATTTACAATACAATACTTACTCAATGGGATACTGATTTTTTTTGTTTTTATTAATTTTTGTGAATTTTAATTTGAGATATAGTACTAAACTTCGATCGATTTTTGTAAAAGTAAAAAATTTCGATAAATTTTTGATCGAGACATTAGACTTCTTGCATAAGTCGGGAAAAGGGGAAGGTGGGGTCCCCTCTGGGGATAAGGGGCGGGGGGAAGGGGAAAAAGTTCTGTATTGTTCCCTTCCCCTTTAACCTTTACCCTTTTCCCCCTCTTGCAAAAGTGCTTTTTGCAAGAGGTCTATTAGCTAAGTTTTAACACCCCAAGCGATCGCTATTCATGATTGAATACCAGAATCCGAAATCGGCCAATTAGCAGTTGTATAGTCTAATTGTATTTTTATGGTCTCGTGAAAATTACCTATTACAAACCATGAGCAATAACGACGAGCCGGAAAATTTTTTTGGCGATCGCAGCAATTTCGATTCAGACAATATCAGAGTAGAGATTCCTGCCGAGCGAAAATCAACTTATCATGAGAGGATTCCCTCTGCCTATGACCCGATGGGTGAGATTTACCTGAGAGGTCGAGCAATGAGAAATATGTCTTCTGGAACAATGCCTTGGTGGGTGCTGATTTCCGGCTGGGTATTGTTTGGAGGGTTGTTTTTATTGCTTGTAAGTACTGCTATATCTTCTTTGACATACGCTTTAATCCCATCTTTAATTATTTCTGGAATTCCTCTTTTAATTGTATTGAGAGGAACACTTGCAAAATTGAAGACAATCAAACGCAGAAGTAGATAGCTGAGGTTAAATTGCAGCTTCAATATAGCGGTTCCCATCCAGATGCGGTAAGACATTATATCGCCAGGTGTAGGGTAGCACAGCTGTCATTGGTGTCAACTTAACGTGAAACCCTTATCAAGACTTGATATTGAGTTCATTCACTTGGGGTTACTCACCGCGTCACCCCACCCCGGTTTTGTCTAAAGCCAAAACCGCCCCTCCCCAAAGCATCGGGGAGGGGTTGGGGGTGGGGTAAAACGTCTGTGGGACAAGCATTTGAGCTTAAGTTGACACCAATGCACAGCTGTGCGCCCCTACAGGTGTATCTCATATCAAGTAATGTATGGGGATTTAGGGACTTCCAACTAAAAAAATATACAATCGCTGTGTAGGCAGAGGGGCAGTTCTTGCTCAAGGCTTGGGGAAAATCAAAATATCTTATCTCGGAAATTGGATAATTTATTTTCTGGAAGTCCCTTAAAACCAACACATACAGCGTATTTCAGGTAAACGAGGTACGCCGGTAGGGTAGCACAGCTGTACGCCCCTACGATTATCTGTACCTCACCAACTTGCAATCTCCTGTAACTTGCTACTTGATAGTTGTAGGGATCTCTTACTCCCTCCAGGGACAGGAAATAGGAAAAACTGTTCCCTGTTCCCTATTCCCTGTTCCCTTCTTGGATGAATTATTAGCTGTAATAATAGTAAAAAAAATACTCATAAGATTTACAAATAAAGTATTTGTTCACTGAGCTAAGTTAATGGTACACTGTATCTATTCTGGTATAAATAATTGTGTATAAATAGATAAAATTTCTCATAAGCATAAACAGTCAAATCTAAAAATTAGATGAATTTAGTAAAAATACTGGAAACTAAAGTACCGAAATTACTAAAATTTCAAGATAGGAAACCATAACAAAAATAATCACAAAATGTGAACAAATCGGATTGAATCAAGAAAGCCAGCAGACGTTCGGCTCTGTTGACCCCAGGATATATACACCTTTGTTATGTTATTTGAAATATGAGAACAAACTCATCCAACTCACTATTAACAGTTCCAACTGGTCCACTCAAGATTTCAGAATTACCTCCTAACGATCTGGATACAAGTAGCGAATCTATGTATCTTTCGCTAGTGATTCCTACTTATAAAGAGCGTGACAACATTGAGAAGATAGTTAAGATATTGAGTCAGTTACTGGATGAATCAATTCCAGGAAACTATGAACTAATTGTGGTGGACGATGATAGCCCAGACAGGACTTGGGAAATAGCAGAATCCTTGACAACAGAATATCCTCAGCTGCGGGTGATGCGACGCCAAGAGGAACGGGGGCTGTCTTCAGCAGTAATTCGTGGCTGGCAAGCAGGCACGGGGAATGTGTTGGGGGTGATTGATGGGGATTTACAGCATCCACCAGAGGTACTGATACAACTGTTCCGTAGTGTTGAGCAGGGAGCAGATTTAGCAGTAGCTAGTCGTCATGTAGAAGGAGGCGGCGTCAGTAGTTGGAGCGTAGTCAGGCGTTTCTTGTCCCGTGGCGCTCAATTGTTAGGCTTGATTATCTTACCAGGGGTGCTGGGGAGAGTTTCCGACCCGATGAGTGGTTATTTTATGGTGCGCCGAGGTGCGATCGCCAATGCAGCACTCAATCCAGTAGGATACAAAATTCTTCTAGAGGTAATTGGGCGAGGAAAGGTAAACGAAGTAGCCGAAGTTGGGTATGTATTTCGGGAACGTACAGAGGGTGAGAGTAAAGTCACATGGAAGCAATATATAGATTACATCCACCACTTAGTACGGTTGCGGCTTTCCACAGGAAGGGTAGGACGATTTAAAAGAAAAGTTAATTTTCCCGTTGGTCGATTCCTCCGCTTTGGTTTGGTTGGCTTGAGTGGGGTATTTGTGGATATGGCAGTGCTTTACTTACTGAGCGATCCGACGACCTTAGCTTGGCCATTGACACGTAGCAAAATTATTGCTGGTGAAATTGCAATTTTAAATAATTTCTTGTGGAATGATGCTTGGACGTTTGCTGATGTCAGCGCCAGACAGCAAGAGTGGCATCAACGTGCCAAACGTTTTGTAAAATTTAACGTCATTTGCCTTGCCGGACTGGTACTAAATGTACTGATATTAAATTTAGTGTTTAATTTCCTGATTCCCAACCGTTATGTTGCCAATTTAATTGCGATCGCAGTTGCTACTATCTGGAATTTCTGGGTGAATTTGAAACTTAGCTGGCGCGTCACCGATACCAAATAATCACAACGAGGGATTTGAGATTTTGATTTTTATTTTTAGATTTTAGAACGAACTGAAATCTAAAACGTCAAATCTACAAATCCATGAGTGTGAGGCTGGGCTATGAAAGCTTGTTTTGGGGATGCATACCATTTTTGCAAAAAGATTATCTTGTTGTTGCCTATCTGTGCAGTCAAAATTCTACCTCCAAGAGGTAAAAAATCTGCCCTACAACAGATACCTTTATACAAATGGTATGCTCCCCTTTTTCCTAGCTGGTTTCATCCTTTGATGTGGTTTATTATCGGCTTCGGCTTGCGTCTAATCAACTTGACTGCAAAGCCTCCTTGGACAGATGAATTTTCCACCTTAGTTTTTAGCTTGGGGAATAATTTTTTAGGAGTACCCCTAAATCAAGCGATCGCACTTGATATCCTATTGCAACCACTACAACCAAACCCAGCTGCTAGTATTGCTGATGTAATTCATAACTTAGTGACACAAGATACCCATCCACCACTGTATTTTGTTTTAGCTTATTTGTGGATGAAATTATTTCCCAGCGAAGGAGGATTAGTATCGCTGTTTGCAGCGCGATCGCTACCAGCTTTCATCGGTGCAATCTCCATACCTGCTGTTTACTTATTAGGTAGAGTCGCATTTCGTTCGTCATTGGTGGCAAACTTGGCTGCTGCAATTATGGCAGTATCACCCTACGCTGTTTTTTTGTCACAAGAAGCACGCCACTACAGTTTAGCAGCGTTGTGGGTAATTGGTTCTCTCATCTGCTTAGTAATTGCCACACGTCATCTTCAAAACCGCACACTATTACCGATGTGGGTAGCACTTACTTGGGTAGAAATTAATGCTTTGGGTTTTGCTACTCATTACTTCTTCAGTCTTACTGTCTGCACTGAAGCAGTAGTTTTAATGTTTCTAGCTTGGTATCAAAAACAAACCAGCACAAAATTTTCTTTGCTGTTCTCTGCTGGTTGGCAGCGCATCTATGCTGTTGTTACAGGTACTTTGATGGCCAGTTTAATTTGGTTACCAATCTTTTTAGAAAATAGAAATCGCGATAATTTGACCGAATGGATTCGAGGTTCCCGTAATGGACTAGATTGGATCAGCCCAATTTTTCAAGCTTTAGGAACATTGATTACCATGATTTCGCTGTTACCAGTTGAATCTGCACAACTATTGGTTGTGATTCCTTCGGGGCTGGTGATGCTGATTTTCTTTATTTGGGCAGTACCAATTTTAGTGCGTGGGATTAAGGTTCAACTACAACACCCAGAAAATCGGATAATGATTCAGATGGTGGCTGGAGTTGCTATGAGTGCGATCGCTTTATTCTTTATCTTTACCTATTTTTTAGGTATCGATCTAACCAGGGGCGCTCGCTATCACTTTATTTACTTTCCCAGTATCATTGTTTTACTAGCAGCAAGCTTGGCAGTTTGTTGGCATCCCCCCAAAGAATTAATCAATAAAAGCATAGGCAGATGGGGAATCAATGGGAAAAAAGCTGTAATCTTAATTTGGTTAATGGCCTTTGTCAGTGCAATTACAGTATTGTGCAATCTCGGCTATCAGAAATATTATCGCCCTGACCTTTTTGTGCAATTAATTCAACAGATATCCCCAGTACCAACACTGATTGCCACCACTCACAAAACTTATGTACACACTGGGGAAATGATGGGCATAGCTAGGGAAATTAAACTTGGAAATTCACCTCAAAATCCTCTGTTTCTCCTTGCTCATCAAGACCAAGACCCAAATACTTCTACCATTGCTCTGGAAAATACTTTAAAGACACTACCACGACCTTTTGACTTGTGGTTAGTAAACTTTCATGCCCCCGTAGCAGAAGCCATCAAAACATGTGTTATTTCTGATACCCAATCTTTGCCAAACGTAGACGGCTACGAATATCAACTTTATCATTGTCACCAAAGTTAATCAGGAGTGGCGACAATACGGATAGGTTAAGGTTTTTTGATGAAAATTCTAGCTCCAAAGACGCGATAAATCGCCGTCTCTACAAGGATCAATCTTTCGTTTTGACGGCGATTTACTCTTGTCTGGTGCCTTAACCGAACCGTATTGGGAGTGGGGAGACAAGGGGACAAGGAGAATAACTCCAAACTCCAAACTCCAAACTCCAAACTCTTAACTCTTAACTCCTAACTCCTAACTCCCAATTGCATCTTGTGGAAGTTCCTCAAATATCGATATCCATAGGAGACTAGAGAAAGAAGAAAAAATATATCTGACACGTTTTCAAGCAGCAAAGGCTGTAAGTAGTTAAGGAGGATTTATGCGTGCAGTACTAATGGCAGGCGGTTCGGGAACGCGGCTTCGTCCGTTAACTTGCGATCTGCCCAAACCGATGGTGCCTATCCTCAATCGACCAATTGCCGAACATATTATCAATTTGCTCAAAAGACATCAAATTACCGAAGTTATTGCGACATTGCATTATTTACCTGATGTCTTGCGAGATTATTTTCAAGACGGCAGCGATTTTGGTGTCCAAATGACCTACGCTGTGGAAGAAGACCAGCCTTTGGGTACAGCTGGTTGTGTGAAAAACATTGCCGAACTTCTTGATGAAACTTTTTTAGTGATTAGCGGCGATAGCATAACAGATTTTGACCTGACAGCAGCGATCGCATTTCATAAACAAAAAAAATCAAAAGCTACTTTGATTTTAACCAGGGTTCCTAACCCCATTGAATTTGGAGTGGTAATTACCGATGAGGAACTACGAATTCGGCGATTTTTAGAAAAACCCTCTACTAGTGAAATTTTTTCCGATACCGTCAACACCGGTACTTACATTCTCGAACCAGAAGTTTTGGAATATCTGCCAGCCAATACTGAATGCGACTTTTCCAAAGACTTATTCCCCTTGCTTTTAGCAAAAGATGAGCCGATGTATGGTTACATTGCTGAAGGTTACTGGTGCGATGTCGGTCACTTGGATGCATACCGCGAAGCTCAGTATGATGCATTAGACCAAAAAGTGCAACTAGATTGCGCCTACAAAGAAGTTTCTCATAAGTTATGGGTCGGTCAAAATACTTATATCGACCAAACGGCTGTAATTGAAACCCCAGCAGTGATTGGTGACAATTGCCGCATCGGTGCAAGAGTCCAGATTGAGGCAGGAACCGTAATTGGCGATAATGTCACTATTGGCGCTGATGCTAATCTCAAACGTCCCATCGTCTGGAATGGAGCAATCATCGGTGAAGAAGCACATCTTTCCGCCTGTGTGATTTCCCGTGGCACTCGTGTAGATCGCCGCGCCCATGTATTAGAAGCTGCTGTGGTAGGTTCGCTTTCTACGGTGGGAGAAGAAGCTCAAATTAGTCCTGGCGTGCGTGTTTGGCCGAGTAAAAAGATTGAATCAGGTGCCGTTTTAAACATTAACTTGATTTGGGGAAATACCGCCCAACGAAATTTATTTGGCCAACGTGGCGTCCAAGGATTAGCTAATATTGACATCACCCCAGAATTCGCGGTGAAATTGGGAGCTGCTTACGGTTCTACCTTGAAACCTGGTTCTAAAGTAACAGTTTCCCGCGATCAGCGGAATATTTCTCGAATGGTGACGCGATCGCTCATTGCTGGTTTGATGTCAGTAGGTATTGATATTCAAAACCTCGATGCCACGGCTATTCCCATCGCCCGCACCGTTATACCCATCATGAAAGTAGCAGGTGGTATCCATGTGCGGGTACACCCCGATCGCCCTGACTACATTTTGATTGAATTCATGGATGCCAAGGGCATTAATATCACCAAAGCCCTAGAAAAGAAAATTGAAGGGGCTTACTTTAAGGAAGATATGCGGCGGGCGCTAATTCATGAAATTGGCGATGTATCTTACCCCAGCCAAGTCATTGACAGCTACTGCACTGCCTTTGAGAAACTTTTGCATGTGCATACACTCCGCAATAGTCGGGCAAAAGTGGTGATTGATTATGTTTATGCCGTATCTGGGGCTGTTTTACCCCAAATGTTGGATAAATTTGGCGCTGATGCAGTGGTATTGAATGCTAGTGTCAATAAAACGGCCATGTCGGTAACCGATCGCGAAGGACTGCTGACTCAATTAGGTCATGTAGTGGAAGCACTGAAAGCTAACTTTGGCGTGCAAGTATCAGCTAACGGCGAACAGCTAATTTTAGTTGATGAATCAGGCTACCCAATTCGCGGGGAAATGTTAACAGCACTGATGGTAGACATGATTTTAACTGCTAATCCCAGAGGTACAGTAGTAGTCCCAGTTCATGCTTCCAGTGCTATTGAACAAGTCGCCCGTCGCCATGATGGCAGAGTAATTCGCACCAAAGCCAATCCTACAGCTTTGATGGAAGCTTGTCAGAAAAATCCGAATGTGGTGCTAGGAGGTAGTGGAGAAACTGGTTTTATTTTCCCGCAATTGCATCCAGGATTTGATTCCATGTTCTGCATTGCGAAGATAATTGAGATGTTAACAATACAAGAGCGATCGCTTGCTACTGCAAGGTCAGAATTGCCCCGCGTAATTCACAAAACTTATACAGTCCGCTGTCCTTGGACAGCCAAAGGTGCTTTGATGCGTTACTTGGTGGAAACTCACCCAGCCCAAAATCTCGAACTCATCGATGGTGTGAAAATTTGCCAACCCTACGATGACAGTTGGCTGTTAGTTTTACCAGATGCCAGCGAACCTTTAGTACATCTGTACGCAAATAGCAACGATCGCGATTGGGTAGATGAGACTGTAAGAAACTACCGCACCCGCGTCCAGACTTTTGTGGAAAGACAAGAAGAATATCAACCCGCCGAAGTGTAATAAAAAATACCTCTCCCTAAAGCAAGGAGAGGTTTAAAAATTTGATTTTTTCGTTGTTTTTAAACGCAAAGGGGAGGCAGCGCGTTGCGGGGGTTCCCCCCGTTGTAGCGACTGCCGTCGCGCAGAGTTAAGCGCAGAGGTACGCAGAGGTTTGCTCCTAATTATTTTGAGGCAGAGCGAATAAAATCTCCGCGCACCTTTGCGTTGAAAAAAACTACGATTTACGATACTTTGGATCGCTAAATATAGGATTGGTAAGAAATTTTTCATCTGTCAAACTTTTTAGAAATTCAATTAAATCCTGTTTTTCTTGAGGACTCAACTTAAATCCAGAAATAAAATTACTTTTCAGGGGATTTTTGCTCCCAACACCAGCAAATTCACCGCTAGAAATAGTTCTTCCACCTGCTGCATAATGGTCGATCGCTTCTTCTAAAGTGGCAATGCTACCATCGTGCATATAAGGTGCAGTTATGGCGATATTTCGTAAAGTTGGTGCTTTAAATTTACCCATATCTGCTGGTTGATAAGTAATTTCATAGATGCCAGTATTATTAGCTGGATATGCACCTTTAGCATCAATATTATAAAGTCCTGTGTTATGAAAAGCTATTTCTGTAAATGCTAGTCGTTCGTGTTGAATAGAATCACTAAAATTCAACCCTCCGTGGCAGTGAAAGCATTCTAAACGCTCACTACTAAATAAGGCTTCACCTCGTTTTGCTGCTGTAGAGATTGCATTTTTATCGCCACGATAACGATATCGATCGTAAGGTGAGTTCAGAGAAATTAAACTGCGTTGAAAGGATGCTAAGGCTTTGATTAAATTATTGAGATTAATATAACTATTACCCCGACCAAATGCAGCTGTAAATAACTTTTGATACTTTTCATCTGCCTGCAAAATTTTCAATATTTCTGGTTCTTTTCCTGATAAACCCATCTCCACAGGATGTTCGGAGAACATTGGTATTAAAGCTTGGGTTTCGAGTTTTTTCATCTCTGGATGTGCCCAAGTCAAAACCGAATTGTATGCTACATTAGCGAGACTCATGGAGTTTCGAGGGTGTTTTTCACCTGTTGCGCCAACTGCTACAAGTTTACCATCTGTAAATGCTAAAGCTTGAATGTGGCAGGAAGCGCAGGAAAATTGACCATTTACAGAAAGACGTTTTTCATAAAATAAATGACGACCAAGTTCTACTTTTTCTGTCGTCATTGGGTTATCAATTGGTACTATTGGTTTGGGAATTCCAGAAGGAATATCCCAAGTATAGTTATTATTAAGATTTGGTGCTGATAAAACCTGATTTAAACCAATGGATAAAACAAGTGCGATCGCAAAAATAATAGACAATATTAAACAGCGCTGCCATCGAAAAATCATTTGTTTCATTTAACACTGAAAAAACTTTGTTTTACGGTTGTTTGACCGCCAAAAGGAATACCAAAACCTGCCATAATTCCACTACAATCTTTATCGTTGGCTTCTGACATACACCCTGGGGCTGTATTTGCCTGGTTGCGGTTTAAATTGGTGTTTTCTAACAGTTTAGCGATATCGAGAACAATCGTGTTTTTGCTGGGATCGAAATTCTCAAGATTAATTTTTGCAGTGTTGGGATATCTACATGTAGTTGTTGGCTTTTGGCTCGATGTTTGGGCTTGACAAGCTGTGCTACCTAAATGAATGAAAAAAGCATTACCCGCTTCTTTTTCACCATTTTTATATAAGTGTGTAGCTGTTGATTGAGTTTTTTCTAAATGTGCAAAATCAATCCGAGCAAACTTATATCCGAATTGCCAATTCCACCACAGGGATGTCAAATTTAAAGGTGAAGGTGCCAGAGTCGAGTCCTCGTGGTTGAGATTTTCAGGTACACCTAAAGTAAATTGAATGGCTTTATATTTGCCTTGAGGAACTTGACCGATAACAACATCGCGGGTTTCCACTGTGCCATTCGCACAAGCAGCAGTTTTATCTTCAAAATCGATTAATGCGACATTCTGATATTGCCATTTTCCATCTTGGGTAAGTACGAGAGAAATAGTTTTATTATTGCTATCAACGAGGCTAATATCAGAAATATAAAAACGAAAATCCAATGGTGTAACTTTTGTTAGGGGTTTCCCTAACTGATAATTACTGCCACAGCGAAAAGGTTGATTCCCAACTTTTGCCGCAAATTTAACTGTGATATCTTGGGTTTGAGCAGCATTTGTCTGTAGTAAGTAATACCGATTAATCAGTAATATACTACCGATAATTGATAAGGAAATGGCAGCAGATTTCATTATCTTTGTCATGATATTTTTTACTTGATGCGGTTTTGTTGCGATCGTCCATCATTTTGATTTTCAAGTCAAAAGACAAGCTGTCAAAATACGGTAATATGACAGCTTGTCTTTTGACACACTGAAGGATTTCAGTAAAGAATTATTCCTATATTCACTGAGTACAACATTATTTATATTGTTGCACTCGGAATTTTTCTGTCATACCATTTCACGAAAATCTTGATACATATAGATTTTTCGTAGGGGTTTAGCACTGCTAAACCCTTACCCACGTATTTGTATCATCATTAAAGTGAAATGGTATTAGGTGTGATTCTGAAGTGTGTAGGAGAGAATAGGTTGAATTTCAAAGCTTTGGTATATCTTTGTATACGTATTAGTATTGTTGGCACAGTATACTCGATCGCATCCAAAAATGTACTTGCACAAACCAGTTCTAATTTATCTGAAGAAATAATTAAGGATAATCCGACTTTAAATTTTATTGATAATCAGAAGAAAGCCATCGCAATTAAATCGAATACCCAAACACCAGCAACCAATATCCACCAATTAAGTGATATTCAGCTTCCTAGCACCACAGCAAAGGATTTGTTGGTACAGTCAGAACAAACACAAGTAAATAACCCCGAAAGTATTAAAGTCACAGGTGTTAAACTCAACCCAACATCCGATGGTTTAGAAATCATTTTAGAAACTCCAAACGGTACACTACAAATCGCCGATACCCTCAATGATGGTGATATATATATTGCAGATATCGCAAATGCAGTTTTAGCCTTAGCTGAAGGAAAAGAATTTCGTGCTGACAACCCAGCACAGGGAATTAGTTCAATTACAATTACTCAACTCGAATCAAACAACATCCGAGTCACGGTGACAGGAAGCTTTGGTTCACCAAATGTAAAAGTAGTCAACACAACCAATGGTTTAATCCTAAGTCTGTCTCCACCTGAAGCTGATATTGAACTTACCGTTACCGCCCAAAAACGACCAGAAGATGCACAGGCTGTACCCTTTAGTTTAACGGTAATTCCGCGCCAAGAACTTGAAGACTCTCAAGTAGATTCCTTGATTGACATCGCCAATCAAACACCTAACTTTAACTTTTATCCCACATCTGCCGGTGGTACGGAGTTCAGCTACTACAGTATCCGGGGTTTGAATAACCAAAATTTCCTTACTGCTCAAGATAGTGTAGCCTTTTATATCGATGATGTGCCGGTTGACTACAACGGTTTTCTAGACCTGGCTTTGACAGATTTGGAAAGAGTAGAAGTATTGCGGGGTCCCCAAAGCACACTTTACGGTCGCAGTAGTTCTGGTGGGGTAGTAAATATTATCTCCCGTGAAGCAACTCCTGAACCAGAAGTGAAATTTGCCGTTGGTTACGGTAAATATAATAGCCGCGAGTTGCAATTTTCTCTCAACGATGCTTTGGTTGACGATAAACTTGCATTGCGGATTGCTGGATTTCAGAAATCACAGGATGGGTTTATTGAAAACCTTGCTACAGGTAATACAATTGGGGAGCGATCGCGGATTGCTGCACGAGCGCAACTTTTGTGGACACCCTCATCTGATTGGAAGATTAGTTTCAATAGTTACAATAGTTTTACAGACGATGGCAATCCTACTTATAACCGAAGAGATGCGCCTGACCCTTTCAAAGTAAATTTACAACGAGAAGGTTTTAATAATCTCAGTACCAATACACAAGCTTTAAAAATTAACTATAACGGTGATGCTTGGCGCGTAACATCTATTACCGCACGTCGCTTTACTACCCAAGACAACGTTGTTCCTGGAGATATAGGTGTACAGGTAATTGACAATATCAGTTCAACCCTATGGACGCAGGAATTACGTTTGCAATCACCAGACACCGCCGACCGTTTTCAATGGTTATTAGGAGCTTATTACGAGTCCCGCGATTTTATTGTTGATGATGCTCAAACTGAATTTTTTGGATTCGGGACATTCCGCCGGACTGGAAACGATAATCGTCAAACCTATGCAGTATTTGGACAAGTAGATTATAAAGCGATCGCTCCTTTAACATTATTTGCTGGTTTGCGCTACGAATCTAGCACAGTGTATTCCGATAGCACCTATGAGTCAGTAAACGCCAACGGTAGCTTAACTCCATTGCGTCCAGCATTTCAAGATGAAAAAGTTAGTAGCGATGAATTTATTCCTCGCTTCGGATTGAAATATGAATTTAATCCTAACTTAATGGCATATGCGACTATTGCTAAAGGTTACAGACCAGGCGGTTTGAATTATCGCGCTAATAGTACAGCAGAACTCCGATTTGGAGAAGAAACAACCTGGAGTTATGAAGTAGGTTTGAAATCTGCTTGGCTGGACAATCGTTTGCTTGCCAACTTATCAGTCTTTCATAACGATGTCAATAACTATCAAGTTTTACAATTTGATGAAAGCGGTTTTTTTGGACGGATTAATAATGTTGACCTCAAAGCAACTGGAGTTGAATTTGAACTGACAGCAAAACCCACAAAAGGACTCGATTTAATTGCCTCAATTGGTTATGTAGATAGTAGATATAAAAATTACTTGAATACTGACACAGGTATTAACCTCAGCGATAATCGAGTTCCCCTTTCACCACAATTTACCTATAATTTAGCAGTTCAATATCGCAGTTATGGAGGTATATTTGCACGTGCAGAGTTACGCGGTTATGGTATAACTTATTTTGACGATGACAACCAAATCAAGCAATACCCCTACGCGGTTGTGAATGCCAGAATCGGTTATGAAAGCGGAAAATACGGTATTTATTTATATGCCAATAACTTGTTTGATACTCGTTATATTACTTCTGGATTTTTGTTTCCGCCCCCAATCCAAACCGTAGGATTCGGCGACCCAGTGACCTATGGAGTACAAATTAGGGGAAGTTTGTAAGGTAAAAAAACTAGAGACGTAGATGTAAATACAAGAATATCAACCAGCCGAAGTTTAATTCGTAATTCGTAATTCGTAATTCGTAGTTAAAGAATTCAATTACGAATTACGAATTAGTAATTACGAATTATCAACGAGGGCATTCTGGTAAACTTCTCTGTGCATAATTGCAATCAAAATAAATTAAAGCTTCCCTACTAGAATCAAATCCTCTAGTTGTAGTACGTGGGCTACTTGTTGGACTTGCCTCATATAACCAAATTTTTAAGTAGTAACTGCTATTATCATCGCTAGACCATAATTCATAGCGGTAATCACCTCCTGAACCCTGACTATTTAAATAGTCAGCCAAGGCTATGTTTGATGCAGACGCAAATGTAAATCCACTCAAAACAGGAATTACAGCCATTTTTAGTATTTGGATTAATTTCATATATTGACAAAGAACTAACTTTATCTAGCTTCCTTGACAGATGTAATTTTTAACATCAGTAATCGTCTGGAATATTTTGTGAGGATATTGTAAGGCAGTTAGTTTGAGTGGATAGCAGGTATCATGTGGATTTTAGACATCGCTGGACTTCCAAGAATTTTACCGAAAAGCCTTTTCATTACTATTGTCTTTAATTTATCTTTCATAAAAAAGTATAATTAAATACTAGTTTGATTTAAACTATAGGACTCATACCAATTCACTAAAATCTTGATACACATACAAGAACTTGTAGGGGCGTACCGCTAAAGCGGAACCCGAACGCGAGTGCGTCTCGTTGGCGCAGCCTCTCTAAGAGTTGAGAAGGGTACGGCCGTTCGCCCTTACGCCCGTATTTGTATCATCTATAAAGTGAAATAGTATCATGTTTGATTTGATTATTGAAATATACTTAGGGTGCGTTACGCCATAACACACGCTACATACTGATATTTTATATAGGACTCATATTTGATTTCTGAAATACACGTAGGGTGCGTTACTCCTGAGGGTACGGCACCAGTTAACGATTTAGGTGCGTTAGGCTACGCCATAACACACCCTACAGATACTCAGATTTTTTCAGAAATCAAATCGGATTCCTATACTATCTTTAATTTTATTTATCTAGAGGTCGTTCCACTCAAGCCAGTCTTTTGCCATGAGGCGCAATTTCTGTTTTATTCCAACTATCCTCTTGCGGAGTGCGGTAGTAAGTCCTAAAATAAAACTACGGTAAAACGATAAAATTACCGTAGTTTATTTAGCCAAAGGAGATGATTAGAAAAGTTCCTCTGAAATCAAATCTGATATCGCAGTCTACTTTTGAGTTTATTTGCTGAAATACTTTACAAAAATTTATAACTAGTAAATGAAAAAAGTTTTCAATAAGTCTGGTAGGATATCTCCAGGCTTATTGCAATAGATATTCATTAAGCTAGTTATATATTTCAGTTAGTTGCAAACTTTCTCAGGAGATAAGGCCATGACAAGCGTGGCTGTTCAAACATCGGAGTCGATTCCCTGGTGGGCAGGGAACGCTCGCTTAACCAACCTCTCAGGACGACTTTTAGGCGCTCACGTTGCTCATGCTGGGTTAATTGTTCTCTGGGCTGGTGCAACCACCCTATTTGAACTTGCCCACTTCAATCGAGCGCAACCAATGTACGAACAGGGCTTGATTTTATTGCCGCATCTGGCAACCCTTGGTTGGGGTGTAGGCAGTGGTGGACACATAGTAGATAATACCTATCCCTACTTCGTCATTGGAGCATTGCACCTGATTAGCTCCGCTTTTCTGGGACTTGGCGGTATCTTTCATGCCCTACGTGGTCCTGCCATCCTAGAAGAGAAATTTTCTTTCTTTAGCTATCGCTGGGAAGATGCTAATAAAATGACTACAATTCTCGGCATTCATCTAGTGTTACTAGGACTAGGAGCCGGTTTACTGGTTGCCAAAGCCATGTTTTTTGGCGGCTTGTACGATTCTACGGTGGGTGAAGTGCGGGTAATTTCTCACCCCACTTGGAACTCAGGCGTGATTTTTGGCTATTTATTCGGTGGTGGTGGCAAACACTGGATTGCTGGAGTCAATAACCTCGAAGATTTGGTTGGTGGTCACATTTGGGTGGGTATTCTCTGCATTGCCGGTGGTATCTGGCACATTACTACTCAACCTTTCGGCTGGGCAAAGCAGCTTTTTATCTGGTCAGGAGAAGCATACCTTGCTTACAGTTTGGGTGCTTTAGCTCTCATGGGTTTCATTGCGGCTTATTTTGTCTCAGTCAACACAGTAGCTTACCCACCCGAATTTTATGGGCCAGGGTTGAGTATTGGGTTTGACCGTTTTCCCTACTTCCAGAGTGGAAACTTATTATCCTCTCGTGTTTGGCTGGCCAATGCTCATTTCTGGCTGGCCTTTTTCTTTCTGCAAGGACATCTCTGGCACGCCCTACGCGCTGCTGGATTTGACTTCCGAGCTTTGAGAGTCATACGTTCAACTCGTGGGGAGGCAATTTAACAATGACAACTGCAACGATAAACTCCCAAGAATCGAGTTGGTGGGCTGGCAATGCCCGGTTTATTAACTTGTCGGGTAAGCTTTTAGGCGCTCATATTGCTCATGCTGGGTTGATTGTCCTCTGGGCAGGAGCAATGACTTTGTTTGAAATCACCAAATACGACTCTGCCCAACCGATGTATGAGCAGGGGTTAATCTTACTGCCTCATCTGGCAACCTTGGGATTTGGTGTTGGTGATGGTGGTCAAATTATTGATACCTATCCCTATTTTGTCATTGGTGTTTTACATCTGATTAGTTCTGCCGTACTTGGTGCTGGTGGGATTTATCATGCCGTTTTAGGCCCCAGAGTGTTGGCTGAAAATAGCTCTTTTCCTGGCTTTTTTGGCTACGACTGGAAAGATGAAGACAAAATGACCACCATCATCGGTATTCATCTGCTGTTGTTGGGGTTAGGGGCTTGGTTATTGGTGGCAAAAGCATTATTTTGGGGTGGTCTTTACGATCCGGCAGTGGCATCTGTACGAGTAATTATTGAACCAACTGTTAACCCTGCTCGGATTTTTGGCTATCTCTTTGGTGCTTTTGGCGAACAGGGAATGGCAGCAGTTAATAACCTAGAAGATGTCATTGGTGGACATATTTGGGTAGGAATACTCTGCATTGCTGGAGGATTTTGGCACATTCTCACCAAGCCTTTTCCTTGGGCAAAAAAGGTATTGTTTTGGTCTGGTGAAGCTTACTTATCCTATAGTCTGGGCGCTTTGGCTTACATGGGTTTGTTGGCTGCGTACTTTGTGACGGTAAATGATACCGTTTATCCGACAGTTTTCTATGGCCCGTTGGGATTAAGTACCACTGCATCAGGAGTAATTACGGTTCGTACTTGGCTAGCAACCAGTCACTTTGCTCTGGCAGTTGTATTTTTGGCTGGTCATATTTGGCACGCGTTAAGGGTGCGTGTCATTGCGGCTGGACTTGATTTTCAGCAGGGAGTTGTCAATGCTGCGGGGATGCCGGAAATCGGAAATTTTCACACGCCAGTGAATGCTTCTGATGTCACGCTGAATTTGGTAGCAAATCTACCTATTTACCGTCAAGGGTTGTCTCCCTTTTCACGGGGTCTGGAAATTGGTATGGCGCACGGCTATTTCTTGATTGGCCCCTTTGTAAAATTAGGGCCACTGCGGGATACGGAGTTGGCAAACCAAGCAGGGCTAATTGCCACAATCGGTTTGCTGTTGATTTTATCGATTTGCCTGTGGCTGTATGGCAGTGTATCGTTCCAAGGGCGCAAACCTGCCCAAGGGGAACTACCGGACAACTTGAAAACAGCTAAGTCTTGGAGTGAGTTCAATGCTGGGTGGACGGTAGGTAGCTGTGGAGGAGCTTTATTTGCTTTCCTGCTGTTAACCAATAGCAGTTTATTTTTCTGAGTTGCAGAAACTATACCATTTTGGATTGAGAATTTCTTTCGGGAAGTTGGAATCATTTTTCAAATTGGTATAGCTATCGTTGCGTCAATTATTGCGATCGCGCAACCTCTCCGAAAGAGAATCACCAATCCATAATTATGAGGTGTCAACATGTCGAAAAAAATTGGTCTGTTCTTCGGTACTCAAACTGGTAACACTGAATCTGTTGCTGAACAAATTCGAGATGAGTTTGGTGGTGATGTTGTAACATTACATCCCATTTACGAAGCAGATACTTCTACTTTTGATGAGTATGAATTGCTGATTATTGGCTCTCCCACTTGGGATATTGGTCAACTTCAAAGCGATTGGGAAAGCTTTTTCCCCGATCTCGATGAAATTGATTTTAAGGGCAAGCTGGTTGCTTATTTTGGTGATGGAGACCAATTTGGTTATGCAGATAACTTCCAGGATGCAATCGGAATTCTGGAAGAAAAAATTTCCCAGCGGGGCGGTAAAACTGTTGGTTATTGGTCAACAGATGGGTATGACTTTAATGAATCTAGAGCTGTGAAAAATGGCAAATTTGTCGGTTTGGCACTTGATACAGGTAGCCAATCTGATTTAACAGATGAGCGCATTAAAACTTGGGTCGGTCAGTTAAAGACAGAATTTGGTTTGTAGAAATTAGGGACGTACAGCTGTACGCCCCCACAGAATTCAGAATTCAGGATTCAGAATTCAGAAGTTAGAAGTCGGAAGTCAGAATACTTAACACCCTTCACAATTGAAAAAAATCAAGAAATTATAGTAGGCTTGATTTCCAATCATTCTGAATTCTGACTCCTGAATTCTTTCTTACAAATTGATAATTGAGAAATTATAGGTATTTATGTCTGACTCATTTGATGTTTTGTGGTTAAGTGCTAGTTCTGTTTTGCAGCGTTTCGATCGACCATTAGTTCAATATTTGTCTAGGCATCTGAGAATCGCTCACTGGGAATACCAGCAAAGTATAGATGAAGGTAGTTCCATAGACCAGGCTGTGGAGTTGGTGTATGAATTTTTGGAATGCTGCGATCGCCCTGTGCATTTAGCTGGTCATGGGATGGGTGGTACAATCGCCTTAAGCTTTGCGCGGCGATTTCCCCAAAAAGTGCGATCGCTAACTCTACTCGCTGTAGCATCACAACCCGCCAATACTTGGCACGCTCACTATTACTTTCAACGACAACTTTTTAGCATCAGCCGCGAGCAAATTTTGGCAAGCACCACTCGCAGTCTTTTTGGAAATCAACCACCCCATACTGCTAAAAAATTAGTAACTGCCTTAGATAAAGATTTAGAACAATCTCCTACGCCACACTCTTTATTTAAGTTAGTTTATTTACCCAAAGGTGGAGTTTCAATGCCAATGATGATATGTGGCAGCAAGACCGATCCAATTGTCAACTCACCTGCATTACATGACTGGATCAATTGGTTCAAACCGGAAGATAACCTCTGGGAATGCCCACAAGGATATCATTTTTTTCACTACTTTTATCCTCAACAAGTTGGCGAACAAATTTTGAGTTTTTGGCAACGCCAAAATTTGCATTTGGTGGAAGCATCTGCACTATCTTTTAGCAGTTCTACAAGTGCATGATATCAAAATCCTTGTAGAGACGTTGCATTGCAACGTCTCTACATCTGGATTCATACTGCTAGCAAAAACTGATATTTGCTAGTAATTTGAGCGGTGGTAATTAATACTGTCGCTCTATTTGTGCTGCTTAATTTTTTCTCTATTTTTGATGATTACGTTTTGTAAAGAGAAGCAGCTAATAAGAAAGATTTTCAATAAACTAAATTTGTAATCTCAATAATTAGTGATGTCTGACGACAATCAGTAACACCTGCGGTGAAGTGAAAGAAGCTCTCCAAGTTAGGTAAATGCTTCAAATCTGAGCCTATGAAAACTGATTTCCTTGCACTAACTGGACATTTAACTGCGGAAACAAGAACCAATTAATTGAGTATTACTGGCAACAATTACTAACTAGCTAAACAATGCAGACATACGGCAATCCCAACGTCGAATTTGATTGGTGGAATGGTAACGCCCGCTTCGCCAACCTCTCTGGCTTATTTATCGGCGCTCATGTGGCACAAGCAGCGCTGACAACACTCTGGGCTGGGGCGTTTACATGGTTTGAAATCTCTCGCTACAACCCTGAAGTACCGATGGGGGAACAGGGACTAATTTTGTTACCCCACTTAGCTACCTTGGGTTTTGGTGTGGGCGCAGGTGGTCAGGTAGTCGATACTTATCCCTATTTTGTAATCGGCGCTTTGCATTTAATCTCCTCAGCAGTACTTGGTGCAGGGGCACTTTTCCACACCTTCAAAGCTCCAAAAAACTTAAAAGACGCCACCGGTCGCGCTCGTAAATTTCACTTTACATGGGACGACCCGAAAAAACTTGGTTTTATCTTAGGACATCACCTGATTTTCTTAGGGGTAGGTGCTTTACTGCTGGTAGGAAAAGCGATGTTTTGGGGAGGAATATACGACTCCACAATTCACGATGTCCGAGTTGTCACCGACCCCACTCTCAACCCATTGGTCATCTATGGCTATCAAACCCACTTTGCTAGTGTTAACAACTTAGAAGATTTGGTTGGTGGTCATATTTATGTAGGTTTGTTACTCATTGGCGGCGGTATTTGGCACATCCTAATAGAGCCTTTACCTTGGGCGAAAAAGCTTTTAATCTTCTCCGGTGAAGCGATTCTTTCCTACTCTTTAGGTGGTATTGCCTTAGCGGGATTTGTTGCAGCTTATTTTTGTGCAGTGAATACCTTAGCTTATCCTGTGGAATTTTATGGTTCTACTTTGGAAGTAAAACTTGGAGTTAGCCCTTATTTTGCCGACAGCATTAAGTTAGCAAATGGTGGTTACACTTCCAGAGCATGGTTAGCAAATGCCCATTTCTTTTTAGCTTTCTTCTTTCTGCAAGGTCATCTGTGGCACGCTCTTAGAGCAATTGGCGTTGACTTTAGCCGAATTGAAAGGGCATTAAATGCCATTGGTAGCGAATCCTAAGAATTGTAGATTTTAGATTTTGGATTTTGGATTATGACAATCTAAAATCCAAAATTAAAAATGCTCATAAGGATATATAACTATGACAATTTCAACTGATAGAACTTTAGCAGCAGACACAAATTTATCGTGGTTAGTGGGTAATGCTCGTTTAATTGATTTGTCTGGTCAATTATTAGGCGCTCACGTTGCTCACGCGGGCTTAATTATGTTTTGGGCAGGGGCGATCGCAATATCTGAAGTTACGCGTTTTGTTCCTAGCATACCAATGTATGAACAGGGACTAATTTTGTTACCTCATTTAGCTACTTTGGGTTTTGGTGTAGGTGCTGGGGGTGAAGTAGTCAATACCTATCCCTATTTTATAATTGGCATTTTGCATTTAGTTGCATCTGCTGTGTTGGGTGCTGGTGGACTTTTTCATGTTTTTCGCGCTCCAGCAATTTTATATAATGCTGGTGGACAAGCAGCAAAATTTCACTACGAATGGAATGACGCCAAGCAATTGGGTTTAATCTTAGGTCATCATCTGATTATTCTGGGTTTGGGAGCATTTTTGTTAGTGCTAAAGGCAACGATTTTTGGCGGAATTTATGATACTAATTTGGGAGATGTCCGCCTAATTAGCAATCCTAATTTAAACCCAGCGACAATTTTTGGTTACTTAGTTGGGCTGAAAGATGGTAGCTGGACGCCTTTAGGAATGGCAAGTGTTGATAACTTAGAAGATGTCATTGGCGGTCACATTTGGATTAGTTTCATCTTAATTGCTGGTGGTGCGTGGCATATTCTTGTCCAGCCTTTTACATGGGTTAGAAAAATTTTACCAATTGAAAATGGTGAAGAAATTCTTTCTTACAGCTTGCTGGGTTTAGCTTTGATGGCTTGGATTTCTGCGGCGTTTGTGGCATATAATACAACAGTTTTTCCGAAAGAATTTTTCGGAACAGAACGTCTGGGATTAGCAAATATTCAGTTTTTTCTTGGTGTATTGGCGTTTGTAGGTTACATTTGGCATTCTTGGCGATCGCCGCGTCAAGTAAAAACGCGATGAATCGCGTCTCTACAAATGGGCTGAATTGGTATTACCTGAATTAATTTTCGCTCAACTCTAGCTAAATAAACTCCTATGCCTGCGGTGAAAAGCAGTGGACTGCGGGCATTTTTTTGAAATTTTTATGAGGATAACTAAATGTTAGCTATGATTTTGTGTGCTTTTTGCACTTGGACAGTCATTATTCTATTTATTTCGAGTTTCTGGTTAACCTTGAAAAAAGGAATCATTCATTTAAAAACTCTGCATGAAATTCCTTGCTCTGGTTGTGAATATTTCACCAACGACTACCGTCTCAAATGTACTGTACACCCAAAAAAAGCTTGTTCTGAGGAAGCGATCGCTTGTATTGATTTTGAGCCAAAAACTTCTGCCTGTAATGCTTGCCAGAAGGGTCGGCGAAAGCTTTGTTAAGTTTATTTGATTAATCGTTCAGTAAGATACAAGAGTGCGATGTCTGACGACAAGCCTTACGGCTACGCACTTATGATGGGGTGTATTTGGGTGCATAGCTTGCCGCTGTAGGCATCGCTAATTATTGATGCTTTCATCCTCTCAAGCTGGGTGTAATCATTCGGATAGGCGTTCTCGAAAATAAAGACGATATAAATTACAAAGACATTGAACTTCATTTCCTTTAAATTCAATTAAGCCTAGACTGCGTAATTTAAAAGTTTGTACAGAGTCTAACTTAACAGGAATCTCACTGTTGATCACTTTTTGGATCGCTGCTTTTAACAATTTATCTTCTTCCAATAGTGAAAGATAAGGATGTAAAAAGCCTCTAAATAATCCCTCGTCGGTGGGAGCAACTTTTAGTAATTGTTCTAAAGTTAAATTACCTGTAGCAATTTGATAAAGAGCAGTCCTTAATAAATAAGGATGACCATCAATCATTCCCCTTAATTCTCCGATTTGTGTATCTGACCAATTTAATTGATGTCGTTCGACTAATTCTTTGATTTGTGTAGCGTTGAATTCTCCTATTTCCACAGATAAACCGACATTAAAGGGGGATTGATTGACATTTAGGGAAACATATACTTCTTGGGAATGAGCAATTACTAAACGCAATTTCTGCCAAATTACTTCGTTTTTACCGTTTTCATGCCAAGCTCGCAGTAGAGCAAAAAATCCTTGAGCAATTTCGGGATAAGGAAAAATTTTATCAATATCATCTAAGCCTAATACTAAAGGAGTATCAATATTTTTTAATAAGTATTCTTTCAAATAATTAGTGCAGTTTACTTGATTGGGTAAGAGTTTTTTCCAATATTTATCTATTTGTTCTTCTTGCCCTAACTCTTCACTCAGAATTGCACAAAATCCCTGTAAAAAACTACCGAGGTCGGTAAGACTTTCTTGACTCCATAAATTCAGAGAAACTGTGCGATACCCTTTTTGTTTACTATGGTCAAGAATGCGACTCATTAAGGAAGTTTTGCCCATCTTTTGCGGCGCTTTGATGCGGATTAACGCCCCTGGTTGGAGAATGAATTCATAACATTTAATTTCCACCTCTGGACGCTCGATATAAAAGGGGGAGTTAAGTGGAACTTGACCATCAGGATTTTCAAAAATCACTGAGGAGTTATTCTTTTTTGCTTTTGGTGTTGATTGTTCAACAATGGCTAGATTAGTTAGCAATTGTTGCTTAATAAACTGACTAACTCCCTTGTAGCCAAAAGACCAAATACCTAAATCTGGTCTTTCTTGTCCCAGCCACGTTAACCAGAAATTATCATCGTTGCGTAGTTCTTGCGGATGCCAAGTTCCGCGTGCGTCACCACCTAAGCCGTGAACAAAAATCACATCTCCGCACCGCTTTGGGTTGTCACATCCCGATATTTTGATTAAACCAGTCATCTCTGCGGGTTCAGGTTTTGGGGGTTTAGAAAAAATGTTAAAGGGCATAGATATTATGGGGAGAATTGGAGGATGGCAAATTATTGTTAGGTGATTTCTGATGAAAAAAATACCTATGTTGACGAGTTTCGACTTCTCTACGAGACGCTACGCAAACGCTCAACTCTCGATCACTCAGTTGGTTGAGCGAAGCGATGCACTGAGCCTGTCGAAGTGTCGAAACCAACGGCTATGGTAAATTTATTACTAAAATTCACCTTATGCCACGGCCACAGCGCGACTTAAAACTAGGATACAGCGATCGCGTCACTACTCGGTGCAATAACCGCGAGTTTAAATTAACCCATCACGAATGCCTTTAGGTGTTTCTCTATGGGCGTTGCTGAATAAGGGGATGATTGAGGCTGACGCGGGGACACAAAGACACACCGGATGCGGGGATTATGATTTATGCAAATTCCAAAATCATCCCGCAATTATGCAATGCCTCTCTATGCTCTCAAAAAAGCATTTGCCTTATGTATTATGTCTAACCATGTCCACTATTTCTAAGATACAAGGTTGGGTTTCGTTCCTCAACACAACACCAAAAATCTCTGATTTTGTTGGATTTCGCTTTGCTCAACCCTACCTACGATTATCCTTAACTAATTGTTACAATCTGCAAATTGCAAGGATGATTTTTAGAGGTCACAGCTAATGATTTCAGATGAAGATAGGAGCAGTGTCTCTATTTATCACTAAAAATGTCTTTTTTAGAGGAATTTGCTACTTTTTCGTACAACGACTCTAAATTTTCTTTCTTTGCCTTGTGCATTGTCTAGTATTGCGTCTCTGTCTGAGCCTGAAGTCTTGGCCTTATTATTGCGTGGAAATCTCCCAGGAATAAATCTTTACAATCCTCTAAAAACCTTTATCTGTTAGAATTTACAAATATCTGCAAGAAGTAGAAAATTCAAATTCACCTTATTTAGAAAAATGGGATAATAATACTCTATTTTACCGCTGATGGGCTTCTTGACGTAGACCCAAGAAGATCTTGTCCAATCCGAATAGATACCCTTAGATACCTCCACTCTCAACTTCTTCTCCCGATCTATAACTATATCTTTCAAACTCTCTCCCGAAACAAACACAGGCAATTCACTCGAATCCAAAAAAGGGAGTTCTCCATTACTAGATATAGATGCTCCTCCCTCATCCTTCAATTTCATGGGTAATTCGTTATATCTTCTCCACTTCCCATCTTTTCCTCTCCATCCCACAATTTTTGCAAAATCGTTATACCCTTTTTCGTTCCAATTTTTCCATTCTCCCTTCTCCCAATCAAAATCGAGAGAATTTCCGCTAGCCAAATATATTTTTTTCTGGACACTATAACCAAAATAACCTTTGGAGTTCTTGACCCAAAGTGCATCTAGTTTTTTAAAATCATCACAATTAAAGTTTTTGACATCAGCTACAATTAAAACACTTAGTTCTTCTCTTCCGGCTGAATAAAGAATAAACTGCTTATTTTTTAAATTTGCTTCCCTCCATCTTTGTTGCTTCATCAAATAATCTAATTCATTTAATAAATGTTCCTTTAAATATTCAGCATAAACTGGATTTGAGCTATCCAGTTTTTTTAGTTTACGATAAAGCAAAGCTACAATATCAGCATTGCCATTGTAGAGAATATTTAGGTCTAAGGTAAATAAATCAAGATGAGACTTAAACTGAGATTTAAGACTACTGATAGAATCAAATGCTTTCTTATAATCTGCTAAAGCATGAGATTGATTTGAGCGTTCATCTAATTTACCTTTAACGTAGTTAATATAAACTAAAGTAGCTAAATTATCAGGAGTTTTATCAATTTTATTTTCTATTATTGATAATTTTTCCAGGCTTTTAGTAAAAATTATTTCAGCATTCTGTAAATCTTTTTGTTGATTTTGATCCTTGTCGGCATCAGCTAGATATTGATACCCTAAAACCAACGAACTATTTAATAAAGCCTCTTTTAGCTGAGAATTATTAATTTTATTCTGCAAAACCAAACCTGCAATATTCAAAGACTGATTGGCTTCGTTTGTTTTACCTTTTTGTTGCAGTTTAGAAGCCACTGCTGACAGGTTTCTAATTTTATCAATAGATTGGTTGAGTTCATTTGTATTTTTGTGAGCAGTTTGCAGTTGGATAAATGCGCCTATACCTAACAAAACTGTAATCCCTAAAGTCACAGATAAAACCACCATTCCAAAACGCATTATTTTTCTAATTCTTTTCCTAGCAGTTACCAATTGTCTTTCTGCTTCTTGTTTAGCTTCCGCTTCAATTTGTCTAGCTCTTTCTGCTGCTTCCTTTTCTTTCTTTTCTCTTTCTAATTCTGCTTTGATTTCTGTTTCTGCTAGTTCCTCTTCTCGCTCTCGTTTGCGACTAGCTGCTAAAAATTCTTCATCTTGAAAACCTAAACTTTTATTTCTTGCCCAAGTTGACGCTTCTACTAAAGCTTTCCCCCGTAATAATCGAGACTCATCCTGTTTTCCTGATAATATCCAATGACGATAATTCTCTGCATAAGGACGCAAACTGCCTAAAGTTTTCTCAATCCATAATTTGTCAAAAATGGTTTGATAAATCAGGTTATAAATCCTTAATTTACTCTGCCTTTTAACAACGATTCCCGCTAACTGTAAATCACTCTGTTCAATACTACTATCAATATCAATTCCACCTAATTCCCATACTTTTTGATATAAATATAATAAATATGGGGCTTTTTGTTCGTGTCTTTTTAAAATTCTATCCTGAATCGTTCTAAAATGTTCCGGTTCATCTTGAGATTCCCAATTCTGAAGAACTTTATTTCTGACTAAATTATCTACCAATAAAGCTTCTTTACCTGGAAAAATTACACTTGCAGATTGACGGACAAATTCACAGACTTTCTGAGTCAAAAATGGCTGTCCTCCAGTCCAGTTTAAAATCGCTTTTAGTACTGCTTCCGGGTTGCTAGTTTGTCCAGATAATCCATTGATTAAAGGTAAAGCTTCTGCAAATTCAAATCCGGTTAATTCAATTCCTTTGCCAATATTAAAAGGAGTACGCTTTTTATCTTGAATTAACTCAGAAGGGGTAGCTACTCCCAAAAGCACAAAAGTAATGCGTTGATATTCAGGATTATCAACTCTTTGATTAAAGAAAGCTCGAATTAAAGCAAAAAAATCATCAACCGGAAATTTTAAACTGAGAATACTATCAATTTCATCTATAAAAATAACAATCTGTGTAGAAACTATTTTTAGTAATTTGTCAATAAATTTACCAAAAATCTGCACATCAGAAAATCGAGAATTTTCTTCCCATAACTCATCTAAATCAAATTGCTCACTTAACTTTAAACTTTCAGAACGACAAATAGTATCAATAATCCCAGAATACCATTGTTCAGACTTTAGCTCTGATGTCCCAATTGCGGTTAAATCAATAGATACATAGGCAATTCCTTCATTTTGTAACCTTTGCATTGTGCGGACACGCAAACTGGATTTTCCCATTTGTCGAGAGTTGAGGACAAAACAAAACTCTCCAGCTTTCACAGCCTGATACAAATCTGCATCAGCCTTACGCGTGACGTAGGTAGGTGCATTTGCAGGAAGACTACCACCAAATTGATATTGATAATCTTGGGGAACAGGCAAATTCATAGTCATACGTTATATGGGTAATACCCAGGTGATATGTCAATTATTCCTTCCACTTCGTCTTCAAAACTGAATACATAGTTGAGAATTTTCTCTCGGTTCTACTGTAATAATATCTTTTAACATATTTTAGTTCTGGAAAATTTTTAAGATAGGCAATCAGTTAGCCTAGAAGGTGGTAAAAGTTCGATAATAAAAAAGATTGACACAGCCATTTTTGGTTTCTCAATCCTGTAACCTTACTCCTACTCTGCAAGAATTATGCAAAATCTTACCAGAATTACTCGCAATCCTGAAGTGATGGGTGGCAAACCCTGTATTAGGGGAATGCGTGTTACAGTTGGTACTATTGTCGGGTTAATGGCATCTGGACATAGTAATAGTGAAATTCTCAAAGCATATCCCTACCTGGAAGAAGCTGATATCTATGAAGCACTTGCGTATGCTGCATGGCGGGCTGAAGAGATTGAAGTTCCTCTCAGAAGTGCATGAAAATTTTGATTGATATGAACCTTTCCCCTGATTGGGTTGCGGTTTTTGAGAAGTACAATATTTCGGCTGTCCACTGGTCTACTGTTGGCGATCGCCGTGAGAAAGATTCAATAATTATGGAATGGGCAAGAACTAATGGATATATCGTTTTTACTCACGATTTAGACTTCGGTTCCCTACTAGCTGCGACAGGTGTCGATACTCCCAGTGTCATTCAGGTTCGTACCCAGGATGTTTTGCCAAACAGTATAGAAAATTTAGTCATTTCAGCCCTAAATCAGTTTGAGTCCTTACTAGAGATGGGCGCATTGGTCACTGTCGATCAATCCCAATCCAGAGTTCGTATTTTACCAATTAGACGCGGATAGTATTAAGGAAATATCGCCAATTCAGTTTCCGGGTCAAAAAAGTGAATTTTCTCTGGATTTAGCGATAACCAAAGTTGCTCGCCAACTTGAACAAATCGGTCTGGTGGGATTCGCACTTGGAGAGAATTGGCTGTAGTCGCAGGTTGAGATCCAGGTTCGGCAATCTTAACAGCGAGGAAGGAATCGTTGCCGAGATTCTCTACCAAATCTACTTGCACTGGTAGATTTTTAGTTGCGGGCATACTCAAGTTCAAGTGTTCTGGACGAATGCCTAAAATTAAAGTCTTCCTATCATATTTTTGTAAAGCATTTGCCCAAACTTCTGGCAGGGTGAAACGCAACTGGGAATGAGTAATCAACTGCGGGGCATGAAATTCTACAGGAATAAAATTCATGGGTGGCGAACCAATGAACTCTGCAACAAAAAGATTGGCAGGGCGGTTGTAAAGTTCTAATGGAGAAGCAACTTGCTGAATTTTACCCTCAGACATAATCGCAATGCGATCGCCCATTGTCATCGCTTCTGTTTGATCGTGGGTAACATAAATCGTGGTTGTCCCCAGTTGGCGCTGCAATTTCACAATTTGGGCGCGAGTTTCCGCCCGCAGTTTAGCATCTAAGTTAGAAAGCGGTTCATCCATTAAGAATACTTGGGGGTCACGCGCGATCGCCCTTCCCAGTGCAACCCGTTGTCTTTGTCCCCCAGAAAGCTGTTTGGGTAAACGATTCAGCAATGTTTCAATTTGTAAAAGTTGGGCAACACTACGCACCTGTTCATCTACAGCCCGTTCTTTATCAGAAACATAACGCAGTCCTTTAGGTAACTTTCTTGTCACTCCCACAAAAAGATTCTCAGCGAAGTTGCGGAGTGGAGAGTGGTTATTTTCTCCCCCTGCTTCCCCTGCTTTCCGAAAACGGCGCCGTAGCCCAAACGCAATGTTGTCATACACCGTCATGTGGGGATAGAGGGCGTAACTTTGAAACACCATTGCGATGTCGCGTTCTTTGGGTGGTAAATCATTGATCAAGCGATCGCCTACCCAAATATTACCTCCAGTCATCACCTCTAACCCCGCGATTAACCGCAGCAGAGTGCTTTTGCCACAACCAGAAGGACCTACCAGCACCATAAATTCGCCATCTGCGATCGTCAGATTAATTCGCCGCAAAACATTGACGCTTTCTGCACGTTCTCGCGGCGCATCAGTTTTCTCCCCAGGCTTGAGTGGGGATTGAGTTTGTGAGGTCACACTTTCCCCTTGACGCGGGGAAAAACTTTTATAAACGTTTTCTAAAACAACTTCAGCCACAACTAAATTATTTGATTGGGAATTGGGAATTGGGCATTGGGCATTAGACTAATGACAAATGACCAATGACTAATTATGTGAATACGAAAAGTTAAAAAAATAGCTTACACCATAAAAAACAAACTACCCTGAAATTTAGGACTGTCAAAATAATTCGTAATTGATAATACTCGCTTCGGGCGATAAGCAAGCTAGGTAATTCGTATTTCTAATTACTAGAGGCTTGTACCCATTACGAATTACGAATTACGTTAGCGCAGCGGGGCGTTAGCCCATTACGAATTAGTAATTATTTGGTCAAGAGGTGTTGTGATGACTACTCATATACCCGCTAATTCTTCTCAAGAACCAAACGTTAACCCTGCTCATGACATTGTAGACGTACAGACTACCGATTGTTGCATTGTCGGTGGAGGTCCAGCCGGGGCTGTATTAGCCTTGTTGTTAGCGCGTCAAGGCATTTCTGCGATCCTATTAGAAACACATAAAGACTTCGATCGCGATTTTCGTGGCGATACAATTCATCCATCGGTGATGGAAATTATGGAAGAATTGGGACTAAGCACAGCTTTGCTCGAACTTCCCCATACCAAAATCCGCCGCCTAAGTATTCAAACTCGTCAAGATACCGTGACATTGGCTGACTTTAGTCATCTCAAAACCCGTTATCCCTACATTACGATGCTTCCTCAGGTGAAATTCTTGGAATTTATCACCCAAGAAGCCGAAAAATATCCTAGTTTTCATCTGGTGATGGGTGCCAATGTCCAAGAATTAATCACGGAAAATGGGGTGATTCAAGGTGTCCGCTATCGGGGAGGCGGTGGTTGGCATGAAGTCCGAGCAATCCTGACAGTTGGTGCAGACGGTCGTCACTCACGTTTACGAAACTTGGGTGAGTTTGAGTCCATCGAAACCTCGCCGCCAATGGATGTCCTCTGGTTCCGCCTACCTCGTCAGCCAGAAGATGCAGAGGGCGGAATGGGGCGCTTTGGTGAAGGTCACATCATCGCTATGCTTGACCGTGGTGATGAATGGCAAGTTGCTTATGTTATTCCCAAAGGCGGCTATCAAAAACTGCGGGCTGAGGGTTTGGAGGAATTAAAAAAATCTATTGTCGAAGTGGTGCCAGAATTCCAGCAACGCATCGTAAATTTACATGATTGGTCACAAGTAGCCTTTCTCTCAGTGGAGTCCAGTCGCGTCAAACGCTGGTATCGTCCAGGATTGTTACTCATCGGCGATGCAGCTCATGTGATGTCTCCAGTTGGTGGAGTTGGCATTAATTACGCAATTCAAGATGCCGTAGTTGCGGCGAATGTACTCAGCAAACCACTCAAGAACCAACAACTACAACTCAGTGACCTAGCAAAAGTACAGCGTCAACGGGAATTGCCCACACGCATCATTCAAGCATTTCAAACTTTTATCCAAAAGCGGGTATTTGCCCCAGTTCTCACCTCAAATCGCACCTTTGTACCACCTGGGTTTTTGCGTTTACCCATCTTGCGTGACCTCCCAGGAAGGTTAATTGCCTTGGGTGTTTTTCCAGTTCACGTGAAAACTTAATGAAAGGAGACGCGATAAATCGCGTCTCTACATGACGATTTTGGGGTTATCTAAAACCTTGACAAATGACCAATGACAAATAACGATCCCCACCAGTTAGCTTTATTTGCGTTGCCCTACTATCAATCATTGACTTCATTCAATGATGATTCAGAATTCAAAGGCAAAATTACTGTAAATGTAGTACCAATATCAACTTGACTTGTGACACTGATTTGACCCTTGTGAGCATCAACGCACCTTTTAACGATGACTAACCCCAATCCGGTGCCCTGAATTGATTGGACATTTGAGGCTCGATAGAATGATTCAAAAAGTCTAGCTTGGTCTGCTTCAGGAATACCAATTCCTTGGTCTTGAATATAAAAAATTGCTACTTTATCCGTAGGATCGCATATTAGATCGAATTGAATATTGCCACCTCTGGGAGAATATTTAACTGCGTTTGACAGTAGATTTCCGAACATGTAATGTAAGAGCCGTTCATCCATGACAGCGTTCGTATTCTCACTGTGACAAGTAAAAATAATTGGTATTACACTATTTATAACAGTAGAAAAATCTTCGATTAGCTCTCTACAGAATTGTTCTAAGTTAATTGGAGCAGGATTGCATACCAGTTTTCCTGCCTCAGCGTGACCCATAAATAGCACCTCTTCCATGAGTTGGTTCATGGATTGCACAGCTCCTTGAATGCGCTTTAAATAGGTGTGTTTTTTAACATCTGTCAAATGTGTTCCTTGGATTTCTATGAGTTCTACTGCCGTTTGAATAACTGTTAAAGGATTACGAAACTCATGAGATACAGTTGAGATAAATAAAGACTTGAGACGGTTAAGTTCTTGCTCTTTTTCTAATGCTTGCTCTAGCAATTGTGTTTGACGCCGTTCGCTAAGATCCCAAAAAACAACTACTACACCATTAATTTGGTCAGGTTGCCGCCTCAGTGGTGAAGCACTATCACCAATGGGAACTCTTTTTCCGTCTTTAGTAATCAGAGATGTGAATTCCCCCAAATAAACAACCTGTTGCTCGCGCAGCACTTTTGTGACTGGGTTTTCTAAGGTAGCTTCTGTAACTTCATCGACAATATGAAAAATTCTTGATGCCTCATTGCCTAAAGCATCTTCTTGCTGCCATCCAGTTATCGTCTCAGCTGCGGGATTCATGAATGTCACCATTCCTTGCTCATCGGTGGCAATTACAGCATCACTCATGGAGTTTAAAAGAGTTGCTAACCGATCTCGATTCTCCCTTAGTTCACGTTCTAGTTGGTGTTTTAACAAACCGATTTCAATAGCTATTCTTAAATCTTTTGTCGTAAATGGTTTAATAATGTATCCAAAAGGTTGGGTAATTTTTGCTCGTTCTAAAGTATTTTCATCACCATATGCAGTTAGAAAAATCACAGGAACATCTAGCTGCTCACGAATATGAGCGGCTGTGGCAATACCGTCCATCTCTCCTTTGAGGATAATATCCATCAGTACTATTTGTGGTTTAGTTTCCCATGCCTTGGCAATGGCAACTTTTCCAGAAGAAGCTGTACCTGTGACAATGTATCCTAGTTGGCTGAGTTGGCTGGCAATAGTTCTAGCCACAATCACTTCATCTTCAACGACTAAAATCCTAGCTTGAGCCATTTGATATTTACTAATTCAAAGTTAACTGCGTGAATTGGATTTTGAATACTGTTCCACGATCGCGTTCTAGAGTAATCTCACCTTCGAGTTGTTCTGTAACTAAGTCGTAGACTAAAGAGAGACCCAAAGAATCAGCATTTCTCCAATCTAAATTATCTGGTAAACCAATACCATTGTCTTGGATAATCATCTCGATACTATTATTAAGATTTCGTAAAGCAATACGAATTATGCCTGCTTGTTGGTTAGGAAAAGCGTGCTTGAGGGCATTGGAAATTAATTCGTTGATTACCAGCCCACAGGCAATGGCTTGGTCAATATTCAAACTAACTGAATCTATATCAGTTTTTAGAGTAATTCTACCAGGAACTATTTGATAGGAAATTAACAGGCTGGCTGCCAAATTGTGGATATAATCACCAACATCAATTTTTCCAATATTAGCGGAAGTATATAAATTTTTATGAATGAGAGATATTGACTCGATGCGGTTTTGACTTTCTCTGAAAACTTTAATGACTTCTGGATCTTTAAGTGTGTGAGACTGGAGTTGCAAGAGGCTGGAGACAATCTGCAAATTATTTTTAACTCGATGATGAACTTCCTTTAGGAGAACTTCTTTTTCAGCCAATGCACTTCTTAGCTTCACTTCAACTTTTTGTCTTTGAACAAGTTCAGTTTGAGCTTGCTCAAAGATGCTAGATTGTTGAATGGCGATCGCCAATTGAACTGTAACTCGATCGAGCAAATCTAATTGATTTTCTTCCCAGTCCCGAAAGCGGGAACATTGGTGAGCAATTAGTAAGCCCCAAAGGTGAGAGCCAGGATTTTGAGAGCTGACTTCTAGTAAGATGGGTACAACTAAATTTGCTTTGACCTCAAAGCGTTCTAATAAGCGGATATGGCAATCAGCTAGTCCAGCTTGATAAATATTAGCGATCGCTTGCTTACGTCCTTGATAATACTCCACTCCTGCGCCTGTTTGAAAACAAGTATCATGAATCTCTACGCCTAAAGAAACTGTCCATCCAGGCTCTACCGATTCTGCCATGATTGTGCCAATCATCTCTCGGTCAAACTGATAAACTACTACTCGTTCAACCTTCAGCAAATCTCGCACTTCTTGAACTGTTGCATTCAGAATATCTTGGAGATTCAAAGATTGACGAATCCTTTCAGCAACGGTTCGCATCAATTGCTCTCGCTCAGCTTGAGATTTTAAAGCAACTTCAGTTCGCTTACGTTCTGTGATATCTTGCCCAATACCGATAATTTGACCATTTGGAAGTTTCACATTAGTCCAAGATGTATCTAGTAAATAACCATCCCGCACCTGAGTTCTAAAGTCACCCCAATTGCGTTGTGCAGACTGAATAAAATTAATTACATTCTGACGATATTCAGGATTAGGATATAAAATTTCTAGGACATCAAAATTTTCAAAATCTTCAAATTTCCAACCTAAAATATTTTCCCATTCTTGGTTCACCCACTGGAGTTTACCATTCGGATTAATCAGTGCAATCATCAACGGTATATTTTCAAAAATTAACCGCAAAAATTCATTTTGTTCCTGGAGTTTTGCTTCTACATTTTTGCGTTCGCTAATGTCATAAAACACTGTTAAAATTGCTACTTCATTCTTAAAATTTAAATATTGAAGTGAAGCAATTGCCCAAAAAGAAGTCTCATCTCCTCTTTTTAGCTGAAGTTCATAATTACGAACAAATCCATGTTGATTCAAAGTTTCTAACAATGCTGTTAAATCCGCTAAGTCATGGTATAGATCTAATATTTTTTTCTGATTAACTAAATCGATTGGAGAAAAGCTAAATGTTTTAATTAACTCTTGATTTGCATATAAAATTAATCCATCAGACACACGCGAAATCATTAAGGGAACAGGAATTACTTCAGAAATGGCTCGAAATCTAGCTTCGCTTTCTTCAAGATTTTTTTCTATTTGTTTGTGTTCTGTAACGTCTTTTATATTAACTAACTGAGCCTTGCAACTACCGTAATCTATTGTATGTGAGACAATCTCAACATCAATAATCTGTCCGTCTTTTCGCCTATGTTGCCATTGTCCACAAAAGTGTAAGCTAGAATGTCTGTCGGCTAAATATTCCAGCACTCTAGGCACTTCTTCTGGAGGGCGAATATCGGTTATTCGCATTTGTAAAAACTCTTCTCGTGAGTAACCATAGTGAACAACAGCAGCTTGATTCACATCTAAAAATCGCAGATTCTTCTCATCAAACACCCACATAGGGTTAGGATTTTTAGAGAAAAGGAGATTAAAACTTTTTTGGCTATCATCAATAATTTTTTGCCGATGTAACTCTAAATAACTGATTATTTGTCGAGCCAACTGTTGTAAAGCTACTTCCTCCTTAAAATTTAAGTTTCGCACAGCAAAATCAATTACACAAAGAGTCCCTAATGCAAAGCCATGAGACGTAATCAGGGGAACTCCTGCATAGAAACGGAAACAATTATTTGATGTTAAAAAAGGATTTGTGGCAAACCGTTCATCCTGGCAAGTGTCTGGAATAATTAATATCTGACTTTGTAAAATTGTGTAACCACCAAAGGAAATGTTTCGAGGAACTTCCGATGTAGTTACTCCAACTTTTGACTTAAACCATTCTCGTTCTGCATCAACGAGAGTGATTAAAGCTATTGGCGTTTCACAAAAATTAGCAGCTAATTGAGCTAGTCCATCAAAAACTTCTTCAGGAGGTGTATCTAAAATTTGATACTGATTAAGTACTTCTAGCCGTTGGGTTTCATTGTCAGGAAATCGCATCAGTTGTTGTGTAAAAAATATTTTTTATAGTTAATTTGATATATTTGTATTCTAAAAACCCGGCTTTAATCCTGAATTATTAAGTTGATTAAATAGTTATTTTATTGTCTTCAATTAGCTCAAATTAATCAGCTTTTGATAAATTCATAATTTAGCTTTTAATCATTATTGAGATATTAATTCTACTTGATTTTAAATAAGAACTTGCAAGTAATTAAAGAACTTTTATAAAAAAACAAACAATCTTCATCAGTACTTTGTACGTACTACATAGTTTTTTATATTACAGGAAATATATGAATATTATCAGGGTATTAACTTAATATCAAAATTAAGGTAAAATTATATACAAAAAAATTATCGCTAGAGATTTAGCGATCGAAGTGAACCACTCCAGATGCAGAGATATCAGAAAATCTCTGTGTCCTCTGCCTTGGAGTAGTTCGTTCTATCTTGGGCGACCAAATGTAGTAACATATAAAACAGCTTCATCAGTAGGAATACCCAAAACTTCATTTACTTGGTCATCAAAAAACCCACCGATGCCACTAACACCTATATTTAGGTGCATAGCAGCTAAATTCAGGCGTTGTCCTAAATGACCAGCATCCATATGTAAATAACGGTAAACGCGATCGCCATACTGAGCGATCGCAGCCTTAAGATCGGCTGTATGGAACAGCACCGCAGCCGCATCCCGTCCTAATTCTTGCCCCAAGCAAAGAAAATGTAACTCTCGGCGGAAATTTTTAAACCGAATTTGGCGTAACTCTTGGGCTTTGGGTGCGTAATAATAACAACCAGCCTCCAATCCTTTGACACCGCAAACAGCAATAAATGTTTCGATTAAATTCAAGTCAAAGTAATCTGGAGAAATATCTAAACTTTGGTCAATGTAATTTTGTGGTTGATAAGTGAAATCGAGTAAACTTTTCAGTTCATCGAAAGTTAAATCATCACCATTGTAAGCGCGGGTAGAACGTCGCTTGTGCATAGTGATTTCCAGTTCTGAAAGCTTTTCTCCCCAATGTATAGGTGTAGTGTTGGTGGGAATTTTCAAACAGAAAGGAAAATTGTATTTATCCTCCAAAGATTTTTCTTGTTTGATAGCTGGTAGATTCAGCTTGCCAGTTACACCCGTTTGAATCTGAGTGTATTTATGGAAATATGTCAGCAATTCGCCATCGGGAATTTGCGGATAACTGTTTTCAGTAGCCGAAGGTAAGGCGGTACATCCCAATGGGAGATTTTGATTGATATCTAATAAATCTGCCAGAGGTAGAATAGCGATCGCACCTTCCTGTTGTGGATCGATGTACAGTAAATCATTTATCGATTGATCCACAAAACCGCCAATTAAATGAGGGCGATAGTCAGTAATCGCACCAGCTAACTCGATATTACCCAAAAGGTGACCCGAATCTAGAAAAATCCGACGATAAGCCCGGTCTTCATAGCGCCAAGCAGAACGGTAGAAAACCGCAGTCACAATAATTGCCAATTGAGTATTTTCTAGGGAAGGATGCCAGAAACAAGCTGATTGTAGAGTTTGCCAAACATCGCTTTCCCAATAATGCATCAGTGAATGAGTCCGACACTGATAATTATACAAACCTGCTGGTAAGAATGACGTGCCACGAGAAACAAGATACACTTCCGCAGGGTACAACCCGCCCGCACTGGGAGCAGCACGTAAATACACCGCACTTCCCATAGAAGGCATTCTCGCCGTTAGTCCATAGCTGCGAAACAGCAGCCGGGATAATCTTTGCCACCATTGAGCATCTGAATTATTAGCAAATGCCTCTGGTTTTTCTTGAATATAGGGTTTGAGATCGTAAGTAGAGCCAATTTTGTATTCTTTGAAAGGTACTGGCTGCTTCGCCCAGTCTAACCTGTGATTTTTCGAGGCCAGAGTTTCAGGGTCGTATTTAGTCCGTTCGTGATAATGCTGAGCAATTGATTGGTGTAATTCTGGCATAGTACTTTTAATATCCTTGAGGCATTCTTATTCTTGATCTTGGCATTCATTAGTGTCATTATTTCGTGTCAATTGGTACAATCCTCAGACTCACAAAGTGGTATTTGGTAACTGAATTGGGAAATGGGGAAAGGGAAAAGGGGAAAGGGGAAAGGGGAAAGGGGAAAGGGGAAAGGGGAAAGGGGAAAGGGAAAAGGGGAAAGGGAAAAGGGGAAAGGGAAAAGGTTTCAAATACATCTTTTACCCCTTACCCCTTAACCTTTTCCCAGACCACAAGGGAAGTTCATACTGCTTATCCGAACCGTATTCCCCCTCATCTCCCCCACTCCCCACTCCCCTTTCGCAGTACCATATAAACGCAAAGATATCTCTCCACAGGTGGATGTGCAATGATAGCTGTACGTCAAACTTTATCAAAACCTGATATCCAACTTTCTTATTTAGAGTGGAATCAAGGTCAAGAACCTTTACTGTTATTACATGGTTTAGGCGACCATGCTTTGGTGTGGTCTAATTTGGGAGATTACTTGGCGGCAGATTACCACATAGTTGCGCCAGATATGCGTGGACATGGCGAAAGTAGTAAGCCAGAGAGAGATTATAGCTTTGAAAGTGCGATCGCAGACCTGGAAGCACTCATGGATCATCTCGGATGGTCTTTTGCCCATATTGTTAGTCACTCCTGGACAGGCAAATTAGCCGCCATTTGGGCAAAACAAAACCCAAAGCGTTTACGAAGTATGATTTTGATCGATCCAATTTTCATCTGGAAAATGCCCAGCTTTTTCAGACTAACTTTTCCCATGCTGTATCGCTTCTTGCCTTTTCTCAAAAGCATGGGTCCCTTTACCAGCCAAGAAGAAGCCGAACAACAAGCACGGCAATTAAAGCAATATCAAGGATGGAGTCCTCTACAGCAGCAAGTCTTCCAAGCAGGAATTGAACAAAAACCCGATGGTAGCTGGGGGAGCAAATTTACTATTCCCGCCCGCGACGGAATTTTTGAAGCAGTAATGCAAGTGCCCGGTTTTACAATTCCCCTTGACACCGCCGCCCTCTTCATCCAGCCAGAACAAGGACTCAACCGCCAAAATTGGCAAATCCAACCCTACAAAACTTATCTGAAAAACTTACGCATATGCCAAGTTCCTGGCAATCATTGGCCATTTTTGACACAACCAGAGCCATTTAACCAAACCGTAGCAACATTCTTGGCAGAACACAGTTGAAGAAGAATTCAGAAGTCAGAATTCAGGAGTCAGCAATCTTGATGCGACTCGAAAATACTCGCTACCGCTCCGCTATCCGCCACTCACACAGAATTCAATTCTGAATTCTGGCGACTGACGCCTCTATTCTGTTTTGATAAAAAATCTCATGATTATTACACGGGATTATCCCACGAGAACAGAAGAATTAAGATGAGCGATGTTTAAGGGAATTGGGCATGGGGCATGGGACATGGGGCATGGGGCACAAGAGGCAGAGGGGCAGTTCTTGCTGGGGGCAAGGGGGAGAATGAAAAATTACTTCTTTCCCCCCTGCTCCCTGCTCCCTGCTCCCTGCCTCCACATCTCCCTCATCCCCCTCATCCCCCTCATCCCCCTCATCTCCCCACTCCCCACTCCCCACCCATGAGCCTTTGTATCAATCCCCTTTGCCCCAAACCAAATCACCCAAATAATCATCAAAACCGTTTTTGTCAAAGTTGTGGTTCTCATCTGGAATTACTAGGGCGTTATCGAGTGAAGTCTCTGTTGAGCGACAAAACAGGTTTTAGTAAAGTTTATGAGGCATACGAACAAAATGCCCCCAAAATCCTCAAGGTACTTAAAGAAGAATTATCCAGCGATCCCCAAGCAGTAGAACTATTTCAGCAAGAGTTAACTGTCCTTCTGAAACTGAACCATCCCGGCATTCCCAAGGAAGATAGTTACTTTCAATATCAAACCCGAAATGGTTTAGTGTTGCATTGCATTGCAATGGAAAAAATCGACGGGTATAACTTAGAAGAGTGGTTCCAGCAGCAGAATTGCCCGATTTCTCAAGAACAAGCGATCGCCTGGTTAAAACAGTTAACAGAAATTTTGGATTTAGTGCATGGCAAACAATACCTGCATCGAGATATCAAGCCATCCAATATCATGATTAAGCCAGATGGGCAATTAGTAATCATTGATTTTGGCACCGCCAATGAAATCACCTACCCAGACGAACTCAACGACAGCCCCCGAATGACAGCACTGATGTCATCTGGCTACAGTGCCCCAGAACAAATGAATGGTCAAGCTGTACCGCAATCAGATTTCTTTGCCTTAGGACGCACCTTTGTGTTTTTGTTGACGGGAAACCATCCCTTAGATATGTATGATGTCCAGCAAAATTTATTGCACTGGCACGATCGTGCGATCGATATCTCACCCTTACTATTAAATTTAATTGATTGGCTCATCGCACCGGATGTAGAAAAACGCCCCACTAATGCCAAGAAAATTTTACAACGTCTAGAAGAAATCGAAATACAACTAACAGTAACTACTGCTTCAAATATCGATTCATTAAATAACTTTGAACCTGAAGAATTACCACCACAAATTCTTCAAAATTCTTCAAATTCAGACAACGATACACAAAAATTACCGCTACTGGCACTTTTTGTAGCACTGTTAGTGGCATTAGGATTACTTAGTATAGTGGCTTTAGCGACGCAGACATCAAAAATTACTTTAATACCAAATTACGGACAACTTCCAGAAACAAAAGGTAATATTGATTATTTTCCCTATAAAGAAGGTAAAGATAGTCAGGGGAGAATTGCGAAATTTAACATAGCTGTTTTATCACTACAATATAAATGGGTTTTAGGCAGCAATTTTCAAATTAAACATAATAATGAAATTATTAGCCTTAACCTTTTAAAATTAAATCTAGAACAAGAAGGTATACAAAATATAATGGAAGAACCTAATGAGATTATCTCTGTAGGTACAACTTCTTGCAAAAGTAATATAAAATTTCAACAACGTGTAGCGCTAGAACGTTCCTTACAAATACAACTTTTAGTAAAAAAATTATTTATTAATAGCCCAAACATCAAACGTTATCGTTTATTAAATTTGGGTCAATTTCAACGAACTGATTGTCAAGCACATCAGGACTTAACCAGATATCAAAGAAGTATTATAATCATTGGTGTCAAAACAGAATCAACAGGTGTAATTATAGATGAAGCTCTACGGAATAGATTAGAAAAAAAACCATTTGCTGATTTTAAATTAGAAGATTATTCCTTGGGAACAGTTGATAAATTTAAGACAATACCAAGTAATTTATAATATCTGCCCTTTAGAGACCATTTATAAACTCAGATCTTGCACATTTAAGTATAAACCATGAATATACAAAAATAACGTCATTTCTATTACAGTAAATCAATTTTATTTTCAGTCCTCTTATAGAGGACTTAAGCTATTAGACAGGGACTTTGAGTCCCTGGCTTGAGCTGAGTAATTTTTGTTTTCGATGATGAGGCTGGTGCAAGATATAAGCTCTTGATTCAGAATTCAGAATTCAGAATTCTGAATTCTGAAATTTAAGCTCCCATTCCAGAATACCGCTTCAAACCTGCACGCCAAAGCAAGCGATTTGCACCCAAAAATATTAATATCCAACCCACCATTGAGAAAAATCCTTGCCATATATCCACAGGTAACCCCACCAAAATACTCACAGGAAAATCAATCAAATAGGGAAAAGGTGTAAACATCACTATTGTCCGCATAGGTTCGGGAAAAACCTCTAAAGGTGCTATCAAACCAGATAAAAATAGATAAAACAACAACCAGAAATTTTCTAAAGCACTAGCGCGTTCTGTCCAAAAGGCGAACATAGCAAAGGTGTACTGAATAATAAACCGCAAAGTAAAAGCTAGTACCACCGCCAATGCAAATAGCAAAAATTGATTCAAACTTGGTAACCAAACAGCTTGAGGATAAAGAATAAAAAATAATCCCACTAATAAAAAAGCGAAGCTTAAACGGGCAAATCTTTCAGAAATATGCCCCGCAATATGATGCCATATTGGATCGAGTGGTTGTAGCAACCTGGGCGAAAGTTTGCCTTCTACTACTTCTCTTTCAAAGTCCCAAATTACCCAAGCCACGGTAAATTGCCTGACAATGAAAACCGTGATGAAGTAACGAGCAAAATCTACAGGCGATAGCCCAAACTGCCCACCTTGGGCTGCTTGTACCCAGACACCCATAAGGATAATCGGCAAAGTTCCAGCCAAAACCCATAAAATTAGTTCTGCTCGATACTCAACCATATAGGCATAGTATACTGAGAGGAAAGTTAAGGCTTTTCTAATTATCCGCTTCATTTATTCACTTCCCGCAACGAAAATTACCCAGAATTCAGAATTCAGAATTCAGAATTCAGAATTCTTGTACAGACGCGATTCATCGCGTCTCTACTCCACAATCCCCGCCTGAAAAACTTGCCCAATCACTTGTTCTACAGGCGGTTCAGTTACTGTTAAATCAATTACCTCTAAATCAGCCAAAATTTTAGATACAGTGCGGGTGAGCGCCTCTCGTGGCACCAGAAAACGCACTGTTCGCCCTTCTAATACTTGCACATCACCATAGGTCATGAGTTTTTCTATGGGTAGAGGTTGGGCTAACTCGATATCGACTTCGCGGTAAGGAGCAAAACGTTCCAACAGTCCATCTAAGCTACCGTCGTACATCAGGCTTCCTTGGTGAATCAACAGCACCCGTTGACACAAAGCTGTGATGTCAGCCATGTAATGACTTGTTAACAGTACTGTAGCTTGATAACGTTGATTGTACTCACGCAAGAAGTCGCGCACCGCCGCTTGAGCATTTACATCTAGTCCTAGCGTTGGTTCATCTAGAAACAATACCTGGGGACGGTGCAAAAGTGCTGCCAATAGTTCCGCCTTCATCCGTTCACCCAAAGACAACTTCCGCACTGGTTGGGTAAGTTTGCCCTCTAGGGAAAGCATCTCTGTTAATTCTCCCACCCGCCGCTGGAATTCTTTATCGGAGATATTGTACACAGCAGCATTAATTTTTAAAGAATCCAGGGCTGGTAAATCCCAAATTAGCTGCTGCTTTTGTCCCATTACCAAAGTAATTTTTTGCAAAAATGCTTCTTGGCGCCGAAAGGGAACTTGTCCAGCGACTTTGACTGTACCGCCCGAAGGATGAATCAGCCCCGTGAGCATTTTTAGTGTGGTAGTTTTACCAGCACCATTTGGTCCCAAAAACCCCACCACTTCACCAGGAGCAATTTCAAAGGAAACATCCTGAACTGCTTTTATTGTGCGGTAGGTACGGCGAAAAAAGTGCTTGATTGTACCTTTTATACCAGAATTTTTTACCGCTACAGGATAAGATTTGCTTAGCTTTTCAACAATGATGATTGACATATTTTTTTTATTAGAACTACAGAGAACCATTTCAAAAGTCAAAATGAAAAAAGACTTTTGTTGTCAAGTGATTAGCGATTTATCGTTTGGCATTTAAATGCACAGGACTTACGCACAAGTCAGGGAAAATCGTAGACGCAAAGCGGCTTCCCGCAGGGTACCACAGAGAACGCAGAGGACACGGAGGAATAAGAGTTTGAGAGGTTTATTGCGTAAGTCCTAATGCAGATGAGCTTAAACACAGATCAACACAGATATAGTAGTTTGCAATTGCTTAGAATACAGACAATTCGTAGGGGCGCACGGCTGTGCGCCCCTACCGCATAATTCAATCACATGAAAATCGCTATAAATTATCTGTGTTCATCTTTAGTTCAAAATAATCAAACTTGCGTTTAGTAATCATAAGTTCCTAAATCGGGAATTATTCAGCCAATAAGCATAAAATTTTACCGTAAACGTCCCGATCGCAATGTACTAATAATTAGCCACAAACCCAATAAACTCGCGGCTGCAAACAGAACACTGCTTAAAAAAGATAGCTGCGCTGTCTGCGCTCTAGTGGTAATAATTGCTGCTCCCATAATCAGCGAACCCACCAATATGCTAAAAGACAATCGGTTAGCAGCGTCGTCCATAGTCCGCCGCACGCCATCTAAGCCTCGCAGCGATAAATTCCACTGTAGGGTTTCGGAGGTAACTCGGTCTAATAATAGTTCAATTTGCCGGGGAGATTGCAGAGACAAGCTTTTAATATCTAGGGCTGTTCTGAGGAGCGATCGCACTGGATTATCCCCCAATAACTGCCGACGAAACAAGTCTGTAATTAATGGCTGAATTTCATCAATGAGATTCACCTCTGGATTGAAAGTACGCGCCACTCCTTCTAAGTTTGCCAGAGTTTTGGCATACAAACCCATGTTGCTCGGTAAACGAATTTTATTGTTACGGGCAACCTGTAATATTTCGTAAATTATTTGACTGAAATTCATTTCACTCAGACTGACATTATAATACTTTCGCAGCATCCGGTCATAATCATTTTCTAACCGCGACAAAATTACTGGCTGAGCCGAATCTGCTAACTGCAAAGTTAACTGAGCGCACCTTTGAGCATCTAAATCTACGATCGCCAACAACATTTCTGTTAATATCTGCTGTGTACGGGGATCGAGTCGTCCCACCATCCCACAGTCTAAAAGGGCAACGCGACCATCTTTGAGATAAAACAAGTTACCCGGATGGGGATCGGCATGAAAAAAGCCATCTATATATAGTTGCTGAAAAAATGCCCGAAATAACAAAGTGGTGATTTCTTTACGCTCTTGGGCAGGATCTTTATCATTATTGTTGCTTTCCAAATCCGCCGACAGGAACGGCACCCCATCCAACCATTCCATCACCAGTAATTTTTCTGTGGTCAAATCCCAATAAATTTCCGCAACTACTATTTGTTTGGCATCAAACCAGCGACTGCTGGATAAATTCTGCCGTAGTTGGTCTGTAAAACCTGCTTCCCGTGTGAAATCTAACTCAGCTTCCAAAGCTTTGGTAAATTCTTCGGCGATGGATTTGATTTCGTAGGTTTGCCCAAAATCAGTACGCGCCACTAAATCGGCAATACCTTGAATTAAAGCAATATCTTGGGCAACAGTAGCATCAATTCCCGGACGCTGCACTTTCAGCGCGACTTCTCGACCATCTATTAATGTAGCTCGATGGGTTTGGGCGATCGATCCCGCTGCTACTGGCACTGGGTTAATTGTGCTGAAAGTTTCTGCTAGTGGCTGTTTTAGCTGTTTGCGAATAATTAATTCTATCTCCGACCAGGGAACTGGCGGTACCTCATCTTGGAGAGTTGACAGTTCATCAATGTAGGCGGCGCTCAGTAAATCTGGACGGGTAGAGAGTAGCTGACCAAGTTTGACATAGACCGGGCCTAAATCTACCAAGATATTTTTTAAAACCGCAGGTGTCGGTAGCTGGGGTTCATCAGCTTTACCACCAGTCAGTAACCTTCGCATATAGTCCCAGCCATTGCGAAGGAAGACTTCAATAATTTCTCGTTGACGGGGAACAGTTTGGGTTAGGAACATTTTGGGATGTGGGGAGTAGGGAATGGGGAATGGGGAATGGGGAATGGGGAATGGGGAGTGGGGAATGGGGCATGAAGATGAGGGAGATGAGGGAGATAAGGGAGCAAAGGGGCAGAGGAGAATAATTCCTAACTCCTAACTCCTAACTCCTAACTCCTAACTCCTAACTCCTAACTCCTAACTCCTAACTCCTAACTCCTAACTCCTAACTCCTAACTCCCCTTTTTCGACATTTAAGTTATAATGGGAAAATAGACTTTTTCGCCTCTGCCAGGGGTTTTAAATTTTACAGCAGGTCGGTAAATCGGGAATCGCTTTGGAGAATTTTCAGGATCTGCTTGATTTCTTGGGTACGTTCTTTTTTCACAACGAGGGTGACATTGCGATCGCGCACAATCACTACATCCTCTAAACCAATAGTAACAACTACATCTTCTGGATTTGAGGCATAAATAATTGCCCCCTGGGTATCCAGCCCTATGTGGGTAGCAAGTTCTACATTGGGAGTCTCTTCTGTTTTCAGTAAGCGTTCGATCGCATTCCAATCTCCTAAATCATCCCAACCAAAGTCAACTGGCAAAACGTATGCTAGACTTGTCTTTTCCATAAGCGCATAGTCTATACTCTTCTTAGGTAACTGGGGATAGACATCAGGTCCGTGTTGTTCTAAAGGTTCGATGATTTCTGGAGCATGGGTATGTAGTTCCTTAAGAACAACCCCCGCCCGGAAGACGAACATGCCACTATTCCAGCTAAAACGTCCCGTAGATAAAAAAGTTTCTGCTATTTCACGGTTGGGCTTTTCAGTAAAGCGGTTGACGTGATAAGCTGGCAACTCATTAAAGCTACCTATTTTTTCACCTTGTTCAATGTAACCGTAACCGGTTGATGGAAAAGTAGGCTTGATCCCCAGTGTGACGATGGCTTCTGTGCTTGTTGCCAGTTGCACAGCCGCGCTTAATGTGTGTGCAAACGCCTCTTGGTCGGCAATCCAGTGGTCAGCAGGGAAAAAGCCAATCACAGCGTCTTCTCCATAGCGCTGTTTGATTTCTAAACTTGTCCAAGCAACGGCTGCGGCGGTGTCTCTTCCTTCTGACTCAATTAGTAAGTTCTGAGATGGTAGATCGGGTAATTGTTCTCGTACCCCTTGGGCTATCTGACTAGAAGTGATTACCCACAAGGAATCCCACCCGTCCGCGAGTTTTAACAACCGATCGGCGGTTGCTTGTAATAAGCTTCTAGAGCTACCATCAAGACTTAAAAATTGTTTGGGTCGGTCTCGGCGACTTAAAGGCCAAAAACGTTCGCCTTTACCACCAGCAAGGATTACAGGGAACAATAAAGTATTCATGTTGTCATACACGTCTACTGAAGAACATTACAAGTTTACAGTGAGCTTTTCCACTGGCAATATTTGTAGCTTGCATTAACATACTTTTAGGGAGTGGTTCAGTGGGGAGATAATCGTGATAAAACAAGTCGAATGGTCGGAAAATCAGGTCACATCTCAACAGTTAGCAGAGTTTGAAACAGAAGTGCGATCGCAGCAACTTCAATATCCGGAAAATCAAGCCACACCTGCACCAGTGGCAGACCCCCAGGAGGAGGTAGAACTCAACCAGCCAGCAAATACGAACCGTAGCGTCGTTGAATCTGTGGGTGCAATTCCTAATCAGCTTTCCGAGAGACTGGGCTTAACCATGCCTCGCTGGCTGTTGTGGTTCATGACGATTGTTATCGGCATGATTTTATCTGGGCTGCTGGTGTCAACGTTAGCGCTGTGGACTCCCTTATGGAGCAATTTAGATCGAACAGATGAAGATTTAGGAACTGCTGGTAAGGACGAGCAAAAAATTCCATTACCGGGAGAATTATGGAGCAAACTCTCTCAGTACAAGCTTTCACGACCCATGAATATCTTAATTATGGGGATTGAACCAGTCAGTGGTACTGTTGATGGTTCGCCAGAAAGCTTTGCTGGAAAAAGCGACTCCATGCTGCTAGTAAGGCTCAACCCTAGTGAAAAATCTGTACGGGTGCTTTCGATTCCTAGAGATACAATGATCGCCATCCCAGAAAAGGGAGAAAAGGGTTTAACTAAGGTATCTGATGCCAATGCCCAAGGCGGCCCAGTCTTGGCTGCACGGGTAGTTAGCCGTACTTTAAATAATGCCCCAATCGATCGCTATATCCGCATTTCTACCAGTGGTTTACGCCAGTTAGTCGATCAATTAGGCGGAGTAGAAGTCTTTGTTCCCCAATCAATGGAATATAAAGACTCCAGCAGTCGGCTGTCGATTAATTTGGTCAGTGGTTGGCAAACCCTCAACGGCGAACAAGCAGAACAGTTTATTCGGTTCCGCGAACCAGGTTTGGGAGATCTGCCGAGAGTGCAGCGTCAACAAGCACTCATCGCAGCCTTGCTGCAACGCCTCAATAGTCCCACCCTTTTACCCAGGTTGCCTCAATTAACTCGCCTTATGCGAAAATACTTTGACACCAACCTGAAGATGGAAGAAATGATGGCGTTGGTGAACTTCGGTCTGAACTTAGATCGAGATAACTTCCAAATGACCGTTTTGCCTGGTACATTCAGCCGCTTTAGCAAAGACCCTGATAGCTATTGGCTAAACATGACCGGACAACAAAGCCTGTTGAATGATTATGTTGGGGTAAATGTACCTGGTTTAAAACCAGATATGCGCCGGGTTCCGAACCTCAAAATTGCTATTCAAAATGCTTCCAATCAACCCCAGCTAACTGAAAAAGTTATTGCTTATCTCAAACAGAAAGGCTTTACTAATATTTACAAAGTACCTGATTGGCCAGATACCCAACGTCAAACTCAGATTGTTGTCCAAAAAGGCAACCGACGAGTTGGGGCTGATTTGCAACAAGTCTTGGGCTTGGGTCAAATCGAGGTGGCGGCCATTGGTGATTTAGAATCTGACCTCACAATTCGCATTGGTAAAGATTGGAAATAGTCATTGGTCATTGGTCATTGGTCATTAGTCATTAGTCATTAGTCATTAGTCATTGTTAACTAACAGAGGACAAAGGACAAAGGACTAATGACGAAAGACAAATGACAAAGGACAAAAGACAAATATTAAAGTTATGAAAAAGATTTTATTCCGCTTTTTGGGTTTGATTGTAATTTTGATACTAGCATTTTTGTGGATTGTACTTAATCCAAAACCGGCTTTTGCTCAACTAAACACAATCAACTACAACAGCATAAATTTAGAAAATCGTGACTTTTCTCATGCTGATTTGGCAGGTGTAACTTTTGTATCAGCAGAAATGCGAGGGATAAATTTTCAAGGAGCGAATTTAAGCAACGCAATTCTTACTAAAGGAGTTTTATTAAAAGCAAATCTGGAAGGCGCGAATCTGACCGGCGCTTTAGTCGATCGCGTGACTTTGGATGGTGCTAACCTGAAAAATGCCATATTTACAGAAGCAACTTTAACCCGCAGCCGATTTTATGATGCTGATGTCACTGGCGCTGATTTTAGCGATGCTTTAATTGACCGCTATCAAGTCTCGCTATTGTGTGAAAGAGCCGATGGCGTAAATCCAGTTACGGGTGTGTCAACGCGAGATAGTTTGGGTTGTCGATAGTAAAAGGTCAACGGGCAATTCTTTTTACTTACAAATAGTTCTTCTTAAACCAAAAGAAATCAGAGGCTAGGAAGTATTTATTCCTAGTCTTTTTTTCTCAAATGAGGGTCGCAGCAGGACTGAATGGCGGTGTAAATACCCCATCTTATCCTGCTAACTATTTAAGTTGACGCTACCCTACAAATTGCTTGCTTATAAAACAAGAGATGCTTTAAGTCTTACTCTCTTTCAATTGTAAGGAAGAAGTTTTAGAGGTTGTTTTAAAAGTATTTCGCTGTGACTTTAGGCACTTTTAGATCCCCCCTAACCCCCCTTAAAAAGGGGGAAACCGGAGTCAAAGTCCCCCTTTCTAAGGGGTATTTAGGGGGATCTAGAACGTTTTGATACAAAGTCCCCCTTTCTAAGGGGGATTTAGGGGGATCTAGAACGTTTTGATACTAAGAAGAGGACTTTTAAAACATCCTCTTAAGTTAGGTGTATAATCTGTTATTTACCTGTCACGTTTTCAATAACTTTTTTTGCTTTTTCACCAAAACTTTCTTGTGGTTTTTGTTGTTGTTCAGCCTTCAAATTTCTTTCGTAAGCCTTCTCGATAGTTTGAAGGTTTTGAGAATCTTTTACCGCTTGTTCGTAAGCCTCTTGTCGTGCTTCTTCTTGAACGCCAACACCAGGATCGTATTCGTTAGCACGGTTAATTTTTTCTTCAGAGTTAGGTTTATACTCTGGAGGTATTAGCTTTAATTCTTCAAGAGTAGTTGCATAACTAGCCTGCTGAATAAAAATGAATGAACCAGACAAGCTGATGAAAATCATTAAGCTAACAATCAAGAAGCTTGAACGTAAAGCTTTCTTTAAGGTTAATAAAATTTTTGACATGGAAAAACTCTCCTATCTACTAAGTTTTTGCTTTGAGCCTTTGTTATGTCTGTATAAATAGACTCAATATCTGAGGCTCACAGGCATCCTAATTGTTTAGGTACAGTTCTTCCTTCTACCGCAGGGTATATTAATTTTTAGTTATGACCAATTGTGATGAATTTTAATTCCTCGGTTTTGCATTGTATATTCAAATAAATCTGTTGGTAGTGCTTCTTCCACAGGAAAAACGCCTGGTTGATTAAGTTTACCTTCTAGCAATAACTGAGCAATACTACCAGTACCACAACCAGAAGCACCTGCTGTATTTTCATGCACTAAATTTGAACAATAAACGGCTGTTTCACCATTTTTTTGTCCTGTAACTTCTGAACGAACGGCTACGCCAATACCACTAAAATTATCGGTGACATCTGTCATCAAGTGGCTGACATGAGAAAGAAATTCAATCATGTAACGACGCTGCATTAACCTCTTAGGAAAAATATGTGCTGCAATCCAAGTGAGGTGATTGTAAAAATCGGGTACAGAGCCAAATTTAGTAATTACAGTTTTCACTGATGGAAAAGCTTTGGGTAGTGTAAAGGTTTCTGGCATATCAAACCAGTAAACTCCACTGCCTTTATAGGGAGGTGGAAATTCAACTATTTCTCTTTCACTGTAAGGCTTGACTATCTCCCATTTTCCATTTATCCAAGCTTCAAAAGGATGTTGCAATCCCAGAAAAGTTGTTCGCATGACTGTAATGCCAGCACCACCAGAACCAGAAACTAAATAACTTAAATGGATCTTTTCTGGTTGCTCGAATTGTTCAACGCCCTGACGTACCATGCTGTTAGAAATACCAGGAAAAATGCCAGTATTAATAATCGCTGTTACTCCAGCAGCGGCAGCTTGTTGATGATAATTGAGAGCTTTACTAGTATAAGAACGGTGGTCGCTGACATCTATATAGTTAACGCCTTGAGCAATACAAGTTTCTAGAACATTAGTATCTCTGTAGTGAAATGGGCCTGCACAGTGGATGACTAGATTAGAGTTAGCGATCGCTCCTCTTAATTTATCAATTTCTGCTAGGTCTAATACTAAAAACTCTACTTGCCCTCCTGAAGATAAGCTAACGCCTTTCCCCTGCTCAGCAGAACGCCCAGTAATTGTAATCTGTGCCTGTGTGTAGTTAGCTAGATCCTGAGCAACACTGCTACCAATGCGCCCACGTCCGCCAAGAATTAAAACTCTGTCTGTCATTACTCCAGTATTAGCGACACTAACCTTATTTCATCAGTTTTCTGTCTCCTTTGTCATCAGTTACAAGTGTGATTTATTGCATTTCACAAAACTCTTCCTACAGATACGTTGTAGGGTAGCACAGCTGTGCGCCCCTACATTGCCCCTACATTGCCTCTACATTTGCGCTTCAATTTGCCTGACTACCGTTAGCGCTGAATAACTCACCCCTGCGGTGCCTTCGCCGGGATGGGTGGAGTCACCAACTAACCAGAGATGTTGGATTGGTGTACGATTGGCAAAACCAAAGGGACCGAAAGTGGGGATTCTTTGACCGATACCGCCAACTATACCCCGATCGCGGGCTGTGTAATGAGCAAAGCTGCGGGGCGTTGCAGCTTCTACGTGAATAATCGTTTCTGGTTTGAGATAAAAGTATTCGGCAAGACGAGCGATCGCTTGTTGGGTATACTGTTCTTTTAATCCTGGATAATCTTGAGTTTGCCACCACGGTGTAGGATCGACGAATGAGGAAGCGATAATTGTGGCTTTACCTTCTGGGGCGCGGCCGTCTCCAGGATGACTGACGGAAACAAATAAAGAATTATTCTCGCCAATGGGGCCGTTGGCATCATACAAAAATTGTAGATGGGGTGGACAATCCAAGGGAATCGCACTAGCGTCTACACCCAAATAAACCACAAAAGCGCCGGATGCTTGGGGCAGTTTTTCCACTCTGTTTTGATAACCAGATGGCGCTTTTTCTCCTAACAACTGCACCAAGTTTTGTACGGTGACGTTGCTAACTACATGTTCGGCTGCTTCTGTCCAAACTTCGCCAGTTTTCTGATTTCTAATCTTGACAGCAGTGGTTTTGCCGTTTTCGACTTTGATTTCTTCTACGGTGTGGCGCATCAATAATTTGCCGCCATCTCTTTCTAAGGATTCTACCAGGCGATCGCTTAATACTTGCATACTACCTTGGAGATGAAATAATCCTTGGGGTAGTTGCGATACACTCAAGGCTGTGGCAGCGTAAAGTAATGCTGTTTCTTCTGCGTTGACTTGGGAATACAACTTTAGTTGCAAATCTAAAAATGTTCTCAGTCGTTGGTCTTTTCCCACTCCACATAACCGCAAAGCATCTCCCACCGTCAACAAAGTGAAGGGTACTGTAATTAATGTACTGGGACGTACTGCTTGGGTTAACTGCCACAAATCCCATAAATTACGCGGTGGTAGCACTGGGTCGCGTCCTTGAAATTCCCAGCTAGCATTAAATAAAGTTGCCATTAATTGCCAGAACGGTTCGCTACCAGGAAACTGCCTTTGTCGTTCCTCTTGCCATTTCTTTTGGTCGCGCCAAACGTTGATGGGTGTAGTTTCTCCAGGTAAATATACCGCACAAGCTGGGTCACAAGGTGTGGCTTCTGGTAAATCTATTTCCAATTCTGAGAAAATCCGATGGTGAATTCCCCCTGGTTCCAACCCTGCAACTTGAGTTGCACCGACATCAAAGGTAAATCCTTGGCGTTTAAAGGTTGAAGCACAACCTCCCGGTGCGATCGCTTGATCTAAAATTAAGACGCTGTAACCTCTATGGGCTAATAATGCCCCAGCAGTCAGTCCACCAATTCCCGCACCAATGACGACAACACGAGATTTAGTTTTTTCAGCAGAAATCTTGGACATTGATACTTATTTTTTATAATTCTTAACATTACTATTCATAATTTTACAGCGTTATTGATTGAAGCACAATCGTTGCTAGGGGCGCATTGACCTGCACCTTTGTTGCATCGACCTGCACCTTTGTTGCATCGGCTTGCACCTTTGTTGCATCGGCTTGCACCTTAGTTGCATCGGCTTGCACCTTTGATGCATCGCCCTGCACCTTTGTTGCATCGCCCTGCACCTTTGTTGCATTGCCCTGCACCTTTGTTGCATCGGCTTGCACCTTAGTTGCATCGCCTTATATCATCTCCACCAATTACTTATCAAAAAAACTCTCCGCGAGACATGATATTACGTCTGTATCTCCTTCTCATGTCAGTCATCGTATCTTGCACTGCGCGTGTCGATACAATTCGACTTTTTCAACTGGGCTTTCTACTCAGAACTAAAGTTTTCATTCATACTTCTTTCGTCCTGACTCCTGCCCTTTGCTTCTTGGCTTGTCTTATAAGATAAAGGAGTAACGTAGCTCTCCCCACCCAAGTAGCAATGACTTCAACTCTAAACAAATTTCCTCGCCTAAATGCTCCAAACTTGCATAAATTGCCTAATGGCTTGACAATCATAGCCGAGCAGATGCCAGTTGATGCGGTAAATCTCAGCTTATGGATAAAAGTTGGCTCAGCGGTGGAATCTGATGCGATTAACGGCATGGCTCACTTTTTAGAGCATATGATTTTTAAAGGAACGGAACAACTGGCTAGCGGCGAGTTTGAACGTCGAATTGAAGAACGGGGTGCTGTGACTAATGCCGCTACTAGCCAAGACTATACTCATTACTATATAACTACTGCGCCTAAGGATTTCGCCGAGCTTGCGCCTTTACAAATAGATGTAGTATCTAATGCGAGTATTCCTGATGATGCCTTTGAACGCGAACGATTAGTAGTTTTGGAAGAAATTAAACGTTCAGAAGATAATCCCCGCCGCCGCACTTATAGGCGGGCAATGGAAACAGCGTTTGATAGGTTACCATATCGCCGTGCGGTGTTGGGGCCAGAAGAAGTAATTGCTGGACTCAAATCCCAACAAATGCGGGATTTCCACGCTACTTGGTATCAACCCCAGTCAATTACTGCTGTGGCTGTGGGTAATTTGCCCGTAGAAGAATTAATTGCGACTGTTAGTGAAGGGTTTGCACAAGCCCAGAGACGCGATGAATCCCAAAGACGCGATGAATCGCGTCTCTACAAGGAGACGGGATTAATTGCGTCTTTACCGATTGAATTACCATTTACAGAAATAGTCCGTCGGGAATTTATTGATGAAACTCTGCAACAAGCTAGATTGGTGATGCTGTGGCGGGTTCCAGGAATGATTCACCTCGAACAAACTTATGGACTGGATGTTTTAGCAGCAATTTTGGGACATGGACGAACATCAAGATTAGTGCAAGATTTACGAGAAGAACGCAAATTAGTTTCCTCAATTTCAGTAAGCAATATTAGCCATGAGTTCCAAGGTACATTTTATATTTCAGCTAAATGTGCAGTGGAAGATTTAGCTGAAGTAGAAAATGCGATCGCCCAACACATCAACAGCCTACATGCAGAGTTGGTGAAAGAATCAGAAATTGCGCGTGTGCGGCGGCGAGTAGCCAACAGATTTATCTTTGGTAATGAAACACCAAGCGATCGCGCCGGCTTATATGGCTATTATCATTCTTTGGTGGGAGATTTAGAACCTGCATTTAACTACCCAGCTAAAATTCAAAACCAAGATGCAACTGACTTAATGCAAGCAGCCAAAGAGTATCTCTCCCCAGATGCTTATGGTGTAGTTATATTAAAGCCGTTTTAGAGTTAGGAGTTAAGAGTTAGGAGTTTGGAGTAAGTTAGGAGTTAGGAGTTAGGAGTTAGGAGTTAGGAGTTAAGAGTTAAGAGTAAATAATTAGGTTCTGCAAGTAAAAAGTTATAATTGTGATTCTTGATTTTTCTCCCATTCCTCACAATTAACTCCTGACTCCTAACTTTTATCTAACTCCTAACTCCTAACTTTTATTTAACTCCTAACTCCTAACTTTTATTTAACTCCTCACTCCTAACTCCTAACTTTTATTTAACCATGTGGACTCAAATCGACGCGTATATTAGCCAAATAACTGGGGAACAATTTCAAAGTCAGCAACGGCGATCGGTTGGTGGCGGATGCATCAACCAAGGTTATGCTGTCTCTAATGGAGAAATAACCTACTTCGTCAAGCTAAACCAAGCCTCGCAAGTTGCAATGTTCGAGGCTGAGACGCTGGGTTTAGAGGAAATGCTACTAACAGCTAGTATTCGCGTTCCCAAACCTCTTTGCTGCGGTGTGGCTGATAATTCTAGTTACATCGTCCTTGAATGGCTGGAAATGGGAAGCGGTAACACCAAATCATGGGAAGACATGGGACGCCAGCTAGCGACGATGCATAAAGCTAGCAGTAGTCAAGGTTTTGGTTGGAAAATTAACAATACCATTGGTTCCACACCCCAAATCAATACTTGGACAACAGACTGGGTAGAATTTTATGTGAAACATCGCCTGGGTTATCAATTTCAATTAGCAAGGCGGCGCGGTGGTAATTTCCCTCAACAAGATAAATTACTAGCGGCGATTCCGGAATTGTTGGCAAATCATCAAGTACAACCAGCTTTGGTGCATGGCGATTTATGGGGTGGAAACGCTGGGTGTACTGTGTCGGGAGAACCGGTGATATTCGATCCTGCAACTTATTTTGGCGATCGCGAAGTTGATATTGCCATGACAGAATTGTTTGGTGGTTTCCCAGCAGCGTTTTACAAGGGTTATAACGAAGTCTTTCCTTTAGATGCCGGCTATGAGCAGAGAAAAACACTTTATAACCTGTATCATATTTTGAATCACTTCAATTTATTTGGCGGTGGTTATGCTTCCCAAGCCAACCGGATGATTGAACAGATTTTGCGTTGATTTATTCAGGCTTTCGCGATTTCAATCAGCAGAATTAGCTGAAACAGCGCTTAGCTGATATTCTGGAATTGGCTGTTTAGTAATCAATGCATAAATAACATCTGGGTCTAAATCAGCTCCCGATTCCCATTGAATTGTCCCGTATTCAGGGTTTACGGAAACTGTGGCAAAGTATTCTTGATTTTGCACAGGCGCAAATACACCTGTAAATTGGACAATTTTACTAATATCAATCACTCCTTCTACGCCATCTTCAAAGCGGATGTGAAGTTGATAGTTTTCTCTTGGTTCAACTGCAATGATATCTTTGAGCATGATTTACTCTAATGGGGAAATTTTTTGTAAAGTTTGATTGTCTCTAGCGAGTTCCCAGTCTTCCATCAGATCGGCTTGATGTAAAGTTGCCCATTCTGTTACCAGTTTAAAGAGTCTGGGAGTCAGTTCTCCTTCCAGAATCTCCAGAGTTTGGATGCTGACTATAGCTTTCTGGTTATTGTAGCGGACGTGAAAGTGTGGCGGTGGATGGTCATTATAGTACATGGTGATAATAATTCCGAAAAAACGGCAAATTTCTGGCATTCTTTCATTCAGATGATGAAGTATTGATTGCGGGGTAAGTAATTAAATTCTTGCACCATTGGTGCGAGAATTTGTTAAAAATCAATTTATAAGTCTTATTTTCTCCACATCCACCGTGAAATACTATCAACAACAATCCAACGCATTACCTAACGATTACCTAAATAACTTATGGGGAGAAATCCAAGCTTGTCCTTATTTTGCCATCAACAACCTCAACCGCGATTTTGTTGCGACTAAAGGATTTTCGGTAGTATTTCAGCGTTCTGGATTAGCAACGGTAGAACAGCAGTTTCCCTACTTCAAGCCATATCTCGATTTGGCTCTCCAGCCAAATTGTAATGCATTTTACCTCAATCCTTTACAGTTAAAAGAAGGTTCTCGCGTCGATCCGCACATCGATCGCTCCTTACGTTCTTACTGTAAAACCATTGAACCGCCTATACTTGTGAGTGTGCTTTATGTGCGAGTACCTGTTGGTATGGAAGGCGGAGAATTGGTACTGCGATCGCCCAAACGTCAACTTGGACAGATTAAGCCGCAGATTAATACTTTACTATACTTTCAGGGAGATTTAACCCATTCTGTTAACGCAGTCAAAACTCCTGGCGATCGCCTTAGCTTAGTTTGCGAACAGTATAGTTTAAATGAAGCTGAACTCCAAGAAATTCCCGAATTTACTATAGAATCAAGAAAAACTCAGTCTGCAACTAAAAAGAGAAAGTATGCCTGAGAGATTCTTTGAAAATTTTCACTTAACAATACCATAGGGTAGGGTAGCACTGCTGTGCTACCCTACAGATGCCAAATTATTAGAAGAATTCAATCAAATTTAGTTGTGCAAATTGATGTATTTTAGCTTATTTAAGCCCGTTCGTTTGCTAAACTAAGCAAACCGCGTGAATACCCATTGTGAGAAAATTTTTCTCCTGTGACTTGTTCATAAACTGCTTCATAGCTATCAACCATTTGTTCAATACTAAAATGATTTTCTACATGTTGACGACAAGCATAGCGGTCTAACTCTGTTACTCGGTCAATAGCACTGATACACTCTTGAATGTTATTGCAAAGGAAACCCGTTCTACCGTGGGAAATAACCTCTTGGGTAGACCCTAATTTTATCGCAATCACGGGCGTACCTGAAGCCATTGACTCAACCATCACTAACCCAAACGGTTCTCGCCAAGTGATGGGAAACAGAGTTGCGACTGCACCTCCCATCAGAGCATTTTTTTCAGCATGGTTCGCTTCACCTAAATACTGAATTTGTTCGCCATCAATCTGTGGTTTGATTTCTGTTTCAAAATATTCCACATCAACAACGTCGAGCTTACCTGCAATTTTCAAACACCAACCACTTTGTTTGGCAATTTCTATGGCTAGATGTACTCCTTTCTCTGGGGATATTCGACCTAAAAAGGCTAGATAAGGCGGATTTTCTGGTTGGGCGTGAAATTCATAATTGTTAACATCAATTCCGTTATAAACAGTTGCTACATAGTTCAGCCCTAACCTTGGTTCTCGTTGTGCATCGGAAATGCTGATATATGGTTGTTTTTTCCCAAAAGTAAACATCTTTTCGTTGTCAGAGGTAAAAATACCATGCAACGTATGAACCGTGGGAGTTGCGACTAGATTCGCGTAGGGTAATGCCGCATATCCCATATGAGAATGAATAATATCAAACTCTCCTGCTCGTTGATACACTGAAGCTAGTTCGAGCATTTCGTAAACGCCGTAATCTTTGATAGTGCGATCGAGTCTTAAGGCATGGGGATGAACTGATATTAGTTTTGCCAAACTAATAGAATCTCCCGATGCAAATAGCGTTACTTCATGTCCGCGTCGCACTAATTCATCGGTGAGTAACCCTACTACTAACTCTATACCACCATAAGCTGGAGGGGGTACTCTCTCCAATAATGGGGCTACTTGAGCAATTCGCATTAGAAACCTCCTAAAAATAAGACTTGAATCACAAGTATTTTCTTTTTGTCTCAGTAGTGCTTATAGTTGATTTACTCTTGCACTCACGAGTAACTTCAATCACTAAGTTTATTAACAATTCCATCAAAATCTTATGCTCTTGTTTGTATATTTTTAATCTACCCTAGTGGATAAATTAACCTTTCCATAGGAGGTAAATATATTGGAATTTATGAAGCTTTGCTAACGGTTTTATACAGAAAATTTGAAATAAATAGATTTTTTTAAAATAGCTAAAATATGATTAGATGGCTGATAATATGCTAATAATCTCATATCATTAATGTCAATTATCTAATTTTCAGATATTAATTAAAAAATAGAGGTTTTAGATATCTAAACAGCTTATTCTGCAATTATCAAGGATAATCGGTTGTGCCAAGCGATAGATTTTCTCAAGTAAAACTACTTTGTTGCTCAGATGCCCGACTTCTTGAAGAAGTCGGGCATCTAAATACAACTTAAGTAAGTGATATGCTTTTTACTCCTACCGAAAGAGTGAGAACACCAAGGGACAAGCATGGGGTCAATCCAAAATTGTTTGACTTTTTACATTAAATATGATATTTTGTATTGCTGTCTAAGAAAAACCAAATATAAACGTGAATATTTCTCCACATATCAAAAAACCGCGTGTCACATGGCAGGCGGTTTTCTCACTGCTGATATTTGTGTTTATGTACCTGCCTATACTGGTACTTGGCTTTTATAGCTTTAATCAGTCGCCTTACAGTGCAACTTGGCAAGGATTTACTTTGGATTGGTATGGCAAGTTGTTCAGCGACGATCGCATTTTATCAGCTTTGCAAAATAGCTTGATCGTTGCTGGTTGTGCAGTGGGGATTTCAGCAGTGCTGGGAACCTTAATGGCGGTTGGTTTGGCGCGTTACCAATTTCCTGGAAAGAATTTGTATCGTGGTGTTGCTTACCTACCATTGATTATTCCCGATATTGCGATCGCAGTGGCTACCTTGGTATGCTTAGCCACGTTTGCAATACCTTTGAGCTTGTGGACAATAGTTGCAGCACACGTGGTGTTTTGTCTCGCCTACGTGGGACTTGTAGTTTCTTCCAGACTGACAAATTTAGATCCTCACTTAGAAGAAGCAGCATTAGATTTAGGCGCTACACCAACCCAAGCATTTATCAAAGTATTATTACCTCAATTAATGCCTGGTATTATTGCTGGTTGTTTGTTAGCTTTTGTCTTGAGTTTGGATGATTTTTTGATTGCCAGCTTTACCGCTGGTAGCGGTTATAACACCCTGCCAATGGAAATTTTTAGTCGGATTAGAACAGGAGTCAAGCCTGATATTAACGCTTTGAGTGTGATGTTGATTTCCGTATCCGCGATCGTTGCTTTTATAGCTGAATTACTTCGCATTTCAGGAGAAAATAAAAGCTTAGAATGAATTCAGGAGTCAGGAGTCAGAATTCAGAATTCAGAATTCAGAATTCTGAATCTATCATTGGCAAGTCCCACAAAATACAAGCAAGAGAGTTCTGGCGATTTATACAAATATTGCTGTTTTGATATAACTTATTGATTATTTAGTTATTAGTGAACTTTTTCAGCTAGAAACAACAGCTATCTTGAAGAAGAATTCAGAATTTATAATTTATAAGTAGGCTAAATTACGGTATTAGCCTAACTCAGCATGTTACCGAATAGTACTGACACCTAAATTTTGACTCCTGAATTCTGACTCCTGAATTCTGACTCCTGACACATTTAAACACATATAAAAAATTCCGTGTTCGCTTCTCTACATAACTGTTTTCAATAAGATGATATTGGGGCTAACTTTGGAGAAGATGCTATTTTCACTTCATTATGCAAATCTGCCAAAATCCCAATTGCTCAAATCCATTCAACTCTGATAGCAATAGATTTTGCGTCAGTTGCGGACAAAAAAACTTTGGCAAACTTCTCAGAAACCGTTACCGCGTATTGAGACTCTTAGGTGAAGGTGGGTTTAGCAGAACTTATGCTACAGAAGATGCAGATAGACTAAATGCACCTTGCGTTATCAAGCAATTTTTCCCCCAATTTCAGGGAACAGGACAACGCACCAAAGCAGCCGAATTTTTCAAAGAAGAGGCTTTTCGGTTGTATGAACTGGGAGAAAATCATACCCAAATTCCCAGATTACTTGCTTATTTTGAACAAGGTACTAGCTTGTATCTCGTACAAGAATTTATTCAAGGAAAAACTCTTTTACAAGAAGTTCAGCAACAAATCTATGGCGAAGAACAAATTTGGCAACTTTTAGCTGACTTATTGCCAGTTCTGCAATTCATTCATACTAGTAACATTATTCATCGGGATATTAAACCAGAAAATATTATCCGTCGTACAACTGATGGAAAACCCGTATTAATTGATTTTGGTGGTGCTAAACAAGTAACACAAACCAGTTTAGGCAGACAAGCTACAGTAATTTATACACTTGGTTATGCACCAACTGAACAAATGGCTGGTTTTGCTTGTCACGCCAGCGATTTATATGCCTTGGGTGTAACTTGCGTGCGTCTTTTAACTCAATGTTTGCCTTCACAAGATATTTCTGGACAGATTAAAGATCCTATTTATGATGCCATGAATGCTAAGTGGTTGTGGCGCGAACGGTTACAAAAAAATGGGATTACTATCAGCGACGAATTAGGAAAAATTTTAGATAAATTACTCAAACATTTACCGAGTGAAAGATATCAAACAGCAGCAGAAGTTATCAAGGATTTGGAGTTTACAAAATTAAACCTTGAACCTGTTGCGCTAAAAATGGTTTCCATTCCCCAACCCGTATTACCGCCGCCAAAGGTAATAGTCCCATTACCGCCCTTAGAAACTTTTGAATTTGAGGTAGTGACAGTAGACACAGCAGGTAGAGAAGTTAGCCGCGTCAGTCGCAGTGCAAACTTCTTTGCTGAAGACTTGGGTAAGTCTGTCACTTTAGAAATGGTATCAATTGCTGATGGTACATATATGATGGGTTCGCCGGAGTTTGAAGGAGACGCTGACGAACGTCCTCAACACAAAGTTACGGTAGAACCATTTTTTATGGGAAAATTTCTTGTAACTCAAGCACAGTGGAGAGTAGTAGCAGGTTTACCCAAAGTCAACCAAACCCTAAATCCTAATCCATCGAAATTTAAAGGTTTAGATAGACCAGTAGAAAATGTATCTTGGCATGAAGCTGTAGAATTTTGTCTCAGGCTATCAGAAAAAACTGGACGCGACTATCGTTTACCGAGTGAGGCTGAATGGGAATATGCTTGTCGTGCTGGAACTACGACATCCTTTCACTTTGGCGAAACTATTACCACTGATTTAGTTTGCTGTGCTGACGAACCAAAAAGCAAATTCCGCAAAGAAACAACAAACGTCGGCAGTTTTGAAGTAGCCAACGCCTTTGGATTGTACGATATGCACGGGCTAGTTTGGGAATGGTGCGCCGACCCGTGGCATAACAATTATAATGATGCACCTTCAGATGCAACAGTTTGGGAAGCCGGCGGTGACATGCATCGCCGAGTTCTGCGCGGCGGTTCTTGGAGTTTCAGCGCCGAACTTTGTCGCAGCGCCAGCCGTAGTTGGAATGAGTCAGACGGTGGGTTGAGGATTTGTGGCTTTCGAGTGGTATTTTCTGTAGATGGAATGCTTTAAGGCAATACGCTTGGGTTAAGGCTAAAACTCTTTACCAAAGTCAATTTTTTAACGAACCACTCCAGGCGCAGAGGACACAGAGAAAGAGAAGGAAAAAATGCTTAACTGAACTGTATTGTGCTTTAAGGGACTTCCAAGGAAAAAATAGTCCATTCCTACGGGATGCGCCCCTACAAATGTACAAATAATTTGGGATAATTTATTCTCTGGAAGTCCTAAATCAAGTTTTGGACTTGTAAATCAAGTTTTGGACTTGTAAATCAAGTTTTGGACTTGTAAATCAAGTTTTGGACTTGTAAATCAAGTTTTGGACTTGTAAATCAAGTTTTGAACTTGTAAATCAAGTTTTGGACTTGTAAATCAAGTTTTGAACTTGTAAACCTCTTATTTTCAAGAAATTTCAGCAAATCTACTTACAGTTTTGTAAGGTGCGTTAGGACTAAAGTCCATAACACACCATACTGGCAAAAAACCGTGTCAATAAATGGTATAAGCTGGTAATATATAAAACAAACTGCCTGTAGTTTTGAGTTATGCAAATCTGCCAAAATCCCAATTGCTCAAATCCCTTCAACCCTGATAGCAATAGATTTTGCATGAGTTGCGGACAAAATAACTTTGGTAATTTGCTGGGGAATCGCTACCGTGTTTTGCAACTCTTGGGCGAAGGTGGATTTGGCAGAACTTATACAGCAGAAGACACGGGTAGATTTGATGATGTGTGTGTCATCAAGCAATTTTTTCCACAAGTGCAAGGAACAGCAGCACTTGCTAAAGCAACAGAATTATTCAAACAAGAAGCTAAGCGACTTTATGAATTGGGAGAAAATCATTCTCAAATTCCGAGATTGTTAGCTTATTTTGAACAAGGTGCAAGTTTGTATCTCGTGCAAGAATTTATTCAAGGACAAACTTTGCTCAAAGAACTTCAGCAACAAGCTTTTAGTGAAGCACAAATTCGGGAACTTTTAGCAGATTTATTACCAGTTCTGCAATTCATCCACGATCGCCATGTCATCCATCGGGATATTAAGCCAGAGAATATCATGCGAAGGGAGAGCGATCGCCATCTGATCTTAATAGATTTTGGGGGTGCTAAACAAGTAACCCAAACGAGTTTAGCCAGACAAGCCACAGGAATTTACACCGTTGGTTATGCCCCAAGCGAACAAATGGCAGGATTCGCCACTCCTCTTAGTGATTTATATGCTTTGGGTGTCACGTGTGCGCGTCTTTTAACTCAATCTTTGGCTGTGCAAGATACCTCTGGAAATCTCTACGATCGTCTTTATGATGCTTTTAACGCTCAATGGTTGTGGCGAGAAATTTTGCAGGAAAAAGGTATTACTATTAGCGAGCATTTAGGGCAAATTATCGATAAATTGGTCAAGCACTTACCAAGGGAAAGATATCAATCAGCAACAGAAGTTTTAGAAGATTTAAATTCTCCAAAACCCAAGATTGCAACAACAATTCTGGAGATTCCACAACCGCAATCACCAAGAGTTCAAACACATACTACATCTCTACAAACTTTTGAATTTGATGTAGTCACAGTAGACGCAAGAGGTATAGAAATTACCCGTAAACGCCATAGTGCAAACTTCTTTGTTGAAGACTTGGGAAATGGGGTAATTTTAGAAATGGTATCCATCCCTGGTGGTACTTTTATGATGGGTTCACCAAATAATCAAGGAAAGGCTAATGAACGTCCACAGCATCAAGTAACAGTTCCTGGGTTCTTTATGGGTAAATATGAAATTACCCAAGCACAGTATCAAGCAATTATGGGTAAAAATCCCTCGAATTTTAGAGGTGTAAATCAGCCCGTGGAAAATCTGAGTTGGAATGATGCCGTAAGATTTTGTAAAAAATTGAGTGAAAAGACAAGACGCAGGTATCGACTACCCAGCGAAGCCGAATGGGAATACGCCTGTCGTGCTGGAACAACTACACCTTTCTATTTTGGTGAAACTATTACTAGTGATTTAGCAAACTACGACGGAAATTATACATACGCCTCTGGATCGAAAGGTTTGTATCATAAGCAAACAACGTCAGTAGGCAGTTTTCCTCCTAATGCTTTTGGTTTATACGACATGCATGGCAACATTTGGGAATGGTGTCAAGATTACTGGCATGACAACTACCAACGCACACCAATTGATGGTAGTGCTTGGTTAACAACTGCTTTGTCATCGGGTTTATTGAGTAATAGTAGAATGCTGCGTGGTGGTTCTTGGTACGACAACCCAGGTAACTGTCGCAGTGCAAATCGTCATAAGAACGGGGCACGTAACTGTTACAACGACGTTGGTTTTCGTGTTGTCTGCGTTTTTCCGTGAGAACTTTCTTACCTTTTAGACTTCATGATTCGTGAAAAAAATTTGTTGCCTATTGACTATTGCCTGTTCTCTGCCTCAACGACTAATTTCACAACTTACAGCGCTTTTCATCTATTTGAACCACAATCCTCGGTAGGGGCGCACAGCTGTGCGCCCCTACAACGTGGTCTATTTACCTGAAAATTGCTGTAAATGCGATCGCTATAGGAATCCTATTTGATTTTTGAACAAAATTCCGTAAACTTTACTCTTTTATAACCCTGTTGCCTATTGCCTATTGCCTCTTGCCTGCCTATACAAATCGGACTGCTATATATAAGAGTTTGTAGCTGATGTTAGCAAAAAAGACACGAGGAAAGGTTTAATGAATACTATTGTCCTCAATCTAAAACCTGTGACTAATTTAAGCGATGAGCAATTTTATCAATTGTGTCTTGCCAATCGCGATCTAAGCCTCGAAATGAACGCAGCAGGAGAATTAATCATTGTGCCACCAGTCGGAGGAGAAAGCGGCAATCAAGAAGCTGGCCTGATAGCTGATTTAGAAATATGGAATCGTCAAGCTAAATTAGGCAAAGTTTTTAGTTCTTCAACTATTTTTATCCTGCCAAATAATGCAAAACGTTCCCCTGATGCGGCTTGGGTGAAGTTGGAGAGATGGCAAGCTTTAACATTAGAACAGCGAAAAAAATTTCCGCCACTTGTACCGGATTTTGCAATTGAACTGCGTTCTGAAACAGACCGGCTCAAACCTATCCAAGAGAAAATGCAGGAATACATCGAAAATGGTTTGCGTTTGGGATGGTTGATTAATCCTCAAGATGCAAATGTGGAGATTTACCGAATAGGAAAAGCTGTAGAAATTATCCAAATGCCAGCGATTCTTTCTGGAGAAGATATCTTACCTGGATTTGAGTTGCAACTTTAGCTAAAGAGAAATTTGCACGTACATTCCTAACGAAATGGTCTCTCTTGTGCTCAATTTTTATCGACAATAGTTGCTAATAGCTTATATGTACTAAAGTACTGACTACAAACTTTGATTTACGCCTATAGCAATCTTATTTGATTTGTAAGAATTTGCGATGTCAAGATCCCCGACTTCTCAAACAAGTCGGGGATCTTGTTTCTCACGAATAATTTAGGAATGCTATAGCTACTGAGTTAATAACTACCAAGTTTCTGCTGTACCTTTCTTATAAGGTTCACCTGTAAAAGGTTGTACGCCGATAGTAGGATAAGCATCATCATTAGGCCCAAAAATCCGCATTGCAGCTTCAGAAATATACTGGGTGACGTTAGCAAGCATTTGGGAAATATTGGAAATAGTCATATTATTGGACTCCTAATTTTTGAGTCACTTTAGTTGTGATACCTATACTCTAATCCTAATTTTGTTGACTAGCCGCAAGTCTCAATATATTGAGAATCTATGCAATGTTTATTCAGATAAGTTTGCAATACTTTAGCTTTTCAAAAAGTCAAAATTTTTTCCTTATTTCTAATTATAACCTAGTTTTGTCTTCAATCCCATCTGTAGGGGCGTGCAGCTGTACGCCCCTACCTATGTATCTGTATCAGGTATTTTGTGAAAAGATATTACTGTTCATCTTATCTAATTCGCACTATTACTAGCTATTACTATTAAAAAATGTTAAATAATTTATGAAATTAATATTAATATGGCTGTAAATCTACTGTTATACAGTAGTCTCGGAAGTATCCTTGCTAGGAGTTGACATTATTTATGGTAAATATTACCATAAATAAAAGAAGCGTTCTTATAAGGAAGCTCTGGCATGACAACTTTGGACTATGTAGATAAACAGCAAACCCAGGAACTAAACCTGTGTGCAGATGACTACAGTTTGCTGACCGATCTTTACCAATTGACGATGGCGGCTTGTTACACAGGCGAAGGTATAGAACAACGATGGGCAAGCTTTGAGTTGTCTGTCAGACGCTTGCCAGATCATTTTGGTTATTTAATTGCAATGGGTTTGCCGCAAGCGTTGGAATATTTAACAAAATTTCGCTTTAGTCCATCGCAAATTGCGGCATTACAGGCGACGGGGATTTTTGCTCACGCAAGCGATCGCTTTTGGTCGTTATTAGCCCAAGGCAAGTTCACCGGCGATGTTTGGGCAGTACCAGAAGGCACGGCTGTGTTTGCCAATCAGCCACTGTTACGGGTGGAAGCACCTCTTTGGCAAGCCCAACTAGTAGAAACTTATCTTTTAAATACTATTAATTACCAGACCTTGATTGCCACAAAAGCCGCACGGTTGCGGGATGTGGCTGGAGAGTCAGCAACACTTTTGGAATTTGGCACAAGACGCGCCTTTAGTCCCCAAGCATCTTTGTGGGCGGCGCGGGCAGCTTTGGCAGGTGGTTTAGATTCCACTTCCAATGTGTTAGCAGCGCTACAACTGGGACAAAAGCCAAGTGGTACGATGGCACACGCCTTGGTCATGGCGCTGTCAGCAATCGAAGGCACTGAAGAACAAGCCTTTAGTGCATTTCACCGATATTTTCCGGGTGCGCCATTGTTGATTGATACTTACGATACCATTGCTGCTGCCCAAGGCTTAGCTGCAAAAGTCAATGCCGGGGAAATGGAATTAACAGGCGTGAGATTGGACTCAGGAGATTTAGTTACCTTATCAAAACAGGTGCGATCGCTACTTCCTGGTGTGCCAATTTTTGCGAGTGGCGACTTGGACGAGTGGGAAATTGCCAGACTCAAAGCCGCTGGGGCTGAAATTGATGGTTACGGACTGGGGACGCGATTAGTTACAGGTTCTCCGGTAAATGGAGTTTACAAACTTGTAGACATTGATGGTATTCCAGTCATGAAGGAGTCGAGTGGCAAGGTAACTTATCCAGGACGCAAGCAGATTTTTCGCTCGTTGACAGGAGGTAAGGTAAAAGCAGACAGATTGGGACTTTTAGGTGAAAGTTCCTGGGAAGAACAACCATTATTGCAGTTGGTAGTCCAGCAGGGTAAACGAGTGCAACCGCTGGAGAGTTTGGAAACAATTCGTCAGCGAACTGCTGCCTCAGTTGCCAGTTTGCCAGAACAGACACGACGGTTGGATCGTCCTGTGCCTATAGAAGTGGAAATTTCTGAGAGTTTACGGGTGCTGACTGAAGAAACTAAAAAACGTAGACGCGCCAGCGGCTTGCCGCAGGCTACCACAAAGGACGCAAAGGACGCAAAGTAAGATGATGAGAATTGCTTTGTTTGGAACGAGTGCCGATCCGCCAACTGCTGGACATCAGGAAATTTTAAGTTGGTTGTCTGAGCGTTACGATCGCGTAGCGGTTTGGGCGGCGGATAATCCATTTAAGTCACATCAAGCACCCTTACAGCATCGGGCGGCAATGTTGCAATTGTTGATTGTGGATATCGATACGCCACGACAAAATATTGCTTTGGAACAAGAATTGAGTAGCTTGAGAACGCTGGAAACAGTGGAAAAAGCAAAATTGCGTTGGGGTGATGACGTTGAATTAACATTAGTAATTGGTTCAGATTTACTGACTCAGCTACCACGTTGGTATCGTATTGAAGATTTGTTACAGGAAGTGCAACTATTGATTGTGCCGCGACCGGGATATGTAATAGATGAATCTAGCTTGGAGGTAATACAAAACCTGGGAGGCAAGATGGCGATCGCTAGTCTAACTGGTCTAGATATTTCCTCAACAGCTTACCGCGAACATGGAGATTCTCAAGCCTTGACTCCCCCTGTAGTTGCTTATATTAATCGAGAGCATTTATACGAATGCCAGGACGCCAGCAAAAAAAGATTCCAACTCCGCTAAATCAACAACCTTTGGCCGATTTCAAGGTTGGTGTTGATAATGTTATTTTTTCTGTAGATACTGCACAAAATCGGCTGTTAGTTCTGTTAGTAATGCGGCAGCAAGAACCATTTTTAAATCATTGGAGTCTTCCCGGTACTTTAGTGCGTCCCGGAGAGTCTTTAGAAGATGCCGCCTACCGCATTATGGCAGAGAAAATAAAGGTCAACAACCTCTATTTGGAACAACTTTATACCTTTGGAGGTCCGAATCGCGATCCACGGGAAGCAACAGATAGCTATGGTGTGCGTTATCTATCAGTTAGTTATTTTGCCCTTGTGCGATTTGAAGAAGCCGAATTAATCGCCGATCGCGTCACAGGAATAGCTTGGTATCCAGTTAAACAAGTCCCACAATTAGCCTTCGATCATAACGAAATTTTGACCTATGGACATAGACGATTGCGAAATAAATTGGAGTACAGTCCCGTGGCTTTTGAAGTCTTACCAGAAATGTTTACTTTAAATGATTTATATCAGTTATACACCACAGTTTTAGGTGACAATTTTTCTGATTATTCTAACTTTCGGGCGCGTTTACTGAAGTTAGGTTTTCTATCCGATACCGGAATTAAAGTCTCACGCGGTGCCGGTCGTCCGGCTAGTTTGTATAAGTTTGATGCCGAAGCCTTTGCCCCGTTGAAAGATAAACCTTTGGTGTTTATTTAATGAACGGTTAATCTGGGATGAGGGAGATGAGGGAGACGCAAAGAAAAACTAATGAACAATGACTAATGACTAATGACTAATGACCAATGACCAATGACTAATAACTAAGAAAATGAAAATAGCGATCGCTCAAATTAATCCGACTATTGGTGATTTACTAGGAAATGCCCAAAAAATCCTAGAAGCGGCACAACGCGCTGCATCGGTTGGTGCGCGTTTGTTGCTCACACCTGAACTTTCTTTGTGTGGCTATCCACCAAGAGATTTATTACTAAATCCTAGTTTTGTAGAAGCTATGAATATAACTTTACAAAACTTAGCCCAGGATTTACCAGCAAATTTAGCTGTGTTGGTAGGAACTGTTGAACAAAATATCAAAGCTCATATTACTGGTGGTAAAAGTTTATTTAACAGCATCGCTTTGTTAGAAAATGGTCAAGTCAAGCAAGTTTTTCACAAGCGACTTTTGCCTACTTATGATGTATTTGATGAACGTCGTTATTTTGAACCAGGCTTGCAAGCTAACTATTTCACTTTAGATAATATCGATATCGGCGTTACTATTTGCGAAGATTTATGGAATGATGAGGAATTCTGGGGCAAACGTACTTATGCAGTAAATCCCATTGCTGATTTAGCAATTCTGGGTGTAGATTTAATTGTGAATTTGTCTGCTTCTCCTTATACTGCCAGCAAGCAACAGTTTCGTGAAACAATGCTTAAGCATAGCGCAGTGCGTTTTCAACAACCAATTATTTATGCTAACCAGGTTGGAGGAAATGATGATTTAATTTTTGATGGTCGGAGTTTTGCTTTGAATCGTCAAGGTGAAATTGTCTGTCGCGCCCGTGGTTTTGAAACTGATTTGTTGGCGGTTGAATTTGACGAGGCGGTGCGAGATTTGCAATTGAGTTCTGTGGCACCTGCATATGAGTCAGAAGATGAGGAAATCTGGCAAGCTTTAGTTTTAGGAGTCCGAGATTATGCTAGAAAGTGTCGCTTTTCTAAAGTAGTTTTAGGTCTAAGTGGCGGGATTGATTCAGCATTAGTCGCAGCGATCGCCACTGCTGCACTTGGTCAAGAAAATGTGCTGGGTGTTCTCATGCCTTCGCCTTATAGTTCCGACCATTCGATTAGCGATGCTTTGGCATTAGCGAAAAATTTAGGAATTAAAACTGATATTTTACCAATAGAGCAGTTAATGCAAGGCTTCGATCGCACCTTAGCCAATTTATTTGCTGATACAGAATTTGGACTAGCAGAAGAGAATATCCAGTCCCGGATTCGGGGTAATTTATTAATGGCGATCGCTAACAAGTTTGGCTATCTTCTCTTATCCACCGGTAACAAGTCAGAAATGGCTGTTGGTTACTGTACTCTCTACGGCGATATGAATGGCGGTTTAGCAGTCATTGCAGATGTTCCCAAAACTCGCGTTTATTCACTTTGCCACTGGTTAAATCGCAACAACGAAATCATCCCCCAAAACGTCCTGACTAAAGCACCAAGCGCCGAACTCAAACCAGGCCAAGTAGACCAAGACTCTCTACCGCCCTACGAAATTTTAGACGATATCTTGCAACGCCTGATTCACAACCACCAATCAGCAGCCCAAATTGTCGCAGCCGGTCACGATTCTGTAATTGTCAACCGAGTAATTCAAATGGTGGCGCGGGCTGAATTTAAACGCCGACAAGCACCCCCCGGCTTAAAAATCACCGATCGCGCCTTTGGAACTGGCTGGCGAATGCCAATTGCGAGTAACTGGGTTGCTGTCAAAAACGCTTACCAAACTAAAACCACACCCATGCCTACCTTAGTTTTCTCCGATGGACAAGATGCCCAGCCGCGAATTAAGTAATAGTCTGTTAAGTTGAAATTGATGGTTTGAGATTAACAAAGACGCGGCGACCCAAAGATAATTTCCCTCACCGTGTCACCTAATAATCACGTGAGTTCGACAGATTTAAAAGACCCCTCTCCAAACCTCTCCCCTGAAAGGAGAGAGGCTTAAAAACCTTAATTTTTCGTTTTTTATCAAGAATTTCAAAGCCCCTCTCCGCGTCGGAGAGGGGTTGGGGAGAGGTTCATCGAACTCACGTTAATAATCACATTTTGTTCTCTGACAACAAATTTTCCACTCTCCATTTATATTTTTTAGGACTTACGCAAGAACTGTCTGAAACTCTTATTTCTCCGTGTCCTCTGCGTCCTCTGCGGTTCGATTTTCCGTTACCTGTGCGTAAGTCCTGTTTTTAACGTTTAAAGGAATTTTCCATACTACTTTGTTGTCGAGCCTCGATAAATTCGCTCCATTTGCTCTGGAGAAAGCACTGTCATTGGAAACCCTGTATCTGTAGAAATAGCGGGTTTATGAAAAGATTGAAACGCCTGCTGTTCAGTTTTAGTGAAAGGTTTTTCCCCATTCCTAGTAAAAGCTCGGCTAGATAACGTCTCATCTATCTCGGATGGGGGAAGCTGATGTAGGGGCAAGACATAAGCGTGCTTTTGTGGGTCGTATGCCAAAACTTCTCCCGTCTCAATTTGATAAATCCAAGCATAAATAGTGATTTGCCCTTGGTGAAGCTTAGAGTGAATCACCGGATAAGTTCGTAAATTTTCGATTTGGGTGAGTACATTCTCAGCAATAATTATTTCTAAAAGATCTTCGCCTTCGTAGTCGCTATAATTGTCTTTCACCAATCGTCGGGTTGCCTCTGCATACTTGAGCCAGTCATGTACAAGGGGCATTTCTATCCGCAAGCTGTCTAACTTCATTAAGCCTTTCATAGCACCACAATGCGAGTGACCACAGACAATAATTTGTTGAATATCTAATGCTTGAACAGCATACTCAATTGTTGCTCCTTCACCGCCATTAGTCGCACCAAATGGTGGAATAATGTTGCCTGCATTGCGAATAACAAACAATTCACCTAATCCGGCTTGTGTAATTAAGTTTGGATCGATACGCGAATCCGAACAAGTAATAAATAGTACCCTGGGCTTTTGACCATGAGAAAGTTGTTCAAACAGTTCTTCATGAGTGGAAAAGTAACTACTTTTGAATTCGCGCAAGCCTTTAATCAATTTTTTCATCGGAATACCTGAAAGAACGAATAAGAATAAGTTAGATATAATACATCTGAAAATTTATTGAATGTAACTAAGGGTAGAAAAGTAATTAAACCCTAGTTTTTCGAGCAATTGAGTAAAATTTACTATTCTGTTTCCTCTGAATCCTTACCATTTACCTCGTCTCCACTTTTATTTAAGTAAAATTATGTAAAATTTTGTGTGTAAATCTGAAATTAATAGTAAAAATTGTGACATTACATTAAGAAATAAAAGTGTAGTTTAAAACAACATCAATCCTGAAAATGATGTTTATACTTAGAAGTAAGTCTATCAAGGTAGGTGCATAATGAAACTACAAGATTTCTTAGGAAAAGATGAAAAATGGGGATTCGAGGCGATCGCCAAAGATCCAGAATTAACTCGCCAGATTCAAATACTGTTAATTGGTTTGGGTTTACTCGATCCTCCAGCCGACGACAAGTTTGGGCCAATATCTGCCGCCGCCCTGAAAAAATTTCAAGAATTAATGAAAACTGGAGAAACTGACTTTTTAGGGGCAGTCACCGCCAAAGAACTAATTGAAACTAAACGAGAGGAACTTCCTAAACCTCCCCTAAAACTTGGTAATGACATTGCCAGTAAAATTGTGAAGTACATGCAGGCAAAAAACTATGAAGTATTCACTAACCCCAAAGAATACAACATTGTTTATTTAGAAGGAGTAAATGAAGACTGGACTCTCAACAGCGATACACCTAATCAATTCAACGATCGCCGTATTGTAATTGAAGTAGTAGACGGTATTCCTAAAATTGTAAATCACTGGCAAGCAACTACAGAACCAGGTAGCCACTATACTTATAACCCGATGAATCCCGGAGGTGCTGCCAGAATTAAATTTGGGCAATACAAATCTTGGTCTGTTGGCATACACGGCAATTCAGAACCTCACGAAGCATTAATCCAAGTTGCACCCATTAGTGTTTACCGAGATTTTAATAAAGATTTTCAACGGACTGGCGACAAAGTGGATACAGGTCTTTTCTTAGTAAATCAACACTACGGTTATGATGCTCCTGCAAATGATATCAAGAATGCTAGTGCAGGTTGTTTAGTAGGACGCAGGCGCGAGGGGCATCGAGAGTTCATGGCGATAATTAAACAAGACCCCCGCTATTTAGCTAATAAAAATTATGTCTTTTATACTACTGTCATTCCTGGGGATGATTTATTGAAGTAGTTTTGAGAATCAAGCAACATATTGCTCTCAGACATTTTAAATTTGGGATTTTGCATTGAAGGTTCAAAATCCCAAATTTAAAATCTAAAATTCGCTGAAAAATCTTGTGCCCCTACATTATCTGAGATATTCGAGGGAATGTTGTCTAAGGGACTTCCAGAAAATAAATTATCCCAAATTATTTTTACATTTGTAGGGTAGCACAGCTGTGCTACCCTACGGTGGAATATTTTTTTTGTTGGAATTCCCTAACTTTGTTCTTGTGGAATTTGTCCTATCTGCGCCATCAACTTCTCTTTATCCTGCCTACGTTTTTTGGCATAAAGTTGAATAGTGACTGCCATCAAAATAATCATGGCGAAAATGCCCCAGGCAGCAATATCTGTTGGGAGATTATTTTTAAATATAGCGAGTAAGACGATCGCTACCAACATAACTGTCGGTGCTTCATTTAACGCACGTAATTGCTGACCACTCCAGGTACATTGATCTGCTGCTAATTTCTTCATTAGACGAGCGCAGTAATGATGATAGCCTATTAGGATAGCCACAAACAGCAGTTTGATATGCAACCAGCCCTCTTTTAAGACTTCGGGTTCAGTGCTGACTAAACCGATGGCCATGGCGATCGTCACATACATTCCTGGATTAGTGATGATATGGTAGAGGCGCTTTTCCATAATTTGATACTGATTTTTCAGTATGGTTCGCGCTGGTTCAGGTTCAAGGTTCGCTTCAACGTGATAAATAAAAAGACGTACCAGGTAGAATAAACCGGCAAACCAAACTACAAATCCGACAATATGAAATGCTTTAAACCATGAATAAGCCATGAATTTTCATCTCCATCAGTGTGGTTGTGATGCATTTTTAGTAGTCAGAATTCAGGAGTCAGGAGTCAGGAGTCAGAATTCAGAAGTCAGAATTCAGAAGTCAGAATACTCCAGCAGTGAAAGAATGGAGTTTTAACAAGCAAAAATGTTTTAATTTCGGGACTCAATATTCCATTTATGGAACTCAAATTAGTGGTGACTTATAACCCTCCATTCACTTATTCTGAATTCTGACTCCTGAATTCTGACTCCTGAATTCTGAATTCTGAATTCTGAATTCTGACTCCTTTTTATATTATCGATTTTTGCCAGAGGTATATTCTCAATGAGTATCTTTACGACGCAAAAATGGTAAAAGGTCTTCTAAAATAGTTTCGTGGTAATGTTCTTGAGGATAATGTCCGACGTTATTAAGTTTTATTAATTCTGTATTGGATACCGAATTAGCAAAATTTTCTGCAATATCTACGGGTAACCAAGGGTCAATCATACCCCACTGAATCAGAATCGGCTGTTGCCATTCTTTAAAGCCAGATTCGATTTCTGTCATTGCTGAATCAAGTTGTAAGTTGCGGATACTTGCTAACAAAGCTCGACCAGATGCAGAAGTTGTCAAAAATGGTTTTCGATAAACATCTAAATCTTTATCTCCGATGCGATAACGGCTTCCACCTTCTAGCGTCCGGTCAACTAACAGCGGGTCTTGGGTCATGATTTCACCAGCCAAAGGTAAACCCATTTGTTTAATTTTCCAGGGTAATTTGGCAGCCGTTGAAATAGGTGTATTTAAGATAGCTAAATTGGCAATTTGTTCTGGGTGACGCAAAGCATATTGTAGTCCTACAGAACCTAAAAATCCTTGTACAACTAAAGAAAAATGTTCAAGTTCTAGTGCTTTGATAAATGCTTCTAAAACTGTAATAAAAGCATCAGGAGTATAAGCAAAATCTCGTTTTTCTGGTTTTGCAGAAAAGCCGTAACCAATCCAATCTGGTGCGATCGCTCTTGTACCCTGATTCGCCAAAGCTGGTATAATATGACGCCAACTGTAACTTTGTGAAACTAAGCCATGTAGCAACAATACTGGTGCTAAGTCAGTTCTGCCGATTGGTGAAGATTCCCGATAAAACCATTCAAGTGAATTTACAGTTATTTTATGTTCTGTTATTGACACGCTATTTTCCTATGGATTTGAAATCTAAGAATCTAAGAGCCTCACGCAAAGGCGCATTCGTTGAAAACGTTCCCGAAGGGTAGGCGCAAAGATGAAAAGGTGTTTTTTATAAAAGGGTATGGGATACAAGAGGCTCTTGGAGCAGAGGTTCAAGCAGAGAATAATAACTCTTAACTCCTGTAGAGACGCGATTAATTGCCTCTCTACTCCTAACTCCTAACTCCTAACTCCTAACTCCCTGAGGAATAATCATCTCACGAATTGCATATGCTGTGGCGGGTGCTAATAAAACGCCGTTGCGATAGTGCCCGGTAGCTAGGAGGACGTTACTAAATCCTGGCAACTTGCCAATGACTGGGGCTGGGCGTCCTTCAGGACGAGGGCGTAACCCCGACCAAGTACCCAAAATACTTGCTGTGGCTAATTCTGGGCAAAATGCGATCGCTTGTTCCCTCAAAGATGCCAGCAATTGTTGATTCGGCGGTATCTCATCGCCGTTGGTGGGAAATTCCACTGTTGCACCCAGCCAATAATCTCCACCGCCCACAGGAACAATATGGACATCATTACCAGTAATCGCTGGCTGGAAGTCGGCATTGCCTAATGGATGCCCTACACGCACTTTTAGGGCTTGCCCTAAGACGGGGCGGATATCAATCGGCTGGTTTAATTTTGCCGTGAGTGGTGTCGAACCTAACCCCGCTGCAACTACAAACCAATCAGCGGTTATTTTTCCTTCTGTAGTCTCAAGGCAATGGCAACATTTGGGCGAAGATTCAGGTATTGAGGTTTGGCTATCCAAAACAGCCACGCCAAATTTGAAAGTCACATCATTATGCAGGGCAGCTTCAACTAAAGCTAATGTCAGGGCAGTTGGATCGAGTTGACGGTCTTGGGGAGAATAGACAGCGCCAGTAATTTTTTCGCAATCTACCTGAGGGCAGATATTTTTGAGTTTAGCAGTGTCCCAAATTTCTAACTGCCAGCCTTGGGAGTGGCGAGTTTCTACTAACTTTTCCCATGCTGAGATTTCCTCCACGGCATCGGACAACAGCATGAGAATTCCCTGACGGTTAAAAGGGATTTTGCGATTTGTTAAAGCTTCTAATTCTGGAATCAAGGTTTGGTAGCGTTGGATGCTAGTTTGTCGCATTTGCCAAGCCTTACCCTTGATTTTTTGACTGATGACGCCCATTAAAACACCAAGTGCAGCACCGGTGGAAGCTTGTGCTGGTGGTTGTTGGTCGAAAACTGTGATTTTCAGCCCTTTTACTTGACTGAGTTCATAAGCGATCGCAGCCCCAACTACACCACAGCCGATAATGACTACATGACTCATTACTTGTTTGAGAGGGAATAGGGCATGGGGAAGAGGCAGAGGGGCAGGGGGTAGGGGGCAAGGGGGAGAATGAAAAATTACCTCTTTCCCCTCTGCTCCCTGCTCCCTGCCCCTCTGCCCATCTTACACTTGCTTCTATTGAGTGCTTGCCTCAGGAAGCAACTGGAGGAATTTGTCAATATCTGCGAAAGCGGCTTCCGAATTACTCAATGCAAGTTGAGGGTTGCTAGAGGAAGCGCCTTGATTGACTTTAACCAAGTGGTTAAACAAATCTCGCGTTATTTGACGTGCTTTAGCTTGGTCGTTGGGCAGAAGGTTGGGAGTGACATAAGTCAGGTTTAGCCTCGCTGAGGTTACCGGGCCATGTATAAAGTTACTCACATTGATCCAATCTTGTTTTTGGATCAGGCTTTTCAACTCTTCTGAGCGATCGAGCACAGCCTGAATTTCAGGAACGTATAGCTGAATTTTCTCAATTTGAGCTGTTGTGTACGTTGGAGGTGCCACTGCGACACCAGGACCGCCACAACTAATGAGAAATGTCGCCAATAATACTAAAATCAATGAAAAAATCGAGCGTTGACGCGCCATACACCGAAGTTATTTGCTTTTTGTTTGCCTATTAACAGTGTAATTTTAGATCGCTAGCGCACTTTATCATTCTTGTCAGCCAAGGATTTTGCAGAAAATTTTGATATTTTCTCCAAAGGGGGGAGTTTCATCTGCTTTTGGAGGATTTTTTAAGTATAATTACTTAATAGGTGTCACCCAGTCCCAACAAGAAGGAATTTTTAGCATCTGTTAATCAGAATATTGTTAGGAAAACCTGATTTAAAGTTGCTAAATCTCAAAGGTCTTGATAAGCTGAAACACCAATAGTGTAAGCCTTCTGGCGGTTTTTTCTTTCTTCACATTTCCCCAGATGCCGACGCAATATAGGAGTATTTTTTAGTGAACGCAGCTGAACAGGCAACGAACCTTGAACTCGCCAGCAACATTGCTACGGTAGTTAATTTGTTCAAATTCGAGTTCCCTGATGCCAAATCTGACCTCAAACCCTGGAAAAATGACCCGGAAACCAGGGAGTTAGTCGATCCAGATTCTATAGATATTGGCTTTCACTTTCCTGGTATTAGCAAATCTTGGCGAAGTCGCAGTGTCTTAATTCAAATCCGATTTTATCAAGATCCCATTACTAATTTACGGCGAGCGATCGGTGTGGAGGTAGCTGGGTTCGATCATCGCGGTGAGGCGTGGCGACTTTCTACGGTGGAAAACTGGAGTGTTGTCGGCGCATCTTCCCCTTCTGATGAAATTGGAGATAAGCTCAAACAGATTTGCCGACAGATTTTAGAGGTTTTTAATAAGCCAAGTGAATGAAATCAACTTGTGTCAGAGAAAGTAGTAAGGAATAATACAGAGGAAAGCTTGGCGTAGGCGTAGCCCAACCCAGGCACGCTAGCCACCCTTGTAATAAACAATGACCACTGTAATATTTGTACATGGCACTGGCATTAGGGAACGAGAATACAACGAAACCTTTGAGATAATTGAGCAAAAAATTCACGCCCAACGTCCTGATATCAAAGTTGCTCCCTGTCTTTGGGGTGCATTAGGTGCAAAGTTCAATGAGAATCGCGCATCAGTACCCTTGGAAGATGCAACACTGGCTTTATCTCAAGGAGAAGAAGACGCAGATATTGTGTTGTGGGGGCAATTATACCGCGATCCTCTGTATGAGTTACGGCTGTTGTCTTTGAAACCTGTTGAGGCAGGAAATCCCTTTGGGGAAGATCCAGGTGATATTTTACAATCTCGTCTAGCCAGTCTCACTTCGGCATCTCAACTACAAGCTAAGTTGCAAGAGGCGGGAATTGCAGAGGTATTTGAGCCAGCACGAGAGGCGGTTATCCAGAGTGAACCGTATAAACTGGCATTGCTCACAGTTTCCGAATCTGATTTGAGCGAGTATTATGCACTAATAGCTAGAGCAGTTGTCGCTCAAGCAATGTTTATTAGCGAACAGCAAGAAAAATTTCCGCCGATACTCACCGATGCCCAATTGCGGGATAAAGTTGTGGAATTGCTGACTCTGGCTTTGGGAGAGGCGGAATTAGGATTGGGTGGCTGGTTGTTAAAGCCACTTGTTGAGTTAGCCTTGCCCATCGGAACAAATTATGTCAGAGGAAACCGCTTTCAGCTAACTGATAAAATTTCGCCTATGCCTGGTGATATTTTGTTGTATCAGACGCGGGGTGAAAAAATCAGGGAGTTTATCCAGGAACAAATTGAACAAGCAGAACCGCCAGTGGTTTTAATCGCCCATAGCTTGGGAGGAATTGCTTGTGTAGATTTGCTAGTGCAGCAGCAGTTGTCTCAGGTGGAATTATTGGTGACGGTTGGTTCCCAAGCACCATTTTTATATGAAATTAACGCCCTCTACAGCTTAAAATATGGGCAGTTATTACCAGAGCATTTCCCGGAATGGTTGAATATCTACGATTTACGGGATTTTCTCAGTTACGTGGGTAAGAAAATTTTCCCTGATAGAGTGCAGGATGTGCGAGTGGATAGCAGACAACCCTTTCCCCGTTCCCACGGTGCTTATTGGACAAATGCCAAAACCTGGGAGGCGATTATTTCGAGGCTGCCATAATGGTTTACCCCACCCTAACCCTCCCCTTGTAAAGGGGAGGGAACTAGATTTCTTTTTTCCCCCCTTTCCAAGGGGGGATTAAGGGGGGTAATTCAAGTGTGTACACGGTAGATTCCCTGCTAGGGAAGGGGGTTAGGGGATTAGGGGGTTAGGTCATTTTCCATAGGAGGTGAGAAACCAAATCATCATGCAGTTGATGGCGAAACCTGAGCGCACTTTTGGGTTAATTGTGGGTATTGAAAAGTACCACGAATCTACTTGGAATGTGACGGGTGGAGGGCCAGCCGATGACGCGCTGAAATTTGCTGATTGGCTGCATCGGCGCGGTGTGCCGAAGGAGAATATGCGGTTATGTTTATCAGCGCTGGAAGAAAATCAGCAGTTAATTGGGGAATGTGGGTTAACTGTAGAGTTAGCAACAGAGCAAAATATCTCCGACATTCTGACTAACTTTTTATCCCCAAAGTCGGGAGATTTACTCTACATTTTTTGGGCGGGACATGGTTTGATTACCTCAGAACGAGAGCGTCGGTTGCTTTGTGCTGATGCCAATAAACAGAATTGGCAGAATTTAGATCTGAATTCTTTATTAGTTTTGTTGGGTTCCGATAAATTTCAGATTCGCAATCATATTTGTATTATTGATGCCTGTGCCAATTATGTTTTAGAGTCCAAAGGAAGACCAACTAATTTAGGTGGCAAAGCTTTTTTGAGTGGACAGCCACATAAAGATAGTCAACAATTTGTGTTACTGGCTACGCGGGAAGGAGAGCAAGCTAAGGTAAATTCTGAAAATAAAACAGGATACTTTTCTCAAGCTGTGCGGGAGGCTTTAGAGGAAGCATCTACTGAGATTTTTCCGCCGAATATGAAAGTAATTGCCGAACAAGTTAAACAGCGTTTGGAGCAATTAAACAAAAACCAAGCTCCCATCTATTTATATAAGCAAAATTGGGATGGAGATAGAGAAGAGTATCGTGTAGGAACGCTCACTTCACCACAAAATCTTCCCCGCAGTGGCGTTAAAAAGTTTGTCGGACGAGAACAAGCACTTGCAACGCTACACGAACAGTTGCAGCGAAGGCAACGAGTTGCCATTACTACTGTTACTGGCATGGGTGGTATCGGCAAAAGTGAACTAGCGCTGCAATATGCTCAACATCATTGGCAGGAAGCCACTTACACAGGCGGAGTTTGCTGGTTGCGCGTGAGGGATGAAGATTTGGGAACTCAGATTGTCGCGTTTGCTAGAGACAAGTTAGGTTTGCAGCTACCAGAGGATGGGGATTTACCAACTCAGATTAATTACATGTGGCGGCAATGGCAAGCAGGCGATGTGCTGTTAGTATTCGATGATGTTAGTAAATATGAGCAGGTAAAACCCTACCTACCGCCAAGTGAGCCAAGGTTTAAAATACTCATCACCACACGGCAACAGTGGTTGGGGCAGTCTTTTGAGCGGTTATGCTTAGAAGTTTTAGAGGAAGTAGCTGCTTTGGAATTGTTAGTTTCCTTTGTTGGGGATGAGCGGATACAAAGGGAACTAGACGAAGCAAAACAACTCTGTGCTGATTTAGGATTTTTGCCTTTAGGTTTAGAGTTAGTAGCGCGATATTTGCAACGTAAACCGGATGTATCTCTAGCTAAAATGCGGCAAAGATTAGCAGAGAAGCTGCTAACACATCGTTCAATGCAAGAGCCATCGGCAGAAATGACAGCACAACGAGGAGTTGTTGCTGCTTTTGAATTAAGTTGGCAGGAACTAGATAACCAAGCCCAAAATTTGGGGTGTTTGCTCAGTATTTTTGCTCTAGCTCCCATTCCTTGGTATTTAGTGGAAAGGTGTTTACCCAACCAAGACTCAGAAGATTTAGAAGATGTCAGAGATGATTACCTAGTGAATCTGAGTTTACTTCAGCGCACTGGAGAAGAAACTTACCAACTGCATCAGCTGATTCGAGAATTCTTGAGTGACAAGTTAGAAGAGTTAGCTGAAGCAGATGAACTCAAGCGTGGCTATTGTCAAGCAATGTTAGGAGTAGCAAAAGATATTCCTAGCATACCCACATTGAGAGACATTGCTCAAGCAACCCTAGTTATCCCTCACCTTGCGGAAGCTGCCACAGTTTACCAAGCTTGGTTAAGAGATGATGATTTAATCTGGCCTTTTGTAGGCTTAAGTAGCTTTTACCTAGGTCAAGGAGCCTACGCCCAAGCCTTACCGTGGTGTGAACAATGTTTATCCTCTACAAGAAAACGTTTCGGCGATGAACACCCAGATGTGGCAACTAGCCTGAACAATTTGGCATTACTCTACTATTCACAGGGAAGGTACAGCGAAGCCGAACCTTTGCACATCCAAGCTTTGGCTATGAGAAAACGCCTGCTGGGGGATGAACACCCAGATGTGGCAACTAGCCTGAACGATTTGGGATTACTCTACTATTCACAGGGAAGGTACAGCGAAGCCGAACCTTTGCACATCCAAGCTTTGGCCATGAGAAAACGCCTGCTGGGAGATGAACACCCAGATGTGGCAACTAGCCTTAACGATTTGGCATTACTCTACAATTCACAGGGAAGGTACAGCGAAACCGAACCTTTGTTTATCGAAGCTTTGGCGATGAGAAAACGCCTGCTGGGGGATGAACATCCAGATGTGGCAACTAGCCTGAACGATTTGGCAGAACTCTACTATTCACAAGGAAGATACAGCGAAGCCGAACCTTTGTACATCCAAGCTTTGGCGATGACAAAACGCCTGGTGGGGGATGAACACCCTTGGGTGGCAACTATCCTGAACAATTTGGCATTCCTCTACCATTCACAAGGAAGGTACAGCGAAGCCGAACCTTTGTACATCGAAGCTTTGGCCATGAGAAAACGCCTGCTGGGGGATGAACACCCAGATGTGGCAACTAGCCTGAACGATTCGGCTGGACTTTACAATTCACAGGGAAGGTACAGCGAAGCCGAACCTTTGTACATCGAAGCTTTAGCGATGTATAAACGTCTGCTGGGGGATGAACACCCAGATGTGGCAACTAGCCTGAGCAATTTGGCTAGACTCTACAATTCACAGGGAAGGTACAGCGAAGCCGAACCTTTGTACGTCGAAGCTTTGGCGATGAGAAAACGCCTGCTGGGGGATGAACACCCAGATGTGGCAACTAGCCTGAGCAATTTGGCTAGACTCTACAATTCACAGGGAAGGTACAGCGAAGCCGAACCTTTGTACGTCGAAGCTTTGGAAATTGCTGAAAAATGCTTAGGGGCAAATCATCCCAATACAATAACCTACCGTGAAAATCTGGAAGACTTGCGGCGGAATCGTCAGCCTTGATTCAGGAGAATGGTTGCTTTTGTCTGGCGTTGGTTTCAGTAATTTAGGTAATCTGCATCGGCTGCATTACCCGCCAGGAATTTGAATCCCAGTCTAATAAGTAGGCAAGATAATTAATTACACAATATCATTGCAAATGCAGTCAAGCAAAATAATGCGATCGCACAACCTACAACTACTTCTCTAGGATATGCTCTGCGATGGGAGCGATCGCAATAACTGTAAATATTTTTATTTCTCTACTTAATGAGCCTCTGAACTCCGTCAACGAGTATTTTATCTCCGTCAACGAGGCTTTTATCTGCGTCAACGAGCCTCTGAACTCATTTATGATGGTAAAATTTGAAATCCAGCTTGATAAAAATGATTATCTAAGGTTAAAGCTGTAACAATCTCTCGTTGTTGCATAACGATAAATGATAAACAATCAGTGAGAGAATAAGATTTGTCTTTATGCTTTTGAAAATATTCCCATCCCTGATTAAATAGAGTTCGATCAACTTCGATTAATTCTATATCAGGACTTTCCAATAACCGATTACCAACTTCAACGGCTTTATAATGAAGGTTCCGACTATTAAAAAAAGTAACAACTTCATCAAAAATGTATGTTGTTGTGATTAAAAAAGGTTTGGATTTTATTAAATTAGCCCAATTTTGTAATACTTTTTGATGAGCATCTTCATTTTTGATTTCCAGAGCTAAAATATAGCTGGTATCTAAAAAGTAGATATCTCTCATGGGTTATAGAGATAGCGATCGTGGTTAATTGCACCATCTTTTACATCACATTCCACAGGATTTGAACCTAAATCCCAAATAGAAGATGTTTTTTTGATGCTAGTAATAATAATTTTTCCATTTTCTTGAATAATCTCAAATTCTTGGTTTTCTCCTAATAGTTCTTTAGGGATTAATAAGCCTTCTTCTGTTGCTGTTAATTTCATGTTTAATTACCTCGATTGATTTTGTAAGTTAATCAAATGAATTTGCTTTAGGGCGGGCAAGATGCCCACCCCACAAAATTGGATCGGGTTACCAGTTACCTACAGGTTGAGCAGTAGCACCGAACATTGAAGGATCGATCGCAATGCCTAGTCCTTCAGCTACACGCAAACCATAGGAAACATCTGCTCTAAAGAAATGGCAAAGTTGCCGCATTTGGATGTCTTGCCTTGCTTGGCTGAGAGTACCAACGATATTTTGCACAAGACGCTCTTGCTGTTCGGGAGTCATTAACCGATACAGATCCCCTGCTTGGGTATAATCGTCGTTTCCTTCACGATGATTGTAGCGATCGACTGTGACATCGCCCAAATGGCTGGGTGGTTCTGCATAAGCTGGATTTTCTTTGGGCGTACCCTCAGCACTATTGGGTTCATAGTTAGGAACGCTACCGCCGTTGTTCCCCGATGCCATAAAGCCATCTCGCTGGTAATGCATCACTGGACATTTGGGCTGGTTGACGGGTAGTTGCTGATAGTTACCACCCAAGCGATACCGTTGAGCATCTGGGTAAGAAAAGATCCGAGCTTGAAGCATTTTGTCTGGAGAGAAACTAACGCCAGGAACCACTGCACTAGGACTAAAAGCGGCTTGTTCAACTTCGGCGAAATAATTCTCTGGGTTACGATTTAGCTCTAATATCCCGACTTCGATTAAAGGATATTCTGAGTGCTTCCAAACTTTTGTCAAGTCAAAGGGATTATCTCGATGTTTTGCGGCTTGCTCGTCAGTCATCACTTGAATACACATCCGCCATTTGGGATAATCTCCTTGAGCGATCGCTTCAAATAGATCGCGAGTCGCATGATCGGGATCTTCCCCCTTAAGCTTGCCCGATTCATCCTCTGTCAAGGTTTGATGTCCTTGTAAGGTCTTAAAGTGAAATTTACACCAAACGCGATCGCCCTCAGCATTAATTAAGCTAAAGGTATGGCTACCAAAGCCGTCCATGTGTCGATAGGTTTTGGGAATTCCCCGATCTGAAAACAGGATCGTTACCTGGTGGAGTGATTCCGGACTGAGTGACCAAAAATCCCATTTTGCATTGTGATCTTTGCAATTTGTTTGGGGATTGCGTTTTTGGGTATGGATGAAATCAGGAAACTTCAGTGGGTCACGAATGAAGAAAATCGGAGTATTGTTACCTGTAATATCCCAGTTGCCTTCTTCTGTATAAAATTTGATGGCGAAACCTCTAGGATCGCGTTCCGCATCTGCTGAACCTTTTTCTCCGCCAACCGTAGAAAAACGCAGCAGGACTTCTGTTTTCTTGCCAATCTCAGAAAAAAGTTTGGCTTTGCTGTAGCGTGTGATATCGTTAGTTACCGTAAAAGTACCAAAAGCAGCCGCACCTTTGGCATGGACAACTCTTTCAGGAATACGTTCTCTGTTGAAATGAGCCAGCTTTTCTAGCAGGTGAAAATCCTGAATTAATACAGGGCCACGCGCCCCCGCAGTCAGTGAATTTTGGTTATCTCCAACAGGGATACCATCAGCAGTTGTCAAGTTTTGGGGTTCAGTCATGGGTGAAGAAGTTCTCCATTAAGTTAGTCAAATTGCCCACAGTATATTTTAGTCAGTAGATACACGGTTGCCTACCGATAGAAATTACTAATTCATAGTCATTTCGAGTTCATATGTAAATCATACTCGAAATGACTACGATTTACAAGGAATTTTTTGTATTTTTCGGATCTGTAGGGGTGGACAGCTGTCTATTGCTGTCAACTTAACGTAAAAACCTTGAAAGGGCTTATTAGGACTAGGGCGTGTTTTCAAAGTCTTAGATCCCCCCAACCCCCCGATAAATTCGGGGGCAAAGACTAAACGAGCAGTTTGAAAACACGCCTTAGTCCTGAATACCACTTACTTAAGCGGGATTCCACCCCAATACTTGTCGGGTTTTGGGGAAAAGGGGAAGGGGAAAGAAAAAACCTTTAACCTAAACCCAGTAACCTTTTCCCCAAACCCAATTGGGAGTTAAAAATGCTATCCCTTGCAGTATTGGATTCCACCCTAGTCCTAGTTATATAAAACTTACTCAATTACGTCTGATGTGAATTATCCAAATCAACGAAATATCAACGATTGTGCGCCCTGTAGAGACGTTGCACTGCAACGTCTTTACAAGGATAAATCAAGGGTTTTAGCGTTTAATCCACATAATGCGTCAATTACCAATCAATCCTGAGTCAGCCGAATACTGCTCGGAAAATGCGAACCTGTAAAGTATCCGTGAATTAACTGTAAAAAAGTGAACTTTTAACCAATCTATAACCTATCTGTCATCGACAATCCGGTAATCTAAATTTCCTAACTGAAATGGCATGAGCAGGGGCTAATTGTCCAAAATGCGCTCACAGACCCAGAGAATAATCGAGGATATAGATGATGACAAAGCTTAGCTACTCAGTGTTTCAACACATCACCACTGCACGTTTGCTACGTAAAATGTGTTTACTGGCGCTGACTGTGCCATTCCTGGCAAGTTCCGCAATGAGTTTAGCCACTGCCAGCGAGAACGAGTATGAGGGCGAGAACGACTCATACGCCATCGGACTTTGGGGCGATTTCCCCTACTCGGATCTACAAGCAACGACCGGGGTTCCAAACCTCATCGCTGACATGAACGCGCAAAACCTGGCCTTCACAGTCCACGACGGCGATCTGAAGGCGGGCAACTCTACGCCCGGCTCGGTCACACCAACTACCTGCAACAATGCCCTCTACACCCAGGCGCTTGGCTACTTCAACGCCCTGAAGTCGCCAGCAGCCTTCACGCCAGGCGATAACGATTGGACTGACTGCGATCGCCCCTCAAACGGTGGATTCAACTCACGTGAGCGCCTCGACTACGAGCGTCAGGTATTCTTCAGCACAAAATTTTCCCTTGGGCAGCGTCGGCTAGTCCAGGAAGTGCAGACAGCACCGCTGTGCCTTAGTGCAAGCGACACTCCTGTGGGTTGTGTTGAGAACCGTCGCTGGACGGTCGGTAAGGTTACGTATACAACACTCAATATCCAGGGTTCGTGCAACAACCTATGCGACACTGCGCCAGACCCCCAGGAGTACGCGGCGCGAAACGCGGCTAATATTGCATGGATGAGAGAGACCTTTCAAGTGGCAAAGGCACAGAAATCGGTAGCGGTCATGTTTATCTCCCAAGGGAATCCAGGGTGGGATCTGACCGACGGAACCAGGGCACCTTTGCGCGATCCAAAGACGCTGGTGGAAACCGATGGGCAGCCTGATGGCTTCCAGAGCTTTTTATTAGCGTTGCGCGATGAGGTGATTGCTTTCCGTAAACCGGTTGCCTACGTAGACGGCGACTCCCACTACCACCGCGTTGACAAGCCATTTCTAGATGCTCAAGGCAGACGCATCGAAAACTTCACTCGTGTCGAGACATTTGGCGACAATGCGGCGAACGGCACCAACGATGTCAATTGGGTCAAGGTGATCGTAAATCCCCGTAGCCGAGAGGTGTTTTCCTATCAGGCACAGATTGTTCCTGGCAATCGAGTAGCGGTTCCATCTCCGTAATGCCAGGCGGTTTCTAATTGTTGGGAACTGCAAATATCAAGGTAATTTTAGCTGACCTCAAAGCAAAAAACAGGGGGTGTGATTGAACACAGTCCCCCTCATTCCCCTCATTTCGCCACTCCCTACTCCCGATTCAAATGTTTGAGAATCAACGAACAAACATCTGTGGCTTCAATTGTGTTTGTATCAACAACGTCAGTTTGATGGGTGATAAATAGAGGTCCTTCATCAACAGAAGTGGTAATGTGACCGTGGGAGCCACGTACTAAGGAAGCATCCAGAGGAATTACATCCATGAGGTAGCGAAAACCTAATTGTTTCTTAAGTAGCTTGAGAGCGATTTTTCCTTGGGGAAATTTAATCTGCGGATCGAGGAAAAGCTCTACAGGATCGTAGCCGGGTTTGCGGTGAATATCTACGGTTCTGGCAAAATCAGGGGCTTTGTTATCATCAAGCCAATAATAATAGGTGAACCAAGTATTAGGCCCGGCGATCGCCACTAACTCTCCCGATCTAGGATGATTAAGGTGGTAGGCTTGTTTACCCTGTTCATCCAATACTTGGGCTACACCTTCTGTGGCTTCTAAAAGCGATCGTACTTTCGGAATGTAAGCCGGATCGTTCACATATACATGAGCAATTTGGTGATCGGCTACAGCAAAGGCAATACTAGCACCAAAATCGAGTAGTTCTCGCCCCAATTCTTCTCGCACAGCAATTAAATTATTTTGCCGTAACACGCGGTTCAAATCTACTGCTTTATTAACTGGGGTAATGCCATACTCAGAAAGAATAATTACTTGAGTATTTCGTGCTTGATAATATTCGATTAAATCACGACAAACAGCATCAATTTCCTGTAAATCTGCTTGGATGTGTTTTTCATCGTGACCAAATTTTTGCAGACAATAATCTAAATGTGGCAGATAAACTAGTGATAATGTCGGGCTATAACGTTCCTCAATCCATTTGGCGGAATTAGCGATCCATTGACTAGAATTAATTGAAGTTTTTGGTCCCCAAAAATCGAATAAAGGGAATTGGCCTAAATCAGATTGAATTGGCGATCGCACATCACTAGGATGGGTATAAATATCCGGTAATTTTCTCCCATCTGCCGGATACATTGGACGCGGTGTAATGGCATAATCTACTGAAGAATACATATTGTACCACCAAAAAAGGTTGGCACAAGTAAAGTTTGGATCGATTGATTTAGCAATGTCCCAAACTTTGGGAGGCTGTACTAATTTATTAGATTGTCGCCAAAATTTTACTTCACATTCATCGCGGAAGTACCAACCATTAGCAACAATGCCATGTTCATCAGGCAGTTTTCCTGTTAAATAAGTAGCTTGAACAGAACAAGTTACAGCAGGTAAAACTGTTTTGATTGGAACTACTTGGCCAATAGCCGCCCACGCAGATAAAAACGGCGTGTTTTTTCCTAGTAAGCTAGGCGTTAATCCTACGATATTTAGAATAACGGTTTTTTTCATCAACTTAATTTCCTGATTCTGAATTCTGGATTCTGGATTCTGAATTCTTAGCAAATTCTTTTAATACCCAGTCATATTCCCGCTGAATAGAAGTCAGCAAATCGATTTTCATTTCTGATGGCAATACATCCCAAGTGTAAGTTTCAATTTCTAAATGTGAACAAGCATTATTAGTTTGCAGTAGATGTAAAACAGTAGCAATATCATCTTGGGTAGACTGCAAAATTTGATAATCACGAATAAAAATTGGCACATGGAAGTGAGTACGCCATTCTTCGGCTAGAGACTGCTCTAAATGAGGTAATGCAGTCATTAGATCGGGATAGTGATGTAGAGTATCATCACTACGACGTTCGATTACTTGGTGAAGATAGGTAGATTCTGCAAAAGGACGTAAGCGTTCAACTATCAAACCACGTTTCTCAATTTCAGCGGGAATTTTTACTTGAATGGCTGCGCTGATTTGAATCTTACCAATCTTAATTCCTGCTGATTCTAAACGTGCAAATACAGAATTTGGATGTTCATATTCAACTGAAAAATGGCAGGTATCATAACACAGTCGAACATGTTCTAGCAGTTTAGTTTCGGCTAAACTTTGTTCAATATGTAATTTTTCGGCTAAATAATTACCACCAATTGGCAACAACCAATTTTGAAAAAAATCAATTACTTCTGAGGTGTTCTCAATTAATCCATCCGGTTCAGGTTCTAAATCAATATGTAGTATTTTTCCTGTTTCTTCCCAGATACGAATCATTTCTACAACAACTGATGCTAGATTCAAACAACTCTTTTTGATAACCGAGTCGCAAGTTGTTTGGTCTTCTCCCCACCAAGGTTTATACGATAATGGCAAGGTAGAAATTCCACCATCAAGTCCTGCTGGTAATAGGGTTGCTAAAATTTTTGTAAGATTTAATGTATAGTTTAGCCGTTCTTGTGTAGACCAATCTGGTGCATAAACTTGGTCTTTTACCACCTGTCGATGAAATCCTCCGTAAGGAAATCCATTTAAGGTGAAAACATATAAATATTGTTTATTTAACCATTCTTGAAATTGACGTAAATTATTACTTTCTAAAAGTTCCTTGGCAGCTACATCTGCTAACCTCAAACCAATGCCAAAAGGTTCTGTTGGCGATAAACGTGATTTGAGTTCGGGAATATATTTTTGCAAATTTGCAAATACCTCTACCCAACTTTCGCCAGGATGAATATTGCTGCAATAAGTTAAGTGGAAGTTGTTGTTTTTTGTAATTTTCATTTTCTGCATCCTGTATTTTTTATTCGCACGCAGAGACGCAGAGACGCGGAGAGGTTTTTGGAATATGAATAATTACAAAATATTGCATAAAACTCAATCTTTCTCTCTGCGCCTCTGCGTGATATTTTCACAATTGTAATTTCAAGTAACAGCAAATACTTGCGCTAACTTCATAGAAATTGGCAACAAAATCAGAACTGCTAAACCGTAATACAAACCAGCAAAACCAGATGCAACAGTCGCATCTAAAACAATTAGAGACAACACACCTATTTTGACAGCATTGCGGATATTTTCAGGTAAAGGTTCACGGGCAGCTTTGATAAAATTAGGCAGTACTCGGATGGCTAATAAAGCTGCGAATGGTAATGCTGCGATCGCTGTATACTCGGCTAATAATCCTAAAGCTAAAACTGCCGTCAAAACTATTGCAATCAACACTAGCGCTAGTACTCCCGTAATCTTCTTTCCGCCGTGAACTTCGCCCTGGCTAATTGCAGTGATAGCAGCAATATAAATAACAGGAATTAGCGTTAAATACCAACGTTCTCCTATGATTTCTGGGACAACACTTACACCTAATAATAAGTTGCTGCCACGGCATAAACCCATATTAAGGGGGCCAAAAAAAGGATGATGTTTGGCAAGTGAATTATACAGCAGTGCTGAAAGAGTAATGAAGATAGCGATCGCACCACTCACCCAAGATACCTGAAAAGCCGCTCCAATGCCGATTGCAAACAATATACTTCCCAAGAAAGTAGCATTTTTCAGCGACACCCGGCCACTGGGAATTGCTCTATTTGGTCGTTCTTTGGCATCTAATTCAGCGTCAAAAACATCATTAAAAACGATACCGCCGCCATATAAACCAGTTGTAGCTAATAATAACCAAGCTAATGGAATTAAAAGCGCAAAATTTGCTTCACCATTGATTAATTGAATAAAAATAATCCCAGAACCAGAAGCCGCAAAGCCAACCAAAATATCAGCCCAAGCAGTAACAATATTAGCCGGACGCATCAATTCAAAATAACCCCGCCAGTTTGGAAAATTTAAGTTTGCAACATTCACTTGTTTGCCCCCCTAATGCTATTTTTGATTTTAGATTTTGGATTTTGGATTGCGAGAGTGATAATGCAAAGATAAAAATTTATTTTGCCATGCCCAATTCCCAATTTTCTATTCAATCAGCACTGAAAGCGAATTAATACCTGGTTCTTGTCCTCGTAACACAGAATTACCATTAAATAACTGACGCTGATCGATAGATTCGGGATTGAGCCAATCTGATGCTTGCATCTGCCCAGTTTGGCTGTAAGCAGCTAGAGCATTTTCGTAACAAACTGCTCGCACATGTTCTTCTGGAATGCCTCTTTCTAACATTAACTGAGCCGTTTTTGGCACTGCTAACGGATCGCTAATTCCCCAGTCAGCACTACTATCAACAATGATACGATCGCGTCCATATTTACGAACAACTTCCACCATCCGAGCGTTACCCATTTTTGTTTGGGGATAAATCGTAAAAGCCGCCCAAAAACCGCGTTTTAATACTTCTTCAACAGTTTCTTCGTTGTTATGATCGATAACTACTTGGGAAGGATCTAAGCCATATTCAATACACCGATCCATACTCCGAATAGCACCCGCTTTCTTATTCCGATGAGGGGTATGAATTAGTACCAACATATCGAGTTCTTTGGCTAACTCTAACTGTTGACAAAAGTACTTATCTTCTGCTTCTGTCATGTCGTCATAGCCAATTTCGCCAATGGCAACAACTCCTTCTTTACAAGCATAAAGCGGTAGCAATTCGATAACTTCTGCTGCTAGTGCCTCGTTGTTCGCTTCTTTAGGATTTAAGCCGATTGTGCAGTAATGTTGAATGCCGAACTGACTAGCACGAAACCGTTCCCAGCCTACAAGGCTGCTGAAATAGTCTTTGAATGTGCCGGCGTTGGTTCGGGGTTGTCCTAGCCAAAAAGCTGGTTCAATAACGGCGACAATGCCATATTCCCGCATTACTAAGTAATCGTAAGTAGTACGAGAACACATGTGAATGTGAGGATCGATAAACATCATGGTGTGGTTTGGGGATTGGGGAGTTAGGAGTTAGGAGTTAGGAGTTAGGAGTTAGGAGTTAGGAGTTAGGAGTTAGGAGGTAGGAGTTAGGAGGTAGGAGTTATTCTCCTTGTCCCCTTGTCCCCCACTCCCTAGTCCCTTTCATTTACACGCTAAAACTGCTCCAAGTCAGGTTACCCTGTTCTATGGATGACTGTAAATCTGGATAGTGGGAAAGTAATGCTTGCGCTTGGGGTAAAGATGATTCAGCACAGGCTAATGCTGCTGCTTGTTGCTCGGTTATATCTCCGTTAGCCAGGACTTTTTCTAAATCTGCGATGATTGCACTATCAGCAAATTTACCTACAGGCCGCCAAAGTTCTGGGATAACTGAGCGTTTTGCTGCCCAGCGTTCATGGGCATAGTCTGTTAACATCTTTGCTAATTCTGGGTTGGCGCGACGATCCAAACCCCAAATTAGATGCAACGGACTACCCACAAACACGGCTTTCAGTACCATTTGATTCCAAGCGGCATTATCTAAATAATCTGCCGGATAAGGATTGCGTAGTGCTATGGCTTGAAATACATTGCTCATATTGCTGCGAATTCCCTCAGCAGCGCGTTGGCGATGTAATTCTGGATGTGGTAATAGGGGCAAACTCTGATAAAGTGCAACTAATTCGCCCATATCGGCACTAGAGAAGACTTTATCAAGCGATCGCACATAAGTCTCGGCATCATCCTGAGGCAAAGCTAAAAGCAAGAGTGTGCGACCTGCTTGATCTACACTCCAATTAACAGGATTCCAACCGCTAATCGCCTCCTGTGCTGCTTCTAAGTCTTGGGATGTGAGTTGCAATTTCTGTTTACCCAAATAACGCGGCACAGCACTAAAAGCCGTGAAAAATAGTCGCTCAGCAGCACCGCTAGCAATCTGTGCCTGCTTCTGTTCCAGCCAAGTAATACCTGTCTGGGAAACAGACTGTAGTAACCACTGATGTAGTAACTTGTTTACTCTACTCATGATAAATTTCAGGAGAAGTTGCTCAACTTTTTTTGTGACAACTATGTATAATATTTAGCATTAAATTTGATACTTTATTATTCAACCAGTTCTATAGTATATTACTTACTTAATAACTTCATTGAATCTATAAAAATATACTAATTTTAAAGAAGATACTGTAAAGATATGATTTTGAAAGAATAAAGATGCAAGTTAGGTTACTGAAAAAAATTAGAATTTTATGTAATGATGATATCTACTACCCAACTTACATATAAAGTCTAGGACAGAAATTATATTCATCCCAAAAAATTGTAACCAATCCTTATCCTAGACTCGATCCAACAACGGATAGAGGCACTGTAAAACAATGATTTATTAGATTTAATTGTCTGGTAAATCGTTTGAATTTGAGAGTGCCAAATTTCTATTGTTGAAGTTGCCGCTAATCTTAATTGCAGTAGCAAATATATTTTCAAATAGTTAAAAACTAATAATATTAAGTATGGCTCTTAAACAAAAGACTGCTTTCAACCTGCAACCCATTAATCAATGTGTTGAAGTAACTTTCAACTATGATGTTCACTTTACTAGAGGTTTGTTTGAGTTAGATAATCCTTTATTGGCACAAGTGATTGCAGCAAATGGCGAGACAACGCCAAAACGAGTGCTAGCAGTGGTAGATGGAGGAGTTTTAAATTACCAAAATGGGTTGCTAAAAAAGTTAGCACTTTACGCCCAGTGTTATGCAGATGTACTTACCTTGAGCGGTGAACCGACGATTGTTCCTGGTGGAGAAGTAGTCAAAAATGATTCTAGATTTATAGAGCAAATTCATCAAGTAATTGATGAAGTTGGATTGTGCCGTCATTCCTATGTGTTAGCAATTGGAGGTGGAGCGGTATTAGATATGGCAGGATACGCGGCAGCAACGGCTCACCGAGGAATTAGGCTGCTACGAGTGCCGACAACAGTATTAGGACAAAATGATTCGGGTGTCGGAGTCAAGAATGGGATTAATGCCTTTGGCAAGAAAAATTTTCTTGGTACATTCATGCCTCCTTATGCTGTATTGAATGACTTTGATTTTATTACCAGCCTTGACAATCGTGATTGGCGATCGGGTATTGCAGAAGCGGTGAAAGTAGCACTGATTAAAGATGCAGATTTCTTTAATTTTATTATGACTTATGCCGATAGATTAGCTAATCGAGACATGGAGATTATGGAAAAGCTGATCTATCGTTGTTCGCAGTTGCACTTAGAGCATATTGCTGGTAGTGGTGACCCTTTTGAAATGGGTTCATCGCGTCCTTTAGATTTTGGACATTGGGCTGCTCACAAACTGGAACATTTAACTAATTACAGTTTACGTCACGGTGAAGCTGTGGCGATCGGTATTGCTTTGGATACAACCTATTCATATTTAACAGGTAAACTTTTACAATCCGAATGGCAAAGAATTCTAGTTACACTTAAGAAATTAGGCTTTACTTTGTATATACCAGCACTGGCAGAGCAATTAGATCGGCCAGACCATCCCAATTGTATATTTAGGGGTCTTACCGAGTTCCGCGAACATTTAGGAGGTAAATTAACAATCACTCTTCTAGAAGGAATCGGACAGGGAATAGAAGTGAACCAAGTAGATTTGTCTTTCTATAAAGATGCTATTTCCTTACTGCAAGATTGGGAAGTTTTGCATTGATGGGGCTTTAACAGCGTTGCTGTCAGGGGAGGAAGAAACCGAGGAAGGGACAGCACTTCTAGAATAAAAGCAAACCCACAGTAATCAATTGTTATGACCCAAGCCTTACCAAAAATAGTTATCTTTGACGAATTTATCTCGTGGTATCCCGAAAACTCTGGGGTACGCTACGAACTGCACAACGGGGAAATTGTCGAAATGGCACAGCCAACAGGGAAGCATGAAAGGATAAAAGGATTTTCTGCTGCTGAATTAACTTTAGAGTTTAGACGATTAAGTCTCCCCTACTTTATCCCCAATCAAGCAATAGTAAAGCCACCAGAAAGAGAATCAGGTTATTTCCCAGATGTATTAATCCTAAATGACGCTGCTTTAGTTGATGAACCGCTTTGGGAAAAATATTCTACTGTCACTAAGGGTACATCAATTCCTTTAGTAATTGAGGTTGTCAGTACCAACTGGCGCGATGATTACTACCTCAAACTTGCCGATTATGAACAGATGGGTATTGCCGAATATTGGATTGTTGACTATGCAGCATTGGGAGCTAGGAAGTTTATTGGTAATCCCAAACAACCCACTTTCTCAGTCTATCAACTAATTGATGGGGAATACCAAGTCAGTCAGTTTAGGGGTAGCGATAAAATTATATCTCCTACTTTCCCTGAGTTAAAGTTGACGGCGGAACAAGTGTTCAATATTGGTCAATAAGTATTGAATTTACTTCTTACTTCAGTTGATACCAATTAACCCCTACAATGCGGATCTACATACCATCAAAAAATGATTAATCAAAGTCTGAAAGTATTTATTTTAGTGAATGCATACCATAATTAATTTCTACAGTGCGTAAGTACTAATTTCTAGTTATCATGCCTTTGGGATAGTATTCGCATAGTTTTTTTCATTAGTGAGAAAATATTCATGAGATACAAACTCTTGGGCAAAAGCGGGTTAAGAGTATCTGAACTCTGCTTAGGAACCATGACTTTTGGTGAAGATTGGGGTTGGGGTGCTTCCAAAGACGAAAGCGGTAAAGTGTTTGATACTTTTGTGGAAGCAGGAGGCAATTTTATTGACACCGCCAATGGTTATACTGACGGTAGCAGTGAAAAAATTGTCGGTGAATTAATCGCCAAAGATCGGGAACGTTTTGTAGTTGCTACAAAATATTCCTTTCCCTTGCGGATGAATGACAAGAACGGCAACCCCAATGGTAGTGGGAATCATCGCAAGAACTTAATCCAGTCTTTAGAAGGTAGCCTGAAGCGGTTGAATACCGACTATATTGACTTATTTTGGTTGCACGCTTGGGACTTTACCACGCCTATTGAAGAAGTATTGCGATCGCTTGATGATGTAGTTCGTCAAGGTAAAGTACTTTACATCGGCATTTCTGATGCACCCGCTTGGATTATTTCCCAAGCAAACACCATCGCCCAATATCAAGGATGGACGCAGTTTGTTGCCCTGCAAATTGAGTATAGTTTAATTCAGCGGACACCAGAACGCGACTTGATACCGATGGCCAAAGCCTTCGATTTAGCAGTAACACCGTGGTCACCTTTGGGTGGTGGTGTGCTGACAGGGAAGTATAATAAATCTGCTCAAGAAAGTGGCGAACAAGGACGATTAGCAAATGCAGCCTCAGGAACTATTTCAGAAAAAAGTTTAGCGATCGCTGAAGTCGTCAGTCAAGTTGCAGAAGAAATTGGACACACACCATCACAGGTAGCATTAGCTTGGTTACGCGCTCAAAGTGGGGCAATCATTCCGATTATTGGCGCACGTAAATTAACTCAGTTTCAAGATAACTTAGCTTCTTTGGATGTGACTCTTTCCCCAGAACATTTGCAGCGCTTAAATGAAGTGAGTCAAATTGAATTGGGTTTTCCCCATGACTTTTTGCACAATGATACAATTCGCGATCGTCTTTTTGGTGGTACATTTAATGCCATAGACAACCATCGGATTTAATGTCATTTGTCATTTGTCATTTGTCATTTGTCCTTTGTTATTTATCCTTTGTTCAAAACCAATGACTAATGACCAATGACCAATCACCAAATCCAAAATTGTATCAGATTCAAACACTAACACATTCAGGCATTAATACAATCTATCGTCAGAGAGTTTCGCATCGTAAACTAAAATCTGTAAAGTTATATGTAAAACGCATTAACTACGACCATGAGCGACAACACCATTGCATCACGTCTTTACCCTACCCGCATTGATATTCCTGCCGCAGCGCGAGTGCAAATCGTGGTGCTTCTCAACCAAACCTTAGCAGCCACTTTGGATTTGAAAACTCAGGCAAAGCAAGCGCACTGGAATGTTAAAGGCACCGATTTCTACCAGCTGCACGAATTGTTTGATGAACTTGCTGGTGAATTGGAAGAATACGTTGATATGGTTGCCGAACGCGTAACTGCTTTAGGTGGATATGCTGTAGGGACAGCCCGTGCTGCTGCTAGTAATTCCATTCTGCCAGAATATCCCTTTGATATTTTGGATGGTAAAGACCATGTGACAGCTTTAGCAGATCGTTTTGCAGCTTACGCTAAACATATTCGGGAAGCGATCGCTAAAACCGATGAATTAGGTGATGCTGATACCGCTGACCTTTACACTGAAATTTCCCGCACCATTGACAAACGCCTCTGGTTCTTAGAAGCTCATCTCCAAGTAGCAGAAATTAAGGCAGAGAATGGCAACGCAGGTGCTAGTAAAACTCAAAAGACAGTAGTCGGTGTCAAGTAAGCACTTTTCAATCAGGGAACAGTAAATCTTAACTAGTAGGGTGCGTTACGGCTAAAGCCGTAACGCACCATATTATTTATAGAAATGTTAAGTGTAGATAATTGGTCTAGAAAAGACGCGATAAATCGCGTCTCTACATGAGGGTTTTGTAGCTCTATCTGAACTGTATTAGGTTTTATTGGCTTACTCTGGGAAAACCCAACCTATAAATATTTTTATTTTTTCATATCAAGAAAACAATGCTATTCAATTGAAAAAGACTGTAAAATTTTACAGTATCTTTTTGGTAAGTATGGCACTTTTAAGTACGTACTTTTCATTTTGTCTGTATATACTTTACTATTTAAATAGTTCAAAATTAGATTGAATAAATAAGAATTCTGAACACTTCTAAAAACAATTAACAACGAGGTAAATCTATGTCTAAAAATACAATTACCCACTTAATTCACGATCGCAATGCCCGCGGTCACGCTCAAACAGGCTGGCTCGATAGTTATCATACATTTTCCTTCGGTAGTTTTTACGATCCCAACCGTATGGGATTTCGTTCTCTGCGAGTCATCAACGACGATCGCATCGCCCCTGGTTCTGGATTTCCTACCCACGGTCATCGTGACATGGAAATTCTCACTTATGTGTTAGAAGGTGCTGTAGAACACAAAGACAGCTTGGGTACTGGCTCAGTAATTCGTCCCGGTGATGCCCAAATTATGAGTGCTGGTACTGGAATCAGCCACAGCGAATTTAATCCTTCACCAACTGAACCACTGCACTTGCTACAAATCTGGATTCTTCCTGACGAAGAAGGGTTGACACCAAGATACGAACAAAAAGCTTTTCCCATTGAAGAAAAGCGCGGTCAATTACGCTTAATTGCTGCTAAAGATGGGCGCGATGGTGCTGTGACAATTCACCAAGATGTTGATTTATACGCCTCTGTTTTAGAGTCAGGTGATGTTGTTAATTATCAAGTAAAAGGCGATCGCTATGCTTGGTTACAAGTAGCCCAAGGTATAGTCAACTTAAATGGTGAAGAACTCAGAGCCGGCGATGGCGTACAAATCAACGGCGAAGAACAGCTAGAAATTAGCACCAATATCGGCGGCGAAATCTTGCTTTTTGATTTGGGTTAATATCCTAAGTAGTTGAATAGACCACTGTTGTAGGGGCGCACAGCTGTGCGCCCCTACGATTATTGGGCGAACTCTAACCGCTGATTTTGCGTTAAGTTGATGCTCGCATCGGGAATTCTAAACAGAGGGATACAAAACTTTTACAATAGTTTTCACGTATCCTTTTTTATAGTATAAATGAACTATAAAATTTAGTTTAACAGCCATGCGACCTCTTCAGCCAGTTAGCGGATCGGATTTGCAAGGGTTTTTGTCAGCACCAGAGGAGTTATTGCAACAGTCAGGAGATTTGCAATTGGCGATCGCCAGTTTTCCTGACACACCCCGCAGTCTCTTAGAGGTTCTAGTTAATAGCCCTGATGCACAAGTAGCCGAAACAGCAAGCTTACACGTAAACTTTGCTGGAGAAATAACAGACGGCTGGCAGCAAATAGTAGATGCGCTGCTGCAACAACAGCAACTAGGGCAAAACGATCGCCTCGCTGTAGAATTGCTCAAGTTAGGCCCAGTGCCACCATATTTTCTCAGCGAGTGGGTGCCAGCCGAACGACTAATTGAAGGCTTGCGTAATCCCCACATGCCATTAAAGTATCGTTTGCAACTATTGGAGCGACTGGCACAGGAACCAACTTTAGAACCACGTTTGCAGGTAGCAGAGTCACCAGAAACGCCCTTGGCAGTATTGGAACAATTGGCGGGTGATTTGGAATTACCAATACGCTTGGCGGTGAAGTTTAATCCTAGTTGTCCACCGGCATTAATTGAACTGGTAGAAGGACAGCATACCATCGCCTCTGACTGGAATACAGATGTTGAACAATTAGCGATGTTGGCGCAGAGTCGTTGGGCGTGGGTGAGGTTGGCTGTGGCACAAAATCCTTCAGCTTCCTCAGAGACGCTGATGCAGTTGGCTGGTGATGGGGCGTATAAAATTCAGTTAGCTATTTCTCGAAATCCTCTGACTCCAACAGAAGCACTAAATTTGCTTGCAAACCATTTTGTTCACGAAATTCAAACGGCTGTAGCAAAACATCCCAAGACTTCAGAACAAGCATTATTAAAACTCTATCCAAAGCACAAACATATAATTATTACTCAAAGGAAAAATTTACCGCTAAGTATTATAGAGCAAATAGTAGGCGATCGCAGTGAGAAAAATTTTTACTATTATGTCAATTCGGTAATCAATCAGGCAAACATATCAGGAGAAATTCTCGAACTTTTAGCAAATGATTCATTAGAATCGATGCGAGTTAATGTTGCTAAACATCCGCAAGTATTAGTAAGTACACTTAAGCAACTGGCTAAAGATTCAAGTTCTCAAGTACAAGAAGCAGTTATCAACAATCCAAAAACGCCGAAAGCTCTCAAAAAGTCTTTATTGGCAGCAAAATCAACTAACCATGTTTATCATATTTCATCAGGATTTAGAGCAAAAGATAAACAGCAAAGCTTAGAGCGAGAAAGCCAAGATCCAAATACATCACTTAACAGATTGACGGAACTGGCAAAATCATCAGATAGCATCATCCGTTGTTATGTAGCGAAAAATCCCTCCATTCCTGTGGAAGTTTTGATTGAGCTAGTGAGAGATAATGACATACAAGTGCGGGAATGCGCGTTAAAAAATATTAACGTGCCTTACTTGGAAGAACATCAACGAATGCTGATACCAGAAGAATATCAGCAAATGATTTTGGGATGTTACCGTTTGCTTTTAGCCCAAGTACAAGCAGAAGAAATTACAAAAACAAATGAATTATTGGCGCAGCGTCCCCATAGTTATTATGCTTTAGCGCAGGTTGTGGAAAAGGGAGATCAAAAAGCTAAATTGATTGCAGCACGTAGCAATAAAACTCCGATTCAAATTTTAGAACAACTGGCAAAATATCCAGATGAGACTGTGCGTCAAGCTGTCTCACAAAACTCCAATTTACCCCTCAATCTTTTACTCGGACTGGCACGAAATTCCAGTGTAAAAATTCGACAGGCACTTGCCTACAAATCATCTCATAATAAAACACCAACGCCTATTCAATTATTAGAAATATTGGCACAAGATGAATCTGAGCAAGTCCGAGCCAAAGTTGCAGAACATCCCGATACACCTGTGGAAATTTTAATGCGGTTAGCCAACGATACCAGCCGTGAAGTGAAAACGAAACTGACTGCTAACCCCAATACTCCTGTGACAATACTCACTCGCTTGGGTTTAGAAGAAAATCTCGTAAATCAACGCAACCCGAATACACCAGGAATTGTCCTTGCTCAGGCTGTTAAAAGCATGAGTAGCAAAAATCTTGCTGATTTTATTGAACATCCTGTCAAAGGTTCACAAATGCCTGTTGAAATTTTGTCACAGTTAGCAAGTCACACTGATAGTTCAGTGCGTTATCGAGTTGCTTGTCACCCAAATACACCAGCCACCGTTTTAAGACAGTTAGCGAGAGATTCTTATGTAGCTACCGTGCGTGCTGTCGCCAGTAATGCTAATACTTTTCCTGAAACTTTGGAAGTGCTGGCTAGTCATCCAGATTTTACAACTCGTTTAGAAGTTGTTCGCAATCCCAACACACCACCCCGCGCACTGGCTGAAATTGTTCTGAGTACCCAAAATTCAGGAAATACGCCAAATCAAACCCACATTCCGCACCCTAACTGTCACACACCAACAAAAAGCTGACAGAGTAGTACATAAAAACTAAGTTTGATTCAAAAGTTAAGACACTTAATGATAATAGCTAGCATTAAT
>NZ_JACJRQ010000049.1 GCF_014697355.1 Nostoc calcicola FACHB-3891 | reverse complement strand
AATGGGCAGAGATTGGTTGTAATAATCCAATGCTAACTTTGGCTGCCCAATATCAGCGTGGACAGCACCGATATTGTTGAGAGTAGCAGCTTCACCAGCGCGATCGCCCACTTGTTTTATAATGGGCAGAGATTGGTTGAAATAATCCAATGCCAACTTTGGCTGCCCAATATTGGCGTAGACAGCACCGATATTGTTGAGAGTAGCAGCTTCACCAGCGCGATCGCCCACTTGTTTTATAATGGGCAGAGATTGGTTGAAATAATCCAATGCCAACTTTGGCTGTCCAATGTTTCTGTAGTTGAAGCCAATCCCAAGTAGAATAGTTGCTTCCAGTTTTTTATCTTTTTGTTGCTGTGCCAACAATAATGCTTGCTCAAGAGTAGCGATGGCTTTTTGTGGTTGTCCTTTGTTCGTTTGCTCTATTGCAAGATCCAGCAGTTTTTGTGCTTGTTGAGTTTGAGAGTTCTCAGTTTGTGCCCAGACTGCTACTTGGCTTGGCTCAATTACCACACAAGCCAAGCCAATTCCTATTGCCAACAAAACTCTACCTAGCTGTTTCATTATTCTTGTAGAGACGGCGATTTATCGCGTCTCTGTAACGTGTCAATTTTTTAGACGCGATAAATCGCGTCTCTACATGAGGGCTTTCTCGCTTATCGATAAAACTGGATCTCACTTGTGTGTACACCGTAGCCTTGCTTCTGTTAGAGGTTTGGAGAGGGGTTCTTTGGAATCTATCGAACTCACGCTGAGTTAACGGGCTTGTAAGCGATCCGTTGGTGTCACCTTAATCGTTAGCTTTTTAGCTGGTTTAAATTCCATCTCGTCTACTACGTATAAACTGTCCTCTGCTACTCCCAAAATACCACGTAGTTGTTTTTGATTCATTACTTTTGATAAATCTACGCTAGCTTGCCCCTGCTTTGAATCGATTAACCGAAATGCATCTACTGGTATATTTCCCCATATGCTTTGTGTTGCTTTTGCCCTATCTTCTCCTCGAATGACTCGTCCTTCACCAGCGATATAAACCAATGCATCTCGTCTAAAATTTATTCGCTGTACTTGGCTAAGCTGAACTGAGCGAGGTGTACCAGCACGGAAAATCTGAATTTTTTGGTTTTTGGAATTAAAATCTGTTAGTTGCCCAGTAATTGATTTCCCATCTTTGAACCATACATCTGCACTAGTAGGTAGTGCTAAAGGTACTAAACTCTTAATTATTGACCGTTGTGTTTGCGCTAATTGAGGAGTTGCACTTGCTACCCATATATTTTCTACTATCATACTTGTAGCTATTATTGACACAATACTCAGTGTTCTAAAAACTACTTTCATATATTTATAGCTAATAATGTAAGAACTAAAGCAAAAAGGTGGATTTAGTCTCAAAAGCTTAGTATCATCAATTATACAATCAAGGAAATTACTCTTGATTTCGGAAAAGCTTTTTTAAGGATTTTTGCTTGATTAACAGATTATGGCTAATTTTGATTCAAAGGCAGTACTGAGACTGTATGTAACAATCAAGCAATGTACTTTCTCCTATAGTGGGGTTGTTTTATCTGGTCTGCTAGTAGGTAGCTATAACTAAATTCTTAGTAATTCCGATTGTAATTATGTCCCCTACTCCTGACCATTCTTCCAACACCAATTTTTTAGGAAGCTTCGCTAGTTTGCTTGGTGTATTAGCTATCTTCCTTTACTTTCTTGGTTGGATATATCGCTGGGCTTACTTTAGTTTTTTTGAAATAGAAATTACTGCTTTAAATTTTCCATTTGAGTCTTTTTTATTAGTACCAATCCAAGTTATTTTAGGTAATATTTGGATATTTTTACGAGCGTTAGTAGCTCTGATTATTACTGTTATATTAATTAAATTCAGTCTTTGGATTATTTGTTCGCCGAGAGCAGTCAGCCCATCTACATCTAGTACCTTAAACTCACTTCTTACTCGTTATACACAAAAAGTACACAGTTTTTGGCTGTTTCAACGTTTACGTTCTTTTGCTCAATTTCTACCTCTACCTTTACGCCATGAAATCATTGTTGTTGCCTGGATTTTGGCTGCTTTATTTTGGTTAGGTCGTTGGCAAGGTGCTACTGATGCTTTCCGGGATGCAGTTAATACAACTTCAACTAGACCCATTGTGACTCTAGTCAGTCCACAAGACAAAAGTCCTTTAGGCCTGAATCTGGAAGATTTGACAAATCCTGATTTAAAGAATTCTCGCATCATCGGAGATGTTGAGCAATTCCGACGAATTTATGGACGAGAAACAAACGATTTAACAACTAATCCAAAGCAACCTATTGTTTGGCGATTGCTAATTGAAAACAACAATTGGGTTTATCTGTTTCCTGCAATGCCTGCTGATGCAAAACGGGATCAGCGTCCTCCAGTATTAGCAATCAACACTGGTGATGGTCAAGTACAGGTACTAATTATCAGTCGTCCTAAAATGCTTCCATGAAATATAGCAGGGAGCAGGAAAGAAGGACAAAAGCAATGAAACCGGATTGCTATAGGAATCATATTTGATTTGGTGAAAAATCTAAATATTTGTAGTAGCGTGACAAGGCTAAAATGTTGCAAAAAATTTTCTTGTGGTGTGGACATCTTGTCCGCACCCACCGGACGGGCGAGACGCCCATCCCACAAGAGTCAAGTTAATGCACTATTTTAAGCTTGTCACGCCACTACTTATCTTTTCTGAATTCCTCAATAATCTTTAGTCTACTTCAGTAGACTTGAGCTATTAGCTTGGGAATGAATTACCAAGCGGGTTATGAAGCCAACAGTGAAGCTATTTATAGCTGAAATTGACACCATTGAAAGATGTTGTGCCCTTACGACGATCTGTACCTCAAAAACATGAAATCTGCTCTATTGCCGACATGCTACATACGTTCAGAATTTGTACTAGATGCTTTTTTCGCGGCAGTTTTTAACCGAGTTGCTCTACTTTTACGCAAAATTTCACTTCTGCGAACTCCCCCAGCCATTTCATATTCACGGCTGTCTTTGCCATATTTAAAACCAATCCCCATCATCATATTCTCACAGTAAGTTCCCAATTTTTTTTCTAACTCTTGAACTTCTATTTTGGAAGAGTCAATCATGCTGAGAATAGTATTGTGATTTTCTAATTTAGTGCGTAATTCTTCAATTAATTCTGCAAATTTCGTGGTGTTGTAATTATCTCCAATATCCAGATTGGTATTTATTGCTTTGACTCCAGCAAATTTTAACTCGGCATTATCTAGAACGCGAGATGTGCGTTTTTTTTGAGACATAAATTTTCTAACTTTTAAGGTTTATAAAATTACTATGCACTACTTAAACTACATTGTGGCTCAGCAAAATCCACAAATTTTGTAATCTGCTGTGATTTTTGAATTTATTTGTGTATGGAGGGAGTAGGGAATGGGGAATCAGCTTTTTCAAAATCAAATAACTCGATCGCCCAATACGGTTCACTTAAGGCTATAACTCTTTTGTTTAACGAACCGCAGAGGCGCAGAGGGCACAGAGAGAAGAGAGAAAAGAAATGCTTAACTGAGCTGTATTGCTCGATCGCCAACTAAAATATTTTTCATTTTAACCGCAATAAAGTATAATTTTATACTTTATTGCGATTGATTGGCTACGCCAGCCCAGGAGACTGGAGTCCATTATTACCAATTGAGAACTCAAACGAGGTAATAAGTATTTTAATCCGTCAGATTTTAATGCAATAGGACATATTTAGATGGTGCATTGCGCTTTGCGACAACGCACCCTACTACAGAACAAGCATTAGTCACTCCAGAACATGGCTGACTTACTAAAACGTGTTGATTAATCACTTCAGAACATGTCGGATTGACAAAAATGTGTTGATTGATAAATTAACAACAAATTTATTGAGGAAGACTTATTGTTTACTTATCATTTGATGAGTTTGTATAAATAATAAATAAATTTTTCTAGAACAGCTTTAGCTTTACTTATCTAAAAACACAAATTGCGAGTAAAACATGTCCATGTATAAGCTCAGCTTAAGTTGTTTTAGCTCCGGTTTCTTCTTGACTTATTAAAGGATGAGTTTTTCTAATTAAGTGTTATCAAAAGTCCTGATATGCCGGTTCCCATTCAGATGCGGTACAACACTACATCGCCAGGTGTAGGGAACAGTGCCGTGCCCCTACAGGTGTACCTCAGTAGATCGGGAAACGCTATAAATATAAAAAGCGAGGGAGTATTAATCCCTCGCAATAGCAAAATTACTACAGCTTAATTAATTTTGAATGTTGAATTTAAGCTGTAATCATCTTTGGACTAAACCACACTAGCAGCGAAAACAAAGTCATTTGCTGTGAGGCTAGTTGATGTAATTCCAAGCAATGAAACCAACTCTGTATTTCCAGCCTTCACCAAAGTATCACTACCTTGTTGCAATAGAGTTAAGGCACTAAATTGAGTAACGCCAATACCGCCAAGCCCGATTTTGTCAATGCCACTTGTAAAATCAGTGACGATATTCTTGCTAGTTGGTAAACTGCCATTGGCAACCCAAAACTGGTCTGCACCAGTACCTCCACTGAGGCGATTACCACCTGCAATACCTGCAAATAGCACATCATCACCATCGCCACCAAACAAGGAATCATTGACACCAGAGAAGAGTTTGTCATCTCCAGAACCGCCATACAGACGGTTATTGCTACCTTCACTTTTGAGGGTATCTTTGCCTGAACCACCGAAGGATAATTGACGCGAACCTTCAACTACTGTCAGAGTGTCAGCACCTGCACCTCCCAATAGGTTATTGCTACCACTGGCTTCGATTACGGTAATTTCGTCATCATCATTACCACCATCGGCAGTTGTGTTGCTAGCAGCACCATTTTGACCAATAAAAATACTATCATCACCGTCCCCTGCGGACACTGAAGAGTTATTGCCTACCAGCACCGTATCTTCACCGCTTCCAGTCTGGATTGTGTTACCTGTAGCGCCTTCTACAAAGTCTGCTCCATCACCTGTGAATAAGGTTTGATTTGGCTCAACTGTAATGGTATCGCTGTCACTGGAACCAAAATTAATTTCTTCAGCTTGGGGTTGACCTAAGCCAGGAGCAAGATTAAGGGGCTTCTCCAGTTTCAGCAGTAGAATTTCGTTGTTGTCTATGACTGGATTTTGAGGATCGTTTCCGGGACGACCTGTTGAGAAGGGATAGTTGTTGTCATTGGCTACCAAAATGGTGTTTTTGTCAACAACTAAAACATTTTCAATTGTTTGAAAGGGAAAGTTAAAGTTAGTTTTGCCATCGCCATTGAGGTCGTTGGGGTCTTGGATATTTAACAAGTCTGCAACTTCTTCTTTTGCTACGTAGCCATGAGAATCTGTTTTAGACAAATCTATTTTGTAGATTCTCTTGAATTTAGCTGCGGCTCCTTGATTGTTATCTCGCTCAATTACAAGGTACTCATTGTCATTAATGACTGCTAAATCGCCGATCGCATTTGCGGGATTGTCCAGTCTGTAGTAAAGTTTTCGATCGCTATACTTGTGGCTGGCTAAATCAAATTCGTTAATCCGCAAAGCGCCAGGAGTATCACCTTGGACTGTGCCTTCTAGCAGCATATAAAGCTTAGTTTTGCTGGCGTTGATTGCTCCGCCTTCAAAACCTTTGGAGCCGGCTAAGTTAGCAAAAGCATCACCGGAGAGAACATCGGGGTTTTGTGGCGATCGCACTACATTATACTGAGGATCGTCTCTAAGTTTATCCCGTACTTCATCGGCGATATCTGGGAAATCACTAAATAGCGCATCTACCCCTAATTGATAGAACTGCTGAATTTCTAGTGCTAGCTGGCCTTTGTAATCTGCTGCTAAATACTGATTTTCTGCACGGAAGGTGTAGGGGTGAACTACCAAACCAGCATTGTGAGCATCTTGAACTAAGGTAGTGGGAGCTAACGTTGTCTTGTCGGCATCATTGACCACTCCATCGTTATTGACATCATCGGCTTTGCCATCATTGTTGGCATCAGTACCTTTGACGCTAACAATCATCCGTTTCCAAGGACCAATGCCATCAGCATAGGTGGCAACTTCAGCTAAGCCTTCTGGAGTTCGCAAATCGCCATAGGTGCGAGTATCACCATCGACTTTCAAATCATAAGGCTGACTTTCGATAATCTTGCCGTTGATATCAATATCACTGGCATCTAAAAGTTGCACAAGTGGAATATCTACCCCTGCGGCAGGCATAATAACATCATGCAGTTCTTTAAGGTTACTTACTTCAAAGGACTGGATGAAGATGCGACTGGGGTCAGTAAAATTATTTGCCTTGAGTGTATCGATGAGTAACTGACTGATGTTTCTGTTAATTTTGTCCGTAGTGCCTACATAGGTAGCTTCATCGGCAAAATAAGTCGGATGTTTAGTTTCCGGATAGATGCCAATCTTTTTACCTGTGTCGGCTTCTACTTGTTTAACTAAATCGATGATTTCCGCGAGGGTGGGAATCTGAAATTGACCGTCAAAAGAATGATCCCGGAAAGGTAGACGTTCTTCTGCTCGTAAAGTCTTGATTTCAGCTAAGGTGAAATCTTCAGCAAACCAGCCTGTAATTGTGGTTCCATCTAAGCTTACTGTTTTTTTGCGATCGGCAAATTCTGGATGCTTATAAACATCTGTGGTTGTATTGTTGAAATTAACAGTACCATCAGCATTCAAAACTGCTAAAGCCGGCTCGTGGCGAGCAATCAACACACCATCTTTTGTGACTACCAAATCAGGCTCAATAAAGTCAGCGCCGCGCTCAATTGCTTGCTTATAAGATTCTAAGGTGTGTTCTGGACGATAACCACTTGCACCTCTGTGACCAATAACTAAAGGTGCTTCTCCATCTAAAGTTTTGAATCGGTCAGGTGTAGCGATGGGAGCTTCTAATAATTTACCAGTGGCATCAAAATGCAACAGGTAAGGGCCAAACTCCTCTCCCACCCAGATTGTCCCGTCTTTGTCAAAGACAAATGACTCTACATCAAAGTCAGCACCAGTTAGGAATCTATTGGTGGTGCCTTCATTAACAATTTGGAAAGGAACTTTGTTGTTAGGGTCAGACAGTTGAATGTAGTCTAAAACTTTAACAGTACCATCGCCATTTTCTGTTCCCTTAAAATTCGGGTTTAGACGATTGATTCGCAGCAGAAAGTCTTCACTATTATCTTTGCTGCCATAACCATTGTCTGACAAGAAGTAGAAAGAGTTACTGTTAGCAAATTGGACACCACTGAAGCCTTGAATTGGCTGTCCTGGGAAAGACCCTGTTCTACCATTACCTGAAATATCTTTACCAGAAGGTGGCCCATCACTAAAGGTGTCAGCAGGTAAAGAAGCAAAACCAACTAACTCAACTTTTGGCACTATTGAAGCAAACATCGTCTGGTAAATATGGGTTTGATCGTTTAAACCTGCAATTCCGGGAATATTAGAACCGTATGCGTTATAACCTTGACCCACCAAGCTATTTAGTACTTCCGAACCAGCACCTTGGTAGTAAACAGGTACGGGACGGTTGGTGTGAGTTCCCCAACCATACTTGACATTGGGATCTGATCCCCAGTAATGTCCAACTTCTGCCGGGGTATCTAAATTGGTTAACGCTTGGGCACCTTGATTTTGTACTAAAGTCGGAAAATCACCGTTGAGAGTCAAATAGTGATCGTGGTCAGCAGTAACAATGAGTTGGTTTTCTTCCCAACCACCATTTTTTTCGATCCAGTCAATGGTAGATCCGACTGCTTTATCAAAGTCTAATAGGGTGCCGATCAGGTTGTCCATGTTGTTATCATGGGCAGACCAATCAATATCGCCACCCTCAACCATCAACCAGAAACCATCGGGGTCTTTCCCTAGTACATTTAATGCAGCGTTTGTTAAGTCATTGAGGGTTGGGTTTTCATTAATTTCTTTGGCGATGAAAGATGCATCTGTTTCTCCAGGAAGTAGTGGACGCTTGGTGTCTACTTTGGCGTTATCACCTTGGTTAGCGAAAACGCTGAACATATCTAAACCAGTGGTACTGTAGTCGCCGTTGGCAGAACTTACAGGCAAGTTACCATTTTGACCGCGAGCGCCGTACAAACCGAAAAGGCGATCGCCTTTTTCGGGATCGAGTGTCGCCGCAGTTTGAGCTAGTTTCTGTGCAGCGTTCTCGCCCCGCTCCAAAAAGGTGTAATCGTAGATGTTATTAGTTGGCTTAGTGCTAAGTTCTGTATAGGTAGATTGACGAATGAATTCATTGCTGCGATTCGGCTCAACCCCGTTTGGTAGTAAGTCTCCAGGAGCTGAAAGTGGGTGTCCACCACCTAGTAATACCGTCGGTTGATAGACACGGAGTTGCTGTTGGAGGATGTTGTCTAATGCCGGATAATCATCATCATACTTGCTGCGACGGTTAACGTTGGCTGCTGCTGCTGCGGGTGTCGCATGGTCAATGGGAACTGAAGTCACCAAACCAGTGGATTTACCAACTTCGTTCGCAGTTTTGAGAATTGTTTCCAGAGGATTCTCGAAAATATCAACGCCAACAGCGTTGTTGTAGCTCTTGACCCCAGTGTAAAGAGTTGTAGCGGTGTTTGCAGAGTCAGGATAACTGTACTTAATATATTCCGGGTCGCTACCGGGAGTCCAAGGATTAGCACCACCTCTGGTGGGATCGTAACCTACGAGATTACCAACAGCACCATCACTGACTTTTGCACCACCTGTGGGGGTGTTACCTGGGTTAAAAGTTGGATCGAAAGTGAAACCAGGGCGAACCTGGCTCTCTCCTGTGATCGGGTTAGTACCGTCAAGAGCTGAATTACCAGTGCTAAAAATTCCATTACTGTTAGCGATCGTTGTTCCATAGGTGGTTACTAAACCATAGCCTTGGAGTGTTTGAAAATTAAGTCCTTGACCCTTACCTTGCGTATAAAAATCGCTTAAATTAGCACCTGTCTTCCCATTTTGAATCTCTTTATAAATCGATGCAGCACGAGCCATTTCCCAGCCCATACCATCTCCAATCATAATAATGACGTTCTTAGCCATGAAACAAAATCTCCCTGTGTTTAATTATTAGACCTCTTGCAAAAATCTTTCTTTGTGTTCTCTTCTCTGCGCCTCTGCGCCTCTGCGTGAGACAAAAAAATATTTATTGACTTGTAGGCTTGTTGAGTCTCAACTGTTAAATGCCAACCATCACTACAATTGACATCTCCTAAAGCAGTTAAGTATCAAAATTAACAACGAACATTACATACTAATTAACTTACAGAGCCAAAGTTGTGAAAAAATTGTGGACTGGTTAAGAAATCTTAAATTGCAATTTTTTCCTTAATGTGTTAGAGAAAAAATTATGCATATTTGTGAAATAAAAAAGTTTTTTTAAGGGCTAATTTTATGTATTTCTCAATAAGGGACTTCCAAATAAAAAAACATACAATTTTTCTTGTGGGTTGGACATCTTGTCCGCCCCAAGCCTTGGGCACTCGTGTCGCTCACCCCACAAGATTGGATAATTTATTTCTTGGTAATCCCTAAATATAAGTGTTTCTTTACATAAAGTAAAAACTTCGCCTACTCTCACAAGCCAGTATTGATAAAGAGTCTAGTATAATTAGTATATTCATTGTTCATACATTTCTGCGGATTTAACTATTCAGACAGATGTATTCTGACTCCTGAATTGCCACAAAAATCAGATGAAAACAATTGTTTCATGCCATAAAAATTATGAGTTTTAACCTTCAAGCTTTGCAACTTCCTACTCTCAAAAAACAATCTGAAGGACCGAGTGTAATTGCTTGGCAGAAATTTCTTTTAGATCGTGACTTTCCAATTGGTGCAGTTGATGGTGATTTTGGGAATATTACAGATAAAGCAACCCGTGAATATCAAACTCGTAATGGTTTAACAGTAACGGGAGTTGTGGATAGTGCTACTTATGGAAAAGCGCTAGCGCAAGGTTTTGTCGTGTATTTTGCTATTTATACTAATGCCGTCAAAAAATTATTAGCTTATCTGAACTTTGGCAATAATGAGGTAAAAGATTTACAAAAAAGTTTAACAGCGATCGCTCGTTTGAATCCTGCGTTAGTAGTTGATGGAGACTTTGGCCCCAACAGTACAAGAGGACTAGCCGAAACTTATAAGAAAAGAGATATTAATTTTCGAGCCGAATTAGCTCAACAGCTTTCTAATACAACAAAAACTAAGCTTGGCATTGATTTTGAGGTGGCTTTAGACAATATAACTGAATACGCCAAAAGATTAAGACAAAACCTGAGTGGAAAAGACTGGGTTAAATTTTTCCCAGAGAGCGACTTAATTGATGATTTGGCTTCTCCCTTCCGTCAAAAAGTCCAAGCTTTTGAGCAAGCTTTAAAAAATGCCGGAGCTAATATCAGTATCGCTTCAGTATTCCGTCCTTCAGAACGTGCTTATTTAATGCACTATGCTTTTCGTATTAGTAATAATGAAATTGCTGCATTAGATGTTTCATCTATGCCCAATGTAGATATTAATTGGCTACATTATACCCAAGCTGCCTCTGTCGAAGCTGCTAAAGAAATGGTGTCTGCTTATAATATTGCCTTTCGACCTGTTCTTACCTCTCGTCATACCCAAAGATTAGCAATTGACTGGGAAATTACTTGGTCGGGAACCTTAAAGATCAAAAATGCTAGTGGAACTATAGTTAGTATCGATCAGCCACGAACAAGTTATGAAAATTCCACTTTATGGGAGGTAGGCCGTTCTTACGGCGTAATTAAATTATCTAGCGATCGCCCTCACTGGTCTAATGATGGACATTAATAATCAGCCGAGACACTCTAAAGCGTTTTTGCAAAAATTAAGTACAGCTTCATTAACTTTGGCTGTGTAATGAAGCTGTAATAATTACGTTATTTGAACTGACTAAACTACACTAGCAGCAAAAACAAAATCATTTGCTGTAAGACCAGTCGATGTAATTCCTAGCAATACAACCAACTCTGTATTTCCAGTTTTCACCAAAGTGTCACTACCCTGTTGTAACAGTGTTAAACCACTAAATTGAGTAACGCCAATACCACCAAGTCCGATTTTATCAATGCCACTTGTAAAATCAGTGACGATGTTCTTACTAGTTGGTAAACTGCCATTGGCAACCCAAAACTGGTCTGCACCAGTACCTCCACTGAGGCGATTACTACCTGCAATACCAGCAAACAGCACATCATCACCATCGCCACCAAACAACGAATCATTGACACCAGAGAAGAGTTTGTCATCTCCAGAACCACCATACAAACGGTTACTGCTGCCGTTACTGGTGAGGGTATCATTGCCTGAGCCACCGAATAAGGATTGACGCGAACCTTCAACTACTGCGATCGCGTCAGCGCCCGCACCCCCAAATAGATTATTAATACCACTAGCTTCGATTACAGTAATTTGGTCATCACCATTGCCAGCATCGGCGGTTGTATTTTGAACAGCACCATTTTGACCGACAAAGATACTATCATCACCATCCCCCGTGGAAACTGAAGAGTCACTGCCAACTAGCACCGTATCTTCACCGCTTCCAGTCTGGATTGTGTTACCTGTAGTACCTTCTACAAAGTCTGCTCCATCACCTGCAAAGAATGTTTGTCTTGGCTCAAGTGTAATAGTATCGCTGTTAGTCGAGCCAAAATCGCCGGGTAAAGTAGGTTCTACAGATGTCAAGTTATTGGGTAGTTCTAGAATACCGAGTTTCTCGGCAGGAGTGTTACCCGTAACATTGAAGTCGTTGTCGTTAATCAAAGCTAGGGTGTTGGGTGCTACCAACGCCAAACCTTCTAATTTTTCCACCCCGGTGTAACCCAACTGAGCAGCATTAGCAATCAAACTCTTGGTTACAGGGGTGATATTGGCAGCAGCTAATTCAGCAGAGGTCAGTTGCTCAATGGTTTTACCAGCTGGCAAGCTAAAATTAGCAGGGTTGTTGATGTTGGTCGCCCCAGCTAAATCAATTTGGTAAATTAATTTATTGCCAGCAGATGTACCATTATCATCTCGCTCAACTAGTGCAAATTTGCCTTTACCTAAAGAAACTGCATCGCCAATTTTATCGGTTCCTGGTAGACCTTCTAAGCGATATAAATACTCTCCTGTTACCTGCTTGCTGACAATATCAAACTCCAGAATTCGCAGGTTGAGAGAATTTTTAGAAGTTGCATCATTGGCGACATCTGGATTATCAATTGGACTCTGAATAAAGGCATATAATTTATTACCCTGGAGTGCCACAGCTTCAAATCCTCTGTTATTGCGCCGTTGGGCGTAAACCGCTGGCAATACCTCAGTACCAAAAGTTCCAGTTGGTTGGTCTGGGTTGGGTGCAGTGGCAGTTCCTTGAGGGATAAAGCGCTCAATCAACTTACCATTACTATTAAAGTGGTAAATAGCAGGACGATATTCATCTACCATCCAGTAATCACCATTTTCTGCAACTATAATTCCCTCTAAGTCGGCACCCAAAGGATCGTTAGCTAAAACATTGTTGTCTAAGTCAACGGCAATTTCATCTGTGTAAGCTAAACCGTTTCCTACAGCTTGCAAATTAGGTAGTCCCGTTAATGGGGTTGTTCCATCTTGGCGGAATAGCTTTGTTCTGTTGGTGATGGTGATTTCACCTGTGGTGCGGTTGAGTTCAAAGCTGACTATTTCCGGCTGGAAGTTGGGTAATAAAAATGGTCTTTTGACACCATCAGGTTCTCCATTGGGACCGCGGTCTGTGTTGGTGACAAATTTCAGGTTACCATTTGCTGCAACGCCTTGAAAATACAACCCAGAAAAACCACCCAAGAAAATATCTTCACCTTTGGAGGTGGTGCCTAATTTGGGCAGGTTGTCAAATTCGTAAATAGTCAACTTGGGTTGGGCAACGGGATTGCGAGGATCGTAACTAGTGGTGTCGATATTTAAAGAATTGGGGAAGGCATCGGCTATATTTTCCCAAGGCACCAGCTTAAAGTTCGAGTTGACGTTTTCACCATCGATTGTCTTGGCAGGTTCATTAGACCCATCTTGGGTGATGAATACACCATATGGAAAGTTGGGACCTAGTGGTACGTTGGTGACATCTGCGCCGTCTGACTCTTGTACGCTGTCAATTGAGCCGTTATTACCAATGGCGAAGTTACCCACGTATTCGTTATTGCCTTCACGAGTGTAGGCAACAAAGGTGCTATCGCCTTGGCTGGATGCTAACAGATAACCTGTGCCGTTTTTGCCGTAGTAAATGGTGAGTCCTTCTGCGTCATCGGTGAGGTGAGAACCACCTTCAAAACGAACGCGGTCAATCAGCTTGCCTGTTTTACCACCATCCGGTTCGGCGTCAAATTTCCAGATGCCGACATCTTCTTGAGCGATGTAGAGAAAGCCGGTTTCTTGGTCAACCACCATACCCTCTGTTTGGGCAGAACGTTCTGCTGCGGTGGGCGAAGGGATGGTGAACTCCCGCACCAATTCTGCTCCAATTGTGCCATTACCTTTGTCAACTAGCTTGAACTGAGCGATGTCTCCAGTTTGGCGACGACTGGTAAAGACGTAGTAATCATTAGTTTCGGGACTACGGTATAAGGCAAGTCCGTAAGAACTGCGAGTTGATGCCGAATAGGGAGGTTCAAAGGGTAATGTTTGGAAAATAGTACCAATATTGCTATCGGTGATATTTTCTAAGTACTGACCAGGAGTGGTGGGGTTGGGGTTAATTTTGAAGATTGCTAGTTTATCATTTTGGCGATCGCTAGCTACGGCAATATCGATAGATTGACCGCCTAATTTAAAACCGTATTGCAAATCAATGTTATTGTAGCGAATGCCACCCGGATTGAATGTTTGCAACAAATTACCAGACAAGTCATAAACTCGCAGTCCGGCATTTTTCACTGAGGTTAGTACTAAACTCTCAGCAGCATTTGTGGCATTAACATAGATGGCGGGGTCGTCAGCATCAGCATTTCGATCTACAACTGGCAGTGCTGGATCGTCATCGTCAAATAAACCAGGACGAGTTTCTACTGTGGGTGCAGCAGTGGGAACTAAGTCTGCATCCAAGGTGAGGATTTGGGTAAATTGGCTGCTACCAAAATTGTTGTCACTCACCAACACAATAGACTGACGACCATCTGCTAGTTTAGGACCGAAGGCAAGACCTTCTATATTATCCAGTCCTGTAATTGGGTGATTTGCATCAGTAGGCAGATTTAAATCGGTTAAATTTAACAGCAGACGTTTTTGCGTAGGTGCGATGGTAGCTAGTTGTTCAGCACTCAAATTATTGAGAGAATCGTAGAAGCTAATATCCGTTGCACCTTGCAAAGAAACTTCGTAGATTTTGATGGTGTTGCCTACACCTTGTGCAAAGGAACGTTCTAACGCCAGTAATGTGCCACGATTATCTATTGCTAGTAAATCCACCAAACCATTGTCAGCAGAACCTGTGCTGGGATTTGGTGCTTCAGGGATTGCATCGGTAATATAAAGATATTCTTTTTCTGGTTGTCCAGTCACCAAATTGTATTGCAGAATGCGGGAACGGCTGCCACTGGTAAGTGAAGCCTTTAATCCATCTTGGAAAAGGGCGTTTTCAGTAGCGGTGAATAGAGTTTTCTGGTCGGGTGTGATGGTCAGGCTTTCAAATGCCAAGTTATTGTAAACGCCTGATGTCTGCGTGTCACCTGCATCTACAACACCGTTGTTGTTGGTGTCCTGAACTACTGGTAGGAATTTGCTGGGGATAAGTAGCGATCGCATTTCTTGCCCAGTAGCTAAGGAAAACTCTTTAATAAAAGGATTGGTAACACGACCAGCCCCAAGATTAACTTCACCTTCCGAAGAGATGAAAACTGTCCCATTGTTGGTTAAAGCAATACCTTCTGGATCGAGACTGTTGGTTGCAAAAAAGTTGCCGTTAGCATCTTTCAGGGGAGTGACATTGGTAAAAGTCACTCCAGAATCAGCAGTAAAGGTATAAAAACGGGCAGGGGCGATTTGGGAGCGATCGTCTGAGATGGCGTAATAGCGGTTATTAACTGCATCATAAGTAACTCCAGACAATCCACCTAATGGAGTAGAAACTCCATTTACAGTTCCCGCCGCACCAGCAGGAATAAAGCCAGTGGTGAAAGTAGTTTGCCCAACAAATCCTACATTGGGAATGGTTTTACCTGCTTGAGTTGGCCTAGTTTGGACATCTGCGAACACCAAGCGATGGTCAGAACTGGGGAAGGGAAAAGTACCTACGGGGGAAAATGTCGGGTCAGTATTTAGCGGCCAAAATACTCCTGAGTTGGCAATTGTCAAGTCATTAGAGGGTAGCACGTAGTCTGTTCGCAGGTTGCCTGGAGCCGTATCAGCAAAGTCTGCGGTGTCAAAAGCCGGATTACCTTTATGGTTAGCGTTAGCACCACCCTGCAAAACTGCTTGTTGTGGACCACCAAGACTGGTGGGGATGACATTAGTATTGATATTAGGGTTTTGCAACAGTTGCCGGATGGCATTGTCATAACTATCACCATCTACGGGGTCAGCATTTTGATCGCCCATAATCACAAAGTCTGAGCCAGCAACAATACCGCCAGTTTTACCTACATCATCATAGATGTAATCCCCTTTACCAGGGGTTATGTAATCTGCCCAAAAGCGGATTTCATCATGGTTGCGCTTGCCGTTGCGGTCTTCCTCGCCATCAAAGGTTGGCGGTGTAGGGTGGCTGGCGAGGACGTGAATTGTCTCGCCGTTTACTTGGATGGGTACATCCCAGTGGCTTTTAGAAGAAAGGCGTAGAACAGCCAGTTCCTCTTGAGAATACCAATCATTTGCTTGTGGTGTTGCGGAATTATCGGGAAGCAACGCATCAGGCATATCCTTCCAGAGGAAGTTTTGGAAGGTGCGGACATTGGCTGTGTCAATGGGATATTTGGATAGCAGCAACATCCCGTATTGACCGGGAAAATTACCGAATCCCAAGGCATCATCGCCGTATCCGGTTGCACCTGGGGTTGTAACTGCTGTGCCGTTGTTGTTCAAGTCAAAGCCAGAAGCAATACCCGTATTGGAAGGAGCGATGTAGAAGTAAGGGTAGTCAACAGGAGTTGCACCATTTTGACTGACAGCTAAGTAATTTTGCTTAAATAATTGAACCGCCTGTGGGGAGTAGTCAAACTCATTAATCAGGAGTACATCCGGATTATTACGCTGGATGATTTCTGCAACTGCCTTTGCTTGAGCATTATCAAGAGTGGATAAATCAGTTACTAACTGCCCTTGAGTATTACGATTCAAAGAAGCATTAAACTGAGAAAAGCGAATTGTGCTTGTAGTTACCATAGTTTATAAGTAGATTCCAAATATTAGACTGCTTAAAACTGTTATTCTGCACCAGCCAAACGATCGCCCTCAAGTTTCCCAAAGAGCGATCGCTTGAATCTGCATTAAACAAATACGAAACGAGTATCTGTTGCCAAATTGTGGTTTAATCCGCTTTCCACAACTGCAATCAGGTCTAATCCTGTTGCACTGTTGACGAAAATGCCCACAGCCGAACTACTAAATCCAGGTACTGGTGCTGAACCCAAGAAGTAATTATTAGCAGATCCTTTAAGCTGAATGCGATCGCTTGCTTTGAAGCTAACAATATCGGCGTAGTCACCATTGCCAGATCTGCCATAGAAAACTGAACTAGCATCACCCAAAATGTAAGTATCTGCACTTTGAGCGCCGTTGAGTTGGTCAATTTCGTTTGTACCACCTCCCCAACCAATCAGGTGGTCACTGCCACCACCTCCAGCCAGAATATCATTGCCAAGTCCACCTAGAATGGTGTCATTACCTGCTCCACCATTGAGGTTGTCATTACCTGCTCCACCATCGAGGCTATCATTACCTGCTCCACCAAGAAGTGTGTCATTGTCAAGTTCACCTAGAAGGATGTCATCGGCTGCTCCACCATCGAGGATGTCATTACCTGCCCCACCTAAAAGTGTGTCAATGCCATCGTTCCCCAAAAGAGAGTCATTACCGCCCTTGGCATCAATGTAATCATTGCCTGCTGCACCAGTGAGTGTTTCATTGGCATCAGTGCCGATGACGCGATCGTTGCCAGCTAGGGCATTGAGTACGTTCACACCAACAAGTTGGTCGATAAAGATAATGTCGTTGCCAGATGTCGCCTTGTTATTGGCAACAGTCAGGTCAAAGGTATCGCTAACACTGCCACCTTTGCCATCAGCAGCGGTAACAGTAACTGCAAAAATGCCAGCTTGGGAGATATTGCCGAATATCAAACCCGTGTTAGCGATATCAGATCCAGTGGGTAAGCCCGTAGCAGTGTAGGTAAGGGTGTCGCCTCGATCGATGTCAGTAAATTTGTCACCAACGTTGAAAGAGAAAAGCTTGCTTGTGGAGATGATTCTGTCTTCAAGGGGTTGCACTACTGTGGGAGCATCGTTGACACCAGTGACGGTGATGTTGACAGTAGCACTAGATTGTAAACCTTGACTGTCAGCGATCGCATAACTAAAACTATCAGTTGCAGTCTGCCCTTGGGACAAATAGTTAAAACTAGAGGCAGTATAAGTCAAGTTTTGAGTGTTTTGGTCAAATAAAACTGTCCCTTTTGTGCCTGTGGTGTTCACGGCAATGATGTTTTTAGTGTCTCCAGCATCAGGGTCAGTATCGTTACTCAGTAATGTGGCATAGAGATTAGCTGTAGTTGCATCTTCGGCAATGCTGACTGTATCATTTACGGCTGTGGGGGCTTGGTTTGCAGGCAGATTAAACCGAGCCACACTAGGGTCATGATCGCTATCTTGATCGGCAAACTCTGAGTTGATATGAACTACATCATACCCATCCAGCTTGCCAAGCAAGTTGCTACTAACTAAAATGTGGTCGAGTGTTTGGGCGTTACCTTCAAAGTTGTAGGTATAACGCTCATTTGCAGGGAGAGTTTCAATTAAGGAAGTTAGCCCAGCGCTTTCTAGTGTGGTGAGTGGGTTGGAGAACTCAAAGTCATTCAAGTCACCAGCTACTACTACATTGGCATTAGGGTCGATCGCTAATATACTTTGGACAAAGTTTTTCACCAGGGTAGCTTGTTGCTGACGCTGGGTTTCGCTGGTGAGGGTTGGCGGTTGATTGACGCCGAATAATGGTTGATCGCCACCTTTGGAATTGAAGTGGTTAGCAATTACATAAACAGTTTGACCTTTGAAGGTAAATTCACCAACTAACGGTTTTCGACTGGCATTAAAAGCTGAGTTGGTGGGGTCAATCAAACCAGGACTATTGGAAACTGTGGGAACACCGGAGTTATTGGTGACTGTGGTGCCGGAGGTGGAAGTACCACCGGGGCGATCTACAAAGTTGACGCGACTGGGATTAAATAAGAAGCCTACCCGGATATTGCCACCTGGTTCACCGCCATTTGTACCGTTCAGTGGGTCAATTTGGCGATATTGATATGTGGGGCCACCAGCAGCAGCGATCGCATTAATTAATGTTTGGAAAGTAACGCTGGCATCAACTACGCCATTATTCGTCGCCCCGTTATTGTCCTGGATTTCTTCCAGGCTAATGATATCTGGTGATTTCAGATTATTGACAATGCGGCTGGCAAGGTTATTAAACTTGGTTGCCCCATCGCTGGGGTCAAGGTTTTCGACGTTGAAGGTAGCAACTGTTAGTTGGTCAGTGGTGGGAGTTAAATTGGTGACTTCTTTTTGCAGAGTACTGTTCTGTACCACCGTGGGAGCAGCCGAAACTAAAACCTCATAGTTGCTAAAGTCGTAGTTTACAACACCAACAACAGTGCTAAGTTGAGTACCAACATTCACCTCAGGTAGCACCAAGGCATTGTTAAGATCGTCGATTTGAATCCGCTCAGGATTGAAGTCTGAGGCACTAATTAGGCTACCACCGCGAGCTGTCCGCCCAGTGGCATTTGCTCCATTGTCTGCTAGTACCCAAATTTCCTGTGATGTACCAAAGGTTGCAGTGGGTGAAGTGGAGACTGGGTTATTAACCTGTACTCGCATTCCTTCTAAGCTTTCGTAGAAGTCGATGCCATCCTGGGCAGGGTCAAAGGTGGTGGTTCCAGTTTCGATATTACCAGTGGTATCGTTATCGATGACTGTAGTTGGGATGGTTCTGCCGCCATTACCCAGAATTGTGGCAGTTGGCAAAGCATTGCCGCTGGAGAGTTTGACAATTGTGGGGCTAGTAATTTGTGTTACCGTCAGGTTATTGGCATTATTCCCAGGACGAAATTCCGTGACTGTTCCACTGATTAATATAGAATCGCCGACGGCTACCGTTGGTGCTGAAGACGTGAAGACGAAAATACCTTCAGAAGTGCGATCGTCGCTATCTGGGTTTGGGTCTTGCAAGTAAAAACCGTTACTAGCTGTAGCCGTGACAATACCTGCTACATTGCTGACGGTTTGACCTCTCAAGGCTGAGATATGCCCTGTTCCTTGAATATCGTGAATCCGAATTGCGTCGTTATCAGCGATCGCCACTGTTGCAGTAGCAGTACCCAGAGTATAGTTAGCGTTGCTACTCAAAGTCAAACTGACGGTTTCAGTTCCTTCAATTGTCGTATCATCTACAGGTGTAATGGTGATATCTACAAAGGATTGTCCGGCAGCGATGGTTGCTGTGCCTGTGAGGGTTGGTGTGTAATCTGCGCTTGTGGCTTGTCCAGCACCCGTGGCAATGGTGTAATTTACCGTTAGGGAATTGGTGGTGCTGCCTGTGCGAGAAATGCGGAAGATACCAGGATCGTTGCCAGCTTCAGCGGCGTTGGCATCTTGGGCGGCGATCGCAATTGTGGGTAGAGGCGTGGCAATAGTTCCAGGAGAGCCGATTTCCGTGCTTGAATTTACAGCGACAAACGCGCCGTTGACTCCCACAGCGCTCAGTGTGGCGATCGTGGCATTGTTCGACAAGGCGGCATTGTCGAAGGTGGCAAATGGGGCTGCGGCTGGAGATGCTCCAAAGACAACATTAGCCTGTAAAGCACCAGTGGAATTATAGATATTTACGGCATCACCACCCGTACCCAAGCCCACGCCTGAACCTGAATAGTTGCCGATTTTCAAGCCAGCTGGTGGGTTTGCACCGAACCAGTTGGATAGGAAAGTCGGATTGACGGTAGCTCCTTCGATAAAGATTACCGATTCACCTGCGCCGATACTGGTAATACCGTTCAAGGCGACAGATGCAGCAAAGCTATTGGAGTTGTCGTCAAATTTCCAGCCCGTGATATCCACGGCGCTCGTACCAGTGTTGGTAAGCTCAAACCAGTCTGCGGCGATGGGCGAGTTGCCACTGCTCCAAGGAGCTACTTCAGTAATGAAGATACTGCTAGTGGTGGGATTCTCATTGACATCGGTGACTGATAAGGTAAATGCTGTAGTTGCATCTGGGTTATTACCAACGGTGGTGTCATTTACGTTGACGCTGACGTTGTAGCTGGTCTTGGTTTCAAAATCTAGGCTGGTTCCCGCTTTCAGGAACAAAGCATTACCCGTAATCTCAAAGAAACTGGCATCTGCACCAGTCAAGCTGAGGGTATTTGTTCCCAGTGCGTCATCACTGACGATAATGTTGGCAACTTTAAAGGGAGTTGCAGTACTGGTGCTTTCTGACAAGCTGGTGACGGTATTCGCAAGGCTGACGGCTACAGGAGCTTGATTGGCATAGGTAAATGAGGACGGTGCATATACCCAAAGTTGAGGATGATCGATATCGCCTCCGCCCCCTTCGTTCACGACATAAATCAATCCATCCTTGTCCACCGTGATTCCTTCATTTCCCTGATCCACGACAGACAAAGGATTACCCGGATCGGAGACGATGGTTAATGAGCTAGAGATATTCCCAGTGCGATCGATGTTGACGATTTTGCCCGATTCTTGGCTTAAGATTAGCAGGTGGCTGGAGTCGGGTTGCCCATTCAAGGACGATACATTCGACAATGCGAAAACATCCGCGAAGTCCGCCAGCCCAGCTAAAGCTGGATCGAAAAGGTTGGTAGAGTTGACTGTGGTGGGCGAACCATTGCTAGCAGTTCCCGCTGCAAAATCAATGTTTGTTTGAAAAATTCCTTCGGGTGTAATCTCCTTAACTGCGATGAAGCCACCAGTCTGTGGATCGTAGGAGATACCTTCAATCCCAATATTTCCGACCGTCGTACCGAGCTTTACGCTCTGTACGTTACTTCTGGTAAGGGTGGTTCCTGGGACATAGGTAAACAAATTAGCCTGTCTCTCTCGCTCCTCTATCAAGACAAACTTGCCGTCACCGACATAGGTAAGTCCTTCTGTATCGTAGAATTCCGTTCCTTGGGGACTGCTCCCAGAAGCTAGCGTCATGGAGTCGATTAATTGTCCCGTCTTCGATACTTGCACGATCGCTCTGCCGCCATCGCCGACAACAAAAAGCGTGTCGGTATCTTTGTTGTAGGTGACTGCCGAGGCTTCTTGAGCCAGCAAGCTGTTGAGTGGCGGATTGGTTCGCGTAGGTTCGGGTAGATCGTAACGTCCGATACGAACATAGGTGGAAAGGTCGATGGAAGTGACACCCGTATCGTTGTCAGCGATCGCCACTGTTGCAGTAGCAGTACCCAAACTATAGTCGGCGCTGGCATTGAGAGTCAAACTGACGGTTTCAGTTCCTTCAACTATCCCATCATCCACAGGTGTAATGATGATATCTACAAAGGATTGTCCGGCAGCGATGGTTGCTGTGCCTGTTAGGGTTGGTGTATAGTCTGCGCTTGTGGCTTGTCCAGCACCCGTGGCAATGGTGTAATTTACCGTCAAGGCATTGGTGGTACTGCCTGTGCGAGAGATGCGGAAGATACCAGGGTCAGTGCCAGCTTCAGCTGCATTGGCATCTTGGGCAGCAATTGTGACAGTGGGGGTTGTATCGATCGTGAAGGGAGTTTGATTCAGCCCTGTAATCAGAGTCGCCCCAGTCGCCAGCGTCCAATTAGCAGGGTTGTTAACGATCGCCTTGAATTCGGCAAAGGTATTTGCTGTGCGAGGACCTGTATAGACTGCCGATTCTTCCCCCGTCAAAAAGGTTATACGGCTGTCAGCAGGTAGTGAGTTAGGTGCAACACCATCCTCTGCGTTGCCAATATTAATTCGCGCCAGCTGTGTTGTTGGCGTGTCTGCCGTGGCATCACTGGCGGCAAGATAGGCATATAGGGAGTCGGCGGTTTGGCTAAAGCCGCGATTGCTAGACCCTGAGAAGGTGACTACAGCAGCCGTACCTACATTGGCAACAGGACCCCCAGCAAGATCAAAATTAGTCAAAGTGACAATAGTCCCTGCGGCAACACCGCCTACTGGAGCAGTCCATTTGCTGTAGGATTCACCAGTGTTAAAAGCTGTTGCCGTTCCTGTTGTCAGTTCGTTGTCGGTAAAATAGATAACCGTACCCGCTGGAATGGCAGCTAGCGTCACAAAAGCCACCCAGTCATCGGGTCCACCCGCAGTATTGATACCTACAAATGCAATGTCGCCAGAATTAAGTACCATATCTAAGACTCCTCGATCGATTAATGATGATGCCCAAAATGCTTAATTCCCTTGGGAATATCTGTTGAGTATCGCTACCTTCGCCATTGCCAGTCCAAAAGCGATCGCCATCTCCACCAGAGCGATGAGACTCATTAGTGGGGCGATCGCCTCCCATAACTACAAAAGGATGGATGCAAAAACTTATTTCACGGCTTGAACGAATGCAAGACAAAATCGCCATGAAAAAACTCGGTATATAAATCAAAATAGTTACATACTCTACTGGTATTAATTCGTATTTATCAAATTCAACCTATCCCGATAAGTTTAAGAAACAGCTAGCAAAAGGTTAAAAAAATAAATATTTGGCATGAAGTTGCGCTCAGATATATATTCTGTTGTTTTGAACAGGGCTTTACGTATAGCAAGGGACTGGGGACTGGGGGCTGGGGACTGGGTGAAAAGTCTTTTTGTGTCTAGGTTTTATTATCTGTTAATGTCCTAACCACCAAGGCTTTTGCTATAAAACAGTTATAAAATTACGATGTATAAAATTTCAGCAGAATTCTTATAGGTTTTATAAACGCTGTAAAATAGTCTCTGGTCGATATAACTAAACCAGAGACTATTTTTAACAGAGTACAATGTCTGATACTAATTTGGTCTTAACAGTGTTTGAACATTAAAAACGTAACTATTAATTAGCGGAAATTACCAGGATTTAAGCGAACAGAACTAGGCGCAGACTGGCGACGAAGTGCCACTCCATTACGGAGGTTTCTAGCAGTACCACCATCTTTGGCATCGAGGAAAGGCTTGAGATTAATCCCACCTCTAGATGAACTAACTCGATTATTGCCATTGCCTAGAAGGGTGCGTCCTAAATTATATACGCTGCCTGAGCGATCGCCATAGGTGTTAACGGCGATGGTTTGCTGTCCGCTATCAGCAGTAGTCAAGTTTTGGAAAATGCTATTGCGGATAACAACGGGATCTTTCCCACGCGGTACTGTCAACACAATTCTACAAGTTGGGTTAACTTCAGTTGTCACGCAGACAATGTTTTCGTTATTTTGTACAGATGTCTGGAGTTCTTGTAAGCCATCTGGGCGATACTGTTCCAAGCGGCTGGCAATTGCTACACAACGCTTCTCTGCATCCCAACCACCGCCCAAAGTCGCAGGTGCCGCCCAAGGAAAGAATTGTCCTGGTTGACTTTGTGGCTGATACATGACTGTGTACTGACCATTGTAAGTCTGACAGGTAAAGCGAGTTGCAGTGTCGGATGAAGGTGGTATGCCTGTGGATGTGTCTATTGGTACTGGTGCTGATGTGCCGCCTGATGGCACTGTTGGTACTACTACTCCATCATCAGTAGGATAAGGATCGTATTGCGCCATTGCTGCCGAATTGCCCAGACACAAAGATAAGCCAATACTGCCCAAAGATATCAATCGCAGCAGTTGTGATGACATAGCCATCCTCCAGTATAAATAGGTACGGAATTGATAGTTCAAGTGACGAATAATTCTATTTTTTGATTCATTAAAAACCTATTTTTTTTCGTCTCTTGCTTTTTTCTCTTGCAGTAGATTTTTTACCCGTGCTTGAATTTCTGTATGATGCCCAACTCCTTCATAGGCATAACGGTTGTAGCTACTACGGGTAATCAGGTTTTCTAAATCACTAACTCGTTCACCACCGCCGGGATGAGAAGACAACCAACTGGGAGGAGCATTTTTTTGCTGTTTATCAAGTGTCACCATTAAGTTACGTAAACCATCAGCAGCGTAACCAGTGGCTACAATTAGGCGTGTTCCGAGTGTATCTGCTTGACGTTCCATGTCGCGGCTGTAACTGAGTGCAAAGAGTTGACCGATGGTGCCGCCCAGAGGTAGATATTGGGTAACGTTAGAGATTAAGTTGCCTTGGGTGACTAATTGAAAACCGTGAGATAAAACGACATGGGATAATTCATGTCCAATTAATCCGGCTAATTCTGCTTCGGAATTTGTCTTGGCGATCGCACCTGCATTAATAAAGATCTTACCCCCAGGTAATGCAAAGGCGTTGAGACTTTCCTCTGGAATCACAAAAAATTCGTATTTAAATTCTTCACGTCCAGTTACTTTGGCTAATTTCTGTCCGATTTCGTTGACGTATGCCAAAACAGTTTCGTCTGTAATCACATTCAACTGTTTTTTTGCCTCTTTGGCTACGGACTCACCTATGGCTCTTTCACCTTGCAGCAGAACGATGGTAGAATCAATGGCGGAAAATGGCCCAAGCAAACTGCCAGTCAAAGCGTAACCTAATGCACCTGTAATAACATTACCGATGACGTTGCCGCGAATTTCGGCTCGGATATGTCTCTTGTAACGTTCGAGATTTTCTTCTGCTAAGTTTGTAAACTCAGCTGCTTGGGGATGTTCAGGGTTAAGAATGGCAAATTGACGCGCCGCCAAAGATGCTTCCATCCATTTTTTCTCACCAGCCAAGGCAGTGACTCTAGCTTTAATCAATTCTGCTTGGTTTGGATACAGTGAAGATGCTCTTTCTAATATATCTAAGGCTTCTTTGGGGCGATCGTATTGTTTCAATACTTCAGCATATCGGATATGACCAGGGATAAATTCTGGATATTGCTCAACCAATAGTTGCAAAGGTATAACCGTTCTTGTTTGTAACTTATTTGCTATCCCCGCCTCTGATTCTCGCCAGTATACCTTACCTCCTGGGGATAGTTGCGTGGGATCGAGTATTGCTGGTTTACGTTCTTTAGGTATGCTTGTTTTCGCAAAAGGTTCTTTTACCTCGCGGTAAATTTTTTCTGCCTCTGGGATTTGTCCGGCGAGATAAAGTCTATCCGCTTCCATAAATTTTAGCTGACGGGTGATTTCTTCAGGAGTGAGTGTGGGTTCCTGTGGAGACTCTGGCTTTTTCGGTTCGGAAACTTCGGGGGAGGCTTCTGGTGTTGATGAACGTTGCAACACTTCCCGCAACTTTTGGACTTTAGTCGTTTCAACTGTAGTAGACGCAGCAGGTTCTTGTGCTGGAACTGGTGCTGTTGACTGCATCAAGATAATCAAAATTGATGTAACAACCGACAGTAATACCCAGTTACAGGCTAGCAGTAGAGACTTCCAGGTTCGTTTCATGCCACGTACCACCTATGCAAAAGTCTGTTTTTTAAATGTTACAACGCGAGATACACAATGCCTAAAACACAAAAAACCCCGGCTAAATTAGCCGAGGTAAAGTCGAGAAGTGAGAATGACGATGAGATATAGCGATACCGAAATCTAAAAATCTTAGCTGACGCTAAAACCAATCAAAACTAAAGTAGTGACGATTAATGTTGCAAATACACCTTGTATCAAGTATTTACGTTGTTCCCAAATTGCTGGGTACTCAGCGTAGTAGACTTTGGGTTCAGTTGCGTAGTTATTGAGAACGCCGTCTTCATTTACAGTGGTGTACATAATTTTTTCTCTTGGTTGTTTGTTAACTTATGTAAATAAATTTAACAGTTTTGTTACGAATCGTCAACAGAGCTTGACAAAAAAAGAATGATGGCTCTAATAAAAGTTACTTATGAACAATAGACTTCTTGCATAAGTCGGGAAAAGGGGAAGGTGGGGTCCCCTCTGGGGATAAGGGGCGGGGGAAAGGGGGAAAGGTTTGGTATTTTCCCTTTCCCCTTTAACCTTTTCCCTTTTCCCACCTCTTGCAAAAAGCACTTTTGCAAGAGGTCTAATGCCTCGGTTGGGCGGGTATGCCATTGCACAACGCTAAAACAGAAAAAACCCCGGCTAATTTAGCCGAGGTCAAAGGAGAAGTACGAATGGCGATGAGATACAGCGATACCGAAATCAAAAAATCTTAACTAACGCTAAAACCAACCAAAACTAAAGTAGTGACGATTAATGTTGCAAACACACCTTGTATCAAGTATTTACGTTGTTCCCAAATCGCTGGGTACTCAGCGTAGTAGACCTTAGGTTCAGTTGCATAGTTATTGAGAACGCCGTCTTCGTTTACAGTAGTGTACATAATTTTTTCTCTTGGTTGTTTGTTAACTTATGTAAATAAATTTAACAGTTTTGTTACAAATCGTCAACAGGGCTTGACAAAAAAAGAGTGATTGGTCTAATAAAAGTTACTTATGAGCCAATACGGTTCAGTTAAGGCTAAAACTCTTGGTCAAATTCAATTTTTTTTAGGAACCGCAAAGGACGCAAAGGACGCAAAGAGAACAAAGAAATGCTTAACCCAAGCGTATTGAGCCATAACGCAATACAGTTCAGTTAAAGATTTTTTGGAGAACGATAAACCTGTAGAGACGTTGCAATGCAACGTCTCTACATTGTTCGTAGGATAAAGGTTTTATAGCCGTAGCCATATTAGTTAGGACGCTGCTTGCTTGAGAACGGTTTCTATGGCATCACGTAGATTATCGGACTTGGGTAACAACTTACGAACCCTACTTTTGAGCCATGCCCAACACTTTTCAATCCGATTAAGGTCTGGTGAGTAAGGGGGAAGATAAACGACCTGGCACCCTGCGGCTTCAATTAATGAAGCAATGCGGCCACCATGATGAAATGTCGCATTATCTATAATTACCCACTCACCCGGACGCAAGACCGGAATTAAACAAGTTTCTAGCCAGGTCTCAAACACAGTTCGGTTACACGCCCCTTCGACCGTAAATGGTGCAATCAATTGTCCCTCTCGATACCCAGCAATCATATTAATGCGACCTTGCCGCCGACCCGATTTAAGTTCGTAGAAGCGTTCCCCAACTTCGGAGTATCCGTAGCCGTAGTTGTCGCGTTCATCCATGCCAGACTCATCAACGTAAACCAGATGCGATGCTTTCGGGTTTTCGAGTTGTGCTAAAAATGCTACTCGTTTGGCTTCATCTCGTTGACTATATCCGTATGTTTTTTTTTACGCGAATGTCCTATTTTGATTAATGCCCTGGAAATCGTGCGCTGGCTAATCTCTCCTTCCCATAACTGTGCCATTTCGCTTTGGGTTTTATCCCTATGTTCTTTGACAAAAGTGCGAAACTTATCCCAGTCGCTGATTTTTTTATTCTGCTGCGATGCTTTCCTTGCTTTGGGTTTGACATCACCCGTTTGGGCTTGGCGCTGCAACCACAAGTTGATAGTGTTGCGACTGATATTGAACAGAAGGCTTGCCTCACACTTCTTGAGTCCGTCCAATTCAATCGCTTGTATGACTTTTCGCCGGAAATCTTCACTATATGCTTTCGCCATTGAAATTGGGTAGATGCAATGCCAACTCTTCTAGTTTACGTCCTAACCTTGATGGCTATAGCTATAGTCTTATCCCAAGCGTATTGCGTTATGGCTGACTCGCTATCTCGATCTACCGGGGCGTCCACCAGAGTAGTTTTTTTACATAATATAAAGATAACCCCACTGTTGACAGCGAGTTTATCAATATTATTAGGCTTTCAGATTCCTGCTATTTGTTATTAAGTAATATCAGCCTAATTCTTCATGACTGCATCCAAAAGCACATCGGCATCAAAACGGACGACATCGGTGCAAGGTAGCCCGGTTTCTGCTGTGATTTGAGCGATCGCTTCATGAGCCGCAAATTCATCGAGATGGGCTGTGTTCAACGCTATACCCACCACAGGAACACTTCCAAAGGCACCACCTGCACTAGCAACACTTTCATAAAGTTGGATTACCTTACGTAAAGGTGGAATTACTACATGGGGATGATTGCGTATATGAACTTGTCCTGCCCGATGTGCCAATATTAATTGGGTTGGTTGGGAACCACGAATCAAGGGTAAGGTTGCGGTTGAACCAGGGTGTAGCAGTGAGCCTTGTCCTTCAATGTGCAGGATGTCGTAGTTTTTGCCATAGCGCATAACCATCTGTTCCACAGCACCGGCGGCAAAGTCTACCCGCACGGCATCCAAAGGCACGCCATCGCCTTCTAACATGATGCCAGTTTGACCTGTGGCTAAGAATTTAGAACGCCAACCCCGCAGTTTTGACGCCCAATGTAACTCTAAACTAGTTGACATTTTACCGATCGCCATGTCGGTTCCCACAGTCAACACCCGCCTACACGGGAGAGTGCGTGCCATACCGCTGGCAATACTTATATTAGATGGCTCTTTCCGCACATCCCAAATGAGTTGCCCTGGTTTGAGCAGTGCATTTAACTCTGGCATATTTGCCATTGGTGTATGTAAACCGTTCACCAACGACATTCCAGCTTGTAAAGCGTCTTTGATTTCCAGCCAGTAATCATCTGGTACGGCGCCACCTCCTGGGGCGATGCCAATTACCAAGACTTCCGGCTTGTACATTAGGGCGGCGGCTACAGATGCGACAATTGGGACATCACGCTTGAGACCTGTTAATTTTGACAAAGATTTGCCAACAGAGTCGCGATCGATGACTACTACAATTGGGGCTTCACTGTAGCGTAAAATCGCTAGCCCTGTTTTACCGCTAGGCCCGGTAATTCCCTCATGAAGTAAGATAGCTACTCGTTGATTAAGTGGCAGACGCACTGTGCTGTACCCCCAAACCTGGTAAATCTTTTGGCAAAACTCTCCCTTCTTTGATCGATGCACCCGTAAAAGGGTCATCAATTAAGTTAAGGTGACTGTCTAAATCTAAATAATCAGCTAGTGGTGCTAGCTGTGCTGCTGCTGTATTGGCTAAGGAACTGTCAGAATAACAACCGAACATTACTTGTAAGCCGTAGGCTCTGGCTACATGTACCATTCGCATTGCTTCGGTTAGTCCCCCTGATTTCATCAGTTTAATATTAATCCCATCGACGTAGTTTGCTAAATCGGGAATATCAGAACTTGTGAAGCAACTTTCATCGACAAAGATGGGGAGAGGAGAGTTTTCCTTGAGTTTTGCTAAACTTATTTCCTGTCCTCGTGGCAATGGTTGTTCTACATACTTTATACCTAAATCAGCCAGCCAATTGCACATGGCGATCGCATCTTCTAAACTCCAACCGCCGTTAGCATCAACGAAAAATTCTACTTCGGGTGCTGCTTCTCGCACCGCTAAGAGCATTTTTCGGTCAGCTTCTATGCCATCTGGACTACCCAGCTTGACTTTGAAAATACGAACATCCGTAAAGTTTAACCAGTCTTTGGCTCTGGCGATCGCACCTGCTGGTGAATTAATACCAATTGTCAGGGAAGTTGGTACAATGGCGTGGCGATCGAGTCCCCAAATTTGCCATAGAGGTAACCCTACGCGCTTACCCAGCCAGTCGTGCATTGCCATATCCAAAGCTGCTTTCACAGCAGAAGGAACCTGGTTTTGGGTTAAAACTTGCTCAATTTCTTGCCGCTGTAAGGGATTGAATGTTTGCAACAATGGTATAACTTGCTCTAGAGCGTCCTTGATTGTATCAGTTGATTGCCGATGATTACCCACACCAAACGGCGACGCTTCTCCCCAGCCTTCGATACCATCTTGTGAAATTCTTACCCAGACATTCGTTGTCTGTGCTGTTGTACCCCGACTAATGGTCAACGGGAATCTCTTATTAACTGTAAATAAATTTACATTTATTTGCATAAATATAGAGCGTATTATGTTATTGCAAAAGCCAGTGTAAGTTTAAAATTTAGATCGTCGGACGTATCCGTTATACTTTTTTACATTCAGTACTTGATTCCTTATACAAAATTTTCTTTATTAGTTAATTTATGAGCAACTTAAAGAAATGGAAAACTTTGAAATCAAAAATGGTCTTAGATCATTACTGGTGTAAGGTAAGGCAAGATGAAATAGAATTGCCGAATGGAAAAATAATCGATGATTATTTCGTCAGTATTAAGCAAGACGTTGCAATGGTTTTGCCTATAACTAGTAGTAGAGAAATTATTTTCGTCCGCCAATACAGACATGCCGTAGGTGAATTTTTCGTGGAACTGCCAGCAGGGAATTTCGATCCTACAAAAGAGAGTGCCGAAGTAGCAGCAATTAGAGAATTTACAGAAGAAACTGGTTATATTCCCCAAGAATTTAAAAAGATAGGAACTTTATACGATAAGCCAAGCAAAGATACCAATAAAATACATTTATTTTTAGCAGAAAATGTCATAAAAGTGAGAGAGCAACAACTTGATATTACAGAAGAAATTGAGATTGTCTTAATTTCCGCTGAATCAGTTTTAGAGAAAATTATTCAAGGAGAAATTTCTGTTGCTGGTACTATAGCGGCTCTTTTCTTAGGTTTAAAATTTATACAGCAGATTGCACCTTGGTGAGGTACAGATAATCGTAGGGGCACAACATGTTGTGCCCCTACCCGTGTACTTCATTTACCTGAAATACGCTGTAACTTCAGTAAGTTAGCGGGAAAAATTCAAATAAGCCCAAAATCCTGATGTAGAGACGCGATTTATCGCGTCTGCTTCTGCTCTACATCAATAACCTCAACCCAACCCTATTGCAGCATAATGCACAAAAAGAAAAGCATTTTGCAGATTATTAAATTAAAACTGCTCTTGCTGAAACCAAACAAGAGCAGTTTTAATACCAAAGCCCAAAATCAAAAATTTAGGCATCCTCAAGTTCCAATTGAGCCACAGTAACGGCGTTAAAGGCGAAAGCCAAAACTAATGGCATTGGAGACTGGAACCAAAAGCTAAAAAGAATAGCTGAGATTGTGCCAATTACTGCTGAGGTAGACCACAATCGTTCTTCAAAAGTTAATCCATTTTGGGCTTTAATCAATCTCAGAACATTAACTGGAATTGGTTCTGGCATTACGCCACCCGGAGGAAAAGCCCAGTAGTTGTTACGCCGCTCGACAAATAAATCTGTCCAGCCATTTTCTTCGCACCATGTCTCAATCCATTGAAGTGAGTAATGATTAATCATCGCAGTTGGGAGTTCAGTTTGTGGAGTTTGTGTAGTTGGTGAAGACAATCTTTCGGAGATTCCTAAAAATCTAACTAATTCGGTATAAAATTAACTTTATCTATGATATTTTTAAGCTTCGTTAAGCAGTTGAAACACACGATCGTTAGACTCAAACATTGCTTTGCTTAATTAAAAGCCTAGCAGTGGATAGAATCTGTTGACTTCAAATGACAATAAACTTTACGTGAAAAATTCAAAGTTAAGAATTGTAAATGAATCGATGAGTGTTACTGCTCAATAAAACTATCTATATCCGAAAAACCAATTTTTTTAATCAAGAATTGTAAATAAATCAATGAGTATTTCGTGAGAGTTTAAAAAAATATAAAGTTATTTTTATCAGTCTTTGGTAAGAATTTTGCTGGTATGATGTTGCGTAGGCGTAGCCCATCGTAGACATCGCCCCCATAGTCCCCCCGAATTAATTGCTGTTTTCTGCCTCAAGTCGCAGAAATAATTTTGCTCAAAGTGAGAAGCCAAGGCTGCTTTTACGTTACAAAATATTAAGCAAGGGGAAATTTATAGATCCCCTAAGTCCACTAGCAGGGCTGCGAGTCTCAATTGCGATGATGCAGTCAAGTTAATATTCAAATGCGGTAAGCTTAACAATGCAGCGATCTTACACCAAATTGGCTCTCGATATGTTTTGGCGGCAAGGGTTGGCGTTACTTTTGGGGATTATTGTATGGTGCGTGGCTCATCCTGCGCTGGCGGTAAGCTGGACTCATCCACTGTCATTTAGTAATGCAGAGTTGTCGAGACGTGATTTTTCTGGTCAAAGTTTACAAGCGGCGGAGTTTTCTAACGCCAACATGGAATTCGCTAATTTTACAAACGCTGACTTGCGGGGAGCAATATTGAGTGCTTCGGTGATGACGCAAGCAAACCTCCACGGAGCGGATTTAACGAATGCAATGGTCGATCAGGTAAACTTGACTAGGGTAGATTTGAGCGATGCAGTTCTCAAAGAAACTCTTTTGCTCCGCGCCATATTTAATGATGTGAATATAGACGGTGCAGATTTTACAGATGCAATTTTGGATAGAGCGCAAATCAAAGAACTGTGTACAAAAGCCAGTGGTGTGAATTCCAAAACAGGCGTGCAAACTCGTGATTCTCTGGGATGTTAATGAAACGTGTAGGTGTAATTGGTGGCGGACAACTTGCTTGGATGATGGCAGATGCAGCACGCAAGCTAGGAGTAGAATTAATAGTACAAACTCCTAGTCAAGGCGACCCGGCGGTGTCAATCGCCAAGGAAGTTTTTTTTGCCCCGGTAGATGATGCTAATGCTACAGAAATCTTAGCAAAAAAATGCGATGTCATCACCTTTGAAAATGAATTTGTTAACTTAGATGCTTTATCTGTTTTAGCAAAGCAAGGTGTTTGTTTCCGTCCAAGATTAGAAGCATTAACTCCTCTTTTAGATAAATATCATCAACGCCGCTATTTAAGCGATTTAGGCTTACCAGTTCCGCAATTTTTTGCTCTCGAAGAGACAGAAAATCTCAAATCTAAAATAGAGTATCTAGGTTTTCCAGTAGTTCTCAAATCCCGACGCCACGGTTATGACGGTCAGGGTACTTTCATCATTTTAGACTTTGCTGCTTTAGAAGAAAAGTTAAGTTATGAAACTATAACAAAAACTCCAAGTCAATCAATTTTCTTGTTAGAAGAATTTGTACCTTTTGAAAGAGAACTAGCAGTAATAGCAGCCCGTTCTGTAGACGGAGAAATTGTCATCTATCCAGTGGTAGAAACCCAACAAGAACAACAAGTGTGTCGGCGGGTGATTGCGCCAGCGGAGATTTCGCCGAATCAAGTAGTAGAAATAGAAGCGATCGCACATACTCTATTAAATAGCCTGCAAGTAGTAGGAGTCTTTGGCATTGAGCTATTTCTGGCTGCTGATGGCAAAGTACTGGTAAATGAAATTGCTCCCCGTACACACAATTCTGGGCATTTTTCCCTCGACGCTTGTGAAACTTCTCAGTTTGAGCAACAGCTAAGGGCGGTTTGTGGTTTACCCTTGGGAAATCCTGGTTTACAGTGTGCTGGTGCTGTGATGGTGAACTTGTTGGGGTATGAAAATTCTCACAGCGATTACCAAAGCCAGCGTCAACAAATAGCAGAAATTCCCCAGGCGCATGTCCACTGGTATGGAAAAACTGAATCCCGTCCTGGGCGCAAGTTGGGACATGTCACAGTTTTGCTGGATAATCAAAATCGAGATATGGCGATCGCAGTTGCCCAGACCATAGAATCTATCTGGTATCCCGGCTAAATTTCTCAAAAACTTTGGATGTTGAACACACAACATCTTTTTGAAAGCTATAATGAGTTAGTTGCACTACGACGTTGGTGACTGCCATCAAGTTTTTTGATCTATGCCTTTAAAGACAAGGGAGTCAAACAGTTCTCGTGGCAGTAGACCGGGCATGTACCCGGAAACTTTAAACGAGAAATTTAGGTTCCCACCTGGTTTAACCAGGTCATAAACTTAGGTAAAACGGCGTCGCGGTGAACTCAAAATTATTAGCTCCCAAACTCAGTGAGAATTTGGGAGCTTTAATTATTTGAAGAAGAATTCAGAATCCAGAATTCAGCAATCTTTCAGTGGTGGATGAGTGCAGAAAGTCATCAACGAAGGGTTCCTCCGCTATTGGTAGTATTTAGGTTTCGGAGCGTTCGTTAGCGATCGCTTGCTTTTCATCGCTAAATTTGATATTAAGCTACCAAGTATAGATTCTAGTCAAAAAATGACATCGCCAACTGTATGTCTCTGACACAGGAACAATTTGACAACTTGGTAAAGCAATTAGAGGGCTATGCTCACCGAAAACCAGAACAATTTAGACAGCGTGTTTTTTTTCTGGCGGTGATGGGTTATGGCTATGTTTTGCTGGTTCTATCGTTTCTTTTATGGGTTATCGTAACTATCGCCTTATTACAGCGAAGTAGCCTACAGTCTGGTTCTGTATGGATAGGATGTGTCTTCATCATAGCTCTAATATTATTAGGAATTGTTGTGCGATCGCTGTGGGTAAATATTCCAAAACCTCAAGGAAAGAGGCTACGGCGTAGGGATGTACCACATCTGTTCCAATTAGTTGATGAACTAGCTATAACCCTCAAGACTCCAAAGTTTCAGAATATTTTGCTGACAAACGAGTTCAATGCTGGGGTTATACAGAGACCACGCTTGGGTATTTTTGGCTGGTTTCAGAATTATTTGCTTGTAGGTTTGCCCTTGATGCAAGCACTGACTTTAGAGCAGTTTCGCGCAGTTATCGCCCATGAATTTGGACATTTATCAGGTAACCATAGCCGATTTGCCAATTGGATTTATCGAATCCATCAGGCTTGGGTTCAATTATTGAAACGCTTGCATAAACACCATCAGCAATCAAGATCTGGCTCTGGCGTTTGGTATGTCGATGCTTTAATGCTTGTTGCAAACGGATTAGGGTTCCTTGTTTTCGGTTGGTTCTTTGAGTGGTTTGTTTCTAGATTCACTGCTTATTCATTTGTCCTGTCACGGGTTAATGAGTACGAAGCAGATAAATGCTCTGCAAATTCGGTGGGAGGGCAACATCTTGCTGAGGGACTCATCAGCCTTGCTATCAAGAATAGATATCTACACAGAGCTTTTTGGCGTGAAATATATCAACAAGCAGATCGTAATCCAAAACCTCCTAATGCCATACCTCTAATGTTTCAAGCCTTAAAAACTCAAATTCTCTTTGATAGAAAGGAAAGATGGTTAAAAGCAGCATTAGCAGAAAAGACTGACACCATTGATACCCATCCTTGCTTATCTGAGCGCCTACATGCTTTGGGCTATCTTGCTAATGCTTTAGAGCTTTCAGACAAGCTGACAATTACTAAGTCTGCTGCTGAGGAAGTGTTCAGCGGAGATTTTCTAGAAAAAATCACAATGCAGACAAATGAACAGTGGCAAAGAGCCAACATAGGATTTTGGGAAGGCCGCACTAGCTACCTTCAAAATATAACTCCGAAGCTATTTGACTTGGAGGAAAAAGCCAAAAGCCAAAAGCTAACTTTTGATGAGAAATGGAATCTCTGTAAGTGGACGGCAGAAACGAAAGGAAGTGACGCTGCTATTCCTTTGCTAGAAAATTTACTTACTGAGAAGTCCTACTATGCTCCAGCTAACTACCTGCTAGGCAAGATCTTACTAGACGAACAAGATGCTAGAGGAATTCGTTATATTGAGAGTGCTGTGAGTTGTGATATAGAACTAACTTTTCCTGGTTATAAATTAGTTTCTGAATTTTTCTATTATGAGCAGGGAAATACAGAGAAAATGAAACATTACCAAAACGAAATTGAGCAATATTATTACAGGACAATGTTTTCCACCTACGGATTATACCATTGAAAATAGTATAAAATCAGACTTTATATTAGAACAAGTCAACTTCTTTTGCGAATAAAAACAAAATCTGTATAACATGATTCTAATTTAGGTAACGTTCGGAGTTAAGATCGCACAATTGAATGAAATTGTGGTTAAAGCTACAAAAAATTGTCACAACAACAAACTGATATCGTGTTTCCAGCCTCGGTCTTCCGACTAGACAGTGGTTTAACGTTTATTCATCAAGAAATTCCGACTACCCCTGTAGTTGTGGCTGATGTTTGGGTGCGTGCTGGAGCAACCCTAGAGCCAGAACCGTGGTTTGGGATGGCGCACTTTTTAGAACACATGATTTTTAAAGGTACGGCAACGCTACCCCCTGGAATGTTCGACCACAACGTTGAAAACCGGGGTGGCGTCAGTAATGCCGCAACAAGTTATGATTATGCTCATTATTCACTTACCACAGCTGCGCCTTATTTGCAAGATACTCTACCCCATTTGGGAGAACTACTGCTGAATGCGGCAATTCCAGAAGATGAATTTAGCCGCGAACGGGATGTAGTACTAGAGGAAATCCGTTCGTGCAATGACGATTCCGACTGGATGGGATTCCAAGCTTTAATTGAGAACATCTATGGGCGTCATCCTTACGGACGTTCGGTGCTGGGTAGTGAGCAGGAACTTATGCAGCAGTCACCAGAAGCGATGCGCTGTTTTCACCGCGCCCACTACCAACCGGAAAATATGACAGTGGTAATTGCAGGGGGTATAGCTCAGGAGCCAGCCTGGGAATTAGTAAATCGTTCATTTGCTGATTTTGCCGAACCTTCTCATTGTCCCCAATTTGAAAAAGTAGCAGAGCCAATAATAACAGAAATTCGTCGTCAAGAACTATGTTTACCACGCATAGAGCAAGCGCGATTATTAATGGCGTGGCTGGTACCCGGAGTAGAACAAATCCACACTGCCTGTGGTTTAGATTTATTGTCGGTGTTATTAGCAGAAGGGCGGACTTCGCGTTTAGTAAGGGATTTGCGGGAAGATTTGCAATTGGTACAGGGAATTTGTAGTAATTTTTCTCTGCAACGGGAATCGAGTTTATTTACAATTACTGCCTGGTTAGAACCAGAAAATCTAGAAGAAGTTGAGTCTTTAATTTGCGATCGTTTAGATGAGTTACAGACTCAAGGAATTAGTCAACAGGAAATAGCGCGATCGCGCAGACTACTATGTAACGAGTATGCCTTTTCTACGGAAACGCCAAATCAACTCACAGGACTTTACGGGTACTACAATACAATTGCCCAAGCCGAATTAGCTGTGACATATCCCCAGGAAATTCAGTCTTTTGATGTCCAAGAACTGCAAAAATTAGCTAAACAGTATCTTTCACCGCAAAATTATGCGGTTACTGTGCTTAGACCATGTTAGATATGAGGGACGCGGGGACGCTCTTACCCGGGGACGCGGTGAAAAAGTAATGACAAATGACCAATGACAAATGACAAATGACTAAGGACAAATGACAAATGACAACCTTGCTGCAAAAATCGCCTATCCATCGCACCGTATTGAACAATGGCATTGTCGTGCTAGTGGCAGAAAACCCTGCTGCCGACATTATTGCAGCCCGAATCTTTGTGCGTGCTGGTAGTTGTAACGAAAACCAAGAACAAGCAGGGTTGGCACATTTGCTATCAGCAGTGATGACAAAGGGATGCGATGGACTTTCTAGCTTGGAAATTGCTGAAAAAGTCGAGTCTGTCGGGGCGAGTTTGAGTACAGATGCTGCCACTGATTATTTTTTGCTATCTTTCAAGACGGTAACATCCGATTTTGCCGAAATTTTAACATTGGCTGGGCAGATTTTGCGATCGCCTACTTTTCCCGAAATTCAAGTAGAACTAGAACGGCGTCTAGCGCTACAAGATATTCGTTCGCAAAAAGAGCAACCCTTCACTGTGGCCTTTGAACAAATGCGGCAGGTAATGTACCAAAATCATCCCTATGCCATGTCGGTATTAGGAGATGAAACAACCATGAGCCGCTTAACTCGTGCAGACTTAGTGCAGTATCATCAAACTTATTTCCGCCCAGATAATTTGGTAATTAGTATCGCTGGTCGAATCACACCCGCAGATGCAGTAGCATTGGTGACAAAAGTTTTTGGTGATTGGCAAGTTCCAGCATCAGCACTGCCAATCCTAAATTTACCTGAAATTAGGGTGGAACCCCAGGTAATGTTGAAGCCACAACAGACGCAACAATCAATCGTGATGCTGGGTTATTTAGGAACATCAGTGAGTTCTCCTGACTACGCCTCACTAAAGTTGCTGTGTACCTACTTGGGAAATGGGCTTTCTAGCCGCTTGTTTGTCGAATTGCGGGAAAAACGAGGTTTAGCTTACGAAGTATCTGCTTTTTACTCCACCAGGCTATACCCAGCATCGTTTGTAGTTTACATGGGTACAGCACCAGAAAATACCACCATAGCCTTAGAAGGACTGCGTACAGAAGTAGATTTATTGTCTGCCACCGAAGTATCCCCAAGCGCCCTACAAGCCGCTAAGAACAAGATTCTGGGGCAGTATGCTTTGGGTAAACAAACGAACGGGCAAATTGCTCAAATATACGGCTGGTATGAGATTTTGGGCTTAGGAATTGATTTTGACATTAAGTTCCAAGAACTAATTGCGGCTGTGGATGCCCAAGATGCGATCGCCGCCGCTTCTAAGTATTTAAAAGAACCTTATGTGTCTTTAGTGGGTCAAGAAACAGCAATTAATGGGGCGATCGCATAAGTAGATTAGTCGATTATATGCATAGGCATAGCCCATCGGAGACATCGCTTTCTGTAGGAGCTGTTTTTTAGACCAAGCGGCTGTACCATTAGCATCAGAATATTCTGGGAGTAAATTCCATGCAACACAGCCTGACAGCAAGTATTTTGAGTTACTTAAAATTACTACATCCAACTGTAAATCGCTGTCGGATGGAAAAACCGCAAAAGAATTGGTGGGCAAACAGATCTAAGTCTTTATCAGCACTTAAAATACTCCTGTTTTCCACTACACCTCTAGTCATTGTCTCCTCTACCCTAGTATCAATTGCAGCCCCACAAAAAATAGCCCAAGTAAATCCCGGAGATAGTATCAGCCGTCCTATCCTGAAAGTTGGTAGCCAAGGCGAACGCGTATCTGAACTTCAGGCAGCTTTGAAACTTTTGGGTTTTTACTCCGGTGTAGTAGATGGTACATATAGTGAAAATACTGCCAATGCTGTTTCCCGATTTAAACAAGCAGCTGGCTTAAATCCAGATGGTATAGTTGATGCCACCACCTGGCAACGACTTTTTCCTAAAGAAGCGACAGTAGCATCAACAGTTCCTTCATCTGGGCAAAGATTTAACTCAGCAACAAATTTTCCCGTTCCAACCCAGAGTAACAACCTCACCAACGTTGCAAATCCCAGTCCCAACCCACCAAGACAAGCTGTAACGCAAGCTCCCACCAAGCCCAGCCCACCAAAGAAACCTGTAACACAAGCTCCCACCAAGCCCAACCCACCAAAGAAACCTGTAACACAAGTTGGTACTAGCCCTGAACCAAGGCCTGCTAACCCTAGACAAGCTCAAAAAACGCCAAATCGTACTACATCAACTACTCGAACTCAGTCAACCACACGCACTGGACAAACTACCCGAACTCAGTCAAATACAAGTACTAAGCGAACCCCTGGTATTCAATACACCTCAGAAGGATTACCAATTTTGCGTATAGGGTTGCGTGGTTCGGAAGTTGTCAAATTGCAACAACAACTGAAAAAGCTTGGTTACTTAAAAGGCGACGTAGATGGAGACTTTGGTGCGACAACCGAGGCTGCTGTCAAAGCCGTACAAAAGCGCTATGGTTTAGAACCTGACGGTGTAGCTGGTGGGGCTACCTGGGAAATTCTTTTGCGGCGTTAGGCAACTTCAAATGATACAGCAGAATTCAGAATTCAGAAGTAATAAAGCATTTATACCTGACTTTGAAGTTAAGCTTGCGTACTTCACTTTCCTTGAAATCTGCTGTAAGTTATTCAACTCTTGGAATGAGGGGGATGAGGGACTAAATTCTTCCTTGTCCTCCTTGTGTTTGAATGAAAATGCGAGTTAGTGGTGTATGCGATCGTATGGGGACTGGTTAGTTGACTTAGGTACATCCTACAATACGATAAAGATACTGGGAGTGAACTACTCAGACTTGCCTACGGCTGAAGTCTGAGCTTCCCAATTCATCGGGAATAGCCTCAAAAACTTCGTAGTTTTTTTGGTCTTACATTCCCTCACTGGGCAGGAGTCCTGGTTCCCAAGACCCAAATTTTTTTCTTGCAACATATACCTATTAGCTTGGTTTTCGCTTATGGCATTGATGGTCAAGACATTGAGTATTCTACCAGAAAATACTGGGGATTCGTCATACATCCAGAATTTGTTTTTACTGCGTAAAAAATCAATCCCAGATGCAATCCTCAACCAAGGCTCACAATCCCCACCTTATGAGTACATTGTTCGCGTTAGCGTCTCGTAGAGAAGGTGGGGACTTCCGCGACACGTTAAAAGTATTTCTATATGCCAGCAGATGCATTGTCAAAAGCGATTATCACTAATGTTATCTAGATTGCTTTTGCGCTGCCAAAAAAGGAGACTACTCTAGGAGTCAAGTACAACGGTACTTAATTATGCTACAGATCGCAATGGACAAAAGTGAAATTAATTAAACTTAGGGTTAATTCTTCCAAAAAAGCTTATGCAACACTTTTTATTCACTTGGCTTGGTACTGCGGTGGCGTTATTTATTACTGCTAATATCGTTCCGGGATTCTTTATCAAGAATTTTGTGGCTGCCTTGATTGCTGCTGTTGTTATTGGTCTAGTCAATGCATTTATTAGACCAATTTTGCGGATTTTAACCTTTCCAATTACCTTGCTCACCTTTGGTTTATTTACATTAGTGATTAATGCCTTAGCCCTGTGGTTGGCAAGTGTCCTAACTCCTGGTTCTGGTTTTGTGATTCAGGGGTTTTTACCTGCTTTCTTTGGTTCAATTGTACTAGCAATTGTTTCCACCATCATTAACTATCTTTTGAGAGTTGTTGAGTAGAAAAATTTGTAAAATTTGCAGCTTGGGCAACAGCTAGCGTTACAGCTCCTGGTTGCCCTTTTGATTGGAAAATTTGTTTGGGAACTAAGAATTTTACCCCCAATTGTTCTGTGTCGAACGACAGAGAATCAGTGAACGACAACTTGAGTTGACTGGCTGCAAGAATAGCTGCTGCCTCTGCTACACTGGCTGTGCCTACTTGTTGGTTAGCAATTGTGCTAGGGTTGGGAACCCAGATAGTGCTAAGAACTTCGGCACAAAAAGTTTTCAAAGGCAAATTGCGTCGCTTACAAAATTCTAATAAGCCAACTTCCGATGCTTTAGTATCGATGGTAGCAATACCCGCGATCGCACTTTCACAAAGTTGATTTTCTTCAAATACTTTCTCAATCCCCTCATTAATTAATTGCCATGAGGTTCCCCGCTTACAACCAATTCCTACCCATAAAACCTGTTGCACCTGATGCATTTTTGAATTCAGTTTACAAAAATATATAGCGTTTCCCCACAAGCGTGAGGTACACCTGTAAGGGCACGGCAGTGCCGTGCCCCTACACCTTGGGGATGTTGTACTGCATCTCAATGGGAACCGCTATATTACATCCTTTCTAATACCTGAATACCCAACAAAGATAATCCCAACTTCAGAGTTCTAGCAGTCAAATCACACAGAATCAAGCGGGATGTTCGCTGTGGTTCCTCCGCATCCAGCACCCGAACTCCTTGATTGCGGTCATAAAACTGATTAAACTTTTTACTCAATTCATACAAATATTCACATAACCGATGTGGTAATAAATCTTGCTCTACAGTACTAATAACTTCATCGAGCTGAAGTAAATATTTTGCCAGTGTTAATTCAGTTTCATGCTCTAAAACTAGGGCATTACTTCCTAAATTTTCAAAGTTAATTTCACCCTTGCGACTAATTCCCTGAATCCGCGCATAAGCGTATAGCATATAGGGCGCAGTATTGCCTTTAAGATCTAGCATTTTTTCATAGCTGAAAACGTAGTTACTAGTGCGGTTTTGGCTTAAATCTGCATACTTAACCGCACTAATTCCAACTACGTTGGCAACTTCATTAATAAATTCTTCAGTTTCTTCGCGTTCCTCTTCTTGTAATCTAGCTTTTAGATCCGCATAGGAACGAGCGATCGCTTCATCTAACAAATCCCGCAATCGTACAGTATCGCCAGAACGAGTCTTGAATTTCTTACCGTCTTCTCCTAACACCAAGCCAAAAGGCACATGCACTAATTCCACATCATCGGGAATCCATCCAGCTTTGCGTGCTACCTGCAAAAATTGGGCAAAGTGGTTTGCTTGTCCAGCATCCGTTACATAAATTATCCGCTTTGCTTCATCCTGCTGAATCCGGTAACGGAGGGATGCTAAATCTGTAGTGGCGTAGTTATAACCGCCATCGGATTTTTGCACAATTAAAGGTAAGGGTTCACCTTCTCTATTTGTAAACCCTTCGAGAAAAACGCATTTCGCCCCTTGATTTTCTACCAGTAATCCAGCTTTTTCTAAATCTTCCACGACTCCTGGTAGTAAAGCATTATAGAAAGATTCACCTCGTTCAATTAACTTGATATCCAACAAATCATAAATTACTTGAAACTCCCGGCGTGATTGTTCGCACAGTAATTTCCAAGCATGGAGTGTATCTTGGGCACCTGCTTGTAATCTGACAACTTCTTGGCGTGCTGTTTCTTGAAAAGCTTCATCTGCATCAAACCGCTGCTTGGCTTGGCGGTAAAAACTGACTAAATCGCCAATATCTAAAGCATTAGCAGTTGTCAGGGCTTGGGGGTAAACTTCCCGCAAGTAGGCGATTAACATGCCAAATTGCGTACCCCAATCACCTACATGATTTAACCGCAGCACATCATGTCCTTGAAATTCGAGAATACGGGCGATCGCATCACCGATAATTGTAGAACGCAAATGCCCGACGTGCATTTCTTTAGCAATATTCGGACTAGAAAAATCCACAATTTCTCGCTGTGGTGTTTTCGCCGTTGGGATTCCTAGCCTGGAATCTGCTTGAATAGCGTTGAGTTGTGCTTCTAGGTATGTTGTTTTGAGTTTCAGATTGATAAATCCTGGCCCCGCGATTTCTGGCGTTTCGCAGATTTGGGATACATCTAATTTCTCAACTATGGCAGATGCGATGACTCTTGGTTTCTTTCCTAACTTTTTACTCAAGGATAAAGCCACATTTGCTTGATAATCACCAAATTTAGGATTACTAGCAGCAACCAAAATAGGATCTATTGCAGCGAAGTCAGCGCCAAAAGCCGCGACTAAAGCTTGCTCAAACTGAACTTTTAGTTTTTCTTGTGTAGGGTTCATATATAAATTCTATCTGCGAGGGGGGTGATGTAGCACTGGAAAAGCTTGATTATTCACTCTAAAGTATTAAATCAAATTTACAACCCCCCTTGATTGGGGGATTGTTATTAGTGATTGGAGACTTGCGGTTTATTTGGCGATCGCTCTCGACAACTCCCGAAACAGAAGATTTGCAACTTTAGACATCAACTTGTTTTGCAAGTGCTTGCCATTGAGTAACTGTTTGCCCGAAGCGTCAACCTTACTTTTGAGGGTTTCTTTGTAAAGTGCAATTTCATTACCAATGGGGTTGTCAGGCAATCGACCGTCGATTTCGATTTTGGTAATCACGTATTGCCAAAAGTTCATTCTGCATAGCGCCGAACCACTACCTTTCTCCACTAGCTTATCTCCAGACTGTTCAAGAACAGTTCCCATACCCAGCCTGAGTTTGAAAGCGTCCCTTGAACGATTGCGTTTAACCCTTTTCACATCGCCGGGGAGAAACTTCACCACAGATTTACCGCTATCACGACTGACTTCTTTTCTTTTGACTTCCCGAACTTCCCGCTCAATCAACTGCTTGCCGTTGCTCAGAAACGCTTCAAACGGGTAGATCCGACTGAGCAGCCTAGCTCGAATTCTCAGTCCAAAATTAAATCCGTCGAAAATCTCGTTATAGATTTTGAATTGCGGATCGTTGACCAGCACCTTAAGTTCAACCTCTAGGCGCTGCTCCTCAATGTCAATGTCGCAAAGCCAGTCAGCATGAAGTCTGACAATTGGATCTATCTCTAGCCCAAGTTGTACTGCAATTGATTGTTGGTATTTTCTGGTTATGGATTTGTAACTTGCTGGGTGTACTTCTGTCTCCCTTTGAGCCAACCAACCCCATAGCGGTGGGACGTTTCCTACTTTTGTGCTTTCAGTTTTACTGTGTGCTTTTTCTGGGAATTGCCAAGCTAGCGCCTGGCGAGTGTAATTAATAATCGGTGACTGAACACGGTTAAGATGTTCGAGTTGTTGCACTAGTTCCCGCAGATTGTCAATTGGTTGTGGACGGTGCATTAGAAACTGACGTGGGTTTAGTTCCCCGGTTTCTAAATAATTCTCTTGATCCACAGCGTAGGCAGCCATAGCTAAAGCATCAGCAGCATCAGATTTATTTGGGAGATTTTTCCCACCGCGATAGCGCCGTAATTCAATGTGACCAACCCAAAGTATATTTATTCCTAAGCTTTCTAAAATCCGTGCCCAAAGCCTTGAATAATGATTTCCTGTTGGTTCAAGGATTGCAATTGAGGGTTTATTTTCAGTTACATAATCAGCAAAATCAAAAGCTGATTTTTGGTTAGTTTTGGCTTTGGGACTAGAGTAGAAACTAGGGAATAAACTATTAGCCTTGGTTCTATTTTTTTGCCAATAGGTCTTTAAGCCACCTACGGGGTATTGTGTTAAAATATGACAAGTTACGCTTGACTTACTAACATCAACCCCCAAGGATCTAATCGATTCAATTGTCATGGTTCTGCTTACTGATTGGGGTTTTTATAACATTCGTGGTAGCAACACGAATCAATTTAATCAACCCAGTTTGTACGCTTGAATCCCCTAACGCCCCATCAAAAGAAGGGCGCGATTCACTCTTAACGCTGGGTCTAACCCGGTAGTTGTAGGAAAGGTGCGCTTGAAATAATCAACACCCCACAAATGGTTGTGCTGTTAACCTTTAACGCCCCACTTCCTAGAAGCAATGGGGCGGATTGCTTTGGACACAACCCGCGACTAGGGCATTTGCCCTAGTTTCGGCTACTGTGTCAGGTAGCCCACACCTTGAAGATGCGATCGCAATTAATCAATTGCAATTCCTCAGGCGGTTATTGGCTCTCAACTTTCGGCAGTAGGTTTTGAAGCAAACTGATAATTTTGACTAGATCTGCTTCAATTTCTTCATCTGTTTCTGTATTTGAATCCTCAGCATCGGCAACATAATTGACCAGTTTATCTAGATAGTATTTTGCTTGATAAAGTTTGTGCCAAGTAATGTAATAATCCGACTGTGGTTCTGGTTGGGGAATCTCGTTAATTGTTTCGGAACTTTCATGATTCATAAATTTCATCCTCGTCAAATTCGTCATCATCACCAACTAATGAATATTGGGTTTCGGGGTCAATTGTGTTGAGAGCATCAACGAAAGCCCGTCCGCTTAAGACATCAAAAACTGAGTAATTACCAGCATTAATCGCACTGTGAATTTTTCGCATTTTGAGAGCTTGTTCAAGTTCGGCAGTTCTGAGGCAGGGGTGGACATCTTCAATGGAGTTAATTGGCGGTGGCTGCTCGTTGCCCTCAATCCAGCGCTGAAATTGAGAGTTGATAAATTCTGCCCAAGAATCGGCGCTTGGTGGTTGGGGTGCAGTTTCAAAGAACTCAGCAAGTTCTCTTTGTCTTTGAAAACCTTCATCACCGCACTGCATTGACTCAATCCATTGATAATTCATGGAAAATCCGCCCTTTTTCATTGCCTCTGTTGCAACTTCAATCGGCTCGACGCCCAAATTGCTGGCAATTAGTTGAGTAATGGCAGTGGCTTGAGAGCTTTTAAGCCTTTCGAGGTCAACTATCCAGATGCTTGCTTTTCTATCTGCTGATAGTTCCATTGGAAACGGATCGCGCATGGGAATCATACCGTCTGGAAATAAATACAAAATTGGCTGGTAAGGGCTATCGGGTTTGAGTTTCACCCAAGTGTCGTGTTTGGTCATAATCTGCGGTTTTTAAAACGGTGGTCGTTGCAGCGTTGCTGTGCCTCCTTGAGTGAGGAGAGAATAGCATCGGCGTTTTCTTCATAAAAAACTGTGGTATCGCCGTTAAGCCAAGTCACAACAACTACCTTCTCGTCTTCATCATCCATAACTTGCCGAATTAGGGCTAAGTTGACCCATCCGGCAGTTGGTGTTTTGCAAGTAAACACGGTGGGAACTGATATAATTTGCATAATTTCTTGGTACGCTAAGGCGGATCAAGGGCGATCGCATTTCCTACATCACCAGCAAGTGCGATCGCTAAATCCTAAAAATACTTGTCCACAAAATCATTAATTTGAGCTTGAGTCCGTTGGTCAAAAGGGATGTTATCCGGGTCAGCCTCCACAACGCCGTCGGTCAATGAGGCCTTTTTCTTTTCGAGTTCTGCTAGTTCCTGTTTAAGGTTTCTAATTCCCCTTTGGAGGTCTTTGGATTCATTTACTAGCTCTGTATGCTCGCTGACTTTTCGCTCTACCGTTTCCATGAGAGCAGAAATGGCAATTTCTGGATCTTCTCCCTCTTGAACTTCAGCAAACAGTTCTAACCGCTTGCTTTCGTAACTTCCCAGGTTGACTACCCGTTGGTAAGAAATGGTTTTGATTTCCATTTTTGTTGTCGCATTATCGCAGTTTAAACAAGTCCATTCGTCGCACGCGTTTATCCAGCACAAGTGTTTACCACAGTCAGGGCAAAAGTAGTTGCTACTATCACCAATTGTTATCATTTGAAAATGACCTGGTAACGGCTCTAAGAGAATTGGCGCCGGAAGATGTGAAAAATCACGCATGACCAAAAAGGTGTGATATTTTTGACAAGTCTACGTTTGAAGTGTTTGAATCAAAAGCTCACGCGGTTGCGTTCACCCGTGAGCTTTTGAACTACCCTTGAACTGACTGTGGCTGTGGTTGGTCAAACATTACTAGAAAAACTCCGCCACCTTGCCGCAAAATGCTTGCGTAAGCATCGGCATCAGAGCGAGTACGAAATCGATAAACGCACTCATTTTCACAATCGGGCACACATCGGTAAATCGCCCACGGTCTAATTTCATTGCGGTAAGTCATAATTAAAATTCCAAATTTTCAAAAAAAACACCAGCGCAAGCATTCCAGCTAACGCTGGTGTGATTCCCTATAAAAAGAACGTCAAATGAATTGCTCGGTTATTGCTGCATAGGCAATTCTCCCTCGGTAACGAATTGATTTTGACCCCAACGGATCTGATTAATTAGCGCTTCAATCAACCCAGTTTTGTCATCAGATGACAATTTGGTGTTGACTTCTACTTGCAAGTGATAAATCTCATCACGCGGCAATTCTTCGAGTGATTCCCCTAAGTCGCCGGCGATGCATTCAATCAGCAAGAACTTTTCGCGTCTGGTCATTTGCTCGAATTTTGAGCCGTATTGCTGTTGCAATTTGTCCAAAAATGAACCATCACCAGGTTTGTAATTCGTGTAGTAACCTACAGTTTTTGTCATGTGTTAGGAAGCCGCCAGTAATCAGCCACTGGCGGGCGAAATGGTTAACTATCGAGTTTAAGGTAATCGCCAAACAGAGAACCGTTTGTCCGTTCTTGTTTTCGGTTATCCAAAGTGTTTCGTGTTCTTTATAGTCAAGAATACGAATGCAATATTCTTGACCACCTTCGCTATCTGTTATGGCTACTACCCCGTCAGCTATCAGGGTTTGTAGCTGTTGGCGTAGCTTTTTAATTTTTGGTTTCCTCCTTATAAGTGTGTTTGAGAGAGGTTAAAGGTTGTAAAACCCTTACGCAGTTCATTTTCCTGCCACCTACGATGCAGACATCAAACATCACCGCGCAGACAACGCGTGTCCGCACTCTGTTCTCGGTGAAGTGAGGGTGGTGCCGCGCCGGGCACAGTGGCAATGGCGCGGGTGTGTTGCTCCTGAATTTGCCCTCACAGGCACAAAGGCAAAGGTGAGGGGGGAGCTAACGAGTTTTATTCGTATATAACTAATGATACTATATTATATGAATGAAACTAGTCAAGCGTTTTATTCATACGAAAAGGTTTTATTCATACAATAAAATGAGGGTATTGTTGTGATATGTAAAAATGGCCAGACCCAAGAAACTAGCAGAAGACTCAATTCGAGCGACATTTTTGATCAGTCAGAAAGACTGGGAAGATTTCAGGATTCAAGCCGAGTCAATGGGATTGAACAGGTCAGACCTGATCAGGTTGATTGCTCAACGCAAGATAAGTCTAGGAGAACAAGTAAACACAGAGACAGTACTGCTGGGAAAATCCTAGAGCGCCTCAAAAGCCTTGAAAATAAACATATTTCACATCTTAAATCGCACCAAGATCTCCTGAAGTCTCAGTTTGATCAGATTAAAGATGAAGAGGAAAGCTTCCGAAAAGAAGTTCAAGAACTTGAGGAGGAAATTTACAACTTAGTTTCCAGCGAGGGTAAGTCTCAGCCACCCAGCGAAGAATGCATTCAAGCTTAAAACCGTCCTGCCAGTAGAGGTGAGGGCGGTTTTTGCTGTTTAGCGATCGCAGTTAATCTTCAACGTGGCGATCGCCGGTTGATTTCGTACAAAATCATGTACCGCCGCGGTGGTGAGGGGATGAGGGGGATGAGGGGGATTAGGGGCGATCGGGTTGTCCTCGATGTGATTTTTTTTAGCGATCGCCAAAAAACATAAAAAGTCAAAAGCCACCAAAAATCCTACTTCCAGGTGGCTAAAGACATCATCAAACTAATAGAATTATGCCAGAAAACAGCTATAAAAACAATCTTCCGTGGACGGAATCACACGAAGCATTCTGTTACCAGCACCATATTCCCCCAGCGGCAAAAACTCTCTGGCAATGGCTAATGAGGCAAGGGGGAATAGCAGCAGAAATTGAGCCAGATTTATCAGAATTTAATGCTTGGGTAGCCAAGACTAGAGGTAAACCCTACGCTCATAACTACCTCAAAAAGATATTTGAAATACTGGTATCATGCCGTGTTTTACAAGTAATTAAACAATATTCTTGGAAGATAACCAAGTTACTTGTAAGACCATTATCGTGGTTAAATCCACCCAAAAAGCCGCGAGAAAAAAAGTTACAAAACCATAACTCCAGTTACACTTTAGACCCCTCAAACGATAAATCTGCCGATGACGAGGTTTACAGCAGCAGCAATACTCTTACTCCAACTACAGCCGAATTTATAGAGTTAGAAAGACAACACGACATACTGACTGCTTGTGCTGAGTATGAAATATACTTTGACCCAAATAAAGCATCAACTAGGCATTTATTTGAGTTTGATATTGACTACATCAAAGAAGCTTTAAATCACTTTGTTAAACGTGGAGGACACAAAGAAATTAAAAATCCTCAAGGATGGTTAATTAAATGTTTGCGTGAGTGTTACTGGCAGGATGAGATGTTTGGTTTATCTAATTTCATCCAAGTTTTAAAATCCTGGTTCCCTAACTCCCTTCCCAGGGATTACTAGGGAATAACTAATCAAAAAAAGACCACCATGAGGTGGCCACGAATACAAGACTGAAAATTATTATGAAACAAACTACCCTTTTTGACTTAGAAGCTTTTACTAAGTCCCCAGTCCCCACTCCCCTTTACGATCCGGCCTGGGATGAAGTCGAAACTGCCCCCCAACACAGTGCCACAGAATATCAACTTTTTATTGGTGACTGGGTGCGTCTCGACCAAGTTTGGATGGATAGGTGCTTAAAACTAGCAGGTAAAGAATGGCGCAAAAATTACCAGTACAAATCTACTGAAGATTTAAAAGCACAAGTTTTTCTAGTACATCCTGATTGGAAGGGGGCAATTTATGTCACCAGAAATGGCCAAGCCGTTTATGTGCCAAAGGAATATTACACTCCCTGTGAAAGTGTTGGGGGGCAAAATCCAGAGTCACAACTTCCGTGTGAAAGTGTTGGGGGGCAAGTAACTAGCAGCACTCTTAATATTTGTACTCCCCACAGTAGGGAAGTAACCTATACTACCGAAAAATCTGCCCCCCAACACGATACGCACTGGGTAGAGAAATACTGGGTAGAGCGCTCTGGTAATAGATATTGGTATTACCGTTATTGTTGGATGGTTGGCCGCAAAATACACCGTCGTTACCTGGGGAGTGTGGATAGTCAATCGGCTAGGCATAAAAAGTCAGAGGTGGAAATTGCGATCGGCGATGGGCAGTCCCCCGCGGAGATTGAAAAAATGATTCGCTCCTGGTGCAGCATTGGGGACAAGGGACAAGGGGAATAACTCCCAATTCCTCATTCAGCAATAAGGAATTTTGTGCGCCTGTAAAACCCTTACTAGCTAAACTTCTCAAGCATTTTCAGTGGCAAAATGTTCGCCTGTAAAAATAGAGAATTGGCGAGCGCCATTTTGTGAGTTTCACAGGTTGCCAAAATGAATCAGGAAATGACTGAAAGTCTTATTACATAGTTGTTTTACAGGTTGCCAAAATTTGTGCAGCGGGGAGTGGGGAGTGGGGAGTGGGGGAGTAGGGAATAGGGAATAGGGAATAATAGTCACAACTTTTCACTACCTTTATGGAAAAATTTTTACTTGCTGGCATAACGTTCATAGGATTTACATTAGTTGCAGCTTTAGCTTCAGGCATACCCCTGATGCTTTTCTGGAATGCAGTCATACCAAGCATATTTCCGTCAGTTCGGGCGATTGACTTCGGTCAAGCGATCGGGCTAATGGTTATCTGTTCACTATTGTTCAAGAATTTGTCCAGCTGAGGGAAATAACAGGAGCGTGTCCTGACTCCTATGCTGCTCTCAACAAAAAAACCGAACCACATAATTTTTGAGAACGATTTTGCGTCATTGTAGCGATTATGCTCATGCAGTGAACATTTTTGAGAAATAGCGATCGCCCAAGTTGGTTTTATAGCGATCGCTTTACCAAATGATTACTGTCATTAGGTTATTCTTCGTTTGGGGTTTTGGGTAGTAGGTCTGGGTAAAGTTCCTCAACTTCATCCCATGCCTGATTGCTCAATGCCTCCAGTGCCACGGCCAAATCGAATGGGTGGTCATAGCAGCCGGCTTGGAGTTGGCAATAAAAACATTCAATTCTCACGAATAATGGATTGTTCATAAATTTATAAAGTAGCGATCGCGTTTTTGATATCGTCTTCACTGACCTCGATGTATGCCGATAGCACTTTCAAGTCAGTGTGACCAGTAATTTTTTTAATCATTGCCAAGTTGATACCTTTGTTGGCCAGATTAGTAATGAAACTCCGGCGGGTGCTATGGGTGCTAATTCCCTTGGCTGACAATCCAGCTTTCTCAACCGCAGCGCGTAAAATTGCATCTGCCCACCTCAAGGTAATGGGCTTGTCTCCAAGACGAGCCGGAAACAGCCACAGAGAATCTGATTCTGGCTTATATGCAAGCAATATCTCCTTAAGGACTGGATGTACTGGCACTTGTCGATTTTTACGCTTGGCTGGATCTTGTGGCTTGCGCTTGCTGTTCGGTTTAGCCTTGCGCGTTCTGGCTCGAAAATTGATATACTCACGTGGGTTACCATCCTCAGTGTAAACATCGGTTACTCGCAGCTGTACCAAAGCACCCCAGCGCTCACCTGTGTACCAAGCTAAATCAAAAAGCAACTTGTATTTGCGGCTCCTAATCTGTGTGCGAATTTTTGAGCAATCTGCATAAGTCAAAACAGCCGCTTGACCTTCTCTATCATTTTTCATCTGTTCTCTTCTTAGCTGTTCCGGTTTAACCATTGAGAGTGGTTAAACCGGAATATTTCTCTTTTTAGTTATTAGCTAAACTTGGCTTAATCCTATTCACTCCAAGGGTTTTACGTCCTCAGCAGATATGCTGCTTTTACATAAAAGAGGAAGATTTACTTATTTTTTAAAGCCGAATACAACGGATTTATTCACCTGATTAAAAAATCAAGGATTTATGGCTGAACCATCACTTACTGCCGTATTCGGT
>NZ_JACJRQ010000048.1 GCF_014697355.1 Nostoc calcicola FACHB-3891 | reverse complement strand
TGACGGCTTTCTATACCATCTTTAGCTTGACGGTAATGTTTTTCTAATTCTTCTAGACTTAGATGTGCGGCTACACTAATTCGTTTCGGCATTGGTCATCTTTGCACTCACTTCTTTTATCGTAAGCGATTACCCGGACATGATATTAAAAGAGTTTGGCGCAGCCTCACAAAGAAATGGTATAAGGGACTTGCAAAAAATAAATTATCCCAAATTATTTGTACATTTTTTGGGTAGCACAGCTGTGCTACCCTACGATGGCAATACGGTTCGGTCAACGTGAGTTCGACGGTTAGAAAAGCTTCAGCCTAACGCACCATGTGACATTAAACACAGTGCCACCAATGCCCAATGCCCCATACTAATCAGATTCGGATGTTGTAGCAGGAGCTGATTTATTTCCTCTTGGTACGACTAGCACCTTATCAACGCGGTTACCATCCATATCCATGACTTCAATTCGCATACCTTCCCATTCAAAATGATCTGCGGCGGCAGGAATACGACCTAAATGAGTGATGACAAAACCGCCTAAGGTTTGATAGCTGCCACGTTCTTCAGATTCCCATTCTTCCATTTCAAAAAGTTCCAAAAATTCTTCCACTGGTAACATTCCATCCAAAAGCCAAGAACCATCTTCCCGTTGCACAGCTTGTGGTTGATCTTGCCCATCCATTGAAGGAACATCGCCCACGATTTCGCTCATGATGTCGTTGAGAGTGACTAATCCTTGAATCACGCCGTATTCATCGACTACCAGCGCCATGTGAGTAATAGTTTGCTTAAATAATTCTAAAACTTTCAAGCCACGGGTGCTTTCTGGTACAAAGACTGGTTGCCGCAATCCTACTGTCAAATCTAGCGGTTCGCCTCGAAAACTCCTAGCTAATAAGTCCGTGACTGGGATTACACCCAGGACATTATCCAGTCCCCCTTGACAAACTGGATACCGGGAGTAGGCGCTATCAACCATTTTTTGGCGATTTTCTTCAGCGGTGTCATCTAAATCTAGCCAGACGATATCGGGACGGGGTGTCATTAAATAGCTTACAGGTCGATCGCCTAAACGAAAAACTCGCTCTACCATATCCTGTTCGGCTTCTTCAAAGGTTCCCGCTTCAGTACCTTGCTCGATTAAGATTTTAATTTCTTCTTCAGTGACTTGCGGTTCAGTTGACTGTGTAACTCCTAACACTCGCAGGATCAAGTCTGTAGAAGCACTTAAAAAATATACCATTGGAGAAGCGATCGCCGACAAGGCACGCATGGGAATAGCTACAATCGATGCAATCCTTTCTGGGTTATTCAATGCCAGACGCTTTGGTACCAATTCGCCAACAATGAGGGACAAATAGGTAATAATCAAAACCACGATTCCAAAAGATATCGGTTCACTATAAGGTGCTAATAAGGGGACAAGTCGCACATAGACTGCGAGTCGGTTAGCAATTGTTGCTCCTCCAAAAGCACCAGTCAGGATACCGATTAGAGAAATACCTACTTGAATGGTTGACAAGAAATGATTTGGAGACTCAGCTAGTTTCAGTGCTACCCTTGCCTTAGCATCCCCTTGATTGGCAAGCTGCTGTAGTCTAACTTTCCGGGCTGAGACAATTGCCATCTCAGACATCGAAAAGACGCCATTGGCAATAATTAGCACCAAGATGATTAAAATTTCAAAAGTGATGGAGGACATGTTTAAAGTTGCCGCTTATCAGAGCGAACGTAGCTCAATCCTTAGTATCTAGTATTAAAGGTGCTTCGATAAATGCTTTGACTGTACACAAAGTAATAGTTATAGATTATTGAGTTTATTATGTCGTTATACATTATTCTTCCTGAGAATGAATAAGAGGGCTGTTAACACTTTTAAAATGGTGGACATAAACTGCCTGAAGATTTTCAACAAGCGCCAAGACTTCCATTGCTAGTAGAACTTATGTCATTTTCTTCTATTGTGCGTGCCTTAGGGCGATCGCCGCTGACTACTGAATTTATTTCTAAGTTAAATCGCCAAGCAGAATTGCGGTTAAATGGCATTCCCCGGCTGCCAAAGGGTTTGGTGGCTTCGGCATTGGCGCAAACTCAGGGCAGGAATTTGTTCGTGGTATGTGCCACTCTGGAAGAAGCTGGACGCGTTTACGCACAACTAGAGGCTATGGGATGGCAGACAGTACATTTTTACCCCACCTCGGAAGCTTCTCCCTACGAACCTTTTGACCCTGAAACTGAGATGAGTTGGGGGCAAATGCAGGTGTTGGCGGATTTGGTCAAAAGTCAAGAGTCATTGGTCACCAGTAATTTGTCACCAGAAACAAACCAAAGGATAAATATAGCAATTGTGGCGACTCAAGGGGCGTTGCAGCCGCATTTGCCGCCGCCAGAAGCGTTTCAAGAATTTTGTTTGACGCTAAAGCGGGGAATGGAGATAGACCTCAATGCTTTTAGTGAAAAAGTCACTCTTTTGGGGTACGAACGAGTACCTCTGGTGGAAACCGAAGGGCAATGGAGTCGCCGTGGCGATATTGTTGATGTGTACCCGGTTTCATCGGAGTTCCCAGTCAGGCTGGAATGGTTTGGCGACGAAATCGAACAAATACGCGAATTTGACCCAGCCACTCAACGTTCCGCCTTGGATAAAGTTGACCAGTTAATTCTCACCCCAACTAGTTTTGCTCCCATCATCACCGCACCACTGAAAAATAGTGATGAGTTGGGAGTTAGGAGTTATGAGTTAAATTCTGACTCAGTACTGGGCACTGGGAACTCATCACTGATTGAAGGTAGTCGTCGCTTTTTGGGTTTGGCGTTCGAGCAACCAGCATCTCTGATAGACTATTTACCAGAAAATACCTTGATTGCCATTGATGAGCCAGAACAATGTCATGCTCATAGCGATCGCTGGGTAGAAAATGCCGAAGAACAATGGTCAGTCATCAGTCATCAGTCATCAGTCATCAGTGGACTACCGAAAATTCATCGGTCGTTTGATGAGTGTTTGGCTGATGTTGGGAAGTTTCAAACTTTATATTTATCGGAACTGGCGGAGGAAAATGATGGAATTAATCTTGCCAGCAGATCTGTTCCAGTTACGCCGCACCAGTTTGCTAAACTAGCTGAAACTATCCGTCATGAACGCGATCGCAATTTTTCTATCTGGCTGATTTCTGCTCAACCTTCGCGTTCTGTGTCGCTGTTACAAGAACACGATTGTCCAGCTCAATTTATCCCCAATCCCCGCGATTACCAAGCGATCGATAAGCTACAAATCAACCATACTCCCATCGCCCTCAAATATTCTGGGCTGGCGGAACTAGAAGGCTTTATTCTGCCTACGTACCGATTGGTAATCGTTACAGATCGGGAATTTTTTGGTCAGCATTCCCTAGCAACTCCTGGTTTTATCCGCAAGCGCCACAAAGCGACTTCCAAACAAGTTGACCCCAATAAGCTGCGTCCAGGGGATTATGTGGTTCACAGAAATCATGGTGTTGGCAAATTTGTCAAGCTGGAAAGTTTGACGATTAATAACGAAACCCGTGATTATTTGGTGGTGCAATATGCAGACGGGTTACTCAGAGTTGCAGCCGATCAAGTAGGGGCTTTATCCCGGTTCCGTGCTGGAGGTGATAAAGCACCAGAACTCAATAAGATGACTGGTAAAGCTTGGGAAAATACCAAGAATAAAGTCCGCAAAGCGATTAAGAAATTGGCGGTGGACTTGCTGAAATTGTATGCGGCGCGATCGCAACAACAAGGTTTTAGTTTCCCAAATGATATGCCTTGGCAAGAGGAACTGGAAGATTCTTTCCCCTACCAACCCACAACAGATCAACTGAAAGCTGTACAAGATGTTAAACGCGACATGGAAAGCGATCGCCCGATGGATCGCTTAGTTTGTGGCGATGTCGGTTTCGGAAAAACGGAAGTGGCGATTCGTGCTGTTTTTAAAGCAGTCACCGCCGGTAAACAAGTGGCACTCCTTGCGCCAACGACCATATTAACACAGCAACATTACCATACACTCAAAGAACGTTTTGCTCCCTACCCAGTGAATGTCGGTTTGCTCAACCGTTTCCGTTCGGCTGAAGAACGCCGCGATATTCAAAAGCGATTGGCAACGGGCGAACTCGATATAGTTGTTGGCACACACCAAATTTTAGGCAAAGGTGTATCATTCAAGGATTTAGGATTGTTGGTGGTGGATGAAGAACAGCGGTTTGGGGTGAACCAGAAAGAAAAAATTAAAAGCTTGAAAACTCAAGTTGATGTGCTGACGCTCTCCGCCACTCCCATTCCCCGTACCTTGTATATGTCTTTGTCGGGAATTCGGGAAATGAGTTTAATTACCACACCACCCCCAACCAGACGCCCAATTAAAACCCATTTGTCACCGATAAATTCTGAAAGTATCCGCACTGCTATTCGTCAAGAATTAGACAGAGGCGGACAAGTTTTCTATGTAGTTCCACGAGTTGACGGCATTGAAGAGACAACGGCCAATTTACGAGAAGTGATACCGGGGGCTAGATTTGCGATCGCTCACGGTCAAATGGATGAAAGCGAGTTAGAATCAACCATGCTCACCTTCAGCAATGGTGAAGCAGATATCCTCGTTTGTACGACAATTATCGAATCTGGCTTAGATATTCCGCGAGTCAACACCATTTTAATTGAAGACGCTCACCGCTTCGGTTTGGCTCAATTGTATCAATTACGCGGTCGCGTCGGGCGTGCAGGTATCCAAGCTCATGCTTGGCTATTTTATCCCAAGCAACGGACATTATCTGATGCCGCACGGCAACGATTACGAGCGATTCAGGAATTTACTCAACTCGGTTCTGGGTATCAATTGGCGATGCGCGATATGGAAATTCGCGGAGTGGGTAACTTGCTAGGCGCTGAACAATCCGGTCAAATGGATGCCATCGGTTTTGATTTATACATGGAAATGCTCGAAGAAGCAATTCGGGAAATTCGCGGACAAGAAATTCCCCAAGTTGAGGATACCCAGATTGACCTTAACTTGACGGCATTTATTCCCGCAGATTATATTACCGATTTGGATCAAAAGATGAGTGCTTATCGGGCGGTAGCTACAGCGAAATCGAAAGGAGAATTAAAGCAGATTGCAGCCGAATGGGGCGATCGCTATGGTACTTTGCCAGTCCCAGCCAATCAACTGCTGCGAGTTATGGAACTCAAACAGTTAGCGAAAAAACTTGGATTTAGTAGGATTAAACCAGAAAACAAACAGCACGTTGTTTTAGAAACACCAATGGAGGAACCAGCTTGGAATTTGTTAGCGGCGAATTTACCAGACAATTTGAAAACGCGTTTTGTGTATTCTCCGGGGAAAGTTACAGTGCGCGGTTTAGGAGTTTTTAAAGCCGATCAACAATTGCAAAGTTTGATTGATGCTTTCGCAAAAATGCAGGGGGCGATTCCAGAGGCGGCTGTTGTTTGACAAGTAGAGACGTAGCATTGCTACGTCTCTACATTGATTCATCTACTAACTTGCTTGGTTCGCCGGGGTAGAATTCATAGTCCACAATCTCTGGCAAACTGTAGGGACACTCTACCGGAAAAGTACGCTTGGGCAAATCTGTTTCTCCAACAGCTAATTCGACACCTTTAAGGTAGGCTTTGCCAAGTGCTTCTTCAAGGTAGGGCTTGAGGCTAGGATTTTCTTCAAGCAGTTCAGCAATATCTAAGCGTTGAATACGAAGTGTCGCTAACCACCTACGGCTACGGCGTCCTGGCTGGTACTCCCATTTTAGTAAATGTCCAATCAACACACCCAGACGGTTTCGCAATTCTTGACGTTGCTGTTTACCCAAAGATTGAATCTCCTCAATCAGATTTTGCACATCGATTTGACTCCACTGCTGATTCTGAAGTAAAGTTGCTTGTTCCTGCGTCCAAGCGTAAAAATCAGTTTCGTAGAGGCTTGGTGAAGACATTGGAATCTTTGGGTTAGTTTCAGGTATAGGCATTAGGTTAGTTCAAACTCAACGTCTTTGGTTTAACTCTAATACTTTTGTTATTTGAGCGATCGCTATGGTACGTTACCATGACTGATGCTTTTGCGAAAATAAGGTGCGATTCCAGAGGCGGCTGTAGTTTAAATTTATAAGTAGAGACAAAATAAATCTATGCCAGTTGTAACAGCTAAGTCTTACGTAGAATATCGTCAAGATGCTTATTGGGTTGCAGGAACTCGGATTTCTCTGGACTCGATCGTTTATGCTTTCCGAAAAGGATTATCACCTGAAAGCATTGTTCATTCTTTTCTCTTACTGAGACTTGAACAAGTGTATGGAGCGATGCCTTCGGCAAGCCGCTTCTCTTCGAGACGCAATGCGTTCGCGTCTACGCGTTTTATCTAGCTAATCGTGCTGATATTGATGCTTATTTAGAAGCTGAGGAAGCAGCATTTGATAATATGCCTCAACCGCTACAAATCAGCGATCCTACTTTGTACAACAAGCTCATGGCAGCTAAAGCAGCAAGACAGCAGGTAGAATCGTGAGTGTTAGCTACCAAGCCGATGCTGATTTAAATCAAGCGATCGTCACAGGAGTTTTGCGACGAGAACCCAACATTGATTTTCAAACCGCCTTGGCTGCTGGATTAGAAGGTGTAAAAGACTCTGAAGTATTGGCGATCGCAGCACAGCAAAGACGTATTCTCGTCAGCTGCGATCGTAAAACAATACCATTAGGGTTTGCCGAGTTCATCACCAGCAATCATAGTCCAGGAGTTATTATTGTTTCTCAAAGGCTACCAGTTGAAGTGGTTATCGAAGAACTGGTTATGATTTGGGCGATATTCAGTGCCCAGGAGTGGAGCGATCGGATTGCAAAGCTGCCTCTGTGAGATGAATTATCGAGTTACTATCAATCTAAAATCAGAAACTCAACAGGAGAGACAGAGTGAATATTAATCTTGATTTGCCCCCAGAGCTAGAAAACGAACTTTCTACCGAAGCTTCTGAGTTAAACCTTCCTCTTTTTGAATACATTCTTTGGATTCTCTCTGTAAGGCAAGTTATAGCAAATCCTCCCAAGACAGGAGCCGAACTTGTCGCCTATTGGCAGAGCGAAGGCATTATCAACTCACGACCGCTTTTATTTCATGAAATAGTATAATGAAGTCAGCTTTCATCAGTCTCTTAAATATGAAAGGATATATCCAAAATCAAACGATTATTCTCCAAGACAGTTTACCTAACAGCTTAAAAAATGGTGATGAAGTTGAAATTGTCATCATTCCTATCAAAAAACCAAAATATCGTTTTCCCACATTCAAACTTGATATCAAAGAAGAATATTTAGATCCAGAAAAGATTTATGAACAAGATTAAAGTATTTTTTGATACGAACGTTTTAATCTATGCTCATGACGAATCATCACTTTATCATCATAACTCTGCAAATTTATTAAATCTAGTATTTGAAAATCAAATTCAAGGAGTGATTGCAGAACAAAATATTATAGAAATATACAGAATTTTAACCAATCCTGCTGCAATGCGGAACAAACCATTAACTTCCCAAGAGGTTAATAAACTCATAAATGAAATTTATTTAAGCGGCAAATTTGAAATATTATATCCTAACCAATTAACTACAGAAAAAACCTTAGAATTAGCCGTTAATTATAACTGTGTATCAGCAAGAATTTTTGATATTCGTTTAGCAGGATTAGTGATTACCTATCCAGTAGATTACTTCACAACTTATAATACTAAGCATTTTTTAAATATTCAAGGTCTAACGCCTATGACACCTGAAGATATTTTGTGTATTTTATCATGCTAAATCGCTTGTTTGGGTCTATGGGCGATCGCAAGCACAAACAAATATCATTTAACGGTAGCAACATTAATTTAATCAGCCACAATTTAGAGTAAATAAGTATAGCTGTTAGCATATTCTCACAAACTAGCTCAACAGGTTTATGAAAATTAAAGCAATTATTCATCCAGCAGAAGAAGGCGGCTATTGGGCAGAAGTTCCCGCGCTTCCCGGTTGTATTACCGAAGGGGAGACGATGGAAGAGGTGATGGCTAATTTACAGGATGCTATTGAAGGTTGGCTTGATGTTGCCAACAGTCGTCATGCAATTGAGTCAACAGATAGAGTTGTCGAAATTGCTGTATGAAATCGATTTCTGGCAAGCAACTTTGCAAGATTGTAGAGCAAAAAGGTTGGGTTTTGCGAAGAATTACTGGCAGTCATCATATTTATGAAAACCCTGAACAAGAACAAATCCTGTCAATTCCTGTTCACCGCAATAAAGATTTGAAAGTTGGAACTTTGAAAACCTTGATGAAAATAGCTCAGCTATCTGAGGATGATTTACTTTAGATGCGATCGCAGCGATCGCACTTTAGATATCACTCTAGGGCTAAAATTAAGAGGTGGTTATACATAGCTTGTAAGCATGAGCCAAAATATTAGGCAAGTAATTATGTATCGAGATGAAGATGGCTACTGGATTGTCGAGTGTCCAAGCCTCAAAGGTTGTATTAGTCAAGGCAAAACAAAAGAGGAAGCCCTTTTAAATATTAAGGAGGCTATTTCAGGTTATGTTGCTGCTCTAATAGAAGATGGGTTCCCTGTACCAGAAGAAAACTTTGAAGCATTTATGGTGGTTGTGTGAGCAAGCTGCCCAGTATTTCAGGCAAAGATTGCGTCAATTCTCTGGAAAAAATTGGCTTTTACCAAAAGCGCAGAGAAAGCAGTCACACCATTATGCGACGAGATGAACCATTTGCTCAAGTTGTGGTTCCCGATCATCAGGAGTTGGCTAAGGGAACCTTGAGGGCAATTATTCGAGATGTTGATTTAAGCGTAGATGAATTCATAGCATTGCTTTGAGTAGAATTTGCTTCTATGCCATCAAAAGCTTTCCCTTGATTTTGAAAACAATCACTACAAAATTAGCCATACCTGCGGCGATCGCAACTCTCGCACTTCAGATATCATTCTAGATTCAATTTAGATTTAAAAATCGCTTCTACTTCTTCATAAGGCATATCGTAAGGATAGGGGAAAACTTGGGCATTAGGGTTTCTTCGATTAATAAATAATTCTCGAATGGCTTCATTATCTGTGGGATGAGACAAGATGTATTTTTTTAATTCCTTACGAGTCATGTGAGTAAAATCAGGCTTCGTCATTTTGGTTGAACTCCCAGTTACCATTTTGAAAAATAGTAATTTCTAAACTTTGGTCTCTACCAGCAATCAAATAAATATACTTATAAACAGGATCGTACCTAAACATCCAAATTAGTTGTAAAAGATTAGAAAGTACCTGACAGATAAAAATAACGGTATCTTTTTGCTTATCACTTGGCAATCAATCACTCCTTACTTTTCTATAATTAATTTTAACCCTCAGATGGCAAGTGGAGGATATAGCTAAGGGCGGACAAGATGTCCACCCCACAAAATGGGTAATTTATTTGTTGGTAATTCCCTAACTCAACTGTGCTACGAGTTGATTTTCCAAAAGTGTGTCATTCGTTAACAAGTCCTCAACAGTGATTCGCAAAAAGCGTTTATCATCAACTTGAAAAAAAATTTTAATCCGATCGCTCCCAGGATATCCGCTTGGTGTCAGTTGGGCAATTGTTCTGGCGCCTTCCCTATCGTTGAGGGGTTTGACGGTGGTTTCACTACTCTCCAGACGGCGAGTAATCAAGCGATCGCCATCAAAATAAACTTCCGTATTACCTGTATCTGCTCCCAATTCTCCCATAATTAATTCAATGCTGGGCTGATTCTCCACTGAAGCGCCTAAAACTAATTCCACTGACTGACTCATGGGATATGGCTGTCCAGCTTTAATTATCGGGTGCCAATGGTGGCGTTGATTGCGACGATCCCAGTAGCGGATACCATAACTATGGTACAGAAAGTCCTTGATTTCAATGCCTTGGGCGATTTGTAATGCACCTTGGGCGATCGCTTCAAAGGGACGTTCGCAACGGATTTTGTCTGGCTCAAAATACTGTTTGATCCATGTCTGCACTGCCGGCAATTGTACAGTTCCACCAACTAACAAAACTGCATTAATATCTGCAATTTCTATCCCTTGGCGTCTTGCTTGTTGCAACAGTGTCGTCATCGATTCGTCTAATAACTCAAAAAAAGCGTGTTCTTTGAGGACATTTTCCAAACTGTCGCGGTTTAATTCCAGTTCATAACTTTCAAATGTCTCATCGTCAAAATAAACTTCACTGGCTTGATTTTGAGTTGATAGCTGAATCTTTACCCGTTCTGCCAATCTTGTTGTCAAAGGACTTACCGCCAATCCTTGAGTTTTGGCAAAGTAATCTACTAACCAATTATCAATATCAGTACCGCCTAAATTCTGCCCTGCTTTCGCCAAGACACGGGCTGTTTTCACTTTTTGTTTGGAATCTTCAGCTAAGGATTTATTACCCCATTTCAGCAGAAAACCCACGGGTTTTGTAGTTGCTTGCACGCCTCGATCTAACTGCACAAGAGACAAATCCAAAGTCCCGCCACCAAAGTCAATTACCAAGAGAATTTCTCGATCTGCTAAGCCATAACCCAAAGCGGCGGCTGTGGGTTCATCCAGCATTCGCACTTGTTCAACGTTCAGGGACTGACAAACTTTTCCCAACCAATGACGATAGGCTTCAAAACTATCTACGGGTACGGTTAACACTAGAGAATCTAAGCCGCCTTCTAGGGGTGCTAGTTCTTCAATCACCTGGGTAAGAAACCATTGCCCCACCTGCTCAAAGGTGACAATTTGTCCATCTAATTCGGGTAAGAAACCTTGAATATTTGCACCGATACCGCGCTTGAAGCTGCGGAAAAATCTAGTTTCACCTTTGAGGTCAAGACCGCGATCGCGTACTTGTTGACCTACTAAGATTTTACTTTGTGATGCGTCTTCAACATAAACTAGACTCGGAATCAGTGGCGGATTGAGACTTTGTTTAATTGATAAACCTGGTAGATTCAGGGTTTCTGGCTGCTGGGTTACAGGGTTCCAGCGAGCAATGACTGTGTTGCTAGTACCAAAATCGATTGCGATCGCCATATTTTATCAAAAAGTTAGGAGTTAGGAGTTAAGGGTTAGGAGTTAGGAGTTAAGGGTTAGGAGTTAGGAGTTAGGAGTTAAGGGTTAGGAGTTAGGAGTTAAGGGTTAGGAGTTATTAATTAGAAATCCAACTGGGTATTCAGGAAAAGGTCAAACAGCTAAATTTTTGATTCAGTAGTTAACAATACACTATTGAGTTCTACTCCGAACTGATTCTATCTAAATTCATGATTCTAAATTCTTACTCCCAACTCCCAGCTCTTGGAAAGACTTGGGTTAACCGCATCTCTACTCCTAACTCCTAACCCCTAACTCCTAACTCCTAACTCCTAACTCCTAACCCCTAACTCCTAACTCCTAACTCCCGATTCCATCAACCACCAAGAACGCAAATGAGCGATCGCTGCTTCTTTGTGTTTAGCTTCGACTTCTATCCAAGGTACTTCATGGTAAACACTCGGCATAGCGGTAATCATATCACTATGTTTTCTGTCGTTGAAAGCTTCTTCGCCATTGGAAATGTGAACTAATTGCCAATCTGGATTTGCCCAAGTTTCTCGTGCTGCATACAACATAGATGCTACGCTTGGATCGTCGTAGCTGTCTAAATTTTCGTGGCAGATATGGTGATGAGCATCGAATACCATTGGTATTCCTGCTTGCTGACACACTGCTAAAAGTTCGCTAGCACTATAGGCGTATTCATCATTTTCTAAAGTCAAGCGACTTTTAATTGCTTCTGGTAATTCTGAGATTACTTTTACAAGTTGTTCGCTGCGTTGAGATTTGCCACCATGAATATTCATCAATGACCAAGGCGATTGGGGTAAGCCTAATAAATCAAGGGTGCGGGCGTGTCGTTGGAGAATTTTGATGCTTGTTTTGACAATTTCTGGGGAATCAGAACTCAGCACCACATATTGATCTGGATGCAGCACCATTCTGATGTTTAATGCTTTTGCACGTTCGCCAATCTTGGCTAAGCGATCGCTCATTTCCTCTAATATATTTGCACCGATTTCGTCTTCCATGTCACTGAGAGGAAATAAAGCAGAGGACATTCGATAGAGTTGAATCTGATTTTCTTGACAAAAAGACAGAGCATCATGTAGACGCTGTAAATTATGCTCATACAGTTCTCTTAAAGCAGTTTCACGTTGCTCAAGAGTCAGTTTTAAGTAGCGCGTGCGCGTCATTGTCCGAAAGCGCACTTGTTTATCAATGGTGATACAAACCAGCCCCAAGTGGGGTAGAGTGACTTTCTGTTGCTGTGTATGAGGTAAATTCTGGAACTGGATTGCAGTCATTAGTTTAATTTATCACTTATTGCTCTTGTTTCATTTTAATAAGTTTTGCTACGACTGATGAGTATCTACAGAAGTATAGGAATCATATTTGATTTGGTGAAAAATCTAAGTATTTGTAGTAGCGTGTCAAGGCTAAAATAGTGCATAAAATTTAGCTCTTGTGGGATGGGCGTCTCGCCCGTCCGGTGCGGACAAGATGTCCACACCACAAGAAAATTTATTGCAACATTTTAGTCTTGTCACGCTACTACGTATTTACGTTAAATAGATTCATCAGTTTGTTACAACAATTGCTGCAATGATTTAAGCCTTTCTTATACATGGAAGAACATTTGCAGCAACGGTTTATACATTTGCAAGGAAAACTTAAGCCTTTCTCATACATGGAAGAACATTTGTTGCAAAGTATTAAACATTTGCAGCAACGGCTTATACATTTGCAAGAAAAACTTAAGCCTTTCTTATACATGAAAGAACATTTGCAGCAACGGTTTATACATTTGCAAGAAAAACTTAAGCCTTTCTTATACATGGAAGAACATTTGTTGCAAAGTATTAAACATTTGCAGCAACGGCTTATACATTTGCAAGAAAAACTTAAGTCTTTCTTATACATGGAAGAACATTTGTTGCAAAGTATTAAACATTTGCAAGAAAAACTTAAGCCTTAACCCAGAAAATATTGTCAAGTTAGCGATCGCCGCACAGGGGAGGGTTAGGGTGGGGTAACGTGGTGAGTAACGGTAAGCGAATGAACTCAATGAGCAAAAATTAACCCATCTTACGTTACGCAGCAATTTTAAAACAGTTGTGTGTACACGGTAGACTCCCCACTCGCCACTCTCATTTAAAGCAATCGTGTTGTCAGTTACAGTTAAACCCAAAAAACCGGGTAATAATTTGGATGAATAACTAGAAATGCAGCCCCGCCTGTAAAAGATGCTGCCGTTTCATGAAACCCCGAATTATTGTTTGTGGCTTAGGACGTACTGGATATAAAATATTTCGTTTGCTCAGACACCAGGGAGCATTTGTTGTTGGCATTCATCACCAACCCATCCCAGGGGAAACTGTGCCCGATGTGATTGTTGGTGATTTGCAAGCAGCAGCCACCCTCAAAGCAGCAGGAATTGAGCAAGCGCACACTTTAGTCATTGCTGGATCTAAAGACGAACTGAATTTGTCAATTATGATGCAAGCGCGAGTGCTGAATCCCCAGATTCGGATTATCAACCGCTTTTATAATACAAATTTGGGAGAGCGCTTAGATCAAACTTTGTCAGACCATTTGAGTATGAGTGTTGTGGGTTTGGCAGCACCAGTATTCACTTTTGCAGCACTGGGAAGTAGAGCGATCGGGCAAATCAAGTTATTTCAGCAAACTTGGCCAATTCACGAAGAATACATTGATGAAAATCATTTGTGGAAAGGTCGAAAGCTGAGTGAATTGTGGGAAGACCGATCGCGGATGTTGATTTATTATCTACCAGTAGAAGGTGAAATGGATTTGGTATCCGCCGTCATCTCAGGACAACGGTTAAAAGTGGGCGATCGCTTAATTGTTGGCACACAACCCCACGTCCGTCCTCAGAGGCGATCGCTAATTAGAAAATTGCTGAAAGTTATAACTAATCTCAAACAGTTTCAACAACATGGGCGATCGGTAGTCGTGGGTGCTGTTGTCTTACTCGCAGTCATTCTGGTTGCTACACTCACCTACACATCTGCTGAGCTGAAGTTGTCTCTGATCGATGCTCTATATTTTTCTGTGGGCATGATTACCGGAGCAGGCGGTAATGACAAAGTAATAGAAAATGCTCCCAACAGCATCAAATTATTTACCGTTGTCATGATGCTGGTTGGTGCAGTGGTGATTGGTATTTGGTACGCCATGCTCACCGATTTTGTCCTGGGAAGCCGCTTTAAGCAATTTTGGGATGCAGCGCGAATACCCCAGCGATATCACTACATCGTCTGTGGCTTGAGTGGTATTGGCGTCAAAATTGTCCAGCAACTCCACGCCAGCGGACATGAAGTGGTAGTGATTGAAACCGACCCAAATAACAGATTTGTCAACACCACCAGAGGACTGGGTATTCCTGTAATTCAAGGTGATGCCAGCTTCCGTACCATACTCAAGTCCAGCAATATAGATTCTGCCGCCGCAGTGTTGGCTGTAACCAGTAACGATGCCACCAATTTAGAAATTGCCCTCAAAGCCAAAAGCTTGGCACCAAGTATTCCCGTGATTGTCCATTATGCCGATCCCGATTTTGCTGGGATCGCGCAACAGCTATTTGACTTCGAGGCTGTACTCAGTCCCGCTGAATTAGCAGCCCCAGCTTTTGCCGCAGCGGCACTAGGGGGACGAATCCTTGGTAATGGCATCACAGCAGATAGCCTTTGGGTAGCTTTTGCCACAGCGATCACACCTTCACATGCCTTTTGCGGTCAATGGGTGAAAGATGTAGCCATGACTGCCGACTGTGTACCCTTATACGTAGAAACAAATCACCAAACCCTGCACGGCTGGGACTTACTAGAAACCAACCTCAGTCCTGGGGATATTTTATATATGACAATGCCAGCCACGCGGTTATATCAATTGTGGCGTGATGAGGTCGTGTGCGAAAGACACACATAAGGGACTTCCAATGAAAAAAACAATGCGACAAATACATTGGGTAGGGGCGCACAGCTGTGCGCCCCTACAAATGATCGATGTGTTGCAAAGATTGTTTGAATTGGTATAATCTTTCGTTTGAAATACCACTACCCCAGTCCCCAGTCCCCAATCCCCAGTCCCCATTTTAATTTCACCAACTGTGCTGTGTTGTGATATGGCACTCGTAGATCTTAGTTTCAACTTATGAAAGGATTTTCTGCCACTTATTAGATAATATCTGGGTTACCTTGTGTAGTAGATCGGACAAATGACTGAATATTCAGCACGATAATATCTATAGATAGTAGGCGCTAATCCTAGCGGAGTGTATATACAGTCACAGCAAAGCTTTGTTTTTGTTCCTGAAAGTACATCTCTAGATACTAGGCGGTTTTGTCACCAAGGTTTTATATTTTAGATATAAAATTGCTATCTTTGCCATTAGCAATCAATAAGTTAAAGAAATGCAATTTTTATATTTTCTTTGTTATTTTGTATTTAACGGGACAGTTCTCGAACATTTGGTGGGTTTAAATAACAATTAACCAAACTATTTCCCACCAAAGATGCATGTAAGTTATTTGCATTCTGCTAAATTGACTTTTGATTTCTAAGCATAATGCAAATTGTCCAGACAAATTACAGCGCAGCATTCCAAGTCGGCAAATAGTTCATCTACACAAGGCAAACCTTGCTAACAACCATGCTTAAAACAAAGAATCGGCGAATTTTTCTACCTGCTTTTATTAGCCCTTTACAAGAAAGTAATCCAGCAGGTACTAAAAAACAATTTGCTGTGCGGAAATTAGATTTACTGCAACCATTACGTCAATGGCTCGATAAAATCGAAATTCAGAATCGCAAATTGGCCAAGTTTATCGCTAAACTGATTCCTGCCCAGTGTCCATTTGAGCGTGATATCATGCTTTTTGGTCGCACAATAGCTCACATTCCTCCAATGTGCAAGCTCAATCCGCTTTATGACGAACTTGTTTACTTGCGTTTTCGCGCTTTGTGTTATTTAGTAGATCAGTGTGGAGAGGATATCCAATCCTACTGCTGAAGAATACTAGAGAAAACACTGTATGGAAATTCAAGTTGAGCATCAACCCAGTCAACAACGTCTCGAACAATTGGGTGTGTCTAAATGGGCAATTTGGAAAAAGGAAGTTTCAAAATTCCCTTGGACTTATGATTCTCAAGAAACTTGCTACTTTTTGGAAGGTGATGTAGTTGTTACTCCTGATGGTGGACAGCCAGTACAAATGGGTGAAGGCGATTTGGTAATTTTTCCCTCTGGTATGTCTTGCATATGGGAAATTAAAAGTAACGTAAAAAAACATTATTACTTTGATTAATCAAGATTAGAGATTGATACCCTTTGTTTTCTTGACGATCTAGAAAAGCAATATTTTATAAGTCAATCCTAAATAATTGGTGAGAAATACAGTAGAAGTCAGAATTCAGAATTCAGAATTCAGAATTCAGGAGTCAGAATGGGCTACGCCTCGCTGCGGTAACAGGAGTAAAACAGGCTTTATACTTGGGTACTAAACTTGGCTTGTCTGCTTCAAAAACTTGAAATCTGCTGTAAATAAGATACCCGAATTCTTAAAGAATTCGGGTATCTGTGGTTTGGAGTTATCACAAATCAAAATTGTGGGGATGTCTACGACAAGCCGCTTAGCGTCTACGCCACCACTAAAACCAAAGCAACTTCATAATTGTATTAATAGAACGTGAGTTCGATGAGTACTGTTTTGACCTCACCCCCAACCCCTCTCCTACGAGGAGAGGGGAGCAAAACCTTGATTTTTCTTGCTCCTCCCTTGCCTTTTAGGAGAGGGAGGTTGGGAGGGTGAGGTTTGTCGAACTCACGTTAATAGAAGTTGAATCACAGAAGATGCCTTATAAGAGGAAAATCATTAAAAATGTTACTACATTTAAGTACTTGGCAAGAAGTTGAAGCTTATTTACAGCAGTCAAAGGGTATTATTTTTCCCATTGGTTCCACAGAACAACATGGACCAACAGGATTAATTGGTACTGATGCTATTTGTGCAGAAGCGATCGCTCGTGGCGTGGGTGATGCAACTGGAGCGATCGTTGCCCCTACAATCAATGTAGGCATGGCACTGCACCATACTGCTTTCCCTGGCACAATCAGTCTGCGCCCCAGTACTTTAATTCAAGTAGTGCGAGACTATGTAACAAGTCTTGCCAAAGCTGGTTTTAGCAAGTTCTACTTTATCAACGGACACGGCGGTAACATCGCCACCCTCAAAGCCGCTTTCTCCGAAACTTACGCTCATTTGGAAGATTTGCACATTGCCAATGCCCAACAAGTACAATGTCAAGTGGCTAACTGGTTTATGTGCAGTTCAGTATATAAACTAGCTAAAGAATTATATGGGGATCGAGAAGGTTCTCACGCAACCCCAAGTGAAGTAGCCCTCACCCAGTACGTTTATCCAGAAGCGATTAAGCAAGCACCCCTTTCACCAGAAGTTGCAAGCGGACACAGGATTTATAGTGCAGCAGACTTTCGAGTGCGTTATCCAGATGGACGCATGGGATCAAATCCGGCTTTAGCAACGCCAGAACACGGTAAACAATTTTATGAGTTGGCGGTGAAAGAACTCAGCAATGGATATTTGGAATTTGTGAACGCAGAATAAAGTCATGCAAACACATTATAGAGATGCGGGTAAAGTTGCGTCTCTGCATAAAATAGCAATCCTGAATCGTTCATGATAAACACGATCCCCGACTTATTAAATAAGTTGGGGATCGGCAGTTTGCAATTTTGACAATCAAAATCAGATGAGTAATTAACAATGCTCCAAACTGCCAATGTTCAATCCTCCTTTTGCTGAAACTCGCTCAATAACCAAGCCCCAACTTCAGATTGACTCATTTCACGACTACGGCGTAAGGCTTCTTCTAAAATAAACATCGCCAATCCCGGCAATACCTGTGATTCTTGGATACGTTTACTACCCTGCTCTGCCATAGCATAGGCAATAATTTGGGCATTTTGGACATCAACTACCCAATATTCAGCAACGTCCAATTCTTCATAAAGAGATCGCTTTGTACCCAAGTCATCCAGCAAAGATGTTTTCGCAATCTCAATCACTAAATCCGGTGCAGGATAGCGATCGAGGTTGACAATTCCTGTACCGGCTGGAATAGTTTGGGCGCGTTCTCTGAGGTAATACGCTACATCGGGCTGACAATCCTGAACTCCGGTTTTACGAAAAGTCGTGGTGTCTAAGCCTGTGGCTAGAATCCCTTTAATGGTCGCAAATAGAGTTACAGCAAAAATAATTACCACATGGTCTTTGCCATGATCAAAACTAACTGGTGGCATTTCCAGCCTCATGTGTCCTTTGTAGTAGTAGCTTTTTCCCTTCTCGTTGAGCAAGTTAGCGATCGCTTGCTCATACTCTTGCCAAGAAGCACAAATCCATGTGTACGTCGGTAACTGGGTCTGTAAATCACTCATTGTCTAACCCTTTCGCCAAAAGGAAAACTTTTGTTTCTCGGCAAAGTCAACAAATACACTTGCAATTTCATCTAAATTATGATCTGTTGGGATGATTCTATTGAATTGACTCCACACATTCTCAAATTTTAATGATTAGAACACCAAAATTGAGCCTCTGAACTCGGAAGCTACACCTTTTTACTCGAACGTTGAGCCTCTGAACTCGGAAGTTGCACCTTTTTGCTCGAACGTTGAGCTTCTGAACTCCGAAGTTGCACCTTTTTACTCGAACGTTGAGCCTGTGAACTCGAAAGTTGCACCTTTTTGCTGGAACGTTGAGCCTGTGAACTCGGAAGTTGCACCTTTTTGCTGGAACGTTGAGCTTCTCAACTCCAAAAATAAAGCTCAGAACTCGGAATGTCGTGCTTTTAACTCCAACATCCAACTTCTGAGCTTTAATTTTGCATCTTTGAGGTGCAACTACGAACTTATTTTCTACAACATTGGTTCTTTAGACTCAGACTTTACAGCTTTACGGGCAAATCGTTGTCCCATTTCCAGAACTACTGCATCTAAACCCGCCCCTCGTCCACTGGCTTTGGCGTAGTTATACACTTGCAGGGCGGCTGCATATGCTTCACTGCCCACTGCCAAAGAAGTATCATCCACGAGTTCTTGTAATTGTGTTAAGGACAACAACACCGGATACAAGGCTTCAAATAATTGCACGTCCTTCCGCATTTCATCCAAGTCAAACGATCGCGGTAAAAACTCCGGATTCTGCGCCGCCACCTCTAATGCTTTGCTGACAAACGCCCGACTCTTATCCCCCATCTTGGGTAAAGCCATGCGATCGTCGGGACTCAAGTCAACCAAAAACGGTAGCTTTTCTTTAATGGTGCTAATCGCTTGCAACACAGCATCTCTCTCTGTTTGTCCCAGTGTTGCACTAATTCGGGTCTTAGACATAGAAATCACTCTCTAGTATATTTCTTGAATCTAGAGTGCCCACACATACAACTCAAATTTAACGTGAATTCAACGAACCTCTCCCTGTCTTGAACTAAAATTCAACTCTGTCCCTCTCAGACTCGGAGAGGGACAGGTTTTGCGTAGTAAAACCAGGGAGAGGTTTTTATGTCAAACAATTTGGGATTTTAGATTGAGCGACACAAGATCGATTCAAAATCCCAAATCTAAAATCTAAAATTCCCCAACAATGACTGATTGGCTGTTAATTCAGTTGCAAAGCGACTATAAACAATTTGGGTTGGATACCAAGAAGAAAACCAGTAGGAATCTTGAATAATTTGATAAGAACTACCCGCATCTGGCAACTCAAACTGAACCAAACCTAAGTTATTTAATCCAACAACTTCTCGTCCTTCCTGAAACCAGCGAAATTTCCAAAACATTAGGGGTTGCAAACATCGCCTTTTGGCAATTTTCGCTCGTTTCCAAGGAGCTATAAATGATGACAAATCTGTTGTGCAGTTAGAAGTTTGAGCGCTTTGTCGCATTATCCATTCCAGCACACAATACCAATCAGGGTCAGTTAATTCGTGGCGTTGCCTTAGCCGACTATTGGGGTAGCGTTTGGCAGTGAAGCCATCATGGTGTAATTTTTTGTCAGAAATTTCTACCATATTGGCTGGATTCATCCATCCAATCCAATATCGCAGCTTTTCTGCTAATAACCAATCTTTCATTCGTGTATGAATCAACTTCGTTATTGGTTCTTCGTTTTTGATGGCACTAGAAGTTAGCTGTACTAAAACCGATCGCAATTGAGAATGGGTGCGTGCATAAGACAAGCGAGCTGCAAAACTGTAGTGAATATCTCCAGACAAAATAATCACTTGTTGACGTTGCCCAAACAAGGTGTTGAGGAATTTTGCCAATGCTTCAACATTGATGTTCCAAGCATCACCAACATCTGTGGAGAAAACTTTCTCTTGTTGTAAATTCCAATGGTGAATCCAATCAATCACTTGTGAACCAAATACGTTAGTAGGTGCAATTACAAATGTGGCTTGAATCTGAGTTTCTTCAGCTATTTTTTGTAAAGGCAAAACTAGTTGTTGCTCAAAGGCTTTTGGACATAAGAGCATTGGTGGAGCGATCGCTTTTTGATCGGCTGGGTAACCCCGCCAAGTCCGTGTATCCAAGACAATCACTTCATGACAATCGCTCTGGACTATGTAGTTCCAAGTAAGTGTTTCAGGATGTCTAGCCAAAATGAACACTGAACCGTCTCGGACTAACAGAGGTAAGCCTGTGTGGGGATCGTTGGGTGGCATACCAACATAACGAGCGATCGCCTCATCAGCTTTTGTATCCGTTCCTTGGGAAGCCGACCAAGTTTGTGCAGCAGCCAGCAGTTTTTCCCCTGGTTGACCGATTTCAAATTGCCCTGGTGTATTGCCCCACCCTTGAAACACCGTGTAAGCTAACAGGGCATTTTGCACTACTCGCCGCCCCAAGGGACGCCCCAGGACTCGCAAGCACCAAGCTTGGTTCAAATTCCAGTCATCAGTGACATCATGATCGTCAAAGATGGTATACACGGGAATATTGGCAAGGGCGCGACGCACTTTCCCCAGTGTATAAATGAATTGCCGTAAATCCCGGACTGCCCGATTCCAGTTTTTGATGGCGCGGCGATCGCTTGTTACTTGGTGTCCTTTAGGAAATACCACTGGCCAGCACACTGGTGACCACGTTAATAAATAAGTAGCGCAATACTCCCCCAGGCTCAGGAGATGACTGGCAACTTTCTCAGATTTATTATGTAATCCTGCGGTTAAACCAGCTTCATTTGTTGCAACTCCAGCCCGTTCTCCGGGGGGCAATTCCTGGGGAGTGCAGTACATTCCACCCACAGGCAATTGTTCTTCCCAACCCAGCAGGGCATCCCCAAGAGTACTGGCAACCCACAGCGACGGATCTGCTACATCGTCACCGTAAATTTGATCCCCGGTGAGGAATAGCTGGTGAGGGCGGCGCTGGGCTTGATTTGCAGATGCCTCAATTAAGGAATCGAGAATCGGTAGGGCATCAAGCCCAGAACCATGAGGTTTACGACAGGAAGCATGGACAATTTGCAAATCTTCGAGACGGCTGGGCGGTAGAGCAAAGGTTGGTTTTTGATGGTCAAAGTAGCTGATGCTAGCCGTAGGATAGGAGTTTGAGCATAAAGCTTGTTGTAGCGTTTGCCGAGTCTGGTTAGCGGCAGTCAACTGGAGGTCATATGCGTAGATACTATTGCTAGTTAGGCGATGTCCAACTGTAGACCGAGCCGTGACAGCAACAACATGAAGATACTTGCCCAAGGCAATAGTAGAGCGTTCCCCTGACAATAAGCAATCTCCCAACACTTGACCATCATTTGTTGTGTCATAAACCTTGAGTTCAACCTGACAAGCCTGTTTGAGCGCCACCCATACCGTTACTGATTGCGGTTCAGTATGCTTGAGAATTGGCCCTGCCAAAATCAGCGGTAGTCTTTGGAAAAACTCGTCTCCAACTTGGTACTTCATTAAAAACAGTTGACAAAGTAATGGTGTTTTGGATTATCTTGCTTTCTTTTTGCAATGTCACCCGAAAATCATAGCGATTTAAGAACCACTATTAATACTTCGAGTAGAGATTTTTCACAAAGATATAAAAATGAAGGGTTAAAAACGGCGCAAAAAAATATATATTAAAAGCATTTCAGCAGTTATAAAGCGATTAGAGCCTGTAATATTTCAACTCGGCGTTGTTTTAGGTTGATGAACGGGTATTTCAACTACAATTTTGACGCCCTCTGATATTTTGGAATCACACCAGATCTTGCCATGATGTTTTTGTGTGATTATTTGGTAGCTGATGAATAAGCCCAAGCCTGTGCCTTTGCCGATGGGTTTGGTGGTGAAAAAAGGATCGAAAATACGCCCTCGCACTGCTTCAGGTATCCCCAAACCATTGTCAGCGATCCCAATTTGTACGCGATTATCAGCCGTCAGTTGAGTTGAAATCGAGATTTTACAAGGCTGTGGTTGTTGAGCATATTCTTCCAACACATCGATCGCATTCGTCAATAAGTTCATAAATACCTGATTGAGTTGTCCGGGATAGCACTCAACCAAAGGCAATTCACTGTAGTCTTTAATAACTTTAATTCCCTGAGATTGCGGTCTTCCTTTGAGGCGATGTTGCAGAATCAGCAGCGTACTCTCAATACCCTCATGAAGGTCAACAGCTTTAAATTCGGATTCATCCAGGCGGGAGAAGTTACGGAGAGATAAAACAATTTCCCGAATGCGCTCAGTGCCGACTTTGATTGATTGTAGCACCTTCATCGCGTCTTCACTCAGAAAGTCGAATTCCACCTCATCTAAAGTAGCTTGCAGCGTTTGGGGCGGATTCGGATAGTGCGCCTGATACACCTGAACCAATTTCAGTAGGTCTTGAGTGTAGCGATCGAGATGGGTAATGTTGCCATGAATAAAATTCACAGGGTTATTGATCTCGTGGGCAACTCCAGCAACCAGTTGCCCTAAACTCGACATCTTTTCAGTTTGAATTAGTTGTAATTGAGTGTTGTGAAGCTCAGTTAAAGCTTCCTGAAGTTGTGTTGAACGTTGCTCTTTTTCAGCCAGCAGTGTTTTGACACGTTCAATCAGATTGTTAAATGCAGTTGCGAGGACACCTGTTTCATCCTTGGTGCTTACAGGGGCTTGGAGGTCAAAGTTAGACTCTTGGGTGACTTGCTGCGCCACTTCCGTCACCAATTGCAGTGGTTTGGCAATACTGCTGGAAATATGGAATCCTAGAATCAATGCCAAAATCACACAACCTAAACTGGTAAGAGCGATCGCAATCATTGTCGGTCTAGCTTGGGCGATAGCGTTGTCATACAGCGATGACCACTCTAAAATGACGGCACCATCGACCTGATTTTGTTCGCCTTTGAGCGTCACTACAATGAGTTTAATTCCTTGGGGATAATCAACACTCTTTTCTAAAAAGGTTCTGACTTTACCATCCTGTATCGTTTGCTGGATTTCGTTGCCTTGGTCATGGTTAAAAATAGTACCGACATTTTCCGGAACGGCATCCGCCAAAATTAGTTTCTGCCGATTGACCACCACAATGTCGCGTTTTTGCAAATCATGTAGCAAATTAGTGTAGTGTTGTAGTTCGTCTGAAGATTCGATAGAAATAGATTTTTGATGATAGTAAGCATCGTGGGCTATGGAAGTGGCAACCACTTGGGCAACGTGTTCAGCTTCGGCGATCGCTAGAGTTTGAGCAATTTTCTGGCTTTGGGCGATAGCAACTGCACCAACAACATTCGTTAATAAGGAAATACCAACAAAGCTTACAAGAAGTTTGTGAGAAATTTTCATAGCGAAAGGTCAGCTATAACTACATCAGTATTAAGTTATTCTTCCCAAATCGCCGCAGAAAATTGATATTTAGCCTTTTTGCCTAAATTTGAACTTTTTACTCAAAATTCTCCGAACGCTCCAGCAGTACTCAGTAATTTGGGACAGGCGGCTCGTCCATCCCTCAAAAGTCAAAAGAGGCAGGGGAGCAGGGAGCAAGGGGGAGAGACTTGGACAGAGCTTGTACTTTGCCTAAGTCTGAGCGTTCATCCAGGATGGGGCATCCTCCCCATGTTCCGCTCTGCTCCACGGCTCTTTGGAATAGCTCAGTCCCCCTGCTTCTTCGGTCATTTTTGGAATTGATTAACTAATTCCGAGCAATACCTTCTTGACGGGCGGCACGTTGTACAGCGGCAGCAACGGCAGTGACGACGCGTTGATCGAAAACTGAAGGAATAATATGTTCCCGATTCAAGTCTGAAGGATTGACCAAAGAAGCGATCGCACTTGCGGCTTCTAGATACATTGTGGTGGTAATTGCCTGTGCCCGACAATCTAAGGCACCACGAAATACTCCCGGAAAAGCTAAAACGTTATTGATTTGGTTCGGGTAATCACTGCGACCGGTGGCGATGACAGCAACATTTTGGTGAATTAATTCTGGTTGAATTTCGGGAATGGGATTTGCCATTGCAAATACAATTGGATCTTTGGCCATGGATTGCACCATTTCCGGTGTCAAAACTCCTGGTGCGCTGACTCCAATAAATACGTCTGCGCCTTGCATAGCACCTGCTAGGGTACCTTGAGCTTTCACAGCAAATTCGAGTTTTTCTTCTGTGAGGTCTGTACGACTGGTAGAGATAATTCCTTTAGAGTCGCACATCCAGATTTTTTCTGCCCCAGCTTTCCTCAGTAAGCGGGCGATGGCAACTCCAGCAGCCCCAGCACCATTAATCACGATGCGGATTTCTCCGAGTGCTTTGTGTACTAATTTCAAGGCATTAAACAAAGCTGCTAAGGTGACGATTGCAGTACCGTGCTGGTCATCATGAAAAACTGGAATATCTAATTCCTGTCGCAATCTCGCCTCAATTTCAAAACAACGTGGCGCAGCAATATCTTCTAAATTAACGCCACCAAAGACCGGAGCAATATTCTTGACTGTCTGAATAATCTCATCTGTATCTTGGGTGGCAAGACAGATGGGAAAAGCATCCAACCCGGCAAATTCTTTGAATAGCATGGCTTTACCTTCCATAACTGGCAGTGCCGCCGCTGGGCCGAGATTTCCTAAACCTAAAACCGCACTACCATCTGTAACAATAGCAACAGTATTTTGTTTAATGGTTAATTTGTAAACTTCCTCTGGATCTTGAGCGATCGCAGTACAAATTCTGCCCACTCCTGGGGTGTAGGCCATTGCTAAATCAGACACACTTTTTAAGGGAATTCGGCTAGCAATGCTAATTTTGCCACCGCGATGCAAATTGAAGGTGCGATCGTAGACGCTGAGTAACTTAATATCTGGCAGTGCTTTGACTGCTTGCACAATCGTCTCAGCATGTTCGGTACTAGCAGCATCAACGGTAATATCGCGGGTAGACTCTTTGCGGGTTTGTTCGATTAAATCAATTTGACCGAGATTACCGCCAGTGGTGGCGATCGCCTGGGTTACCGACGCCAACATCCCCACACGATTGGGAATCTGCAAGCGTAGCGTCAAACTAAAACTAGAATTAGGAGTTAGGTTTGCCATGTTGATTTAGGATTTTAAGTTTTAGATTCTATATTGAATCGGTTGGTAAAAATCTAGACAAAAGCTAAGATATAATGTTTTTTTTGAAGTCAATCTTAAATCCGTAGGGTGAGTTCACACAAGTTAACGTACCTTTGTCAATTAGTAAAACTCTACACAAGATATTTTTACCTTGCCACAATCAAGGGATAACTCTTTTGCAACAGCCTCCACAAATCAAGGCTTTTCCTTTGTAGATGAATAGTGTCCAGATTTCCTGACTTAAGCACCCTCACTTTGTCATTCTTCAGAATGGGACAGCTTTTAATTTCTGATACAGAAGCGGATTGTTCTCTCGAAAAGATTCTTGCAATTTCTCAAACTCTTGCTCACCTGCTTTTAAATAACCATCAATGATTCTGTTGAGAATACTTGATAAATTTAAACCAGTCTGTTGAGCTAACTTAACATAAATTAATACTTAATCAGCAAAAATTGTGTAAGGGGGCGATCGCCTACGCGATTTTATCTTCAGCTTCCGATAGTAGTTACTATATCAAAATATTACCTATTTATTAGTACCATTTACTGTATCCAGATTTTAAATTTTACCAGCCATAATTTTATTAGTGAGTTGTTTTTTGGAAAAAATCCAGCCCAGTTCAATTGGGCAGTAAATTCTAGAATCCGTAAATACCAAGTTGTGAGTAAATAATATCTCTTAGGTAGGAGGTCAATTAAAGGAATTCCCAGACAAATTGATACAAACACAACTAAACTTACAAAAATTTACTTTTACCTCATACCTAGCCGTGACATGACTTCACAATCTTCTCGCTCTGACAAAATTCTGGTTGTCGATGACTCTCCTGATAATGTGTTTTTGATCAAAACTATTTTGGAGGAAGAAGGTTACACCATTAGCACCGCAGAAAATGGTATTTCAGCATTGGCGCAATTGCAAGCATCTCCTTGTGACTTGGTGCTGCTGGATTTGATGATGCCAGGTATGGACGGATACGAAGTAACTAAGCACATTCGCGGCGATCTGAAGTTATCACAGTATATTCCCATACTGCTAATTACTGCCCACGATGCGCCCAACGTTGCCCACGGATTAGACTTGGGTGCTGATGATTTTATCCGCAAACCTGTAACAGTAGATGAATTATTAGCAAGAGTGCGATCGCTTTTGCGTTTGAAGCACAGTATGGATGAACGCGATGAAATAGCCCGCCAGCGAGAAGATTTTGTCTCCCGCCTCACCCACGACTTACGCACTCCCTTAGTAGCAGCCGATCGCATGTTAATGCTCTTCCAACAAGGCGCTTTAGGAGCATTATCACCGCAAATGCAGGAAGTAATCGCCATCATGGCGCGGAGTAACATCAACCTGCTTTCGATGGTCAATACCTTATTGGAAGTTTATCGCTTTGAAGCAGGTCGCAAAACTCTGGCCTTGCAACCTGTTAATTTAGTACGGTTGCTAGAAGAGGTTGCTGGAGAATTGACACCCCTAGCTCAAGAGAAAAAACTGTCCATAAATCTGGACTTGGCTGAGGAGTTAAACCCAAACACAGTGACAGGCGATCGCTTAGAATTACATCGTCTATTCACTAATCTTATAGGTAATGCAATCAAATTTACCGACTCTGGTTCAGTGACTATTCGTCTTGCTTCTCTACCTCAATTTGACAACAGCAGTCAATATCAATTCTCTGGAAAATCTAATTTTGCTGACTACATTAGCATTGAGATAACGGATACTGGTCCAGGTATTCCCCCTGAAGAACAAACGACCATATTTGAAAGATTTCGTCAAGGGAGTCACAAGAGTTCTGGTAGTGGCTTAGGACTCTACCTTGCTCGGCGAATTGTTAAGGCACACCAAGGTCTTATTTTGCTTAACTCCGAGTTAGGCAAAGGTAGTACATTCATTGTCTTTTTACCCAAAAAAACATAACAAATCGAGCATTTATCAATTATCTATCTATTAGTGTTTTCGGAGTTGCTGAATTTGAATATGAAATTTCAAAATAAACTCTTCTCAACTCTTACTCTCTGCGACTCTGCGTGATACAACTTCATATTTATATTCAGCAACGCCGTATTTTCAACTGTGTCCAATACAAGTTTTGTGTAGGCTAGCATAACTGTGCCGTACCACAAATATACTGACACAGCGCTAGTATTAAATAAGTAGTTGTTTATGGCACGAAAAAATGATTACCACTGAATTATCTAACATTGGCGAGATTATCCAGAATCAGCGTGATTTTTTTCAAACTGGCAAAACGAAATATGTCAATTTTCGCATTGAGCAACTGCAAATACTCAAACGAGCAATTATTGAACACGAACAAGAAATAATCCAGGCATTACAAGCCGATTTACATAAACCAGAAGTGGAGACTTACCTAACAGAAATTGCTGTAGTTAAAGAAATAGATTATGCCATAAAACATATCAAAACCTGGACTAAACCCAAAAAAGTAGCTGTTTCCTTAGAATTTTTTTCCTACTCAGCCCGCATTTATCCAGAACCATTAGGGGTTGTCTTAATTATCGGTGCTTGGAACTATCCATTTCAATTAATGATTTCACCGTTAATAGGGGCGATAGCCGCCGGAAATTGTGCAATTATTAAACCATCAGAAATTGCTTCCCATACTTCCAGTATTGTCACCAAAATTATTACCAAATATTTCCAACCGACTTATATTGCAGTGGTTGAAGGAGGCATAAAAGCCAGCGAAAAACTACTAGCAGAAAAATTTGACCATATCTTTTTTACTGGTAGTACAGCCGTCGGCAAAATTGTGATGGCAGCGGCAGCAAAACATCTTACACCAGTTACTTTAGAATTGGGTGGCAAAAGTCCTTGCATAGTCGATACTGACATTAATCTTGAACACACAGCCAGACGAATTACTTGGGGAAAATTTATTAATGCTGGACAAACTTGTATCGCCCCTGACTATCTTTTAGTTGATAAAAAAATCAAAAAATATTTAATAGATGGTTTGGGAAAATGCTTAAAAGAATTTTATGGTGACAATCCGGCAAACAGTCATGATTATGCCAGAATTATTAGTCAAAAACACTTTGACAGATTGGTTAAATTCCTTGAAGATGGCGAAGTTATTATTGGCGGACAAACTAACACTTCAGAGCGTTATATCGCCCCCACAATAATTGATAATGTCTCCTTAGAAGATTCTGTAATGCAGGAAGAAATTTTTGGTCCAATCCTGCCCATAATTGAATACAGTGATATTGCAGAAGCGATCGCCTTAATTAACTCTAGACCAAAACCCCTAGCTTTATACTTATTTTCTCAAAACAAAAACCTGCAAAAGCAAGTTTTGCAGGAAACTTCATCAGGTGGAGTCTGTATCAACGACACAATGATGCAGTTTGGAGTCTCATCTTTACCATTTGGTGGAGTAGGGGATAGCGGTATTGGCAATTATCACGGCAAAACTAGTTTTGAGACTTTTTCCCATGAAAAAAGCGTATTGCAAAACTCCTTCTGGCTGGATTTAAAATGGCGGTATGCTCCCTATAAGAGCAAGTTGCCGCTAATAAAGAAACTTTTGGGTTAAAAGTTACGAGTTAGGAGTTAGGAGTGAGGAGTTGTGAGTTATGAGTTACGCCCGATGTGAATTAAGAAAACTCCTTGTCTGATAAGGAATTGTAAACTTGGTCAAAATCATGGATTTAGCAAAATAGAAGAAATCATCACGATTTCAACACTTAATTGACATTAAACGTGAGTTATCAATTTTTAACTCCTAACTTCTAACTCCTAACTCCTAACTCCTAACTATTAAAACCCAAACGCACTGCTGTAACGCTCTTCAGTCCAAGGTTCACCACGGCGGTGGTAGCCATTGCGCTCCCAAAAACCAAATTCTTCACTAGCTAAAAACTCTAAACCATTAATCCATTTAGCACTTTTCCAAGCGTAGAGGTGAGGAACAACTAGCCGCATTGGGCCACCGTGTTCAACTGGAAGATCTTCACCAAAAACTTTAAAGGCAAAAAAATTTTCTTGCCGCATAAAGTCATCAATAGAAATATTAGTAGTGTAGCCGCCATAGCAGTGTTCCATAATGTGGGCTACTTTGGGGTCTAGCTCAATTAGACCCATAAAATCTGTTACTTTAATACCAGTCCATTTAACATCGAGTTTAGACCAGCGCGTTACACAGTGGAAGTCCGCTGTGAACTCATGTTGAGGTAGCGCCATAAAGTCTGACCAACCAAAAGTAGCAGGTTTTGCTAAACCCCAAACCCGAAACTCCCATTCTTCAGTGCTGACTTGGGGAGTTGCACCATAAGTTAATACCGGGAAACCTTTGGCTAAATGTTGACCTGGAGGAACACGTTCGTTATCTTCTTGTCCTGGCTTATGAAAAAATTTTCCTAACATAGTGGGAGAAAAATAAGCTTTCTCAAAATATTTGCAAACTTTGGTGTTGAGTTGCCAACACCGCTAGATACTTTACCGTTGAATATGATTAGGCTAAAACACATTTAAATTCCATAGTTACTTTATCTGGTTGTACTTTGTTATTTGTTATTAGTCCTATTTACAAAGGACAAAAGACAAATAACTAATGACGGTCTTAACCAAAGAGTATATAACTCAAAAGCACATTAGCTTACCTAACCATTACTGATAAATGATAGGTAATGGGTAATGGATGTTCCCAATTACTCACTACCAATTTTTTTGGATCTAATAAGCTTGCGTAGAGTATCTATAATTTACGATCCAATCAGGAAAGCTAAGAAAAAGCATTTATCCATTCGTGATAAGTTTAATCGGAGATTTTTGCCAATCAAATCTATCAGTGCTGTTCATGCTTTTCCTGACTGGAAAATTATGATTCTTCTTCCTCGTCCTCAGCACTTGGATAGACGAATGTAGAACGTCCGGTCAAAATAGATTTGCCCAGAGACAGAGCTTTCTTAGCTTCGATGGCGGCTTTGTGCCTCCAAGTAGCTCTGCGTTTATCTCGTTTTGATTTGGAAGTTTTCTTCTTTGGAACAGCCATGTCAGCAGATATCGTGATTTTTGACAACCTTTTTATTTTAGGCCATTCACTGACGCCAAGGATGCCAATTTAGCCAAGAATTAAGTAAAGGTATTGGGAATGGGGAATGGGGACTGGGGATTGGGGACTGGGGATTGGGGAAGAGGTGTGGGAGGAAGGGGAGGAAGCATAAATTCTCTATTCCCCCCACACTCCCTCATCTCCCCATCTCCCTCATCTCGCCTCCCCACGAGCCTGTTAGAACTAGATTGGAGTTATGGCTATTTTTCAAAGAAGAGTAGCGATCGCGCAGTTTTGAAGTAAGTTGCCCAATTTTGAGCATCAGGGCGGTTGCGCCATTCTGGACGACCGACTTCTAATGTCAGAACTGGTGCGATCGCTCCATAATTTTGTACGGATACAATGATTGAAACATCTGTCACTAAAATATCTTGATCGAAGCTCCGCTGAGCAGCTGCTCTAGCAGCCGCTTCCGCTCGTCGGAGAATGGTTTCGTAGTTTTCTTCTGGCAGGCGATCGATTGTCAAGTCAACTCTGGCTGTGTAAGCTCGTACAACTTGAGGCGCGATCGCTTCCGTTAAAAACCACGCAGGAACAGTAGATATGAGCAAAACTACTAAAGGAACTATCCGGATTCTTCTGGCAATTTGGCTAATAACTGAAAAGGGAGTGATCGATGATGGTATGTGAGCAAAAATTTGGCTCATGACCTTGTAGCTCCTTACTGACGATCTGTAAATTGAAATTAGGTGAAAGTATTTTCCGGCCTATTAACGTAATAAAAATTACATTTTATCCTAAGATTCGATGAGAATCACCTAGACTATAAAACATCAGGTTAGCTTTGTTTTTTCGGCAAAGCCAGCCCCAATTTTCAGACCAGCAAACAATAACCGACAAAGAGCGGGATGGCAAATTACTGGGCGATCGCTATTGGCATCAATCAATATCAGTTATTTCAACCTTTAAGTTGTGCCCAAGCAGATGCTGAGGCATTAAAGGATATCTTGGTGACACAAGCAGGTTTTGTCCCCGAACATTGCCTGCTAATGACGGATACTTCACCACCAATCGCAGATAGATCCACCTATCCAACTAAAGAAAATATTTTGTTGCTGCTTGAGGATTTGGCAGCAACATATTGGCAACCCGAAGACTATCTATGGTTATTTTTTAGCGGCTATGGGGTCAACTACAAAGGCAAAGATTATTTAATGCCAGCAGAGGGTAACCCCGAACTCGTGCCTGAGACGGGCATAGAATTGCGATCGCTAATGCAAAGTCTGCAACTGACTGAAATGAATGTATTGCTACTGCTTGATATTAACCGTGCTTTTGGCACCCAAGCAGATGCTCCCGTCGGCGAAGAAACCATAGAACTAGCTCAAGAATTACAACTTGCGACAATTTTTTCTTGTCAACCAGAGCAGTTTTCCCACGAGAGTAGCGAACTAGGTCACGGATTCTTTACAGCAGCTTTGTTAGAAGCTTTGCGTTCTGGTAATGGCAACAACTTGGCAGATTTAGAAAGTTACCTGAGCCTTTTGATGCCTAAATTATGCCAGCACCATTGGCGTCCCATCCAAAACCCTGCCATTATCATCCCATCAAGATCCCAAGTAATCTTGCCAAAATTGGCGGGGGAAGCCGATTTTCAAGCAGAAGCGGTGATTTATCCAGAAGAATCCTTTGCCATTGCCCTTGCAGCTCCTCCCCTCGACGATTATTCTAAAAATCCGGGCAGATGGGGAGAAACAACTATTAACTCCCAAGCCCAGAAGCCTAATCGTAAAGAAATTCAGAAGTCGTCTGCTGGCTTAGTTTCCCAGCCGCAACCAGACACAAATCCACCACCAGAAACTTCCATAGGAGTGAACGCGAGGGGAAGATTTATCCCTGATTCTCCCCAAGCCCACGCCTCTCGACGATCGGGGAATCAGCCAAACACCCCTTTGTGGAAACAGTTTATCTTGTGGAGTGGAGGCAGCTTGCTAGTAGCAGGTTTAATCGCGGTAGTTTTTTTGCGTAATCAAGAAACTTTTAGAATTAAGGAAATATCAAGCAGAACGCCCAATGCTGCTGCTAGTAGTCCCAAGGCGATGGAGAATTTACCAAATGACCCTTCGATAAATAAAACCACTCCATCAGTTAGACCAAAAAACCAATCTAGCGCTCAAACAGCCTCGAATTCCGAGTCGCAAAAGCGCAATCAAGCAGTATTAGATCTGGCGAAAATGTCGCTCCAAGAAACTCAGGCTAGCGATTTGAGCTTAGCGATCGCTACAGCTAGGAGAATAAAACCTGGTGAACCACTCTATGAGCAAGCTCAGGAAAATATTAAGATTTGGAGCCGGATGATTTTAGATTTAGCAGAGGGTCGTGCTAAGCAAAGACAGTATGCTAGTGCTATTGCTGCCGCTCGATTAATCACCAAAGACGAGCCGCTTTATGCCAAAGCACAAGCGGCAATTAATTTGTGGCGGCTAGAAGGCAAACAGTATGTCAGCAACATAACTCTTTTAGATGCAGCTAATGGCTTAATTAAGTCCGGACAGGCATCTAGTTACAACCGTGCGATCGAAGTTGCTAAAAAAGTACCATCTGGTGAACCAGGCTTCGATACCGCCCAAAAATCAATCGATAAATGGAGTGAGAAAATTTTAGATCTGGCCAAGCGTCGCGCCGCAGAAGGAGAACTCAATGCGGCAATTGAAACTGCTACTTTAGTGCCAGAGGAAACAGCTTCTTACGAAGATGCTCAGGATGCCATCCAAAAATGGCGGAAAAAATAGTCAAAAAATAATTAGGAGTTAGAAGTTAGGAGTTAGGAGTTAGGAGTTAGGAGTTAGGAGTTTTATTTTTAACTCTTCACTCCTAACTCCTGACTCCTCACTCAGTTAACAGTACTGCGATACGTCTTCGCCACACTCGTCGGCTAGGTAGCACAATGCTCGGAAACGTAAACCAACCACTTCTTCATATAAGGGATTGAGCTTACACATGGGCGGAATGTGAAACAGGGTTTTCCCGAATAATTTGACATCTCGTTCAAAGGGACACTGAGATGGAATCAGTTGACACAAGCGGTGAGCTAGTTGGCGATCGCGGACTTGAATGCCATCTACCCGCTGCTTTAAAGGTTGGAGAATATTCCAGTAGGACTTGGAAACAGGACGGCTTAGCTGAGTTCCTCGATCGTCACTGGTCTCTGCTTGATTGATTGAGACCCAGCTTGCCAGAAAAATCTTTTTTGTGGTATTATCAAATACCTTCATGGTTAATCCTCTGTGTTATTGAGGCTGTTCACCTATCTGGTGAATTTATACAATGTGGCAACGAACTTTCCGGAAGATTCGTGTCCTGACTACGATATAATGTAATACCTGATTAGCCACTTAAGTCAGAACCTAATTTATTACTACGTCAAGTTAACCGCAATTTTCGCGGGATCGGTAGTGTAGTAATGTAATCTTGTTCGTAGCTTGACACAGTTTAAATTTTAGTGAAGACATCCACCGTTGGGTAGGTTTTAGTGTAACATTTACAAAACTTAAAATAAAAGGTTTTTGAAAGTATTTTTTGTAAGTGTAAATAACGGTAACACCCTGGTCGGCAGCCTTTACTCTCAGTGTTTGTGCGTTCTTGCGTATTTATATTCTGTTAACTGCTGGTTGAATAGGGCAGAACTAGAGAAAAAATTTCCATTAACTCAATAAAGTCTGCCTAACTAAGATAATCAGGCTAATATTAGTGATTTTGCTGCAATTTGCAATCTATAGCGTGTTAGGGCTAACTTAACTTACCTGGGATTATCACTAGGCTATATTCCGGGTTTAGGCATGAACCGCGCGACTATTGCTTTAGATGTTCTGAATTTACAGGAAGCATGGCAGGCCATTAATGCCAATACCATCGTGTTTCTGTTGAGCGTGATGGTAGTGAACGCCTATCTATCCTAATGCAGGGTTTTTTTGGCGATCGCTATCTGTAATACTGAGTGTTACTCGCAGTCCTTTGGGTTTGCTGATTGCTTAAACTTTTGGCAGTGGTATTCTTTCGGCTTTTTTCTCAATGACACTCTGGCGCTGATTTTTACACCCTTAACCTTGAGCCGGACTCGAACTTTGGTTTTAAATCCGATTCCTTATTTACTAGCGATCGCCTCGATACTGTTCAATGCCTTCTCTCAATCTCACGCCAAAGCGCAAAGACGCTCAGAAAAACTCTGCGTCTCTGCGCCTCTGCGTGAGCTTATTATTTAAGATGCCACCTGAGCAGCAGTCCGAGTCCGCCGCCTTCTCCCATCGGCAACTTTCACAGGTGGTTCCTCAGGAATTTGCATCAACAAAGTCACAGATGGTTGACATTGCAATTCTCGACGAATGGAACGTTGCAATTCTCGCTCCAAAGTTCCTTGCAATCCACCCCAATCTATATCTGCTGCTTCACCTTCGCTAGGAGCAAATTCTGTCCAGCGCACAGTGAGGATTTCTTCAATGCGTTGTTTTACCCAGGTTTGTACCAGCGATCGCTCTAAACTTGTAACTACACCCCGGAGGTGAATTTCTGGTTTTGCCAACAGTTTCCCATTCCAATCAATGGCGGCAGCAATAGTGACAATACCCTCTTCTGCCATGCGTTGCCGTTCTTGCAGCACTTTAGCACTTACCATCCCAGAACTTGTGGTATCTACCAATTCAATACCAGATGAGACCTTACCAGCAACGCGGATGGAGTTTTCAGTCAGTTCTACAACATCACCATTTTGAATAACGATCGTGTTTTCTGCTGGTATACCCATACTTTGAGCTGTTTCGGCGTGCTTCACCAGCATTCGATGTTCGCCGTGGAATGGCACAAAGAACTTCGGTCGAGTTAAAGCAATCATCAGCTTTTGCTCTTCTTGACAGCCGTGACCGGAGACGTGAATTCCTTTGTCCCGACCGTAGACTACCTTTGCTCCTTGAATCATCAATTTATCGATGGTATTGACTACAGCAATCGTATTTCCGGGAATCGGGTTAGCAGAGAATACTACTGTATCGCCTTGACGAATTTTGATGTGGGGGTGTTCTTTATTGGCAATGCGGGTCATTGCTGCCATTGTTTCGCCTTGGGAACCTGTAGTCAGAATCAACACATTTTCGTCAGGAAGGTTGCGGACTGCGTGCAATGGTTGCAGCAGATTATCTTCACATTTGATGTAACCTAGATTCCGGGCATGAGCAATCAAGTTGAGCATGGAACGCCCCACGATCGTCACTACACGGTTTTGCTTCTTGGCGATATCCAAAATCATGTTGATGCGATGGACGCTTGAAGCAAAGGTAGTAACGAACAATCGCCCAGTGGCTTGACTGAATACTCTCTCCAGATTGGGATAAACTGAACGTTCCGAAGGTGTAAATCCTGGCACTTCAGAATTAGTGGAATCACTTAGTAAACAAAGAACGCCTTTTTCACCATGTTCTGCCAGCCTTTGTAAGTCAAACTTTTCGCCATCCACTGGTGTGTGGTCAATTTTAAAATCCCCTGTGTGGATAATTACACCAAGCGGCGTATGAATGGCAACAGTAAAGCTATCAGCTATGGAATGGGTATTACGGATATATTCCACCAGAAAGTTTTTGCCAATCCGCACCACATCACGTGGTAGAACTTTTCTTAATTCTGTGCGATCGCGTACTCCTGCTTCTTCTAATTTACCCTCTAGCATTGCCATTGCTAGTCTTGGGCCATAAATCACAGGTATGTCAAATTGCTTGAGATGAAAAGCTATTCCACCAATATGGTCTTCATGACCGTGGGTAACGATCATGCCTTTAATTTTGTGGCGATTTTCCCGCAGATAGGTCGTATCTGGAAGAACAATATTGACTCCATGCATCGCCTCTGTGGGAAAAGCCAATCCTGCATCTAACAGAATAATTTCATCGTCATATTCAAAAACACAAGTATTTTTTCCAATTTCATGCAAACCGCCCAAAGGAATAATTTTCAAGGCGGAATTGTTAGCTTCGTTTTTAGCCATTTTCTCCTTAGATTGTTACTTTTTGTTAATTAAGTTGATAGTTAACTAGCTTGTATTTCAAACAACCTCGGTTGTCTTTTGAGTAAGTCCCAAAGCGATCTTGTTTTAATTGAGATTTTCAATTGTTTATTCAATAAAAAAGACGGTACACTAAAGTATTCATAGTATATCTATTAGTCCTAACACAGATTTTTAAATAGTAATACCAATTTGAAAACTGAATGGGAAAAATGGATTCACATAATCTTTTAAAAGCAAGAAACTTTCAATCTAAAATCTGTCTTGAAAAGTTTCGATTTAAGGAAGCCTTAGCTCAAACTTTTCGCAAAATCTAAAATGCTATAACTCTTTGATGGTCATTGTTTATATGTATGTTGAGTAAGCAGCAGATTAGTAGAACTCAAATATCTGGTGGCTAGATTAAACTAAGTTCTTTAAGAACCGCCTCTAACTTTTGAATTACTTCCGAGTCCGCTTCGCATAGCGGCGGACGAGTTGAACCAACCTCCCAACCTTGAAGTTTCAGTGCCTTTTTAATTGGAATGGGATTTGAAGTGAGAAATAAAGCTTTAAACAACGGGAAGAGTTGGAGATGAATGTCGCTTGCTACCTCAATTTTACCCGCACTAAAAGCCTGGATCATCTGCTGTAGTTGGTTTCCTACCAGATGAGAAGCCACACTTACTACACCCCTTGCCCCGATCGCTAACATGGGCAAAGTCATGTAATCATCACCAGAGTAGATCTGAAATTCTTTTGGTGTCAAGCGGCGAATTTCACTTGCCTGATCTATGCTACCAGTGGATTCTTTTATCCCGACAATGTTGGTCACCTCAGCTAACTGGGCAACTGTTTCTGGCTGGAGGTTTTGTCCGGTACGACCGGGGACGTTATATAACAACAGTGGTAAGTCGGGACAGGCTTGTGCTATGGCCTGAAAGTGTGCTTTTAATCCCGCTTGCGGTGGTTTGTTGTAATAAGGAACAACCTGTAAGGTACCATGTACTCCTATTTTAGCTGCTTTTTGGGTAGCAGCGATCGCTTCTTTGGTGGAATTTGAACCACAACCTGCTATTACCTTGGCTTTTCCTGCCACGGACTGCAATACTTCGACAAACAACTGGTACTCCTCCTCCCAATTCAGGGTAGGGGATTCTCCTGTTGTGCCACATACCACCAAAGTATCTGTACCATTGCTAGCTAGATGCGCTGCTAGTTCTGCCGCTAGATCGTAGTTGACACTACCATCTGCTTTAAACGGCGTAATCATAGCGGTTAAAACGTTGCCAAAATCTCCCACCCTCTTTGTCACTCCTAATTACCCATGTTTTTATATTTTGGTGGTTTTCTATTGTAATAATCTATTTACAAATTGATTTCAAGTGTCCTTTGTTATTTGTCCTTTGTCATTTGTCATTTGTCCTTTGCTAATGACCAATGACCAATGACTAATGACTAGTAACTAATGGTTTGAGTAGATTTTTCTCTACCAATAATTCGGCGATTTGTATTGCATTCAATGCTGCTCCTTTCCGGATTTGGTCGCCACATAACCATAACTCCAAACCACAAGGATGAGAAATATCCTGGCGAATTCTTCCCACTAGAACTTCATCCCGACCAGTTGCTTCAATTGGCATCGGAAAGTGATTATTTTCCCAATCTTCTACCAATTTTACTCCAGGAGCAGAATTTAAAATTTCTTTGGCTGCTTCTACACTAAAGGGAGTTGCAAATTCTAAATTAATTGCCTCTGAGTGAGCGCGGAGTACGGGAACCCGTACACAAGTCGCAGTGATTCTGATTTCTTGGCTGGCAAAAATTTTTCGGGTTTCGTTAACCATTTTCATTTCTTCCTCACAATAACCCAAATCGTTTAATGGCGAGTTATGTGGGAATAAATTAAATGCCAATGGGTAGGGCAATACTTCGGCAACTGGTGGCTGTCCTTGTAGTATAGCGCTGGTTTGGGTTTTCACTTCTGCCATTGCTCTTGCCCCAGCACCACTAGCAGATTGGTAGGTTGAGGCTACAATCCGTTGCACTGGTTTAATTTTATGCAATGGCCATACTGCCACAGTCATTAAAATTGTTGTGCAGTTGGGATTAGCAATAATGCCTTGGTGATTGGCTGCGGCTTGGGGATTTACCTCTGGTACTATTAAGGGAACTTCGGGGTTCATCCGGAAGGCACTGGAATTATCAATTACCACTGCGCCTTTTTCCACAGCGACGGCTGCCCAAGTTTTAGATGTGGAACCACCTGCACTAGCCAGTACAATATCAACGTTTTCAAAGGCGCGATCGCTTACTGGCTCTACTGGTATATTTTCCCCATTAAACCGCAGCGATCGCCCTGCACTCCGTTCTGATGCCAATAACTTTAACTCAGCAACAGGAAAAGCACGGCTTTCTAATAATTCCAGCAACTCTGTACCAACGGCACCAGTTGCTCCCAAAATGGCTACACGATAGGATTTAGACAAACTCGCTTCCTCCTTTAAGAGGTTTGTGTGTAATTTTTTGGAACAATTGTTAATTTACTTATATTGAAATGGCGATCGTACTTGGGAAATACATTTTGAATAAATTTAGATTTTTTTCTAATTTAGTCTATATTTATCAATCTAATACATTTATTTTTTTGGCTATTTCATAAATTTAAGTGATCTTGCAATTTAGAATCAATCATTACCTCCTCAATCTTTACATTAAAACTATAGTATACAACAAACCGCAATTTAACATATTGATATATCTGCACTTGAGCTTTTCAGAGGACTTCTACGTATAAATGGAGTAAACGTCTTAGTTGCAAAATGCATTATCAAAATCATGAACATACTGTATTTTCAAGCGTAATCAAGGTAGCACAACATTAAACTTAGGTATTGGGCTACACAACAGATGCGCTCTGCTAGAACAAGTTAATAGCTAGACTCAATACTATAACTAGAACTTTAGAGTACTAACTACTCGTTGAGAACCAGGATATCACGGCGTCAACCCAGTGGATAATTAATTCGTGAGTTCTCAGTTGATTTGTGGGAGTAGGGAGTGGGGAAGATGAGGGAGATGGGGAAGTGTGGGGAGAAAAACTCTTAACTCCTCACTCAGCAATGCCCAATGCCCAATGCCCAATAACAAATGACTAATTGTTATGAAGCTAAAGTGTCAAGACTTTGGACATTGGCAGTACACTGGATCTTTGCCCCAGGACAACTATCCATTTTTGGATATCATGAAGCCTTGTGGCAACCTCCCATTGCCCCTAAGAGACATCAAGCCATAAACGCGAACTTGCGTCTTGTGTGTACTCGGAGTTTAAAATACCAGAAAACTAGAGACGAAGCATGAAAGTCACCCAGGAAAAACTTCCCGCCAGCCAAATTGGCTTGGAAATAGAAATTACGCCGGAAATTACCAAGCAAACTTACGAACAAGTCATTAAAAACTTAGCGAGTACTGCCAATATTCCTGGGTTTCGTAAAGGCAAGGTGCCTCGGCCAATATTGCTACAACGGCTGGGTACGACTCGAATAAAGGCAGCAGCCCTGGAAGAACTAATTCAAGATGGCATTGAGCAAGCAGTTAAACAAGAATCTATCCAGGCAATCGGCCAGCCGCAATTGCGCTCCTCTTTTGAGGATTTGATTAATAATTATGAACCTGGAAAACCTCTGACGATTTCGGCGGCTGTGGATGTCGAACCAGAAGTAAATTTAGTGCAGTATACGGATTTACAAGCCAAAGCTGAGGAAATCAAGTACGAGCCAGAACGAGTAGAGAACACTCTGGACAAGCAACGTGAAGAACTGGCAACATTGATTCCTGTAGAAGGACGTGCAGCCCAAATCGGTGATATTGGCGTAGTTGATTTTAAAGGTGTGTTCTCCAAAGTCGAGGGAGAAGAAGAAACAGACGAACCAGAGGCTATTCCCGGAGCCGAAGCGACTGATTTTCAAATAGAATTGCAAGAAGATAAATTTATTCCCGGTTTTGTCTCTGGTATCGTGGGCATGAATCCTGGAGAAACTAAGGAAATTGCAGCGCAGTTCCCAGATCCATATGCTAATGAAGATTTAGCAGGAAAAGCAGCAACTTTCACAGTGACGCTCAAAGAAATCAAAGAAAAAGAGCTACCAGAATTAAATGACGACTTTGCTCAAGAAGTCAGCGACTTTGAAACTTTGGAGGAGTTACGCGCGTCTCTTGTCGAGCGATATCAAAAAGAGGCCGAGGAAAAAACCAAAACCAACAAGCAAGAAGCCTTGTTAACGGAACTGCTCAAGCACGTAGAAGTTGACTTGCCAGCAACGTTAATCGAGAAAGAAGTGGATGCAATGCTGACTCAAACAGCAATTCGCTTGTCTCAGCAAGGACTAGATGTGAGGAAGTTGTTTACCCAAGATATTATTCCTCAATTACGGGAGCGATCGCGCTCTGAAGCAATTGAACGCCTGAAACGTTCTTTATCTATACGCGAAGTCGGTAAACGTGAATCTATCGAAGTCACACCAGACGAAATCGCAGCCAGAGTCACAGAACTTTTACAACAATATCCAGATGAGCAAGATATTGATGAAGAAAGACTGCGCTCAATGGTCGAAAATGAACTGTTAACCGAAAAAATTGTTGACTGGCTCTTAGAACACTCCTCGGTTGAACTTGTACCCGAAGGCTCCTTGAATCCACCAGAGGAAGCTGAAGCAACAGAATCAGATGCTGATGTTGATGTACCTGAGACAGAAGAAGAAAACACCGAACCTTCCGCAGAAGCCACACCAGAGTAGTGAAAACCCCACAGGCATCATTCACCACTCTTGAGCTAAAGTACTGGTGAAATGGGTAAGCTACAGGAGATCGGGGGGATAAGGGGGATGAGGGAGTGTGGAGAGTGTGGGGGAAAGAGAATTTATGCTTCCTCCCCTTCCTCCCACACCTCTTCTCCAGTCCCCAATCCCTAGTCCCCACAATAAAAATTAAAGAATTTTCAGGAAATAGTGACATCGTTTGCGTCTGGGCTTGATACTGTGTTACACGAGAGGAATTTATATGAGGCATAATGGTTAACACGTAGCTTAAATAAAAATCCCACTCGTCAACAAGGCAGCATCTGCTGCTTAGACCTTTGTCCCAATTATCGTTAAATCTTCTATGCTTGTATCGCAGTCGGGAAATAATCCCATCAGCAACTTCAGTCGAATAAACATTAACTCCCAGTTGAGCAGCCCTAACAACATCGTGCCGATGGTGGTAGAACAATCCGGTGTGGGAGAAAGGGCTTTCGACATCTACTCCCGCCTGCTGCGAGAGCGGATTATCTTTTTGGGAACGCCAATAGACGATGCTGTTGCCAATTCAATTGTTGCTCAGTTATTATTCCTGGACGCTGAAGACTCAGAAAAGGATATTCAACTGTACATTAATTCTCCTGGCGGCTCCGTCTACGCAGGGATGGCAATCTATGATACAATACAACAAATACGCCCCAATGTTGTTACCATCTGTTTTGGATTAGCCGCGAGCATGGGGGCATTTTTATTAACAGCAGGGACTGCCGGCAAGCGAATGTCTCTACCCGACTCCCGGATTATGATTCACCAACCACTTGGTGGCGCTCAAGGGCAAGCCATTGATATTGAAATTCAAGCCAGAGAAATTCTTTACGTTAAGGCGAAGTTAAATCAGTTACTATCTCACCATACTGGTCAACCTTTAGAAAGAATCGAAGCAGACACTGAGCGCGACTTTTTCATGTCGGCAGAAGAAGCCAAAAACTACGGTTTGATCGATCAGGTCATTTCCAGGCAAAATCTTCCCACAGCAGGGGAAAACGTCACCATTCTGAAATAAGAGGCTGGTATGTCTAAGTACGACTCCCATTTAAAATGTTCATTTTGTGGCAAGTCTCAAGAGCAGGTGCGTAAATTAATCGCAGGGCCGGGAGTCTACATCTGCGATGAATGCGTTGACTTGTGCAATGAAATACTAGACGAGGAGTTACTCGATACAAATGGTGCAGCAGCCCAACCTGCACCAAAGTCGGAACCACCTCAAAAACGCCGCACGCGCTCTTCGAGTATTTCGTTTAATCAAATACCCAAGCCAAGAGAGATTAAAAAGTATTTAGACGAACACGTTATTGGTCAAGATGAAGCCAAGAAAGTGTTATCTGTGGCCGTTTACAATCACTATAAACGGTTGGCGATCGTCCAGTCTAAAGCTAATGGCAAAGCTGCTGCTGATGATGCGGTAGAGTTACAAAAGTCTAATATTTTGCTCATCGGACCGACTGGTTGCGGTAAAACTCTCTTAGCCCAAACCCTAGCGAAAATCCTGGATGTACCCTTTGCCGTCGCTGATGCTACGACGCTGACGGAAGCAGGGTATGTGGGAGAAGATGTGGAAAATATCTTGCTGCGACTGTTGCAAGTGGCAGATTTGGACGTAGAGGAAGCCCAGCGGGGAATTATCTACATTGATGAAATTGACAAAATAGCCCGCAAGAGTGAGAATCCCTCGATTACTCGTGATGTTTCCGGCGAAGGCGTGCAACAAGCTTTGCTGAAAATGTTAGAGGGAACGATCGCTAACGTACCACCCCAAGGAGGACGCAAGCATCCCTACCAAGACTGCATTCAAATTGATACTAGCAATATTTTGTTTGTCTGTGGTGGGGCTTTCGTAGGCTTAGAAAAAGTTGTAGATCAGAGAGTTGGCAAAAAGGCAATAGGTTTCGTGCAGCCGGGAGAAGGCCAATCGAAGGAAAAACGGGCAGCAGACACTCTCCGCCATCTAGAACCCGATGATTTAGTCAAATTTGGCATGATTCCAGAATTTATCGGACGGGTGCCAATGGTAGCAGTGGTAGAACCCCTAGATGAAGAAGCGCTGATGGCGATTCTTACCCAACCACGCAGTGCTTTAGTGAAGCAGTACCAAAAACTGCTGAAGATGGATAATGTCCAGTTAGACTTTAAAGCAGATGCTCTACGAGCCATCGCTCAAGAAGCCTACCGTCGGAAAACAGGTGCTAGAGCGTTGCGTGGTATTGTGGAAGAATTGATGCTCGATGTCATGTACGAGTTACCGTCTCGTAAAGACGTGACACGCTGTACAGTAACACGCGAGATGGTCGAGAAGCGATCGACTGCCGAATTGCTCGTGCATCCATCTTCACTACCGAAGCCAGAATCAGCTTAAGAGCCGTTAGTCATTGGTCATTAGTCATTACTCATTGGTCATTAGTCATTAGTCAAAAACTAAGGAATAATAACAATGTACCCAGGACAAGTGACTAATGACAAAGGACAAAGGACAAAAGACAAATGCCTTACATTAATGTTCGTGGGGTTGAGCATTACTACGAGTGGGTGAAAAAACCATCTGGTTCTTTGGTAAAACCAGTGATGGTTTTCATTCATGGTTGGGCTGGTTCCGCTAGATATTGGCAAAGTACCGCTGATGCTTTATCTGAGCAATTTGATTGTTTACTCTACGATATGCGGGGATTTGGGCGTTCTCGTGGCAAGCCAACCATAGTCCAAGCGAGTGAATCTGTTGCTGAGTCCCAGTCACTTCAGGAAGAATCAGAAGCAATCAAAGAGCTAACCTATGAATTAGAAGAATACGCTGATGATTTGGCAGCTTTGCTAGATGGACTGAATATTCAGCGTGTCTATATACATGCCCATTCAATGGGTGCTTCTGTTGCTACTTTATTTTTTAACCGCTATCGCCAACGAGTGGAACGAGGAATTTTAACTTGTAGCGGTGTTTTTGAGTACGATGAAAAAGCATTTACTGCTTTTCATAAATTCGGTGGTTATGTAGTTAAATTCCGTCCCAAATGGTTAAGTAAAATACCATTTGTTGACCGGATGTTTATGGCTAGATTTCTGTATAGTCCCATACCAAATTCTGAAAGACAGGCTTTTTTGCAAGATTTTCTCGAAGCCGATTATGATGCAGCATTAGGTACAATTTTTACTTCAGTCAGCAAAGTTCAAGCTGAAGTGATGCCGCAAGAGTTTGCGAAGCTTACAGTACCAACTCTACTGGTAGCGGGGGAGTATGACAAGATTATTCCAGCCGATATGGGGCGTCAAGCAGCAGCATTGAGTGACAAAGTTCAGTTTGTAATGATTCCTAATACAGCGCATTTTCCGATGTTGGAAGATGCATCAACTTATTTGCAGCGAGTACAAGAGTTTTTGCAAATTAACACACCAGAGCCACAAATAAGTTAATTTATGGAGAATAATTCAGAATTCAGGAGTCAGAATTCAGAATGATTCTGTACGACCGGATTGGTGAATATTGGTTTAAAACCCAATACGCTTGGGTTAACGGTTATTGGCGTAGAATATTGGTCTTTCAGACGCGATGAATCGCGTCTCTACATGAGGGTTTTGTTGCTCATACTGAACTGTATTGGTTTAAAAACTTGCCCGTGCGTTACGGCTTTAGCCTAACGCACCCTACTTAAGATTTACTTTATAAATAGTCTCTTAAACATAATTTTTGACGACTATCAATATTCTACACACACTTACTGTATAATCATTTGTCGTTATACAGTAAGTCTGCCATTTTTTTGATTTGGCTAAGGTATTGCTATACAGATTTTGTCACAAATGTGTACGCCCCTACGTGTGTTGTATCGAAATCACAACCTTTGGATTAACTCAAACCGAGTTCTCGTTTTAGCAAGTTAATCGAGTTAGCGCCGATATAATTATCAACTTTAATCAGCTTTGGCGGACGAATAATATCTTCGTCAGCTGCTTGCACGGCTGCTTGCACGGCTATAAAACTGGCTTGGTCAGTAATAATCACCTCAGCCCGCTTGACCATTGCTTGAAGTTTATAACCATCTTTTGGTTGAGAAGTCATGATTAGTAGTTCATCTCCCCGCAAACCGTGGAGGATGACTTCGGCCGCACGGGCAATTCCAGAACTGAGGCTAACTATGCCTACACAGTTTTCTTTTGGCAGGGTTTTCAAGAAGTTGAGTTCTTTGCTGTAGTCGTAGATATCCAGGGGAATCACTCGTGCAGCTTTTGGAGCAGCGATCGCTTCCACATCACTGATAAAATACCGACTTGTGACCACTGTGGCAGAAGTAGTTTTATCTAGCACAGCTGTTAATTCTTCCATTGCTACCAATTGTATTGGTATTTTCAGCGATCGCTCTAATTCATAAACCATCAACTCACCAGCACCCATGTCGTGAGATGGAACTGCAACTAATACCCGCGCACTACAACGCAAACGCCAGTCAATCTCTGCTAAAAATAACTCTCTAGCTTGACTAAGCGAACACCCTTGGGAGAGTAGTTCATCTAGTGCTTGCTGGACAATTTGATATGCATTGGGGTGTTGTTTGAGAATTGGTGATTGTAGCCTACTACCGCCCTCGTGGCCTTGGGCACGCACATAAATTCCGGAACCAGCCAGACTTTCTACAAATCCGTCTTCTTCGAGTTGACGGTAAACTTTGCTGATGGTGTTACGGTGTAACCCAGTTTGCATTGCCAGCGCCCGTGTACTTGGCAATTTGTATCCAGGTGGATATTGCCGGGAAGCTATGGCAAACCGGATTTGATTAAACAACTGAGTTGATGCGGGAATTTCGCTGTCTGGCTGAATACGGAATTGAATCATCACCAAACCTCCTGAATACTGGGTGCTGAGTGCTGAATGCTGAGTACTGAGTGCTAGTTTTTACTTGAATACTTAGCACTTTGAAGTCAGCACTCCTTTGGCGATCGGCTGCATTTAGATGGCAAATATTTGATTTACTACATATGAAATTTTTCTGATACAAATTTTGAATGCGATCGCTATGGTAATTGATAACTTTATTGGAAATAACCTGGACATACTGGCATAGTTATATCAAAGAAATACACTCCTAATCACATAACACTGGTAAAAATTATTATGACAGAGCAAGTAATAAGTACCACAACGGTTAAACTTTTGCAAGATAATATTCAAGTGTCGGCTTATCTGGCAGAACCAAAAGAATCTGGTTCTTATCCAGGAATCGTGGTGTTGCAGGAGATTTTCGGTGTCAACGTTCACATTCGGGAAGTTACAGAACGAATAGCTAGACTTGGATATGTAGCGATCGCACCTGCACTTTTTGAACGTATTGCCCCTGGCTTTGAAACCGGTTATACCCCAGAAGATATTCAAGTTGGTAGAAAATACGCTTGGGAACAGACTCAAGCATCAGAGTTATTAAGCGATATTCAACTAGCAATTGACTACCTGAAAAACCTCCCCAAGGTCAAAAAAGATGGCTTTGGCTGTATTGGTTTCTGCTTCGGCGGTCATGTTGCTTATCTTGCAGCCACCCTACCAGATATTAAAGCTACAGCTTCCTTCTACGGTGCTGGAATTACCACCCGCACACCAGGAGGTGGCGCTGCCACACTCAGCCGCACCAGAGAAATCACAGGCACTCTCTATGCCTTGTTTGGTAAAGAAGATGCTAGCATCCCAGCCGAACAAGTAGATGAAATTGAAGCAGAGTTAGAAAAATATAAAATTCCTCATCGTGTGTTTCGCTACGATGGAGCTGACCACGGATTTTTCTGTGACCATCGTGGCAGTTATAATCCTAAAGCTGCTGCCGATGCTTGGGAGCAGGTGCAACAACTCTTTAGTCAATTGGTCATTGGTCATTAATCATTGGTTATTGGTCATTAGTCATTAGTGAAAGACAAATGACAAAAGACAAAGGACAAATCACAATCTAAACTCCAGTGGCATCAGCTCAATAAAAATTAATCTTCAAAAGTCATGAATTCCGAATCGAAACTTTCTCAAACAGCCAATTCGCCGTTTACAATGGACGATTTTGCCAAAGCACTAGAAAAACACGACTATCAGTTTCAAAAGGGACAGGTTGTACGTGGCAAAGTGTTCCAATTTGACCATGATGGAGCTTATGTCGATATTGGTGGCAAATCGTCAGCTTTTCTACCGCGCGATGAGGCTTCTTTGAGAGCAGTGACCGATTTATCGGAGGTGCTGCCATTGCAAGAGGAACTGGAGTTTTTGATTATCCGAGATCAGGATGCAGAAGGTCAAGTCACTCTTTCTCGAAAGCAGTTGGAAATTCAGCATATCTGGGAAAGATTGGCCGAAATGCAGGAAAATGCTCAGACTGTGCAAGTACGGGTTATGGGTGTGAATAAAGGTGGTGTCACGGTGGAGGTTCTGTCTTTGCGGGGATTTATTCCGCGATCGCACTTGGCGGAGCGTGATAATTTAGAAGCACTCAAAGGTCAAACTCTGACTGTGGGCTTTTTGGAAATTAATAAAAACACCAATAAACTTATTCTTTCCCAACGTTTAGCAACTCGTTCTAGCAACTTTAGTTTGTTACAACTCGGTCAATTAGTGGAAGGCAAAGTTACTGGTATCAAGCCTTTTGGTGTGTTTGTCGATTTAGATGGTATGAGCGCTTTACTTCATATCAAGCAAGTAAGCCAAAAATTCATTGAATCTTTGGAAAAGGTATTTCAAATTGGTCAACCAATTAAAGCTGTAATTATTGACTTGGATGAAGGTAAAGGGCGAGTTGCTCTTTCTACCAGAGTTTTGGAAAACTTCCCTGGCGAAGTGCTAGAGAATTTCGCTGAGGTGATGGCTTCAGCTGAGGCGCGTGCCAATAGAGCTAGCAACAAAGCATCTGAATAGTTTTAAGATATACTCACCGCCAAACTTAGTAACGTTATGGCGGTGAGCTGCTGGCGTAGATAACATAGTGCGATCGCATGAATTAATGAGTCAATAAAACCGCAAATTTAATCAATTCGGCGGAATTCCCCGCACATCTATAGTAACTATTAAGATAAATAAAGTGTGACCTCTATACCAGAGCATTTCGAGAACTATAAACGCTGTAACTATTGAATTTAGGTATTTATATGTTTCTAGTAACTGGAGCAACGGGAGGAATTGGTCGCAGAGTTGTGCGACTCCTACGTCAACGAGAGCAGTCTGTGAGAGCATTTGCCCGTCTTACCTCGCGCTACAGCGAATTAGAACACCGGGGTGCAGAAATCTTCATCGGTGATTTGGAGCGGGAAAGAGACATTCAAAAGGCTAGTCAAGGTGTGAAGTATGTTATCAGCGCCCACGGTTCTGATAGCGATGCTTTATCCTTAGATTACCGTGCCAATATTGAACTGATTGACCAAGCAAAAGCTAATGGGGTGCAGCACTTTGTCTTCATTTCTGTATTGGGAGCCGATCGCGGTTATGAAGATGCTCCCGTTTTCAAAGCCAAACGAGCAGTAGAGCGATATTTAGAAGCTAGTGGCTTGGATTACACAATTTTACGCCCAGCTGGATTAGCATCTAACTTGCTACCACTGGTAGAACGATTTCGGGAAACAGGATTGTATCTGCTAATTGGCGATCGCAAAAATCGGACCTCAATTGTCAGTACCGATGATTTGGCAAGGATAGCAGTGGATTCTTTTACAGTTGAAGGCGCTCGCAACCAGATTTTACCAGTGGGAGGGCCGGAGATTTTATTAAGAGAAGATATTCCCCGAATTTTTGGTCGGATCTTCGCCAAAGAACCAGTAATAATTAATTCACCACTATTTGTAATTGATGGGTTACAAGGGGCATTGGGTTTATTTAATCCCCAAGTCCAAAAAGCTTTAGGAACCTATCGCACATTGCTAGCAAATGAATTTTTCTGTACAAAAGGTGAAATTGCCAATTTAGAAGCGATTTTTAACTTCCAATTGGAGACATTAGAAAATTTTTTGCGGCGGTATCTAGCAGTTTGAATTAAACACAAGTTATTAGTCATTGGTCATTAGTCATTAGTGAATAACCAAGGACAAATGACAAATGACTAATGACAAAGGACAAAGGATAAAAATATATGGTAAATGCTGCTCAAGCACGTCAGACAAAAGAGCGATTCGCCCAACCTGAGGAACAACTTACTTATGAATTGGGGAAGGCGGTACAGGAATTACCACCTCTGTACACAAGATTATTAGCGGGAACGATTAGCGTTATAGTATTTGGGGCGATCGCCTGGGCGCACTTCTCCCAAATCGATGAAGTAGCAACAGCACCAGGGGAATTAATTGCTTCTACACAGGTAAGACCGGTGACATCCTTAGGTGGAGGCTCAATTGTCGCCGTGAAAGTACAAGAAGGCGATCGGGTTACTAAAGGTCAGATTTTGGTTCAAAAAGATCCAGACTTGCAGAAAACTGATGTTTCCCGTCTAGCCAAATCTACCAGATTGATTCAGGACGATTTGCAACGTTTGGATGCAGAACGCACTGGAGGTAAAGTTGCTGGTACGAAACTGCAAGATGAACTTTTAAGCTCCCGTTTGCAAGATTTCCAAGCACGTCAAGCCGGAGCCGAAGCCGAAGCAAATCGCCAACAAGCACTCATCGACCAAGCTAAAGTCCGGTTGACTCGGTTACAAGATAACTTAGTGGCTGCTAAAACTAGCGTCACCAATGCTAAAACCAACTTTGTCAACGCCGAAAGCATCCGTACTAAAATTGAGGATAATTTGGCGATCGCCGAAGAAAGAGAAAAAAGCCTACGCACCCTCATAACTCCCGGCGCTGTACCAAGAGTTGATTACCTAGAAGCCCAAGAAAGATTAACTCGTGCAAAGACAGAAATCACTAAGTCACAAGATGACGTAACCAATGCCCAGAATAGAATAACTGAGGCTGAAGACAAAGTCACATCATTAGAAAAAGATATTGCTGCTCAAGCCCAAGAAATTCGCCAAGCTCAAGAAGCTTACAAAGCTGCACAAAATCAAGCCCAGCGTGTAGCATCAGAACGCCAAAGTGAAATTTTGACCCAGTTAAACAAGCGTAAAGAAGAATTGACAACGGTTCAAGGTCAATTAGAGCAAGCGAGAAAGCAGCAAGCTTTGGAAACTATCGAGGCTCCCGTTAGTGGTACGATTTACAGAGTCAAAGCTACCAAAGGCCCAGTGCAATCAGGTGAAGAATTGCTGTCAATTTTGCCGGAAGGAGAAGAAATGCTCCTAGAGGTGAAAGTCCTCAACCGCGATATTGGGTTTATTCGTCAAGGAATGAGAGCGAAAGTAAAAATGGCAACTTTCCCCTTCCAGGAATTTGGCACTGTGGAAGGCGAAGTTGTGCAAGTCAGTCCCAATGCAATTGTTGATAAAGAATTGGGCTTAGTTTTTCCCACAAGAATTAAGTTAAGTAAACACGCAGTCAACGTCCGGGGTCAAGAAGTGGAATTTACACCAGGGATGGCTGCTACAGGTGAAATTGTCACTCGTAAAAAGTCAATTTTGACCTTCATTACTGAGCCTGTGACGCGGCGATTCAGCGAGGCTTTTTCAGTGAGGTAGGTTTGTAGTAGGGGTTTAGCATTGCGCTTTACCCCTGGATTTATTCCCGATAATACAAAGGCGATCGCTAATTTTTACCTGAACGCAAAAGTGTAATAATTCAGAATGATTAGAATATGTGAGATTGGTATTGCGAAGGGTCTAATATAGCGATTCCCAGTTAAGTGAGGTACAGATAATATTTTGAAACGCAGAGGGGCGCAAAGTAAAGCGCAGAGGTACGCAGAGATTTGTACCTCAGCAGACTAGGAAACGCCATAACATTTGTGTCTGTATTTAAATCAACTGAAAATCACTACAATTTTCAACCAAGACCCAAGAATTTTCTCACCTGCTCTAATTGTTCTAATTGTTTTTGCATTTGCTCTACTAGTTTCCCAAAATCAACATTATTCCCATCTTGATTGTTCTCATTACTATTCATATTGATGCCGGTGAATATCATCTCATAGTCTAGAGATTGAGACCATAACTCTGGATTAACTAATGTATCATTATTGTCAGATGATGTCAGATATTTTGTTGTTTCTGTAATTGACTGATTACTCACAGAACCAATATCGAATTTATCAAAATTAGCAATGGTTTGTGGCATCAGATATTTTGCTGTTTCTGTCATTGCCTGATTACTCTCAAAACCAAAATCATAATTATTAAAACTAGAGATAGTCTTTGGTGTGAGATATTCTGCTGTTTGTGTAATTACTTGATTCGCCAGAGAAGTCACATTATAAATATTCAAATTAAAACTTGTGCTTTGTGTACTATTTCCTGCGGTTTCTGTAACAATCTGACGTACTTGGGCATCAGTTAGATTAGGGTTAGCACTCAGCATCAGGGCAACTACACCAGCAACGTGAGGAGCAGCCATAGAAGTGCCGCTATAAGTGTCATACTGGTTATTTGGAACTGATGAATAGACGTTGACTCCTGGGGCTGTGACATAGCTGATTTGACTTGTTCCAGAGCGGTTAGAGAAGTCAGCCATATTATTATTTCTATCTACTGCCCCAACGGCAATTCCGGATTTTGATGCATAACGGGCGGGATAATCTGGTGATGAGTCACCATCATTACCAGCTGCCATGACGACAACAACTCCTTTGCTGCTGGCATAATTAATGGCTGACTCTAGAGTACGATTAGAATATGCGCCTCCTAAGCTGAGGTTAATCACATTGGCTCCATTGTCCACAGCGTAGCGAATACCTTTAGCTATAGAACTATAGGAACCGGAGCCGGAGTCATTCAAAACTTTGACAGGCATGATTTTGGCATCATAGGCAATGCCAGTGACACCGTAGTTATTATTCTCTCCTGCGATCGTGCCAGAAACATGAGTCCCATGACCATTTCTGTCTAAGGTATTGTTGTTGTTACCAGAGAAGTTCCAGCCATAGTTATCATCAACATAACCATTGCCATCATCATCTATACCGTTATCTGCAATTTCCTTGGCATTCGTCCAAATATTATTTTTCAAATCTTCGTGGTTGTAGTCAACCCCAGTATCTACAACAGCAACAACAACGCCTTTTCCTGTGTATCCCTGTGCCCAAACTTCTGGCGCTTTCACAAGGTCTGCTCCCCAATTATTGCCACCAAGATCGGGAACATCAGCAAAGGTATTTTGGCCAGTAACTTTAGCCAATGCTGCGGCTGCATTAATTAAGCCATAACCCGTGGTGGAATTATAATTTCCGCTGCTATTAGCAGTATTTTTAGTGCTAATTTTTGAGTTATTTTTCTTTAGCAACTGCATATCAGCATCAGTTGAATTGTAGCTGCTATGGCGACTGAGGTTTAGACTGTAGTTATCCTTAGTATTAAAGGTATCCAATGAGGATATTGAATTGGTGTTTAACGCTTTATTGGCAAACAAATTGTTATTAACATCATTATTTAACATGAGTATTTTTTCTCAAAAATAGCAATAGTTTTTGACAGTTTGAAGCGTTAAAACCTTTTTTGAAAGATTTTAATCTGTGAAGAAGCTCTATTGTCAATAATTACTATGTAATTTCAGAAAAAATTGCTAACTTTACTACAAAAGAAATATTTTCCCAAAGAGGGATTTTTATCAATAATCAAATTATCAATAAAATATTAAATTTTGCTTGCAAAGTCATATTTTGATAGTTTCAAGACAAAGAACCCCAACTTCACAAAGAAATTGGGGTTCTTTTTTCTGACAAATCATTCGGGATTAGTATAGTTCTTTTCCCATTGAAATCTCCTATGCCAAACTATTTTCTGCTGTTGTTGTGACAATCTGACGCACTTGGGCATCAGTTAGACCTTTCTTTGCACTTAACATCAAGGCTATTACCCCAGCAACGTGGGGAGTTGCCATAGATGTTCCGTCTTTAGAACCATAGTAATTGTCTGGTAATGTGGAGTAGATATCGACTCCTGGAGCTGTGATGTAAGGGAGTGTATTTGGTCCAGCTTCGTTAGAGAAGTAAGCCATCTCTTCATACTTATCAATTGCCCCAACAGCCAGCCCCCATTTATTGGCATAGCGGGCAGGATAAATAGGTTCTGAACCACTAGAATTGCCTGCTGCCATAACGACAATTACCCCTTTGCTGGCGGCATATTGAACGGCTGATTCTATGTCACTGTTAGGTTCATCGCTACCCAAGCTGAGGTTAATAACATTTGCTCCATTGTTCACCGCATAACGGATGCCTTGAGCGACCCCAAGATCCTCGCCAGAGCCATTATCACCCAAGACTTTGACCGGCATAATCTTGGCATCATAAGCGATACCTGTAACACCAATATTATTTTTCACTCCAGCGATGGTGCCAGCGACATGGGTGCCATGACTATTTCCATCTAGGGTGTTGTTGTTGTTGTCAACAAAGTTCCAGCCATAAACATCATCAATGTAGCCATTGCCATCATCATCTTTGCCGTTGCCAGCAATTTCCTTGGTATTCTTCCAGATATTATTGCTCAAGTCTGAATGATTGCGATCGACACCAGTATCTACCACAGCAACGATAACACCCTTACCTGTGTATCCCTTTGCCCAGACTTCCGGGGCTTTTACCAGGTCGGCTCCCCAATCATTACCACCAAGGTCAGCAACATCAGCAAAGGTAGTCTGACCAAGGACTTTAGCAACTGCTGCTGCTGCATTAATTAAGCCATAGCCATCGGTGGAGTTATAACCGATATTTTTGATAATGGTAATAGCTTTAGCAACAATGTTGTTGGTTTCATTGCTTTCGGCAATATCAACATCGCCATCAGCTTGATACAACAAGTAGTAGCTACCCGCGGCGATACTTTTGCTAATTTTGAGTGACAATGTTTCGCTGCTGTAACTCCCAGATGCAAGGCTGCTGGTGTATTCAGAACCCAATAAGGTATCCTCATTGCTGAGAATTTGATCTTTGGATAGATAAAATTTGGTGTAGCTATAACCAGCATTACCAGCACCTTGATTCTTGACTTGATAGCTGATTTGAATATTTCCACCCACCGACCCAGTACTAGGATTGACGGCATTTTGAATGATTAAATCAGCTTTGTTAATACTAATGGCTTTGGCAATGATGTTATTAGTTTCATTACTTTCGGCAATATTGTTATTACCATCAGCTTGATATAGCAGGTAATAACTACCTGTGGCGATGTTATTGCTGATGGTGAGTGTAGTTGTTCTGGCACTTACAGCACCGCCAGCGATCGCACTGAGGTAGTCAGAACCTAAATAAGTATCATCATTGCTGAAGGTTGTATTTGTTGAGAGATAAAACTTAGTTTGTTGAGAACCAGCACTACCCGCGCCTTGATTCTTGACTTGATAGCTGATTTGAATGCTACCACCCACTGACCCAACACTGGGATTGACGGCATTTTGAATGATTAAATCAGCTTTGCTAATGCTAATGGCTTTGG
>NZ_JACJRQ010000047.1 GCF_014697355.1 Nostoc calcicola FACHB-3891 | reverse complement strand
TCGAGTTTTTCTCTCTGTTCTACCGTCAGATGGACTTTATCTCGGCGACCTCTTCCCACTTTCGAGTCCTCATCTTGGCATATCTATTGCACTATTTTAGCTGTGTCAGTCCAGTAGGGTGCGTTATAGATATTAGTTCTAACGCACCATTCTAGATTTTCGGCGTTGCTGAATTGAAGTATGAAATTTGAAAACTCAATATCTCAAACTCTTGCTCTCTGCGCCTCTGCGTCTCTGCGTGAGGTAAATTCATACCTGAATTCAGCAACGCCAGATTTTCACTGCCCAGTCCCAGACGAGTTAACTTTAGACCAGTGCTTCCCAGACTCCTTTTTTCCAATGGGTTCATTATTACTTTCCTAGCTTTACACCTAGTAATTTTGCCGAACTAGTAGCCTTTGAAATGATTTCTGCTGATTCACTACTCAAAGTCGATCCCTTCTTTAACCCTGCTCCCACAATCATTTCGCCAACTTCGCTATTTTCAAGATGAAAAATAGAACGGATAGACACTAAGCTTTCCAGACAACCAGGAGTTCTCAGAAAAAAGCAACCACCGTAGTAACCACGAGTCCGACCTTCTAATTGTTGAATCGCAGACTGTGTATCCCTGTCTTGTGTTCCAGTAGCCGGACTAGGTGTAAGATGCGCCAAAGTCCAGAGCATAGAGGTATTGCTGTGGTGAGCTTTTTCAAATACTGAGTGGAAGTGTGTAATTTCGTCAAATTCAACCAAGTTACAGTCCACTTTTAATTCAAGTTTTCCCACTACCTCTTCCACAATGGAGCAAAGAGCATTTCGAGCGGCTTGATGCTCATCCATTAAACTACTTTTGTCAAAATCCTTACCCTTTTGGAAGGTTCCAGCGAGAATTTGCACTTTAAGTTTTGAGTCAGCAATAGAAATAAACCGCTCTGGTGTACAGCTTATAAGTTCCCAACTGTTACTTTTCATCAAAAATCCTTGAGGAAACGGAGTTTTTATGGTGCTGAGCCAGGAATTAAGCAAGTCAGCATTAACAGATACTGGGAAGCGCACTGATACTACTAAATGGTCGATATCTAATCTTTGGCGAATTTCCAATCCCTGGGTTACAACCTTATTCACCTCTTCGATTGTTTGCCGATCGATTAGAAAATGATTTTTACTTTCGGATTGAGGTAAACTACCATTGGGGAGGCACTCCGTTACAGAGACAGTGCGGTGGGCGAGTTCCCCAACTTGAGGCGATTGATAATTTGTACCCCTACTCTTGGGTAAGCTACCCGCAGCGGCGACCATAGGAGAAGCAAGTACTGAATCTGCAAAGGTAACATTATCAGCAATAAATTCCTTAGTTTTGCCTACTTGAATTACGAAAACAAGAGATTCTCCTCTGATTTGTTCAGAAATTGACAATGAATTTGTTACCCAATGCAATTTTTGATCCAGAAGCGATCTACACTCAGAGCCGATAATACCTGAAGCAGTAAGAGCGCGATCCTCAAGCCACTTGTCTAGGCATACCAACAGTTCAGCCAGATTCTTGGCATCCCTTGAATAATTTCTCAATTCCTCAAGAGCGCCATGTGCTAATACCTTCAATTGCCCATTAATATGTATTACCTCAAGGGTTAACAACGGCAATACACATTGCACAGACTTTGTTTTAGTATGCCAAACCCACATTTTCAAGCATCCTTGAGAGTTAACAACAATATGCATTGTCCTGAAGACATTGCCTTCAACGAATTTTAGATTTTAAATTTTCCATTTTGAATTTAAGATTCAAAATTTAATATTTTAAAAGGCCTGATAGGAAGCAAATTTATTTGTGGAAGAAATCCCAAATCCAAAATCTACAATTATTTATTCGAGAAAGGGCATTGATGCATGGGGTCATTTTAAGAGATGTTTTAAAAGTGGTGGCTGAAGTATCCAAAACTTTAGATCCTCCTAAATCCTCTTTTTTAAGGAGGACTTTGAGAAGGTTATTCTCTCGTTTTTAAGGCTTATTCGGGGGGATAGATTACATAATCTTTATTCCAAGTCCCTGTATGACTATGCCCATAAATAAATGGTGGTCTGTAAATTGAAATTGGAATTCCCCGATCGCCTGCTATCATTATCAACTTTTTTGCCACCCATTTACTCTGGGATTAGGCAAGTTTCATTCCCTCACGATGAATGAGTCTATCCGATTCCGTTACTACTTTTCCCGCATCACCAGGTGACTCAAAAACTACGATGGTGGAAATGTAACATACGGGCTTGATTTTACATTGACTCGCCAATCTCAATATTTTCTCGGTTCTGAAAACATTGATAGGTTTTAATCCTGCATAGGGATAAACATAGTTAATCCCAGCAGTATTGTGATAAATAACATCAATGAAGCTGCTAATTTTGGGAAATTCTTGGGATGAAACACTTAATAAGTGTTGATATAAATCACTCAAGATATAATAATTTTAGCAGCAAAATTTAATACCAAATTCATAGTATTTCATTTATTATGAATACTTTAATTGTCTGATTTAAATCAGTAAAAGCTATAAAGTAATAAACATTGGCTGGTGTTTTTAGCAGCAGTTATTGGATTAAAAAAGCTCCTAAAAGATGCAACTTACCCAGCTACAAAATCCATAATTTTCTCTGGGGTAGCTCCAGTTGCTTCACCTAAGCCATTCCCACTCCCCACTAAGATAGGACTTACGCATTGACAATAAATACCAAATATGGATATAGCATCTTTCGTAAGGGCACAGCATTGTGTGCCTGTACAGTCTATTTACGTAGTTTACCGCCGTAGGCATCGCACGATCGTTAAGAAAAGCCTGAAACAACCGGGAGCATCGTTAATTCACACCACCATACATTTGTACAGTGCGTAAGTCCCATAAGAGTGTTTCTTCAGAGCGGTTCGAGTCAGGTAAACTGAAGAAGACACTACTTAATAAGTTGTAATAATTCTGTTATGAGTACGGATTCACCTGTAACCTCTCCCGAAAAGTCTGAATCCACCTTAGGGAAGCGCTTGAGAAACTTCTTAATTGCAATCGTAGCGATCGCCCTTAGCGTTGCCTTTTTCTTAGGATTGCGAACTGAAACAACTTCGGCTTCCCTCGCTAAATTAAGTGAAGCGTCCACACCGCTAGAAGTAGCAATGACCAACGGTAAACCATCTCTAGTGGAATTTTACGCTGATTGGTGTACTGTTTGCCAAAAAATGGCATCAGATATCGCTCAACTGGAAACAGAATATGCCGACAAGCTAAATTTTGTGATGCTGAATGTGGATAATACCAAGTGGTTACCAGAAATGTTGAAATATCGTGTGGATGGAATTCCGCATTTTGTGTTTTTGAAATCGGGTGGGGAAACCATTGCCCAAGCGATCGGCGATCAACCCCGCACCATTATGGCTAGTAACTTAGAGGCTTTAGTTACTGGTTCGTCTCTCCCCTATGGTCAAGCCAGCGGACAAGTTTCCAAATTTTCAGCCCCAGTAACACCAACAGCTAGTCAAGATGACCCCCGCAGTCATGGTAGCCAAGTTGTAAATTAGCAGCGCATTGGGAGTGTGGGAGATGTGGAGTTATGTTGAAGATCTCATGTAGTTCATGTAGTTAGCAACCGCTATATCAATAACGGAAAACAGCCCAAGCTTGATTGCCTTGGGCTGTAATTTTTATCTAACTTATAAATTTTAGAAATTAGATCCTTTTTTAAATATTTACTACCACTCGAAGCAAAGTGCTGTGAATAAAATAATCACTCTAGCACCACCTAAAACATCTGCGATTTCTTGTTCTGTCAATTCATGTAAAAAGTTTTCGGAATCTTGGAACAAATCAGCACCAGCAGGACGTAAGTTAGAGATTGCAATGTTAGACATAGTAGGTTGATTCCTAAGTAAATTGATTTGATTTGATTGGAGGATTTGTATTTGTTGCTCAGCCCAAGTTTGATTATCTTAGGCTGCAAGTTTTATCGAAGTTCTAAGCTTTAAACTTAGATAATTACCACTCGAAGCAAAGTGCTGTGAATAAAATAATCACTCTAGCACCACCTAAAACATCCGCGATTTCTTGTTCTGTCAATTCATGTAAAAAGTTTTCGGAATCTTGGAACAAATCAGCACCAGCAGGACGTAAGTTAGAGATTGCAATGTTAGACATAGTAGGTTGACTCCTAAGTAAATTGATTTGATTTGGTTGGAGGATTTGTATTTGTTGCTCAGCCCAAGTTTGATTATCTTAGGCTGCAATTTTCATCGAAGTTCTAAGCTTTAGAACTTCGATACTTACCACTCGAAGCAAAGTGCTGTGAATAAAATAATCACTCTAGCACCACCTAAAACATCTGCGATTTCTTGTTCTGTCAATTCATGTAAAAAGTTTTCGGAATCTTGGAACAAATCAGCACCAGCAGGACGTAAGTTAGAGATTGCAATGTTAGACATAATAGGTTTATTCCTAATGTAAATTCGTTTGAGTTATTTGGAGGATTTGTCTTTCCTCTTCACATTTATATCATCGGTGATTTTTTCTGTATTTTCAAGGATTTAGCTAATCTAATGTGTGCCATAAATAATGCATTTAGATGTTATATTAAAAAGCAATTTAAGGAAATTAGCACTGTAATATTAACTTAGATTTAACTCACGTATTTTGTAAATACTTTTATTGAAAGCTGGCTGTTATAGCATTTCCCCACAAGCGTGAGATACACCTACCTGTAAGGGCACGGCACTGCCGTGCCCTTACACGTGGCGATATAATGTTGTACCGCATCTGAATGGGAACGGCTATATTAGCGTCTAATTTGACAGCAAAATATTTGAAAAATATATGCGAAAAGCTGGGTAGGATTTAATATAAATAAAAACTTGCTTAAATATACATAGTTTTTTAATACAGAAGTAAAACATTTATGTCTCTTTTCATTTCTAGTACTAATTCCAGTTCATTAAACTCCCTGTTTTTTGCCTGACTTTTCACGGAATCTGGAAAACCTCACTTCCATTCCTCTCTCCTACAAAGAGAGGCTTTGAATTATCCCCCTTCCCTTCAAGGGAAGGGGGCTGGGGGGTTAGGTTTTACGTGAACTTTTCCACACGATCTGAATTGTCAGGTTTTTTGCAGATGAATTCAAGTGACTGAAGTACACAAACTAAATATGCTAACTAGGTATAAAGCCTGTTATGCTCGTGAATTGACCAATTTTGACTAGAGGTTTTACTTCTGAATTCTGCTGTAAGTCTGTTTTTATCCTACTTCTAATAGCCAAGAGCGAAAAATTAATTAGCTCTTGCTTTAGGGTATACTTACTTTTTTCACGCAATCAATCTAAGGGACATCCAGAAAATAAATTATCCCAAATTATTTGCACATTAGTAGGGGCGCACAGCTGTGCGCCCCTACTACGGAATATTTTTTTCTTGGAAGTCCCTAATGGGATTTACATATAAAAAATCAGCCCAAGAATTATCTTGAACTGAGGACAAAACTAAAATATAAATTGTATAGTTTCACGAGTTTTTAAACAATAAAATATGAGTTCTATATATCAAAAAGTTCGTAAATATCTTTAGACTTAGAATTCAAGTATATACGATCTAAGCTGATGTCTAAAAGAGAAAACTTATCAAGGATAGCTCGTTTTCGTTCCTGTGGTGAGTCATCACTTTGATTCCAAGCTGTCAGCAAACCATTTGCCACAATTTGACAGCGATTCATGCCAAAACTTTCCTGATTACCATACTTTTGGTCTGGTTCTTCTGCTAACCCTAACCCAGGTGCTAGATGTTTGGTGAATAGAGGAATTTCTGCTTTAAAATATGATTGATATTCTTGATAAAGAGTTTTTGAAACTTGCTTAACTAGTTCATAGTCTCTCTTATGAAAGTAAAGCACTCCGGAATCATAGCGTTGGTATTCCTTAGGATTGTACAAGACCTTAAAACTGAAAGGAATCGCTAACTTATTCAAGTTTTGTGTCAGATGACCCATGACTGCGACAGCACCTTCAGGAGTTATATTGAAATAGATTCGCACTGTTTCAAGGTGATTATTTGTGTCATCAATATGATTTAATCCTACATTGCTAACCGCCATATAAAAGCCATTTTGTACCCGATTTTTGGGCATTTTAATAGAGATACGATCGCCAACTACGGTTGTTTTATCGATAGTTTGAAGATGCTTGTCTGGCTGAACATATAGTCTTAAACCACTCTTGGTGACTACTAAAGTGTCATCAGGTTCTTTTCTGACAACAGACCAATTAGGGTCAAAATATCCCTCTCCATAATTACTTTCATGTAATCGTTCATAAAATCCTACATCTACCCCTAAGACGGTATTATTCTCCAAATCAAGGGGTAAACTATTTTCCTCTCCATCAAGTGCTAGGGCACTTCGCATTGAACCGTTGTAATAGATGCCATACAGAAAACTACGTAGTTGCAGAGTTAAATATTTCTGCTGCATCTGCTTGGGAATTTTCTGGAAACGACTAATCGCTTCTGATGGTAATTCCAAGGGTTTGTAATCTGGATGACGAATTGAGAAATCAGAGCGAATCTCAATATTGTGAACAATATCTTCTAAAACTTCCGAGAATCGTCCAGTTAAGGGCTGTGATTGAGTACAATTTAATAATGACATCATAGTTTAGTGGTGACAAAATATATTAAGCAACAGAAGCATGAAGGCGAGTTAATTCAACAGCCGCACTACCAAAAATTGTTGGTATTGATTCTTCAGGACGGCATAATAATGTTTTCGCAACCTGAAGCATGGCAATTTCTGTGTTTCCAAAAGATTTTTGATACTGAATTACAGCTTGAATATGTTGAATTAAGGCAAAACCTACAAATTGCACTACCCGCAGTAAAAAATCTGGGCGGTGTTCTATAATTTCGGGAAAAGTGTTTAAGTAAGTTTGGGTTAATCGACCAATTGAAGGCTGAAGTTTTTCTAAAGGCGTTATTGCTAAACGCAAAGATTCTTCAATACTTAAAGAATTACTAATAACTAAGCTATGTAACCAGATTTGCACATAGCTACTGATGAGTATGCCTAAATCAAAAGCTGGATCTCCCCAATTAGAGCGTTCCCAATCAATTAGCCGTATAATATTATTGCTTGAATTTTGCCAATCTTTTTGCAGGAGAATATTATTTAGCTTGAGGTCATTGTGGGTTAGACAACAGGGAATTACAGCATTACCTAATTCGGCGATCGCCTTTCCTAAACTATCATATCTTTGATACAGTGCAAAGAATTTTAAACCATCATTAGGCACTAAACCAAAAACCTCTGGCTCTATCCTTTCTAATTTCTCAATCAAATACGATATCTGATTAACTATGAGATTATTTGCGTTTGCAGAAAAGAAATTATTATACTCTTGATTGTTGAAAGTATCACGATGAATAGTCGCTATAAACTTGCCGATCGCCATAGCAATTTCTGGAGAAAAGCTATTTTCTTTGCTATAGAAATCTATTAAATCTCCATAGTCATCTAGATATGTGAAAATAATAATGGAATTTTCGGCATCAAAATGCAGTACTTCTGGCAAAAATGGGCGATGGTGTGCTAAATTTGCAAATCGTTGGAAGAATTCTTGAATTCGCCACTCAGCGAAAAATTCACCAGTTGCTTTGCCTTGTTGATTATGTCGTTCTTGCTTGATTAGAAGTTTGCGATCGCCTGGTAAAGTTAGTAATAAATTAAAGTTTTTAGCTGCAATTGGTTCCACTGTAATCAGTAGTTGATCGGGCTGCTGACATAAGCCTTGCTCAACTAAATAATCAACAACGTTATGAGAGTTTAAGATAAATGTCATAAGTTTTAAATGTATCAACCAATTTTGATGTAGAGAAAGCTGTGGTAGTTGAGTTACTACCACAAGCTGTTTCCGCAAGGATTCTGAAAACTAGTACTGCACAATGTCCCTAAAATACCCATTACAAATTAATCAAATGTCTGCGGTATAGAACTTACTGAGAAGGGGGAAAGGGGTAAGGGTAAGGGGAAAAGGGTAATAATTAAAAACAGGGGAAAAGGTTAAAGGGTAAAGGGTAAGAATTAAAAACAGGGGAAAAGGTTAAAGGGTAAAGGGTAAAGGGATAAATTTAACCGAGTACCGTGGGTTTAAATCCCCCGGTTCAATAACCGGCCAGTTTTGGGTCGGGGTCTAAATCCCCGGACGCTCGCAGACTCGCTAACGCTCCGCTAACACAAAACTTAATTACGAATTACGAATTATTTAACCTTTCCCCTTTCCCCCTTACCCCTTTCCCCTTCCCCTTCTTCATTAATTACGTGCAGCAGTACTAACCCAGTAGATAGCCACCAATGCGAATTATTGTATCTATCACATCTCTTGCTACTCCACCACCGGTAATGTTTTTCTGTTCGTCTTCAGATAATTCTGACAGTACCTCTTGTGTATCTAAAACTTGGTTTCGTCTGGCAGATGCATTCACAACTGCTTCTTCAATCAAGTTGCTAATTTCAATTTGATTTGTGAGATGTTTCTGATGAATGTTCATTGACATGATTTTCTCCTTAACTTAAATAAACTTTCTGGTTTTGTTTAACTAACAGTTGGTGTCGCTACTTTTACTAGTAATTCAGAGTGATTGTAATTATCTGTAATCACTTGGGGACAACGCATACAAGCTGCCTTGCCTTCCTGCTGCCACCATCGACAGTCTCGGCGTATGGAACAAGGCGGCAGTTCCTCTACTACCTTTGGCAAGTTTTCTACAACTCGCATTGCCAGACGACAATCTTTGCCATCAAAATGTTGACAACTCTTAGTTGCACAAGGTGCCGCCGTCCGAAAAATCTCAGTGGGTGTCACTGGACTAGCTTTTGCTATCAGTTCATCTGTGACGGGTTGTGGCTGCTTGAGATAAGCTACGCGGGGTTCTGTGACTGTGCCACCGATGACACCGAAAACAACGCTGTCCTGCCATTCTGGTCTGGCACTAGGACAAAGTGTAGTCTTTTCTGTAGCGATGTCTTCCATAAATTAAACCTATAGTGAATTTTATTTTTAAGCTGATGGAGATTTATAGCTAGTTTTAAATCACACTCTTCTCCATCAACCTAAATAAGCAAATTAAATGTGCAAGAGTTTAATACTGTCTGCTAATTTAATAAAACGATGTTTTATCGATCTGTGGTAGCTGTGGTAGTGCAATCAATCCACAAATAATCGGTACTCTCAGAAGAGAAATACTTGCAAGACCACCTGCAACGTTTGCCGTTTCTTCATCAGACAGACTTAGCAAAGCATCTTCTGAATCCTCACCTAAGTTACGTCGTGCTACTGCATTATTAACAGCGTCATCAATTAGATTGTTAATTTCCAATCGAATATTTGAATTTTTGCTTTCCATTGTACTTTTTCTCAGAATATATAAGATATAGGCTTAATTACAAAGTAATGTAATTCACCAATCTGTCTATATTCTAGGCATCAGTCAAATGATTTAACTATGTTTTATAAATTCTCGACTAGACAGAAATAAAACTTTTATGTCACTAAATAATAAATCGATAGTTTTTAATCAAAAGTATTTCATTCTCTAGCTTAGATATCTATAAATTAATCTATTCAAAAACTTTGACGACAATTATTAGAAGATATTTTCTTAATTTTTTGACCCTTAATAAAACATTTAAGTCCCAAAAGTTTTCCCAATCTCTGGGCAATGTCTAATTACAAGATCGCAAGTAAGACTTAAGTCTATAAGTACTATAGCAGTTCCCAATTACATGAGGTATAGCAATTTGTAGGTTGGCACAGCTAGCTCTGCTAAACTAGCTTGTACCACAGTGTACTAATCTGAATTTCTGATCTTTTCAAATAAAGCTCGATAAACAGGTTCACCCTTGTTTTGAGTATATATTTCCCGTTCTGTGGGGACTGGTAGGGGATTTTCAGGCAGCCATTCTCCTGTACCAATTTTCTCATAAGCTGGATGAGCTGCAAAGCGATCGCGCATTTCCACGGCGACGAATTCCATATCTGATTGCAGAAATACAACTCCCCCAACCGCAAGATAATTAGCTAATTCTGCCACCAGTTCTGGTTGGACTACACGACGTTTAGCATGGCGGGTTTTAAACCAAGGATCGGGAAATTGAATTGTCACCCGTTGTAAACTTCCTGGAGGCAGGGAAGATAAAAGCGATTCCAAGGAATTATTCACATTACAAAATAAGTAGTGCAGGTTTATTAAACCTAACTTAGAACGCAACTTATTCGCCTCCACCACCAGCGGTTCCCGAATTTCCAAGCCGAGAAAATTCCAGTTTGGTTCTATCTTGGCCATATTCAACAAAAATTGTCCCTTAGCGCAGCCAATATCTAGATGTAGTGATTGATTTGGCTTTGCATAAACTTTCTCCCAGTCAAGAGGACTTACTGGTGTTTGATACTTTTGGGCAAGTGGATTAACATGTTGGCGGACTCGGACTGCTGCCAAAGTTTATTCTCCTTATTTGTAATTCGTAATTCGTAATTTTTAGTAATCAAATTTTGCTGATTTTTGCAGATTGAATGCATCTCATATGTCTTGAAGTCAATTGTTACTATAGCGTGTAATTGATGCTCAATGTATACAAATGTTAAGCGATCGCACTCCTGAGCAGGAATATAAAGTAAGGGTTATACTTTTTGGAAAAGACTTGTTTTAGCTCCTACTTTTAACATTTTCCTAAATCGATGACTCTCAATTTTCGCTTTGCGGTAGTCAGTGACTTACACCTAGCACTTCCTCACACAATCTGGAATCATCCTAGTCGGTTTCATCTCGTGGAAGTCAGTATCTCGGCTTTTGAAAGTGTACTAGAACATTTAACACAACTTGATTTAGATTTCCTGTTATTGCCAGGAGATTTAACCCAACACGGCGAACCTGAAAATCACGCTTGGTTACAACAGCGCTTAGCCAAGCTACCTTTTCCCGTCTATGTTGTTCCTGGCAATCACGACGTTCCTGTAGTGTTGGCTGACCAGCAATCAATTGCTTTTGCGGATTTTCCCTACTATTACACGAAGTGTGGCTATGAAGATCCACAACAGATTTACTACATTCGTCAGTTGCTACCTGGAGTGAAACTCATTGGACTGAATTCTAACTTCTTTAATGACCAAGGTGAGCAGGTGGGATGTTTGGATACCAAACAGCTACGCTGGTTAGAAGAAGTGCTGGCGGCGTCTGCTGATGAATTAGTTTTGGTGATGGTGCATCATAATGTGGTTGAGCATTTGCCCAATCAATCGCGTCATCCACTGGCAAATCGCTATATGTTGGCAAATTCAGCAGAATTGTTGCAATTGCTCAAGCGCTACGGAGTAAAACTAGTGTTTACTGGGCATTTGCACGTTCAGGATGTTGCCTACTCAGACGGAGTATATGATATTACCACTGGTTCTTTAGTTAGTTATCCTCACCCTTATCGGGTGCTGGAGTTTCATCGAGATAACCAAGGTGAGGAATGGTTGCAAATTTTATCCCATAGGGTAGAGTCAGTGCCTGAGTTTCCCGACTTGCAGCAGTCATCACGGCAATGGATGGGCGATCGCTCTTTCCCATTTTTAATCAAACTACTAACTAACTCTCCCTTAAACTTACCATTATCACAGGCAAAAGAATTAGCTCCTGGTTTGCGTGACTTCTGGGCAACTATTGCCGATGGCGATGCCGTGTTAGACTACCCCAATTTTCCACTAGAAGTGCGGCACTACATTCAAACATATAGTGCATCTCAGCCCAACCCAGGCATCACCACTGGCGGAACTCTGACCTTGATTGATAATAACAGTACACTGTTGCTGGATAGGAGTGAGGAGTTAGGAGTTAAAAGTTAGGAGTGAGGAGTTAAAAGTTAGGAGTGAGGAGTTGGGAGTGAGGAGTTAAAAGTTAGGAGTGAAGAGTTAAATATTTCAACTCATAACTCATGTAGCAGATTGCAACTTTGTAAGTTACAGGTAATTGTAAGGGCGAACGGCCGTTCGCCCCTACCCATGTACTTCATTTACCTGAAAAACGCTGTAACTCCTAACTCTTAACTCCTAACTCTTAACTCCCAACTCCTAACTCCCCACTCCCCACTCCCCACTCACAACTGATTTTGCCGACAAATTCCAAATGCTGAAGTATAGGCGTGTAAGAAGGTTCTGCCACCAACAGGGCCGATTTCACCGCCACAGAAAAAACCGCCTACAGGAATGTCACTGAGGTAGCGCCTAAATAGTTCGGAATCAAAATTTGGTTTACCATACAGTCCTTCACCTCTTCCCAGACAAGCAAACATCAAAGCAGCTACGGCAGAGGGTTTGGAGTTTCGTTGGTCTTGATAGCTTTGGAGGAGTAATTCTAAATCTTCGGCGGAGGCTTCGGCATCGCGGAGGTGGAATTGCAGCCTTTGACCGGGACGAACACGATCGCCAATTGCGATCGCTCCTGCTGTAGGATCTACACCTAGAATACCGCGAATTAAAAAGTCTCCCTGTTGTAAAGCTAGCTTAAATTCATCCATTGCCACGCCCACAAACAAAGAGTGTTGTGCTAAAGTCCGTTCGTCTTCGCTGAGACTGGCAATCAAATCTCGTAATACTACTAAAGGTACTTGTTCGTCTAATTCTAGAATAATATTGCGATCGGCTTTTGTGACTTGCAACGGTTTACCAATGGGTCGGCATCCTTGGGCGACAATGGTTTCCAAAACAATATTGCCAGTCAAAGCTATGCCAATAGTCCCCTCACGATACAAGCTTTGACCCAAATCGCCGTAGTCATCCTTACAAAATAGGGCAACACGACCACCCATACCGCCACCACTAGCCTGTCCCCCCACTATTACCGATCCTGGATAAGCAAAATCTAGCCCCTGCAACAAATCGTTGATTCCAGAGGCAAAGGAACTAGACAGCAAAATGAACTGGGGTGTGGGGGATGGTGGTACACCAACCAAATCAAGCCAAGCATCAGGTGAACTGTCCAAGTCAGGTAATTCTTCAGCAACAACATGAAATACCTGAATCTCCACCCCTGGAAGATGCGCTAAAGTCAGACTGATAGCTGGTTCAGCTTCCAGTTCTTGGGTTTCTCCGTTAACTGTTGTGCCAATTACACCTCCACCACTACAGCCAATTAGCACGCGCACAGAAAGTTTTTCAGCCAACAAAGGTAATAGTCGAGAATATTCACTCGTAAAAGCAGACGAAATGAAGACCAGCCCTAAATCCGCAGGTGCTGTTAACGACGAGACAGCTCGTTGTACCACATCTGTAACTGCTGCTTCCAATGAATGATGGGTTGATAGGGCGTTTGCCCACTGCATTTGGTCTGCCATGAGTTTTGGGCTTCTTCTGCTTTTTAGGCTAGTAGTTTTTGATTTTTCATTTTGGGAAGAATTGCATCCTACAAGAGTTGACCCCAGTTGTTTGTATTTACCATCCCAGGAAGCTGGGGTTGTCATTCCCTAATACATGCATCTAAATATATTGTATGATTGTCTATCTGTAGTACTGATTCCATAAAATCTTAAAAAATAAAGATGAATGGATTATACATGTGACAGTTTACTGTATTGGTTAGAAATCAATAGACTACAACACTAACTTAATTATCAGCCAACTGGTTAAAATGGTTAGTAATCAAACCAAAAACTACCATTTTTGAATTTTTTCTATACTAGTACTAACAACACACAACGAGACTAAAACAATGACCAACATTCAAGAAACAGCAAAAGGCGACATCCAAGAAAAAATTCAAGAAGAAGTCGAACAAGCACGTACTGTCTGTGATATCAACGGTAGCAACTCACCAGAGTGTGCTGCTGCTTGGGATGCAGTAGAAGAATTGCAAGCCGAAGCTTCTCACCAGCGCCAAAGCAAGCCAAAAAACTCTTTTGAACAGTATTGTGATGATAATCCAGACGCGATTGAATGCCGTGTTTACGATGACTAGAAATAGAGTCAAGTGAATTTTCTGTTTCTTTCCTCAGCAGGCAACCAGGATCTACTTAGCTGATATCTTGCACTTTGATATCACTCCCGTCTAGAATCGAACTCTCGCCTTTTCACCATCTTTGTCAAGGTGTGCAGAATCGGTGAAATATCTAGAGCTAAGCATTTTTATTTGGGAAGTAAAGCTTTACACCCTAATAAACTCGGAGTTTTGTCCAAAACTACCAAATGTATAGTCGCTAGGTAAGTCTTCTAACTCTCCCTGATACTACTACATATAGGTAAGTACAAAATCAAAATTTAGAATCTTTGAGTTGCTTGTTTTTTTGGCAAATACAGAAATTCAGGAAAGTCAATTAAGTAATCGGCAAAGTTTCATTTCGTAATACATGTTACAAAAATATTTGTAACAAATTAGTTCTTTGTAGGGGCGCACAGATGTACGCCCCTACAAACGTATTTTATAGTACAAAGAGAATTCAGGAGTCAGGAACGAAGCCGGAAACACTCCACCAACGCGTCAACATAATTCGTAGTTACAATCATTGTTGGCTCTGAACCCACCACTGATTGTAGACCACGAAATCTGCATATTTAGTGGCGGCTATGACTCAAACTAATTACGAATTACGAATTAGTAATTATTTGGTCATAATTTAGTTGGGTATTCTGTAGACTGGCGAATGAATAACCTATGAAACACCGTACCAAATTTAAAATTTGGTGGTACTCCCAACTTATTGATTCAGAATTCAGAATTCTGAATTCTGAATTCTGCCTTCTTCTTCAATTATCATTTGAGAAAAACTATGGATTATAATGTTTGGTTCCGTCCTTTTGTCTGGATTGATTACCGACTGGCAGTATTATTTTTGGTAATTATTCCGTTGATTCTGCTGATTTGGGCATTTGTGCAAAAAGCAGAAGGCATACAACGCTTATTAGCTATATACTGGCGAGTATCAAGCCTCCTGGCAATCACTGTTTATCTCATGATTGCCCAGTATCCAGTTAGCTTTCTTTCCGGATTCATAGCTCGGATTTTGATCCCGATTTCACTATGGTTTTGGGTGGATATCAACGATGAAATTGAGTATCAAACCAGTGGATCTTTAAAGTTTATTTTTACTTCTTGGCGCTGGGCTACAACTGTTTATTGTATTTTAGGCGCAGCAGCTTCTACACTTTTTTTAAGTTGTGCTTTTTCAGCCAGTGCGCTCAAGACGCCCTATTGTCGCGTCTGGTTCGAGGCTCCGTTAATGTTCAAAGAATATTTTCATGCTAATAGTAAAGCTGAGTTCTTAGGTTTTCTTGGCATAACTAGTTTAGTAATTTATGTGCTGTACTTAAGTTATTTTGTCCTTGTTAAGCTAGGCAAACAAGGACGCACAGCTACACCTCAATAATCGTCGTTGTGCTTCAATTCAAAATTGAACATTTCAAATTCAAAAAATGAATTCCATTGGCAAGCAACTGGAAGAATACACCGCTAAACGTCGCCAAGAAGTCTTACTGGTAACGGTAGAAATTGCTGGGGAGCAAGATACAATTGCTGTTTTCAAAGGTTTTTCCAGTTCTTTGATGCACCCAACAGCATTCGATCCCGATGTGCCCGTTCTGCCAGATGGGGCAATTATTCTCAATATTGATCGAGTGGCTAGTCCTTACAATCCAGAAGCACCTCGTTATATTCAACAAGGACTTTCTTGGGAAGCTATGCAAGCTCTATTATCAGAAGTAGGAGTCTAACTAATAGCTATTTCAAATATTTGATGCATGTTCAGTGGGATAAAGCAAAACAATAGCGAGTTTTAGCACAAAGATCTACTTTTTTATGAATTACCACGACATTATTACGATTGAACCAGGAAAACGCAGTGGTAAACCCTGTATCCGGGGAATGCGAATCACTGTTTATGATATTTTGGAGTATCTTGCAGGCGGAATGACTGAAGTAGAAATTTTAGAGGATTTTTCTGAATTAACTGCCGAAGATATCAAAGCGTGTCTTGCTTTTGCTGCCGATCGCGAGAAGAGCTAATCTAACAAAGTATGGTGTCAGCTTTGAAGAAGCTAAGACCGTCTTTGATAATGTACTGGCAGTTATTTTGATGATGAAGCTGACTTAGTGGGTGAGAAGCGAGAGATTATTATTAGACACTCCTGAAACTATCGCTTGCTATTAATTTCTTTCACGGAACGTTCTAATGCCATTCGCATTATCAGTGCCCGTTTAGCCACTCGAAGGGAACGTGAAGATTATGAACAAAACGCCTTTTGAGGAGTCATACAATTCAGATGACGAACTGCTAGCTGACTACAACTTTGATTATAAAAAGGCGAAGGCCAACCGTTTCGCTGCTAAAAGTAGAAAGCAACTGCTAAAAAATTGTAGTTTTAGATCAAGATGTAGCTCATGAGTGTCGATGAAAGTGTCCAAAAATCCTACGTCAGAGCAGAAAACACAGTGCTTTAATCTGTGCGTTTGGTTCAGCAAGCTCTACTTGCCCATAAACGTAGTTCGTATAGACGAACGAACAGGAAATGTTTTTTTTCTGGCAGGCGAGGAAAATATTATTGAGATTTATCCCGATGGCAAATGGAGGTACGTAGGATGAGTAAGCCTGACTTTAAAGCAATGAGCCGAAAAGAATTACACACTTACGTTCTCGCTCACCGAGACGACGAAGAAGCGTTTTATGCTTACGTAGACAAGCTACACGCAGAAGCTACTTGGATTGAAATGCCAGCATTGCAGTCCGTAGAAGATCTGGAAAATTACCCAGAATTTCTTGAACGTCTTCGCAAAAGTGCAGACCCACGCGACAATGCGGTATAACAATCTGAAGGCGAGGAATTAAAAAAATGTCCCGTTCTGGATACACACTCCCCGTCTTTGCCTGTGCTGCTGCTGTTGCAGCTTTACAGTGGTTACGCGATCGCCAACCATTAACCACAGCATCCATAGATCTAATTGAACCAAATCAAATCGCAGAAATCCCAATTGAACAGGTAGCAGGACTATCTGAAAATACAGCTTTAGCAATTACCCGTAGCGATCCTGGTGATAATCTCGACCTAACTAGAAATACACCAATTTGGGCAATGGTGGAATGGCGACAAAAGGGTGAAGAGGCTGTAATTATAAAAGGCGGGGAAGGCATTGGCAGACAGATGAATGCTGATGACAAGCCGGCTATTTATGCCTATGCCCGAAGGCTGTTGCAAGAGAATTTGCAACGAATGTTGGCACCTGAGGAAAAAATCACAGTGACGATTATTCTACCCGAAGGGCGATCGCTTGCTGTTAGAACTTCCAATTCCGCTTTTGGTGTGGTTGAAGGACTTTCCCTGTTAGGCACAATCGGCATTTCCCAACCTTTGAGTACACCAGATCAACTTGCTGTTTTTCAGGCCCAATTACAAAATAAAGCCAGTCGTTTTGAGAGTTTGGTATTTTGTATCGGCGAGAATGGCCTAGATTTAGCGCGAAAACTAGGAATTAATCCCGAACAATTGATAAAAACTGCTAACTGGCTTGGGCCAATGCTAGTAGAAGCTGATGTGCTGGGTGTGAAAGAAATCTTATTATTTGGCTATCACGGAAAGCTGATGAAGTTAGCAGGAGGGATTTTTCACACCCATCATCACTTAGCAGATGGACGCCGGGAAATTTTAGCAGCCCACTGTGCGATCGCTGGTTTAAAATCAGCAGATATTCAAACTGTGTTTTACAGTCCTACCGCCGAAGCCGCACTCGCACACCTCAGATCCCTAGACGCTTCCACAGGTAGTGATTGGGTAAACCAAGTTTACAGTGCGATCGCCGAAACCATCGATACTCGTTCCCAAGAATACATCCAAAGTCATAGCGAAAGCAGCACAGGAGTTACAGTCTGTGGCTCGATGCTCTTCGATCGCGATCGCAAAATTATCGTGAAGAGTAAAACAGCTCGTTTGTTGATGGGAAAATTATGTTAACTTATTATGAATAATCGTAAACAATTCACATAAATAACCTTTTAAGTGATCGCTTTCGGGTAAGTTTATCCTTCTAATACCATCTCCGACTCAGGGAATAGGCTAACGCATATAAATGCGCGTTTGTCAAGGTTATTTATACCATTATCAGCCTGCCCAGGCTGAATAATAGCATCGAGCTACAGGTTACAGGGCATCAATTTATCCTTCACAGACATAACTCTCCCCGTCATGAACACAGTGGTGACTCTACCAACAGAACAGGCTCCCCAAACATTAGAAAATTTTGGGCGGCTGAATCGTCAATTGATTGTGATTCTAGATTTCGGCTCCCAATATTCCGAGCTGATTGCCCGTCGCATCCGCGAGACTCAAGTATACTCTGAAGTTTTGTCCTATCGCACTACTTCTGCACATTTGCGCCAACTCAATCCTAAGGGAATCATTCTCTCCGGTGGACCGAATTCGGTTTATGGTGATAACGCTCCCCATTGTGACCCAGAAATCTGGAATTTGGGAATACCCATCTTGGGTGTTTGCTATGGGATGCAGCTAATGGTAAATCAACTCGGTGGGGAAGTGGCAAAGGCCGACCGGGGCGAATATGGCAAAGCATCATTATATATAGACGATCCCACAGATTTGCTCACCAATGTTGAAGATGGGACTACCATGTGGATGAGTCACCAAGACTCAGTTACCCAAATGCCACCAGGGTTTGAATTGCTGGCGCATACAGAAAATACCTCCTGTGCTGCCATTGCCGACCACGAAAGGAAACTCTACGGCGTGCAGTTCCATCCAGAGGTAGTGCATTCAGTTGGCGGCATAGCATTAATTCGGAATTTTGTCTACCATATCTGCGATTGTGAACCCACTTGGACAACAGCGGCCTTTGTGGAAGAATCAATTCGGGAAATTCGCGCCAGAGTCGGCGAAAAGCGGGTGCTGTTGGCGTTGTCTGGGGGTGTGGATTCTTCGACTTTGGCCTTCTTGTTGTATAAAGCCATTGGTGAGCAACTGACTTGTGTGTTTATCGACCAAGGCTTTATGCGGAAGTACGAGCCAGAGCGATTGGTGAAGCTGTTCCAAGAGCAGTTTCATATTCCAGTAGAATATGTGAATGCTCGCGATCGCTTTTTAACTGCCATTTCTGGTATTACAGATCCTGAAGAAAAACGTCGCCGCATCGGACACGAATTCATTCGGGTATTTGAAGAAACATCCAAACGTCTTGGTCACTTTGACTATCTGGCTCAAGGTACTCTGTATCCAGATGTCATCGAATCTGCTGATACCAACGTCGATCCCCAAAGTGGTGAACGGGTAGCAGTGAAAATTAAGAGCCATCACAATGTCGGTGGTTTACCCAAAGACTTACGATTTAAATTGGTGGAACCACTGCGGAAATTATTTAAAGATGAAGTCCGCAAAGTTGGGCGTTCCATTGGTTTACCAGAAGAAATTGTCCAACGCCAACCTTTCCCCGGCCCTGGTTTGGCAATTCGCATTCTGGGTGAAGTCACCGCCGAACGGTTAAATATTTTGCGCGATGCCGATTTGATTGTGCGGCAAGAAATTAACCAACGCGGCTTGTACCACGATTATTGGCAAGCATTTGCTGTATTGCTGCCAATTCGTAGCGTTGGCGTCATGGGAGATCAACGTACCTACGCTTACCCCATTGTTTTGCGAATTGTCACCAGTGAAGATGGCATGACAGCTGATTGGGCAAGAGTGCCTTACGATGTACTGGAAGTGATTTCCACTCGAATTGTGAACGAAGTCAAAGGGGTGAATCGGGTGGTTTATGACATCACCTCTAAACCGCCTGGAACCATTGAGTGGGAATAATTTAGTTTTTGGTGAGGGGAAGATAAGTTTTTCTTTCCCCACTTTCTACTCCCCACCTTCACCTGCGATCTTTCGGTTGACGTAGTACTAGAATTGGGAAAACATCGCCAGGTTTTGATCCCACAATGCAGACGCCAACAGCAAAAAGCGCGAACCAAAACCTCTATGAAACTGATTTCCACGCCTGGACTCAACAACAGGCTCACTTGTTGCGTTATCACCAATGGAGTCAATTGGATTTATCCAATTTAATTGAGGAAATTGAGTCCTTGGGTAGAAAAGAACGTCAAGAATTGAGAAATCGCCTCAGCGTCTTGATTGGACATTTACTGAAGTGGGAATATCAACCAGAACAACGTAGTCGGAGTTGGTTGGCTACAATTCGCGTCCAACGGCGGGAAATTCTGAAGCTACTGAGTGAAAATCCTAGCTTAAAGGCTTATTTAACAGAATTACTCCAGGAAGCCTATGAAAATGCTAGGGATTTAGCATCAGGTGAGACGAATCTGCCCCTGTCAACTTTTCCGGGGCAATGTTTATATTCATTGGAGAATACGATCGGCGATCGCTTTTATCCAGGTGCATCTGCAAGTGATGAGATGATGGAATAATACTATGCACCTACTATCGAGTTTTCTATACAGCAGATTTCCAGAAAGCTAATCACGCGAAAATCTCACACCAAACTTCCCCTACTCCTCATTCGCCACTCCCTACTTCCTTTTTCATAAGCTAAATTTCAAACCCAGCTATGAAGCTTGTTTTACTTCTGACTCCTGAATTCTGACTCCTGAATTCTGGTGTATACCTCCTGAAACAGCAACTAATTCACTCTGTGTTATCGATTCAAGCAACTCTGGAGATACCTGCCATTTATAATCAGACAATACTGACTGACGGAGTGGAATTTGAATTACAAACTCTGTGCCCTTACCTGGATTAGAAATACAGCTCAATGAACCACCGTGTTGTTCAGTAACAATTTGATAACTAATCGATAACCCTAAACCTGTACCCTTACCAGCAGGTTTAGTTGTGAAGAAAGGATCGAATAACCGTTTTTGAACCTCTTGTGATATTCCTGGACCATTATCAATAATCCTAATTACAGCATATTCTTCTTTGAAAATATGCGTGTGAATCCAAATAGTAGGGGGAATAAAAGAATCATAAGTGCCTATTACTTCCTCCAAAGCATCAATTGCATTACTGAGGATGTTCATAAACACTTGGTTCATTTTTCCTGCATAGCACTCAACTTTCGGTAAATTACCATATTGTTTCGTGACGTGAATAGTCTGATGCGGCAATTTTGGATTCAGGCGATGTTCGAGAATTCTCAAAGTACTGTCAATACCTTCATGAATATTTACTGTTTTCAGTTCTGATTCATCATGGCGGGAAAAAGTCCGAAAAGACTTGACGATTTCACTAATTCTTTCAGCGCCGATTTCCATTGAGGAAAGAAGTTTTGGTAAATCTTCAATCAAGAATTCTAAGTCAATTTCTTTAATTTTTTTCTGAATATCAGCAGTGGAATGAGGAGACTGAATTCGATAAAGCTGTATTAGTTCTATTAAGTTATGGATATAGTAATTAGCGTGATGAATATTGGCATAGATAAAATTGACTGGATTATTAATTTCGTGAGCAACACCAGCAACTAATTGGCCTAGAGTAGCTAATTTTTCTGACTGCACAAGCTGCACTTGAGCTTTTTGTAAAGTGTGGAGAGCTTGTGAAAGTTCTTTAGTTCTTTCTGCTACCCGCTGTTCTAAATCCTGAGTCAACTGCTGCAAAGCGGCTTCTGCGGCAATACGTTCGTCAATTTCTTTTTTCAGACGCAGATTTTGCTCCTCTAGTGCTGTGGTTACATTTCGCAGTTGTACGTGAACTTGGACACGAGCTAATACTTCTGCTTGTTGAAACGGCTTGGTGATATAGTCTACAGCACCTAGCGACAACCCTTTGACTTTATCTACAGAGTCACTAAGAGCAGTCATAAAAATAATTGGTATATCTTTGGTATTGGCATTAGCTTTTAATCGCCGACAGGTTTCAAATCCGTCAATTCCCGGCATCATTACATCTAACAATATTAATGCTGGTAAATCGTATTCAACTTGCCTGAGGGCACTTTGACCACTAGTTGCCACTGCAACCTCAAATCCCGCATCTGTTAGGGCTTCTGAAAGTACTTCTAAGTTGGTAGGAATATCATCAACAATTAAAATTACATTGGTGTCAGATAGATGCATTATGAACCTTGCCAAATTATTAAATGTGATTTAAAATCTGATATTTTAAAATTCAGGTTATTTGATAAATTCTTTAATAAAATCTTGAATTTTTTCAATTTGAAATTTTTGAGATAATTGATAAATTTCCTGAGCAAATGCATTTAATTTATCATCTTGTTTTGTCAGTTGTTTTAACTCTTGTTGTAAAGCTTTAATCCGTCCTTGTAAAGCAAGTTTATATAACTTAGATAGAGCCTCTGGTGGTGGAGGTATTATTTGTTTTTTATCAGATAAAAAAAGTGGTTTTTGTGGATCGATTTCTAAAACACAGACATCTACATTTTGACTTTCAGAGTTTTGAGCATAAATCCATTGTAAGTTTAGAGATTTTTGCAGCTTTTCTAGCAAATCAATTGCTTGTACAGGTTTGCTAAGAAAGTCATCACCACCTGCATCTAAACTGTTTTGAATATCAGTTTGATATACACTTGCTGATGAAACAATTATTTTCACATATTTTAAATCAGAATCGTTTCGTAAACGGTCTATCAATTCAAAACCATCCATCACAGGCATTGAAATGTCGGTAATAATTAAATCAGGTCTATACTCGGCTGCTTTTAGTAAACCTTCTTGACCATCACCACATTCTATAACATCAAATCCTAGAGGTTCGAGCAAATTAACGACCACTGAGCGATTTTCCCAACGGTCATCTACGATTAATATTTTTCGTTTTTCACCCTGGAAACCAACGAGAGTTCCTTGGGAAAAAATTTGAGATTTTTTTGCCCATTCTCTTGCTTCAGGTATCTCTACATCAAATGCAAAAATACTACCATTATCTAATTGACTTTGCACTTCTAAACTAGCACCCATGATGCCAACAATTTTTTCACTGATAGTTAATCCTAATCCTGTTCCTTGCGATCGCTTTTTAATATCGCCAACCTGCTCAAAGGGTAAAAATATTTTTTGTAATTCTCCATTGGACATACCTACACCAGTATCTTCAATTTGAAAACGAATTCGATAGATTGATGGTTCTCCATTATTACTGCTTTTGAGTTTTTCTTGTTTAACTATAAATTTCACGAACCCTCGATCGGTAAACTTGATAGCATTACCTAATAAATTAATTAAAACCTGACGCAACCTTTTTTCATCAGCCTGAATACCTATAGGCAAATGTTCATCAGCTACATAGAGAAATTGAATATTTTTTTGTTCAGCTTTCATCCGAAAAATTTCCGCAATTCCTTGAAGAAAGGAGGGAAAGTGAAAATTGGTCGGATAAAGTTCTATTTTCTGAGCTTCAATTTTGGAAATATCAAGAATATCATTAATCAAAGTCAGTAAATGGGAACCACACTGACTAATCACGCTGATACCTTTTTGCTGTTTTGCAGTTAGGTTTTTTGAACCTTGAAGGATTTGGGCATAACCTAAAATACCATTGAGAGGTGTGCGTAATTCATGGCTCATATTGGCGAGAAATTCGCTTTTAGCTTTACTAGCACCATCCGCTGCTTCTTTGGCTGCTTGCAGTTCGGCTGTGCGTTTCGCTACTCGCAGTTCTAACTCTTCATTGGTCTTTGCTAGAGTGCTGAAAGACTCTCGCAACTCTTGAGCCATTTTGTGAAATAAATATGCGAGACGACCTAATTCATCTTGTCGTGTGACATCCAGTTTAATATTCCAGTTACCAGCGGCGATACTTTCGGTTGCTGCCATTAGCTTAGTTAAAGGAGAAGAAATTTGGCGGCGTAAAATCAAATACAGCACCACAATTTCAATTAACAATGATGTCAGTCCCAAAAATATGATGAATTGCACAGTTGCAAATGCTTTTCTTTGCAAAAATGACTTCGGAAAGACAGTCACCAGATACCAATTTGGTCCTTCAAGTTTGGTGACTGCTAGATATTCATCATTCTGGGAGTTGTCAACAATAACCTGATTCGGATATTCTCGGGTAACTAATTCAAAAATGTGACGTAAATGCGAATCTCCAGAATTTAATATCTCGAATTTGCCTTTTTCCTGTTGAATTTGTTCCATAAGAGCGGGATGAGCTAGCAAACGCCCATCTTCCCGAAAAAGCATGTTGTAAGTACCTTCTAATGCGTCGCTAATTGTGCGATGCTGCAATTCACCAATCAAAATATCGTGTCCTATTGTGGCAATGTGTCTACCGTCCACATCCACAGGTGTGACGCAGGAAGTCATCCAAGCCTTGGCTACTTGGTCGTAATAAATTCCTGTCCAGACAGTTTCGCGTTTTGGATTATGAGCTTTGTTGGTAATGTAGAAAGACTCATCATCCGTGACTCGAAAAGATTCGTCCTTGGGTGCATTCTCTACCCAAGGATAACTGGGCATATAGATGGCAATTCCATTTTCTGGAATTTGGATGTAGGTATTGACAAAGCGGTTACGCCATGCTGGTCCGTAAGCACTCAGTCGATCGAAATAGGCAATGACACGTCGTCGGATATCAGAATTTATATTGACGTTCTTGCCAAGAAACACCCCTGGAGATTTTTGAAGATCGAATTTACTCGCACGGTTGCGAATAGTACCGTCTGCGAGTCTGATAAATAGTTGGTCAAATTCAGCCTTGGGATCTCGATCGCTTTGTGCTTGGAGTTTTTCTAAGAGAGCCTGCTTGAGTAGCACATGATTTTCTTGGGCGAGAATAAAAATTTTATTTTCCCGTTCTGCTCGGAGTTGGACGTATTTTTCAACCGCAGCTAATGCCTCAGCAGTGACGCTGGAAATGAGTTGAAAATAAGCAACACTAGTAGATAGCACAATGACTGCTCCAATGCTAACTGCGGTTTTGATTAGCGTTTGTTGGGTTACTGAAGCTGTGTGCTTACCTTGAGCAGTACTATTTCCTTCAGGCTCTAAACCACTGTTCCACTTTCTGCTCATTTTCACATCCTTTAAATGGCGTGCATGTTGGCAATTTTGGCCGTGCTGTGTTTGGAATCTCCTTGTATATCTAGGTTTACTGAGTTTCTAGAAAAAACTAAACTCCTCCATTCACTACCTGAAGCAGGAGGTTGTAAGTAACCACTTTCGGTGAAATATGAGAAGTAAGTCTTGAGTAATTCGCTATTTACTGGAGAACAGAAGATTGAATAGCGATTCAATTCCTTAAGGGTGTTTTCTGATTTAAACTCAAATGCTCCTAGTAATTTTTGAATGAGATTATACGTTAAAATGCTTACTAAAGGGGCTAGTGGATTTTCGGAATTGTGTTTCACAAGTTGAAATAACCTGTCATACCAAGCTTGGTAGGAAATCTGCTGTAGTGGATAGCCTATAGCTTCCATCCAGTTAACTAATTGTTTCCACTCAATGGGTTGGGGATTGACGATGTAATAAGTTTGTCCGGATATTTTCGGTTGGCGTGACAGATGAACGATCGCCTGACTCACATAATCCACTGACACCAGATTTAATAGCGCTTCTACCTCAGGAGCAATACCCATTTGAATGCAGCCATTGATGGTTCTGGCTAAGAAACTTGTGGTTGGGCAAATGCCTGTTTTACTGTGTCCCATGATGTTGCTTGGTCGGTAGATGGTAACTGGCAAACCTCTGGTATGTGCCATTTTGACTAACTGTTCAGCCATATATTTGCTTTGTGCATAACCACTATGCAGGCCTGTGCCACAAGCAATATTATTGGAATCTTCTTCTGTGACTATGGCAATTTCACCATTGGTTGATGTCAAAACATCTACGGTAGAAATGAAATGTACTGGCTTAATTTTGCTGTGGCTAGCTAAGCGTAAAACTTCTTGAGTACCGAAGACATTAATACTTTCCAAAGCTGAATAGGGATAGACTATATTCACAGATGCCCCACAGTGATAAATAATGTCTATCTTTTCTGCCAACCGAGAAAATTGTTGTGGTTGTATGCCTAAAAGTGGTTTGCTTAAGTCTCCTAAAATGGGGATGATTCTATCACTCAAGTGTTCTTGCCAAAGTTGATAATACTTGAGTCGGCTGATAATTCTGACTCTAGCTTCTTCAATGCTGCTAGCACGAACTAGACAATAGATATCGGCTCGAGTTTGTTGCAGCAGTTCCGAGAGTAAAAAAGTGCCTAAAAATCCTGTAGCACCTGTTAAGAAAAAATCTAATACAGGTTCAGTTAAATTGTTTTGTGGGTGAATAGAGGAGTCTAGTAATATTTTGGTTTCTCGAAAGTTGCTTGGCAGAGTCACACTTTGATTTTGACGGAGAGTTTCAATAATTTGTGCGACACGTGCAACAGTTGGCGCCTGTAAAAAATTTTCTAAGGTGATATCTAATTGAAATACTTCCTGCAAATCGGCAATGAGTTGAATAGTGAGTAACGAGTGTCCTCCTAATTCAGCAAAATTGTCGTAAATCCCAACTGAGTCTATTCCTAGCAGCTGACTCCAAATTTCAACTAATTGTTTTTCTAATGGGGTACGAGGTGCGATGTAATTTTTTTGCTGCGTTTGGAAGTATTTAGGGATAGGTAGGGCACGGCGATCGATTTTGCCGTTGGGAGTCATGGGCAATTCATCCAACAAGACAAATGCTGAAGGTATCATGTACTTGGGCAACTTCTGATGTAGAAAACTACGCAGAGTTTTGGGAGTGATGTCTTGTAGACCAACAGAATTGGACACTACATAAGCGACTAAGCGCTGATTACCTGGTATATCTTCACGGACAACAACAACTACCTGACGGACTGCTGGATGTTCGCTCAAACGTGCCTCAATTTCTAACAGTTCAATCCGAAAGCCACGAATTTTCACTTGATGATCGATGCGACCTAAAAATTTGAGGTTTCCATCAGGTAAATAAACTGCAAGGTCTCCTGTTTTATAAAGTCTTGACCCTGGTTGATTGCCCAAAGGGTTAACAATAAATTTCTCATTTGTTAATTCCGGAGAGTTCAAATAACCACGGGCTAAACCTGCTCCACTAATATAAATTTCTCCTTCAGCCCCATCAGATACCGGATTGAGTCGAGAATCAAGTAAATAGATTTGGGTGTTAGCAATTGGACGACCAATTGAAGGAATTTCCTTCGCTCCTTTCTGGATTAAGGCAACTGTAGAATAAGTAGTATCTTCTGTAGGACCATAGAGATTGAAGACTTGCTGAATGTGTTCTAGCTGATAAAGTTGCTGCACTAAAGCATTTTGCAACGGCTCACCTGCTAAGTTAATGGTGTTCACCGACGCAGGAATACCGTTCATTCGCAGTAATGCAGAAATGGCTGAAGGTACGGTATTAATTAAAGTTACTTGCGATGCGGCTGGCAAATTTGGCAACTGTAGAGCATCTTGAGCGAGAATTACTTTACCACCACAGCCCAGAGTAACAAATAATTCAAAAACCGATAGATCGAAACATAATGACGTTGAACATAATACTCCTTTTAATTGTTCGGGAGTAAAGAATTTTCTGGCCCAGTCAATTAAGGCAACTGTATTGCGATGTTCCAGTGCTACGCCTTTAGGTCTACCTGTAGAACCAGATGTGTAAATCACATAAGCAAGATTGTCTGGTTGGACTTCACAGACTGGGTTCTCTACAGACTCTTGGGCAATTTTTTGCCAATCACTATCTATACAAATAGTATTGGCTGGGTGTTGAGGAATTAACTCTAATAAATGCTGTTGCGTTAATAAGATGGGAAGTTGAGTATTTTCGATGATGAAACCTAAACGCTCTTGGGGATAAGTCGGGTCAAGGGGAACATAGCCACCACCCGCTTTCAGAATTCCTAGCAGTGCAATCACCATGTCTAGCGATCGCTCTACACACACCCCAACTAAAACTTCTGGTTTAACTCCTATTTTCTCTAAGTAATGCGCTACTTGGTTGGCTTTTTGGTTAAGTTCTTCATAGGTTAATTGTTCATTTTGACAAATAACAGCGACAGCTTGGGGAGATTTTTTAACTTGATTTTCTACTATTTTATGGATTAATGTAAAGTTGAATTCTTGGATCATTTTTTTGGAAGATTTGTAGAAAATTACTAAAATATTCAAAACTAAAATTACTAGTTTTTTAACTCCAGCTTATGACTGTTCATTTCTTATTCACACTGGGTCTATATCTGACTTCGCTGTTTTTATCAACCAATCTAACTTGACAAATATTGGCAAAAACAGATTTAATTAATAATAGATCTAGTGCCACAAGATGACAGGCAATAAATTTGAGTGTGAAAAATCATTATCACTGACAAATTTTTCTGAATGCCAGAGTGAGATTACTAGACTGAATAAATAATGTTTTTTGAGACTGAAATCTAATTTATTTCAGTAATTTTGGTTATATATTGGCGTACTTTTTGAAGTTAAAGCCAAGTAAAATCTTGTATTCTTTAAAGTAAATATAATGGCAGTTATCGAAAATGCTGAATATTTTAATTTGATAAAATTTTCTAAAAATATATAAATTTTTTACACAAAAATTTTATTGAAAAATTCACAATTTATGGACTTTATCAAGACTCTATATGGAACCAATACTGCTCGCTTTGTGCATTTTTAACTCGTAATTGGGTTTGGGGAAAAGGTTAAAGGTTTTTTCTTTTCCCTTTCCCCTTTTCCCCAAAACCCGACAAGTATTGTGTATGCAACTTGATTTTAGCTTTTCAATTCCGCTGCCAAAAACTTCACAAAAATTATAAATTTGGTTAAGTTATGTTGATTTTACACGAATTATTCTCAATAAATCCACGAATTTACTTGCTTTGAGGAGTTGACTAATTACAAGCTTTTTCGATGTGCTAAAATTATTCGTTATTATTGGCTACTGCTATAAGTATTTTAATTTTGACCAAATTAAAGGTATTAATTTTTAATTTTCATAACGGCAACTTGATGGTAAAGGTAGCTCCTTGTCCAACGCCAGGGCTAGTAACTTGAATAGAGCCACCATGTAATTCGACGAGATGACGGGCGATCGCTAAACCCAGTCCTAAACCACTTTGTTTGTGAGTGGAATTTCCTTGATGATAGCGTTCAAAAACGTAGGGCACAAACTCTGGGCTGATGCCCATACCTGTATCGCTAACTGTGATTTGAGCTTGAGAGCCATTGCGAAACAATCTAACTTCTACTTTTCCCTCTGACGGGGTGAATTTAATAGCGTTGGTGAGTAAATTTCCGAGAACTTGCAGTAAACGGTTGATATCGCCGGAAATTGTGGAAATTGACCTGTCAACTATGGACTCTAAACGAATATTTTTGGCGTTTGCTGATGGGTAAGCAGTTTCTATTGCTGCGCCTACAACTACTCCCAGATTAACTTGGCTCACCTCAAGCTGTAGCTTGCCTTGGAGGATGCGAGACATATTTAGTAGGTCTTCGAGAAGTTTTTCCTGAGACCTGGCATTGCGTTCGATGGTCTCCAGAGCTTTAGCGAAGTTGGCTTCATCGAATTTACGAGTCCGTAGGAGTTGCACCCAGCCGAGAATGGCATTGAGTGGAGAGCGTAGGTCATGGGATACCATTGCCACAAACTCATCTTTAGTGCGGTTAGCAGCTTCAGCTTGGGCGCGGGCGGCTTGCTCAAGTTGCAAAAGTTGGTTGCGTTCGGCTTCTAAGTGTTTGCGATCGTCAATATCTGTACTCGTGCCAAACCACTTGATGATACTTCCTTGCTGATTTTTGATGGGCACACCTCGTACTAAATGCCAAGAACTGCTACCATCGCGTTTTTGATAGCGGATTTCCTGTTGATAAAGTTCCCCTGTTTGCAAGGCTTGAGTCCATCCTGCCATAGCTGCTTCGGTGTCGTCTGGATGGATAGTTTTTGTCCAGCCAAATCCCATTGCCTCGTCAACTGATTGTCCAGTAAATTCATACCAGCGTTCATTGACATGTTCGCATTCACCCTGAGGATTACAGATCCAAACGAGTTGCGGCATGGCATTGGATAAGTAGCGGTAGCGTTCCTCACTTTCGCGTAACGCTAGTTCAGCACGTTTGCGTTGGGTGAGGTCGAGAACGAAGCAGACGCTATAACCGTTGTCCTTTGTGCTTTCTATGCGGGCAATTCCTAGTAGAACTGGAATCCGAGTACCATTTTTGTGAAGATATTCCTTCTCAAAGGGAGTGCAAACACCAGAAACTTGCAGTTCTTGAATTTTTTGGTGGTCGAGGGTTTGATATTCTGGTGGTGTCATGGAATTCCAGCGGATGATTCCGCCTGCCAAATCGTCACGGGTGTAACCGAAGGTTTCTAAGAAAGCGTCATTTGCTTCATAGACTCGACCGCTGAAGTCACCGAAATAAATCCCAACTATATTAGATTCGACAATGCGGCGGAACTTGGCTTCACTTTCTTGCAAAGCAAATTCAGCACGTTTGCGATCGCTAATATCTGTTGTACTACCCACTGCCCTAATTACCTGGCCATTAGCATCTCGTGTAATCACTCCCTGATCCAGCACATATCGATATTCCTGGTCTTTGTGTCGTGCCCTATACTCAACCGTATAGTGATTTTCATTGGCAGAGACTATGGCGTGGAAGTGATGAATTAAACCCTCTCTATCTTCGGGATGAATTTGCTCTTTCCACCATTCATGGGTTGTTGGTGTCTCCTTTAAGGAGTAACCCAAAATTTTAGTTAGTCCTTCAGTCCTCTCAATTCTGTCGTTTTCCAAATCCCAGTCATAAATTAGGCAATTAACCGCCGCTGCTGCTAGTTGGAAACGCTCGTTACTTAAACGTAGCTGTTCTTCTGTCTGCTTACGTTCAGTGATATCAAAGCTTGTACCGATAATTTGGCGTGGGGAACCATCACAATTCCTGGTGAATATCGTATCTCTACTAAAAAACCACCGCCATTCTCCATTGGCGTGTCGCATCCGATATTCATTTTCCACGATATTGGTATCTTGAATTGAGCCAATTTCTTGGAACACACTAGGAAGTCGAGCCAAATCCTCAGGATGCACGATCTTAGGTAAGAACTGTGTTCCCATTTCTTGAATTTGCTCTGGGGTATAGCCAAGCAATTTACTAACCTGACTATTAATATAGACATTCTGTTGTTTAACTAGGTCATAAACATACAAAATTCCGGGAGTAGTTTCGGCAATGCGTTCGATGAACTGCTGACTCTCGCGCCATCGTTTATGTGCTTGATTTTTCTCAGTCACATCCCGCCAAGAAGCAACAAAGCCATCTCCCATTTTGGTGATGCGAATATCAATGATTTTGGTTAACACCTGATTGCGATCGAAACTTGAAGTGTAGATGAGTGATTCTTTTACTAAAGGATTACCCGTTTCTACAACTTGGCAACACTCATCAAACAAGTCACTGGCTCGAAAATTCGGTAAAATTTCGCACAACCCTTTGCCAAGCTGTTTATCGTTACTTATGCGGCTAAATTCACAAGCTGCGGCATTCACATAATCAACGCAAAAATCAAGTATTTTACCCGTCTCGTTACGAATGGCTGAGTAAATGCCAAAGCAATCGAGCATATTTTCCACCGAAGTGCGAAAACGTTCTTCGCTGCGTTGTAGTTGCTGACGTAACTGAGTATTTTTGATTGCTGAGTAGACAGTAGAACGCAAACGTTCTGCTGTTGTCTGTCCCTTGATGAGATAATCTTGGACACCACTTTTCATCGCTTGGACAGCTATAGACTCGTTGCCATATGCTGTTAACATAATTACAGCTGGCATATTTCCCTTTAACTGCTGCGGTAATTCTGCCAGAAATTCCAGTCCATCCATGTCTGGTAGAAGAAAGTCTAATAAAATCCCCTCAGGCTGCAACTCTTGACATAATGCCAACGCTTCCTCTCCCGATTCTGCTTCGAGAATTGTGTAGCTGTGTTCTTGGTCTTGCAGGAGATAGCGACGATAAACCTGTCGGTCTTCAGGAGAATCATCGATAATTAAAACGGTTAGCGGTTGTGCCATGACTACTTGCTAACAGCATCAGGGAGAACTACGATATCTAACCAATAAGTGATAAAACTTTGAATAGTTTGTACCAATCTGTTGATGTCGATTGGTTTTAATATATAACTAGCAATGGAATATCGATAACATACTTCAATATCTTTAGGGTTAGAAGAAGTCGTAAATACAACCACAGGAATATTTTTGAGGTTTCGATCCTGCTTGATTTGCTCTAAGACTTCTCGCCCATCGGTTCCTGGTAAATTCAGGTCGAGTAAAATAATCGAGGGACAAGGAAATTTCTGAGAATCGCTGTAGGAACCAGTGTGGTAGAGAAAGTCCAGCGCTTCATCACCATCGGTACAGCGAAAGACGGGATTAACCACTGCTTCTCGGCGCATGACTCGACATAGCGCTTCAAAGTCTTCATCGCTGTCTTCAATCACAAGCATTGGTTGGACGGTTTTGCCAATCATGAGTTCAGTCTACTCCTTGTAATGTGAAATAAAACGTACTGCCTTCGCCGTAGGTTGACTCCACCCAGATTTTACCGCCATGTCGCTCGACAATTTTTTTCGTGATGGTCAATCCCGCCCCTGTACCGCCACCATATTTGCTTGGCCCGTGTAGCCGTTTAAAGATGCGGAAAATCGCCTCAAAGTGTTTTTCTCGAATTCCAATGCCGTTATCTCGGACGTAAAATGTTATTGGTGCTGGTGAAGCGGCTTCAACATAGCCAATTTCAATCCATTTTTCGGGTTTGTCGTTGTATTTAATGGCGTTGGCAATGAGATTGTTAAAGACTTCGCCTACTTGGACGCGATCGCAATACACTGTTGGTAATGGTCTAGGAATCCGGATTTCTACCCCCATCTCTTCAATTCGGGCGCTCAACAAGTCTAAATTTCGCTGAACAATAATATTAATATCAGTATCCTGCATAGAAAGATCTATTCTTCCTAAGCGAGAAAAATGTAGCAGCGAATCAATTAAATCTTCCATACGCTGAGTCAAACGAATCAGAGTTCTTAACTTGTGCCTACCTTCTTCGTCGATAATTTCGCCGTAGTCTTCAATGAGAAAATTGGAATAATTATGAATACCGCGCAGTGGTTCTTTCAAATCATGAGAAGCAATGTAGGCAAAGGCATCTAATTCGTTGTTCCTACGTTCTAGTTCAATATTGAGCTGCGCTAGTTCATCTGCTTTTCGCAATACCACACCAATAATAGCGCTTCTCAACTCCAGTGCTGCACTCACTTCATAAGGTTTCCAACTCAGAGATTTTAACCGCACCGTTTCTTTCCATGACTCGAAGGATTTTCGGGGTGATAAACGCAAACTACCATTTCCCGTTACCTCTACAGGTTTATTTGGGTTACCTCCCCAATTGACAGTCCTTACTACCTCTGGCCGAAACCACAAAACATAGTTTCTGTGAATTTTGGAAAATGAAAGCGCCATCAAGCCACTAGCCACATCCCCGAATTTTTCTCCTTCTGGATAAATTTGTGATAGCGAATCAGTGTAAAAAATTTCTTCTTGGACGTTTTGATAAATCCATTCGATTAAATTTTGAATATCTGGCTTTTCGGGAGTATTGCCGACTGCAAAATACTCTTTATCAAAAGATACCACTGCTCCCTCGGCATTGACAAGATTAAGTAGATTCGGTTGATGGTGGATTAAACCTTCAAGAAAGTTATTTTCTGCCGACATGAACTCTACTAATTTGCTATGAACTGATTTTAATTGAATTTTAAATTCAGTATCTTCGTTCTCTTCTTTTGCACTCAATTCTACAGATGTAATTTGTCCCAAAAATTCACAAGCATGACGAATTTCATAGGAAACATATTTGGGTGATTGATGATGACAAGCAATTAGTCCCCATAATTTTTGATTTTTCATAATGGAAATCGACATTGATGCCGTTACGCCCATATTATGCATATACTCAATATGTAAAGGCGAAACACTCCGCAAAACCGATTGACTTAAATCTAAAGGCTGCCCAGTTAAGGGATTATTGAGTGGTAAAATTGCTGCTGGTTGATAGTCAGCATTCGGTATTAGCCTCAACCAGTTTTGGCTGTAGAGTTGCCTAGCTTGTACAGGAATATCCGAAGCTGGATAGTGTAAGCCTAAATAAGATGTCAGATATTCTGGCTTTTGTTCAGCAATAACTATGCCGTTCCAATCCTCATCGAAGCGATAGACCATCACCCGTTCAAAACCAGTCATTTTTTTCACTTCTTGGGCAAGAATTTGACTTAGTTCTATGACACCCGATGCCACCTGTAATTTAGATATAGCTTGTTTAAGTAAATGATAAAATTTAAAAAAAACGTTACTTTTTTCTAAGAATGTCGGTTCTAATTCCAGAACCAAAATTTGAGATGAACGATGAATAATCGCATCATAATGTAAATTTTTATCGCCAGATTTGATTGTAAATTCCAGAGGATTGACAATTTGCAAATCCTGTTGAGATAAACAATCTTGCAAAAAATTAATTTGTTCAGATTCTAAGAAGTTACTTAAAGGTTGATTTAGTAATTGTTCCGGACTAATGCCAAATAAAGAGTAAGTATTATTGCTACATTGAAGGATAGTTAACTCTGGTTCTTTTAATGCCAAAAGGACTCCATGAGGTTGAATAGAGCCAGGAATATGAATTGGCTCTCGATCGCAGTTGCTGAGATCGACTTCAAAGGGAACGTTAATATCGTTAGTGTTCACGCTTTAGTACCAATGATGATTAGTGTGCCTGAGCAATCTACCTCAATCTCAGAAGATATTTTAAAAGTCTTTGGTGGTCTATTAAACACTTTATCATCTCCTAACTACTCGTGAAAATGAGGACTTTAAAACCGTTATTCACTAATTTGATAAAGATCTGACAGCGGGTTAGAAAGAGGATATTTTAAAAGTCATAATTGATGTCTCAAATGTTTTTCACCCCACCCTAACCCTCTCCTTATAAAGGGGAGCCACTGCGTTGGACGGGTTCCCCGGCTTGTTCGTGCAGCGTCTCCGACAGGAGAAGCAAGTGGCGTGAGGGAACCGGATTTTCTTGCTTCTCCCCAATATATCGGGGGGATTAAAGGGGGTAATAATTCGATTCAAATCACTACATACCATTTTTCAAACATCCTCTAAGGGAGGCGATGGGATATATCCATATAAACTGACAGACAAACATCCTTTAACAGAGTCTCTAATTTAGTTGTCAAAATTTGGCTTTAATCTATCTAAATAACTCAGACCAAAATTTATTATAAAAGCTTTAGATCCGATTTTATGATTAAAATACTATTTATCCAAGATAATTTTCTTTATGTAAATAAATATAGAGAGCAACGCAATTTTATCTAGATAGCATGAATATAAATGCTAACGAAAAATTAGCTGTCAATTGAATAGTAGCTAAAGGAATTGAGTTATTTTCTAGAAAAAAAGGCGCGATCGCAGTAAAATTACCAATGATGTGGCCAGTGAGAAAATAAAACAAGCAGGTCATTAGCAATAATTTTTATCTTATCAACGTTATATGGAGATGTTATGGAACCTCCTCTTCCTCTTGCTGGCTTAAACATCCTCGTAGTTGATGATGATGATGATAGTCGCTTTTATATCACAACTGTACTAGAAGCAGATGGAGCATCTGTCACAGCAGTTGCATCCGCAGCCGCCGCATTGAAAGTATTACCCCAATTGCAGCCTGATATCTTGATATGTGATATTGCTATGCCTAGTGAAGACGGCTACACTCTCATCCGTAAAATCCGGTCGCTAGAACCGGATATTTACGGAAAACTCCCCGCCATTGCCTTAACCGCCTACGGCGATCTGGAGTATCGTAACACCGCCCTAGAAGCAGGCTTTCAGATTCATGTACCTAAACCAGTCGATCCAGGAGAACTAGTTGCGATCGTCGCCAATTTAGTTAACAATTGTAATAATTAATACGAAAATGTTGTCATTGGGCATTGGGCATTGGGAATGGGGAAAGGGAAAGGGGTAAGGGGGAAAGGTTAAATTTATCCCTTTACCCTTTACCCCCGCCCCTTTGCTCCCCATCTCCCCATCTCCCCCACTCCCTACTCCCCCTCATCCCTTCTCAAAGCTAATTTGCTCAGACTTATATCCCGGTGGCTCGACGTGAATTAAAATCCTCACAGGACGAAACCGTTCTTCTAATCGGTTTTCGACTTCTTCGGTGATTTGGTGGGCAGTTTCTACATCTGGTGCGTCTACGATTAAATGCATTTCAATGAACACTTGACGACCAAGAACACCGCGAGAAGCGATCGCATGACAGTTAATCACACCAGGGACAGAAGTAGCGATCGCATGGATTGCTTCTGGTGCGATCGCCATTTGATCTACTAGCCAAGGTAAATTCTCTTTTAAAACTGACCAGCCACTCCAAAATACCAACAAAGCCACAGGAAAAGCTAACACGATATCCATCCATTGATAACCCAGCCAAACTCCGATCAAGCCGCCAATTACAGAAATTGTCACCCAAATATCGCTCATGGTGTGTGTAGCATCAGCGATGAGAATCGGGCTACCTACCCGCTTACCCACACCACGTTCGTAAAACGCTACAAAAATATTTACACCCAACACAATTAGTAATAACCACAACTCAGGGGGCGATATTTTCACAGGTTCGCCACCACCTTTGAGAATTCGCTCAATTGCTCCTTGGAGGATCTCAAAACAGGCTATTCCCAAAAAGGCCGCGATTCCTAAAGCTCCCACCGCTTCAAACTTGCTGTGTCCATAAGGATGCTCGCGATCGGGTTGTGGAGAAGAAAATTTACTCGCAATTAATCCTAAAACGTTGTTAGCACTATCGGTCACACTATGCAAAGCATCAGCTAGTAAACTCAAAGAACCCGTCCAGTACCCCACAAGTACTTTCAATCCCATTACAAATAGGTTGAGTACTAGAGTGATAATTAAAACCTTTCGCACTTCGGCACGGTTATCGGAAATCATAGATTATTTATTACATCAAGTTCTATGACTTCTAATGTAAAACTCAAAGCACAAATAAATACAAATAAAATGTATCAAAGTCTGACACAGTATGAGTTAAGTCTCTCTTTAGCTGACAATTTTTATGCTAATTATTGATAATATTTATAATTAAAATTAGCTAGAAAGCAGACAGATGTAGAGAATGCTTTTGGCGATGGCAGCAGATTTTTAGCATTAATAGGAGAAATATTTTAATTAAATTTATTTGTCAGTAAATTTTCTGATTGTGTAATTCATACATGTAATTCCTAAGGTTTTTCCGGAAAAATAGTTAATTATCTGCTACTCTCCCATCGATTATTCGATAAGGGATTTCCAGTTAAAGAAGTATCCCACCGTACGGGCGCACAGCTGTGCTACCCGAAAAATGTACAAACAATTTGGGATAATTTATTTTTTGGAAGTCCCTAATTGACCAAGTTCTCAAGTGAACCACTCATTGGGGTAACATTAGTAATTACTAAGAAGTTTTAATACAAAGCTAATGTCTTCAACTCCTCTAACACTCAACTTAGTTGAAGGTTCTGTGTCCTTCAGTTTTTCACCCCAAGCAGCACGAGAATTAAAGCTAGCAATAGATCAGTTAATGGAACGCCTCAAAGCTGTCGCTGCTAAACCCATTCCTGGCGGCGCTAAAGCCACTCCCCAGCCTCCCTTGGAATATCGTTACACTGGCGAAGTATTTTTAGAAGTTTTCTGCAATCCTAATATTTGGCCGACTCCCTTCGCAGCCAAAGTCCTGCTGACTGTTCGCAACATCAACATCCGCGTAACTACAGAAGCGGAATTGACTCGCATCATTGATGATATTAATCAATATTTAGACCAAGTGGGATGAGGGGAAGTGGGGAGCAAAGGAGCAGGGGAAAAGGTTAAAGGGTAAAGGGTAAAGGGATAAATTTAACCTTTCCCCCTTACCCCTTTCCCAATCCCCATTCCCCATGCCCAATGCCCCATCCCCTACATTTCTAGAAAAATTACCGGAGCAGTCCAACATCAGGAACCGCCCCGGTAACAGAATCCACATACCAGACTCAAGTTGCGGCATCAGCACTCTTGGTTCTGATGCCTAAATTTACCTGAAAACTTGTATAAACTGAGACTCTAATGTTTCCGTATTAATGAAAAACGTAAGATCCTAGATTGGGCAATGCTTACCAAAAGCCAAAGATTATCCCCCATATTGGGCGTAGAATCGTTGATTGTGAAATCTACACATCAAAAATAAACCCCAATCTCAAGCCCGAAATTAAACATTGATTAGTCGTTGTCCCATTGTTCACGACCAATCAAGTCACCAATGCGATCGCGTAACAAAAAGTCACATTTTTCTAATTCACATTCAACGCAAACCCACTCTCTCGCTGGGATGTATTGGCAGAGTGTATATATTGGCTGTTGTCGGCTGACCATTCCCTTTTGCACCAGTCGGCGTGCTTCGTCTTGGATGATATCCAGAGAGTAGTAATTAATAGAAGGCACCGTATTCACACTCATGGTTTTTACTCACAAATTAACACTTAGATAGTGTTCCCGTTTAGCTATAAGGAACAAACATGACAGAGATTTGACTTGTGGCTATGCTTTTGTAGTTTGCTATACGGAACTAATTTCATTTTGACGCTACACATCCTGAAATTATCTCAAGAAATGTTAAGAAAGTCAACAAAAGCTGACATTTCCGAAAGATAAGCTTCACAAAACAATGTCAAAGTAGTTAACGAAACCTGCTGTACTAGTTGTGTGAGTTTTATTCAACAGGTTCCAAAGCTATGCCATTAGTGCCTTGAGGCATGATTTGACTGGTGAGAAGAGTCCATATAGCGATCGCTCACAGATCAAATAATCACCTGAAAGCTGTATCTAGAAGTGTTGGTATCTATCTCAAGGTAAACAAGATAAGGATATTTGGCAGCAACTAGTGTATAAACTATGGCAAAGCTAACGGCTAAATTACACTATGAAGCCTTTTAGGCTAGCAACTGTTAACAATTTCTTAAACAAATCCGCAATTACTTGGTTAATTTCAGGGCTGATGTTACATGGTTTTTTTTAGATAAACATCTGTAGAAGGGGGGAGTGTGGGGGGATGAGGGGGATGAGGGGGATGAGGGGGTAGGGGAAAAGGTTAAAGGGTAAAGGGTAAAGGGATAAATTTAACCTTTCCCCCTTACCCCTTTCCCTTTGCCCCTTCCTAATGCCCAATGCCCAATGCTCCATACCCCATGCCCCATGCTTATGGTCACATTAAAACAGACGCGATCTAGTCACGTCTGTAAAGTGTTTGGCGGATTTGCTGAGATCAATTTGTTCTGAAGTTACATTGTTCTTTTAGTTACTTATTCGGAGAATTCACGATCGTCGGGATCTGTGGTGTTTTCTACAGCTACAGGATCTTCTGGCGATCGCTGATTGTTCAGCTGGTTTAATAGTGCCAGTACTTTATTACCACGTTCTATGGAGCGATCTTCCACAAAGATCACCTCTGGTGTACGACGTAGCCGTACCCTAGCACCAAGTTCGCTGCGGACAAAACCCGTAGCTGACTTTAAGCCTGCCATTGTTTCTGCCTTAGCTTCATCTGTACCATAAATACTGACGTAGATTTTGGCGTGTTGGAGATCGCCAGAAACATCAACATCAGTAACACTTACCATTCCTGTACCCACACGGTCATCCTTAATGCCGTTGAGCAGCATTTGGCTAACTTCCCGTTTGATCAGTTCAGCAACGCGGGAGACGCGGCGATTTGTAGCCATAAAAGTTTAGCCTCCTCACAGAGGTTGTACGACATAATATAAATGCAAGTTGGCTAGATAGTATCTGGCGTATAGCAAGCAACGCCAAAAATAACTGTCTCTAAGGCACACGCCCTAGCCTAGATTGTACTCAAGCCCAGCATTGCACGTAAGGTGAAGGTCACGAACACCAGACTGCTAACAAGCAAACCCAAAAGGGCGATTAGGGTGATTGGGCGTTTCAACAGTGGCACTAATGGCGCAAAGGTGTTGATAAATACCCCTAAGAGGACAGTAATGAAGTAGCGGGGGTAGCGAAAAACGTTATCCCAAAATCCGTCAAACATTTGAATGTAAACTGCCTTGTTATAAACTTACGTTTGTTTTGATATGCTTTATCTACTCAATTGTAATCTATGCGGCTGGAAAATTGACCAGTTAATATAAAATACGGCTCGTCAGTTATATTAACTATATTTAGTCGCCATTATTTCTGTAAAATTTTAGGTAAATGGTTATTCAAATCCCTAAAGAAACTAGCCCGCGTCCATTTTTGAAGTGGGCAGGGGGTAAAAGTAGGTTGATTCAGCAATATATTCCTTATTTTCCCAATAATTATAAAAATTACTATGAACCATTTTTAGGTGGCGGTGCTGTCTTTTTCTATCTGCAACCAACCACAGCATTTTTAACTGATATTAACGCCGAATTAATTAATACTTATTGCTGCGTTAGAGATAAGGTTGATGAATTAATCTTGCTCCTTAAAGAACATAAGAAACGACATACTAGAGATTATTACTATAGTGTAAGAAACGACTTTGCTGGTACTGATTTAGAAAAAGCTGCTCGTTTAATATATCTGAATAAAACCTGTTTCAATGGTCTTTATCGAGTGAATTCACAGGGTAAATTCAATGTGCCCTTAGGCAGATATGACAATCCCAACATTTGTCCTGAAAATTTATTGCAACTAGCCTCCACAGCACTTTCTCACACAACAATTCAACAAGCAGATTTTACGCAAGTGTTAAAGTATGCTACTAGCAGTGATGACTTTGTGTTTTTTGATCCACCTTACCACCCTATCAGTGACACGAGCTATTTCACCGCTTATAGTTCAAATTGTTTTACTAGAAAAGACCAAGAAATTTTGAGAGATACTTGTGCCGAGTTGGCAAGTCGGGGTGTCAAAGTTATGGTATGTAACTCTGATAGTGAATTTATTAAAAAAATTTATACAGATATCAATTTTGAAACACACACAATCAAAGCAGCGCGATCGATTAACTCAAACATAAAAAATAGAGGCATAATTAACGAATTATTAATTACATCTTTTGATAATAAAGAATTCAGGAGTCAGAATTCAGAATTCAGCATGAATCCTGTATGCCTTGGTAGTGAATAAATGGGTTTAATTACGTTATTAAATTAAATTTAGTACATGGGTAGGGTAGCACAGCTGTGCTACCCTACTATTTTTTCTGTACGTCACCGATACGGAAACCACTATAAAAAAGTGGTGTATCCCAATATATGAACCATTACATTCTGAATTCTGACTCCTTCTTCAAAGATTTTTATTTGCCCAGGCAATGAATCTGTCTAGGCTATAAACTGCTAATAAATTCTGATTATCATTAACTCTTGCTTTCAGCCATTTACTTGCACCTTCTCGCATTCCTTCACCACCTAATATGACGATAGTCGGTGCAGGGTAATAATGCTGAATGTTCATATTTAAATAAGGAAACTTTTCATCAACCGAGCCAGGGCTTTCTTGCCATTTACACTCAATAATTAAACCAGATGGCATTGCAGGTGAGCCAACAACATAAAAATCAACCTTTAAATCAGTATGATAAATTCCAGTGCCAATATAAACCTCTTTACCATAGCGTTTTGGCAATAAAGCCGCATTCAATACAAATTCTTTTGAGACATAATTTCCTACTTGAAAATAATTATGTCCATTCAAGATTGCTTCTACATTAATTTCTAGAATCTTCCCTGCCTTATTTGCCCGCCCACCTTGAGTCAGAGCCATCCTGAATTCCTCTGCCAAAAGTACCGCTTATTCTAGGATTCCATAGAAGCAGTAATAAATGGTGAGTTGCTGAATATGAATTTTTGTTTAAAGTACATAAATTTGGTATTTATGTACTAAATAAATACAAATGTATTAATAGTTTGGATAAAAAATGAATTATTAATTGAAGTAGTAATTTTCCTTTGGACTTCAACCCGTCTGTGCTTCAGTATTACCGTTGCGGATAGCCCATGCTAATTCTAAAAGTTGAGTCCAGCGCTTTTGCAGTTGTTTGGGGGTGCATTTGATGACTTTGGCGATCGCTTGATCGTTTTCTCGTGCAGTTTTAAGTTGTAAAATTTGCTGTTGTTGTTCTGTGAGTTGACCGATAAAGATTTCCCACTGTTGGGAAGATAAACCCAACTTTTGCTCTAAACCCGCACCTAACCATTGATGTACCAATTGCCAATGGTGTTGCTTGGCAAACTTTTCTACATGGTATTTAAACCGTTGTTGCAGATAATCGCGCTGACGGCTGGTTAAACCGAGAATTTGGTCAATTTCTGGTGCTGAAAGGTCTTGCAGTTTCAGACTTAAGTAGTCCATGCAGTCAGATTGACCTTGAGACTCTAAGTATTTCATCAATTCAGCGATGACGCGATCGCGTTCTGATTCTTCTGATGGATCGAAACTGGCTTTGGCGATCATTTGCGATCGCAGTTGTTGCACCGCAGAATTGCGCTGGTAAGATTCTGCTTCTTCACCCTTAGCAGACTCCACCGCCATTTCAATATCCACAGTAGTTTCTTGGGGCTGGCGACGAGCGAAACCTTGCGCCCGCAAGATAATTAATTGCTGATTTGCACCGCCAGGTAAATTGATGCGACGTTTGGCGTACTGTTCTGTAAACGCCATATATTCAGCTAATTGCAGCTGAGTACGCGGCGTGTGATCCTCAGGTAATTCGTTTTCGCGGCGGAAAGCTTTAATCGCTTCAATATAAAATGCTTGTAAAAAATCTTCAATTAGGCTGTAGCGAGCGTCAAAACCCAACTCCGAACCGGATATAGTAACGTGACGGTAAACCATCGCACCTAAATTGCTATGTAATTCCACCCGCCCTTGCTTTGAACCTAGTTGGTAGTAACGTAAGCACTTTTGCATCCGATGTCTTGCCAACGTCATCTGCCAAGACTTAATTTGTCCAGATGTTTGGATACGGGAGCTTTTATCGCAAATGCGTTCTACTTCTTTGGCAATGCGCTTTGCTAAAGCTTGTACGCACCTGGGTGCTGCTTTCACTTGTGCTTGCATTTCCTGACACAGCAGTTGAATCAACGTATCACTGCTGCTAGCTGGCAATTCTTCGCCAGAAACATGCTCCTCGAAAATTGGTGTAGAGTTGGGTAGATTGGCGACATTAGCTTTCATGACTTTTCCAGGGAGTAGTATTGCACCGTAATTACAACGCAGACAAAGCGATCGAGGCTAGTCTTGGCTGGAGAATCTTTGGGCATTCATCCATCAAGACTTGCCCTATGTAATGCTCAGATCTAAAGCTCATATTTAAAACTGTAGGAAATACGAAAGAGTTATAGCTATGACAATGTGTCGGTTCTTCCACAAACCACCACATTGATCCTAGTAAATGGATACGCACCATTTTTTTCAATTTGTCAAATGCCTTGCTCTAGCGAGTGTTGCTACCATCCTGTTATACCCACTGCAATCGCCTTTAATTATGACAATTTCAAAACTGGAGTTATTTAAATCACAATTTCCGAAACCAAGAGGTGCGCTGATGAAATTGAATTGTTATACCCACGCTGCTGCTGCTTCCCAACCTAAACCCCTCCGTATCATTACTGCTTCATCTCCCGTTAAATCCAAAATGGTAGACACTTCATACGTAGGTTCCTCGCCAGTATCTACAATTATGTCTACGAACTTGTCCAAACGGTCAAATAACTCTACCCGCGATTGAATAGTCTCTGGATCTATGTGAATCAAGCCATTATCTACTTCATCTGGTGGCACATGTGCGGAAGTTGAAATAATCGGATTACCCAAGGCTTCCAGCAGAGCCAAACACACAGTATGGTTTGGGACTCTAATTCCTGTAGTTTTCCGCTTGGGACTTTGCACCAATCGCGGTACTAACTTAGTAGCTGGGAGCAAAAACGTGTATGTACCTGGAATTAGGCGCTTCATAATCCGATAGGCTGTGTCACTTACGAAGGCATAAGTTGCCACATTTGAAAGCGAGGGACATAAAAATGTCAGTGGTTTATCATTTGCTAGCTGCTTAATTTGCCGCACTCGTTCTACCGCCGATTTGGCATTCAAATCACAACCGATCGCATAAACTGTATCAGTAGGGTAAAGCATGACAGCACCACTAGAGAGCGCTGACTTTATTTCCTCTATTCGGCGAATTTGAGGATTATCCGGATGAACTGGGAAAATTTTTGCCATAGGTGGGGGGATGGGGAGATGGGGAGATGGGGGAGGTGGGGGAGGTGGGGGAGAGGGGGGAGACGCGGGGACGCGGGGAAAAGTTAATGACTAATGACTAATAACTAATAACTAATAACTATGAATAAAATCGCTTATCTTCAATGTCCGACAGGAATTTCCGGTGATATGTGCCTGGGTGCTTTGGTCAGTTCGGGTGTTCCTGTGGAGTATTTAATTGAAAAACTTAATAGGTTGGGAATTGAACAGGAATATCAGTTAAGAGCAGAATTTGTGCAACGGAATGGTCAGCAGGCGACTAAAGTTCATGTGGATTTAGTAGACCATCATCATCACCACCACGATCGCGAACACACTCATCATCACGCACGCCATCTGCCAGAAATAGAGCAGATGATTCTCAAAGCGGGGTTGCCACCACGGGCAGAAGCTTGGAGTTTGGCGGTATTCCGGCAGCTAGCTGTGGCAGAAGGGGCGGTACATGGCATTTCTCCTGAAAAAGTTCATTTTCATGAGGTCGGTGCTGTAGATGCCATTGTAGATATTGTGGGTACTTGCTTGGGGTTGGATTGGTTAGGGATTGAGAGCAATGAGTCAGGATTGCCCTTACTATATTGCTCGGCGTTTCCGACTGGTGGCGGCACTGTGAGGGCAGCACATGGTCAAATGGCTGTACCAGTACCGGCGGTATTAAAGCTGTGGGAAATGCGGAATTGCCCAGTTTATAGCAACGGCATTGAACGAGAACTGGTGACACCAACAGGTGCCGCGATCGCCACTACCTTGGCAAGAGAATTTGGTTCACCGCCCCCCATCGTTATCAAGCAGATAGGATTGGGAGCAGGAACCATAAATTTACCCATCCCAAATATTTTACGCCTCTGGCTGGGCGAAAGCGCAATTTTAGAGTCAGATTTGTGCGATTCTGGCGATACTAGCTCAAATCTCGAAACCATATCCGTACTAGAAACCCAAATTGATGATTTAAATCCTCAAGCCATCGGCTATGTGTTTGAGGCTTTGTTTGCGGCTGGTGCGCTGGATGTTTTTACTGTGGCGATCGCTATGAAAAAATCGCGTCCAGGAATTTTGTTGACTGCGATCTGTTATCCAGAAAATTTACTCAGTTGTGAAGCGGTGATATTTCGTGAAACCACAACTTTGGGTATTCGCCGAACTAATCAGCAACGCTCGATTTTACAACGAGAAATTCAACAGGTGGAAACTGAATATGGCAAAGTGCGTGTCAAAGTAGCATGGAAAGGGCGATCGCCCGAAAAACTGATTGCTAACGTGCAGCCAGAATATGAAGATTGTGCAGAATTAGCCCGAAAACATAATATTCCCTGGCGGGAAATTCAACGGCTGGCGCTACAGCGTTGGTATTTAGAAAATCAAAACTAACCTCGTCTGGCAATTAACAAACCTAAGTTAAAAAAGGGAGTGGGAGTAGGGGAGAAAACTTTATTCTGAATTCAGAATTCTGACTCCTGAATTCTGAAATTAAAACTCGTCAGAATTCAAACTGAATTTTGACGAGCGGTGCGTTTATTGTTTATTGTTAAACTGGATTTTTGCCACCAATCTAACGATTAATTTTGACTAATTTCAATCAATGTTTCTGACTGTCCTTTTTACTGCGTCACCTGCATCCTCAGCTCCACGCTGAACATTTTTCGTTACGTCTTCAGCAGCATTCTGGGAATTACCTTTGATATTTTCAATTCCTCGCTGAGTCCCTTTAGCTACACCTTCGCCAACTTCTTGAACTGAACTGCCAATATTTTCGCCAGCGTCTTTCAGTTTTTCACCAACGGGTGTTTTTTGAAGATTCCGGAAAGCCTCTGCGGGATTTTTAACTCCTTTCTCCTCAATGTTTTTCTGAGCATTTCTCACCAGGGCATCTGCTTTGTCATTAATTGCCTTTTCGTCTTTTGCTCTGGGATCTACATCACTAAAGTTATTTATCCCACCAGAGGGAGAAGAAAGAGGATAATCTTTTGTGGGATCGTATCGTTCCACATTCGGTGCTTGGGCACGAGGCTGGGGTGGCTGTGTTGCTACTCCAGGGGCGCCACAAGCCTGTGTCAGAAAGAAAAATATGCCTGCTAAAAAAACAGTTAAAACTTTCAATGGGCGAATATTTTTCAGCCAAGTACCTACTTTTTTCATATTCCTAACTCCTTGCTTTTTTTTGAATAACCTTTATTGATAATATGATGAATAAAATAACTTTTACCTCTAGCGCAGGTCACATTTTATTTAGCACAAAAATAAGATTTTTATCTAACTTTGGAGAGATATAAAATAATATTCAGGATTCAAAATCCAGAATCCACAAGTCAGAATTAATACCAAATTCATGAAGCAATTTTTACGCTGGATAATTTTGGGCGGAACACTATTTTTTTTAGGCAGAGCTTTGAAGGATAATTGGATTGAAGTGACTGCTATCCACATTAATGGTGTAGGATGGGCAATTATGGCGATCGCTACACTCGTCACTTTACTTGCACACACTTGGGCTGGCTGGATCTGGACTTGGGTTTTGCAAGAGTTAAATCAACCCGTCTCATCTCCCCAGTTTATCCGAGTTTACCTAAAAACTAATATTGCTAAGTATTTACCAGGTAATATCTGGCATTACTACGGCCGAATTCTCGCCGCTAAAAATGCCAATGTTTCTCCTGGTGCAGCCACCTTAAGCGTTTTGCTAGAACCGCTACTGATGGCAACGGCTGCTTTAATTATCATTATCCTATTCAGTAGCCAGTTTGCAGCGAATAATACTACATTGGTTGTACAAATCTTACAATTGCTGAGTTTAGCTGTGGTGCTTTGTGCAGTTCATCCCCGGTTTTTAAACCCAGCTATTCGTTTTTTGTACAAACTGAAGGCAAAAAAATCCGATCCTAATATTCAGCCAACTGTCGTTTTAACTATTAAACGCTATCCCCTACGACCTTTATTAGGAGAATTGGGCTTTTTAAGTTTGCGTGCCATCGGGTTCATTTTAACTGTATTTGCACTAAATTCTGGTAATTTAAGTCAAATTCCTTTATTGTTAGGGGCTTTTAGTTGTGCTTGGTTGCTGGGGTTAGTAATTCCGGGTGCCCCTGGTGGGTTAGGTGTGTTTGAAGCGACTGCTTATGAACTTTTACGACACCAGTTTCCAGCTGCGTTAGTGTTTAGTGCGATCGCTTTATATCGCCTCGTGAGTATTCTAGCTGAAACTGTCGGTGCTGCCTTGGCTTGGTTATACGAAAGCTTTGGCAAGCCATGAGTTTTGAGTTAATACCTTTTTGGATTGTGAACGCGAGTGAGATAACTTGTTCTCTTTTCATCCAGAGGATGTTAGACAATACACTGATTTTGCGGTTGCTTGATTTCCAAAATATGCGACCGTTTAGTGGCAATTTCTGGTTAAAATCAGGATGCGATCGCTATTAAATATAATTCAACTAATCAGGTAAAAACTCTTCATCTAAACATTCATCCGCAGTCAACGGACACTCTACAGGAAAAGTATCAAGTGATAAACCAGTTTCATCACTGGCTTGCTTTCTAGCATCTTGATAACACTCTGGTAAAACTTCTTGAAAATATGGTTTTAAACTAGGGCTATCTTTAAAAGTTATTCTCAACCTGCGGCGATGTTCTCTAATAGTTCCCTTCCAGCTATTAGAGCGTTTTTCTGGCTGATATTTATATTTTAGTAGATGCATTAGTAGAACAACTAAATTACTCGCAAGTGCGTGTTTTTCACTTCTCCCCATGCTTTCAATCTCTTCGATCAGATTTTCTAAATCAACCTCAGAAAATCTCCCTTCTTTTAATTGTTTAGCTGTTGTCTCTATCCACAAATAAAAATCTTGGTTGTAAAGATGAGAGTTTGTAAAAACTGTTGGTTGAGGCGCTGTCATCTGATTTTTCAACCTCCCAAATTCCAAGCATTAAGCTTGATTTCATGCTGCTTTTGCTATGCCCATGATATATCCAAATAGATTGCTTTTGGGCTTATCCCAAGTAGAACTCAAGGTTGGCAAGCAGCAGGGTAAATATATAATAACAAAATATGTCAATTGCAAAGATTGTTCGTGCGATCGCCTGGTAGATCGCCAACATTAATTTTGTCAACAACAAACAAGCTGCAATTAGTTATTTATCATCAATGAGAATAATAGTTCAGTGATGATAAATAATTAGTTACAGCAAGGTTATTAGTGTTCACTAAATTTAATGGGGGTGGAGGGACTTGAACCCACACGACCTTTTACGGTCAACGGATTTTCATTCTTCCGCAGTTTTCACTGCTACTTGATGGCAATAGCCACTTCAAGTTTTAAGAATTGGACTCTCCCTTTACCCTCGACTTTACGTTAGGGTAGCTCCCGTCGGGTCTCTGCACCTTCCGAATAGTTATGAGTTATGAGTTAGGAGTTAGGAGTTTTTAGTTTACTTTTCACTCAACACTCGGCACTCAGGACTTTTTCGGCTTGGCTCAGGATTGCCATGTCTGTTACCAGATTTAGGTTTCCCTGAGTTTGAGAGCTTCCACTTGAGGGATTTCTCCTTCAAGGCTCAGTTATCTAAGTCCGTAGCGTCTACCATTCCGCCACACCCCCGCAGCTGTTTGCTAACTATTCATTTTTTAGAGGCAGCAAATACCTCCTCATCTATTCCACCATCAATTGTGTCTTTTGTCCAACTAGATTGAAAATATTTTTTCCAATTGAAGTTTTTTTGTTTTTTCCTAACCAATTTGGATGAATATTTTCGAGCTTGTCTGACAATAGCATTTGTTTGCTAGTGGATAGCATTAATTTGCTACTGAGCTAATCATCATAGCATCATACACCAGACATATGTCAATTTTACTAGCGGTTTTTCTCAAAATCCTTTTTAGTCCTGAGTGAGGAGTTCAGAGTTATTCTTCCTCATCTCCCTCATCTCCCCACTCCCCCTATTTCTTAAAAGCATCATGACCATGCTTCCCTGAGTTTGTCTCTTCAGCCTATGATGAGAGATAGATGCTTAGACACAAAAGTTATGATTGTCGCCCTGCTGTATCTGATTTTGGCTGGAGCCTACCTTTTGGTAATCCCGATCGCTGTCTTGTTCTACCTGAAGCAGCGTTGGTATGTGGCAAGCTCCATCGAGCGCGTGTTTATGTACTTTTTGGTGTTTTTCTTCTTTCCAGGTTTGTTGGTTCTATCACCATTTGCAAATTTTCGACCACGGCCGCGACAAATTGAAGTTTAACTAGATTGGTAGGTCATAACTCTCATGCGACGGATTGACGCTATTGGAATTGGCTTAGGTGTTTTTATTGCCGGTGGCTTGGCGTATGTAGGATTACAGCTAGCCGGTTTCGATAATCAGCAAGCTGGTATATGGAGCCAAGTCTTACTAGTGGCTGCTTTAGTTGGCTGGTTAGCTACCTATTTTTTCCGTGCGGTGGGACAAAAAATGACCTACCACGAACAACGGGAACAGTATGAGCAAGAATTTCTGCAACAGCGCTTGGAAGAGCTAACTCCCGAAGAACTAGCACGAATTCAAGCCCAGATAGAACAAGAAGAGCAGTCTCAGGTTTGACGTACTCCCACAGCTCTTGCCAGTGGGATTCTCCCACAAGCGACTGCCTGAGATTGTGCCATCAACAGCACAAGCAGAACAAGTCCGTCTTACAGTGCCTCCGACAATGGACAACGCCCTGCCCATTTTTGAACAAGTGCAAATCGCAACGGAAAAGTATGTTCAATCCATTACGTACAAAGTTTTACCCAAAACACGATTCAGTTTTGGAACTGCATACCTTGTTGTCGTGCTTCAGTGTTACTCCGAGGTTTTACCCTGCGCTAGTAGTTCAATTATACCAGAAGCAAACGGCACTTAAAAGTGCCTGAGTCGGCTTTCATCCCACGATTAGAAACCGTGGGCTTTCATCCTCGCATTCTTTTCTGTAAAGTAATCATTGGTCAGTTGTCCTTTGTCATTTGCAAATAACTAATGACCAATGACTAATGACCAATGACTAATGACCAATGACCAATGACTAATGACTGCAATTTCTGACTGCTTTGAAAGTTTGAGGCACAATCGTGAGTGTGCTTTGATTCCATTTATCACAGCTGGCGACCCAGATTTAGAAACAACAGCAGCAGCGTTGCAAATTCTCGATCGCAATGGGGCAGATATCATTGAACTGGGTATACCCTACTCCGATCCTCTAGCGGATGGGCCAGTGATTCAAGCAGCTGCTACCCGCGCCCTGGAAAGGGGAACGAAATTTGAGTCGGTACTAGAAATGCTGCAAGCAACTACACCGAAAATCCGATCGCCCATCGTCCTATTTACCTATTACAACCCAATTTTGCACCGTGGCATTGAAAAATTTCTCTCTTCAGTCGCTGCCGCTGGGGTAGCAGGATTGGTAGTGCCTGACTTACCCTTAGAAGAAGCTGCGGGTCTGTTACAACCAGCTGGTGAAATGGGAATTGATGTCACCTTATTGGTAGCTCCCACCAGTTCCGCCGAACGGATACAAGCCATCGCCCAGTCTTCCCAAGGATTTATTTATTTAGTCAGCGTCACAGGCGTGACGGGGGTGCGAAGGCAAGTAGAAACGCGAGTATCAGATTTACTAAAACAAATTCGTAGTGTTACTGATAAACCTATTGGTGTAGGCTTTGGAATCTCCGAGCCTGACCAAGCCCGTCAAGTACGGGAATGGGGAGCAGATGGGGTGGCTGTAGGTAGCGCTTTTGTGAAGCGGTTAGCAGAAGGTACACCAGAACAGGGACTAAATGCGATCGCCGAATTTTGTCAAAGTCTCAAAACAGCCATTAAGACCACCAACAGTACAAATACTCATCTTGATTAGAGCAAGAAAGTAGATTAAAAAAGTGTAACAGTGTAGTTTTTTTAGCTTAACCTTAGTAGACAATTTGACTGTTCTGGTCTTGAATATTAACATCAGATATCAAGATGTAAAAAAACTAGCTGATAGAGTCGCTTATAGTCTGAGTATTATGTGAAGTGGTCAAAAATTATGAGTGTGAGAGTGAATCAGTCACAGATAGTTATAGTTATGTTGCACTTGAGGGGGAAAGGCGATGAGTGAGAGTATGGCATTTATCGGTGGGGTCGCTGTGGCTGGGCTGGCTGCTCTAGTATTGCTCAAAGGAACAAATACCCCCCTACAACCTAACTTTGCTGTTGCTCCGCAAATACCCGGTGTAGTACAGCCCCAGGTTATGTCGCCACAAGTGCAATATCCTTCAGGGTATTATGGGCAACAGCCAATTTATCCTAATACGCAACCAACGCCTCCAAATTCTGACCAGCGTCTAGAAATGGACAAGCTGAACATGCAGATGGAGAATCTAAAAAAAGACAATGAACAGCTGAAGCTTTTCAATCAACAACTCCAAGGCCAAGTCCAAAATTTCAATGCTCAGCAACAGTTACTATTAGCCCAGCAGGGTAACCAACAAAAAGTAGCAGCATTCCAGCCACAAAACACTTGGTGGTCTTCACCAATGCTTTGGGCAGTGGGAGGCGCTACTCTCACTATTGGCGGTGGTGTTGTCGTCGCTGGAGTATTGGCTTTGTTCTCGCCACGGCAGCGTCCAAGCCGTACTGTACAAGTGATTCACCCTTATCAAGGACCTACACCGCCCTTGGTTCCGGTGCGTCGCGCTGAGTTTCTGCCTGCTTCTCGTGTAGAAGCAAGACGAGTGGAAGCCCCAGAATACGACGAAATGCACTGATAGGGAAGAAGAATTCAGAATTCAGAATTCAGGAATCAGAATAATTTTAAAATTCTCTCTCCCAAGTTTGGGAGAGGGGAAAAATTTATTCAAGAAGTCTAATGTTCATTAGACTTCTGGCATAAATCAAAAAAAGAACCGCACCCTGCCTTTGACTTACGTCAAAGTCTCCCCTAAGAACTTGCTCTTAGGCGCTGGGGGTGGCGTGTTACGTGACTTTTGCAAGAGACTCCATGAGTTCCACTCACAAGGAGCAATGAAAATTTGTTTTCCCAACTCCCAACTCCCAACTCCCCACTCCCTATTTTCAAGGCAGGTCTATTTTTGTTGCCTGACAAATGCTACTTGATAAAAATCGCACATCGCGCTAGTCTTCTTTGACGTAACTGCACGCTGTGACATTAGGTGATGACAAATCAATCCTCCCCGAAAATTCCCTCTTGCACTTGGAAGCGTCCCATCGGTTTAGGCTGGGATAAGCCCTATACTGTCCGCTACCCAAGTAATCTTGATGATGGTCCTTGGCATGGTATGCCACTAGGTGGATTTGGTGCAGGTTGCATCGGTCGTTCTTCGCGGGGAGACTTTAATCTATGGCACATTGATGGCGGTGAACATATCTTCAAAAACGTCCCCGCGTGTCAATTCAGTGTATTTGAGTCCAATGGTACATCTTCCCAAGCTTATGCTTTATCTACCCAAGCACCTGAGGATGGTAGTCTCAAAAGATGGCGATGGTATCCAGAGAGTAGAGGAGGGGGAGCAGGGGAGCAGGGGAGCAGGGGAGAAGAACAACATCAAACTGGCGAATATCACGCTCTGTATCCCCGTAGCTGGTTTGTGTATGAAAATATTTTTCAATCCCAGTTGACTTGCGAGCAGTTTTCCCCTGTATGGGCAGAGAATTACCAGGAAACTAGCTACCCTGTGGCGGTGTTTCTTTGGAATGCTCACAACCCCACAAATGCACCTATTACTCTGAGCATCATGTTCACCTGGGAAAATATGGTGGGTTGGTTTACTAATGCCCTCAAATCTCCTCAAGTGCAGGTGCGGGATGATGGGAGTCCAGTTTATGAATACCAACCGCGCTGGGGTGAAAGTCAAGGAAACTACAACCAAATTGTGGAAAATACACAACAGGTTGCTTGTGTTTTAGACCGAGTTGGTAGTGAAAAACCTTTGGAAGAAGGGGATGGAACCTGGTGTATTGCGACGTTGAAAGATCCCCGATTAGAAGTATTTTATCACACCCGCTGGAATCCTGCTGGTACGGGTGAAGATGTCTGGCAAACCTTTGCTGAAGATGGTTCTTTACCTAATTATCAAGACACAACTCCAGTAACAGAAAATACACAACTAGGAGCTGCGATCGCACTTCGTTTTACTCTCCAACCAGGCGAAACTCTAGAAATCCCCTTTGTGCTGGCTTGGGATTTGCCGATCACAGAATTTGCCGCCGGGATAAATTATTATCGCAGATACACAGACTTTTTTGGTAAAGATGGTAGTAATGCTTGGACGATCGCATCTACTGCCTTAGAACAATACCAAACTTGGCGATCGCAAATTCAAAGTTGGCAACAACCCATTCTCGACCGCAAAGATTTGCCTTGTTGGTTCAAAATGGCCTTGTTTAATGAGCTTTACGACCTCACCAGTGGTGGTACTCTCTGGAGTGCAGCATCAAAACTTGACCCCATCGGTCAGTTTGCGGTGCTAGAGTGCTTAGATTACCGCTGGTATGAAAGCCTAGATGTGCGGTTGTATGGTTCTTTTGCCCTGCTGATGCTGTTTCCAGAATTAGAAAAGTCAGTGATGCGGGCATTTGCACGGGCAATTCCCCAAGGTGATGACACTCCCCGAATCATTGGCTATTACATGACAATCAAGGCCGAAAGTCCCCTTGCTGTCCGCAAAGCCGTTGGCGCAACACCCCACGATTTAGGCGCACCGAATGAACACGTTTGGGAGAAAACTAACTACACCAGCTATCAAGACTGCAATTTATGGAAAGATTTAGGTAGTGATTTTGTATTGCAGGTATACCGAGATTTTTTGCTTACTGGTGCTGAGGATGTGGAATTTTTAGCAGACTGTTGGAATGCGATCGTTCAAACCCTGGACTACCTGAAAAATTTTGACTTAGATGGCGATGGTATTCCCGAAAATTCTGGTGCGCCCGATCAGACATTTGATGATTGGCGATTGCAAGGTGTCAGCGCCTATTGTGGTGGGTTGTGGTTAGCGGCGCTAGAAGCTGCGATCGCCATTAGTGATGTATTATTAACGAACCGCAGAGGTGCAGAGAATATAGAGGAGTTAAGGATACAAAAATCCACCTATGAAACTTGGTTGAAACAATCCCGCCCAATCTACCAAGAAAAACTTTGGAATGGACAATATTATCGACTTGATAGTGAAAGTGGTTCCGATGTGGTGATGGCAGATCAATTGTGCGGACAGTTCTACGCTAGGTTGCTAGGATTACCTGATATTGTACCGAGCGATCGCGCCCTCTCTGCCCTGAAAACTGTTTATGATGCCTGTTTTTTGAAATTCTGCGATGGTAAATTTGGTGCCGCTAACGGTGTTCGTCCCGACGGTTCCCCAGAAAACCCCAAAGCTACTCACCCTTTGGAAGTCTGGACAGGAATAAACTTTGGTTTGGCCGCTTTTCTTGTGCAGATGGGAATGAAAGATCGAGCATTGAAGTTGACAGAAGCTGTAGTGCAGCAAATTTACGACAATGGGCTGCAATTTCGCACACCTGAAGCCATCACCGCAGCTGGTACTTTTCGCGCCTGTACTTACCTGCGGCCAATGGCAATTTGGGCAATTTATTTAGTGATTAATTAGCCTTGCTGAATTGCGGTATTAGTCCAGATGTAGAGACGTTACATTGTAACCCACATTCCGCACCCTAACTGTCACACACCAACAAAAAGCTGACAGAGTAGTACATAAAAACTAAGTTTGATTCAAAAGTTAAGACACTTAATGATAATAGCTAGCATTAAT
>NZ_JACJRQ010000046.1 GCF_014697355.1 Nostoc calcicola FACHB-3891 | reverse complement strand
CCCGAACTCAGAGGTGAAACGCTGTTGCGGCAACGATAGTTTAGGGGTTGCCCTACGCCAAAATAGCTCGATGCCAGGTTTATATATCCAACTAAAGCCCCCTTGCTGTCAACACAGCTTGGGGGTTTTAGTTTTATTGGCTCCAGCGAAAATTTAGGTTGCTGGCTTTAGAAACCTGCAACCTAAATTGCTATCTGTAAGTTAATTTTCCAAATTCCAGCCCAGAGCTACTGCTACTTGTTGAGCTAATTCTAGGGGATTGAAGGGTTTAGCGATCGCACCGATCATTCCTATCTGGGCATAGCGACGGCGATCGGAAGCCTGGATTTTGGCAGTTAATAGAATTACCGGAATTGCTTTGGTTACTGGATTTGCTTGTAACTTTTCAAAGGTCGCAATGCCATCCATATCTGGCATCATCACATCCAGTAGAATCGCGTCTGGTTGGTAAGTCTCGGCTTTAATTATGCCTTCTTCACCAGAACCAGCTGTCTCTACTTTCCAGCCTGCGACTGTTTCCAAGCAAATCTTGGCAACTTCTTGAATATATTGCTCGTTATCAACCACTAGAATTCGCTTTGTTGTCATCACCGCTATCCTCTTGTTGATTGTGAGTAATTCCTTGAAGTAACTGCATCACTCGTTGTTCAAATTCCTCAGTAGTTACGCGCCCTTTGGTCAAAAATTCTGTATGTCCTAACTTGAGTCGATTGTGTTCGGACTCATCCAAATCCCTAGCTGAGTAAACTAGTACAGGAGTATTACAAAGATGGTTGTGCTGCTGTAGCCAATCCACTACTGCAAATCCATCACTCTCTGGCAAGATTAGGTCGAGAATCATTAAGTCAGGATTCACTTCTTGACTCAGGCGGATTGCTTCCCGTCCAGTTTTGGCTAGGAAAGTTTCGATTTTATGTCTTTCAAACAGAGTCATGAGCAGTTGAGCTAAATCGGTATCATCTTCAACAATTAGAACACGGACTCGCTTTGAAGATTTAGCTAACACCTGTCTGACTGACTCCAACAGATGCTTCTCTGAGAATGGTTTGTTTACCCAATTAACAAAATCTACATCAGGTTGATTACTTGCGATCTGTTTATGTCCGTAAATGATGGGAATCTTAGAATACTCCTGTAAATCAGTATTTTGGTGAGTCCTGAATAGCGGCACAGTGATGTAAAAAGTGCTACCCTCGCCTAACACACTTTCAGCCCAGATGCGTCCACCATGCTGTTGCATAATGCTCTTACAAATTGCCAAACCCAAACCAGTGCCATCATGATTCCGTGAATCAGAAGAGTCAACTTGTTGAAAGCGCTCAAAGATACTCTCAAGTTTGTCAGTTGGGATACCGCGTCCATTATCTTTGACTGTTAACAAAACTTCATCCCCCTGCTGTTGTACTTGCAACCAAACCGTAGATCCAGCAGATGAAAATTTAATGGCGTTACTCAATAGGTTAGTTAAAGTTTGAACAATGCGATCGCAATCTACCCATACTTGACCGGAGACATCCGAAACGCATAGCGTCACTCCTGCTTTATCAGCCAGAGGTTGCATGACATTTACTGCTTGAGCGATTAAGTCAATGATGTCGCAGATTTCTGGTTCCATCTTCCCCTTACCCGATTCGATGCGCTCAATGTCTAGGATGTCATTGATTAGGCGTACTAAACGTTCCGTGCTATCAGTGGCAATTTGTAGCAGGCGTTTTCCCTGTTCTGAGTCTGTGGGTAGCAAACCACTGGCTAGCATTCCCAGAGAACCGTGAATTGAAGTTAAAGGTGTGCGGAGTTCATGACTGACAACGGAGATAAACTCATCTTTCATGCGTTCGATTTGCTTACGCTCAGTTATATCTCGTAATATAACTGTATAAAATATTTCCTGACTCATGTCGATTTTGGAGATGGAAGCCTCTGCCGGAAATTCAGTGCCATCTTTGCGGCGACCATATATTTCCCGCCGTTCTCCCATGCGGCGGGCAAGATTAGGAGATTTGCCAAAGTCAACTACATGCTGATGATGCACCTGTGAAAAGCGCTGCGGCAAAAGTAAATCAAGACCTTGCCCAATCACTTCCTCAGCAGAGTAGCCGAAAATTTTCTCTGCCCCTTGATTAAACAAGGTGATGCGTTGGAAGCCGTTGATGGAAATAATTGCATCATCCGCAATATCTAAAATCCTTGCAAATCGCGCTTGGGAAAAGCGTAATTCTTCCTGTGTCCGCTGACGTTCATCAAGTTGTGACTGCAACTGTCGATTCACGGTAATTAACTCAGCAGTGCGCTCTGCTACTCTCAATTCTAATTCGTTGATAGCTTGGAGATTCGGGAATGAGGGAGATGAGGAAGATAAGGGGGATGAGGGAGACGCAAAGAAAGAACTCCCCGTGTCTTCTTTCCCTGCTCCCCTGCTCCTTTGGGCTACACGTCGCAGCAAATTTACCCGTTCTAAACGATTAACAATTCGGGTTACTAGTTCTGGGCCAATAATGGGCTTGCTAACAAAGTCGTCAGCACCAACGCTAAACACCTGATTTACTATTTCGGCATCGTTATGCACTGTGAGGAAGAGGATGGGTAACTCACTCCAATCTGGATTGTTGCGTACTACTTGGCAAAGTTGAATACCATTTGTAAAGGGTAGTTCCACATCTAAAATTAGTAGATCTGGCGCAACCGCTTCCAAGGTTTCCCAGAACTGACGCGGATCTTCAAGAGCGATCGCTTTGAGTCCCCAAGGACTAAGTAAGGTTTGCAATAATGCCTGAATTTGCGGATCGTCGTCCACAACCAATATTTTAGTTTCTGTGTCGGGAGCATTTTCCAGCGCCGGTGTCACTGTTTCTAATACTTGTGTAGTTGGCAGTGCAGATATTGCTGCTGCGTTCTTTTCTTGAATTTCCCGACGCAATAACTTTACCCAAGTTTCGAGGTTGGTGATTTCAGACTTACTCAAAGTTTGAGTAGAACTGAGCAGCAATTCAATGTTGCGTGCCCATTTTGAACCAAGAGTCAAGCCAAAAGTACCTAAAGATCCTGCCAATGTATGCGCCTCTTTGACAGCAAGGCTTTGAAATTCAGGATTTAGAGTATTTTGGTTTAAAGCTGCGATCGCTTCCTCCAGCACCCCCACCTGCTCGTCCACCCGCCCTTGAAATCGTTGCCAAATTTCGCCAACTGCCATTAATGTTTGCTGCTGCTGTGATTTTGGGCTGGGGATTGGGGACTGGGCATTGGGCATTGGACATTGGGCATTGGTATTCTCCTGTGCCCCCCTGCTCCCTGCTCCCTGCTCCCTACTCCCTACTCCCTGTTCCAGTGGTTTCAAACGATAACCGATACCATAAACTGTTTCAATGAAATCAGTGGGCGCTCCTACAGCTTTGAGTTTGTGTCTTAACCCTTTGATATGGGTGCGAACAGCTTCTTCTTGTGGAGTATCTTCATAAGACCAAAGATGTTCTAAAATCATGCCGCAGCTAAACACCCGGTGATTATTTCGCAAAAATAGTTCCAATAGAGCATACTCTTTTGGGGTGAGTGGCAGCAGATTTCCAGCATAATTGACTTCACAGCTACTAGGATCTAGGCGCAAATCACCGCGCTCTAGGACAGGTTGCAAAGTTACGCTTCCACGACGCAACAGCGCCCTGACACGAGCAACTAACTCTTCTTCGTCAAAGGGTTTAACTACATAGTCATCTGCGCCTGCATCTAATCCGATCGCTTTTTCATGACTACTATCACGCCCTGTCAATAATAATATTGGTACTTGCAGACCATGAGACCGGATTTGCCGACAAAGACTAATGCCATCCAACTTGGGCAACATTACGTCCAGGAGTATTAAATCAAAATCGCAAGTTTGGATAAAATCCCAAGCAAGATCGCCATCAGTGGCAACTTCAACGGCGTAGTTTTGGTTAGTCAAAACGGAAGTGAGTGCATAGGCATTGAACTCATCATCCTCTACAACTAAAATTTTCATTTTAAAAGCTTTCCAGACAGGAAAGGGTAGAACAAATAACCAGCAAAAAATTTAAATAACAAATTAATTAATATTAACGTTGAATTTTAAAGCATTTTCCCCAAGTTTTATCTTTCAGGTTAATACTCATTCATAAATATCAATATTAGACTTCTTGCATAAGTCGGGAAAAGGGGAAGGGGAAAGGGGGAAAGGTTTGGTATTTTCCCTTTCCCCAATAAAGATGCATCCCTTTTCCCACAAGAGTGCAAAAAGCACTTTTGCAAGAGGTCTATTGATTTATTTTCAATACAATCTTTTCTACCTGGTTACTTAGCAGCAAATAGAATGCTGCTTGCAAGAAACTGTATACCGTTGATTTTGCTGGAAAGTCTCCCGATCGCATGTTCCACATAGCGTCCTATTTTTAAGTGATAGTAGATTTCATTACATACTTCTGGCATGTCAGTTGTGCGAGGACATCCGCCTAACTTGGCTGCTGAAATTAGAGGCGCTAGGATTTACCATTCTATATCATTAACATAGGTAAAATCAGGCTTTCGATCTATAACTCCCCAAATAGATACACTACATAGAAAGTATTCTACGTTTCGACTAAAGCTTTCTACCCACTTTTAAATTTACTTTATAAATAGCTTCTTAAGGTGCTAACCTTGCCTTGCCTAAACGCTGCTTTTCATACCATTGGGCGATCGCTGGTGCCCAATCTCCAAAGTGAGGCCACATCATGTCACACAATTTTTGAATTTCAAGTTGAGCGTCTTTCTTATTTCTCAGGTCACAAAAATGCAAAAAAGACCTTAAATTGAAACTAACTACAAAATGCTGACGATAGTCAAAGGGTGCTTTACCTCTGGCGTGTTCTTCAGACATTCCACCTTCAAAATCAGCTTTATATCGTTTAGCTGCTTCTAGACACCAGTCCAAATCCGCTGCTCGTTGCTCTGGCGTATAGTAGTATTTTTTACCTTGTCTGTCTGTATAATAACCAACAGGACGCAGATAAAAAACGTCTTCTATGTCTTTCTTGCCTTCAACTACCTCAATAAATTGGTTGCCTGTGTAGCGAAAAGATTGTACATCAAATGATACTCCAACTCGATGAGTACGTGCCTGTTGCATAACACTGTGGGGAAAGTAGCCACAGTTGAAAACAATCTGGGGATGCTCTAGAGGCCCATAATGTCCTCTTTCTCCCGCTAAAAGTCGCTTGACAATAATTTCGCCGCTTTGTGACTCGGAAGGCCATGAGTCGCGCTCATCAAACACGAACCCATCGGTATAGTCTTGGTGCATCGCGGCATAAATTACCTGCTGCGGGTTTGGGGTTTTGGCAATAACCTCTACTCGAAATCGATGCATTGGCTGTATAGAAGTGGATTTGTGATTGAGAGGGCATGAGAACAAAGAACAGAGCCGATCAAAGTTAAACATGGCTTTGAACTCAATCCATAATCATACTCTGTCTTAGACTTCTACTTGAACAGATTAATATACTTTACAAATGTTAATAAGTTTGTTACACTTCTTTACATAAGAAAAAACCGGAGATAATCACATGCGTACAACCACCGCTATAATTGACGATCAAGGCAAACTGAACAACTTTGCGCTCGAGCCAAAAGTTTATGTGGACGAGCAAGGCGATCGCACTGGCTTCACTACCTATGCAGAATTGCTCAATGGTCGTCTAGCAATGATTGGTTTTGTTTCTCTGATAGCATTAGAAGTGCTGACAGGACATGGGATAATTGGTTTTTTGACAAGTCTGTAATAATTGATTTGTGTAAAGTAATATTCAAAAAAATTAAGAGACGGGAAATATCTCGTCTCTTAATTTTGGTAGCTCGCCAACAAAGTAAAGCTCATATAGGAATCATATTTGATTTGGTGAAAAATCTAAGTATTTGTAGGGTGTGTTAGGCGTAAGCCGTAACGCACCATTCTTAGGGCTTTGGTGCCGTACTCTCGCCGATAATGCCAATTCTCTATGAAGATGCGCCTAATTATTTTGGAATGTAGTCAATTAACCTCAGCGCCCCTTTGCGCTAACCTCAGCGTGCCTTTGCGTTAAAAAATCTAATATTTAGCGCAGCCTCATAAAGAAACGGTATAACGCACCCTAATGGCTGAACAAGTTTAAAAACTTTTCAGTATCTTAAGATTTGTTGAACATTTAGTAATCACTGAACAAGTTTCCAAACTTTTCCGTATCTTAAGATTTGTTGAATATTTAGTGATATCTTGAAAAGATACTGATAGCAAAAGCCTTTATCAGGGTAAAAATATCGGGTGAAATATGGCTTTAACAGCTTCAACAATGTTGCCACTAGGCACCAAAGCACCAGATTTTAATCTACCGGAAGTTGTATCTGGAAAAGCAACTTCACTTTCCACCTTTGCAGAAAAAAAAGCACTTTTGGTAATATTCATGTGTCGGCATTGCCCATTTGTCAAGCATGTGCAACAAGAATTAGTGCAGTTAGGAAAAGATTATTTTACCAATGATTTAGCGATCGTTGCCATCAGCGCTAACGATGCCAAGAATTACCCAGATGATGCGCCAGAGTCGTTAAAAGCATTTGCCACAGAACAAGGATTTACTTTTACCTTATGCTACGACGAGAGCCAGGAAACGGCAAAAGCTTACACAGCAGCTTGCACACCAGATTTTTTTCTATTTGATGGCTCGCGCCAACTTGTTTATCGGGGACAATTAGATGATAGTCGTCCCAGCAATGGAAAACCTGTAACGGGTGCAGATTTACGTGCAGCCATTGAAGCAGTGCTGGCAGATAAACCTGTTACGACTGAGCAAAAGCCGAGTGTTGGTTGCAACATTAAATGGAAACCTGGAAACCAACCTAGTTATTTTGGGTGAAAGGGTTATGGGGTATGGGGCATAGGGGATGGGTAGTGGAAAAACTCTTCCCTAATTCACAGTCCCCAGTCCCCAGTCTCCAGATATCAATGCTTAATTTCCAAATTCAGGATGTAGCGTCCTAGTTGGATTTTTTCTGCCCACAATTCATATTCCAGTCGCAAATGCTCTGGTAAGGGATGTCCGTTGAGAGTTAGATTACTAGTAAAATTTCGTAAGCGAATCGGATCGTTAGATTGCAATGACTCAGTTGGCAACCAATAACGACTAATACCATAAACACCCTGTTCCCAGAAGTGACGGTAACTCACTTGAGCGTTACCTTGCATGGTCATAATTACCCGATATGGGGAAATCTCTAACCACAAAATTCTGGGACTGCTAGGGGCGTAGGCTTTGCTCTTACTTGGAGGAGAAGCATCCTCTGGACTAAGGACACTCTCGACCTCGCAAGTAATCAGGGGTGGTGCAGTCAGTAGTAAATGAAATCGGTCAGTATCTTTTTGGTACAATGTTCCGGCAGTTTCAACAACAGACCAGATTGGTAGGTCAGTAGAAATAATTGATAAGCACACGGGCTTGCGGTGATGGGTCAGCATGGGAGCGATAAGGGCTAAAAGCTATTGAACAAAATGAAATGAACACTAGGAGTCTAATAGTCAGGGTAAGAAACTAAATAGTAAAACAGGCTTAATATTAACTGAATTCGCTGATTGGCTAAGCTACACAAATTGGGATAGAAACAGGCAGGATGTAAGCCTAGACAGCAAAAACAGCGGTTTTTCTAGAGAGAGCTAATTTGTAATTAAAGCTTGTAAATATTCTAGAGCTATAGACCCAAAACAGTGGGAGTCTTTAGTAGATGTCAAAAAACCTTCTTGGGGGGACTTACCGTAGATTTGAGTAAGTTTCATACAAGAAAAAGCGTAGGATACTAGGGAGGAAGTAACCAGCAGCGGCAAACCAACTCAGGAACTTCTGGTGTATTCAAAAGCCAGTGTATCCTACTGTTGGCTTCTGTTATAACCGTAGAGATTTCAGAAGTCCTTTATGTTTAGTTTGAGGGGAGTGGGCACTGGGGGAAATCTGGGGGAGAATAATTCTTAACTCTTAACTCCTAACTCTTAACTCCTAACTCCTAACTCCTAACTTCTAACTTCTAACTCCCAACGCCCAATGCTGCGCTGATACTAAAAAGTCAAAGTGGTACGAAGTACACCTACAACTGCTGTGTCGTTAGCGCTAAATCCTTCGAGATTGAATAGCCAAAATAGACCAGGGGTAATGCTGATATTGTCATTAACTCTGTAGTTAAAAAAAGTTTCTAAATGATAAGGAGTCGTGTCTTCAGGGCGAATAGCAATTCCCCCGGTAGACTGTCGGTAAAGCGGCTGTCCGAAAATTACTGCGGCTGCGTTTCCTTTGCCGAAGATGTCTCTAATATGCAACCCGGCTGACCAACTACTAAAGGTTGTTGAAGCATCTACATTCGACAAATTAGCGAACAGCAAAGCACCCGATACTGATAAAGATGTTTGAGGAGTAAATCGCCAGGTTGCTGTTGCACCAATAGAATCGACCTTGATAGGCTCATTAAGAATTGCCAGTGTGGCATTACCACCTACCTGTCCTAGCTGTGCTGCATTGGGAGCAAACCGAATCGAAGCAATATCCGCGCTACTCAAGCCTGTACCCAAAATGTTGATTTCGTGGTAACTATGTGCATAGTTGATCCCAATATCCAGATTTGAAATTGGTTTCAAGGTAAGTTGTGCCGCAAGTGCCCCTGTGCCGTTAAAGAAACCTGCCCCCAAAGGTGTGTTCAAAAGACCGAGATCTTGGGGTAAGGATGATGTACCGTTACCATATATAACTCCAAGTCCTACTTGTTTTGAAGGATTCCACAAAAAACCAGCGCCTGCAAGTAAACCACTGCCAGAAGTACCTCCGGTAATTCGTACAGCAGCGTTGTAGCCTGCAAATCGAGAAATTGCCCCCTGGCTATCGCTGGCGTAGGGAGTGATGGCAGGAAACACATCTGTAATCTCTGCATTTGTGGCGGCAAATACAGCAAATTGCTGGGACAAGGGTAAGACATACGCTAGCTTGTAGAGACTAACTGAATTGGCTCCGCCATCAGGTTGCAATGTCTGAGGACTAAAACCAGGAAATTCCGGCTCAAAGCTCAATTTAGTCGAACCTGCGCCTAAAAAACTCGAATTTGGTAATAATTGTCCTTGAATGGTTCCCCGACTATAAAGTGAATCAGTTGCTCTAAAGTTGTAAGCTTGGAGTCCAACAATTAACAAGTCCTTGCCATTAAAGCTACTGGTGAGATTTAGCCTCACACGATTATTGAAGACAACATTCGCATCTTCACTACCTGGTTCTCCACCCGTAGCTGCTGCTAAAGATAAAATTGCTTCACCATTGAGTTTAGTAGTAGTGGAAAATTGTTGCTTTTCTAAGGTAGCTGTCCGACCTTCTAAGACATCTACACGACCACGTAATGTTGCTAGTTCAGCTGCAAATTCTTCTTGGAGTTTTTGCAGAGTTTCTAAATCTTCTTTAGTGACCAAATCAACAATATTGGAATTAATCCGTTCGTTAATTCGGTCTAGGCAAGCATTCAAGCCAGCAGCAAATTCGTAACGAGTTAAGGCACGATTTCCTCTGTATGTGCTGTCAGGATATCCGGCAATGCAACCATAACGTTCTACTACAGATTGTAATGCTTGGAAAGCCCAATCTGTTGGTCTGATATCAGATAATTGAGATACAGAGTTGACCTGAGCAATTCCATCGGTATTTGGGGATTGACTATCAATACTAAAATTAGGCTGTGTATCAGGAGGATTAGCAAGCGTAGGATATGCTGCTAGTGAAATCGAACCTGTAACTAAGCATAACCAACTGACTCTTGCAATACATTTTAATTGCTCGTGATTCACGTTTATTCCTCACACACAAATACAACATCTACTGGTTTTTTTGACGACCAATAGGCTTTTTCAAATGTTTGAGCCAGCACAGTGTTGTATTCATAAATTGAATTTGTTTGCTGTCAAGTTATCTTGACAATTAGTTACCTACTGACGTTAGGAATCCAATACGCAAACGGAATATCTATGAATCACGTTTCTTTGTTAAAAGTTTGCCAATTAAGCATGTCAATCCCTGGTGTCAGAATGACTCTGTACAGGATTCACATAATTAATAGCTAAACCAATACATCGGCTCAATACAAATTTAAGTATATATAGAGCTATAAAATTAATCTTCAACAATTAGGTAGGAAGAAAGAAACACCTAACTGTTTGGGAAAAGTAATTTCATAGCTTTACCGATCTACTCAGACACTATTGGTATGTCGTAGATTTAAGTATTTGTACTCTATCACGAGGATTTCGGCAAAATCAACGTTTTTTTGCGACAGCCGAATAATATTAACTTATACAGCAAGAGTCAGAAATTAGAATAGCTTAGGGCTATTCAGCGTTGAGGATTTTTGGTACTTTGAAAAATTCGCCTTCCTGTTCAGGGGCACTGTTGAGGATGCTTTCACGGTCAGGATAGGGTTGCAACTCATCTTGTCTTGTGACATTACTAACATCTATTGCCCGTGTTGTTGGGGGCACATCACTAACATCAAGTTCGTTGAGTTGTTGAATATAATCCAGAATACTTCCCAATTGAGTAGTAAATTGTTGTTCTTCTTCTGGAGTTAACTCTAAACGAGCAAGATTAGCTACTTTGTGGACTTGTTCTTGGTCAATCATATTTTTTTTTAGGAGTTAGGAGTGAGGAGTTAGGAGTTAGGAGTTAGGAGTTAGGAGTTAGGAGTGAGGAGTTAGGAGTGAGGAGTGAGGAGTGAGGAGTTAGGAGTTAGGAGTTAGGAGTTAGGAGTGAATTAGCCATAACTCTTAACTCTTAACTCTTAACTCTTAACTCTTCACTTTTTTAGAAGAATACGTCGATTTGCGATCGCCCTGTAGTTTTCAACCAGTTTTGGGCTTCAATGTAGTTATTGGGAGCCATGCGAATAGCTCGAATCCAATAGTCTGCGGCTTGGTCAAACAGTGCTTCGCCACCATCTTCATCTCCGGCTTCTTTTGCTTTTTCGCCTTGGTAGTGATAAATCACGGCGATGTTATTCAAAGCTTGGGGTAGGCGTGGGTTTAACTCAATTGCTTGGTGATAGAGTTCTAAGGCCTTTTCATGATCGCCGTTGCTGGCATAGATTAACCCCATATTGTAGAGAATGTAGCCGCGATCGTTGGTATCTTCCTCTAGTGTTAGAGCTTCTTCATAGTATTCCAATGCTTCGGCATATTCTCCTTCTGCTTGGGCTGACATGCCATCTCGATAATACACGAAGGCTTCTTTAGCTTTTTTGTTGGCCGGCAGGATCTTCAGGATGATATCCGCCATCACTGTAAAGGATTTGTCAACAAAATTATCGTTTTTTTGCGTTCTTGGCATAGTTGTCTTTGGGTGTTGGGTGTTGGGTATTGGGGACTGGGTATTAGGAAAACTCTTCTCTAGTCCATAGTATACAGTCCTAGTCCCCAGTCCCTAGTCCCCACTAATGGGAATGATGCATTCCGGACTATTATGGCGAGAGTTATTTACTAAGGTGCTAACTGGATGGGCAGTCATGGCTGGCGCTGGATAGGGACGCAATACCTGTTGTAGGGTTTGGGGCGTTTGTACTTGAGAATCTAGCCATAAATCGTAATCTTGCGGCTTTAAAATCACTGGCATCCGCTCGTGGATGGGTTGGAGTAATTCGTTGGCTGCTGTTGTCAAAATTGTACAAGAAATTATTTCCTCGTTGGCAGTGGAGCGCCATCTCTCCCACAAACCTGCAAAGGCGAAGGGTTGCCCATCTTGGAGACGAAAATAAAATGGCTGCTTCTTGCCGACTTGTTGGCGTTGCCATTCATAAAAGCCATCAGCTAGCACTAAACAGCGTCGATGCTTAAAAGCTGACCGGAAAGCGGGTTTTTCGGCAACAGTTTCTGCCCTAGCGTTGATTAATTTTGCCCCTATTCCGGAATCTTTTGCCCATGAGGGAATTAACCCCCAATGCAACTGCTGAAATTCACGCTTTTTGCTTTCAGGATTTTGTAACACTGTTGCCACTTTTTGCGTAGGCGCAATGTTATATTGGGCTGCTAAATCCGGGAGTTCTTGAACATCAAAAATTTGAGCTAAAGCTTCTACTGACTGGTTTAGAGTAAATCTTCCACACATACTTTTATTCTCAACCGATGACTAAATTAAACATCTCAATCTAGAAAGAAATAATACTTTTTTTATTTTTTGAGATGATTTTATCTAGGGAGGAAAAAGTTAAATATAAAAGAAATTATCCGGTTTTTGGAAAATATTTTGGTAAGATATTGTATTTTGAACCCTTAGTTATCAACACATTCTTTAATGTATTTTAGCATGGAACTACTGCGTTTGTACGATTTTTTACCTTCTGGCAATGCTTATAAGATACGTCTTTTATTGACACAACTAGGTATGCCTTTTGAAAGGGTAGAGGTTAACATCTTAAAAGGCGAGACTCGAACACCAGAATTTTTAAGTAAAAATCCCAATGGGAAGATTCCCGTTCTGGAAATCGAGCCAGGAAAATATTTGGCGGAGTCGAATGCCATATTGGTTTATCTGAGTGAAGGTACAGAATTTTTACCCTACGATCGCTTTTTGCGATCGCAAGTGCTGCAATGGTTATTTTTTGAACAGTATAGCCATGAACCTTTCATTGCCACATCGAGATTTTGGATTTCTATTTTAGGTAAACCTGAAGAATATAGTGAAGCTATAAAGCAAAAACGCGAACCAGGTTATGCAGCACTTAACTTGATGGAAAAACACTTAACTTCTCACACTTTTTTTGTAGGAGAGCGTTACACAATTGCTGATATTGCGTTGTTCGCCTATACTCATGTAGCTGATGAAGGCGGGTTTGATTTAACACAATTTCCTGCTATCCAAGCTTGGATAGAAAGAGTCAAAGCGCAGTCCAGGTATATTAGTATCAAGGATGTACACAAAGATATAGAATATTAAAAATTCTGTTTTGCAAGCCTGTGCCTCTCGATTCCTGGTCGCATCAAGTGATACATAATATTACATGAAGTTTTACCAGGCAGTGAACCAGTAAAGACAAAATAATCAGCACTAGATAGCCATATCAATTTCAATTAACTTTTGTCGGGAGGACAAACCAGACTTAATTCTGATATCAGATTTTGGCACACCAAATTTCTCTGCTAGAAGTTTAATTAACTCTTCATTAGCCTTACCATCAACTGGAGGCGATTTTAAATAGACGGTCAGGCTACCATCAGGTTGTTCTTCGATTTTTTGCTGTTTTGAGTTAGGTTTAACCTTGACTTTTTTTTGCATAACCGATTTTTTGTAATTGTTGCAACCACAACCAACCTAAGATACAACCCAATAGGTAATGAGGAAAATCCCACCAAACAAAGGTAGTACCAAGTAACAATTTACCTATGAAGGTGGCGCGAATCTCGTCTAATATTGGCGGATGCCAAAGTTGCAAGAATTCTATTATACAGGTGATGACAAAAACCCATATTGGAATTTGGATTATTGCTGCTCGACTTCTAAAAAAGCAAAATCCAAGCAGACACCAAAATATTTCGTAAAGTATATCTCCTCCGTAGTCATTAAACCACTTATAGCCGGGGCCAGCGTAATACTTAAAGAAAAAACCCATCGGTACAACGATGAGCATAGACAGAATAATATATATTGTTTGGTTTGGGTTGCGGCGCATTTTTTGAAAGCTTAGAGACCAAGCAAAATTTTAGCCTCTGTACAGTCGTTTCTCAATAATTCGTAATATTGAATATTAATTACGAATTACGTTAGCGCAGCGTTAGCGACGTAGGAGCGTCGGAACGAGCGTCATTACGAATTACGAATTATTTCACTACGGATATCTTCGACTACCACCACCCACTACACCGATTTTGTGGCGATAGGAGAGTTCAGCACCGAACCAGCCCGAAGCGCTAGTGAGTGTACCAACAATCAGCGAGAGAACCAATCCCCAAGGTAGTATTCGGGATTCAGGGTCGCCCAAGCGTAGGAGGAAGTTAACGAGTGTCAAAACCAGGATAGAAACGTTAAGTATCAAATGCACCCAACCGGCGGTACGCTTGCGGACTCGTTCGATTTTCAAAAAGTCACTCAGACCGATCGCGGCTGCAAGTAGTCCTCCTCCTAATCCGAGTCCAATTAACCATAGCGAAGCCCTAGCCCAGAAGAAATCATTAGTTAACCAGTAGCCGAAATCGCTTCCCAAGGCGGCGGCTAAAAAGGCGATGGGAAAAATCACACTCAGGGGGTGGAGGGGATGTCCGGCGATCGCAACTGTGCTGGGTACGCCACTATCACGATACTCACTATCGTTACTTTCAATAACTGGTGGGATATTTGGAAAAGGTGTTGAATTTGTTTGGGTTGTTTCTGTAGTTTCCATTATTACTATCCTGAGTTGATGAGTGTCTATTTTTAAGCAGAAGGAATTTGTTCTACATAAGCTTGGGCTTGCAGAGTGAGTTGACCTACTTCTACTTTTAGTTGGTTAACTTGTAGATTCATTCCCTGCAAATCAAAATTACTCAAATTCAAAATCTCGCTGGTTTGATCTATCAAAGCTTTTGTCAAATCTGGCGATATTTCTTCACTTTCGCCATACTCAACATTTTCCAGCAAAACACTTTTTCCATTAGCATCGATCCAAGGTACTGCGGAAAAAGCAACTTGCTGATTTTCGCCTGTTTCTACTAATTTTACGCTGGCGTTAAGTGCTACTTTTCCATCACCAGGTAGCCGAAATTCTACATGTTGCGGTTCAATAGTCGTCTGTTGTCCGTTAACGTGTATTTTTTGATTTTGTAGTTGCGCTCGCACATATTCAGAGTTGAAGGCGCGATTGATATCAGCTTCCGTTAAAACAACTCGTGTATTAGCTTCAGTAGGTTTTGTGAGTTCAATTTTGCCAAAAGCCACACTCAGTGGATTGATAGCAACACTATGCATTTGCATTTTCAATTCCTCCATCCGGAGGTCTTTCTGCATAACTAAACCTTCACCTTCAATTGTGACTGAATCGACCTGTCCCTGAACTACTTTCAGTGGCTCGGTTTTGATATTTACATCTAAATTTTCTACTTCATCTAACTGGCTAGATAATCCTATTTCTGCCGCTTTATTCAGCGCCTGTTCTCCTAACCCAGGATTCTCTGGCATTATTAAAATAACTCCTAATTGAAATATCATATCCTTGAGTCAATTTAATAAATTTTCATCAAAAATTTATCTATCTGGCGATGTACTAAAGTTGTAAATATTGTCTATCTAAAAGTATATTGATACAATTTTTAATATTTTTTATGTTTATACGTTTTGAATTCACATTACGGTACTATAATAAATGTCAAAAAACCTTGACATTTGATTCTTGCAGTTAGGAAATCAGCAGTGTTACCAAATAACCGTCCTCCCACAAACCAAACTCAACGCTGGAAATTTTTGCAACTTTTTGGACTGGTAAAACGTAATCCTCTTTTCATTTCACGGTGGGTTTTACGCTGGGTAGTGGTGGGGACTGTTTGTGGTGTATTTGCTAGTTTGTACTGGATTATTCTGGAACTGATGACTCACCAACTAGCAAGATTTGAGGGTGTGAGTCTGCTAATAGTTATGCCAATAGCTGGATTAATTGTTGGCTTGGTAATTGATTTTTTAGGCAATCCTGGGGAAATTGCTGTAATTGTTGATAATATCCATTTTCGTGGCGGACGTTTGGATGCACGAAAAAATCCGGCGATGATTCTCGCTTCTTTGGTTAGTATCGCTGCTGGGGGTAGTGCAGGGCCAGAAGCGCCATTAGTACAGGTTACAGGTTCTTTTGGTACATGGGTAGGCGATCGCCTCCGTCTTGAGGGCGAAGACTTGAGATCCACAAGTTTAGCAGCAATGGCGGCTGGCTTTACCGCCTTGTTTGGCTCACCATTAGGTGGGGCGATGTTTGCCCTAGAAATTCTTCACCATCAGCATATCGTCGAATACTACGAAGCTTTGATGCCAGCGATCGTTTCTAGTTGCGCTAGTTATTTAGTATTTGCCTTCATCACCCATTTGGGAATTGCTCCCACCTGGCATTTTCCCCAATACAGTTTAGAGAACATCGATGATTTTGCTGTGGCTATCCTGTTTGGAATCATCGGCGCTGTTGCAGGTTGGATTTTTATGGTCATTTTTCGCGGCTGTGACAGGCTGTTAGCGATGGTTCCCGGCCCCGTTTATGTACGCACCACATTAGCAGGATTGGGCTTAGGTACTTTAGCAGCTTTCTTACCCCTAACCCGCTATTTCGGACATGAAGAATTAGAGTCAGTCCTAAGTACTAATTTTTCAGTTGTTTTTTTGTTAATTTTAGCCTTGGGTAAGATGGCATCTATCAGTATCACAGTCACTGGTGCGTGGCGTGGTGGTTTCATTATTCCCTTATTTTTTACTGGTGCTTGTATTGGTAAAGCAATTGCAATTTTAATTCCGGGGTTGAATCCTGCACTAGCTATGATTTGTACAATGGCAGCTATCAATGCAGCGGTGACACGTACACCCATAAGTACAACTTTGTTGTTATCAAAATTGACTAATTTTAGCCCTTTGACCCCAATCCTTTTTGCTAGTTTAATTGGGTTTTTTCTCGCACCAAAAGTTCCTTTTATCGCTTCTCAACTTAAATCACAGCAATCTCTTGAGGAGATACAAAGTTAAAAATTTCAGAGGGAACAGGGAACGGGCAAGAGGGAACAGGAAAAACTCATGGTTTTTAAACATGAGATTGAAATAATGACATTGTTTTTTTTCGTTGCACTCTCCCTCAAAAAACATCTTTTTTTTGACTGAGCTTTAAACTCTAAAACTTTAGTTTCTTATCTGTTCCCTGTTCCCTTTTTTTGTAAAATACAGAGATGATTTGAAAATGTTTTTTGCTGCTCTGCGATCGCCTAATACTCAGGACAAGTGATAATACATCCTTTTGGCCATTTGCACATTTGTAGGGGCGCACAGCTGTGCGCCCCTACTATGGAATATTTTTTTCTTTGGAAGTCCCTTATCAAAAAAATGAAGCCTGAAGAATGAAGGCTAAAAAATTTTATACTTCATGCTTCATACTTCATGCCTCTAACGGTAACGACAGTCTTTTATTGGCTAGCGGAACATGCTGCTGACTGAGGTATCTTCATGAATTCGCCAGATAGTTTCTCCTAAGAGATTAGCTACTGACAGCACCACTAGTTGTGGAAAGCGATTACTTTCTGGTATGGGAATCGTGTTTGTGACAATGACTTCCTCAAACAAGCCACTGGATAACCGCTCCATAGCAGGTGGGGAGAACACTGCATGAGTTGCACAGGCGTATACCTGACTAGCTCCTTCTTCACGCAGTAGTCGCGCTCCTTCAGCGATCGTACCACCGGTATCGATCATGTCATCTACCAAGACTGCGGTTTTGCCTTTAACATCACCGATGACGTTTAACACTTCTGCAACATTGTGTGCCTGACGACGTTTGTCAATAATTGCCAGTGGAGCATCATTTAGTTTTTTGGCAAATGCTCTAGCTCGTGCAACACCGCCAACATCTGGGGAAACAACCACAAGGTCGGACAGTTTTTTGCTTGCGAGATAATCTAATAATACTGGCGAACCGTAAACATGATCAAAGGGTATATCGAAATAGCCTTGAATCTGAGCCGAGTGCAAATCCATTGCTAGAACGCGGTTGGCACCTGCTTCGGTGATCAAGTTAGCAACGAGCTTGGCGGTTATTGATTCTCGTCCTGCGGTTTTGCGATCGGCGCGGGCGTAGCCATAGTAGGGAATTACAGCGGTTACCTGTCGTGCAGAAGCTCGACGACAAGCGTCAACCATAATCAATAATTCCATCAAGTGATCGTTAACGGGTTGACAACATGGCTGGATTAAATAGACATCACAACCCCGAATCGATTCTTGGATTTGAACGTAAAGTTCTCCATCCGCAAATCTTTTGCGGATCATTGGCCCCAAGTCCATGCCCAGGTAACGAGAAACTTCTTGAGACAGTTGTAGATTGGCAGAGCCAGAAAACAGGCGCAGGCGATGATTATCAGTCAGCCCTGTTCCAGGTGCTTCCACTTTGAAAGTTGCAGAACTGAGCACAGCAGATCCTCGATGTGCATTCATAACAATATTATCATTGGAGATTTTATAGATTTAACCAAGAAATAGCCTAAAAAAACATCTGTGAGTTTTATTGAAGCTTCCATACAAAATTTAAACATTTTTCCATAAAATTATCATTTGGTAATTGTCTAATCTTATTGGCTAACAAACTGCTGATACCTTAACTGACATTAAGTCAAGTCAGACAACTAGATATACTAGTTGAATTTTTTTGGCGTTGAGGTAAATAACCCTAATCTCTCAAAGATTGGTGTGATAGATAGATCGTTCTAACTACCTCATTTATAACTGAGAGCAAAGCATTTACAACTTAAGTGATATTGGAATTTGTTCAAAGACATAAGAAGGCTTGTGACTAAGTGTTCAGGGGGTATCTTATTATATTCTATGATTTTAACGGGAAATAAATAATCTGACAGATTTAATTTTAAGTTCTAATTAAGACAATAGAAACCGAAAATACCCGTATTTATTGAAATTCTTAGAGTTATGGTTTCTGGTAAAGCTGGGATATACGGCAGAATTTAGAATTCAAGAGTAAGAGACACTTTATACCTGGGTAATACATGAATCTTTGTCTACTTCACTTTTCTTGAAATCTGCTGTAATTGCTATAGGAATCGTAGGGTGTGTTATGCCGTAGGCTAACGCACCAAAACCTTCGGACGGTGCGTTACGGAAGCCGTAACACACCCTACATATACTTAGATTTTTTCAAAAATCAAATCGGATTGCTATGGCAGCTAGGATTTTTCCCTTACCCTCTTGACCTATGGTGTACACACCAGTGTTTAGTGGCACAATTTAAGACTTATGGCGCACTGAGATACTTCACCCTGGTTTTGCGGTGCAAAAGTGTCCCTCTCCTTTTTAAGGCTGCGGTGTACACACAAGTCATAGTAAACTACCTAAAGAAGGAGTTATGGGGGCAAACGAGGTGGGAAATCCAATAAAAATTTATTTTTATACTTAACACAGCTACATATATATAGATTTTTTTAATCACATGGGTTTCATATTTCTTATCAGTATCTAAGTTTAGCGACTGTTAAACTTTTAAAGCGCAAACAGATCCTAAAACGGCTGCAAAGCGCAATATAAGGGCATGGGAAATTAGATACTAAGTAAAAATAATGGATGTAAAAATAACAAATATTTTTTAATTCATTATTTTCAATGATTGTAGATACTCTAGTTTTGATGCTCCCGAACCACAGAGGAGGATCGTCATGGAAATGAACATACAATTGCCAGGTATTAACTTAATTAGCTTGAAAGAAGCACCGATTCATACTTCTAGTCAAATTCAGCCTCATGGTGTTCTGTTGGTATTGGAGGAGCCTGAGCTAAAAATATTACAAGTTAGTACTAATACGTTAAATATTTTCGGAATTGCTCCCGAAAATATGTTGCAAAAGAAATTAGAAGATTTACTCGATTCGTTCCAAATAGAAAGAATTAAAAAAGGACTATCTGAGGAGAATCTGGATTTTATCAATCCGACGAAAGTTTGGGTAAGAAAAAAAGGTGATGACTACATAGTATTTGATGCAGTTTTTCACCGCAATCTAGAAGGATTTCTAATTCTGGAATTAGAGCCTGCCATTACTCAGGAAAATATCCCATTTTTAAGCTTTTATCATCTAGCTAGAGCCTCCATTAACCAACTCGAAAAAACAGCAAGTCTCCATGATTTTTGTCAAATTATCGTTAAAGAAGTCCGGAAACTAACGGAATTCGATAGGGTAATGTTATATAAATTTGATGATGATGGTCATGGTTGTGTTGTTGCTGAAGAAAAACTAGAAAGCTTAGAACCATATTTAGGACTACATTACCCAGAGTCAGATATTCCCAAACCAGCGAGAAAGTTATTTGCTTCCAATTCCATCAGAATCATCCCGGATGCTTCTTCTCAAGCAGTAAAGCTTTTTCCGGTAAATAATCCGATTAGCGATCGCCCAATTAATTTAACTAACTCGATTCTCAGAAGTGCTGCTTCATGTCATATGGAGTATTTGCATAATATGGGTGTTGGGGCTTCGCTTACTATTTCGTTAATTAAAGACCAAAAACTCTGGGGACTAATTGCTTGTCATCATCAGTCACCAAAATATGTTTCTTACGAATTGCGTAAGGCTTGCGAATTTTTAGGGCGAGTAATATTCACAGAAATATCAGCTAGAGAAGAAACAGAAGACTACTATCATCGGATAAATTTAACACATATTCAATCACTGTTGATTGAATATATGTCCCAAGAAGAAAACTTTATTGATGGTTTAGTTAAAAACCCCCAAAATCTTCTAGATTTAGCCAGCGCTCAAGGTGCAGCCGTGTGTTTTGGCGGCAATTGCACGATAGTTGGTGAAACTCCCAAAGAAGAAGAACTGAATTTTTTAGTTCAATGGCTCAAAAATAACGTTGAGCAAGAAGTATTTTACACGGATTCTTTGCCACAGATTTATCCAGATGCCGAAAGTTTTAAAAATGTTGCCAGCGGTTTGTTAGCTATTCCCATCGCCAAGCGCAATTATGTTTTGTGGTTCCGACCGGAAGTAATTCAAACTGTAAATTGGGGTGGCGATCCGAATAAAGCATACGAACTTAACCAATCAGATGGAAATGTCCGTCTGTGTCCGCGCAAATCATTTGAACTGTGGAAAGAAACCGTCCGCTTAACTTCTTTACCTTGGAAAGAAGTAGAAATCAAAGCAGCACTAGAATTGCGAAAAGCAATTGTGAATATTGTGCTGCGTCAAGCCGATGAACTTGCTCAGTTAGCGCAAGATTTAGAACGTTCCAATGCGGAATTGAAAAAGTTTGCCTATGTAGCCTCCCATGACTTGCAAGAACCACTCAATCAAGTGGTGAATTACGTGCAATTGTTAGAGATGCGGTATTACGAAGAACTCGACGAAGATGCCCAGGAATTTATCAGCTATGCTGTACAGGGAGTCAGCCTGATGCAGACATTGATTGATGATGTGTTGGCATACTCGAAAGTGGATATGCAAGCGATCGCATTTCAAATGAACGACGTAGAAAAAGCCTTAGATCGGGCTTTGGGCAATTTGCGTCAACGCATTCAAGAAACTGGTGCTACCATTACCCACGACCCCTTACCAATAGTCATGGCTGACAGCACCCAACTGATGCAGTTATTCCAGAACCTCATCGGTAACGCCATTAAATTCCACAGTGACCAGCCGCCACAAATCCATGTGGGAGCAGAAAGAATAGAGGACGCATGGCTATTTTCAGTGCGAGATAACGGAATTGGCATTGACCCCAAATTTAGCGATCGCATTTTTGTCATCTTTCAGCGGCTACATACACGAGATGAATATACTGGTACAGGTATGGGTTTAGCCATATGTAAGAAGATTGTCGAATGCCATCGGGGACAGATCTGGGTAGAGTCAGAACTGGGTGAAGGCGCAACCTTCTACTTTACGATTCCAGTCGGAGGACGCGAACTTGAGCGTAGAAACGGAAGAAAAACACAAAACCATCTTTTTAGTCGAGGACAATAAAGCCGACATCCGCTTAATTCAAGAAGCATTGAAAAATAGTTCGGTGCCACACGAGGTAGTGATTGTCAGGGATGGTATAGATGCTATGGCTTATTTACGCCAAGAAGGTGAATATGCCGATGCACCGCGCCCTGACCTCATCCTCCTGGATTTGAATTTGCCCAAAAAAGATGGTCGAGAAGTGCTGGCGGAAATTAAAACCGACCCAGTACTAAAACGTATTCCAGTTGTTGTGTTAACAACCTCAAAAAATGAAGATGATATTTTTCACAGCTACGATTTGCATGTAAATTGCTACATCACAAAATCCCGCAACCTCAACCAATTATTTCAAATTGTCAAGAGTATTGAAGATTTTTGGCTTTGTACTGTGACGTTACCATCTGATTGAAGGGGCTGGGGACTGGGAATTGGAGACTGGGGACTGGGGACTGGGGGGATGAGGGAGATGAGGGGGATGAGGGAGATGAGGGAGATGGGGAGAAAATTTTACTCCTAACTCCTAACTCCTAACTCCTAACTCCTAACTCCTAACTCCTAACTCCTAACTCCTAACTCCTAACTCCTAACTCCTAACTCCTAACTCTCAATGCCCATTTTAAAGATAGAGGAGCAATAGGGGGTGAAACCCGAAGATTATGGTTGTCAGCTACTCAGTAAAAATCTTGTTAATTGAGGATAACCTCGCTTCTGCTAGGTTGTTACAAGAGTTTCTCATGCAAGCCCAGTCGCAAGAGTTTAATTTGGTGCATGTCAAGCGATTGGGGGAAGCACTCCAGGAACTAAGTCAGTGTAATTATGATGTTATTTTGTTAGATTTAACTCTACCTGATAGCGAAGGATTATCATCTTTGCCTCCTCTGATTAGTCAAGCGCCAAGTACACCAATTGTTGTACTCACAAATACGAATGATGAAGAACTAGCAATTGAGGCAGTACGACAAGGGGCACAAGATTATTTAGTCAAGCGACAGGTAAATGTAGATGTGTTGGTGCGATCGCTACGTTATGCGATCGAGCGCAAGCAAGTTTTAGAATCATTACGCACGGTCAATCAAACGTTACAAATTCGGGTTGAAGAACGAACTGCTGAACTCGTAAAAGCTAAAGAACTCAATCAGTTCAAATCTGAATTTGTGTCGATGCTCTCCCATGACATCCGCAATCCCCTAAATACTATTCTGTTGGCTGCTGGATTGCTGCAAAATCATGATGAAAAATTGACCAAAGAGAAAAAATTTAATCATTTGCAAATGATTCGCTCAGCGATCAAAAATATGGCGCAGCTATTGGATGAAGTTACATTCATCGGTAAAGCTGATTCTGGCAGACTGCGGTGTGAACTCGTCTGTTTAGATTTAGAAGCTTTTTGCCGTCAACTGATCAATGAAGCTCAATTAACTGCTAATGACAAGCATCTCAGTTTGATGTTCGCCAGTTTTGGGCAATTAGGCGAAGCACTATGGGATGAAAGCCTGCTACGCCACATTTTGGGCAATTTACTTAGCAATGCTATTAAGTATTCATTACCAGGCGGGATGGTGCGCTTTGAACTAATTGGCCAGGAAGAAGCGGTAATTTTCCGAGTTCAAGATTGGGGAATTGGCATTCCTGAAGAAAACCAAAAGCGACTGTTTGAGCCTTTCCGGCGTGCAGACAACGTGGGAAACATTCCTGGTACTGGCTTGGGACTAGCGATCGCCAAAAAGTGTGTCGAGGCACACGGAGGCGAGATTGTAGTCAATAGTCAAGTTGGAGTCGGTACAACCTTCACCGTCACCCTGCCTTTATTGGAAGTTTAAGCCGTTACATCCACACAATACAGTTCATTGTTAGGACACAATAATTGTGCCTTAATGCGTGTGGTCTATGGAATTGAAAACCGCTCTCCAAGAAATTTTCATCCGTACTGAGTGCGATCCCGCCACGACTCCTTTTTTCTCTGTTCACCAGAAATTCATTTATCTTTACAAAAAGTTTATTAAGATCGAGCGACTATTTTCGGAATTTATACAAATACGATGTGTAGCTTAACCTATACCTCAAAAAGCAACATCCAAAAGCTACTGTAATAAATATTACTTGCTTGAATTATTTTGTTTGCATAAAATAACAAGCTAAAAGTGATAAGTAATACAGATAAAAGGTAAAACTAGTTTTTGCAATATCTCTAGCTATTTCTACTTATATTAGAGATATCTGCTAAATTTTGCATCAAGTATAAGATATTTGCGTGTCTTTAGATTAAGTGATTGTACGTATATGTCTGACTGTGAAACGAAAATTCCAACAAAAGATACAAATGGGACTACCAGTAAGTATTTAACATCATTTCAGCGTAAATTACTGTTAGTAAATTTACAGAAAAGTTTACCAGAGTCTTACCGACAGCGCATTGAAATCATGTTATTGGCAGATGAGGGAAAAACTCAAACCCAGATTTGTCAAATTTTGGGATGTTGTCCAGCAACAGCAAGGCATTGGACGCACATAGCCCGGACGGGGATGGCGCATCAATGGCAAGATTGCCCCATTGGTCGCCCGAAGGCAGTCAGTGACGAGTATTTAGAACGTTTGAAAGAATTGATTAATAGTAGTCCCCGCGATCGTGGCTATTCTTTTCGGCGGTGGACAACGAATTGGTTAGGGAAACATTTGGCAAAAGAATTTGGGATTGAAGTAAGCGATCGCCATCTCAAGCGACTACTCAAACAGATGGGATTATCCACACGACCGAAAGCTAACAATCCTCAAGCAAATAGCATTGAACAGGCTACGAGTTCCAAAATCTTGATTAGTGACCTGAAATCGGCAAATATCCGGGAAAATTCGGAACTTTTAACTATTAACTTTTAAATTCACAAAATTAGCAAAAGATTTAGAGATTCATGGTACACCATCTAGCGAATCAGTTGGTTTCTCTACAACAGCTTAACAATATCCTGGGGTATTCTATTCCAACAGAAGAATATCAACAATATCTTCGAGAATTTAAAGAAAGTAACCCCAAAGTCGGTAAATTTTGGCAAGCAACAGAAGCCGAAGCAGGTATATATATTGCGATCGCTGGCAAGGTAAGATTGCTCGATGATGCCGATGAATTAATCGCTACTTTAGAAACCGGAGACTCATTTGGGGAATGTACCTTGTTCCCAGATGCAAAATTTCCGCCCTACACAGCCAGGGCTTCGGTAAATCTGCAACTATGCTTTATTCCCAGTGGGGTGTTGTCGTCATTGATGGCTAAATATCCTCAAATTCGGGAAAATTTGTGGGCTAGGGCACTATCCCTCACACCCCAACAGGAGGAATCAGCTAACTCTGCTGTGGACGCAGTTGAGTCAAATACGGATTATGAAGCAGAGATTTCGTCACAGCCAGCAGATTTACCCCACGGGAAGAAGATTAGCAAAGCTTATTTTCCCAATCCTACTCAGCAAGTAGGGCATTTATGGCAACGAGTGACGCGGCGTTATCCGTTTTTTGCCCAACAGAGTGCATCCGACTGTGGTGCAGCTTGTTTAGTCATGGTGTCTCGCTATTGGGGAAAACGCTTTAGCGTCAATCGCCTACGAGATATTGCCAACGTAGACCGTAATGGCGCATCTTTGCGGGGATTATTAGTAGCAGCCGAAAGTCTTGGCTTTGCCACAAGACCTGTAAAAGCTGGACTCCAGCAATTAGCGAAGCAAAGCTTACCTGCCATTGTGCATTGGGAAGGCAACCATTACATCGTTGTCTACGAAGTTACCCCTAAGCAGGTAATTGTAGCCGATCCGGCGATCGGTCAACGCACCCTCAGCCACGCTGAATTTAAAGCTAATTGGACTGGTTACACATTGCTGCTGCAACCGACAGCGATGTTGAAAGAGACTCAAGACAGTTCTACACCCTTTTGGCAGTTCTTTGAGTTGATGAGGCCTCACGCTTTGGTGATGGTGGAGGTGTTTATTGCTTCGGTATTTATCCAGATATTTGGACTTGTAACGCCCTTATTCACCCAGTTAATTTTAGATCGGGTAGTGGTGCAGCGATCGGAACTCACCTTAACAGCCGTAGGCATAGGGTTGCTAATGTTTAACCTGTTCCGGGTAGCCATGACAGGGTTGCGCCAATATCTCCTAGATCACACAGCCAATCGCATAGACTTGGCGCTAATTGTAGGGTTTATTCGCCATACCCTACGACTGCCCTTGAATTTCTTCGAGTCGCGTTACGTCGGCGATATTATCTCTCGCGTCCAAGAAAACCGTAAAATTCAACGCTTTCTTTCTGGTGAAGCATTATCAATCCTCTTAGATTTACTCACCGTCTTTATCTATGTCGGATTAATGTTTTGGTACAGTTGGAAAATGGCGTTGCTGGCATTGTTAATAATTCCGCCTTTTGCCTTGCTGGCTTTGATTGCCACACCTTTTTTACAAAAAATTTCCAGAGAAATATTTAATGGTACCGCCAAAGAAGGTAGTTACTTAATTGAAGCCCTAACTGGTGTGCGGACAGTGAAAGCTACGGCGGTAGAACAAACAGTACGTTGGCATTGGGAAGAGTTATTAAATAAAGAAGTAAAAACTAATTTTGCTGGACAAGTTATTAGCAATCGGCTGCAAATCTTCAGTAACACAATTCAAGCGCTGATGACTACTGCTTTGCTGTGGTTTGGGGCTTACCAAGTGATTCACGACCAGTTAACCATTGGACAACTAGTAGCATTTAATATGCTATTGGGTAACATTATTACGCCCTTTCAACGCTTAACTGTATTGTGGAACCAGTTTCAAGAAGTCGTCATTGCTATAGAACGTATTAATGATGTATTAGATGCAGAACCAGAAGAAGATTTACATCACCAACCACGGCAAAATCTACCAAAACTTCAAGGAAACATTCGCTTTGAAAAAGTGACATTTCGCTATCATCCAGAAAGCGAGATGAATATTTTAGAGAATCTCAGCTTTGAAGTAAAACCGGGGCAAATGGTGGCGCTGGTGGGGCGTAGTGGTTCTGGAAAAACTACCATTTCTAAATTAGTTTTAGGATTGTATCCTCCCACAGATGGCAAAATTTTGATTGATGGACAAGATATTACCAGCATTTCCTTGAGTTCCTTACGCCAACAAGTAGGGGTAGTCGATCAAGATACCTTTTTATTCGGCGGCACAATTCGAGACAATATTAGCTTAGGGCATCCTGGGGCAGCTTTAGAAGAAGTGATGCAGGCAGCAAAATTAGCGGGTGCTGATGAATTTATTAAAAAATTACCAATGGGGTATGAAACCCAAATTGGTGAAGGCGGGGGATTGTTATCTGGCGGACAAAGACAGAGAATAGCGATCGCCAGGGCTTTATTAGGTAATCCGGAGTTATTGGTTTTAGATGAAGCAACTTCCCATCTAGATACGGAATCAGAGAGAATTATCCAGCAGAACTTCAACACAATTCTTAGGGGAAGAACCACATTAGTAATTGCCCATCGTCTTTCAACGATCCGAAATGCCGATTTGATATTAGTACTAGATAGAGGTGTGTTAATTGAGAGTGGAAATCATGAAGAATTGATGGCAAAACGGGGACATTATTTCTATCTTAATCAACAGCAATTACAGGTGGCAGCATAAACTATGAAATTAGAAAATTCATAATTACTGGTTCATAAATTATCCACCTCTAAAAATCTGTATCAATAATCATTATGCCAGATACTATATTGAATGGACGAGTAACTAACTCAGTAGCAGAAGAAATATTTCAGCAGGAAATGTTACCTCCTGAAATATCAGCAAAATCAACTGATGATTGGTCTCAAATTACCAAAGAATCACTTGATAGCTTTCCCCAGGTTTGGACAAGAGGATTACTGTATTTTTTAGTGATATTTGTGTCTATAGTTTTACCTTGGGCAATGCTATCTAAAGTTGATGAAACTGGTACAGCAAGAGGGCGAACTGAGCCTAAAGAAAAAACAATTAAGCTCGATGCTGCTGTGGCGGGAACTGTTGCCCAAATTCGAGTCAAAGAAGGTGATACAGTAAGGGCTGGACAAACTTTATTGGTATTAGAATCCGAACTCGTCAAAGCAGACTTGCAGCAAGCACAGGATAAATTAGAGGGACAATTAAATCGACTTGCTCAGTTAAATGCATCTAAAAATCAAATATTTGTATCTTTAGCAACTCAACAGCAACAAAATCAATCCCAACAATTAGAAAAGCAAACCCAAATCGATCAAGCACGCCAGAATTTGGATGCTTTGAGGAATGCCTATGAATTACAAAAAGAAGAAAAATTAGCTCAAGTTAATCAAGCACAGAAAACTCTTGAACATAGTCGGACTAGTAGTAAAATAGTCGAGAGTAGTTTGATAAGTACTCAGCGGGAAGTTGAACGCTATAGCAAGTTAAAACAAGAAGGAGTCGTTCCAGAAATTAATGTTGTTGAAAAGGAAGATATAGCTAAAGAGAAACAAAAATTATATGAACAGAGTAAGTCAGATATTGAACAAGCTAAATTAACTTTGGCAGAACAAAAGAGTAGTTACGAGCGAAGTATTCGCCAAACTAATGCGGATATAGAACAGGCTAGATTACGGCTAAAAGAACAAGAAAGAAGTTATGAAACTTTGACTCGTTCTGGTCAGTTATCCGTGCTAAAAATTGCCGAACAACAGAAAAGCTTGGAGACTGACATTACTTCATTACAATCAGAAATTGCTCAAAATAAAAGGCAAATTCTATCATTAAGATTTCAGTTAGGGCAACGAGAAATCAGAGCTACTACTAGTGGAACACTATTTCATCTACCAATTGAAAAAGCTGGTTCTGTTGTGCAACCGGGGACAATGGTAGCCGAAATTGCATCGCTAAATTCGCCTTTAATCATTCGGGCACAAATGGCAACCACAGAAAGTGGTTCTTTGCGGACAGGACTACCAGTAAAAATCAAATTAGATGCTTATCCATTTCAAGATTATGGAATTGTATCAGGTGAATTAATTAAAATTTCTCCTACTACCACAGAGATAGATACACCTAATGGAAAAGTGGCAGCTTATAACTTAGATATTTCCCTAAAACAAAATTGTATTCCCTCAGCAAATAAATGTATTCCCTTGCGTCCTGGGGATACAGCAACAGCTGAAGTGATTATACGCCAGCGGCGAATTATTGATTTTCTACTCGATCCCTTTAAGAAATTGCAGCAGGGAGGTGTGAAATTGTAAATATTTCAGAATGAAGAAGGGGAAGGGGAAAGGGGTAAGGGGGAAAGGGAAAGGGGTAAGGGGGAAAGCTTAAATTTATCCCTTTAACCTTTACCCCTGTTTTGAATTCTTACCCTTTACCCTTTAACCTTTACCCTTTACCCTTTACCCTTTACCCTTTCCCCTGTTTTGAATTCTTACCCTTTCCCCCTTCTCGGTAATTAACCTCATTATCCATTGTCCTCAGCTTTCAGGACACAAAAAAGCGATTATTGCACTTTCAATTTGTTTACCTAATTTGAAGAAAAACATTATGTCAGAATCTATCACTATTACCAACGAAGATATTCTTAATCAAATCAAGTTATCTTGTAAAATTCCTGAGATAATTGAAGAGATTATTAATCGCAAAGTTATTGAAAATGCAGCAGCTACAGTAGGCATCACAGTAGAAAATCAAGAACTTCAGCAAGCAGCAGATAAATTCAGATTAATGTATCAACTAGAAAGTGCTGAGGATACCTGGGCGTGGCTAGAAAAACATGGTTTGTCTTTAGATGGTTTTGAAATAGTAGTTTACAACAGACTTCTTTCTACTAAGTTAATAACTCATCTATTTTTAGATAAAATTGAACCTTACTTTTTTGAAAATCAACTCGATTATGTTGGTGTGGTAATGTATGAAGTTGTCCTGGATGATGAAGACTTGGCAATAGAACTTTTCTATGCCATTCAGGAAGGCGAGATCAGTTTTTATGATGTTGCTCACAAATACATTCAGGATAAAGAATTACGCCGAAAAAGCGGATATCGCGGGATAGTGTACCGCAAAGACTTAAAGCCAGAGATTTCTGCCCCTGTTTTTGCCGCTAAGCCACCACAGCTTCTCAAACCAATAGTAACTTCTAAAGGAATACATCTGATTTTAGTTGAAGAAACTATTCAACCCCAATTGGATAATGTACTGCGCCATAAAATTGGCATAGATTTGTTTGAGCAATGGCTAAAACCACAAGTTGCTCAAGTTGAAATTACAAAAGTTTTGAATTAAATAGACTACACCAAGTAGGGGCGCACAGTTGTGCGCCCCTACAGCGTATTGCATCCAAACGAGAATCGCTATAGTACAACACGGCGGAAATAAACATACCATTTCAAATGGGGCAAGAGCTTGAAATACAATACTTTTGACTTTTGACTTCACGGCGGTACTAGCTGTTAGGAGAGTTTACTAAAGCTACTTAGAGGTTTGACTTTCAGCAAAGAGTGCTTACAATCGCCTATACGTCCTTGCTGCTGGAGCCATAGAGGAACTTGCTTATCAATGATGACCTGCGCCTGCCCTAGTTGCCCTAACGATCTTGCCCGCTGATAATGAATCCCAGTCAGTAAGGCTTCTTCTAGCTTTGTGGCGATGGTTTCTGAAGTTTCTGGGGAATTTTCTAAGAGTAGGCAGTAATAAGGTGGGTGAGCAATAAAAGGTACAAGGCAGCAAACTCCCCATTCCGTGACTCTCAAATTTGCTAAAATTCTTGCTACAAAGGCTTCTGTTAACTTCTCTCCAACAAAATCACTAACTCGATCGCCCCGACCTAAAAATTCCAGACAGGGAGTATTTCGATACCAGTGGGAAACTCGAACCCGATCGCCTATTCGGTAACGAGATAAACCACCAAGTTGCGAGATCGCGAGTTCATAGGTTCCCCCTGTCTCCACTTCTGTTAATTCTCGCACCTCACCTTGCGGTGACAAAAACTCCAAAACCACCTGGTTCAAAACCGGAACAAATCCACCAGATGGGAGCAGGGGAATAGTCATTGGAGTTTCAGTTGCCAGTAACCCCTTACCTTGAATGAGAACGCCCGGAAAATAATGGTGGAGAATATGCGCTTGATCTGCGGCGTGCATTCTGTCCCAGCAAGAAATGAGTTTCAATTCCGGCCAAAGTTGCGTCCAGGAAATCTTGGGTTCTGAAAGTAACTGCCATCGTTGCTGGCTAATGCGATCGCCCAAAGCCAATTGGAGTTGTTGTTGATGAGCCTGGATAAATTCCAGTTGCACTGTTAAAAAACTAGGACTCCAGAGAGAGAGAATTTCCAGATCCTCTGCATTCAGTAATGCCAGGGCTAAAGCCCAGCGGAATGCTTCTGCCGTCGGAAAACAACCACTCACCCGCACCATAAACCTGTCAACAAGCCAGCGTAAATACCCGTTCAAATAACAAGAATCATCAATGCCAGCTTCTCCAGTACCGATTTGTGGGGAAATGCACAGATAAGTCTTACCTGTTCGTAGGGGTGGACCGTGACGAATTAAATCATAAACCCATACACAAAACATCGCACTGAAACTGCCAAGCAAAGAAGTGGTATAAGGAATCCACTTAGCAGCCCCTGTGCTTCCTGATGTGCGTTCCCAAAAATGGATTCTTTCAGGAGTCAGGATGGAGGCGCGGGGCTGTTGACGCTGCTGCTGAATCCAGGGTTCCAGATCCCCATACTCTACAATTGGGATGCGGTTCCACTCCATCTGAGCATCAATCCCCAGTGTTGCACCATAAGCAGTTTTGGATAATCGTTTGAGTACCTGCCTTTTAACCCGTTCCTGAGTCTGCTGGGGATAGTGCAGAGCTTGCTCAAACTGCATCGCTGCTGGCAACAGTAGATGAGACAATCCCTGAATTATAGCTCTGGACATACCTCAACCTTCTGTTCTGGATAAAGGACGCTACTAAATGGAACATAAGCACCATCTGCAACGGTGGCTCCAGGTCCCACTGCCGTACCCGCACCGAAAAAGACATTATTACCAATTCGCACTTTTTTGACGTACAGCATGAGGTCATCCCGTTTGGGTTTAATGACATGGGATGAGGTTGTAGTAAGATGACCAAAAATCACGCGATCGCCAATTTCCAATAGTCCGCGATCGATAATGGATACACTAGGAGTCCAGTAAACTTGGCTGCCAACCTTAGACCCCCAAAGCCGTAACCAAAACGAAAACAATCCAGGAACCAGTCGCAAAATCGTTTCCAGAACTGGAAAAGAATTATAAATTGCCTGAATTTGATGAGTTCCCCACCAAGGGCTATATTCTTCAGTCAATAAATAGCTAATCCCTTCCTTGACTGGGTAAAAACGCTGATGCAGTTGATAAACCATCAGGGGAAACCCGTATAAGGTAAAGAGCAATGCTAAAATGCTCAGAAAGCCAGGTGACATTAAGATCCAAACTACGCAGATCAGGGCGATCGCCATCACTAGGGCAGGGAAAAAAGAAAGTAATCGGCTCAGTAGTGTCATCTCATTCCATTTTGGATTTTAGATTTTAGATTTTAGATTGGGAATGGCTTTGTGCGTCTGGATTTTGTAAATTCATCTGTCACAATCAATTTTAAAATTGGTATCATTTTTACTAAATTTGTTGGAAAAATGGCCACAATAACTTTTGTCTCAAACTTAATGCCAAGGGAATTCCTAAAGACTTAGATTCTGGTTCCAATTCCCCGAAGGTATGGTGCAATCGATCCCAAAGTTTCAAGTTGGCTCCGAAGTTACCAAAGCTTCCATCGCCGTGATGATGGGCGTGATCGTGTGGTAATATCAACCATGAATTCAGCAGTTGATAAAGCAAAGATTTCCGTGTCAAGTGTAATTCACTATGCCGCCACAAATCGAGTATGTAAGTCAGACTAATACCTAACGCGTAGCCACTGGGGTCTTTTAGCAGATACATCATCACCCCATTCACCCATATATACACAATCAATAGACTCGACCACAGTGTATTGCGAGAAGTACCCAGCACATCCATCTGACTCACGGTGTGATGTACGGCATGGAGAGGAAAGAACGGCGCGGTATGCAATAACCGATGGTTCCAGTAGTAGAGATAATCTACTCCGACAAAGGCGATCGCGCACCCGAACCAAGGTTGCCAGTCCAAACAACCCTGTAATTGTGGAAACCAGAACTGACACCCACCAAATACCAACAAGGTTTGCAGCCAAGGGATTCCTCCCTGCACCAATAGCCCGATGCTATCCAACAGCCAATCCTCACGGGATTTCCGGCACAGTGCTTGCCGTTGTTCTGGTTGTAGTAGAGTTAAGCCCATCAAAACCCAAAAGCCAATCAACACAAGCATAGCTAGACCCAAAAAGTCACTTCAACGGTTTTTTCAGGCAGCAAGCGGGGGTCTTCTCCCTTGGCCAAGGTGTCTCGGATTGATTCCACAAACACATGAATTGTATCAGCAGGGGTATGGCTGAAACACCGTCCATACTTGGCAATCACCTCTTGTTGAATTTTCAAAATCCGCACGTCTTGTGCAATAATCCGCTTGGCAGTCCACCAGACGAAGGGAGTAGCTAGCCACGACCAGATGCCATAATAAAACGTGACATCGGTATAGACTAAGGTGGAGGTGTCCGTTTCCGGTACTGATTGACTGGTAATAAAGAGGTGGCGATCGCTGCCAAACTTGTACTCTACAGACGTAATGTTGGGCATATAAAAGCGATCGCTGTGATCGAATTCAACGCTGCTGGGATTAAGAAATCGCTGCCACCAGCCCAAATTTGTGGTTTCGTTACGATATTCAGCCACCACCGTTCCCTGCTTGCGAGTTACGGTCATTTCTAACTTTTGTCCGTAGGAGTTGCGAAAAATACCAGGGTGAACCGAAGTTGTGTGGGGAATATCAATAAAGTTCTCGGCGCAATTGGTGACATCATTTTGAAAGCGGTGAATCACCCGTACCGTATGCCAATGCGGTGCTTGATAAAAGGGCATGGAAAACGGAGGCAATTGTGCATCTGGTTGCTCGGCAAGACAGACGTAAACATAGCCATCCTGCTCACAAGTGTGATAATTTTTGGTTTTCAACCGATGAGAAGGTTGGAATTCACTGGATTGGGAAGGCACGCTTACCACTAGCCCCTGCTGGTTGTAAACCCAGCCGTGGTACGGACAGGTTAAGGTTCCCTGGTGAACTTTGCCACAGGAAAGGCGGCTATTTCTGTGAATACAGCGGTCTTGCAACGCCACCGGCTGACCGTCTGCGCCCCGAAAAATTGCTAGCCATTCACCCAACACCTGGCGATTCAGCACTTGTCTGGGTTTTAACTGCTCGCTTTCGGCTACTACATACCAAAAATTGTCAAACTGCATAGGCTTGAATTGTAATATCTCCCGTCAAATCAATTTGACAAGCCAATCGTGCCTGGGGATCTGCTGAAGCCAAGATTTGTAAAACCTCCTGTTCCTCTGCTTGGGGTGGCGGGATGTCTCCTTTTACCTTGACTAGGCAAGTACCGCACAATCCAGTACGGCAACCAAACAACACCGGGGAATTTTGCACCGTCAAATACTCCCCTAGAGCATCGTGGGGCTTTAACCGTAACTCAGGAAAACTGGTATCAGCAAAAGAAATAACGCAATCTTTCATTTGGTTTCCATGACCTAATTTTAGATTTTAAATTTTGGATTTTGGATTGAAGATTCAAAATCTAAAATTTAAAAAGAGTTACCGAACCGCCAAGGACGCAAAAAGAAGAAAGTAATCCTTAACTGAACTGTATCGATCTAAAATCCCAAATCTAAAATTACAGAAGTTTTCATGTATTTAGACCACATATACTCATTTTCCTCTCTGCGACTCTGCGCCTCTGCGTGATAAAAAAAGCCGTGGTTCATTTACCTGAAAATCGCTGTAAATGACAGCAGCCCTGACTTTATGCATGGGGTCAATCTAAAATCTAAAATCTAAAATCTAAAATTGTTTGCCTTGATTGTGAAAAAATTTGCTTAGCGCTTGCTGTTGAGTTTTGAGGTAACGCGGGATAGAGTTGACACTCATCAGTCGCATTTCCTTGTTACTGTCCCAAATAAAATCCAAGGGTTCGAGATACGCTTTATAGGAATCGAGTGCTTCTTGATGGGTTTGGAAACTGCGGTGTAAGCCTTCAGTTTCTTCAGTGAAACAAGCTGACATCATGGCTTTGGCTTCACTGGGGGATAAACCAAAGGTGGGAGATAGTAGCACGGTATAAACTGCTTGATACAAAGCAGGGTCATACCAAAAGATGCCATTGACTGCCACAGACACATGATAATGATCCTGCTGAGTGCCGCGAATTCCCAAATTTGCCACTTGGCACTCAAAGGCAGTGGGCGGTTTTAGGGAATGGATCACCTCATGTCCCAAAATTTTAGAAGTGTTGAAATGAAAGCTTTCATCCAAAAAATGGTAGTAGGAAATTTGCGAAGGAATGGGGGATTGTTCTGGCTGTGGATGTTTTTGATGGAAGTTGCTGAGTTTGTGCTGAATCAATTTACCGTTTAAGGTTCTCAGTCCGCGTACCGTCAAATATTGACAGGCTAAAAATGTGTTTCCTGCTGACAGTAACCCAAAACAGCGCAGCTGAACTCCTTTCCACCAGGTACGAAAGCGATCGCTATCTGCAAAGATCATAGTTTGGGCAAAGGGCGATCGCATTGGATAACTAAACACCCTCTGACCAAACAAGGTTTGCTCTACTTCATCAACCACAGTCCGAAAAGCATTGATGTGGCAACGTTCCTGACTTGTCTCCAAATCCAGGGTGTCACAAATTAACCGAAATCCCTCATGGGCAAACAAACCAGCTGCACTGGTTTGATTAAAGAAGATCGTGGCAATTTCTGCGGAAATAATTTGCGAATAATAAGCCACCCAATACAGTTGATTCAAAACAATTCTTTGTGCCTCGCTGGATTGTTCCCACAACGGCGTACCGTAGAGCAAAGAAAATTCTGGCGGGTTCCAGTAGGAATCGCAACATTTATCGTAGTCAAACTGCTCCGCTAGGGCATCCAGAGTCGGGCTACGATCGGTCTGTTTAGCTCGTTGATAATTTAATTGCAACTTCCGCCAGGTTTTGGGGTCTTCTTTCAACACAGACTTCGGTTGACCATCAAGCATAAATAGAGGAGTTTTGAGTTGTGTCATACAATACACTGATTAGCCGGATACGGTTGAAAAGAGCCTTCTTCCTCAAGGGTCTGGAGTACAGAATTGGGAATGTTTCCATTGATTAGCGATCGCAATAGTTGCAGCCGAGTAGAACTGTGAATTTCAGTTTGGAGTTCTTGCAGAATTTGAATTTTGTTTGTTTGTGACAGGGGACCTTTGACGCGATCGATGGCAGTGACGAGGTATTGAGGGCCTATCTGTACCATCTGCAAAAATTGGGTTAGTATCCGATGAATTGCTTGTAAGCTTTTTAAAGAAGGCTCAAATTGCCGCAAATGAATCACCCCCGCTGCGTGATGCCGTGACTCTGCTTCCAGAAATCCCTGCAAAACCTGCCTTAAACTGGGATTTAAGCAAGCTTTAGCTAAAGAGCGATAATGGCTTAAGCCCCAACCTTCCAAAACCACTTGAACCACCGCCATCAACACTGCTTTGTCTGAGATTTCAATCACCTCTGACAAAAAACGCAAAAATATCCCCCCGTTAAATATCGGCTCTTTGCCTACAAATAGACGAACCTGAGCCAAATGTGTTGCTTCATCCGCCGCAAACAGACTGTACAACATACGTTCTTCGCAAGTTTCTGCCAGTATAAACATTTTGTTCATATAGTCCATCCCAGCCTCCTCAACCCAGCACATTTCTTCTAATAGATATCCATTGGCAATCTGGAGAATTTGCCACTGCTGTTGAGAAGTAGCTTCCTGAAAACACTGCACCTGATTCAAGCCAAAAAATGTAGCGTCCCAGAAGATAAAATCACTGGAATCGATGGTTGGAAGCATCCCCAGACGGCTTTTTAAAGAGGATAACAGGATGCGCTCAACGGGGGCATTAGCATCAGAATGCGATCGCTCAAAACCTCTGATTTCCGCGTTCATACTTGCTCCATCTCCTTTTCCAGGTTCGTCGGTTCTGCTGGTGTCACCGGCTCCCAAGAATCCCATTGCAAAGCCCTTTGGTGTTCCAAATGATCCATAAATTCAATGATGGAGCGATCGGCCCGAATTGGAGTTTTCAGGTCAAATTTAATGGTTTTGAAAATTTGGGTATCACCTTTGGCAAAATAATTTCCCACCAGTTTAGTTAACCAAAGCACAACTCGATTGAATAACCAACCATGTATGTGCGATCGCCGTTTAGTCATTAAGATTGTTTGCCCCTCTGTCTTACCGCCTTCTAACAGCCGCAGTGTAAACATAATATAAAAATGTAAAAAGTCTGGCCCTAGCGTCACCGTGCCGGTGCTGCCATACCAGTAACACATACTATAAGTACCTTCTGATTTATAGAATGGCTGAATTAGCCGAATTAACCAGGAATCTTTGCCCCCATGAGTAATATTGCTAAAGACCATAGCGTTTTGGTTCAATTCCTCGGAGCGAAACTCTATCTCCACAGGAAAGTTATGCACCGTATTGAAATGGTGGGCATCGATCGCATTCACCATCACGACATTAGGATGACAATTTTTAATAAAGTGCTTGCCCAAGCTAAAATCCAAAGCTACTTTTTCTAATTCTGGGGCAAAGGGCAGAGGCTGTTTTGGTTCGGCGCCTGTCCACAACCAGATCAAGCCATAAGCTTCTGCTACTGGCCAAGTTTGAAGTTTTACAGGCAAACTTTTGCCCAAACAAGGAACCTCCAAACAAGTGCCATCGGCTGCAAACTTCCAGTTATGGAAAAAGCAACGAATTCCATTGCCCTCTACTTTGCCTTCTGCTAGGTGCGCTCCCATATGGGGGCAGTAAGCATCTACCGCTACCACAGTTCCCGCCTCAGTTCGGTATACTGCTAAGTTGCGCCCTAAGAGGGAGACGGCTTTCACCTTGCGGCGTCGCAATTCTTTGGAACGTAATACCCAGTACCAGCCCTCAATAAACTGATTGCAATGGTTAAAAATTTGAGGTTTATGCAGCTGTTCGGGCATGATTGACCTCACACTAATACTGGCTCAACACTTGAGACCATCTTAGATGATATATGCAATGGATAACTAGACTTCCACATCCGTAATCCTGCTGGTGTCAAATTAGCTTGGGTGAATTCAGTGAGGCACACCAATTCATCTCCGTTAATATGACCTGGGTTTTTCTGAACAAAAAAAGCAATGTCAGGATCTTGCAGTTTTTCAACAGCAATGGTGCATAGTTGAGAGCGTAAGATCTGCGGATTGGCAAACCGCACAATCCCCTCGGTTGGCTGATAAAATTCCCCAAATTGCTGAGTGGCTAGATGTTGCATAAATGCTGCCACTTCTTTTGGAGTTTGGCGATCGTAACGGGGATAAAACTCCTTGGCAAAGGTTGTCAAAAACCGATAGCTGCGATACCCAGAAGAAATTAACAGCCAGAACAATCTTTCTTGCCGATGGCCATGAATTTCTTGAATGGCAGCAATCCAAGCTTTGGCCAAGGCAGGACTAAACCAAATCGATGGATCGGTGATGGTATCGCCAGAATAGACAATTGTCACTGGTTCGTCCTTTAACACTGCCTCATAAAAGCGTAGGGTGGAAAACCCCTTTAAAATCCCTTCTTGTTTCAGCAATACAGTCCATTGCTTATTGCTCAAGTCTGCTTCAAATTGCTGTCGATTTACTTCTTCAAAGTGAGTATTAAATAAATAGAACATTTCTTGCCGTTCCACTTGGGAAAGCAAAATTATCGGTACTAAGAATGCTTCGATCATTGGCTTTTTGTCTAAGGATGGCATATAAATGTAACTCTAATTAAAATATTACATCCTCTGGATAAACACGGAAAAGCCAATCAAGCCTTATTTGTTACACATGATAATCGAATTCTAAATATTGCTGACCGGATTCTTAATTGAGAAGATGGATATTTATTGAACAGAATACATGCGTCAGTCGCCAGAATTCAGAATTATTTTTGTGCGACTGGTGGATGAATCCAGAGGTTTAAGACCCCCACTAAATCCTTGATTTAGTGGTCAACAATACAGTGGCGGGTCTGAATCCCCACTATTCATTCTGACTCCTGAATTCAGAATAGCTGAATTCTTCTTCAATATCTTCCACAGATAAATTTTTGAGATAAATCTATCAAGCAAAAACCTACTATAAATAGTTGTGTTCCGATTATAGTGGGGTGGTAATATAATCACAGTAAGTAAGTGGAAATAAAACAAACTATATTACAAAACGTAAAAAAACTTAAAACTCCTACCAATAACCAATGACAAAAGACAAATGACAGCCTTTACTAGTTATCTTTAATTGCACCAATCTACTTAAAATGAAATCTGTATTAATCACTGGTTGTTCTTCTGGTTTAGGGCGAGGAATGGTAAATGAATTCCTACTCAGGGGATGGTATGTTTTTTGCACAATGCGGAATCTTGAACAACGACGGCAAATTTTTGCTGATATACAAGAAAAATACCCAGACAAGTTAACCCTCCTGAATTTAGAAGTCACCGAAGCTAGTCAACGGGATGCAGTGGTAAAATTCGTGCAGCAAAGTGGTGGATTAGATTGTTTAATTAATAACGCTGGTTTTGGATTACTGGGTGCTTTAGAAAATGTCAGCGAGTCCCAATTTCGCTATCAAATGGAAGTTAACTTTTATGCCCCAGTTTTTTTAACTCGTGCTTTACTTCCTTTACTTCGTCAACAGAATGGTAACGTAATTTTTATCTCCTCTGTTTGCGGTAGTCTTGGTTTTCCTTTAATGGCTGCTTACTGCGCTAGCAAACATGCCCTAGAAGGATTGGCAGAAAGCTTGTATTATGAATTAGAACCTCATGGCGTTGATGTGACGCTTCTAGAGTTAGGATTAAGTAAAACTAATTTTGGTCAAAATACTATCTGGGGAATAGGACAAGAAGAAGCTTATCGCCAACATACAGAGAATTACCATCAATGGAAAGCAAGCCTCAGCGATAAAGCTAGAGACAAAACTCTTCGAGTGGCACTTAGGGTTGCTGATATTGCAGAAGGAAAAAGACGCCAACTCCGCGAACGCGTAGATGCAGAAACGAATTTAACAAGTTTTTTTGAAAAGATTTTGCCTGAAAAATTTTGGGTGCAGGCAATGAAAGTATTCTATCGTCAGAAAATTTTTGCCAGACAAAGATAAGCTGTTACAAAATTGTTTGCTAGAAAATAAATGCAGATACGATAAGGTTAGTAAAAGAAAACACAAGGTTCTAACTTGACACAATACCATAACCTAAGCTATGTTTTTGCCATCTAATCAGGACTTACGCAAAAGATAACGGAAGTAGCGGTAATTCATGAATTACCGCTACGCAAGAATAAGGTTTTTGTTCACATCTTGCGTAAGTACTACTAATATATATAATCTTATTGTCAGGTGCGAGTGCTAATGAATGAATCTCAAAATCAAAACACACAACCCTTATTAAAAATGAAAATCTTTAATAATTGGGATGTTGTAGCTGAAGGTTGGTATATTGCTTGTCTGAGTCGAGAAGTTCCAGTAGGTAAAGTAAAATCTTTAACCTTATGTGGACAAAGAATTGTGATTTTTCGCGGACAGGATGGTAAATTGCGTGCTTTAGATGCATATTGTCCGCATTTAGGAACTGATTTAGGAATTGGGCGAGTAGATGGTAATTTTATTCGCTGTTTTTTCCATCATTGGGCATTTGATGGAGACGGAAAATGTCAGGATATTCCATGTCAATCTGCACTCCCAGAGAAGGCAAAACTTCAATCTTATGCCACTGATGAAAAGTATAACTTTATTTGGATTTATCCAGACACCAAAGCACCGCATAATGTACCCGAATTTGATGAACTCAAAGGTAAATCTATTGTGGCAAAACACGATAAAGCTTTTGAGCGCAGTTGCCATCACCATATTTGTATGATGAACGGCATAGATGCTCAACATCTACAAACAGTACATAAATTGAATATTAAAATGAATTTATCTTTGCAGCAAAATACATCTGGAACAATTATAGATTTTACTTTAAGTGGTGAATTTCCTCAATCAACACCTAGAGAACGTCTTGGACGAAAAATTCTTGGTGATTATTATGAATATACAATGAGATATGCTGATGGTTGTATAGGACTTTTAACTATTATGAAAAATGTGCGCCTATTACCACCATTGCACATGATTTATGCTTACACTCTTATCGAACCAGGTAGAACACGTATTCAGCCTATTTATGTCGCAAAGAAAAGAAAAGGTTTGCTGGGTGCGCTGGTTACCCACGTATTACTTTTACTTACCCAGTTAGCCTACTATTTTTTAAGGGGTGAAGACGGCATGATTTATGACAACATACGCTACAATCCTAATGCATTAATTAGTATTGATGAACCCCTGATTCAATACATGAATTATGTGAATAAACTTAAGCCTTCTGTATGGACAAAAAAGGTTTTATAATTATTTTTTGATAATCAAATTTTATGAATGATAATTTATTGAAAAAAACTTTAGGATTAAAAATTATTGCAGAAAAAGTTGCTCGTCGAATTCAAACAAAAGTACCAGCATACCAGCATTTTTTGGAGAATCATGGTGTAAAAATTGGAGAGTCATTTGCAAATTTACCTCCAACAGACAAAAAATCTTACATTTTAGCCTATCCCTATGAACAATTATTGGGAGACGATTCTAAGCAAATATTAGCAATTTTTCGCTCTTCAGGTTCTTCCGGCAACCCTTTTTTTTGGCCTTACCTCAAAAGTAGCAACCGCTTTGCAGCATTGGGGACGCGAATATTTTTAGAAAAATCTTTTGCTATTCATCAGAAAAAAACAATAGCAATTGTCGGATTAGGTTTGGGTAGCTGGCTTCCAGGAGAACATTTTTCCTGGGGATTAAAAAATATGTCGCTGCAATTAAACTATCCTTTCTGGGTTGTTACTCCCGGAAATAATTTACGAGAAATTATTGAAATAATTCACAAAATCAAAAATTTTGTGGAACAGATAATTTTGCTCATTGTACCATCAGCCATAGCCCACTTGCATCTCAAAGCAAATGAATTACAACAACCTTTACCATTGGATAAATTAAAGTATGTTGTACTGAGCGAACCTTTTCCCGAAAACACTCGCACTTGTTTGCAAAAACAAGCTGGTATAGCAGAAGATATACCATTGATGTTTTCCATGTACGGTAGTACAGATACAGGTGGACTCGGAGTTGAATCATTGGCAACAATTGCCCTACGTAAGCTATTAGTACAAAATCAAATACTTACTCAACAATTAGGTATAGATTTACCAATTCCTTTATTTTTTCACTTTGTTGCTCCTAACACTTTTTTAGAAACTGTAGACAGTAGCCTTTGTATTACCAAATGGCAAGGCATTCCTTTAGTACGGTATCTTGTATATGATAAAGTTGCCTTTTATAGCTGGAGAAAATTAAAGCAAACTATTCTCAATTCAAAAGACTTAATGTCTCAAGATGAAAAATTTTTAAAGATTATTAAATCTGCTAGTAATTGGCTGCCAAATTTAATCGCTGTCAGTGGGCGTTCTGATAGTTGCTTAGTACTGGGTGGAACAAATTTGTCAGAATATATATTAGATGAAGCGGTAAAAGCCGAGGAATTACAGAAAATTCTGACTGGAATATACCGCGCCAGCCTTGTCTATAAAGAAGAAAGACAGTTTTTAGAGTTTGATTTAGAACTACGCCCAGATGTCGAAGACAATGAGGAAATGAGGGATAGGGTATATCACTCTCTTGTACAGTCTATTGGACGATTGGAACCATTCTTTTTAAGCGATTGGCAAAATATTTATCGTCGCTGGGATAATTACCCAAATCAGCGAATTTTAAGATTAAATTTTCAGGCTTATCCCATCTTGTCCCAGACAACAGAAACTTTTATTAAACAAAGAGGTATTGTTCAATCATGAAAGGTAATATACCTCTTGCAAAAGTGCTTTTTGCACTCTTGTGGGAAAAGGGACTCATGTTAAAGGGGAAAGGGAAAATACCAAACCTTTCCCCCTTTCCCCTTCCCCTTTTCCCGACTTATGCAAGAAGTCTAATGTCAAGTTCTCCGATCAACCCATCGATTGTTATAACTATTTAAATTAGATAAATGCTATTAACTGCGTATGATTTATGGAAATTTTATAAAGAAAAACCAGTTGTACAAGGAGTTAGTTTTACTATCAACTCCGGACAGATTCTAGGTTTACTAGGGTCAAATGGAGCAGGAAAAACAACAATAATTGGTATGTTGTATGGTGCAGTAATTCCCAACCGTGGTTTTGTACAATTAGGAAATTACCAAGTACAATCTCAACCCAGAGAAGCAAAAAAAATGATGGGTATTGTTTCACAAGAAAACAATATCGATCCAGATTTTACAGTAATGGAAAACTTAGTTTTCTTTGCTCATCATTATCGAATTACTGGAAAAAAAGCAAGACAAAGGGCCAGAGAATTACTAGCATTAGTAGAAATGCAAGACTATGCTAAATATAGAATTAATAATTTGTCAGCAGGATTAAAGAGGCGTTTAGTATTAGCAAGGGCTTTAATTAATCATCCTCGCTTCATATTTCTTGACGAACCTACAACTGGATTAGATCCAGATGTTAGACAAAACTTTTGGCAATTAGTTATTGATTTAAAAAAGAATGGGTGTGGAATATTGCTCACAACTCATTATATGGATGAAGCAGAAAGATTATGTGATGATTTAATTTTACTTCAACAAGGTAAAATCATTAAAACTGGCTCTCCCCAGCAAATAATTCAAAGCGAAATAGGTAAAGAAATAGTTGAAATTGAAGGTATTTCACAAGCGACATTACAACAACTAGCTAAGCAGTATCAAACTTGGTATCATCCCTTTGGCAAAAGTTATTTACTCAGTCTCCCAGCAGAAAATTCCCAAGTGTTATGGCAACAATTAAGTGCTACAAATCCTCTCCGCTTGACTCGTCGCCCAGGTAATTTAGAAGACGTATTTTTACGAATAACTGGTAAATCGTTAGAGAGGAAAGAGGAAAGGTAAACAATAGAATAATTTTTATTTATCTCTAAACTCGATAATTTTAATTTTCGTTATATACAGGACTTATGTAAAATCATGAAAAAACGAACCGCAAAGGACGCAAAGGACACAAAGAAATAAGAAAGAGTTTCAGAGAGTTTTTGCGTAATACCATTTCTTTGTAAGGCTGCGCCAAATTTTCTTGGCTTCTTCTTTCTTTCTTTCTTTCTTTCTTTCTTTGTGCCCTTTGCGTCCTTTGCGGTTCGTTGCTCATATAGTTTGGCGCATCTTCATACAGAATTGGTATAAGTCATAATATAGACTTTTTAAAATAAATTATTAGTAAGGTTTTTAAAGGTTTTTAGCGTAAATAGTTATTTTTATGCTATCTATTTTGATACTTCCTCTAACCTCTTAACCTTCTCCTTTTCCTTATGAAATTTAGTAGTTATGTAACATTTTGGGGAATATATTCTGTTTGGCATCGTCATGCCAAAGTTTATCAAAAAACGTGGCTTGTCAATCTTGTATTACCACTGTCCGAACCCATAATTTACCTCATATCCTTTGGCTATGGTTTATCACCATTAGTCGAAAAAGTTTCCTACGGCAGCAAAACCATTCCTTACTTACAATTTCTGATTCCAGGATTGATGGGAGTGAGTACACTATTCCAAGCTTTTTTTGAAGCATCCTACGGCAGTTTTATCCGTTTACAATTACAAAAAACCTGGCAAGGACTATTAACAGCTCCCCTAAACTTTACAGAAGTTTTTTTAGGTGACTGGTTATGGGCAGCAACTAAAGGCACAATAGCAGGTACAAGTATGGGATTCTTTGCAGTTCTATTCGGGTTTTACCCTAGTTGGCAATTATTAATATCTTTACCAATTATTTTTTTAGGTAGCCTATTGTTTGCTGCCGCCGGATTGTTTACCGCAGGTACAGTTCGCACTATTGACGAAGTACACGCACCAGTTTTTCTATTTATTATTCCCATGTTTTGTCTTTGCGGCATCTACTATCCCCGCGACAATCTGCCAGCAATTCTCGCTAAAATAGTTAATCTCTTACCTCTATCGCTTTTAGTGGACTTATTGCGCTGCTTTATAGCTTTACCTCCATTATGGTCTCTAAAATTAATCGGCTTACTGTCATGGACGCTAATTTTTGCAATACTAGCTTGGCAAAAAATTTACCCCAAACTATTTACCTAAGAAAGTGTGTCACATAACTCACACTAGTAGACCTCTTGCATAATGCATAAATATTTTTTGTCTCACGCAGAGGCGCAGAGGCGCAGAGAAGAGAACGCAAAGAAAGGCTTTTGTAAGAAGTCTAGTATCTCGAACATTGCATTTGGTGGCAATTTATTTTGCATATTCTTCGTTTGTTACTGGGTAAAATGGCCTAAATAAATCAAAACTGGTGTCAATGAAACCCGATCGCCCGATCGCAACCAAAAGTCCCAACACCAGGCACAATAGTAGTTGAATTTAAAATCCCTATGCTTGAAAGCTAGGGATTATCATATGTAAAAAAATATTTACATGAATGCTGAAGACTTTTTCAACCAAGGATTTAACAAAAATTTGCAAGGGGATTATCAAGCAGCGATCGCAGCTTACACCCAAGCAATCAACCTCAATCCTGATTACGCCGCAGCTTACCATAATCGAGGCATTATTTCAAGTTCTCAACTTAAGGATTATCACGGTGCGATCGCCAATTTCAATCGCGCAATAGAAATCAACCCCAATTTCACCACAGCCTACTATCACCGAGGCAATGCACATTACTTTTTAGGAGATTATCAAAAAGCGATCGCCGATCATAACCAAGCATTAGCCATCGACCCTAACTTCGCCCAATCTTACCACAGTCGCGGTAATGCCTACTTTGCTCTAGCAGATTACGACAAAGCGATCGCCGATTATATCCAAACCATCGAAATCAGCACCCAATTTGCTGATAACATCAATATTGATATTGCCAATGCCTATCATAATCGTGGTGTAGCTCGTCTCGATTGGGGCGATTCTCAAGGAGCGATCGCAGATTTTCAGGAAGCTTTACAGTGGTATCCCCATTTTGCCGCAGCTTACAGCAATCGGGGTAATATTCACCAAATCTTAGGAAATTATCATGAAGCGATCGCCGATCACGATCGGGCATTAGAATTAGATCCTAACTTGGCAGAAGCTTATCATAATCGAGGTAATGCCTACTACGCTCTAGCAGATTATGAAAGTGCGATCGCTTCTTACAACCACGCTTTAAAAATTAACCCCAACTTTGCCGGCGCATATTACAATCGCGGCTTGGTTCTGTCTCACCTGCAAGATTATCAAGCCGCAATTGAGGATTTTAACCAAGCACTGAAACTCAATCCTGATGATGTGCAAGCTTATTGTGAACGTGGTCTTGTGCGTAGCACTCTTGAGGATTATCAAGGTGCAATCGAAGATTATGACAGAGCATTGCAAGAAAATCCCACACTAGCTTTAGTATACGGCTTTCGGGCGAATGCTCTTCGGCGATTGGGAAACTATCAAGGTGCAATTGAAGATGGTAATCGCTTATTACAACTCAATCCTAACTTAGCTGAAGGATATTGCGATCGCGCCGCGGCTCGTCGTTCTATAGGAGATCATAAAGGAGCAATCAAAGATTACGATCGGGCATTGCAGATTAATGATAACTTAGCCGCAGCTTATTATGGTCGGGCGATCGCCCGTGAAGCTTTGCAAGATTTTCAAGGAGCAATTGATGATAACACCCAAGCCATAGAATTGATTCCTGACTTTTCCCAAGCTTACTGCAATCGGGGCAATGCTCGTCGTCTTTTAGGGGATGAATATGGAGCAATTGCAGATTATGACAAAGCTTTAGAAATCAATCCCGATTTAGTTGAAGCATATTATAACCGGGCTTCTGGGCGCTATGCTTTAGAAGAATATGAAAGTGCGATCGCAGATTACACCCAAGCTTTGCAAATCAATCCCCAATCTGCTGCATTTTACAGCGATCGGGCTAACGCTCGCTATGCCGTAGAAGATTATCAGGGTGCGATAAAAGATTATAGTCGGGCAATTGCGATCGATCCCAGCTTTACTGAAGATTGGTACAATCGGGGGCGTTGCTATTCTCTTTTGGAAGACTTCAACTTAGCTTTAGCGGACTTAAACCAAGCCCTACAGCGTCAACCTCATTGGGCTTCAGCTTACATCCTCAGAGCAGATGTCTACCGAAATTTGGGTGACTTGCAACGAGCAATTACCGATTTCCAGAAATCCGCAGACTTGTATTATCAAGAAGGAAATATTCAGTATTATCAACAAATCATTCAGCTAATTGAACAACTTCAAGAAGAATAGTCAGAATTCAGAATTTTTCAGAAGTTGTTTTAAAAGTAATTATTTGTGATTTTAGGCACTTATTAATAATACCATGTCCGGCTAATCACTTATCATTAAAATCTCTCCGTGTCCCCGCGTCAGCCTAAATCAGAAGTCTTTTACCGGACATGATATAACTCCCTACCGTAGTCTATTCAACTGCAAATTGCTTTCAGCCCTTTGTTAAACTGTGTATACACCCTAGCCTTAAAAAGTGGGGAATCGGAATCCAAGTATCCCAATTTATCGGGAGATTTAGAGGGAACTATAACTTTTGATACCGACAAGAGGACTTTTCAAACATCCTCTGAGTATTTGTAGGGTGCGTTAGCGTTTCGCGTAACGCACCCTACGTATCTGTTCAAAAATCAAATAGTAGTCCTATATAACTATTCTGTCTCCTGAATTCTGACTCCTGAATTCTTACAAAATTATCACGATCCAGGTCAATTGTTAGTGAAGAATGAAAAATTGTGAGTGCAACTGATGACTGATGATGGCAAGCGGTATCTATGTTATTGACTACTTAATAAACGGTTATATTATCGATTTTGTTGATTGCGTTAGCATATTCAAATATTGACCATGCATGAAACAATATCCTAGACAAGTCAATTGATAAAATCACTGTGAGTATTTTTGTATGTTGACAGTAATCATTAATGCTTTTCATGTCATGAGAAATATCTTACCAATAAATCACAACCAATTCTCAAAAATACTCCTCAAGATATATGATTTTCCGGAACAGGTTAAACGAATTCAGCATCATTCGCCAAAACAGCGTTTAAGAATAGCAATTGAGCAGTTAGGTAATAACACGATGGAAATTAGTGTAGCTATAATCAATGATTTAGAGCAAATTGCCCATAATCATCCGCAGTACCACTGGATAATCATGGACATTCTGACTAGTTTTATCCGCGAAAATGCTGCTTACACACCGCAAAAGGAAGTTATCACCAACCCTGGTGCAAAAGTTACTGGAGATATTCAAGCGGCTCTGACTGTTATCGCTAGAAGAGATGTCAATAAAGATCCAGAAAATGAGCAGCTTGATTTGAGTCATACGGACATTAGAGGAGCAAACTTGAATGGAGCTAATTTAGAACAGACAAATCTTTATCAAGCTAATCTTGCTGGGGCTAACCTAACAGAAGCCAATTTAGAAGGAGCAATCCTCAGTGCAGCTAATTTAGAAGGGGCCAACCTATATTCAGCTAACCTCAAAGGTGCAATCCTGAGTGCAACCAACCTCCAAAGAGCGAATCTGCAAAAAGCGAACCTACATCGTGCCAGTTTATATCTAGCTAACCTGCATGGGGTGGTTCTTGATGATGCCATACTTGATGGGGCAAATTTCAGGGAAGCCAAATTTTTTGAATAATTTGTAATTCGTAATTCTGAGACTGCAAGGATTTCACTGTTTGAGAATGGGTGGTTTATTAACACCGTAATATACTAGTATATCCGATGTCATTCCTGAGTTAAATGACTCTTGCGACCATATTATAATTTTTTTGCTAAATGCTATACTATTTTGTCCAAATAACTAAGTAATAATTCTAGGTTGTAAGGAAAATTTTTACCATGTCTTCTAAAAAGACAGACACTCTCTTGAATTGGTTGATAACTATAACAGTTATATTTGCTTGCTCGTTGACTGTAATTTTCTTCGGATTGTCCAGTATTAAAGAATTGTCAATTCAGGAGAGAATACAGTATAGAAACCAAGCATTAACAACCACTGCAATCATTTTTCTGGCATCAGCAGCAATGTTTAATGCTTATTATGCAGCTAAGCGTGTCCAAGTAATGCAGAAAAATGCGATCGCTGCTGAGAAAAATCTAGAAATTGACATTCAAAACGCAAAACTCAATCAAGACAGATTGGTTGCAGAACGCTTTATGGGAGCAATTTCCCAGTTGGGACATGAAAAAATTGAAACTCGCACAGGCGCAATTTATGCATTAGAAAGAGTTGCCCAGGATTTCCCCAAAGAACACTGGATAATCATGGAAATCCTCACTGCCTTTGTGCGAGAAAATACACCAGCCCAGCAAGTAAAACCAGAGCCTCAAAAGCCAGAATACTCACCGGCTATTTACTCAAATAGGCGCAAAGGTGGGTCACGTTCGACACAGCAGTTGCAGCCAAATCTCCAGGAAGAAACAGCAAAAATACGCACCGATATTCAAGCAGCTTTAACTGTCATCGCCAGACGAAATTTACTCGAAGACCCAAAAGATCAGAAACTTGATTTACGTAATACCGACATCAGACAAGCAGATTTAGTGGGAGCTAATCTGCAACAAGCCGACTTACGGGGAGCAGATTTGAGTGGGGCTGATTTGCGGGGAGCAGATTTATCTGAGGCTGACTTGAACGGGGCTAGACTCGTTCGGTGTATTCTCTATGAAACTAAATTGCTCAAAACCAGCTTGTGTGGAGCTGACCTTTCTTGGGCTAACCTCAACCGCGCCAACCTCTGTGGTGCAAATCTGCGTTCAGCCAACCTCTATGGAGCAAGTCTGCGTGCAGGAAATCTGCAAGGAACAAACCTCTATAAAGCGAACTTGCAACAAGCAACCTTGAAAATTGCCAACCTCTCAGGAGCAAAGTTGTTTTTAGCTAACTTGCAAGGAGCAAAACTCGGTAAAGCTAATTTGCACATGACTGGTTTGATTGGTGCTAACCTTTCTGGGGCTAACTTGAATGGTGCTAACCTTTCTGGAGCTAACTTGAATGCAGCCAAACTCCATCAAACAGAAGTCTATTTCGCCAACCTTTCAGAAGCCAGCTTAACCGAAGCAGATTTGTATCAAGCAAACCTCATCGGAGTCAACCTCCAAAGAGCAACTTTGCATCAAGCTAACCTAACTCAGGCAAATCTCATGGGAGCTAACTTTTCTGGGGCTAACCTGAGTGATGTGAAACTCGAAGGGACAATTTTGACGGGAGCGAAAAACCTAGAGTTGCAGCAGATTAAAAAAGCAGTTGGCGATCGCACTACTCGCTTACCCGATCATATAGAAGCACCGACCCATTGGCGACAATCAGGCTGATACGATTTTGGATTTTAGATTTTAGATTTTGGATTGTTTTGTGCATCTGGATTGGTTTAAATCCATCTTTGGCAATCATTTATCAACTAGTTATCTAGGGCGCATTCTACCAGTTTCACTTCCTCTTGCATTCTCTCTGCGCCTCTGCGCCTCTGCGTGAGACAAAAAAACCGTAAGTTGAGCCTCTGAACTTCAACGTTGCATGTTTTATTCTCGAAATTGCACCTTTTATCCTCAACATTGACCTTCCCAACCAATACACTCCACTTCAACAGCAAAACATAGGCATTGTATAAAATAGTCATGACTTTTTTAAGGTGAGCATCTTGTCCGCCCTCAAAAATCACCCCACAATCAAGACGCCCATCTTAAAAAATTCAATAATTTATTTGTTAGAGTTCCTGAACCGAGAAAATATTCCCTAAGTAAGAGACAAACAATAGGACAAGTGTCCTATTTTATTCATACTGTAGGAATAGGAAAAGGAGATGTCTGTAACAAAACCACTAGAAACTTTAGATTTAATTCGACAACTGCGCCACCAACTCAATCTGTCTCAGAAACAATTTGCTGCTAGATTAGGAGTTTCATTCAAAACAGTCAATCGTTGGGAGAATGGCCATACACTGCCCTCACCCTTAGCGCTAAAACTCATAGAAGAAACGATCCGCCAGATGGGTGAACCCGGCAAAAGACTGCTAAACCAGTATTTTTCAGAAGCAGAATCCCGTTATGATTCATAAGGTGAGGCTTTCTCAAGCCAAAAACATCTTTGTTCCCAAAAGAAAAAAAGACGCACTCATTCGGGAGCAGTTTCTACACTACGCTGTCGCTTTACTATCTGTTGCCTTCGCACTGGGAATCACCCTGCTACTAAATCAATATATCAGTGCCACACCTGCGGCGCTGCTTTTTGCTGCGGTAATGGTGAGTGCTTGGTATGGTGGCTTAGCTCCGGGATTATTCGCAACTGTTTTGTCTAGTTTGGTACTTAATTACTTATTATCGAGACCGCTTTATCCAGTAAATACTACAAATTTGAATATTTTAGTTTCCTTAGTTGTGTTCGCACTGGCAGCAGGGTTAATCAGCTCGCTCAACGAATCACGGCGCATAGCTGTCCGCAAAGCTGAGGAGAGCCTCAAGTTTCTCCGCCAAAGTGAGGCACAGTTCGATCGCTTTGTCGAGTCCAGTGAAGAAGCATTGCGGCGACGAGAAACAGAACTTCAGCTAATTACGGATACACTGCCGGTTTTGATTTCTTTTGTGGATTCAGAACAACGCTACCGCTTTAACAACCGAGCTTATGAAGAGTGGTTTGGGCAACCGGCAGCAGAAGTAAATGGAAAGTATCTCTGGGAAGTTTTGGGTGAATCTGCCTATGAAGTAGTGCGTCCCTATGTGGAACAAGTACTAAGAGGAGAGCAGGTGACTTTTGAAGCTGAAATTTTTTATAAAAATGTAGGGACACGCTACATTAATGCTATTTACGTTCCCCAGTTTAATCAACAGGGAACAGTTGAAGGGTTTGCAGTGTTGATTACTGATATTAGTGAAAAGCAAGCAGCGTTGCGCGATCGCCTTTTAGTAGAAGAAGCGTTGCGGGAGAGCGAGGAACGGCTGAGATTTGCCCTGCAATCGGCAGAGTTAGGCGATTGGGATTTGGACTTGAGGAATAAAACTGCCCACCGTTCTCTGCGACACGACCAAATCTTTGGCTACGACTCTCTTCTGGCGGAATGGACTTATGAAATTTTCCTCCAACACGTTTTACCTGAGGATCGCCCTTTTGTGGAAGCGAAATTTTTGAATGCCTTAACTAATAACGATATCTGGGATTTTGAGTGCCGCATTCGCCGCGCCGATGGAGAGTTGCGTTGGATTTGGGGGCGGGGTCATGTTTACTATAATGCTCAGGGTGAAGCTGTGCGGATGCTGGGACTAGTTGGCGACATTAGCGATCGCAAACTTGCCGAAACTGCCTTACAACAACTCAACGAAACCCTAGAGCAACGGATTCAAGAACGCACAGCCCAGTTAGAAGCCGCCAACAAAGAACTAGAATCTTTTTCCTATTCAGTCTCTCACGACTTGCGAGCGCCATTTCGCCACATCACCGGATTTGTAGAATTGCTTGCCAAGCAGCCTAGCTCAACAACCTTAGATCCAACAAGTCAGCGCTACTTGAACATCGTCGCCCAAACTGCAAAACAGGCAGGAGTATTAATTGATGAGTTGCTGACATTTTCCCGCATGGGGCGCACTGAGATGCGTTATACCACCCTCAATATTGAGGAGTTAGTGCAAGAAGTAAAACGGGATTTGTTTACAGAAACCCAAGGACGGGTAATTCATTGGCACATCGAGTCATTACCAGAAGTGCAGGGCGATCCCTCTATGCTGCGGTTAGTGCTTCGCAACCTCATGAGTAATGCCGTTAAATATACCCAAACTCGCGCCATCGCAGAAATCACCTTTGGCAGTACCGAGAATGAAAACGAAGTCATCTTTTTTGTGCAAGATAACGGCGTTGGGTTTAACATGCAATATGTCCACAAGCTATTCGGAGTATTTCAACGCCTCCATAGCGACCCCAAATTTGAAGGCACTGGTGTTGGATTAGCCAACGTGCAGCGGATTATTCATCGGCATAATGGTCGAGTTTGGGCAGAGGGTGAAGTTGACAGTGGAGCTACCTTCTATTTTTCACTGCCAAAGTTGTCGAAGAGGGAGAGTGAATGAGAGAACTCAAGAGAATTCTGCTGATTGAAGACAGTGCTAATGATGCAGAATTAATATTAGCTGCTTTGTCAGAAAACCATCTGGCAAATGAAGTTGTGGTGGTACGTGATGGAGAAGAAGCTTTAGATTATCTCTATCGCCGGGGATTATTTCGGTTGCGGATGGAAGGGCATCCTGTTGTGGTACTACTCGATTTGAAGTTACCTAAAATCGATGGACTAGAAGTGCTAGCACAACTCAAATCTGACCCAGTAATGCAAGTGATTCCGGTGGTGGTGCTAACTTCTTCCCGTGAGGAACCAGATTTAGTTCGATGCTACAAGTTAGGCGTTAATGCTTATGTCGTCAAGCCCGTAGATTACCATGAATTTGCCGATGCCATTAAAGGTGTAGGACTATTTTGGGCAGTGATTAATCAGCCTCCCCTTGGCGCTTTACCTCCTGCACCCAATCGTCAACAGGAGAAGAACTAATGAATGTGCTGCGTTTCCTCCTTTTAGAAGATAGTTTGTTGGATGCAGAACTTACCCAAGCAATGCTAGCCGAAGGAGGAATTGATTGTGAATTGCTAAGAGTCGAAACCGGCGCTGAGTTTTTGGCTGCTATTTCCACAGAGGCTTTCGACTTAATTCTTGCCGATTATGCTTTGCCTTCTTTTGATGGAATTTCTGCCTTGGAAATTGCTCGAAATCAATGTCCAGAGATTCCTTTTATTTTTGTTTCTGCGGCATTGGGTGAAGAATTAGCGATCGAAGCTTTGAAGAATGGTGCAACTGATTATGTTTTGAAGCAACGGTTAGGGCGGTTAGTTCCTTCGGTGCAAAGGGCATTGCGGGAAGCCAAAGAACGCCGCGATCGCCAGCTTATAGAAGAGTTTTTACAGAAAAGTGAAGCCAGGTATCGCCGAATTGTTGATACCTCTTATGAAGGAATTTGGACGATCGATTCCCAAGGGCGAACAGAGTTTGTGAATCAGCGGATGTCACAAATGTTAGGCTATACAGCAGAAGAAATGATCGGTCGTTTTATATTTGATTTTATCGATGTAGTTGATGGGATCGATACTACAGAAAAACTCCAATGGTTCAAGAAAGAAGACAGCGATTTGAAAGAAGGTCGATGGCGCTGCAAAGATGGTTCTTATATTTGGACGCTGATTTCTGCTAGAGCGATTTTTAATGAACAGCATGAATTTTTAGGTGCGATCGCCATGTTAACCGACATCACCGATCGCAAACGCACCGAATCAGAACGCGATCGCCTTTTGCAACGAGAAAAATTAGCCCGCGCCGAAGCTGAAGCCGCCAACCGCATCAAAGACGAGTTTTTAGCGGTGCTTTCCCATGAATTGCGATCGCCCCTAAATCCGATTCTCGGTTGGGCAAAACTCTTGCAGAGCCGTAAATTTAATGAAACAGCCCTGAAAAAAGCCTTAGAAACCATTGAACGCAACGCCAAATTACAAGCTCAACTCATCGAAGACTTGCTCGATGTTTCTCGCATCCTCCAAGGTAAACTCAACCTCAACATGGCAGCAGTGGATTTGCCATCCACCATTGAAGCAGCAATGGAAACAGTGCGTTTAGCAGCAGAGGCAAAAACCATTCAGATAGAAACAATCCTCGATTCGAGAGTTGGTAAAGTTCTGGGCGATTCAGCTCGCTTACAGCAAATCGTCTGGAATTTATTATCCAATGCCGTGAAATTCACAGCCACAGGCGGACAGGTAAATGTGCAATTGGAGTGCATCGACGCCCACGCCCAAATTACCGTCAGCGACACAGGTAAGGGCATTAAATCAGACTTTTTGCCCCATGTATTTGACTATTTTTGTCAGGGCGACAATACAACAACCAGAAAATTTGGTGGCTTGGGATTAGGTTTAGCGATCGCCCGTCACCTAGTGGAAATGCACGGCGGTACCATTTGGGTGCAAAGTCCCGGCGAGAACCAAGGAACTAGCTTCACAGTGAGATTACCATTAATCAAAGACAGTGCATTAATCAAAGATGATATCAACCCTGATTCTGCAACAGCCGCTTCTGGCTTTTCTCCCTTGATGGGTGTAGAAGTCTTGATTGTAGATGACAACGCCGATAGCCGCGACTTTTTCAGCTTTGTCCTTGAAGAGTTTGGAGCCACAGTGATTGCAGCTGCATCAGCAGGTGAAGCATTACAGACTTTAGCACAATCAAAACCAGATATCTTACTCAGCGACATTGGAATGCCAGAAATGAACGGCTACATGCTGATAGAACAAATCCGGGCTTTCGAGGCACAAGCAGGGAGAGAAAAAATTCCCGCGATCGCTCTGACTGCTTATGCAGGTGAAATCAATCAGCAACAAGCATTCAACGCAGGGTTTCAACAGCACATCGTTAAACCTGTGGCGCCAGAGGAATTGCTCATTGCAATTTCTAGTTTAATTAAACATAAATCCCACATTCCGCACCCTAACTGTCACACACCAACAAAAAGCTGACAGAGTAGTACATAAAAACTAAGTTTGATTCAAAAGTTAAGACACTTAATGATAATAGCTAGCATTAAT
>NZ_JACJRQ010000045.1 GCF_014697355.1 Nostoc calcicola FACHB-3891 | reverse complement strand
GCTAACTGGAGAAGGGTTTCACGCTCTAATTTCAGAAGCAGGTCTTTTCCCATAATTGTGATATTCCGCCTCAGATGTCACATTTGTCAATACCTCTTGACCTGAATCCTTACCAATTCTCTAAAATCTTCACGACTTATTTGGCAATCGCGTAGTATTTGTGCTAGTAAACCACGACCAATTGTTTCACCTGAATGTACAGGAACTACTGTCCTACGCCCATCAGTATGTATCATAATATGGTGGCTTCCACGTACCCTCGCAACTTCAAACCCGACTTTGCTAAGAGCTGCAATAACTTCGTGTCCGGTGACAGCTGGGAATTGGCTCATATCTCAACTGCAACTCGCTGAATACCAACAAAGTCCAGTGAATCCTGCTGTTCTTTCTCAAATTCTAAACAAAGTTCAATCGCTTCTCGAATCCGTTCGATCAAATCATCTAAAGTTTTGGCTTGCGTATGACACCCAGGAAGATTTGGAACGGAAGCAACAAAGTAGCCATCTGCATCTCGTTCAATAATTACATTAAATTCTCGCTTCATCATCAGCTTCTCTGAATTTTTACCGAACAGAATTCAGTAGTCAGGAGTCAGAATTCAGCAATGTTTTTTGTACGACTGGCGGATAGCGCAGCGTTAGCGACGCAGGAGCGTCTCAATAACCGGCGTTTTCGCACCCCCAGCAAATTGTAGATCTGGTGGTCTTCAATCAGTCGCGGGTCTGAATCCCCGACTGATAGCGACGCGGAAAGCTAGTCCGCGTTCGCTTTTAGCGTCTCGTAGAGAGCGTCTTAATTCTGACTCCTGAATTCTGACTTCTGAATTCTTCTTCAATATATTCTCTCATGATTCAAAGAGCGATCGCCCCTAATGTCAAAACAATTCGCTATTTGTATTGACAGCCGATTCTAACATGCGTATTCTTCCAACATTGGCATCTATTTCTACTTCTACACCAATTGGCAAGGTAAATTTATCTTTAATATGACCAATCATTGAACCGTACCAAGCAGGAATTCCTAAAGGAAGTATGTGGTCTTGCAATACTTGAATTAAAGTAAATGATGGTTCATCCCCAGGTTTACAATTAGTACATTGTCCAAAGATAAAGCCAGCAATTTGGTTCAGTATCCCAGCAGTTTTTAACTGGGTTAACATCCTATCTACACGGTAAACATCCTCACCAATTTCTTCCACAAATAAGATACTTTTATTCCAAGAAGGTAGATAAGGTGAACCTACCATCGCTGACAATACTGATAAGTTTCCACCGATAAGTTTACCCCTAGCTTTTCCCGGTGCTATGATTTCCACACGCACTTCGTTATTGTTGGAATTTTGCATGGCGACGGCTTCACCATTAAATAGGATGCGCTTGAAGTAATCCACTGTAAACTGATTCCAGGTAGACGTGGCAACTGGCCCGTGAAAAGTAATCACTCGACTACGGGCATTAATTGCCAATAATAAAGTAGTAATATCGCTGTACCCGATGAGGATTTTGGGGTGGGAGCGAATCAGTGAATAGTTTAGTAGGGGTAAAATGCGATTACAGCCCCAACCACCACGCATGGCAATTATTGCTTTAATGGAGCGATCGCTAAACATCGAGTTTACATCATCGGCGCGATCGCTATCTCTACCCGCTAAATAACCGTAACGATCTAAAATATGCTTCCCTAGCTTGACTTTTAACCCCAATTGTAAAATAGATTTCTGGGCTGCTTCGATGTCTTGGGCGTCAACGATACCCGCAGGGGCGATTAATCCTACGGTATCACCCACTTGTAAACGTGGTGGCTTGACGACGGTGTTTGAGGATGGCTTACCTTGAGCGGTAAACGGTGGTATTTGGGTGGCTAAGGTAGCGAGTCCAGTTGTGAGAAATTGCCGACGTTTGATAGTCATAACCATTAAGTGGGGACTAGAGACTGTTTTCCTAATACGCAAGTTATAGCAAGCGTAAATCATTTCTCAACAACAAGATTCCTGACTTATTGAATAAGTCAGGAATCTAAGCCTTTCAATTTTCAAAAATCAAATAACATTCCTGTAGAATCAAATATCGAACTTATTGCTGACTATTTAGAACCTGAATAGGAATTTCAATTTGAAATTCAGTTCCCTTACCTAATGCAGAAATACAACTGAGTTTGCCCCGATGCTTTTCGACAACAATCTGATAACTGATTGATAGCCCTAAACCAGTTCCTTGACCAACAGGTTTAGTAGTGAAGAAAGGATCGAAGATGTGTTCCTGAACCTCTGAATTTATCCCAGAAGCATTATCTTTGATACTAATCAAAACCGTTTTTTCATTGGTAAGTGAAGTCTTAATTTGAATAATTGGCATCTGATTTTCCGCTTGCCAATGTTGCAGATTATTCTCCTTGAAGGCATAAATTGCGTTATTGAGAATATTCATAAAAACCTGATTTAATTGGTTAACATAACAATTAACCTTGGGTAGTTGACCATACTCCTTAACTATTTGGATCGGAGATAATTTATTGGGTAGTGTCAACTGATGATTCAGAATCATTAATGTATTATCTATGCCTTCATGAATATCTACAGGCTTCGTTTTGGCTTCATCTAGTCGTGAGAAGTTTCGTAAGCCTAGAACAATTTCTGTAATTCGCTCACTACCCACTCTCATAGATGTCATTAATTTAGGTAGATCGTCACACAAGTAGTCTAGATCGATAGCTTTTATTTTGGCTGCTACGCTGGGATTTAACTGGGGATATTGCTCTTGATAAACTGCAATTAAATCTAGTAAATCATTGATATACTGATTTGCATATTCGAGATTACCAGCAATAAAACTAATGGGATTGTTAATTTCATGGGCAACCCCTGCTACCATTTGTCCTAAACTCGACATTTTTTCACTGTGAACCAGTTGAGCTTGTGTCTCTTGTAAGTCAACCAAAGCCTTTCTTAATTCACCTGTTCGTTCTGCAACTTTTCGTTCTAACTCGTTGTTAGCCTTTTGCAAAGCTTCTGCGGATCTAACGGTTTCTGTAGCAATACTGGCAATATGAGTGGCTGTTTTGAGAATTTCTAGATGATGTGGAGTCGGATGACAGGGAAATTTATGAGATATGGCAAATGTTCCTAAAACTTCACCGATTTGTGAAGTAAAAGGTGATGACCAACAAGCTCTAATATTGTAACTCAAAGCAAAATCTCGAAAATCAGCCCATAAAATATCAGTGGCAATATCAGTAACAAATACTGAATTTCCTCTATAAGCAGCAGTACCACAAGAACCACAACATTCACCAATCATCAAACCATCAACACCCTTCGCATATTCTTGCGGCAAAGTTGGTGCTGCTCCTGCTCGCAGTTTTTGATTTTCTCGATCTACAAGTAAAATTGAGCAATACGCCCCTGGTAATTGTTGCTCTAGCAAAATACAAAGGTTATTAAAGATTTCATATAGGTTAACTCCAAATGTAACCTGTTCTAAAATTTGGCTTTGAGTGTACATTAACGCTTCTGAGCGCTTGCGTTCAATGGCTGTTGCTAAGATATGGGTTACAGATTGTAAAAAATGAATATCGTCTGGAGAAAAATTCCTCGCCTCGGTAGCATATACTTCTAGGAAACCTAAAGGTTTAGTCGCACCAGGAATTAGCACACTCAAACCAGCAACGCTATCTGGAGGAGAAGGAATAGTTAAATCATTTATCTGAGAATAGGGCGTGTTGATCTGAATAATTGGCTGAGTATTCTCCAACAATTTTTGTACTTGCTGATTAGTTGTGATATTAATCTCAGTAGAGTCTGTTTCTAACGGTTTCTCCCCAATGCTAGCTACTTTACGTAAAGAATTACTATCTGAAAGTACTTGCCAAATTCGAGTGTATTTGATGTCGAGTATTTGAGCTACTAAAATAACTGTATCTTGGAATAAATAGGACAATTCAATTCCTGAAAGTGCTTTTTGTCCTAGTGCATTCACTGCGGCTTGATAGCTGAAACCCATTGATGAACGATCGGCTTTATACCAGTTGTTGTTTGATTCAGTTGTTTTGCAGGATGCCTCTAAATTTAAGTTCATAAACAAAGTATCTTTTGACCTGTGTATCCAATACTCCCCTAAAAAAGGTTTAAATTCAACTTTCTATTAATAAATTTAAGGAAATATAATATTTATAAATCAAAGATAAAGTAGGGGGAAATTGAAATACATTTAAACTGTTATACATATTTCCCCCTACGTATTTTTTCGTAATCTTCTTCAAAAATTAAACTGGATTGCTATGTAGGATCGGTATTACCAATTACAGGCAAAAGATTGTCAGATAATTGCATCGCCTGTAAACAAATATTAATACTAGAAGCTGCTGAATTATATGCGGCAATATTTTCTTCAACAACACTCAATAATCGCCGATTATTCGCAATTTTTTCTTCAGCTTCTTGTTCCAATGTTTTCTCTAAATAAGCACGCGCCTGTGGGTACTGCTGCAAAATATCATCTGCTTGTCGATCTGCCATTGGTAACAACTGAGTTTTCAGTGTTTGATTAATGGTTTGACGGAAAGATTTACGAATAGTTTGAGAAACTTTTGGTTCAAAATCTAACTTCAATAACTGCCTAATTGCTGGTTCTGCTTCTACGATACTTTCAGCATCGTAACCTTGAGAAGTTTGTAATAGAGTTTGGCGAAATTGATATATGGAAAAAGTGCCTTCATCGTAAAATCTCGGACTTTCTCGCACAAAGCGATCGCACTCTACGCTAGCTGAACTCACTAATGCTTGAGTAACTAGTTTTTCGACAGCCTTTATCCCTTGTTCAATTCCGCCATCATTATCTAACAAACGATACAACTGGCGATAATATTCTGACTTGCGAATTTTTTCAGTTAACCTTTGGAAAAAATTAGCGGTTACTTGCTGAGAAGATTCGATCAGAATATCTTCTAGTTGATTTGCTAAGTAATAAAATGCTTCTACTAAAATAGCAATTAAAGGTGCGGTAGCATTGCGAGGATGGCTGATGGTTGCACGTCGATAAGCATAAGCTACAGAAAAAGTATCTAGCAATTCATCTAGACGGCGAATCATTCGTGATTGCAATTGCTTAAAATCTGCTTCAAAAGCATCACAAGAATTATTAATTATATGGTTAACTTCTTCTACGATTTGCTCGCTAAAGTCTTTACCAAGTTGCTGGAGTTGCTGATTTAGACGGTGCAACTCTTGCGCCTTCATCGTTTCAATTTCTTGGGGCTGACTATCCAAATCGCGTTGTACACTCTGATAATGTTTTTTCAATTTAATACAAATATCTTCCAAGTCATCAGCAAGATTCTTAAATAACTGGGGACGTTTTTCTTCAGTCAGATAGCGAGTAATCGCCGTGCGAAATTCCTCAATGCCACTATCTTCAATTAGCTGTTCTGTGAGTTCATTTCCCCAATCTCCCAAAATCCGCACATAATTTTGATTCGGCGTTTCATAACCGTTAACAGAGACACGAAATTTGGTGGAAGATAGCTTCCCTGAATTTACACAATAGTTGTTAAATGCATAGATAAATTGTGGTGTTTCTTCCTTACCATTCAAACTTTTGACGCTTTCCGTAAACAAAGAATCTAAACCAAATCTATCCTTTGGACTTGTTTGTTTAATCTGACTGCCATAAAATCCTAGTAATCCACTAGTTTTATAAACTCTACTTGTATCCCGAAACTGCCCGCTAATTAAATCATCTAATCGTTGGCGTAGCTGAGTATTGTACCAAGTCTCATCAATTCGGTTGAAGACATAGAAAACGCGATCGCGTACTCCCGCATTCTTTCGCATTAATTCCAAAAGTTCTGTTTCTTCTTTTGTCATGTCACCAGCTGAAGCAGGTTTTAGCACACATACCACCGCTGAAGTATCGGGATGTTGAATTTTCGCATAAGTTAGCTGTGCATCTTTCTCCACTGGCGCATCGATACCCGGCGTATCGATGATTACATTTCCATCTTGTAGTAAAGGATGGTTGCAGTAATATTCTATCCGTTTCAATACCGCGCTATTACTACCACGACGCGCATATCCAGCAGCTTCCTTGAGGTTAGAAAAGTTAAATTGCTCCATTGAATATGTAGCATTATTAACAGTGTAGATGCGATCGCGGTTTGCCATATATCCTTCTAGCAGCAAGATTAATGCCTTCGCCTGTTTTGCACGTTCTGATTTACTCTCACCGCCTTCTTGGTGAATAATAGCTTCGCAACCTTGATGTAGCAAGTTAATTACATCAGCTTGGTTGATATTAGCTACTGTTTTAAATCCTAGTTGCTGACACAAAAAAACTGCTTGTTCCCGAATTTCTACTTCACTTAAAAAGGTTAAAACAACGCATTCTTTCTCTAGCTCTGCATACTCGATTTTGCATTCTGTACCTGTGGCATGTCCCTCTGCACTGTAGAGTAATTCTCTCTCCAAGAGTGCATTGATGAGCATTGATTTTCCCGCACTAAATGCACCAGCAAACACAATCTCAAATTTGGGAGAAATCGCCTTATTTAAAGAAGTTTGTACAAATGTAATATCTTCAGAACGTAGCGTTGGTTCTTGCTGTAAAAGTTGTAAGATAGACTCGACTTGTTCTTTCAAATTTTTGCACTGAAGCGGTAGATCTGACATATTCAGCATCCTAATAAGATCTATGTATATATTAGTTATATTTACTGTCTTACTGGTTCAGTGAAATTCCTGATAAATCTGATGCTCTGAAATTTTCATAACTGAAGCTAGTTGCTCTGTACCCAGAATTATTTAATTATTAATTAATAGCTAATTTTCTAATTAATTACGAATTACGAATTACGAATTACGAATTACTAATTCTTCGGTCATTTGTTATGCAACCTTCTCTGGCTCTCGATAACTTAAATATTCTCGTAGTTGAAGATGATGATGATATTCGCTTTTTTCTGACTACAGTGTTAGAAGCGGATGGAGCCACCATCGTAGCAGTTGCATCAGCCGCCGCAGCACTGGAAGTGTTACCGCAATTGCAACCTGATATCTTAATTTCTGATATAGGTATGCCTGACGAAGATGGCTACACTTTAATCCGAAAAATACGTGCGCTCAAGCCAGATATGGGTGGACAAGTCCTAGCTATTGCCTTAACTGCCTATGGCGATCCCGAGAGTCGTATTCGCGCTTTGGAAGCTGGCTTTCACACCCATGTATCTAAACCAGTCTTTCCAGAAGAACTAGTTGAGATTGTCGCTAATTTGTTTGCTTCTTGTAATTGGTAATAGATTCGTATTTTTACCTTTTTTGAGGTACTAGTACAGGTAGTTGACGAACAACAGCCACGGACTTGGCGTGTTGTCCAACAGTCAAAACATTGAACTGACTCGATATAAGTTCTAAACTTTTATTCACCACTGCTAACTTTTTGTAGGTGGGGACATTCATCCCAGGAAAAAATGATAACTCTGGCACATCTTCTTGACTTAAAAAGTCTGTGGGATGGAGTAGCAAAGAAGGTTGGGTGCGTGTAAGTTTACATAGCCACAAGGCAATTCTCAAGTAAAATAATGCCAAATCGCTAGAAAATCTAGTCAGATACATGATGTAGCTGAAGTGAATTGGTACCTTAAAAATTGGCATAGTGGTAACAGGAATTTCAGTCAATTTATCCTTACCCATATTCCACTGGTAAGGTTTTAGAGGCTGCAAACCGTCTTTGAAACTGCCAAACAAAGCTTCCCGTTTTTTGCGTTCTTCCTTACTCAGTTTACAGGTCATCAAATAATAAGCTCGTGCTATTGGCCCCAAAATTGTGGGAAAAGTTGAAGCATCATATTCGTACCCGCGTCGCGCTAAGACTTTCAATACTGCTGGGGAAAAACTGTATCCAGGCCCCCGGAAGCCTACAGGATGTTGATAAGTGACGCGCTTGATATGTTCTTCAGCCAGCGCTACTTCTTCTTCAATTTGATTTTCGGAATACAGATGTAGCCAGGGATCGTGGTTGAATGAGTGATTGCCAATTTCGTGACCGGCGTTGGCGATCGCCTGTATTGCTTTATGATTCTTTTCTAGGGCTGCATCTTGACCGACAATGAATACTGTGATTGTCAAATTCCATTGCTGGAGAATTTCTAAAAAACGCGGTACTGCAATATCCAAGTAAGAGGGGTAACTCTCCCAACCCGGAGCGCCTTGATTTTTCAGATAAGACCAAATATTGTCTAAGTCTAAAGATAGACTGGCTATTGGTTTATTTGCTTTTGGCTTTGTTTTCATTATTAGTTCAAATATTTGAGGATTTTAAAATAGAGAGTGACTTTGAAATCAGCGTTTTTTTAATTGCTGGTGATTAATATATCATAAATAAGACATATTTAAACGTATATAAGTAAGTCTTAGCGATCGCTAGCCTTTACAATCAGATTTTCATAACTGAGTTTAACAATGTAGCCTAGTTTGTAATTGATGCGCGATCGCCCCAGAAAAGGCTAATTACACTTCCAGAAACAGGCAAAGATACTAATCATTTAATTTTATAAATTGAGCAATTTATTTCAGCCAGTAGCATATTCCGTAAGCGATCGCATCCAAATTGAATGAAATCCAATGACAATATCCTGGTTTGGCACTCCCAGTTTAACTAGCTCTGTGGCAAAATCAATTTCTGTACCATTATACTGAAGCCAAATCTTGCCATCTTTGATGTCAAAATGCAAAACGCATCCATATACCCGACGACGATTGTCCCAACCAACATTAACTAACTGGTAGTGGTCATGGTCAATATCAAAAATAACTTGTCTTTCCACATCACCCTTACTTGTCCCACTGTTGGCATAATCTATAATCAGTTTTTTGACTAAATTTCGATATTCTTCTAACTTATCCACTGTTCAATCACCTCCAGTTCCGGGTCGTAAATCAGCAGTTTCATGTTTTGCAATTGGATGACTATTTTAACTAACTCTAGTTTAAAAAATGTTTCATAAGTTATGGCTGGCACTGCTAAATATAATTGTCGTTCTGGTTCTTTTTGGCTCAAAGCAGTACGATAGTTAATAAACTGTCCTAGTGCGGTATGGAATTCCGAAATTGTTGAACTACTAATAAAACTTTTAATTTCAACGGCTATTTTGTTGCCATCTCGTTCAGCCGCAATTAGCTTCTCGGCACCAAGGTCAATATACATTTCAACCCCACCATAATCTAAATATAAAGGGTCTTCTGTAATTAACCATCCATCCTTTTCGAGGGCATATTTTACAGCATTATGAAAGATATCTTTGGCTGGCATTATGGGAAATTAAATGATTATTTATTGGCGGCGATATGTCAAAATTCATAATCAAAAAGGTCAGGATTTAGAAAACTTATTGTTTAACTCTCGGCTGATTCATCTTGTTCAACTACTTCAGATTTATCTTGTAATGGCTTCACTACTCTGGCGATCGCTTCTTGAATAAAAGCCTTAATAAATTCATCTCTGCGATTAATTTGAAATTGTCGCTGGACAACTTCTGTCATGCCACCATCACCCCAATCTTGGTCATGACGAAAATATTCAATAAAGCTTTTACCAGCAATTCGTGTTAAATAAGCTGCGGTGACACCTTGAATTGCTCTCCCAATAATAAAGGTAGCAACATTGAGTTGCAAAGCTGTAGATAATAATTGAATTGCTCCTTTGACAATGCCTAAACTGGCGATGGTTTTTGCTAAAGAAAGGGCTAATTCTCGTCCCCTTTCCATATTCAATTCACAGCCGTAGACTCGACCAATTTCTACGACCATTTGAGCATTAACGGCGGCGGTTGCTAATAAATCTACTACTGGTATAGGCGTAACTGAAACTACACCAGCACCAATCCATTGAAAGCGTTCTACAATTTTGTCAGCTTGGCGGCGGCGTTGGCCATCAATGAGTTTTCGCGCCTCGTCTCCCAATCGGAGAGATTGTAAAAGAATGTTATCTGCCACCAAATCTTCACCTTCGGCGCGTAAAACAGCAGCCATGCGTCGCAGCAAAGGAACAATATCTGGTTCTGGCTGGAAGGGTTCACCAGTTTCCAGTTGTGCAGATTGGGGATTCGCAGCGATCGCCACTACATCATTAATAGCAATAAATCCCCGCACCCGCTGACGCAACCTAGCGAGGATGGCTTCTTTATCTTCATCTGTATATAAATCAGTTTTGTTGAGAACTAGGAGCGATCGCTTCCCAATTTCTGCTAATCCTCGTAGTGGCTCATACTCGGAGCGTCGTAAATCATTATCCACCACAAACAACAGTAAATCTGCTGCCGTTGCTAGTTCTCGCGCCATTTGTTCGCGTTCCGTCCCCGCCACACCTGCTTCTAAAATCCCTGGCGTATCCGTAATTAAAATCTTGCGTTCTAATCCCTTCAACCGCAGACAATAAGTTTCCCCGACTTGGGTTGTACCCATCGGTGCATCTACCTGGCCAACCATGCGTCCCATGATGGCATTTACCAGGGAAGTTTTGCCAGCACTCCCAGTACCAAATACCACCACTTGAATTTCACCCCGTGCTAAGTTGGCTTCAATTTCCCGCGATCGACTTAATAAAGCTTGGCGTGCGACTTCATCTTGAATTTGGGCTACCTGTTGGCGCACAGCTTGTAAAGTCGTAGAAGCCGCATCTGATTTGCCAGCGGGAATTTGCGCTGGAGTTACACGAGAACGAGTGCGGCGCGATCGCAACTCCCCCTTCTGAAGCATTAACACATAATAAACAAAAGCCGCAACCAAGGCTCCAATCAGCACAATCAGCAGCAATAGCAGCAAATTGCCCAGCAACGGCGAATAAGACAATTGCCAGTAAAGCCGTGATAGCGAATCAATTAGCCATAAAGCTAGTCCTAAAATGACGATTAGACCAACAATCAGCGTTACGATGCGTGACAGAGGCATGGCTGGCAAAAATTAGTGGGTATGAAGTAGGCACATGCTTCCGATCTTAATAGTTTCAGTATTTTTTACCAGGGTAGTAAGCAAATCAAAAGTTAAAAGTCATCCTGCAACCTGACAACATCTTTCAAACTAGAATTAATTTTACAACTCCCTAAGCAACAGGCGACCATGCACATCCTATCTCTTCATTATCCGGATGACTTACTTATTACCTCCGGCAAATCACCCCAAGCATTGGAAGCAGAACTCACATTTTTGCTCGCAGTTAAACTATTTGAACTACGCCGACTATCACTTGGTAAAGCCGCCGCCTTTTGCAGCATGAACAAACCTCAATTCATGTATGAACTAGGACGGTTGCAAATTCCCGTTATCAACCTAGATGATGACCAAATCGCCGACGAATTGCGCGATGATTAACTCTGTGATTGTTGCCGATAGCAGCCCCCTCATCTCCTTGTCAATTATCACGCAACTACAACTTCTACCCCAACTATATCAGCGGATATTAATTCCCCCAGCCGTATGGGATGAAGTAACAGTCCAAGGTGTAGGTTTACCCGGTTCACAAGCTGTCAGTCAATTAACTTGGTTAGAAATTCAAGCTCCTGAAATCCTTGTATTAGAACCATTATCAATCCTAGTCGATCGTGGAGAGGCTGAAGCTATTGCCTTGGCTCAGTCCACTCCAGATAGTACGGTACTTTTGGATGATGCTCAAGCACGACGGGTTGCAGAACGCTTAGGAATTCGCAGGATAGGTACTCTTGGCATTTTACGCAAGGCGAAAAATGCAGGCTTGATTGTCGAGATTAGACCATACATTGAGCAGTTACGCAGCAATGGAATTTATATCCGACCTAGCCTCATTGATGCAGTATTACGGGATGTCAGGGAAATAGACTTTTGACCTTCTGAGGTTCAAAGTTGACCTTCTGAGGCTCAAAGTTAACCTTCTGAAGCTCAAAGTTGACCTTCTGAGGTTCAAAGTTGACCTTCTGAGGTTCAAAGTTGACCTTCTGAGGCTCAAAGTTGACCTTCTGAGGCTCAAAGTTGACCTTCTGAGGCTCAACGTTGACCTTCTGAGGTTCAAAGTTGACCTTCTGAGGTTCAAAGTTGACCTTCTGAGGCTCAAAGTTGACCTTCTGAGGCTCAAAGTTGACCTTCTGAGGCTTAAAGTTGACCTTCTGAGGCTCAAAGTTGACCTTCTGAGGCTCAAAGTTGACCTTCTGAGGCTCAAAATTTTCTGTTAGTCCCAGGAGGCTGACTTTGCCTGTGTAGCCGCTATTTGCCAGGGCTTAATATAAAAACATACATGTCTAGCAAATAGTATCTTTGGGTAGCTTTGTTTAGATTTTTATGAGCGGTACTAGTATTTGAAAGTTGATTTTTTGATCATAATTGACATTAGAGACGTAGCACTGGTACGTTTCTATTTTTTGAGAACAAAGGAAAAAAGAAACTTATGGGACTTTTCGATCAAATACTCGGTGCTGTTACTAATCCCAATCAACAGGGCAGCTTAGGTCAACTAGGAAGTATCATTAACACTGTAAATCAACTGAGCGATCGCACTGGTGCAGATCCATCCACCATCCAATCAGTTTTGTCAATTGTGGGTAGTCAAGTTCGTTCGGCTTTACAAAACAAGCAAGCCACAGATGGTAATGAAGCTGCACAAACTCTAGTCAATCAATATGCTGGTACTTCTCCTAACCCCCAAGCAGTCGATTCGCTATTTTCTCCTGGTATACAACAGCAAGTAGCTGAAATTGCTGCCCAGCGCACAGGGTTAGATCCTGGTATGATTCAACAATTGCTGCCTTTAGCAGTACCTCTGGTACTGAATTTTTTACAATCAGGCGCAAATGCTCAAAATCCCCAAGCTGGCGGAAATCCCGTACTAAGTTCCTTCTTAGATGCTGACGGCGATGGTGATGTCGATATTGCTGACGCCCTACAAATGGCTAGTCGTTACATAAGATAATAATACTTCTCCCCATCTCCCCACCTCCCCCCCTCCCCACCTCCCCACCTCCCCATCTCCCCACTCCCCACTCCCTTCTCATGAGACATTGGCAAATAGGCCTTGCTAGATTCTTAGCTTGGACATAGGCTGAAAAGAAGGGAAATCTGCTAATACAAATCAGACAGTCTATGGCTAAATTTTTTGACTGTATCACTGAGGAACTGCAAGGCTTCATTGCTGCCCAACACCTTTTTTTTGTTGGCTCTGCACCCTTGAGTTCCACAGGTCATATTAACCTGTCTCCTAAAGGTTTGGATTGCTTTCGCATCCTTTCTCCCAATCGAGTGGGTTATATAGATCTTACAGGCAGTAGTAACGAAACTTCCGCCCATTTACAAGAAAATGGGCGAATTACTTTCATGTTTTGCGCTTTTGAGGAACCTGCTTGTATCCTGCGTCTTTATGGTCAAGGAAATACGATTTTACCGACTTCTCCTGACTGGAACTCACTGTACTATCTATTTCCAGAAATACCTGGAACTCGTCAAATTATCGTCGCCGATATCCAAGAAGTACAGACCTCCTGTGGTTTTGGCGTACCACTCTATGAATATCGAGGTCAACGCCAAACTCTAGTAACCTGGGCTAGTAAAAAAGGCGAACAGGGAGTTAGAGAATATCAGCAGCAGAAAAATCTCGTCAGCCTTGATGGTTTATCGGCTCCACTAAGTAAATTATTTTAACGTTGACAAAAGCGGGTTTTAGGGCAGGATTTATACCAAATTGGCTGAGATAGTATTATTTACTTCGTCAGCGCTCATACCATTTCTGATTTTGGATTTTGAAAGATTTACAGGGCAAGTTGTTAGGATCGTCATCATTGTTCAAATTGGTATTATGTAGGTGCTTTGATTGTCAATAAAATTAACTTTGGCAACTTAGTATTATCGGAGGTTATGAATTATTCTATTTGTCCACTCACAGAAAAAGACGAGCCTTTTCTGTGGCAAATGCTTTACGAAGCAGCGCATTTGGGAAACGAAGGTAATTTTACAGTGCAGGATGCAATGAATCATCCTGATTTAGCAAAATATGTAAAAAATTGGGGATGTAAAGATGATAGTGGCTTTGTTGCTATTTTGGGAAGTAGTAATCAGCCAGTCGGAGCAGCATGGCTGCGTTTATTGACAGGTGAAAATAAAGGATATGGTTATATTAGCGATCGCACTCCTGAATTAGCAATAGCAATTCTTCCTGACCATCGCAATCAAGGCATAGGAACACAGCTACTCAAGCATTTATTAGCAGCAGCCAAAACATCATACCCATCAGTATCCCTCAGCACTAGAGCGACAAATCCCGCCTTGGCTTTATATAAAAGATTAGGTTTTCAAGTCGTCCCCGGTAGCGAGACAATCAACCGAGTTGGCGGAATCTCTTTCACAATGAAAATTGATTTATGAAAAGAGAATTCAGGAGTAAGGAGTCAGAATTCAGAATTCAGAATTCAGGAGTCAGAATAAATTCGAGTTTCACTAGGAGGTAAACAAATAGGTTTAACAAAATCGCATTGCTCCCTCTCTCCCCTGCCTCCCCTGCCTCCCCTGCCTTTCCTACCCTCCCAGTGTCCGCGTATAAATTACTTGACCTTGGGAATCATAAAGAAACAGGGATAAATTGGCGTTGTCACTAATTGCAGCTAGGGCTTCCTGTAAGATTTGTAAGTGATTGGCAAGGTCAACAGCATTATCCGAGTTCTCAGAAGCAGGATTAGCCAAACTATTTTGTCTTAATTGGTCATACTCAGGGGTTAACCTGACAATAATTCCTGCATTGTCCATGCTAAAAGTGCAAATCCGAATTCCATTAATACAGGTTTTCTCTAAGTCAGTGCGGGTTTGTTGCAAACCACTAACAACTTGAAGTTTTTCTTGTGCTTGTTTGAGAGCTGTTGAGTAGGGTTCGATGAGAGACTGAGCTTGAGTGTAGTACAAGCTATCTTGGGAAACTTTTTTTGCAGTTTCCAAAGCCCGATCCCAGTATGTTGCTGCTACTTGCCATTGGTTTTGTTGCTGATAGACTTTAGCTTGGTTGGCAGTGCTAACGGCTTGTTGGTAAGTTCTAGCAGCTAATTGTTCTTTAGTAGCGCGATCGCGTGCTACTACTAACTTAGGTTTATAATCTACCAACAACTTTTGGGCTTCTTCATATGCAGGGCTATTCTGGGGAATCACCCTCAAAGCATTAATGACTACCTGCCAGTTAGACTGGACTTTTTGCCAGTCCTTCAAAGATTTAGCAGTAGCTTGGCGATTTTCGGCTGTATTCGCTACATCTTTGGCTGCTGCTAGTTTTTTCAGCCATTTTTCTTCAGTTAGCATCTGCTGATTGACAGCGTGCAAACTGATACGATAGCTAAATAATTTTGCTTGCACTAATGGATAGAGTTCACTATTGGGAGTTATGGCCTCTAGTGGTGCGATCGCCTGTCGCCATAAATGTTGTCTAGCTTGTATTTCTTCTAAACTACGTGCGGGAGTTTTAATTTTTTCTGCCGCCAAAGATGCTGTCTGCAAAGCCTTAACCACCTGGTCGATTTTTTCTGATCGTCCAGACAAACTTGCTTTGAGTTCTTCTGACACCTGGTAACGGGGTGACCAACTAGGAATTGCACTCAAGGCTGCGCTAGCCGTCGTCAGTCGCTGCTGCAATGCTAGTAATTCTTTTTCCGACTTGGCACGACGCATCAATTGGGGGGATTGTGTTTTTAATTGCTCAGCAACTTGTATTTCTTTACACTCAGACATCACACAAGGGCGAGTCCCTAAATAACCAGCAACGCCTAAAACCACAATTCCCACCAAAGCTACACTTAGTAAAATGGGTTTGACTTGGCGTGCTGGCTTAGAAGCCGGCAAATTCGGTGCATCTGCAAATGGGTCAAATACTTCCTCATCTTCAGTTTCATCCAGCGATGGAAAATAGGCCAGAGCAGATGAGGGGGATGAGGGAGATGAGAAGGATATTGCTTCCTTATCTCCCCCTACTCCCTCATCTCCCTCATCTTCCCGCTCTCCCCTTATTCCCCCAGATCCCCAAATCCCCGTCTCCCCGTCTTCCCATGTCGGCGTTTGCTTGAGAGCTAGAAAACATTTGGCATAAGGAAGTTGTTCGCCAAAAACTCTGAGGAAACATTGGACTCGTTGCTCTCTGTAGGTCGCTAAGGACTGGAGTGCGTCCTCAATGGCTGCAAAAATTACTTGAGTATCAAATATTACACCTGATGGGTGTTGTGTTAAAATCATTAGCTCGTCTTTATTGACGGCACACTTAACTTGAAAGACTCCAGCTGATGGGACTTCTACAAGCAATTGTTCTTGCAAAGTTTTGGCTAAAAGCTGTAAATCTTCTTGCTGCACTGCTACTTTCATAGAACTTTCGTGCTGAACTTCTATATTGTTTTGATTATCTTTAAGGAGATGAAATGAACTGTTTGGTTTTTTTGAATAAAGACGCACAGTTTAACTAACCACAGCCTGAAAATCTAATCGAACAACTTTCTAACACAAATTCCGACTTTTAACCAAAAATTAAAATAGTAGCGATTGTTCGCACGGCTACATTTTCAACCCGCTAGATGCAAAATTAGATAATCTATCCACAGGTATATATTTTTCCTGAAAAATGGGAATAATAGAATTTTTCAGGATTTTCACTGCCTGATTTTGTGACAATTAAATTCACAACAGCTACTGAAGAGCAAAATTCTAGTTACAAAAGAATTGTGACCAAATTATCCACAGGTTAAGGAAATGTTGCGATGTCAGAGGTTTTTGACAGGAATGCTAGTTATCTTCTATGCTGGGAAGTCTACTGAGGAGGTTAATTACGTATTGCGGCTCAAGAAATTAATTTGCCTCATTTGCTGAATTCGATAAAATTGATACGTGAAAAATAAGTTTTTATAGCTGCCAAAAGCTTAATTATGTAATAAGCGTGCTGCCAAATATTCAGACAGCACTAACCAAAAGCTTGGAAAATGTCAATACAAGGTGTATCAATGGATTTATTAGAGTACCAAGTTAAAGAATGGTTTGGAAAAATAGGCATTCCTGTATTGCCTTCCCAACGAATTGACCATCCCACAGATTTGAAACGTTTAAAAATTAGCTTTCCGATTGTACTGAAATCTCAAGTACACGGAGCGGAACGGGCAAAGGCAGGTGGAGTCAGATTTGCCGAAACAACTATCGATGCGATCGCCGCTGCCCAAAATATCTTTAGTTTACCCATATGGGGCGAGTTGCCGGAAGTTGTGCTGGCAGAATCCCAATACGACGCCAACCAGGAATTTTATCTGGCGGTGGTTTTAGACACCGCTGTTTGCCGACCAGTACTTTTAGGTTGCAAAGAAGCAAACATCGATTGGGAATCCGCTGGCGAAAAAATGCACCATGTCGTCGTTGAACAAGAATTCTCACCATTTTATGCCCGACGACTCGCTTTGAAAATGGGTTTGCAGGGAAAGTTGATGCAATCAGTAAGCAACGTTGTCCAAAAGATGTACCACTTATTTGTGCAAAAAGACCTGGATTTAGTCGAAATCAACCCCTTGGCAGTCAATCCTAATGGTGAAGTGATGGCTCTCAATGGTAAAGTCAGGGTGAATGAACGCGCAATTAAGCGTCATCCAGATCTTGCACAAATGGCAGCAAAAATCATCGGTCGTCATCCAAGTACTGAAATTAACGGTATTTTGGGCGACTGGGATGGTGTGCAAATGCACGGAAAAATCGGTATTTTAGGTAATGGTACTGGTTCAGTCATGGCAACTTTGGATTTAGTCGCTAATGCTGGCGGTAAGCCAGGCGTTTGTTTGAATCTACGCCATGTTTTTCTGACGGATACTACGCCAACTACATTTAGCGATCGCCTAGAAACAGGTTTGAAAATTTTAGCTGCTGACAAAAGCATCGAAGTTATACTAATTAACTTCCTGGGTAGCATTCCTCAAGCTGAGGAAGTAGCCCAAATCATCGCCAAATTTGTACAACACGACAATAACGAACTCAAATTAAAAATTGTACGCTCTAATGGTAGTAAAATTCCGCCAGATTTGAATTTTCCATCCTTAGTTGTCCGCCTTGCTGGTTCGGAGTTGAATGCAGCTAAAAAATATTTAGCAACACTTAAAAAAACCAGCAGTGCCCTTGTTGTGGTAGAAAATCTAGATGAGGCAGTGGAAGTTGCAGTTCATCTTGCTAAACCAACTGCTAATAAGAAATAGTCAGACAATTTTAGATTTTAGATTTTGGATTTTGGATTGAACATACGGAGAAATCTGCTTGGTCTCTAACGTCAATAAATCATTGGCCGCTAATAATTTGTAATTTGGGAAGAATTCAGGAATCAGAATAGTTTTTGTTTATTTCTATTAGAATTACTATATTCTGCCGGAAATGAATTTTGGAATCCAACAGTCAAAATAATAAATTTCAGCAAAAACAGAATCAATACAATAATGTACATCGTTTTTTAGTCAGTGGCTCAACTCATTGGCTTGCCAAATTTAGGATAATTTCTTATGAACTTAACACCAGAGAGTAAAGTCTTAATTCAAGGTTTTTGTGAATTTATATCAAGCACTCATGTGGCTCAAATGAAAGCTTATGGTACCAATTTGGTAGCTGGTGTTAATCCTGGATGCGGTGGACAGGAACTGTACGAACTGCCAGTATTTGACTTAGTGGAGGAAGTAGTAGAAAAATTTGGTGCAATTGATACAACAATCATCTGTGTAGATCCTTACGATGTTTTGGATGCGGCATTAGAAGCGATCGCATCTCAGATTCGCCAAATTATTATTATCACTGCTGGAGTGCCGCCTTTGGATATGGTGCAATTACTCCGCAAAGCCGAGGCTTGCGAAACCTTGGTAGTCGGGCCAAATAGTCCGGGGATCGTTGTGCCGGGAAAAATTCTCTTAGGAACTCAGCCTAGTGAATTTTATACACCAGGGCCAGTGGGGATCGTCAGTCGTAGCAGTACCCTTACCTACGAAGTCGCCTACGAATTAACAAAAGCTGGTTTGGGACAGTCGATTAGTGTCAGCATTGGTAGTGATGCGATCGTTGGTTCTTCGTTTTTGCAATGGCTACAAATTCTCGATGAAGATGAAAGTACAGAAGCGATCGTTTTAGTCGGGCAACCCGGTGGTGGTAGTGAAGAAGCTGCGGCGCGGTACATTGCTGAGGCCATTGATAAACCAGTAATTGCCTACATTGCAGGGAGACTTGCACCACCTGGAAAAAGTTGGCGTCAAACCGGGACTTTAGCAACAGTTATCGGACGAGACGCAAATTTTGGCACAGCCCAAAGTAAATTGGCTGCTTTGAAAGAAGTAGAAGTTCCCGTAGCTGAACGGCCTTCTCAAATTCCAGAATTGGTGAAAAAAGGAATTAATTAGACCAGACGTGAATTCGATTTCCCACCATGAGGCGAAAATCTCCTAGAGTTAGAGAAGATGTCAGTTTCAATCAACTGATTGAGCAATTTAATTTGCAACGTGCTGATGATGAAAACTTCTTTCGTGAGTGGCAAGATAATTTGCCAGAACTTAATGAGTTAGAAAAAGAAAATCTCGAAGAAATCAAAGCCGAGTATCAGCATCTATCTCGATATCCCATTTTAGAACCTGTAGTTAAAATGGTGATACTTTCTCCACTATTGGGTCTGGCTGGTTTTTATCAACCACCTTTTTACATTGCTTCTGAGGAAGAAGTGGAAATTTCTTCTGAAGATGAAGGCACAATTATCCGAGGACGCATTGATATATTGGTGTTTAATCCACCATTCTGGGTGCTTGTGATTGAGGCCAAGCGATCGCAGTATTCTTTAGAGTTGGGAATTCCCCAAGCATTAGCTTATATGTTTGCTAATCCTAAAAGTGATAAACCAGTATTTGGTTTTGTCACCAATGGTCGAGAATTTCAATTTATTAAGTTGAGCAAACAAAGTATACCCAAATATGCATTATCCTACACGCTATCACTTAATCGTGGAAATGATTTACATACTGTCGTGAAAGTGTTAAAACAACTAGCTTATTTAATTCGTAATTCGTAATGCGAACATCCTAATGGATGCCTAAGTCTTCAACCAAATCTGATAAGCTGTTCCACATTTAACTTGCATATTTTGGATTGTTGCTTAATTGCTCAATTCCTCTCCCCATCTCCCAATCTCCCCATCTCCCCGTCAGCCTTAACATGCAAACTAGATGTTTTACAGCTTATTACCGTCCTGGCTGCTGCGTTGATGTCCGTGTCTCGCGTTCCAGAAGAATGCGTTTGCGTTCGACGCCCCATCGATAGCCTGACAATGCGCCGTCATGACGCACAACACGATGGCAAGGAATCACTACTGCTAGGGGATTTGCAGCGCAGGCCTGAGCAACTGCCCGAACCGATTTTGGCAACCCGATGCACTTGGCGATGTCCGTATAGCTGGCCGTCGAGCCGTGTGGAATCTTCTGCAACGCTTGCCACACGAGCTGCTGGAAGGCAGTACCGCGGACATCAAGAGGCAAGTCTAGCCCCAATGCTGGCGCTTCTACAAAACCCACCACTTTCGAGACGAGCTGCTCAAACTCCGCGTCCCCGCGGATCAGATTGGCACGTGGAAATCGGTCTTGCAAATTGCGTATCAGTGCGTCTGGTTCGTCGCCTAGAAAAATGGCGCAAATCCCGCGATCGCTCTTGGCAACGAGGAGCGATCCCAAAGAGCATTCGCCGACAGCGAAGTGTATGTCTAGATGAACGCTACCGACGCGATAGTTTGAAGGTGTCATAACCAATACCCAATCTGATGTTTCGTAGAATTGTTCGTCATTACATATCTTGTTTGTATTCTTCCAACAATTGCGGGATGTAATCATAGCCATCTACACCAATAACTGCAATCATTTTAGAACGATGTTGCTGTAATAACTTTTGGAAAGTTTCTGTTCCTATTTGTCCCTGTAAAATTGTCAGTAATCCTGCTGGTTGACGCCATTCACGAGAAGCAATTTGGTTCAAAAGATACATTCCTAAGCTGCCTGTGTAAATGGTTTTTTCGGCATTTTGCAGATGATAGTAAGCTTCAGCTAAATAAGCTAAATTCCGTCCTTGGAGATACAGATCGCCAGAAAATTGCGCTATTTTGAAAGCATCTTCGAGATATTTAATTGCAGTTTGATGTTGTCCAATTACTAAATAAGCAATTCCTAAGCTGCTGATACATAAGGCTTTACTTGGAATATCGCCTAATTTTTCTGACAACTTTAAACCTTGTTCTAAATAATTAATTGCTGATTCGTAGGTTTCTGGTTCTAGATTTTCCAGTTGCTGAGCCTGCATGACTTCGCTGTAACCTAAATTTACCAGCGCGTTTGCCTCTCCTGTGCGATCGCCTGCTTGCCGACTCAATATTAATGCTCGTTGGCTATAGTTAATTGCCTCGGCATAATTTTGCTGTTGTACGTAGGTACGGCTGAGGTGGTTGAGATTGGCAATTTCACAGGGGCGATCGCCTGCACTCCTAGATATCTCTAGTGCCTGTTGATGAAAGTCCAAAGAGCGCTGATATTGTCCCAAAGCACGCTGTGAATAACCTAAAAGTGTCAAAATACGCGCTTTTTCTTGGGTTTTCTCTGCTGGACGCAGTGGTTCATCCAAATAATCTAGGGCATTTCGGAGATAACTGCCAGAAAACGAGGCAAAAATCCCGCCGTAAAGGGGAAAATATGAACGTTGGGCAAAGGTTCGCAGAATTTGCAGCATAATTTGAGAACAAGCATCGCTATATGCTGCACCAATGCTTTGAAAACCACTTGCTAACTGACTCCAAATCACTGCAAAGGTCAAAAAAGTGGAAATGGACAACTTTGGCCCTGCTTTAACATCGTAAGCTTGTTGGTCAAACCAGTTTATTAAGCCTCGTTGTAAATATTGTAAAATTAATGCCATTTCCACCCAATCTCTAAGGGTGATACCCCGCTGTTGTTCGGCAAATTGAATTGCAGATTCCTCCATCGCTAAGGTGCGAAACAGTGCTTGGGGTAATTCACTATTAAGTTGCTTAGCCCAACTCGCCCACGGGCCGCGTTCACCTGGTACACCGCCAAATCCCAAAGATTCTTTTTGCTCGTACATCCAACTGAGCAAATTTTCTTGTAGGCGTTGCCAAGATGCTAAACCACGGGTAATACCTTCGGAAAATTGTTGTAAATCAGTATCTACCTGGGCAAATTGCTGTAATGATTTTGATAATTGCTGTAATTGGGGTAAATTTAGCGGATATTTCTGATTTGGGTCAGTAACACGGACAAATGCGGCCAACCGCTCGTTAGCAGAAGCTGTAGTAATTTCTGTTACCGCAGAAGCGATCGCTTCTGTGGCTTTGTTTTGCTCTTGCCAGCGTTGCCATTGAGTTTGAATCGTTTTAATGGCTCTCAAACTGCGAGTAGCTTTAGCTTTTTTAAGTTCGTCTTTTTCACTATCTACTTGACTTTGGAGGGCACTCAGGCGATCGCTCAAAACTAGCTCAAACACTTCCCCTGTCCCAGAAGTTATGTTTTTAAGCAGCATTTGATACACCTGTTCCACAGAGCTAATTTTGCCCTTGAGGGTGGTTTCGACAATTTCATCGATTAAAGCAAGATAGCGATCGCGCAATGACAGAGAGTCTGACACTTTGGCTACTAGGGAACGTCACGTCAATTCTAATTCTAGTCTTGGGAGTGGGAGTTGGGAGTGGGGAGTTAGGAGTGAGGAGTTAGGAGTTAGGAGTAATTATTCTTCGTTTGCCTCTTTGCTCCTTTGCCCCTCTGCCCCATGCCGTAATTAATCAGTCTCAAATCGTTAAGTTTGTGGCGATCGCAACAAAACAAATTGCTATGATGTGTTTTTATGATATGCCCTAGCTCAGGTATAGATGGAGGAAGGGTAAAATGAGCGATGTTTATCGACAAGCCCCTAAGGGGCTACGGACGCTGCAACAAAAAAAATCAACCGCATCACATTTGACGAATTCTTCCCTGTCCTCGCCAAATATTCCCACACTGGCGAACCCAATACCCGGCTTCGGTTCACAAATAAATACTGCTGCACCCCAAATATTAACTGAGGCCTCACCTGACCTTCAAGAACCCCAGTCTGACCAAGAGCAATTATTGCAAGCTAAACCAGAAGCTGTCAAACAATCACCCCTTACTCACGACATCAGTCGCATCTCATTGCATCGTCCACAAGCAAAACTCACCGTTGGCGAACCAGATGACCAATATGAACAGGAAGCCAATAGAGTTGCTGACCAGATTATGCGAATGGCTATACCTGAACCAAAGATCGATCGGGGTAGTATCGGTTTACAGGATGCAAACACTCAAGAGGAAGTGCAAACCAAGCCTTTAGCAGCTGCTATCACTCCACTAGTGCAGCGCGAGGCAATGCTAGAAGAAGATGAAGAAGAACAAGAACAGGAATTACAAACTAAACCTCTACATACATCTATCCAAAGGAAGACTTCACAACAAGAGTCATCGCCACAACTCCCTACAGATACTGGCTTCCAAGGTGGAGACAATCTTGAAAGTCGGCTAAACAGTAGTGAAAGTACAGGTAGCCCTTTACCGAATGACGTGCGCTCCTTTATGGAACCCCGTTTTGGTACTGATTTTAGTCAAGTGCGGGTACATACAGGCAGTGAAGCAATTCAAATGAATCGGGATTTGAATGCTCAAGCATTTACCCACAAGCAAAATATTTTCTTTGGTGCAGGTAAGTCACCAGGTAATGACGCGTTAACTGCCCATGAATTAACTCATGTGGTGCAGCAGACGGGTACAGCCCAGAGAACATTAATTCAACGGGCAATTGACCCTACATACAACGTGACTAACGGCTCGTTTAAAGTGGATGTCACGACTGGTGGATCGAACTTACCCATCAAGATTGGGTTTGAACCCTCAGTCACCGCTCCCTACTCTAACCAAATTGGACTGATTCAGATTGTGCGTCTGACAGATGCAACTGGCAAAAATATCGAACCTCAGTCTTTACCTGCTGCTCGTGGTGCTAGCCTACGCACCACCGCTGATGCCACCACGGGAGTTGAGGGCGGGTATTTCACTGATGTACTGCACAATGATGCACCAGCCACAGGTGGTGCAGGAACCGATGCCCCAGCCGGCAGCGCTTTGCCACCCCAGTATCCCTTTGATACCAGTAGCGATCCAGCGAATCCCAATCCCGCTCAACCCAATCCCGCCACCCCAGGACTTTCACGACCTTCTTCTGGTGGCGCACAAGGAGCGATTATCGGTTACAAACGCTCCAATGACCCCGGCGATATCAAAGCAGCAGAACTAACTGATGCACCTGGATACCCGACAGTCAACCCAGCGAACACCGATCTGAACTTTGATTTCGAGACAGTGGCCAAGGGCGAAGATACCATGACAACTTACGGTGCCCTTCATTGGAACTTCGAGATCCGCTCTGGGGTGGTTCAAAATGAAAACGCATCAGTACAAGAGGGACAATCAGCCACTTTCGATGCGGCTCTGGAGAAACATCGAGATTTCTACGTACATGAGCCAGTTATTTTTTACTTTGATTTCGACAGCGACGTGTTGAGTGCCACCGAAACAGCCAAGATTGATACATTCTTGGATTATCTGACGCGGTTCCCTGATGTCCAAGTTACTCCCGAAGGCTTCGCTGACAGGCGCGGTGGTGCTTCTCAACACAACCTAGATCTGTCTTTACGCAGAGCCAATGCAGTCGGAGATGCCCTACGTGCTAAGGGTGTACCTGAAGCTCAGATTAGTGCTGTGACTATCGGCTCTGGAGCAACTGAAGACTTTACTCCTGATGCCACTACTAACCAAGATGCAGAAGCGAATCGTCGCGGTAATCGCCGGGTGGTTTTGAGCTTTAAACATGAGCCAGCAGCAGCACCAGCAGCAGGGGGCGGAGGGGCGACACCGTGAAGCGCAGAGCAGCAGGAATATTCGTGACAGTTTTGATGCTGGTTGTTGGAGGAAATTTATACATGAATAATCAAGATGCTACCGCTACACCGATGGAGCAAATCAAAACACGGCTCTACTCCACAGATCAAGATACTAGCGGTTTGGCTTTGGCTGAATTAATCCGCTTAGGCAAAAAAGCAACTCCTGTTTTGTTGGAAGCCTTGACTCATTCCAACCCCCGCACCCGTCGGCTGGCGGCCGAAGGACTGGGAGAAATTGCCGATCCTACCAGTGCCGATGCCTTGTTCCAAGCCACCCATGACAGTAATCCAGAAGTACGCGCCCGTGCTGCCACTGCTTTACACAAATTAGGCGATAAACGGTCATTGAGCGCTTTGGTTGCCACCCTTGATGATTATCCTGATATCCTGCACAATCCCTACACGGCTTCGATGTATCCTTTAATGCAAGGGGGTAAAGATGTTCTGCCTTTGGTAGTTCCTCTGCTGCAAGCACCCAACGATTTGACTCGTGAACGGGCTTTTTTAGTGGTTAAAGCTGTGGTGACTAAGCTACCCCAAGGACAAGACTGGAATCAGTTGTGGCAGAGTTTGGGAAGTTACGATCCCGCAGCATCACAGGCAGAACGCGATAAAGCTGCCGAAAAATGGGAGGCTTGGTTGACACAGCTTTAGGGACTTCCAAATAAAAAAATAATCAATCGTTTTGGTAAGCAGGGGGAGAAATTAGACTTCTTGCAAAAGTCCTTATTTTTACCTTATTCTTTGCGCCTTTGCGTGACATAAAAACTTATTTATGCAAGAGGTCTATTGGATAGTAGCGTTGGATGGAGGAATTGAGTAATTTAATTCTTGAAATATTTTTTGTCTCACGCGGAGGCGCTCCAGAAGAGAACGCAAAGAAAGACTTTTGCAAGAGATCCAATGTACAAGTACAGCAATTTTCAGGTAAATAGACCACGTGTAGAAGCACCATTGCTCACTAACAATAGACCTCTTGCAAAAGTGCTTTTTGCACTCTTGTGGGAAAAGGGACTCATCTTTATTGGGGAAAGGGAAAATACCAAACCTTTCCCCCTTTCCCCTTCCCCTTTTCCCGACTTATGCAAGAAGTCTAATCTAGATTCTATGAACTTTCTGCAACCTTTCTTCCATACCAACATTACCCTGTAAGCCACCTGTGTGTACCAGCAGCAAACTTTTGCCTTTACCAAAAAATCCTTGCTGTAATAAATCCATCACTCCATAAAACATTTTTGCAGTATATACGTAATCGAGAGGTACGCCGTGCGCCGAGCTAAACTCCTGGCTGAATCGTAGCAACTGCTGATTCACCTTTGCGTAGCCGCCGAAGTGATAATCACACATTAATTCCCAAGAAGCGGGAGAAGTGTATGGACTCGGTAAACCAGAGGCGAGGTAATTTGTCAATAGATTTTCGATTTCTTCTCCCAGAAAAGCGCCATTTTTCAACACAGGAAAAGCGATCGCTTTTTGTCCTTGATGCAACGAAAGCGCAATCCCAGCCAGTGTTGTAGCCGTACCACAGGCTAGGCAAATATAATCAAAGGCGTAGTCAGCCGTAGGCATGGCTTCACTAATTATCTCTGTGCAACCACGCACGCCGTTTAAATTATTACCGCCTTCAGGAATAATAAACACCTCGCCGAAACGCTGTCGCAGATATTCATCTAGCGCCGTTGTGTTGCGTTGTCGATACATCTGGCGCGAGAGATACACCAGTTCCATACCCTGCTGTACAGCGAAACTCAGCGTTGGATTCAGTGGTAACTTTTCTTCGCCACGAATTAAGCCAATGGTATGAAATCCCAAAAGATTACCGACTGCTGCGGTTGCGTAGATGTGATTGGAATAAGCGCCACCAAAAGTAAGCAGCCTCGTGAAATTTTTCTGCTTCGCTTCCAAAAGGTTATATTTCAACTTAAACCATTTATTCCCATTAACCCACGGGTGCATAACATCGAGGCGTAGCACAGACAAATTTACACCAGCTTCACTGGCAATTTTACTGTTAATTTGTTGTACAAATGGAGGAATAAATATTAATGGCATTGGGGATATTCTAATTAAAAATATTTTTTATATTTACAAAAATTGGACTTTTAAAGACGCGATAAATCGCGTCTCTACATGAGGGTTTTGGGTTTATATGAACTGTATTTTAACTAAATTTTTACCTCTTAAATTTAACCAAGTTCCCCCATCCTCTTCTGGTAAATCTAAAATCCAAAATCCAAAATCTAAAATTGTTTGCCGCGTCTATCTAAATTCGCCTGTGTTCCAGATCGTTTTCTACCCGATCGCACCCAAGCAATATCTTGATGAGAATCACGCGTCATTTGTTCATCTCGCTCTGTATCACTTTTAAATCCCCCACAAGTTGAAAATCCAACGTTATTTCGAGGGCTGGTGAACATGTGATACACAACAACGGCCTTCGTTTTTCCAAAAAGATACTGCTGTGCCAGCATGTCAGCACCTCTAGCATCTCCAACCACAAAACTCTGATTTTGTTCAAGGGCATTATCAATTAGAAAACGGTAGTGTTCGTCAAATTCTGCCTGAGTTAAATTCAGGTGACCGCTAATAAAATTGACAATCTGCTCCTGTGGCATATTTCTATCAGTCTAATGTAGTGTTATACAATTTTAGATTTTGGATTGTGTCTTTTTTGGTTTTAATTCATCTGTTGCACAACCTCTAAGGCTAATTGAGCTTTGTTGCTGGTTTTAATTGTGTGGGTTGGCTGAGACTGCGGAAATAAAGCCCACCTATGGTTATCCAAAAAAGCAGATAAGCGACAGCTTGAACTAAATATAGTTTTTGGGTGTAGCCAAATAAAGTTTTCAGCAAAATACCAGGAAACTGCCGGTCAGGTAAGATGGTTGAAAAGTCCCAAATTTGGGGGCCTAAAAGACAAGATGTGTTTCCTTGTCCGCAAAGGCCTAAGACTTCAGGGTTGATTTGGCTAAAAGCGATCGCCGCAGCATCAAGATGGCGCAGGGCAGAAATTACCAACCCAGAGACAATCAGCAGCAGCAACACGCCCATTACCTGGAAAAATCGGCTTAAATTAATGCGGATGCTCCATTTAAACAGCAGCATCCCAATGAGAACGGCGATCGCTAATCCTCCCATTGCACCCAAAACAGGTGTCAAACCTTCTTGAAATTTAGCGACGATAAACAAAGCTGTTTCTAAACCTTCTCGAAGCACAGCAATAAAAATTAAGCTAAAAATTGCCCAACCTGCGCTATCGTTTTCGCCCAAGGCACTTTTGACAGAGCCTTCAATCTCAGCTTTGAGAAATCGTGCTTGTCGTGTCATCCAAATTAGCATCCAACTGAGCATGGCGATCGCAATTACGCCTAATCCAACCTCAAAAAGTTGCTTGAACACGGGTGCATAGAGCTGCTTAGATGTCTGCAATCCTTGTAGTCCTACATGAATTAGCAAACCAAATACAAAACTCGCTAAGATACCGCTCAAAACTCCGAAGTAAACCCAACGCTGCAATTTTTGTTGCTGAGCTTGCTGTAAACAGGCGAAGACGATTCCCACAACTAAAGCGGCTTCAACGCCTTCTCTTAAGGTGATAAAAAAAGTTGGTAATGCAGCACTCCAATTCATAGGACGTTAATTAAATAATTTCAGTAACAGAGGTTTAGCGAGAGCTTTTGAGTATACTTGCTGAGTTTTCAAACAAACTCTCAGAAGTTTCTGCCAAAGTTATGCTAGCAGCGATCGCTATTAAACGCTGCTCTGAGACATTAGTACAGCAGAATTTAGAATTTACGAGCCTGTCGAGTCAGAATCGAGAAGCAAAACACACTTTACACCAACACTTGATTCTATTAGCTTGATATTTACTTGTTGATTGGGCAAATAAGACAGGAAATTTCTATACAATACTCAGCTTAACTATTTTAAAAAGAAATAAAAATTAATTTTGTTAGAGTTTGATTACCAGATTATTTGGTATTTTACTCAATAAGTTGGTATTATCTTCAGTACATTGCACAGATACAGTGAATCCATTTTCAAATTTGAATATTCAATAGTGAACGGAGAAATGTTTTATGCGTTTTAGCCGCAAGATACCTATTGCATCTTTAATACTATCAATGCTGGTTTTATGGCAGCCTACTTTAGCTGACTCAAACAGTGGTTTTGGCAAGAATCCAGAAGAAAAAACACCATCTATTTGGCATAAAAATAAGTGTGCTGGGGGTCTTTCACAAAGTTTTCGCTTGGATGGAGAACTCAATAATCCAACCACCTATAACTTGCAAAAACTGAAAAATTTGCGAAATACTTTAAAAAACCAAAATCCAGCATTAGTTACTGAAATCACTGTCAGCTTTCAAACAGGCTCAGGTCTACGAACAGAAACATACTATGGAATTCCCCTATGGGAATTGATTAATAATCCGCAAGCCGGAGGTGGTCTAAAACCGGGAAATTCTGGGGTGAATACTAAAAACTCTTTTCTGCGGCAATACGTTTTAGTTGACGCCACAGATTGCTATGGTGCAGTGGTAGCTATTGGTGAAATTCAACCCAACTTTGAAGGGAAAACAGTACTAGTTGCGTTTGAAAAAAAAGGTACTGATGGTAAAGTCGTGTCTTTAACAGATGAAGGATTTGCTCGTTTAGTAGTTCCAGGTGATAAAGCTGGGGGTCGTTACGTTAGTAATGTCAGAAATATCGTCGTATTATCTGCCCCTCCTTCTCCTTTGAAACCAAAACATTTCTAATACCAATTTAATGTGAAATTGCACATATCTTGATCCCCCTAAATCCCCCTTTTTAAGGGGGACTTTAATAGATGTTTTTCCGGTTCCCCCCTTATTAAGGGGGGCTAGGGGGGATCGAATTATATGCAGCCTCATAGAAAATTGGTATAAGGGATTTCCAGTTAAAAAAACATCGCATCACAGGCTAGCACTGCTGTGCATTGGTGTCAACTTAACGTGAAACCCTTATCAAGACTTGATATAGAGTTCATTCACTTAGGGTTATTCACAGCGTCACCCTACCCTAACCCTCGCCTTATAAAGGGGAGGGAACTAGATTCTTTTTTCCCCCTTTTACAAGTGGGTAAAGCGTATGTGGGACAAAGGTTTGAGCTGAAGTTGACACCTATGACCGCTGTGCTAGCCTACAAATGTATAATAAATGATTTGGGATCGGGATAATTTATTTCAGCGTTCCCGTTCCTTGTCAATTTAACGTAGAAATTAGATTTACTTTTTGTTTTCGCTTATACAGAAGTAAACCAACACTAACAGCCGCTAATATACCAACTGTTGAATCCGATTCGGGAACTGCTACGATTTTACCTGAGCCACTAATTGTGTTGGTAAAGGCACCAAAGTCAGTGACTCGACGGCCAGTTGTGACTAAAAAGTAATTTCGTTGAGCAGTCAGTTGTCGGTCAAAAGCAGGGCTACCATCATCAGGAGCGATCGCTGCAACTAAAACATTAGACAATTGGTTAGTGGGGTTGAAACTATCTTGATATAAAACCAGAAAATTATCCCAAGCTCCATTAGTAGGTGATGTAGCTCCAGGTACAGTGCTAGCAAAACTATACAAACCCGATTCTTCAACTGTAAATTGAAAAACGCTATAGGGCACACTCATACCCATTGTTCCAGCGTTTTCACCACTAATTCTATCGGGAGGATTGCCTGGTGCAGTACGCCGCCAAATTGGCTGATTTGTTGTATCACCTTGATAGCTCAAAACAGCAGCTTTAGCGGGAGTAGCAGTACATAATGCAATCAATCCTAACCCTAGAACAATAGACTTCTTGCATAAGTCGGGAAAAGGGGAAGAGGAAAGGGGGAAAGGTTTGGTATTTTCCCTTTCCCCTTTAACCTTTTCCCTTTTCCCACCTCTTGCAAAAAACACTTTTGCAAGAGGTCTAATGAATAGTTGCTTTCTGAAAAATGTTGTTTTTAACATGGATTTTTATCCCTGTAAGTAGAACGGTGTAAATAATTAAAGGTTTGTAGTGTACCCCTCCGGGGAAGCAAGCTACGCGTAGCGTCTCGCAGAGAGTACTTTAGTCCTCTAATAAGAACTGAAGTCCTTACTACGAACTAGATGCCAAGCTTTTTACATTGCTTCACATATTTTGGTTTTTTCAAGTCGTTCTATTTATAATCAATTTAGATTCATTTTTTAACTAATTGCTTGCCAACAGAGCTTTGTTTTTTGTTCAGTGCAAAAGCTATACTAACTGCAAAAATTATCGCACCTATATTACTAGATTCAGGAACAGGTTTAGGAGTAAAACTAACAGGACTAAATCCATATTTAGCCAGTACATCCTGTCCATCTGGTGATAGGATGTAATCAGCTAATTCTTGACCTTTAGGACTAGCATCTTTTAGTACAGTCAAGCCATAATCTGCTTTGATTGCTAAGTTTTCTGGTAATTCTACAACTTTCAAATTTGGTGAAATTTCTAATGCTGCAAGCGCACTAGTGTAATACGATATGAACGCATCTACTTTTAGCTCTGGAGGAGCTTCTTGCAGACCCCAAGCTATGAGACCGCCTGACGTAAATTTGTCCGGCGGTACTAACTCCTGGGTGAAAAAAATAGATTTTTCATTCAGATTTTGCAAGCTCCCTGGTAAGATGGCATCTGCTTTGCGATAAAGATCTTGTGTATAAGCACCCAAAGGATCTGATAAAGGTGGAAATGTACCTATTTTGTCAACATTACTCAGTAATTGTTGTAAAAAGTTATTCGTTGTTAATTCAAAGTCTGAATTAATAACTGCCACTAAACGGTTACTAGTAAAATTTACCACTGGCCCGCTTAAACCCTTTTGATATAGAGTCAGAGGGTTGCTAACATCAGCACTAGCAAAAACATCAGCTTTTTCACCATTTTCTATGCGTTCGCGTTGTAAACCAGAAAAGGCAAAGCTTGTTTCTACAGTCCCACCATTTACATTTTCAAAATTCCTAGCTACTTCCGAAAGCGCACCCCTCAAACTACCAGCACCGAATAGAACAACTTTGTCAGTTTCTGTTTGAGATATCTCTCCAAAGGTAGCGGCTAAAGTCTGCTTGGCAAGGGAGATATGAAAAATAGAAGTAGTTAGGGTGGCAATCAGTAAGTAGTTTTTAATCATTTTTGATTCAGTAATATTATTGTTCCTTTACCAGTCAAATTGATAGATACAAGTGTTTACTCAACTACAAATTGTGCTTCATTGCTGTCTAGCAGCAATGAAACTTCTTAAACTTTTGATAGTATATTTTTTTACGTATATATACTTTAGTTCTTGTTATTGTACCAACTTAGTTGGAAAAAATCAATTCAATTACGTAATCAAACGCTGACTTTATCGAAATTTTAAGTAAAAAGTTGAAATCATTCCTGAGAGACAAAATCCCCAAGTTCTTTGAAAACTCAGGGATATGTGGCTTGAAATTCCTACAAATAGGATTGCTATAGGACTTACACACAAGATATCCCCATCAATATTTACTGCCAAACATAAATGAGGATAAACAAAATAATCCAGATGACATCGACGAAATGCCAAAACAGTGAGGTTGCATTAACGCCAAAGTGACCTGTATCGTAGTTACCAGGAATAAACGATCGCACTAAAATAATCAACTGCAACAAAATACCAGTGAAAACGTGCAAACCGTGGAAGCCAGTAAGCAAATAGAACGTCCCACCAAATACCCCTGAGGTGAAGCCGAATTCCAGACCATTCCATTCAATCGCTTGCCCAACCAAAAAGTAAGTTCCCATCGCCATTGTTGCTACAAGAAACAGGCGAAATTTCACTAAATCATGGCGTTGAAGGGCGCGTTCTGCTAAGTAAATTACAAAGCTACTAGCAACAAGAACAACTGTATTGATTGCTGGTTCTTTTACTTCTAATCCAGAAACACCCGCAGGTAGCCAGTTAGGAGTTGTTGTTTTGTAGATGATATATCCGGCGAAAAAACTTAGGAAAATTACGCTTTCAGAGAGTAGGAAGACAATGAAGCCAAACATTTTGTTGCCTTCTTCATCGTGGCTATGTTCTGTGTGGTGTAATTCGTGGGAATTGATGTAACTGTCCATTTTTTTGAGGGATGAATTTGAAACGCAAAGGAACGCAAGGGGAAGCGCAGAGGTACGCGGAGGGTTTCTGCGCTTTCCTTGAGGTTATTCTGGGAGGTTTGTTGTTAACGGTTCGGATTTGCCGTAGCCGTAGGGTTCGGAGATGATGATGGGGATTTCTTCAAAGTTTTCTACTGGGGGTGGTGAAGAAACCAACCACTCTAGTCCAATTGCCCGCCAGGGGTTATCGGGTGCTTTCTCGCCTTGCATCCAAGAAATCACCATGTTGAAAATGAAGGGCAGGGTGGATACTCCTAAGAGAAATCCGCCGACGCTAGCGATGATATTCCAGGATGCATACTCTGGGGCATAAGAGGCAACTCGGCGTAACATTCCTTGCAATCCTAAGGGATGCATGGGCAAAAAGTTGAGGTTTGTGCCGATGAAGGTTAACCAAAAGTGGATTTTGCCCCAGCCTTCGTGGTACATCCGACCGGTCATTTTGGGGAACCAGTGGTAAATGGCAGCATACAAGCCCATTGTCACGGTGCCGAAGAGAACGTAGTGGAAGTGTCCGACTACAAAGTAAGTATTGTTAACGTGGACATCCACTGGCACAGAGGAAAGCATAATTCCTGTGATGCCAGCGAAAACAAACATTACTAATCCGCCAAGGGCAAACAGCATTGGGGTTTTCAACCGTAATTTTCCGCCCCAAATTGTTGCCACCCAAGCAAAGACTTTAATTCCTGTGGGGACAGAGACAAACATGGTTGTCAGCATGAAAATTAAGCGCATCCAACCTGGCGTACCGCTGACGTACATATGGTGAAACTCAGCGATAGTATGATGAGTAAATGCACTTTTGTGTTGTATGAGGTACATTGCTCATTGTGGACAATGTGCATTTTGAACTCTAAAACTAAGCAAAATTTAAGAAAATGTCAACAACTGAATTATTCGCAGATTTTGAACCTCCAGCTACAACTGATGGGAGTTATATGGGTATTGCATATCAAAAGCGAGCGATCGCTAGTTATTTAAATGATAAATTTGACGATGAGTTTCAAAAAGCTAAAGCTCGGCTCAAGTCGGCTAAAGCCAAGGTAGGCTTATGTTGTGATAAAGGAAGCATCCAGCTACAAGCGACTTTACCAATCAAACCAGATGATACTGATACTAAAGGTACGGGAACTAAACAGTACAAAATATCTTTGGGTATTCCCGCTAATTTAGATGGACTCAAAACTGCCGAAGAAGAAGCTTATGAACTTGGTAAATTAATAGCTCGTAAACAGTTTGTATGGACAGATAAATATTTAGGTAAACAAGCTTCAAATTCCAAACAAATTTTAACAATCAAAACAGCTTTAGAAAATTTTGAACAAGAGTATTTTAAGACGAGAAAGAGAACTATAAAAAGCGAACACACATATCATCAATATGAGTCAAGAATTAAGCAACATATTAGTTTAGATTGTCCTATTACATCAGATGCTCTCAAGGCAGAAATTTTCAAATGCTCTAGTGAATCGCAAAGATGGCAGTTATTTAAAATTCTCAATGTGTTAGCTCGTTGTTTCGATATTATCATTGATTTATCAGTCTTTAAAAAACAACCGTTACCGAAAAATAGAAATATTCCTAGCGACTCAGACATTATTAAATACTTTCATGAATATGAAAAGTATGCTCATGGTTCACCGAGTAGGCGTAGAAGTGGTTTTGAAAATAATTGGCTTTTTTGGAGATGGATGTATGGCATGATCGCAACCTATGGGTTAAGGCCAAGAGAAATTATTTTAGAACCAGATATAGATTGGTGGTTACATCCAAACAATAAAGATTTGACTTGGAAGGTTAGCGATAAATGTAAAACAGGAGCTAGGGAAACTTTACCTTTATATCCTGAATGGGTTGATTTATTTGATTTAAGAAATCAACTATGTATAGAAATGTTGGCAGAAAAAATCTCAAATTTTACATCATTTAAAGATTGTGGCTATACAGTACAACATAATGCCTCTTGGTTTGATGACAAAGTACAAATACCATTCAATCCCTATGACTTACGACACGCTTGGGCAATTCGGGCGCATTTAATGGGAATACCAATCAAAGCTGCGGCTGATAATTTAGGGCATTCTGTAGAAATGCATACTAAAGTTTATCAAAGATATTTTGGGCTAGATAATCGCAAAAAAGCTATTAATGAAGCACTTAGTAAAAAATCCGATCTAGAGACAATTAACGAAGAAAATAAAAGATTGAAGTTAGAGATACAATTGCTGCAAATAGAGAATCAAGAATTAAAACAATTAGTTGATTTAAATGCTAAATTTTAGTATTTAAATTGTCAAAATCTATTTTTTCAATATGAGCTTTTCTAGGGTGCGTTATAGCTTCAACCATAACGCACCCTATCGCTTTGTGCGTACAGTATTATGAATTATGAATCAATACAGTTCAGTTAAGCCTTTCTTTCTTTCTTTCTTTCTTTCTTCTCTTTGCGTCCTTTGCGGTTCGTTAAAAAAATTGAATTTGACCAAGAGTTTTAGCCTTAACCGAACCGTATTGAATTATGAATCGTGTTTATTTTATAAGCGAAAAATAAGCATTATAAAGTGTTTATAATATTACAAAAATGCTTCATAAAATCGTGGCAATGCTGATATATGGCTGTAGAGATAAGTCGTTAAATAAAGAAAATTAACCCAAATTTAAGTAATTTAATATGGCTGCACCTGAAACAACTTATTTATCAACTTTTGAAAGTCCTAACAAGTTTATATGGTGTACCCAAACAATACCGCTGACTACAGCAATCAAGATGGATGAAACAGCGACTACTTTATAACCAAATAGGGGTTTACGTGAATAAACTGGGAATATTTCCGAGAAAATGCCAAAGATAGGCAAAATTATCACGTAAACGGCAGGGTGGGAGTAGAACCAGAAGTAATGCTGGAACATGACTGGATTCCCACCTCTGGCAGGGTCGAAAAAGGCAGTGCCACAAGTGAGGTCGAGTAGCAGCATTACTGCACCTGCTGTGAGTGCGGGTAGTCCAAATAGTTGGATAATTTGGGCGCTAAATACTGCCCAGACAAACAAGGGCATCTTGAAGAAGCCCATACCTGGTGCCCGCATCTTCACAATTGTGGTGACAAAGTTAACCGCCCCCATAATTGAAGACACACCTGACACCGCCACCGCCAGCAGCCAGAGGACTTGACCATTGATTAAGTTTCCTGTTGGATTCTGGAGACTGACTGGGGGGTAAGCCCACCAACCTGCTTGGGCTGGGCCACCAGGAATAAAGAAACTACTCATCAAGAGAATCCCGACTACTGGCACCATCCAAAATGCAACGGCGTTGAGGCGGGGAAATGCCATATCTCGCGCCCCAATCATCAAGGGCACTAAATAGTTAGCAAAACCAACGAGTGAGGGAAATGTCCACAAAAACAGCATCACAGTGCCGTGCATGGTAAACATGCCATTGTAGACTGTGCGATCTATTAAATCTGATTCGGGTGTCATCAGTTCTCCCCGAATCACCATTGCAAAGATACCGCCGACGAGAAAGAAGATAAACGAGGTAACGAGATACTGAATACCGATAACTTTATGGTCAGTGCTAAAGCTGAAGTATCGCTTCCAGTCGCCTGGAGATTCATGGTGAGAACTCTCACCAACGATACTAATGCCGTCAATAGGAACATTAGTCATGAGTTAGTTTCCTGTTAATAAATTCAGGGAGGGGGAAAGGGGAAAGGGGAAAGAAGAGTTTGTTTGATTCGTGTGGGTGGGGTATTTTCAACCAGGGGAATTGACTAGAGGAGGTGCGGCGGGAGGAACTGTAGCCCAACCAGTTTGGACTGATTGATTCGATGTTTGGGCATACTCTGAAGCTGCTTGGTTTTTGGCTGGGGATGGCTTTTGAGTTGCAGCCTGAGACAGCCATTGGTGGTATTCTTCAGGAGATTCGACAACCACATTTGCCTGCATAGTTGCAAAATATGTGCCGCTGTATTGGGAATCGGTCAATCGATATTGGCCGGGACGGACGGGAGTAAATTCAAAGTCGATCGCATGGTTGGGAATAATATCCTGCTTGAGGCGAAATGCAGGAATATAAAAGCCGTGCAGAACGTCTTGTGAGTTTAGCGCTAAACGCACCCGGCGATCGCTCGGTAAATGCAATTCAGTACTGGTGACATCTTTCTCTGGATAATGAAATACCCACGCCCATTGTTTGGCTAATACGTCAATTTTTTCGACGGGTTCAGCTAAAGCTGTATCTGGTGAGTCTTTCGCTGCTGCATAAGCTGATTCTATTCCCAACGGATTATGCAGGTGAACTAGTTGGGACGGGCCTTGAATTCCCATTTGTTCGTATACTTGGTAGCTGTAACCCGCAATCCAAAACACCAACAAAATTGGAATTGCTGTCCAGACAACTTCTAAGGTGACATTACCTTCAATTGCGGGGCCGTCGGTAAAGTCATCTTTAACCGCCCGATGGAAGATCACAGAATACATCAGAGTACTCGTTACTCCCAAGAAGATGAAGCTACCAAGGGTTACTAAGAAACTAATCAAATTATCAATTAGTTGGGATTCAGCTGCTGCTTGTGGAGGAAGCCAAGAGTAAGCTTGTTTGCCGATCCACAGACTAGTAGCAGTCACCGCGATCGCACCTGTAAGCAGCGTCAAAATATTTAAAATCTTCTGGATTTTCATGGTTATCGATCGTTAGTCATTGGTTATTGGTCATTAGTCATTGGTCAAAGGACAAATGACTAATGACGACTTACTTATTTGAGTGTTGTGTTGAGGTCTTGGCCTAGTCGCAGTAATTTATCTGCTGTGTTGTGTACACCAAATTCGGCGGCTAGTTGCGCTCCTAGTGTGCCGTGGATGTACATAATGAACATGATTGCTATGCCTGCGAACAGATACATCCATTGCACTTGTCTATCTGTCTGTCTATATTCTTCTTTGCTCCAAACGAAGCGTTGCCATCCTCTCCAGATGGTCATGGCAACAATCACTGCTAATAAGAACACACCACCTACACCATGCCAAAGCATGGTTTCCATTGCCTGCAATCCCCAGGCACTTTTCACATCAGCTGGAGGTGTTGCTAACAGCATTTCGTAAAAACCTGCTCCCACTGTGAAAAATGTAATGATGCAGGAAGCGAACATGTTGTACCAGCCAACTTCAAAGAAGTTGTCACGTTCCACAGTAATTCCCAAAAATTTGAAGACCCATTTTTGGAAGGGGAACAAGACACCAACGATATCAAAGGTGATGCCAATGATGAATAAACCCAGTGTCAGATGGACTAAGTTGGGATGAATGGGAATTGTATAAGGTAATCCGTTTGCCCCTAGTTGTCCGTTCAATTGGTCAATCAGTTCTGAGTTCATGGCAATAAACCATCCTTTACTGCTTCTACAACTGGTACTGTATGCAGTCCATACACCCAAACAAGTTGATCTCCGAGATATACCTGCAAGCCAACTATTAAAGTTAAAATTAGTCCGGCTCCGAGATAATAAAACGGTACTTTTTGCGGGTTACGGCTACGAATTACATAGCGCCAAGCTGTAATCGCCGCGATGATTCCCGAAAGCGACCAACCAATCAACGTATGCAAATTCAGCACCGATTTAGCTAGGCTGTAAGGCTGTGCCAAACCAGCTTCAAACTGACCAAAAATGATGGCGACGAAAATGGCGATCGTGGCGACAAACATATTCCACCAACTCACCTCAAACAGGCGAGTTTTACCAGTGAAATAGCCAATTACATCGCAGAAAAAGGAAAACAATACCATCGCAATTACGAAGTGGACAACGATGGGGTGAATCGTATCTGGATACGGCAAATTGTGGTCATTCAAAGATGTAAAATACTCAAGCATTGTGTTCTCCTGGACATATTTACCGCATTTGAGCCTAACTTCAAAGGTTTATGGACACTCACTAACATCACCACAAGTATCCATCAATAAATGACCGGAATCTGTTCAGCAGTTATCATATCAGAATTCAGAATTCAGAATTCAGGAGTCAGGAGTCAGGAGTCAGGAGTCAGAATGGCTAGAAAATCAATGGTTTTATACCTGCTTGATTTTGTTAAAATTATTAACCTTGGTTATCCCAGCCTTATTAATTCTGAATTCGGGATTCTAAATTCTGAATTCTCAAGTTATCAGTCCCCCTTTGAAATCTTGATAACTGTTCACTGAATTAATATTTGCGCGGTGTAATATGCTTAGTCATGTCTTAGTTTGTTGTAGTCAAATCTGGTTAATTAGCCTACAGACAATACTTTTGCTGGCGATTTTTTCCTCATGCCGATACTCTGCAACAGCAATTGTTAATGGAGCTAAACAAAATCGCTGTCGTTTGTTAATTTGCTTAACCTACCTTTTAGCTTAAGTAAATTTTTATGAATTGTCAAAAAATAAAATATTAAAGTTTAAAAAATATTTAACTAGCAAAAACAATGCTTTTTGAATGTATCTAAACTTGCATAATTAAAATATTATTAAACATAAAGAGGATACTTTTATGTAAAGGATTTCACATTTATAAAATATTTATTTGTAAAGCAAATGACAAAAATATATAATCTTCAGTAGTTGCGGGAGAAGTAGGGAATGGGGAATGGGGGAGATGGGGAGCAAAGGGGCAGGGGAAAAGGTTAAAGGGTAAAGGGTAAAGGGATAAATTTAATCTTTCCCCCTTACCCCAATCCCAATCCCCATTCCCAATACCCCATGCCCCATGCCCATATTCGGCGGTTATGAGGATTAAATTGGTGTCATTTAAAATTGTGGTGATTGGTACTTCATTAGGTGGATTATCAGCGCTGAAAATCATTCTCCAAAGGTTGCCAGTGGATTTTTCAGTACCGATCGCCATCGTCCAACACCGTCACAAAGAATCGAACAAAACACTCCAGGAATTATTACAAGAATCGATTTCCTTACCGATTCAAGAAGTAGAAGACAAAGACGAAATACTACCAAGGCATATCTACCTAGCTCCAGCAGATTATCACTTGCTCGTTGAACCAGGTCACTTTGCTCTTTCCACCGATGAGCCTGTTTCCTATGCCCGACCATCAATTGATGTATTATTTGAGTCCGCAGCCGATATCTATGGCGAGCAAGTTATCGGTATAATATTGACAGGAGCCAATCATGATGGTATGCAAGGTTTAAAAAAAATAAAAGCGCGGGGAGGAATCACTATTGTACAGGAACCCGCCACAGCAGAGAGCAGCATTATGCCAGAGGCGGCAATTTCTGCTGTTGCAGTAGACTGGATTTTGACACTCTCAGACATTGCTGACCAAATAGTCAAGCTTTGTTACTTATCACGGAAATGAACCCATGCAGATGGAACCCAAAGTAAACATCCTCCTGGTAGATGATAAACTGGAAAATTTACTCGCACTAGAGGCAATCCTAGAAAAACTAGGTGAGAATCTGGTGAGAGCTACTTCTGGGGAAGAAGCTTTAAGGTGTCTGCTGCATCAGGACTTTGCTGTGATTTTGTTGGATGTGCAAATGCCAGGGATGGATGGCTTTGAAACTGCGACTTTAATACGCAATCGTGGGCGATCGCGTCACACGCCAATTATCTTTCTTACCGCCTTTAGCACCAGCGACCAAATGCTATTTAAAGGCTATGCCTTGGGTGCAGTGGACTATTTACTCAAACCAATAGATCCCAATATTCTCACTTCTAAAGTCACAGTATTCGCAGAACTATTTAAGAAAACAGAAGCCGTCAAGCTACAAGCAGCCCAATTAGTAGCTGTTAATGCCGAACTCAGGCAAAGTGAAGAAAGATTTCGTTCCTTGAGTACCTGCTCGCCAGTTGGCATTTTTGAAATTGATACAGAAGGACGCTGTAGGTATACGAATCCGCGTTATCAAACAATTTGTGGCATGAAAGCCGCAGAGAGTTTAGAAAAAAGATGGCTGGAATCTGTTCATCCTGAAGATAGAGAACGAGCGGTTGCTAGTTGGTCTGCCTACATTAATCAAGGTCGTGACTACTCCGAAGAATTTCGCTTTCAAACTACTCATGGGAATGTTCGTTGGGTTCAAGTTCGTTCATCACCCATGCTTTCTGGTCAAGGGGAATTACTGGGATATGTAGGTACCCTTGAAGATATTACTGAACGCAAGCAAGCAGAAGAAGTCCGCGCTCAAGTAATTCGAGAACAAACGGCGAGACAGGAAGCAGAAGCAGCAAATCGGATGAAAGATGAATTTCTTGCTGTTCTCTCCCACGAACTCCGCACGCCCCTAACTTCGATGCTTGGCTGGTCAAAAATCCTCCGCTCTAAGAAACTTGACGATAAAGCCACTTCTCGCGCCCTGGAGGCGATCGAGCGCAACGCTACATCTCAGATGCAACTAATTGAGGATATTTTGGATGTATCAAGGATTATCCGCGGTCAGTTGCGATTAAATGTATGTGCTGTGAATTTGATCTCGGTGATGGAGGCAGCCTTAGAAGCAGTGCGTCCCTTGGCAGAAGCGAAAGATATTCAATTAAATACTGTCTTGGATACGACGGTTGGTTCAGTCTATGGCGATCCAGCCCGTTTACAGCAAGTTGTTTGGAATCTATTAACAAACGCTATTAAGTTTACACATAAAGGTGGTCGGGTAGAAGTCAGACTGTCTAGCTATTTTGGATTTTCAATTGACGATTTTGGATTGGAATCCGAGGGTAAAAATTTAGATTTTTCAAATACCGATGAAAGCAGTAATCCAAAATCCAAAATCCAAAATCCAAAATTCCAATACGCCCAAATTCAAGTAATAGATACAGGCATTGGCATCAGTGCAGAGTTTTTACCGAAAGTATTTGAGCGCTTCCGGCAAGCAGACAGCACCACAACACGATCGCACAATGGACTAGGATTAGGATTAGCGATCGTCCGTCACTTGGTGGAACTGCACAAAGGCACCATCTCGGCCGAAAGTCCAGGCACAGAACAGGGAGCAACCTTTACTGTGAAGCTGCCATTGCTACAAGACAATCGGGGAAACAAAACCAGTAGAGAAGCAGCAGGAGAAATTTCTTCCCCCGAAGTCTCTACTCCCCTTGCTGGATTAAAAGTTTTAGTTGTAGATGATGAAACAGATACCCGTAACTTTCTCAGTTTTATGTTTGAGGACTATGGCGCAATTGCCACTGCGGTGGCGTCAGCGGATGAAGCACTAGCAGTATTAGAACAAGCAAAACCAGATATCCTGATTAGCGACATCGGTATGTCAGAGCAAGATGGTTACACGCTGATTCGTAAATTGCGTTCTTTAGAACCAGAAAAAGGCGGACGCATTCCGGCGATCGCTTTAACTGCATACACGCGAGAAGAAGACCGTTTACAAGCACTTGCAGCCGGATTTCAACAGCATTTACCTAAGCCAATTGACCCCACGAAATTAATTGGTGTGGTTGTTAACGTATTGAAACTGCCTGTAGAAGTTCCGGTGAGTTAGTGCGGTATGGGGGACGAGGGAGCAGGGGAGGCAGGGGAGGCAGGGGAGGCAGGGGAAAAGGTTAAAGGGTAAAGGGTAAAGGGATAAATTTAACCTTTCCCCCTTACCCCTTTCCCTTTCCCCTTCCTAATCCCCAATCCCCAATCAAGAAGAAGTTAGGGCATGTTTTTTCAAATCGTCTAGGGAAACTACTTCCAAGGCTCTAGGGTGAGTTGCCGAGAGGATTACTGGGGGAGCAACGCCGGCATCGAGGGCTTCTTTCCAGCGAGAAGCACACAAGCACCAGCGATCGCCTTCTTTGAGGCCAGGAAAATTATATTCCGGAACAGGTGTACTCAGGTCATTGCCGCGCGATTTAGTAAACTCAAGGAATTCTTGTGTTAGTTCGGCACATATAACGTGCGATCCAAAATCCTGGCCACCTGTACGACAAAAGCCATCCCGGTAAAACCCAGTCATGGGAGAAGTGCAGCAAACTTCTAGGTCTCCACCAATTACGTTTGAATTCATTGCTTCACTTACAGGAGTATTATTTTAATTTTACCCCACCCGCCTAATATCAGATGAGTAGTACTCCCCAGTATTTTTGACATCTAAAATTAGATTGAAATTTTGCGTAAAATCTTGCTTATTCTGGAGAAAAATAGATAAATGCATTCGTTTCATACCTACATTCATAGGTAGTTGAGACAATGAGTGAGCTTGAGTCGCTTTCTGGGTATAGCGGTTCCCAATCAAATGAGGTACTTGGTAGGGGCGCAAAGCTTTGCGCCCCTACCAAGTACCTCATTTGATTGGGAAATGCTATATAAACTGCTCAGAGAGATATAGAGCATCCTAAAAAGAGTAGAAGAAAAGATGAATACACAAGAGTTAGTTTATTTACTCAAGGAGTATCAAAATACTTCACCAGAAAGTCAGGAAAAAAAACATATCAAAACTAAATTTATCGCACAGTTATCTTCATGCTATTGGTGGCGTTCTCAATATATTATCAATCTTTTTTCTGAAGAAGTTAAGCAAATAAAAGAAGATTTGCAAACAGAAATTGGAGAGATATTTCAACTTAATATCAACCAAAAAAATAACTTAAAAGAATTGGCAGATTTTTTGCTAAAAGAAGCGCTGATTCTCCAAAAAAAATATCAAAAAAAGTTAATAACAGATAAATTTATCAATACTTTAGCAATAGAGATTAAAAAAGCTCAACCGAATAGCTTTCAAAGAAAACAAGCCGTGCAATGCCTGATTAAGGCTATGGAAACAAAAAATACATACAAGAAACAAGGACTTGGGTCAAACTTACAATTATCTCCACAAGATTATGAAGATGCTTTTTTAGAAGCTAAAGGAGAGTCTATTCGCTATGTTTTAGATAATATCGATCGATATGATGAAACGATTGGGGATTTTATGGCTCTGATAAATCACTGGATTTCTATAAAATTTTCCGATGCGGCTGGAAGAATTTTAGGAATCAAGAAAAGTCAATCTAAGAAACAACAAGAAGACAAAATCAGCATTTCTCCCGCAGACCCTAACTCAATAAAAGAATATCTTTTTGAAAATGCTGAAAAAGAATTTGCTTCCTATCAACAATCCGAAGAAATTAAAAACCTGATCGAAGAAGATCCTAACAATAAACTTGGTAAACCAATTAGAAAGGACAGAAGTGATATCACATTTAAAGATGTATTAATTGCAATTAATTGGGAAGGAGAAACATTTAAAAATCTTTCAAAAAGATGGAATATACCATACACTACCATAAAAAGTTTTTACGAACGAGAATTTCAACAAATCAAAGCTGATTTAGCAGAATATTTACAATAAAGAATTAGGAACTAGAAGTCATGAATACTTGGGAATTAACTGAAAATTTTATCTTCACGGTTCATCTAAAATCGGTTCACCGAGAAATAGCCAAACAGTTAAGTCGAAAAAAATTAACTACAGTTAAAGCAAAAGAATTTTATTATAACGTTTTGGCTATATGTGCTGTCAAGGATTATTTAGAACTTCTGGGATATGAAACTGATTGGAATAACAGCGACTTTAACAATCCTGTAATGTCCACTTTTGCTGATGTCGTAGATTTAGAAGTTAAGAATCACGGAAAGTTAGAATGTCGTGCAGTTTTTTTTGATGGCGATATTCATGTTCCGGAGGATGTTTGGTCAAGTCGTATTGGTTATGTATTTGCACATATAGATGAATCGTTCCAAGAAGCAAAGATTCTTGGTTTTGTATCCTCAGTAGAAGAAACACAAGGAATTGTATCTTTGAATCAATTACGTTCTTTAGAAGATTTTCCTGAATATCTGAGCCAAAAAGAACAATTTGAAATTGTCAAACCAACTCTTAGCGAATCAATCAAACAAGGAGTCGTAATACTCAGACATTGGTTTAAAGAAACTAAAGAAAATATTGGACGAGAATGGCAAAATGCGGAAGAGTTGTTGATGAGACAACCACAAAATCTCAGTTATATGACTAGAAATAGTTCTGAAGCTATCAATAAAGCTAAATTGATTGACTTAAAAATGAATTTAGCTAGTCAAGCAGTAATGTTGCTGATGACTGTGACACCACAATCAGCAGCAAAGCTAAAAATTCGCGCTCGTTTATGTCCAGTTTCTGGAGAAAAATATTTGCCATCAGGGTTGAAATTAGAGGTACTTTCTCAATTAGAAGAAACTCTGAAAGAAGTCAAATCTGAATTGAGGGATTATTTTATTCAGTTACCAGAGTTTACTAGTGAATCAGGAGATAAGTTTAAGCTGAGAATAACTCTTGGTGATGCTAACATAACTGAAGAATTTATCGTTTAATTTTTAGATGTTGACGAACAATAATGAAGAAAATTATTTCTTTGCGATTGGGAGAGGGAAATTTTCAAAGCGGGTTTTCTCAGATTTTATTGAAGCTGTATGCAGGAGAAAAATTACTTGAAGAAATAGATACTGGGAGCTTACCACCTAACCAAGAAATTGAAAAAACTTATCAGAAATGGCAGTGTCTATATGAGGCTTTCATTAGTGCTGGAGGTGGTTTCTTGGATGGAAATTTGGACAGTACAAGTATCGGTTTTAAACCGAGAATATTAGAATTTGCTGAAGATAATATAGAGCGAGGAAGTCAAGAAAGTGCAACAGAAGTAACTGCTTATATGATTGAGATAATTAATCAATGGCTGAACTCGCCAGAATTTCAATCAATAGATCAAGCTTTACGCACTAACATAAATACGAAAGATGAAGTTGTTTTAGTAATTCAAACTGATAATGATATATTAAGAAAATTACCGTGGCATGAATGGAATTTTTTCAAGAAGTACACAAAAGCAGAAGTTGTTTTAAGTGCGCCTAAATTTTCTTTAAAACTCAAACAAAAGTCTTTAACTGCTGGAAAAGTCCGAATATTAGCAATTATTGGAGATTGTACGAATATCAATCCAGAAGCAGATTTGAATACTTTAAGAAATAATCGAGAAGTAGAGTTAGAAATTGTCTCTCAGCCTTCTCGTAAGCAAATTTGCGATCGCCTCAGAGAAAAATCAGGTTGGGATATCTTATTTTATGCTGGACATAGTAAGTCTAATGCTCAAAAAGGATGGATCAGTATCAACGCGAAAACCAAGCTAGAAATATCAGAATTAAATTCAGCATTAGAAGTAGCGATAGAAAATGGGTTACAACTAGCCATATTCAATTCCTGTCAAGGTTTGGGATTAGTACCTCAACTTGAAGAGTTAGGAATTCCTCAGATTATTGTGATGCGGGAGCAGGTTCAAAATCAAGTAGCCCAAGAGTTTTTAGCAGCGTTTATTGCTAGCTTTTCTAGTGGGAAATCTTTCTATCTAGCGATACGAGAAGCTAGAAGTAGACTGAAAGATATAGAAGATAAATATTACTGTGCAAGTTGGCTACCTGTAGTTTGTCAACATTGGTCTGTTAAACCACCTACTTGGGAAGAATTACGTGACCCTCCGTTAGCATCTACTTCAAATTTACTATTTCGTAAAACAGGAGTAATTTTATCTGGTTTATTGGTAGCGATGATGGTGATAGGAGTGCGGTCTTTTGGTTTATTGCAATTCTTAGAATTTCAAGCTTTCGACTGGTTGATGAGAATGCGTCCCGATGAAGGCTTAGATTCTCGGTTGTTAATAGTTGAAGCTACAGAAAAGGATATCAATCGCTTGGGTTATCCTATATCTGATGGTAAACTAGCTGAAACTATCGAGCGCATAAAACAGCATCAATCTAGCATAATCGGTTTATTAATATTCCGCGATCGCTCCGTAGAACCAGGGCATCAAAAATTACTTAATCTTTTGGAAAATGATGACCGTTTAATTGCTTTATGTAGCATAAAATTGACTGATAATGACCCAAATAAACCCGGTATTTCATCACATTCGAGAGTTCCTGAAAGTCGTTTAGGGTTTAGCAATGTAGAGTTAGATGAGTTCGATGGAATTTTGCGTCGTCATCTATTATTCATCAATCCCGATTTGAATAATCCCTGTCCTACCAGCTTTTCCTTTAGTTTTCAATTAGCATCGAAATACTTAAATTCAAAAGGAATCAAGCCTGAAGAAATAGATAGCGATCGCATCAAAATTGGTGAGACTATAATTCAACGTTTACAATCAAATACTGGTGCATACAATCAACTAGATAATCGTGGTTTTCAACTTCTACTTAATTATCGTACCTCTGAAAATATTGCTAATACAGTTTCTTTTACTGATGTCTTAGAAAATAAGTTCAATTCCGAATTAGTAAAGCAACGCATTGTCATTATTGGTGATTATTGGTGTAGTTGCTCCCATATCTAATCCCACAGATTACTTTTCTACTCCTTATAGTAAAGGTGTATTGCCTCGAATGTCTGGAGTTGATATTCAGGCGCAAATGACCAGTCAAATACTCAGCGCAGTTTTAGATAAACGACCTTTATTGTCGAGTTTGTCTGAAATAGGAGAAGGAGTTTGGGTTGTAATTTGGTCTTTAGCAGGAAGTGGAATTGCGATCGCCTCCTTAAGTAATCGTAATTCTTTTTTACTATTTTTATATACTGGAATGTGTATTTTTATCCTGTCTCTAATTTGCTTTGTATTTTTACTTCAAGGCACATGGATACCATTAGTACCATCTGCAATCTCTTTATTTATAAATAGCCTGAGTGGATGGCTTTTACTAAAACATTGGAGTCAAATAGCTAATTTAAAGATTTTACAAAATAAAAATAATACTTAAAAATAATGATAAAATTATACGTAAGTAATATCAAAAGGAGTCAAAATTCAGATCGTGAAAGATCTATTTACAAGTGTAAAAGTTAGTTAAATATTAGACCTCTTGCAAAAATCTTTCTCTCCGTTCTCTTCTTTGCGTCTTTGCGTCTTTGCGTGAGAAAAAAATTTCTGCAAAAAATCTATTGAACAAAAATATAAAATCATGAGCAAAAAAATAGCTTATATTTCCCTTTTAACTTTAACTTTAGTTTTAGGCGATCGCTATTTAATTCACCCAGTAGCTAGTCAAAATCTTCCAATCAAAGAACCGCTTCAATTTAAACCTCCTAACAATGGCGCACCGGGGGGAAATCACTCTGGATCTTCTGGTAACACAGGTAGTCGTCCTATCTGTCCTACTGTAGAAAAAGATATCACTGCTTTAATACCGAAAACAAATTGGGCAAATACCCTCGCCGAACGTCCTACTTTTTGGTTTTACATTCCTTACGAACGGGGTCGTTTAAAGCTAATTCTTAAAGATGAAAGCAAAAGTACTATATTAGCTCGCGTGAATTATGAAGTTAATAAAGGTGGAGGTATCATGGGTTTCCCAATACCTGAAACTGCACCTGCTTTAGAACTAAATCGTGCTTATCGTTGGCAAATTTCCTTTAGTTGCGAACCCAATATTGAACCTTCATTCACAGGAGTACAGGGAGTAGTAGAGCGAGTAGCGACAAACGAAATTTTGAAAAATAAATTGACATCAACTACTACTATCCAAGGACAAATTAATTTATATGCAAATCAAGGTTTATGGCATGAAACTATTACTGCATTAATTCAATCCCGTCGGTCTAAACCCACAGAACAAGAATTAAAACAAGATTGGTCAGATTTGTTATCCAACACCAATGTAGAATTAGCAGAATTTATTTCCGAGCCTTTAGTCGAATGTTGTAATCCTATTCCTGAATAATTGACATAAAATATGAAATTTTTATTGACATTTTTGGCATTATTTAGTGTGACTTTTACCTCTAGTTTGAGTTTGTTATCTTTTCAATTACCTGTGGCGATCGCTCAAAATAATACTAAAGCAGAAGCAGATAGATTAAGGCAGCAGGGAGAAAAACAATTAGAAGCAGGACAATACACACAAGGTACAGAATCTCTCGAACAAGCGATGATGATTTATCGCCGAATTAGAGATACAGAAAGTGCAAAAAATATTGTAGATAGACTTTACTTAATTTATTACACACGAGGAGCATACGATAAATTAAAAAAATTACAACCTATATTTACTGAATTAAATCCTAATGCAGAACAAACAAAAACAGAATTAGAACCTCAAGTAACTGAAGAAGAAGAAAAATCAGCATCACAGTTTGAATTAAATCCCCAAGTAGAAGAGTTAATAGCCCAAGGTTTTTTACAACAAAGTAAACAAGATTATGTTGGAGCGAAAGCTTACTTTGAGCAAGCATTCTCTCAAGCCAAAGCTATTGGAAAAGAACCAGAAAAAATTGCAGCCCTGAAAGCTTTGGGAACATTTTATCTTTACCGGGGAGATTATATTAATGCTCTAGCTAATTTAGAACCAGCCGAACACTTATCAGCAGCCAGATATCAAGCAATAGAAAAAGAATCAGCTAGTGGTGATATTCAGAAAATGAGCAATTATTTTCTGGAGATACTTTATCATCGTTTACCAATTTTATTTCTGATAGGTGAAACTTATTTACAACAAAAAAATCCTAGTAAAGCACTAACTTATTTTCAAGAAGCTGATAAAATAGTCACCAAAATAGATAAAGGTTACAAAAATGATTCTCAATTCTATAATTCAAAGTTTGTATATTCTTCCTTGTATACAAGCAGAGCATATTATAGTTTAGAAAAATACGATCTAGCCCTTAGTCACGCTCGAAAAGCTATAGAAGAAGCTAAATCTCCGAATAATTTTACTAACCCTTTCGGAGACCTTTTGACTTCTCCTGTTCTTGATTTAGGTGATGGTCATGGTCATGTTTTAGCAGGAATAGCTTTAGAAAAATTAGGAAAACTAGAACAAGCAGAAAAAGAATTGAGGCAAGCAATTCAAATATTTGAAACTAATAGAAAAACATCAGCATCTCAAGCAAATATCCATAACAATCTCGATTTATTTGATAATCAGGTTCGTGCCACTTCTCATTTACAGCGAGTGTTTTTAGCTCAAAATAAATCAGAGGAAGCTCTAGCAGCTTCAGAATGGGGACGCGGACGTATTTTAGTAGAAGCTGCAACAGCACCAAGAGAGCTTACACTAAAAGAAAAAGTTGATGCTTTTGTCGATACTCAGTACACTTCCGAAAGTATTTGTAAAGAACAGGAAAGTCTACATCCTGAAGTTAATGTTCCTAAATGAATGGAACATATATTTGTTAGTAGTAAATTTGAGTGTGATGGAGAAGCTCTAATACAAGAACTCAAAAAAAGCTATTTGGAAGAGGCTCAAAAATCCCCAGAAATGCTTGATTACCTTACAGCTACAACTCCCACCAATACAGCACCATCAAATATTCAACCCCCCAAGGTAGAACAATTAAAACAAATCGCTCAATCTCATCAAGCAACCATTGTAGAATATTCAATTATTTCTGAAACTACATTTTTCCATCCAGGGTATTTATCTTTGGTTAATTATGGAGTCAATAGGAACGCATTTCCTGGAGAAGAAAAAAAATTAGTTATTTGGGTAATCAAACCGACAGGAGAAATAAAATTCCGTCAAATCGATTTGAAAAATCAAAAGATTCCTATCAAAGACTTAGTAACTAATACCCGTCAAACTATGGGTTTAGATCGCAGCATTGGAGTATTCCTCAAACCAGATGCAGAATTACCGGATGGTTCTACTCGCAATCCTTCTGAAGTTCAAGCAAAAGAAAAACTGAAACAACTCCATCAATTACTCATAGAACCCATTGCTGATTTATTACCAAGCAACCCAGAAGCCAAAGTAGTTTTTGTTCCTCACAAAGAACTATTTCTTGTTCCCTTTGCAGCTTTAATCGACTCCAAAGAAAAGTATCTCATCGAAAAACATACCATCATCACCGCACCTTCAATTCAAGCCTTAGATGTTACCCGACAAAAACGACAAAAACAAACTGGAAAGAATAAATTTGCAGTAGTAGTAGGCAATCCTATGATGCCTACAATTAAGCGACCTAATAACCAATCTCCCACACAGCTGAGTAATTTACCTGGTGCAGAACGAGAAGGAAAAGTAGTTGCTCAACTGCTGAATGCTGAGTTTTTGACAGGAAATCAAGCAACTAAAGCCGAGGTGTTAAAACAGTTACCCAATGCACGCTATATTCATTTAGCAACTCATGGACTATTAGAAGATTTTGCGAGTTTTGGTATCCCAGGAGCAGTTGCTCTAGCTCCTTCTAATCAAGATAATGGCTTATTAACTTCTAGTGAAATTCAAGAGTTGAATTTACAAGCCGAATTAGCCGTTCTCAGTGCTTGCGATACAGGCGGAGGCGATATTACCGGAGATGGAATTGTTGGTTTATCTAGAGCCTTAATCGTTGCCGGAGTTCCTAGTATTGTGGTTTCTTTATGGTCTGTTCCTGATGCTCCAACAGCCGAATTAATGGAGGAATTTTACCGTAATTTTCAAGAGCGTAAGTTAGATAAAGCTCAAGCGTTGCGTCAGGCAATGTTGAAGATCATGAAAACTAAAGACAACCCTGTTGATTGGGCTGGTTTTACTTTAATTGGACAATCAAAATAGACTAGTAGTTCGTCGCATTAATTTTGATGAGTTTGTAGTAAGCACTTCAGTGCTTAAAAATCCAGGACTAAAGTCCTTACTACAAACTGATTTACCCCTCGAAACTAATGCGCCCATCACTAGATTGACATCATTAGAAGAAAATTCAACAATATTTCACAATTAATTCTGAATCATAAATTATTTACTGTTAAAAACTACGAATTAATTATTAGTTAACTATGTCTCGTTTCAAACGCCGCCAATTTCTGCAATTCGCTAGTTCAGCCTTCACAACTTTGGGATTAAGCCAGTTAGATATCAAAAATCAAAGCTTACGCTATGCTCAAGCTGTTGCTTCTTCTAGTCCTCGGAAATTAGCGTTATTAGTAGGAATCAACAATTATCAAAACGTCGATCATCTCAAAGGTGCGATTACTGATACTTATCTACAAAGAGAACTATTAATTCATCGTTTTGGCTTTAATCATAAAGATATATTAGTAGTTAGTGATGAAGCTGAAATTAAGCCGACTCGCCAAGGAATTTTACAAGCCTTTGAAGAACATCTCATTAAACAGGCAAAACCAGGGGACATTGTAGTTTATCACTTTTCAGGACATGGTTCTCAAGTATTTGACCAAGAGAGTGGTTTGGAAGACAAACTTAATAGTACTTTTGTACCTAGCGATCGCACTACTTCTCTAGCCAATAATCAAAAACAAGTTTCTGACATTACAGGTAAGACTTTGTTCTTATTAATGTCACGAATAAAAACCGAAAATATCACTGTTGTATTAGATAGTTGTTATTCAGGAGGAGGGAAACGGGGGAATCTAACTATTAGGTCAATTGAAGGTGGAAAAGGATACATTTCTAGCGACATCGAACGAGAATATCAACAAAAATTGCTGTCTGATTTAGGTATATCTGACGAAGAACTAGAACAACGCCGAAAACAGGGTATTGCTAAAGGAATAGTAATTGCTTCAGCCAGAAAAAACCAAGTCGCTTCCGAAGCATATTTAGATAATTTTGTCACAGGAGCATTTACTTATTTGATGACTCAATACCTGTGGCAAGAAAATAGTAACACTCCAGTTGAGAATGTCATTACGAATATCTCTCGCAGCATCAACAGTACTTTTACCTCTAATCAAATACCAGAAATTGAAGCCAAAAATAATAGTAATAATGAAACAAAATCAACGTATTTTATTTCTAGACCAATCCCCACTGCGGAAGCAGTAATTACTCAAGTTAACGGGAATAATGTTAATCTTTGCTTAGGAGGAATAGCACCTCAAGCTCTTGCCGCTTTCGACCAAAATCCCATCTTTGAGCTAGTAGACAATCAAGGAGTTAAGCGAGGCAGAATACAATTACAATCTCGCAAGGGGTTGACGGGTGAAGGCAAAATTTTAGAACTGCAAAAACCAGAATTGTTAAAACCAGGAGCATTATTACAAGAAGGAGTTAGAGTCATTCCCTCTGATTATAAATTGCGAATTGGATTAGACGATTCTTTAGGTAAAGATATCGCTATAGCAAGAAATGAAATTGCTAAAATTGAGCGAGTCCAGCCAGTTGCTTTACAAACAGGGGAAGTTAATTATATTTTTGGTCGGCTAACAGAAGTACAACAAACAGAATTAAGAAACAAACAAGCTACCTATATTCCTCCTCTCCATAGTTTGGGTTTATATACAGAAGGAATCGATTTAATTCCTGGTTCTTTTGGTAGTGCTAAAGAAACCATTGATGACGCCTTAACTCGACTTAAACCTAAATTTCGTTCTCTTTTGGCAGTGAGAATCATCAAATTAACTTTAAATGCCAATTCATCACGTCTCAATGTATTGGCTTCCTTAAATATTTTACGTCCAAAAGAATTAGATATAACCGTTGTTGCTCAAACTTTTACTTTTCGTTCAGTAAGTAAAGTCGATCAAAATTCATTCACACCCGCCACAAATACTAATATTAATTACCAAAATGGCATTCCTCAAATTCCTTTAAAAACACAAATTCAATTTCAAGTTAAAAATAAAGAAAATAGCGACCTCTACATTACAGTATTAGTGATTAACCCCGAAGGCAAGATTGATGTTATCTTTCCTAATATTTGGTCGTCTGCCGAGGATGCCACCTTAGTTAAAGCCGGAGAAACTCTGGCAATACCCAAGGCACAGGATAATTGGGTATTAGGAGTTATTGAACCTCTGGGATTCACAGAAATATTAGTCGTTGCTAGTAAATCACCTTTAAGAAAGAGTTTACAGAGTTTACAAACTATTGCTCAAAAACAAGGAAGAGGAGATGTACCTGTCTCCATAGGAGATAATCCCACCAATATTATCGACCTCTTATTAGAAGATATTGATAGTAGCACACTTGCAGAAAACCGTAGTAGAAATAATTCTAATCCTTCTGAAATTACTTCTAGAGAAAAAGCTCTTTTGAGCGATGCTCGTCAATTAGCAGCCATGTCCATTACTTATGAAGCTGTGAAATAACCATACACCTAGTACTAGCGTTCAGATCCCCGACTTCTTTGAGAAGTCGGGGATATTTTTGGAATGCTGGTGTACACATATCCGGGAGGGTTGTGCTTCATAGATAACTTTTTTGGCGAAAAACTACAAAAAAAGTTTGGTGGTTTGCGTAATTTTTTAGACTTAGATGCGAAATATTAATAAATCAGCTAACTAATATATTCTGCTGTATTTGCAGTTCAAGGAGCTAAACCATGAAGCAAATGATAACTGTTGCTGGAGGGGTATTCTTTTCTGTTGGAATTATGTTTCTACTTTTGGGAGGTTGGAGTTTTTGGGAGAAAATTAAATTTGAAAATGAATTGAAAAGTCGAGGTCAGTTTAATACAACAATTAGTAAATTGTCGGGCTGGGAAGAGTTAAACAAACAAGAATTAGAACGGAAGCAAAATTTAGTATTTACCTTTCTTGTGATTGCTGGAATCTCTGGTTCTCTGGGCGTTGGTCTTGCTATTGCCGGAAAAAATCAGCCTACACAATAAGAAGTGATACCGTTTTTTCAACGCAAAGGTGAGGCATAGGTTTTTCCCATAATAATTAGGCGCATCTTCATAGAAAATTGGTGCGAATTGAATTGCAGCATACTCTTTGAATGACTGTACTGCACATCTGATGAAAACCTTGATTTCACCTTCAAGGCTTTCGCAAATTAATGATATCAAAGTGGCAAGAGGAAATAGTAAAATGAAAAAATTACTCGCAGGAATCGCAGCATTAGGTTTATCGATTACTTCTCCAGGTATTGCCAATGCACAGGAGTTTACTAATTTCGAGCATCAAGATAATAAATATTACTATGAAACACTAAATTCTCAAGGTCTTGCTTACTATAGATATAAAGTTCCTGCTTATACTTTTGGAATTTTTACACTCAAAAATCACAGTCGCAGTTCAAATGTCGATATTTACGTGCATGACTATTCTGGAGACTGGAAGCTATTGGTTAAAGGAAACAACCAGGGGACTCAAACAGAATTAGTTGTCACGCCAATGTTTTCGGAAGATAAATATGCGTATATCACGATAGTTAATGATGGTTCACAACCATCTGAATATCAATTGTATGCAAATTATGTCAGTCCTGCTAATAGGTTTGCTATTGCATTGGCTGAAACTTCTTTAATATGTAGTCTCGAAAAAGAAAATATTCCCAATGAAACATCTTCTAGAGTAGTTACAGGGCTTTCTTCAATACTTCAAGGCAATAATTTGGCGGGTGTAACTCAAGACCTTTTAATTAATGAATTCACCAAGGCAATGAGGAATCAATTTGGTTATGGATGTACGGGTGATTTTGTAGTCAATTGGGGAGTTTCGATGTTCAGAGGTGTTTACAGAAACTATTAGTAGGTACTTCAGTATTTGTAGGGTGGAATGTCACTTACTTAAGCAAAAGTAGCTGCCTAGATCCCCGACTTCTTGAAGAAGTCGGGGATCTAAATCCAGGTTAAGTAAGTGACATTCATTTGTAGTGGACTGACACAGCTAAAATGTTGCATTAGAACTAACGGATTCCTCCTCCTCAAAAACTGGATAAAGATGTTGCAGTTTCACCCTGGCATCAAGAGTAGAAAACCGCCATATT
>NZ_JACJRQ010000044.1 GCF_014697355.1 Nostoc calcicola FACHB-3891 | reverse complement strand
TGTGGAACATCAAAAGCTGTTTGGATTAGTCAAAACTAGGCGTAAGCGTCATCGAGAGATTGACGCTTACACTCAACAAATTTGGGCAAAATCTTCTTAAGTTGACACCAATGGGCACTGCCGTGCCCCTACACCTTGCGATATTATGTTGTACCGCATCTGAATGGGAACCGCTATAACTTTTTTCTAAGTCTAAATACACACCATAAATTCAAATTCCAGAACAACTGGTCAAAATCAAGGGCATTAGGCATTTGTCCCATGCCCCATGCTCCATGCCCAACTTGTACTATTTGGCAACCTCTTCAAAGTCTGTTATTGCGTAAGCAAACTCCCTAAAAGCTGTCTTAATTAGAACCTCCTTAGTTCCTCTTTCTAAAGAAGAATTACGTATGAGGTCTGTTAATTCTATAAACAGCAGAGAAAACATAAAACGATCTTGCCGATCAACTTGTTTCAAGCAAGACAATATAAACTCATAAAGCTCTGTTTTTCTCGGCTTAGTTTGTTCTTCCCATATTTGTAACCCAAGCCGAAAAGTTCTCAGACGGATTTCATTAGTATTGTAGGACGCGTCTTTGTAGCGCACTGATACGCGTTGGGGTAAGTCCATGAGTTTTAGCTATGCATATTTAATGTAAAGTAATTATTCACTTATCTTTCGATTCATCCGGAAAAATTTCAATAGGGCATTGGGAGGTATGAGAGGTGTGGGGGGTGTGGGAGGTGTGGAAGGTGTGGGAGGTTAGGAAGGTAGGTTAAGAAGGTAGGTTAGGAAGCTTTTTTCTAATCTCCCCACACTCCCCCATCCCCCCACACTCCCCACACTCCCCACTCCCTCATCTCCACTCCCCTTGTAGAGTGAAAGCCGCCCAATAATAAGGTGCAGCATATTTTTGAGTGCGCCAAATTTCTAGCTGGGCTGTTCGCAATGCTGCCGCAGGCTTTAACCCTTCTTGTAGCATTTTTTTATAAAATACTTTCATCAGTTCCGATGTTCCCTGGTCATCTACACTCCACAGACTCACCACAACTCGTGGACTGCCTGCATACATAAACCCTCTAGTTAATCCTACTAATCCTTCTCCTTTAACTTCCTCTCCCAATCCAGTTTTACAGGCACTAAGTACCACCAGTTCTGCTTGCAGATTGAGGTTGAAGACATCATGCAAGCGCAAAAAGCCATTTTCTGGCATTCCTTTGTCGTCAAATAGCGACAACACTATCCCTGATAATTCTGGATGTTTGGTGTTGAGAATGCCATGAGTCGCAAAATGAATGATGCGATATTGACTTAATTCGTTGCTAGTTGCAGTGTTACGACTAGCGGTAAAGTCAAAAGCCGATTTGGCTTTGTTAGCTGGAACAAGGGCAAGAATTTGCTCGGCTTCGTGGCGTGTAAATTGTAAACGCCCAAAACTAATTTCTGAGTCTCTAGCAGCTCTACTTAAAGCGAGGGTGTTTAAATTGCCTTCTGGTACAGGTGGAGGTGATACTTGTACTTTACTTTGGAGACGCTCATCATCAATACTAAAAATGGGATCTGCTAACACAATTAATGTCTTGGCGGCAGGTTTGCGTCCTTTGTGTTCACTTCTGAGAATAGCCACTGTAGAAACTGAGGGTAAACTAATAATTTCGTGGTTAATTAGTAATGGTTCATAGTTGCTAGTTCCTTGAGAATTAGGTTTAGTTAGCACAGCAAATGGTACATATTGCAAAGCACCATCGCTAACAACTACTAAGCGTTTATTTTGGAGTTGCGGGGCTACTGGTGCAAGTATTATTTTAGATAAAGCATCTATAGATGGGCTATGTTTGAGATATGGGGTAGTAATTTCTTGACGGAACTTTTGAACGATCGCTTCAATGTCTGCACGTTTTGGTAGTTCGTAACTGGTGATACTCTTATTAGTAACTGCCCAAAGATAACTCCGCTTGTCTCCTAAAGAATATTCTAAAAGTAAGGTGTCCTCATCAAGTACTTGCTGTTGAATTTGGGTGAGTGAAAGAGGTTGAGGTTGAGTCAAGGCTGCATAATGTGGACTAGTAGCGCGGATTTTTACCTGGACTTGTTGATACTCTTCTAGAACTGCTTCATTTTCTTTTTCTAAAGCTTGTAGCTGGGCTTTAGTGTAGTTTCCACCTAATAGTTGTATCCGACGTTTTTCTAAAACATCAATTTGTTTTTGTAAGTTACGTTCTTGAGAAAGTAATTTTGGTTCCACACCTTGGCGAATATCAGCTTTTGCTTCTGTCAGCAGTTCCAAAAGACTTCGGGCGCGGGCGCGTTCGCTGGTTTGCAGTGCCAAAGCATCATATCCTTTGGATGGTTGCTGTTTGTGCAGTTGCATCAATAAATCAATATAGAATTGATAATAACTCTGGACTGTAGCAAAATAAGAAGCGCGGAGTTCTTGAGAGTTAATTTTAGTACGTAAGTCTTCAACAATGTTGATGACTATTTTTATTTGAGTCAGGGCTGCGTTAAGATTGCCCTGTTTGCTTTCAGCAGAGGCAATGTTATAAAGAGTCAGAGCTTCTGCTTCTCTATTTCCTATTTTTTGATATAGAGACAGAGATTGCTGGTAATAATCTAATGCCTTTTTCTGTTCTCCCAAATCTGAGTAAATTAGGCCAATATTGCCGAGGTTAGCTGCTAAACCTAATTTATTTTCTACAGATTTAAATAGAGGTAAAGATTGGTGGAAATAATCTAGGGCTTTTTGTTTTTCTCCCATTTTGGAGTAGAGATCGCCAATGTTATTTATGGTGCGAGCTTCCCCTAGTTTGTCTCCTAACTGTCGGCTAATAATCAAAGATTGCTGAAAATAATCCAGCGCTTGTTGTTGTTGTCGTAAATCTGAGTAGACTGTACCAAGATTGTTAAGGGAAGTAGATTCTGCTGATTTGTCTCCCATTTCTTGATATAAAGGCAAGGATTGGCGAAAATAATCTAGTGCTTTTTGCTGTTGTCCTAAATTTAAGTAAGTCAAGCCAATATTATTAATAGTACGGGCTTCTCCTAATTTGTCTCCCACTTCACGTCTGAGGGTAAGAGATTGTTGAAAATAATCTAGTGCCTTTTGGGATTCTCCTGAGTTTAAGTAGACATTACCAATGTTGTTGAGATTCCGGGCTTCCCCGATTTTATCTCCTATCTCTCGCTTGATTAACAAAGCTTCGTGAAAAGAATCAAGTGCTTTTTGCAATTCTCCTAAATCTGAGTAGACGCTACCAATATTATTGAGAGTAATAGTTTCTCCGGTTTTATCTCCTATTTCACGTCTCAGTAATAGGGCTTGATTCAAATAAAAGAGTGCTTTTTGCTGTTGTCCTAAATCTGAATAAATTTTGCCCAGGTGAGCGACGGTAAAAGCTTCTGATGAACGATCGCCAATTTTTTGATACAGTGGGAGTGCTTCTTCAAATTTAGCGATCGCCTTTAACAAAGATTCCCCTGTTCCTTGCTCATATAGCTGCTTTCCCTCTTTATATGCCGCATCAGCAGCATTACGAGTCACATCATTAGTCTGTGTTGTCTGGGCAATATTTACCGGATATTCTTTAGCAATTGCAATATTTGATTCTGTAAATAATAAAATGCTGGTAAAAAGAATAATACTACGACCTGCTACAAATGGGAAAAACTGCCATTGTATTGAGTCAGATATTTGAAATTTAGTCATATACATCTGCGTTTCTCCAGTTTCCTAGATTTAGGGTTCCCAAAAGCAAGTAAAAAATGTAGGATGCTTATGCACGCTGAACTGGTAGTGATTTTTTAAGTAAGAGGCTATGCCAAAGTAGGTATATTCTATATTTAGCAGACTATCTGGGACTTGTGGCGATCGCAGTAATTTGTGAGTTAAACTGCGTTTGATTAGGGACTTTTGCATCACATTATACTCAAGACGCGATGAATCGCGTCTCTACAAATGGTATAAATTGGTATTAGTTATTAAACTAAAAATCTTTGCAACAGATAAATAGGTTGTAGGGCAATACTGTTCGGTTAAGGCACCAGACACGATAAATCGCCGTTTCTACAAAGGAATGATTATTGTAGAGACGGCGATTGATCGCGTCTATGGTCTATGGTATCAATACCTGGGAATTAGAAGATTAGGCTTGTTGTATTTCTGGACGACCGTCTTCAACCACAAATGAAGCCCGTTTACTAATTGTGCCAGATGGAGTTGTCACATTTGACATCACTAGATAATCTGACTTCCAGGTTGTGGGAGTTAGGGCACAGCGAACATATCCGCGTTGATTATTGAAGAATTTAATGTGTGGGTTATCTGGTAAGTAAGCTTCAACTGCGGGGGTGGTGTCTGAGCCATCTCCACCTGAGCTAATGGAAGAACAAACGAATTCACTGCCGAGTGTGGCGGATTCTGGCCGATCGAAGTTAGCCTTTAAATTCATCGCCCAATGGGAATGCACATCACCCGCTAAGGAGACTGAATTAGAGGGCTGGCGCTGTCCGAGGAAAGCCATCAAGCGATCGCGGGAAGCCACATAACCATCCCATTTGTCCATGCTGTAGGTTCCGCCTGGTCCTGGTGTCATGTCTCGCTGAGCAATGGGTACTTGCTGCGCTAAAACGTTCCACTTGGTTTGTGAGGTATTTAGACCATCGAATAACCAATCTTCTTGCGCTTTACCGGTAATGGTTGCATTCGGATCTAAATTTTCTGCACAACGTTCTTTGGTGCCATCACCACAAGGCTGATCGGTGCGATATTGGCGGGTATCTAAAACATGGAAGGTTGCTAAGTTACCAAAAGCCAGCCGACGATAAAGTTGCATATCGGGGCCAACGGGACGCGAGAACGGACGCAAGGGCATGTGTTCGTAGTAAGCCTGATAAGCAATAGCCCGCCGTTGGAGGAAGATTGCCCGGTCTTGATCTGGTTCTGTATCAATTTCCGAAATGTTGTTGGCGTAGTTATTTTCTACTTCGTGGTCATCCCAGGTAAGAATCCAGGGAAACGCTGCGTGAGCGGCTTGCAGATTGGTATCGGTTTTATAGAGGGCGTGACGGTTGCGGTAATCTTCTAAGGTGAAAATTTCGGAACTATTGTGTTTTCTGGGAGCATTGTTTGAGATTCCCCCTTCATAGATGTAATCGCCAACATGCACTACTAAATCGAGGTCGTCCTGTGCTAAATATTTGTAGGCGGTATAGAATCCCTGCTGATAGTTTTGGCAGGAGACAAGGGCAAAGTTAAATTTACTTAAGTAGCTATTTGCTAAAGGCGCTGTACGAGTGCGACCAATGGGGCTAGAGTCTTGACCGACAAGAAAGCGATACCAATACCAAGTATCAGATTGCAGTCCTTCTACTATAACTCGCACTGAGTGACCTAGTTCTGGGGTTGCCAGTACTGTACCTCTAGAGACAATGCGCTTCATATTGGAATCAGTAGCCACTTCCCAGCGAATTGGTACATTCACTGGTGGCATTCCACCTCCGTTTAAGGGTTCGGGAGCCAAACGAGTCCAAATCACCACGCTGGTGGGATAGGGTTCACCAGATGCTACACCCAAAGTGAAAGGATAACTGGAAAATCTGCTTTTGGCGATCGCTGTTTGATGAGAAAATTGGTTAGCGATCGCCAAACCACTCAATGCTCCTGCCCCAATAATTAAGTTGCGTCGTTTAATTCTACTCTGCAAGAACCGCTCAAAATTCTGATAATCTACCATTTTTTACTCCTAATTAACTGGTCATTTGTCATTTGTTTAATGACCAATGATTAATGACTAACAAGATTAAGCTTTAATTTTTTTCATGGGAATTAGCTTTTTCTTCATCATTAAACCAAGGCTACAAGCTAAGAAAGTGCCAGCTAAAGTTGTCGGTTCAGGTACTCTTGTATAAGAAACTCTACCTGAAATGACTTCGGCATCTGGAGAAGTTGTGGAGAAAGCTGTAAAATCCTCACCAATAATTTCGTAGCGGATGGAACTGGAAAGATTAGTTTTATCGTCGAATGTATAGTCTAATGCTAAAGATCTTTCTCCTGTGGAAAACAACGTTGAATATACAAGGGGAAAGTCTGGATAATTAATATCATCTTGTTCGGTGTAAACAGTAGAATCACCGTCAAATTGGAAAGAAAGAGACTTGGCGATCGCTACTGGATTATTTTGACTAAAAGTTGAATCATCAAAGCTGAAAAAGCCATTACCTTTAGTGGTGGCACTATCAACGCTGAAAGCATAATTAATAATTGCAGCAGATACAGATTTTGCATCTAGAGTTGTAAAACCTATAGTTAAACTAGCAGCAGCAAGCACTAATTGGGGAACAAATTTCATATTCTGCTTTCCTCACGATAAACTTCTGCAAGCAATACACACTGGCAACTATTAATTAGTAAGTTGCTAATTAAATTATCTCTTTTATGCTTCTCAAACCTGTAAAATGTCACCGCTGATTACAGTGATTACAATAGAGATTCGATTATCCAAATTGAAAAACAAAGAGACAATTTTTCAAGTGCTTGGAACAACCACATATTAAAATCGTAAGTTTAAGCAAAGTTTAATCATAGGTAAAAATCCCAGCAAATTTATTCTGCTAATCAAAGCTGGTAAAGCTTCGTTTGACTGAGAATTTGTAGTTGATTGTAGTTGAATGTGAAATCTCAGCTTGCTTTTGGGAATACTTGATTTAGTCAACTCATTGTTGGCAATTTGAGCTATCCAATCCAAAGCCAAGGCATTTTGAGATAAATATGAAATTGATTAAGTCATCTCAATATTTTGTAATATTTTCCCTACCTTTATGTTTGAATTTCGCTCAGTCTAGTTTCGCAGCACAAGCACAGGCTCAGTTATACGAACAAAACAAAACTTGGCAAATTAGTCAAACATTTAAGCCACCAAAACGCGGGGCGCCACCGGCAAGTGCTGGTGGTTCAACTCGTGGTGGTTCTTGTCTAACAGGTAAAAAACTGATAACTCCCTTAATTCCTCAAAATAAATTAGGGCTGACACTTAGTCAGCACCCGACGTTTTTCTGGTATGTACCTGAATCTTCTGTCAAAACAGCCAAGTTTTTGCTTCTAAGTGATGATGAGCGGACAGTATTTTATGAAACATCTTTTGCACTTCCAGATTTATCTGGAATTGTTAGTTTTACACTTCCTGACAAGGCCCCAGCATTGGCAGTAGATAAAACTTATCACTGGTATCTGACAGTTATTTGTAATACCGAAGATTCCAGTAATAATCCGATTGTAGATGGTTGGGTGGAACGAATTAAACCAGAATTGGCCTTGTCCGAGGCATTAGCAAAAGCAAATTTGTGGAAATTGCCCGCTATTTATGCAGAAGCTGGAATTTGGCATGAAGCCCTGACTACTTTAGTGCAACTGCGCCGGAGTGAGCCGAATAATTTAAAAGTGAGACTGGATTGGAGACAATTTTTCAAATCAGTTGGTTTAAGTGCGATCGCTTCAAATCCATTAATTTAAAGGGACTGGGGACTGGGTATTGGGCATTAGTTATTCTTAGGACTTACGCAAACTCTAGGAACTCTTGGCGTTCTTGGCGTCTTCTCTACGAGACGCGAAGCGCGTTCACGTAGTGTCTCGCAGAGAAGGCGGTTCGATAAATTAAGCGAAGTTAGCTATTTTTGCGTAAGTCCTGATTCTTTCTCCCTCATCTATCTTTGTGTTTCCGTGTCCCCGTGTCCCCGCGTCTCCCCCACTCACCACTCAATATGAAAAACCTGAAACCTCTAATTTGGCAATGGCGGGGTGTAATATTTGCAGTTCCCAATATTACACTTCTGGTGATTACACTACGCTTAACTGGATTACTACAATTATTGGAATTGGCTGCACTAGATCAATTTTTTCTTCTCCGCCCACCAGAGCCAGTTGATACCCGTATTGTGATAGTTGAAATTAATGAAGCAGATGTTCGCAAGCAAGGACAGTGGCCAATGTCGGATGCGGCGCTTGCTAGTGTATTGGAGAATATTAAACAGCAGCAACCTAGAGCGATCGGTTTAGATATTTATCGGGATTTACCTGTAAATCCTGGTCATCAAGCTTTAGTTAAAGTCTTTGAATCTACTCCCAATTTAATTGGCGTACAAAAAATATCTGATACTTTTGATAGTTCTTCAGTTGATGCATCTCCAGTACTCAAACAACGCCATCAAATTGGAGCAAATGATTTACCTTTAGATGGCGACGGCAAAATTCGCCGAGGATTGCTATACCTAAATTTAAAAAATGATGAAATTCTGGAAAGTTTTGCTTTGAAACTGGCTTTGCTGTACTTGAAACCTGAAGGTATTACGGCAAAGGCAGCAGCAAATAACTCTAATTACTTGCAGTTAAATCGGAGTATTTTTCCTATTTTTGAAGCTGATGACGGAGGTTATGTCCGAGCAGATGCCGGAAGTTATCAAGTACTTTTAAATTATCGAGGTAGGATACAGCAATTCATCAAAGTTTCCCTCACAGAATTACAAGAAAAACGCATCCCAAAAGACTTAATGCGCGGCAAAGTAGTATTAATTGGGGCTACCGCTGAGAGTTTGAAAGATTTATTCTATACGCCTTACAGCAGCAATGTACTTACCGATCCAGAACGTATGGCGGGTGTGACAATTCATGCTAATTTAATTAGTCAAATTTTGAGTGCGGCCTTAGATGGTCGTTCACAGATTAAGACTTTACCTGAGCTGATAGAATGGCTATTGATTTTGGGTTGGTCAATTATTGGTGCGATTTTGTGTTGGGTACAACGTCACAGCAATAATCAGAAGATTTTTCTGGCTGTTGGTTTGGCGGGTAGTGGTTTACTTGGTGGTAGCTTTTTAGCATTTCTAAGTGGTTGGTGGATTCCTGTTGTCCCTTCACTGTTGGCATTAGGAGGTTCTGCGATCGCACTTACTCAGTATATCGCCCAAGGTTCTGCCCAGATGCGAAAAACTCTCGGTCGTTATCTCACAGATGAAATAGTCGCCAATATCCTAGAAACTCCTTCTGGGTTAAAGCTGGGAGGAGAACGCAGAAAAGTTACAGTTCTGGTGTCTGATTTAAGAGGATTCTCCGCTATTTCTGAACAATTAACTCCTGAAGAAGTAGTCAGAATTCTCAATCTTTATCTGGGAGCAATGACCGATGTAATTAACCAGTATAAAGGTACAATTAATGAATTTATGGGCGATGGCATTTTTGTGATCTTTGGTGCGCCAATTAGCCGCAAAGATGATTCTCAAAGAGCGATCGCCTGTGCTATTGCTATGCAATTAGCAATGCAACAAATCAACGAACAAAATCAGCAAATGAATTTACCAATTCTCGAAATGGGAATTGGAATTAATACAGGCGAAGTTGTGGCGGGAAATATTGGTTCTCAAAAACGCGCTCAATACACAGTTATCGGTAGTCATGTGAATTTGGCTGCCCGAATTGAGACTTATACCGTGGGCGGGCAGATTTTGATTTCTGAAAATACCTGTAAAGATGCCGATATTGACCTGAAAATTGCTGGAGAATTACAAATAAAACCTAAGGGCATAAAAGACACTGTAACTATTTTTGACATTCGTGGTATTGGTAATGAATATAACTTGTTTTTGCCTGAAGATGATGAATTAATGATGAATTTGAATCAGGAAGTGCCTGTAGAATACAATGTTTTACAAGGAAAAAAAGCAGGAGAAACAGTATTTGTGGGAGCTTTAGTTTGTCTCTCAGAAAAAGCAGCCCAACTACAATCTTTAAATTCTTTAGAACCCTTGGCTAATCTCAAACTAAAATTATTAATTGAACCAGAACTGGGTACAGAAGAAGAACATATTTATGCCAAGGTAATTAAACAAACTGACCTTGACAACCATCTTTTTCTGATTCGGTTTACAGCTATTCCTCCAAAAGCGATCGCATTTTTCGAGAAGCTGCGTCAAACTGAGTGATGCTAGCGCATCAATACTGAAATGGTAAGGTGTATGTGAATACGGTCAACAGAGAAAGTAGGTTTTATTGAAACAGTAGCGATTGTTGCTGATAGAATCTGGCGATCGCGGTAAAATTTTGGACTTAAGCCTGTTCTAACTCCAATAACTCCTAGCTCTGACCGAATAATTAATAATTTGTAATATATGGTGCAGAGTAACTAACTTGAGTTATGAATATCAAAATATGATTTCTTCTCCAACCGAGATTAAGTTACATCCCAAAGACAAATGACGAACGTAAACAACTTTCAAAGACTAATAGAGCTGGCAAATGATTATGGAATTATTTGCCAGCCAACACCAGAAGAATGCTTGATTGCCTCTTTGCCTGGAGACGATGATTTCTTATTAGCTTTTACTTGGTCTGGTGCAATTGAAGGAGAGCCGCCAGAACATGAATTAATAGCAATTAGTGTACAGGATATAGTCAAAGAAGTTACTGTTGCAGCTTGGCAGATTCCTATTTATTTATTCGGAAACGTTTTGAGACAGGCTCAGATGCTTGTCGCTGCCCACAAAGATTTTTGGCATTGCTGAATCAAGAGATGATTCTTGTAGGGTGGGTATCCGGAGTGCCTAAAGGTTGCTGCCCAAATCCCTGATTTTTTGAAAAAATCGGGGATTTTGTTTTTTACAAATGATTTAAGACTGCTGTAGATTCAATCAGCAAAATCTGCGTAGGCGTAGCCCGTCGTAGACATGACTTTCTCAAACTCTAGTTTGCTTTCTCATTTTGATATATTTAGCAAGTAAAAGCAGCTTTGACTTTCTCAAACTCCGGTTTGCTTTCTCATTTCAGTATATTTAGCAAGTAAAAGCAGCTTTGACTTTCTCAAACCCCAGTTTGCTTTCTCAAACTCCGGTTTGCTTTCTCATTTCAGTATATTTAGCAAGTAAAAGCAGCTTTGACTTTCTCAAACTTCAGTTTGCTTTCTCATTTCAGTATATTCAGCAAGTAAAAGCAGCTTTGACTTTCTCAAACCCCAGTTTGCTTTCTCAAACTCCGGTTTGCTTTCTCATTTCAGTATATTTAGCAAGTAAAAGCAGCTTTGACTTTCTCAAACCCCAGTTTGCTTTCTCATTTCAGTATATTCAGCAAGCAAAAGGACATATTGCTTTCTGATTTTGGTACATTAGACCTCTTGCATAAATATTTTTTTGTGTCACGCAGAGGCGCAGAGGCGCAGAGAAGAGAACGCAAAGAAAGACTTTTGCAAGAAGTCTATTCAAGGATTTTTAACTAACTGCTACTCATTTGCGATTCAAAACGGTAGCCTTGAAGAATCCAGCAACTTACACATACTGCCTCATGTTACCCAAACCCAAAAAGCACTGGACACCTTCAAATTGGGCAAGTTGGAAGCCCTTTGGTATCGGCGAACAGTATCCCAACAATTACTGGGAGGTATTTCGGGCAATTTGGCTTTCTCGTGACCAACTGCCCTATGCATGGAATATCCTAGATAAAGGTGTTTGCGATGGTTGCGCTCTCGGAACAACCGGCATGAAAGATTGGACTTTAGATGGCATTCATCTGTGTAATGTCCGGTTGCGGTTGTTGCGGATGAATACTATGCCAGCTTTCGACTCCGTTCTGTTAGAGGATGTCTCGCAGTTGCAAAAGCAAAAAAGTGCCCAATTGCGCGACTTGGGAAGACTTCCTTACCCAATGATTCGTCAACGAGGGGAAAAAGGCTTTCGTCGTGTAGACTGGGATGAAGCTTTAGAGGTAATTGCTAATCGCATCCGCGCCACTACACCAGACCGCCTGAGTTTCTATGTTACCAGTCGTGGCACCGTTAACGAAACTTACTATGCTACCCAAAAAGCTGTACGAGCAATGGGAAGCAATAATATAGATAACGCTGCCCGGATTTGTCATTCTCCCAGCACAGCAGGTTTAAAAGCTGCTGTCGGAGCAGGGGCTACTACTTGTTCTTATAAAGACTGGATTGGTACTGATTTATTAGTCTTCATTGGCTCCAATGTTGCCAATAATCAGCCTGTTACCGTTAAATATCTGCATTATGCTAAAAAAGCTGGCACTAAAATTGTAGTCATTAACACCTACCGCGAACCAGGAATGGAGCGCTACTGGGTGCCTTCAATTGTAGAAAGTGCCCTTTTCGGTACCAAGTTTGCCGAAGATTTCTTTTTAATTAACATGGGCGGGGACATAGCATTTTTAAATGGCACAATTAAACACATAATTGCCAACAACTGGGTAGATGAGTCATTTATTAATTTACATACTGCTGGCTTTGCAGAACTGAAGGCATCTTTAGAAAGCCAATCTTGGGAAGAATTAGAACGGCTTTCCGGCGCATCTCGTGAAGAAATGTACGCCTTTGCCAAAATGGTCGGGGAAGCCAACAAAGCAGTATTTGTTTGGAGTATGGGCATTACTCAGCATGAGTGCGGTGAAGATAATGTGCGAAGTATTATTAACTTAGCTCTCACCAAAGGTTTTGTCGGTCGGGAAGGTTGCGGTTTAATGCCAATTCGCGGTCACTCTGGGGTGCAGGGTGGTGCAGAAATGGGATGTTATGCGACGGTATTTCCTGGTGGTAAACCCATCACCCCAGAAAATGCTGCCCAATTGAGTCGGCTTTGGGGCTTTGAGGTGCCAACAACTAAAGGTTTAATTGCTCCAGAAATGATTAACGCCGCACATCAGGGACAATTAGATGTGTTATTTTCAGTGGGGGGAAATTTCCTAGAAGTACTCCCAGAACCAGATTATGTGGAAGCTGCCCTCAAGCAAATACCGTTGCGGGTGCATATGGATATTGTTCTGTCCAGCCAGATGTTAGTGGAACCCGCTGATACTGTGGTGCTTTTACCTGCCACGACTCGCTACGAAATACCAGGGGGAGTTACAGAAACTAACACCGAACGCCGGGTAATTTTCAGCCCAGAAATTCCAGGGCCACGCATTGGCGAAGCGCGTCCAGAGTGGCAAGTGTTTTTGGAATTGGCAAGGCGCGTCAAACCAGATTTAGCAAACAAATTGGTTTTTGCTAATACATCTGCCATGCGTCAAGAAATTGCCCAAGCTGTCCCACAGTATGCTGGTATTCAACACTTGCAGCAACCTGGTGACCAGTTTCAATATGGTGGTTCACATTTGTGCTTTGGCTGGAACTTTCCCACAGCGGATGGTAGGGCACACTTTGGGGTATTATTGCCACGCAAGCGAGAATTACCGGAAGGTTGTTTTTTCGTAGCAACCCGCCGGGGCAAACAATTTAATAGTATGGTGCAGGAACCCAGAGATGCAATTACTGGCGCAGTACGAGAGGCGGTGCTAATGAATGCTGATGATGCGGCAAAATTGGGTTTAAAAGATGGGGATAAAGTAATTCTCAAGAATGAGTTAGGCGAGTTGCCGGGGCAAGTTTATATTGCACCAATTCAATCAGGTAACTTGCAAGTACATTGGCCAGAAGGGAATGTGCTACTAGATAAAAGTAAGCGATCGCTCGAAGGTGTTCCTGATTATAACGCGATCGCCTGGTTAGAAAAAATTTAAATTTCCAAGTGATTACACAATAGACTTTTGGGGATTTTCAAAACCGGATGTGGTGTTATCTATAATCTTGACTTTGAATACTCCCCAAACGCGCAGCATCACGAATGTTATATTCAGAACGGGTAAAGCGATTTAGCTGCATTTCAAAAAAGTCTCGATTGGCTTGTAAATGATTGGGATTTGGGTCATCTAAAGGATATAAAAGTGCAGTCCGCAAAGCTTGAATTACCGCAGAAGTAACACAGTACATTGACCTTTGAAAACTAACTCCCAACTGAATCAACATATCTTCTTCACCCCGACAATGTTGGCTGTAATACTCAATAAGATATGGTGGTAAGAAATGCAACATATCTTGCATTAATAATGTGGGGGGAATACCAGCAGTACCTACTGGAAATACATCAGCGTAAAGAATGCCATAGTGAAAGTCTTTTTGGTCTTCTGGTACTTGACGTGCTTGGGCATTATAAGATTTTGTCCCCCGGAAAGGTGCGGTGCGGTAGAAAACAGCTTCCACATAGGGTAACGCTGCTTCATATAGCCACATGAAACCCTTAGATTTGGGGATAATTTCGTAGCATTGGCCACGAATATAAACGTGATGGTAAATTGGACGACCTGCGATCGCAAATATACCATTAACTAGAAAGTTCATCGCTTCTGGCACACTGCTAATGGTGCCTTCATCATACCTGTCGGACATTTCAAAGAACACCGGCGCCATGACTTCCCAGAACAACCCCAAATTAGCGTAGTATGACATCTGGCGGCACTGTTCCAAAAACATATCGGGGAACAGCTTGTAAAGCCCCAACATCACTGGGTTACCTTGGAAGTAAGCTTTAATTGCTTTATCGGCGTTGGCTTTGTATTCGTCGGAATCTAAATAAGGGTCAAATTGTCCGCCCATACCCCGATGCCACAACATCGCCCGCATACAAGCTTCGGCAAATTCCATGTTAATGCGATCGTGGAACAAGTGATGCAATAACTTGGGCATTTTGAAAGTTTCACCTTTTTCAATAAATGCCAAAAGTTCTGGATGGGCTGTGGCTTCACCGCGCCAAATTCGTAAATCAGCATCATCACCAGCGTAATGATTATGTAGCTCTAAATACTCTTTGGGCAAGAAGTATTTAAAGAAAGGTAATGGATCTAAAAATACATTTTCAGCAATATAAAGTAAGTCACGCCAATAAAAGTCCATCGGCACAGCATAAGCTTTGTATAACCCGATGATTTGCATCAAATTTTCTGGGGTATCGGGTAACATTGCACCGCCTGCTTCTAGGCGATGAATGACATCAGCAAATTCATGTCTGGAAGGAGGTAATTTAGTATTAGTAGCTGTTTTAATTGCTGTCATAGTAGTCGATAATTGGTGTTATTAACAAGAAAGAATTCAGAATTCAGGAGTCAGAATTCTGAATGAATTCTGTAAGACCGGGTGATAGGGAGTCCGCGAAAGTCTGAATATTGGTTTAAAAGTTTGCTTTTTGCAGGCAAAAGAATTTTTAAACATTATTCATGATTAAAACTCTATTCCTTTTTGAGTAGAGTATTCTGAATTCTGAATTGTGAATTCTGACTCCTGTTTATACTCCAGTGCTACTTGAGAGTTGGTGGTTTTCTCTAAGGAGGGAATTGCAGCTACCATTGTTGTAGTTGTGGATTCACTCCAGCGTACTAACCAAGTGGGTTGTATTCCCAAAAAGATGATAAAAACTGCCAAAATTAAAGCTGGGATTTTCTCAGGCCAAAGAACTTTGGGATAATAGGCTAAGTTATCAAGTCTGCCAAAACATGTACGATTGAGAAGAATGACAAAATAAACTGCGGTTAAGCCACTTGCCACTACACACAAAATTGTTGAGATGGGAAAGACAGAAAAGCTGCCTTGAAAAACAATAAATTCAGCGATAAATCCTGTTAAACCGGGAATACCTGCGCTAGCCATACCACTTAAAACGAGTAAGGCACTAATTAGGGGTAAGCCACGGATGGGACTCATTAAACCATTGAGTTTATCTAACTCGCGGGTGCCGACTTTGGCTTCCACGACTCCCACCAAATGAAAGAGGATAGCCAGAATGATACCGTGGCTGAACATTTGGGCAACTGCGCCAACAAGCGCTAGGGGAGTGCTGGCGGCACCAGCTAATAATACATAACCCATGTGACCGATGGAACTGTATGCTACCATGCGCTTGATATCTTTTTGAGCGATCGCAATTACCGCCCCATAAATAGCGCTGATTGCTCCCCAAATCGCCAAAGTCGGTGCAATAATACTCCAAGCATTGGGAAACATGCCCAAGCCAAATCGCAACAGTCCATAGGTTCCCAGCTTTGCCAACACGCCACCCAGAAGTATGGCAATTGGCGCTGAAGCTTCAACATAAGCATCAGGTAACCAAGTATGGAAGGGAACTAAAGGAATTTTGATGCCAAAACCTAGTACTACTCCTGCTAGTAAAAGGATTTGTTTTGCTGTTGATAAATTTTCTGTAGAGACTGCATCAAAATCAAAATTGGTAGAACCACTCAACCACACCATCCCTAAGAATGTTGCCAGAATTAATGCTCCCGAAACAGCCGTATAAATCAGGAATTTAATTCCAGCATAAGCCCGTTTTTCCCCTCCCCAAATAGATATTAGTAAGTAGAAGGGAATTAATTCTAGTTCGTAGAACAGGAAGAACAACAGCAAATTTTCGGCTAAGAAAGCACCTGCGACTCCTCCACTCACTAATAAAATCATCGAATAGAACAGTCGGGGACGTTCAGTTTCTTTACTGCTGCTGTAAATAGCAATCCAGGTGAGCAGGCTATTTAACACCAGCATTAATATAGAAAGCCCATCAACACCTAATTGATAACTCAAACCAAGGGTTTCATTCCAGGGTAAATACTCTTTGAATTGCATCCCTGGGTTGTTGATATCAAATTTAAACAAGATAGCAATGTTCCAGAGAAAAACTATTCCGGAAAAATATAATGCTGCTAACCGAATGCTATGATTAGGGATTTTTGCTGGTAATACTGCTATCAATATAGCAGCAATAATTGGTAGCCAAATCAAAACACTTAACATTGTATATTTGTCCTTTGTTATTTGTCCTTTGTTATTTGTCGGTTGTCATTTGTCCTTTGTCGGTTGTCATTTATCCTTTGTCCTTTGTTACTCAACAATGACTAATGACTAATGACCAATGACAACCGACAAAGGACGAAAAAACTAACTAACCAGGCTGACTTTACCAGTATCCAAATCGTAGTAGCCACCAACTATCTTCAGTTTACCTGCATCGATTAACTCAGATAAAACTGACGATGATTTCAATGTTTCAACTTGCACCGAAATATTTGCTTTAGCAGCGTTTTCTAACTTATCACCTGGTAGATTTTTAGACCTTTCTACACCCAGTCTTATCGCCTCTATTAAACTCCCAATTCTTCCTGGTACTTGAGCGCCTTTGATTGTGGCATCTACAGCACCACATCTTTCATGTCCCAGCACCAAAATCACTTTTGTACCTAACACTAAACTGCCAAATTCTAGGCTACCAATTTCTTCTGTTGTTGCAATATTACCAGCTACACGGCAAACAAATAAATCTCCCAGTCCTTGGTCAAAAACAATTTCCGAAGGAACTCGTGAATCTGCACAACCTAGAATCGAAGCAAAAGGTTTTTGACCTTTGGCAACTTCGGCTAAACGTGAATAACTTTGGTTGGGGTTTTTACGTTTGCTTTTAACAAACCTATCATTGCCATCTAGTAACTCTTGCAATGCTTTATCGGGAGTTATCTCATCTTCTTTTGCGGGAGATTCTTGTGCTAACGATTTTTCGGGTGCTACTAAGTTGGAAGCAAGTCCAACTGTTAACACACCTGTACCGATCGCACCTGCACCAAACTTCAGTAAATTTCTTCGAGAAACATTGATTTCGGGATGTTGTCTGCTCATGGAATTCTCCTCACAATATTAAAGTCAGGGTGTAAAAACGAGTATTAAGTACCCGAATGTTGAGATTTAGAAAATCAAATCTAAAAACTGTACTCCCCAAAATGGCCAAGTTACCCACATTCCTAAAGCACCCACTCCTAACAGCACGGTGAAGGCATAAAACTGGGTTTGACCAGAGGTACTGTACTTGAGACCTTCGCCACCCAAAAGGGAAAATAAACCGACAAAATTAACAATGCCATCGACGACAAAGCGGTCAATTGTATCAGCAAGTTGGGAAATTTTGGCAACGCTGAAAATAATCGTCATGCGATAGATATTGGGGGTATAAAAATCGTATGCGATTAAGTCTTGTAAACCTTTCCAAGGCAAACGAATCGGTTTGGGAATTTTGCTGAAATAAATCACACCAGTGATACTGCAACCGAAAATACTCGACCAATTTAAAAGCAGTGCGACATCTTTATTTAGGCTTGCCCAATCTGGTAAAAGTGATAAGTTTTGCAAGATGAAAGGAAGATGTAGATTAAAGCCAAGTAAAATCATCATTGGCAGAACCATCGGCCAGTGAGCTTCAGGCGATCGCTCTGTCATTTGTGTAGCTTTACCGCCAAAAAGTAAAACGAATTCTCTGGTTAAACTCACGGCTGTCAAAGCATTTACCGCGATTATTACTCCCACTAACCAAGGTTGAGTTTCCCACAACCCATCTGCTAATTCCATCAGCGCCCAAAAGCTACCCAGTGGTGGAAAACCAATTAACCCCAAACTGCCGACAATAAAGGTGATTCCGGAAATCGGGCGACGCTTCCACAGTCCACCCATTTGGGTTACGTCTTGGGTGATGCTATTCCAGATAATTCCGCCGGTACTCATTACCAATAGTGCTGCGGAGAGGGCATGGGTGAGAACTAACAATAGTGCTGCTTCGTCTTGTTGCACTCCCACAGCAATGAATACTAAACCCATGTATGCACTGACAGAATAGGATTGACAGCGTTTCATATCGATTTGAGCGATCGCTATTAACGAAGCACCAAGCGCCGTTACTGCACCAATTCCTACCATTGCTGAGGAAACTATGGGTGACAGGCTTAAAACCGGTTGCAGTTTGATCAACACCCATGCGCCACTCGCAACTACTACCGAGTTCCGCAAAATTGTGCTAGGAACAGGGCCTTCCATCGCCTCATCCAACCACAGATGCAACGGGAACTGGGCACATTTACCCATCGGCCCGGCAATTAAAGCTAAACTCACCAATCCAATTACTGTTGGGTTGACGTTGGCTGTACTCGCCCACTCGGCTAATTCTGTGTAATTCCAAGTTCCAGCTAGAGGCCATAACCCCAATACACCCATCAGCAAGAATAAGTCTCCTACCCGCTTGGTTAGGAAAGCGTCTCTTGCACCTGTGACTACCAACGGCTGACTAAACCATAAGCCGACTAATAGGTAGGTTCCCAGCGTCAGGATTTCCAAAATTACATAGCTGAAGAACAAGTTATTACACAGAACAAGGGCGCAAAGTCCCGCTTCAAATAATCCCAATAAGGAATAGAAGCGTCCCCAACCCCAATCCATTTCCATGTAGCCGATGGCATAAATCTGCGCCAGCAAATTCAAGCCAGTAATTACGACTAAGGCGCTGACACTAATGGAAGAAATATCCAAAGCGATGGTCAAGTCTAAACCAGCGGTAGATAACCAAGGGATAAATACTTCTTGGGGTGGATAGTTCCAAGTTGCTTGTAAGGCGATCGCACTATGTACAAAAGCCAAAAATGTCATTACCAAGTTGACATAACCCGCCGGTCTTGGTCCTGTTTTGCGAATTATTCCCGGTGACCAAGGCACCGCTAACAACCCACCTATTAAGGCATAGCACGGAACTAGCCAAACAGTCTCTAGTAGAAACTGAGCCATCAATAAACCTCTATATATTTCATCAAAATTTTGCGGCTTTGGATCAACTTGCGTTGATCCCTCTAAACCCAGCATTCGCAAATCAGGCGAATTTATATTTATTTAATTTTGTTAGAAACAGCTTACCGTTATCTGCGTCCAAATGGAATTACTTTATTTAAATAAATCTAAGATAATTAAGGTAACTAAATCTTATATATTCACCATTTAACTAGTAAATAATACCTATTGCTTTTTATTTATGAATTGGGCGTGGTATTAATTTATGGTCGTCATTAGTTTTATCGATTGACAAGAGACACAATTCATTGCGTCTCTACAAGTAAACTAAATTAAAACTACACTTCTGCAATTTTGTCAATCTGCCAACAATTAGAAATAACAATAGGCGCTTGGTCAAATTGGCTGATGGGGGCGGGTTTCATATCCCGGTAGTCCAGCAGTTGGACGAGAATGAGGTAAGCGATCGCTAAAATAACAGAAATCGCACCTGTAAGAATGGCAACTAATTTTGAACGACTCATAAAACTCTCCGATAAGTATGGAAACCAACTGATAATAATTCGTTTTTTGTATACTTTTAGACAATTTTATGAGATGCTGGGGTGAAAAATCTCGATATTTCCATCCTCTCTGATGAATTTTGAGGAGATGTCCGCCAACTAACTCAGTGTCATCAAGCTTTACAATTGCTGCGGAAATTAATCAACGATAGGACTTACGCAAAAAACCTCTCTAATTCCAATACTGCTCGCTTTGTGCATTATCAACTCCGAATTTGGTTTTGGGAAAAGGTTAAAGGTTTTTTCTTTCCCCTTTCCCCTTCCCCTTTTCCCCAAAACCCGACAAGTATTGTCTGTAATTCTTATTCCTCCGTGTTTTTTGTGTCCTCTGTGGCATCTTGCGGGAAGCCGCTTTGCGTCTACGATTTTCCGTTACCTGTGCGTAAGTCCTGAACGACATGAATTTGTTAAGAAGACAAACAAATCGTTAATCAACAACATTAATTAGTTAACGACGACAAATAATTAGTTATTCGACATGTACAATCGGGATGACTGGATTCGAACCAGCGGCCCCTTCGTCCCGAACGAAGTGCGCTACCAAGCTGCGCCACATCCCGCCACAAAAATGGCACTATAAAACCAAAATATCACAAACCGTGGCAAATGACAAAATTACATCTATATATAATCAATTCACCAAAGGCTTTGCTTGCTAACATTAAATTTGTATAACTTTAGTGGTTAAAGCGGATTGTGACTGTAAAACCAGACTGGTTGCGGGTGAAAGCACCTGGGCGTGAGCGCATCGGTAACGTTAAAGACATTTTGCGGGATTTAGCCCTCAATACAGTTTGTGAGGAAGCGTCCTGTCCGAATATTGGTGAATGCTTCAACGCTGGTACTGCCACATTTTTGATTATGGGGCCGGCTTGTACGCGTGCTTGTCCTTACTGCGATATTGATTTTGAGAAAAAACCTAAACCATTAGATCCTACTGAACCTGCGCGACTAGCCGAAGCTGTTCGCCGCATGAAACTTAATCATGTGGTAATCACTTCTGTAAACCGAGATGATTTGCCAGATGGTGGCGCATCTCAATTTGTGGAGTGTATTAACGCAGTTCGTAACATCTCACCCAACACCACAATTGAAGTGCTAATTCCTGACTTGTGCGGTAATTGGGATGCTTTAGAGTTGATTCTCCAAGCTGCCCCAGAGGTCTTAAACCATAACACGGAAACCATCCCCCGCTTGTATCGCCGGGTGCGTCCCCAAGGAAACTACGATCGCACATTAGAATTATTGCAGCGAACTCGCCAACTTTCTCCTAGCACCTACACTAAATCCGGTATCATGGTTGGACTCGGTGAAACTGACAAAGAAATCCGTCAAGTCATGGAAGACTTGCGATCTGTAGATTGCGACATTTTAACAATTGGGCAATACCTCCAACCCAGCCAAAAACACCTGAAAGTAAATGATTTTATTCACCCAGAACAATTTGCTGCTTGGAAGGCATTCGGCGAAGAAATAGGATTTTTACAAGTTGTTTCTTCACCATTGACAAGAAGCTCATATCATGCAGAACAAGTCAGGGAATTAATGGAACGTTATCCCCGCAGTCAATTTTAGATTTTAGATTTTAGATTGATGAGTGAAGAGATGGACAAATGGGGAGTTTGTAGAGACGCGATGAATCGCGTCTCTATGGAAATGGAAAGTGGGAAAGAAAAATTTTCATCTTTCCTTGTGGGCGCAACTCATGGAGTCTCTTGAGTAATGACTAATCCAAAATCCGTTGCAATTCTGGGTGCGGGTGCTTGGGGTACGGCGCTGGCAAATCTAGCAGCGGCCAATGGCCACCAGGTGCGTGTTTGGTCCCGTCACGGTTCCCAAACTCTCGAAACAGTAGTAAAAGATGTCCACATAATCCTGTCAGCTATCTCCATGACAGGTGTCAGGGATGTTGCTTCCCAAGTCCACTCTTTCCCTCTTTCTCCAGAAACAATTTTTGTCACAGCAACCAAAGGCTTAGACCCCCAAACCACCTGTACGCCGTCGCAAATTTGGCAAACAATATTCCCTAACCATGCAGTAGTTGTTCTGTCAGGGCCGAATTTATCTAAAGAAATTCAAATGCAATTACCAGCAGCCACGGTGGTAGCCAGTAATATTCCCACGGCTGCTGAACTAGTGCAGTTAGTATTTTCCTCACATCGTTTCCGGGTATATACCAATTCAGATCCCCTTGGTGTGGAACTAGGGGGAACTTTAAAAAATGTGATTGCGATCGCTGCCGGTGTGTGCGATGGTTTACAACTAGGAACCAATGCCAAAGCTGCTTTAGTCACCCGTGGACTTACAGAAATAATTCGCGTCGGTAACAACTGGGGCGCAAAGACGGGAACATTTTATGGTTTATCAGGTCTAGGAGATCTGTTAGCAACCTGCAACAGTCCCTTAAGTCGCAATTACCAAGTCGGTTATCAGCTAGCTGGTGGTAAGACACTTACAGAAATTCTCACAAATTTACAAGGAACCGCTGAGGGAGTTAACACTTGTCGGGTTTTGATACAACGAGCCAAGCAACAAAACATTGCTGTGCCAATTACCGAGCAAGTTTATCACCTACTTCAGGGTCAAATCACACCCCGACAAGCACTTGATGAACTAATGTTACGAGATATCAAACCTGAGTATGACTACTAGTGGTTTGAGATGAGGACACGGGGACACGGGGACGCGGGGACACGGGTACAGGCAGAATTTATCACAAACACTCTCCGCATCGTCGCGTCTTCTTCCTTCCCCGCGTCAGAGGGTCTCCCCTTCCCCGCGTCTTCTTCCCCCTCCGCTACTAATCAGTTGTATCCGATCTATTAGTTAAACTTATTACCAAATAATCCTGAGAAAAAATTGATAAATCGTCAGGATATTACTTTGGTAGCCATGTAAATGTGACTATGACAATTATAAACAAGATATTCACTGAATTATGTTTATACAGCGTTACAAAAGTAACTATCAAAAACTATCAAATTTGAAATCTTAACTAAGTAGTTTAGATATTGAAATCCTGGCTGCACAATTGAATAGCTATTGGTTCAATTAGAAGCTTAGCAGCCGATTAAGTTCAGTAATACTGTATCCAATCAAACCATTCCATTGAATTTCTCAAAAAAATTGTAATGGAATTCTCTACCGTGTTAGATCATCGTGAATCACGGGAACAATAGCAACAGTTGAATAGCTGACCGTAATCTTTAAGCTGACCCTAATCTATTGTTACCTGGAGCCATTGAGACGTTTTATGCCAGCAACATCTTTTTATGCAGATGCCGCCTACAATACCCAAAAGTCCCGCCAGGTTTTGGACTCGGATCTCACGGTTGATGAAAGTGAGTTATCGGTAGACGATCTACAGGAGCTAGAAATGGCTTCTGTTGACCATACTAACTTTGCCGCTAGCGCTAACCGCCGTAGTACAGATCTTGTACGTCTATATCTTCAGGAAATCGGTCGGGTTAGGTTGTTAGGGCGGGACGAAGAGGTTTCAGAAGCTCAAAAAGTTCAGCGCTACTTGCGGATGCGGATAGTACTTGCTAATGCCGCAAAGCAAGGAGATGAGGTAATTTCGCCTTATCAGAAGTTAATTGAAGTTCAAGAGCGTCTAACTTCCGAACTAGGACATCGCCCGTCTTTGGAAAGGTGGGCTGCCACTGCTGGTGTCATGGTATCGGATCTCAGACCGATTTTGGCAGATGGCAAACGTCGCTGGGCTGAAATCGCCAAGTTGACAGTAGAAGAGTTGGAGCAAGTTCAGTCCCAAGGACTCCAGGCAAAAGAACACATGATTAAGGCTAATCTTCGCCTGGTTGTGTCTGTTGCTAAGAAGTACCAAAATCGTGGTTTGGAATTGTTGGATTTAGTCCAAGAAGGTACTTTGGGTTTGGAGAGGGCTGTAGAAAAATTTGACCCAACTAAGGGTTATCGCTTCAGTACCTATGCTTACTGGTGGATTCGTCAGGGAATTACACGGGCGATCGCTACTTCTAGTCGCACAATCCGCCTACCTGTTCATATTACAGAAAAGTTAAACAAAATCAAAAAAGCCCAGCGCAAAATTGCTCAAGAAAAAGGTCGCACCCCAACTCTAGAGGATCTAGCTGCTGAGTTAGAAATGACACCTACACAAGTACGTGAAGTTTTGTTGCGGGTTCCTCGCTCCGTGTCTTTGGAAACCAAGGTAGGCAAGGACAAAGATACTGAGTTAGGAGAATTACTGGAAACTGACAATGTAACTCCAGAAGAAATGTTAATGCGAGAATCTTTACAAAAAGACTTGCATCATCTTCTCTCGGATTTGACTAGCCGCGAACGCGACGTAATTTTGATGCGATTTGGTTTGGCAGATGGCCATCCTTACTCTTTAGCAGAAATTGGACGCGCTCTCGATTTATCCCGCGAAAGAGTACGACAAATTGAATCCAAGGCTTTGCAAAAGCTACGCCAACCCAAGCGCCGCAACCTCATCCGCGATTATTTGGAATCTCTCAGTTAGTCAATGGTTATTTGTCATTAGTCATCTGTTACAAAATCTGAGCAGAGGAAACCTCTGCTCAGATTTTGCGCTTTGTCATTTGAAAACTTTACCTGACAAGTTAGTAGCGACAAATAACTGCATTTGATCCGCAGACATAAAACTTATTAGAAGCTTATAGCTAATTATTTGCATCTAAGCATACAGCACTTTCCCCAGACCTTTGTTCAGAATCTCTTGAGGGCGGGGATCAATTGTTAGCTAAGTTATTTATCAAGATTTGATTAATTTTTCTCGATCGTTTAGTAAAGATTCTCAATAGGCAATGATTGTTGCAAATAGCTCCCAAGATTTGTTATATTCTCAACTAACAGGCTTTGTTGAGAAATATTAGCTATGACTGCTTACACAACTACTTCACTCAAGGCAGAACTGAACGAACGAGGCTGGCGTTTGACTCCCCAGCGCGAAACAATTTTACACATTTTTCAAGAACTTCCGCAAGGTGAACATTTAAGTGCCGAAGATCTTTATCATCGGTTAGAAACTGATGGTGAAGGGATCAGTCTGTCAACTATTTATCGGACTTTGAAGTTGATGGCCAGAATGGGGATTCTACGGGAATTAGAACTGGGTGAGGGACATAAGCATTATGAACTCAACCAGCCCTATCCCCATCACCATCATCACCTAATTTGTGTTCGCTGCAACTCAACCATTGAGTTTAAAAATGACTCAATTTTAAAAATTGGGGCAAAAACTGCTCAAAAAGAAGGTTTTCACTTACTTGACTGTCAAATGACCATCCATGCGGTGTGTCCCAAGTGCCAACGAGCGCTGATGCCGCTTTAGGATTTGGCTAAATAAAAAAACGAAACTACTCAAACTAACCAAATAAATGGAATTCTGAGCAGTTCCTTTCTTTGCTGTTACTGGAGGCAAGCAAGCAGTTGAAGACTGATACTAACAACGCCAAAGCGGATGCTAAAAGCGTCCGCTCTTAAGATCCTTTAGACTGATGCCGTAGAATTCTTGGGCTTGTTTAATTGCTTTTTTGGTGTCATCTGCCATCACACCGTTGAGCTTGCCTTTATAAAAACCACGCTCCCGTAATCGCGTTTGGATTTCCAGGACACTAAACTCGCTTTTAGGGGCAGTATTTATTGAGCTGTATAACTTAGCTCTAGTAGTTGGGCCAGCAACCCCACTTGCTGCCAAGAAATTAGCTGCCTGAAATCTCTTGACAGCATCCGCAGTGTAGGGACCAAAGTAGCCATTTGGCTCTCCCTCTAAATATCCTGCCTGAATTAGGTGTTCTTGAAGCAATCTAACTGGCTCACCGCGATCGCCAAGGCGGAGTTTATCTCGATTTGCTACCTTTTTAGGAGCTTCTTCTCCATCACCAACGCCAACTGGTGGCAATTTAGCTAATGTTGCCGGGCCAACAACCCCATCAACACTTAAGTTGTAAGAATCTTGGAAGCGCTTAACAGCTTCTTCAGTAATTGGGCCAAATATTCCTGTGGCGTTCCCGTAATAAAAGCCTGCAACTCTTAACCGTTCTTGCAAAACCCTGATATTTTCGCCTTCATCTCCCTTCATTAGGTAGTTGGAATTGCGGCGTTGGTTGGTTGCTGAACTAGCTGAACTCGTAGTGCTAGTTTTTTTAGCTTGTGTAGTCGCAGCAGTAGTTTTTTTCGCTGTAGTTGTGGAACTAGGCTTTTTAGCTTGCCAGTCTTCTAATTTGTCTAGGGTGGTTGATCCAACAACACCGTTGACTTGTATGCCAGCAGCCTTTTGGAAACGGCGCACAGATTGTTCTGTGGATACGTCATACACTTCGGTGATGGGAGCTTGGTAAAAACCTGCTGATTTTAATTTTTGTTGTAAATTCCTGACAGAAGGTCCTCGATCGCCTTTTTCCAGTGCCATGACGCTGCTGACAGCACTGAGAATCGACAAAGACAAAGCAAGGGGCAGCATATACTTCCAAGCCTTTCCAGAAAGCCGTTTCCAGTCTGGTGCAGTTGCTTTGTTAAACAAAGAACTGAACGAAATCAATTCACTGGGTGTGCCGTCTTCGTAAGCATAAGCTAGGTGTAAATACGCTAGATTCTCCATATTTTTTTCCTACACCATTGATTTTTCTTCGATAACTGCTTCAGCTTGATGTACTAGGTTTCTCAAAGCTTCTAATGTTCCTATATTTACATCCTCCCATAAATTGCGCTTGTGTGCTTCTAATAATCTTTCGGCAATATCACGCAGTGCATAAGGATTTTTTTCCTCAATGAATTCCAAGACTACTGGATCGAGTAAATAAGCGTCTACAATGCCTTGATACATATAATCTTCGACACATTTAGTTGTAGCATCGTAGGCGAATAAATAGTCTACTGTCGCCGCCATTTCAAAAGCACCTTTATACCCGTGACGCATAACTCCTGCAATCCATTTGGGGTTAACTACGCGAGAACGATACACCCGTGCGATTTCTTCTTTCAGTTGGCGGACTCGTGGTTGGGCGGGTATAGAATTATCCCCAAAATAGGTTTGAGGATTTTTTCCCTGTAGAGAACGCACCGCCGCCGTTAAGCCTCCCTGAAATTGGTAATAATCATCAGAATCGAGCAGATCGTGTTCGCGGTTGTCTTGATTGTGGAGTACAACTTGCATTTGGGCTAAGCGTTGCTCGAAGATTTTGGGAGTGGGGAGTGGGGAGTGGGGAGTGGGGGATGAGGGGGATGAGGGGGATGAGGGGGATGAGGAAGTATTTTCTCCCTCATCTTCCCTTACTCCCTTATCTCCCTCATCTCCCCCTGCCCCCCCTGCTCCCTGCTCCCCTGCTCCTGAGGAATAGGCGTAAGAACTCCAGTTGATGTAGGCGCGGGCTAAGTCTTGGTCATCTGTCCAGTTTTGCGATTCGATTAAACCTTGGAGTCCGGCGCCGTAAGCACCTGGACGAGAACCAAAGATGCGATAAAGCGATCGCTCTTTTGCCGTTTCTAAAGTTAAACCTTGTTGAGTCCACAAATCAGTCTCTTGGCGAACTGCAACGGCGAGGGGGTTTTGTTCTGGGGGTTCATCCAAGTTGGCCACTGCTGTCACTGCTTGAGCGAATAAATCAATTAAGTTGGGAAATGCATCGCGGAAGAATCCGGAAATTCGCAAGGTGACATCTACGCGGGGACGCCCTAAAACTGCCAGAGGTAAAATTTCAAAATCCACCACCCGCCGTGCTGCACCATCCCACACTGGTGTTACTCCCAGTAAAGCCAAGGCTTCGGCGATATCATCACCTCCAGTTCTCATGGTGGCAGTTCCCCACAATGATAAGCCTAGTGTTTTTGGATACTCTCCATGTTCTTGAGTGTAATATTCAACCAGGGTTTCAGCGGCTTTTCTGCCGATATCCCAAGCAGTTTCTGTGGGAATGGCGCGAATATCCACAGAATAAAAGTTTCTCCCGGTTGGTAGAACTTCCGGGCGTCCGCGGGTGGGTGCGCCAGATGGGGCGCTGGGGACATAACCGCCATCCAGTCCGTGTAATAAATGGGTAATTTCTCGATCGGTTTGTTGTAAAGCAGGAAGCAGGCGATCGCGTATCCAGTTGAGAACGGTGGGGAGTGGGGAGGTGGGGAGGTGGGGAGGTGGGGAGTTAGGAGTTAGGAGTGAGGAGTTAGGAGTTAGGAGTTCTGAATTCTGAGTTCTGAATTCTGAGTTCTGAATTCTGAGTTCTGAGTTCTGAGTTCTGAATTCTGAGTTCTGAATTCTGAGTTCTGAATTCTGAGTTCTGAGTTCTGAGTTCTGGCTGATGAGTTTTTCTACTAAAAGGGCGGCGTGTTGTTCTAGGACTTCAACAATATCACCGATGGTGCGACATTCTGTGCCATTGACTACTGAATATTCACCACTAGTCATGGACAAGTCTGCTGTGAGGGGGTCGAAGTCTAGACCCCAATCTTGGGCTATGGCGCGGGTAATGCCTAGAGAATAGCGATTGGGTATGCGAGCGATCGCTACTATTAAATCTCTTAGTTGCTGTCCTTGGGGACATTGGCCAAAAATGTGTAAGCCATCACGGATTTGAGCTTCTTTGAGTTCACAAAGATAACCATCTAAAGAATTCAAAATTAAAAATTCTGAATTTAAAATTTCTGCGTTTTGGATTCCTAAATCCAGATGTAAATTTTCTTGAAGAATTAATTCGCGGATGCGATCGCGGATTGTTGGTAAACGGGAAGGATCTAAACTTTCCGCTTCATAATACTCATCAATTAAATTTTCTAACTGTTGCAAAGAACCGTAGAGTTCCGCACGAGTCATGGGTGGCGTCAGGTGATCTATAATCACTGCTTGGGCGCGACGTTTAGCTTGGGAACCCTCACCAGGGTCATTGACAATAAACGGGTACAGGTGGGGAAGTGCGCCAAAAGCTACTTCTGGATAGCAATTACTCGATAAAGCCACACTTTTACCGGGTAACCATTCTAAATTTCCGTGTTTGCCCACATGAACTACAGCATCAGCACCAAAACATTCTCTAACCCAATAGTAAAAAGCTAAATAAGCATGGGTTGGTTCTAAATCCGGCGCATGATAATTCAAACTGGGGTCATTATCATAGCCCCTTGGTGGCTGAATTCCTACGAAGATGTTGCCGAGTTGAATTCCGGGAACAGTCCAATTTTGGATTTTGGATTTTGGATTTTGGATTGAATCTAAAATTGGTTTATCCCAACGTTCACTGATACCCTGCCTAACTTGTTCTGGCAAAGCAGCGAAATATTCTTGATATTCTGTCCAAGAGACACTTTGCTGCACCGGATGCCATTCTTGACTTTCCGGATCGTTGGTTACACCAGATGTTAGCCGTTGAATCAACTCATCTCCTTGGGCAGGTGGATTTTCTACTTGATACCCGGCTTGGTGTAAAGCTTGCAGGATTTCTGTGCAACTAGCTGGGGTATCGAGTCCCACACCATTAGCTAGCCGTCCATTGCGGTTGGGGTAGTTTGCCAGAATTAGGGCAATTCGCCGCTCTTGGGGTGGTTTTGAACGTAGACGCACCCAATTTGCTGCTAGTTGAGCAACAAACTCGATGCGATCGCTCACTGGTTCATAAACTACCACATCTGTCTCTAAATCGGAATTACGAGTTTGAACTGCTTTAAAAGACACAGCACGAGTAATAATCCGCCCATCTACTTCTGGTAGCGCTACATTCATCCCAATATCGCGGGGAGAAAGTCCTTGAAACTGTAACTCCCACTGTTCAACCGATCCGCCACTGAGGATAACCTGCAATACAGGCACATCTAATTTTTGCCACAGTTCGGTTTGGGGTGTTTCGCTCTCCAATCTTGCTAAAGAAAAACTGGTGGTATTCAGCAGCAGTGCAATTGGTTCGCCTTCTTTGGGTTGAAAAAATTCACTCAACTCAATTTGAACATCTGGTTCACGCAATGACGAAACAAAAACTGGCACTGGTTGTAAATTTTTCTGTACTAAAGCTTGGCATAAAGCATCGATTACCTTAGTGTTTCCCGCTAAATAATGGGCGCGGTAGAAAAGTATGCCGACTTTGGGGATTGGGGATTGGGCATTGGGGATTGGGCATTGAAAGCCTTGAGTATCTGAAGTGGATGAATCCCGTTCAAAGGTGGATGAACGGAGTTCTGATCTGGATGAACGGAGTTGTGAAGTGGATGAATCCGGTTCAAAGGTGGATGAACGGAGTTCTGAGGTGGATGAATCCGGTTCAAAGGTAGATGAACGGAGTTCTGAGGTGGATGAATCCGGTTCAAAGGTGGATGAACGGAGTTCTGAGGTGGATGAATCCGGTTCAAAGGTGGATGAACGGAGTTCTGAGGTGGATGAATCCACTTCTAACTCTCCCCTGCCCCTCTGCTCCCCTGCCCCTCTGCTTCCCTCCTCCCCAACTCCCCATTCATACAATCCCACACGCGGTATGCGCTGGGGTAATGGAGGATTATATGCAGTTAACAAACAAGTGTCGGCGATAAATTGCAGAGCATTCACGAAATTTTCGACTCCGCCTTCGCTAAAATACTGCCATACCTGGTTAACAATGCCCAAAGGCACAGTAGAGTGGGATATCAATTCGGGATCGAGACTGTCGTCTCCGGGCATTACAATAAGGGTTGTACCATTACGTTGCACAATTTCCTGCACTACTTCTAAGCCATAAGCCCAGTATGAACGTCCTCCTAACAGGCGTAGAACGATTACCTGGGCAAGTTCTAAAACTTGCTCTGCGTAAGTATCTATACTTAATTGTTGCTGCAATTGCAATAAGTTGGCGACTCTGAATGTAGGAAAGGATGCAGGTAATTTACCAACGGCAGCTGCCAAGGTTTGAATGTCGGTATCAGCAGCCGTAATCAACACCAAAGTCGCTGGAGTTTGTTCTACAAAAATTAAACTCTCTGACTGATTCAATCCACCCGATATGCCACTAATACGATGCATAATCTTCTATTACCGTCTTAAACTGTTGGTTAGTACACAAGAAAAAAGTAGCCCATTCCGACTCCTAAGTTCTTCTGAAGAAAAACAAACTTTCGCCCCTGCATTCAGCCCCCTCTTACCACAATGATTGAAAATGCGGAGTTCTCTTGATTTGAGCTTTTCTCGAACCTTGCCTATTGTTGTATTCAATCAGCTTGGGGAATTGTTAGAGCAGATGGCTCAAACGGTGGTAAGTCCAGCCTTGGTACTAACAGAAGCTGTGTTGGCGTCGATTCGCATACCTGTAGAGTGGGAAAGGCAAAGGTTTACAGTAGTAGTTTCTGAGCAGTTTAGTGGGCTGTTGGTGGGGAACTTGGAGGGGGATGAGGGGAATCAGGGAGACAAGGAGAATAACTCTTCACTTTTAACTCATAACTCCTCACTCAATGCTACATTGACATTTAATTTAGAGGCGATCGCCTCTTTTGTCTTGGAATTGACAGATTTGTTTGAGTGCAATTCTAATACTCACCAAAACCTCGAACGTTATCGCCAACTTATTAGACCTAACGATCCTACACTCCAAAGTCAATTCACGCTGTTGTTATTAGAATATTTTCTAACTCAGCCAAACCAAGAAATAATACCACCTCCAAGCGTAATTGGACCGGCTGTTTATATTTGTCAGCCAGTGGAAGATGCCCTAAAAAAACAAATTTCCCAAGAACAACTGTTAAATCAAGTAACAACGCAGATCCGCAAAAGCCTGGATTTGTCAGTAATTATGGCAACGGCAATTACACAGGTGCGTGAGTTTTTGGAATTAGACAGATTAGTAATTTATAAATTTCAGGCTTCCAAAGTCAAGACTCAACAATACCAGTTTGATAGTATTGATTTCAATGGCACGGCACTAGCTACAACAGAGGGAATTTTAACTAGTGGTATCAAATCTGAAATCTCAATTCGAGAAACACAAGGCTCAGATTTTTCCACTAATAACCATAATGGTAGACCCCCACTTTCTCTGTCAGTCAATAGTCAATCTCTACCAGAAGAGTATCAAAAATATCGCGGTTATATTGTCTATGAAGCCCGTGCTAAAGATGGTATTACATCGGTATTGAATTACAGAGAAAAAAATTGTTTTTTCCCAACCTCTCAATGTTGGGAAAAGTATCGCCAGGGCTTTACTTTAGCTGTGGATGATATCGAAAAAACCTATGCTTTAGAAGAGTGTTTGTTAAATTTTTTAAGGGAATGCCAAGTCAGGGCAAAGTTAGCTGCACCGATTATCTTTGAGGAAAAACTCTGGGGATTGCTAATTGCTCATCAGTGCGATCGCCCACGTCAGTGGACTGATAGCGATAAAAAGTTGCTCAGTTCCATAGCCGAACAATTAGCGATCGCCATTCACCAAGCTGAGTTAATGCAAACCCTCACCCAAGAAAAACAAACCCTCGAAGAACGAGTCATTGAACGTACAAGGGCGCTACGTGACGCCCTCCTAGCCGCCGAAGCTGCTAGCCGCCTCAGAAGTGAATTTCTCGCTACCATCAGCCATGAATTACTCACGCCTTTAACTTATGTAATCGGCATGTCTTCGACGTTGTTACGCTGGCCTTTGGGTGAATTAAGTCAACGACAACGGGATTATCTGCAAACAATCCACGATAGTGGAGAACATTTATTAGAAATGATTAATGATATCCTCGATTTATCACAAATCGAGGCTGGGAAGGCAGCTTTAAATATTTCGGAATTTTCTTTGGTGAGTGTTGCACAAAGAACTGTGGAATCATTACAACAAAAAGCAACAAGCGAACAAGTAAATCTCAAACTTGATTTGCAAATCGATCCAAAGCGCGATCGCTTTACCGCCGACTCTGAACGAGTAGAACAAATTCTCTGGAATTTGTTAACCAATGCGATTAAATTTACCCCCGAAAATGGCAGCATTACTTTGCGTCTTTGGGTGGAAGACGACACTGCTATTTTTCAAGTCGAAGACACCGGAATTGGCATTCCTGACGAAAAATTACCATTATTGTTTGAGAAATTTCAGCAACTCGATACACCCTATCGCCGCCGCTATGAAGGTACTGGATTGGGACTAGCTTTAACGAAACAACTTGTAGAACTTCATCGGGGTCGAATTGAAGTAGAATCAACCGTGAGTGTTGGCTCAATTTTTACTGTATGGATACCAACTCAGACAATGAAAGTACCCAATAATGAGTAGAGATGTGATTAATCGCGTCTGTACAAAAATTATCTTCCCTGCCAATGCCCAATACCCTAAATTATTTTGAGGCTAAACTAATTAGGATTTTTTCAAAAACTTTTAATGCATGTTCCTTTCCATTGTCTCTGGTGAAAATGGTAAAATTAGGGTGAGAGTTGATTTCAATTAACCAATATTGGTTATCTTTATCTAATACGATATCTAACCCACCATAATCAAGGTCTAATTCTTCAAAAATCGGTCTGGCAAAATTATCAATCTCTGACAATATTTTGGAATCGCTGATATATTTAGCTTTTGCGCCATCCCAGTGGAGAGGACTTAAGTTACCTGTAAAATTCGCGTTAGTTATATCTTTTTCATAGAGTAGAACTAATTCTTTATTTAAAAAAACTGCTCTATATTCAGATTTTATGGGAATTAATTCTTGGGCAATAGCGACGTAATCATACTTGCTATTAAGATTAAAGATCTCTTTTAAAGCATTTTCAATTTCATCTTGATTCTGGCATAAAAAGACGTTATGTCCGCTTGAACCAGAATTTCTCTTTACAATCACAGGTATTTCAAAATTTTCCTTAATTTCTAAGATAATATCTTCAATAGTTGGAAATTTTAAGTACATCTTGTATTTTGTATCGCAAAGAGGTGAAAGAAACCCCATTGTGCGAGGAAGTTTAATTTTTTTATTTAAAATATGATAGGTATATTCCTTATCTTTGACAATTTTTGCCACTGCTTGATTAATTAACGGAGTGCTATAATTACAAAAGTAGTGGTGTTTATTATTAAATTTTACTTTGATTAAATTTTCAGCAGGATAAATAATTTCATAGCTGATATTTAAGTTTTCACAGGCTTGGAGTAATAACGAAACGTTGTCTAACATAAATGCTTGAAGTTAAGCTTGGTAGATTAAGTGTTTATATGAATTCGCAAAAAAAAGTTAGCTGAAATTGATAAATATCAATTGAGCGCTTTTTATGATTTAGTGAATTATATTTTATTAAAGCTTTTTAGAAAAGCCATTCTATAAAATACACCTATTTAGTAGATAATGCAACAGTTTTTCGTCAATTTTGCAGTCGATAAAAAAAGGTGATAAACATAGATTTTACACTTAAGCAAAAAAGTGTATTATTTACAGCATAATTCAGAATTAGAATAAGCTCCAGATCCAATACTGTTCGGTTAAGGTTTTTCGATCAAAATTCTACATGACAAAGACGCGATAAATCGCCGTCTCTACAAGTAATTGATTGTTGTAGAGACGGCGATTTATCGCGTCTCTTGCTTAAAGTTGGGATTTTTAGGACGTTGCACAAACAAGGGATGAAATTTAGGTAATGAAATCTAAAAACCCTTGATAAAAAGATGCAACGCCAATTTTTAAGTTGTTGTTGAACCTGTTGCTTGTCGTTTAAAAATTACCATTTCGGTACCAACAACTGGGTTACGTGCTATCAGGCGATTTTGGGAGTCGATAATTTCTAAATGAGTAAAATCAAGTTGTTGAGAGCGTTGTAAAATCTCGGCAGCGAGTTTATCCTGTTGAGATTCTGGGAGAATGTACCAATCGTCGCTAATTTTGACAGTGAGATTACTCGTGCGGAAGTTAGCTTGAATTGACTTTATCAGACCTGAGGCAATGCGATCGCTAATTTCGGCTACCTGATTTTCAATAGCCACAATTAAGGCTTGTTCAGGTGTCAATTGTATGGTTGGTGTTGGCGTAGGCGTTGGCGTGGGAATTACTTCCGGTTCTGGTGGCGGGGGTGTAATTTCCTCTGGTGGCTGTTGGGCTTCTGGCGGTGGTGGCGTAATTTCCTCTGGTGGCTGTTGCGCTTCTGGCGGTGGCGGTGTAATTTCCTCTGGTGGCTGTGGTTCTGGTGTGACTGATTCCGGCGGAGTAGTTATCGTTGGTGTTGGGATGGGAACCTCCTCAACCGGGGGAAGTGTTGCGACTTCCGTAGGTTTACCAGTAAAAATAGTCGTAGTTGTCCAAACGAGAATTACCGCAATTCCAGTAACAATTCCCGTCAAAGCTGTATCTGATAACTTTGTTGATAAATTTGATGGCAAAAATAAACGGACTGTCCTTAATAGTCCACCCCAGCGCCGCTGAAGCTGCTGCAAAAAACTGGGAGTTTCCTCAGCACCAGGTGGGGGCGCTGTCTCCAGTTTTTGGACTGTTACTTCTAAAACCCCAATTGTTCCTCTCAGAAGTTGGATAATTTTAGCCTTCCAAATTGGCTGAACTCTCTGGTAAGGTTTTTGGGGAGGTTGAGTTACCTGTTCATCAGTCGGTTTTGGATTGTCTTGTGACATGGAACTTTCACCAAAAGCAGCGAATCAAAGACAAACAACGTACATTATTACTGGTGCTGCCTCTTTTGCCTTAATGTATCACTTCATTGCACATTACTTCTGCGGAAACTAACTATTTATTAAATTTGGTGAATTATGAGCTTGAAACGTCGTCAATTTTTATTTTTAAGTAGCCTGGGCGCCATCGGTACAGGATTTTTGGGCTGGATGTTAAATCATCAAAGTGCTGATATCAGCGATTCCACAACAGCCATAGCCGCCAACCCACCGAAAAAAGACTTGTTATTACGTTTTGTGTCTGTTGCAGATACAGGAACCGGCGCTAAAGGACAGTATGCTGTGGCTGGGGCAATGAATTTTTATCACAAACAAAATCCTTACGATTTAGTCGTTTTAGCTGGAGATAACATTTACAATAACGGCGAAATTGAGAAAATTAGTGCAGTTTTTGAGCGTCCTTATCAAGCTTTGCTCAAGCAGGGTGTAAAATTTCAAGCTTGTTTAGGTAATCACGATATTCGGACTGCAAATGGCGAACCACAACTGAAATATGTTGGTTTTAATATGAATGGAAGACGATATTATACATTTCGCCGTGGAACTGTACAATTTTTCGCTTTAGATACTAATAGTAATGCTGATTGGAAAAACCAGCTAGCTTGGTTAGAAAAAGAATTAAGTCGCAGTAATGCAGCTTGGAAAGTTGTATTTGGTCATCATCCAATTTATGCATCTGGTGTTTATGGAAGTAATCCAGAGTTTATTAAAACTTTTACTCCCTTATTTCAAAAATACGGCGTTCAAGTTTATATCAATGGACACGAACATCATTATGAACGCACCCGTGCCATTAATGGAACAACTTATTTAATTACTGGTGGTGGTGCAGGTACGCGTCCTGTAGGGCGTTCCGAGTGGACAGAATATTCTGCTGAGAGGTTGAGTTTTGCGGCGTATGAAGTGTATCCAGATAGAATAGAAGTAAGTGCGATCGCTACTGATAATCGCGTCTTTGATAAAGGTATTATTCAATTAAAATCGGCGTAGTTAGACAATGAATCAGCCAGATATTCCTGCTGCGAGGGTTTTAAGCAAGTTCTTTAGGTGACATTTTAATTTCTATTTTTTGATTTAAAGCTGCTGCAATCCGAGCCAACATAGACAAAGAATGTCCCTCATAGTCAGCATCTTCCAATCGAGCAATGACTGACTGGGTAGTACCGACTAAATCGGCTAGTTGTTGCTGGGTTAGTCCTTCTTGTTTGCGTGCATCGTAGATGATTTGAGATACTTGAGCATTTAAAGATGATTCTCTAACCATCTGTTGTAATTCTGGATCTTCCTTCATCATTCTTTTAATGATTTTCAGTGCATCATTAGTTTTCTTCATTTGTTTCTTCCTCTGGTTCGATATAAGTATGAACTTCTGAATTGAGTATGAATAAATTTTTGTATGTTAATGCTAAATCAATTTCTCGATCTGGAACTTGGTTATCCTCTTTAATGATGGCATGAGCTAAAATCACTACGTTTTGACCATGAAAAAAATATAGAATTCTATACTGTACAATGATTTAGGACTGCTATAGAATGGTCATTTCATCGAATAAATTACGTTCAGCATTATTAAAACTATGAAAGTCAAGCGCTTGAAAATGGAATCATTCCGTGGAATAGGTGATTTGACGCTGGAATTTGATGAAACGAGTCCAACGGTATTGATTGGTATTAACGGTGTGGGCAAATCGAGTATTCTTGATTGTCTGGCTATTCTTTTGTCACAGTTGATAAGGGAGATTGCATATCCAAAGTCAATAAAGGAAACCAAGCTATTTATAAGTAATTTATCTTCCCGTTCTACCAATCGTAATGAATACGATAAATCTATTCCGGGAGAACCGGATATCAAAGAACGGTTCTTCAGGAAAGACGATATTACAAATGGACATCAGGAGACACATAATGGAATTAAAATTTTTCTGCAATCAAGGGAAGTAAGCTGGTTTATTACAAACTCTAGTAAAGAACGCAACGAAGAGCCAAACAAAAAAAATGCGGAGTTAGACAAAGTTGCTCAAGGTATTTACCGTCAGTGGAAAGCAGATCCTAAGTTTAACTTGCCTCTAGCAGTTTATTACCCGGTTAAACGTTCGGTTCTTGATATTGACTTAGAGATTACAGAAACGCATTCATTGAAACAGATAGATGCTTACGATCAAGCACTAAACGGAGTACAAATTAGTTTCCATAGATTTTTTCAATGGTTTAGAACCTTGGAAGATTTAGAAAATGAAGAAAGGCGTGATAATCCTGAATTTAAAACTCAGCAATTAGAAGCAGTAAGACAATCTATTTACTCACTAGTTTCAGGATTTTCTAACTTACGAGTACGACGTTCACCTCTGCGAATGACTGTGCGAAAACAAGGTGAAGAACTGATAGTAAATCAGCTATCTGATGGTGAGAAATGCTTGTTGGCAATGGTGGGAGATTTAGCAAGACGATTGGCGATCGCCAACCCTAGTTTACCAGATCCACTCCAAGGTAGTGGCGTTGTTTTAATTGATGAAATTGAACTACACTTACACCCCAAATGGCAACGGGAAATTATACCAGCTTTGACCAGAACATTCCCGAATTGTCAATTTATTGTCACTACCCATTCGCCTCAAGTAATTAGCCAAGTCAAGCCGGAAGGGATTTATATTTTAGAAAAAACAGACGAAGGTGTTATTGCAAAAAAACCAGAAAGTTCCTTTGGTAGAGATAGCAATCGCATATTAGAAGACCTTATGGGTGTGCCAGAACGTCCACAGAAAATTAAAGAAAGTCTTTTAGAACTTTTTCGACTAATTGATGCTGGAAATCTGGAAGGTGCTAGGCAATTACGTCAACAGTTAGCCAATGAAATTGGAGCAGATGAACCGGAGTTTGTGAAAGCGGATGTACTCATTCGGCGCAAGGAAATTCTCAACCGATGAAGCACATTAAAAAAGGTCACGAACCAGAAAAATTTACCAATTGGAAAGCTCTAGAAAATGATGATTGGAAACCTAGCTGGGATGACAATTTTCAAGCACCCGAAAAACCTATTGTACATGATGCTTTACTTAAAGAACAGGGATATATCTGTTGCTATTGTGGAATGAGTATTACCAGAGAAACTAGCCACATAGAACACCTCAAACCTCGTAGTAATTATCCTAGTCTATCCCTAGAATATAAAAATCTTATTGCCTCGTGTCAAGGAGAAAGTGAAAAACCTCCTACTGTTCCCGTGCATTGCGGACATAAGAAAAAGTATTGGTACGATGAAAATTTGATGGTTTCACCCTTGGAAATAAACTGTGTCGATTTTTTTCAATACCCTGCTTCTGGTGAAATTCTACCAACAGATAATCCAGATAAAAAAGCTGCTGCTGAAACAACAATTAAAAAGCTTGCACTTGACATTGATAAATTGCAAAAAATGCGTAAAAAAGCAATTGATGGTGCATTGCTGGCTATTGAAGGTTTGACTGATAAAGAAATACAACTACTTGCTCAAGGGTATGAAAAACCTGATGGCAATGGGCAATATACTCCGTTTTGTGCGGCAATTAGCTATTTATTCAAGAATTATTTTTGATTAGGATGTGTGTGTAGACATCGCATTTACACTATACTAAATAACATGAATCTAACCAAAAACTATATGATTCTTGAGGCTGTGATGCTTCATGTTAAACCCGGTTTGGAATCAGATTTTGAAGCTGATTTCAAAAAAGCTTCTAAAATTATTTCCTCAATTAAAGGATATTTATCTCATGAGTTGCACAGATGCATAGAAGTCAAAGGAAAATATTTACTACTTGTCAGATGGGAAAGTTTAGAATCTCATACTGTGGGATTTCGAGGTTCTGCTGAATATCAAGAGTGGAAAAAACTTCTGCATCATTTTTACGATCCATTTCCCACAGTTGAACACTTTCAAGAAGTTGAAATATAGTAGGGTAGCACAGCTGTGCTACCCTACAAAAATGACATATTTCTTACTAGACTTTTTGCAAGTGTGCTACTCTTGGATCGACAATTTTTTGCCCCAAACTGGCAAATTTAATCGCCACAGACATCTTATTTCCTGTTCCGAAAACATGCGTTATTTCACCTAGACCAAAGGTTTTATGTAATACCCGATCGCCTACTTGCCAATTTTGCGCTGTGTCTGGCTTCACGCTAGGGTTATAGGCATTTTTGGTATAACTTTGACGACTGGTGCGTTGTGTCGCTAATAACTCTTCTGGTAATTCGTCGAGAAATTGCGATCGCATTGCTGGTTCACGAGAACCATACAAACGACGTTCACGGGCATGTGATAAATACAACCTTTCTTGGGCGCGAGTAATCCCCACGTAACATAGACGGCGTTCTTCTTCCAAAGATGCGGGATCGCTCAGCGATCGATAACCAGGAAATAGTCCCTGTTCTAATCCCACCAAAAATACAACGGGAAATTCCAAACCTTTGGAAGCGTGCAAAGTCATCAAAGAAACGGCTGTTTGTCCTTCTTTTAAGTTATCCAAATCGGAACTGAGGGCAGCACTACTCAGAAAATCTCGCAGTGAAACCTCTTCATTTTCTTCTTGAAATTGTAGTGCAGCGTTGTAAAGTTCCTGGACGTTTTGCACTCTATCTGTGGCTTCATCTGTGCCTTGATTCATCAAATCTTGAACGTAGCCAGAATCTTCTAGTATTCCTTGCAAAACCTCAGTCACGGGAAGCGTGGCGATTTGTCCTTGCCAACGGCTAATCATTTCGGCAAAGTTATTTACAGCTTTTGTTGCCCGTCCAGCTAATGTATTAACTGATGTTTCATCGCTGAGTATTTCCCACAAAGTCGTCCCTAACTGTTGAGAGGCATTCACTAAAGCATCAATGGTGGTTTTGCCAATTCCGCGCCGGGGAGTATTGATAACTCGCAATAAACTGACTGTATCCGCTGGGTTGGCGATCGCTCTTAAATATGCGACGACATCTTTAATTTCTTTGCGATCGTAAAACCTCATTCCGCCCACAACTGTGTAAGGAATTTGATATTTCACCAACAATTCTTCAAAGGGACGAGATTGGGCATTTGTCCGATAAAGTATGGCAAAACTACCCCAATTCAGCTCTGGATTTTGCTGTTGTAAACTGCTAATTTGATTAATCACAAATGCCGCTTCTGCTAGTTCTTCATCGGCTTTGTGACAATAAATTGGCTCACCCGATCCCCGCGTTGGTTTAAGAATTTTATCAATTCTTTGGGTGTTATTTTCAATTAGTTCATTAGCCGCTTGCAGAATGTTTTCACAAGAACGATAGTTTTCCTCAAGCTTAACCATCGTGCGGGTGTCGTCATCTACCAAACCATCGCCAAAATCTTCCTGAAATCCTAGCAAGATGGTGAAATCTGCCATCCGAAAGCTGTAAATCGATTGATCTGCATCACCAACAACAAAAACTGAGCGATTTTCCCATTCCCATTCGCTCTTTTTGGTTTCACCATTAGTTACCAATAAATGAATGAGTTGATATTGAGTGCGGTTAGTATCTTGATATTCATCTACAAGGATATGGCGAAACTTGCGATGCCAGTAACCCAAAACTTGCTCGTTTTGTTGAAATAATCTAGTAGGTACGAGAATTAAATCATCAAAGTCAAGAGCATTGTTTTGTGCTAACTTATCTTGATATAAATTATAGACTTGGGCAATTATCCGTCCGCGATAATTTGGTTGTTCTTGTTCAAATTCTTGGGGTGATAAACCTTGGTTTTTCGCGTTACTGATAGCGTAGCGGACAGAGCGAGCATCAAATTTTTTATCGTCTAAATTTAACTCTTTGTTGACAATTTCTTTGATGAGAGTCATCACATCTGATTCATCAAAGATAGAGAAATTGCGATTCCAACGACGTCCTTTTTCGTCTTGATATTTTTCAATATCAAAGCGGAGAATGCGAGAAAACAGGCTGTGGAAAGTGCCACACCATAAGTCTTTGATAGTGTTTTTATAAACTTGCGATCGCAATTGCATTTGTTGGTATTCTGTCAACAAATCATATCGCTGACCGTGTTCTTTCATTGCCAGTTGTTCCGCAAACAGCCGTTGAATCCGCTCTTTCATTTCCCGTGCGGCTTTGTTAGTAAAAGTAACCGCCAAGATGTTTTCTGGATTAACACGGTGTTTCAGAATTAGATTTGCAATGCGATAAGTCAGCGCTCGTGTTTTACCCGAACCGGCACCAGCAACGACTAGCAGCGGGCCGCAGTAATGTTCCACAGCTTGACGTTGGCTGGGGTTTAGGTGACTGAGAAAGTCGATGGTTGTTGTCATAGATGTGAAAAAGCGATGTCTACGACGGGCTACGCATACGCTAGGCGTCACATCAATAAAAGTGTGGCTATTGCCCAGGTTACAATATCCTAACGAAACTTGGTCAATCAATTTTGGATTTTGGATTGCCAATTTTGGATTGAAACAGACCTCATTAAAGTATTCTCGCATAACACCACGTCTGTTCGTTGAAACTCTACACTCGATTCCTCCTTTACTGATACCCTGTTCATAATTTTCCAAATTCTGCAAATAGTCAGAAAAATCTGATTCCACTATTTTAGGACTTACGCATTGACAATAAATACCAAATATGGATTATTGAAAAACCACATCTGTCGTAGGGGCACAGCACTGCTGTGCCCTTACCGCCTGGTCTATTTACCATTAAAGAATGATTAATAAAAACCTGAAACGACCTATTTTTGAAATGCACACCATGATTAATTTGTACAGTACGTAAGTCCTATATTTCTGCTTCTTCTGCGAATTCTGTCCAGGAGAACTGAAGACTGCTATCGAAAATCCTTTCATCCAAAATTCTCACAGCAACCAGATTAAACTATGGGGTGAATCCAAAATCTAAAATCTAAAATCCAAAATTCTCTGACACATCTGTGGCAATACTAAGAGAATGTTGATTTTTTTACAGTTTTTGTATGACTACATTCTTTAGTTGGTTTGGGCAATTACTTCAATATCTGCGTACTTTGGCAGCAATAAGTATGCTATGTTTGCTTCTAGTCTGGTCACTTCCTGCACAAGCGGCTAGCCGCATTGATCCCCAACTAGAACAGCAAGTATTACAAATTATCCGCGAACATCCAGAGGCAATTATCGAATCTGTTCAGGTGTTTCAGCAGCAACAACAACAGAAACTTAATCAAGTGCGGCAAGGATTTTTACAGGATTTAAAAACAAATCCTCAAACAGTAATTGGTGAGTCTCCAACTACAGGTTCAACTAATTCAAAAACTCTACTCGTAGAATTCTCAGACTTTGAATGTCCTTACTGTGCTGAGGCGCATAAAACCTTGAAACAATTGTTAGCAAAATACCCAGATAAGGTAAAATTAGTTTACAAGAATTTACCGCTAACTTCAATTCATTCTCAAGCATTGCCAGCAGCAACAGCAGCTTGGGCAGCATATCAGCAGGGTAAATTTTGGGAATATCATGACGCCCTATTTACTAATCAAAAAAAGCTGGGTGAGGCATTATATTTAGATATTGCTAAAAATCTGAATTTAGATTTGGTGAAATTTAAACGCGACCGTAATCTTGCCACTCCTGCAATTACAAAAGATGTCCAGCTAGCTGAAAAATTGGCTGTTGCTGGCACACCTTTTTTCGTAATTAGTAGTCCAACTATTTCACGAGTGGTGCAACTATCAGATATCGAAAATATATTGGCTGATGCTAAGTAAATTCGTGGGTTAGTCATTAGTCATTAGTCATTAGACCTGCCTTAAAAATAGGGACTGGGGACTGGGGATTGGGGACTGGGAAAGAGATATTTTCATTCTTTCCTTATGAGTGCAACTCATGAAATCTCTTGCAAAAGTCTTTCTTTGCGTTCTCTTCTCTGCGCGGCAGTCGCTCATGGGGGAAACCCCCAAGACCGCGCTGCCTTGCCTCTGCGCCTCTGCGTGATACAAAAAATATTTATGCAAGAGGTCTCTTAGTCATTAGTTTTATACAAAGGACAAAAGACAAATGATTAATGACTCAAAATTTAATGATGTCTAATAAACAGCAATAAACTGGATCGATATCTACTGAGTAATTATGCTATTTCCATAGTATTTGTTTAGATATATACTTGATTATTTAACATAAATGTGCGTCTTTAGTTAGAGGTTTTATCCATCAGTAAACTGTTGTACTTGAAGCAAGTGTAAGGAGTAGCTTTATGAGGAGTAAGGGGGAGAGATTTTCCTCACTCCTCATGTTCCTAACGATGTGACAAATTCACTGAGTTCTAGTAATTTTCGTACTGAAATATCACAATTACTTTCTGATATTTTGCCTTAATCAATCGCGTATGGCTTGTCATTTGTTATTATTGGCTTTATTTCTACGGAACTTCACCAAAGCTCTCACTCGCTCTTTAAATAATTCAAATTCTTCGGCACTTAATTTAGTTTTCTGCCATGCTGGACGTTGCATCAAACGTTCAGACCATTCATATAGTTTGGTGTAATTACTAAGATTAATACCTAAATTAGGTAATGAAAGTACACCGATTCCTGCAACGATATCTGCTAAAGTTAATTGTTCGCTACCAAAAAAAGAGCGATGCCTACGGCGGGCTACGCCTACGCCAAGCATTTGCGTCAAAAATTGCAGTACCTTATCTATATGCTGCTTTGCTCGTGCAGCTTGTGCTGAATCTTCACTTTCATAAATCAGTGAAATTATTTGGGGAAATAACTCATTACCTGTGACTAATTGCACCATCCTCACCGTAGCTAACGCCTGAGGTTCAGAAGGTAGCATCGCAGGTGTAGGATATTTAGCTTCTAAATAGTCCATAATTGCCAGGGACTCCACAACTCGAAAACCGTCATCCACCACAACGGGAATATGATGAAAAGGGTTAATTGTCACAAACTCTGGTTGAAATTGATCGCCATCCAACTTCACCAAAACTGATTCAAAGGGAATCTCCTTTTCTAGTAAAGTGAGCCACACACGACGAGCATTTGGCGAGATGGGATTGTAGTAAAATTTCAGCATCTTGAATCCTTGATAAATAAAACAGGAGTCATACCATTTCACCAAAACCTAGATACAGATAGATTTCTCGTAGGGAACACTGCCGTGCCCTAAACAACTTGCTGAGACTGGAAATATTTTTTTTGGAATTCTTCTGGAATTTTAATCGGACGACCATTTTCCAAACTAATAAAAGCACCTTTTTGTGTCGCTATTGCTGCTAACTCATCGTTAGATAAAATTTCAGCTTTCACAGTCCACTTCAAGCGACCTAAATTACTCAACCATAAACGCCCAATCACGCGATCGCTAATTTTTATCGAACGTTTATATTCAATTTCAGTTCCAGCTAAAACAGGCGCATATCCTTGCTCAAGTTGTTGATTGAGTTCCCAATGTTCATCTAAAAACTTTAAACGTAAATCCTCTAGCCATCTGATATAGACAATATTGCTAACAATTCCCACAAAATCGATGTCGTATGTCCTTACAGGAATTGCCAATACTACCTCTAATGGTCTGTGTAAGCTGTCATCTACTAACATCATTTATCCTGAATAAAGTAAAAATTAAAACCGATTGGTCTGTAAAAGAACAAAATTATTCTTACTCGATAATTTTTGCCCATTTTTTAAGCCTGAGTAATTACGATAATTTCAAAGTTCTACTTTGTAGTTTAAGATTAACTCATCACCAGGTAACCCTCTAATTCCCCAGTTATGTTTAGGTGTTTCAAAAATTGTAATTTCAATATCGTAAAGAGAAATATTCAACTTTTCATGAATATTTTGAATCAAAAGACGAATTAGCTGTTTTTTAGTTTCGACCGAGCGTCCCTCAAACATACTAATTTCAACGATCAGATAATTTTCTGATCTGTCAGGCGGATAATAAAAGTTTGATTTTTCAAGTGGAAAAAAACGGTGAAATCTTTTTTCAGGGGTAAGCTGTAAAATCTCAATAACGCAGGTATGGATGATATTTGATAGCTCGGTTTTAATAGGATTTAATTTATCTACTAAACCATATACCTTGATTTGTGCCATATATTTAAAGGTGAGTTTCCAAGTATTGATTCAGATGATTAATGACCCTATGCATGTGAATTGAATCTCCATAAAGCTTGCTCATCATGATGGCTCCTTCTAGAGTTGCAATGATGATGGTAGCGATTTCATCAGCATTCACATCAGGACGAATTTCACCTTTTGCAATTCCCGTGTGAATAATTCGACGAATCAAATTTAGCCAAGAGTTCATCGCTTGTTGAGCGCGATCGCGCAATACTGGATGAGTATCATCACTCTCAACAGCAGTATTCAGCAATGGACATCCTCCCTTAATGGGTGGATTTTCTGCAAAGCTGCTAAAAACTCCAACGATCGCTTGCAGGCGTTCCACTGCATGGCGTTTGTTTCGCAACACAGATCTCGTATGCTGTTGGATGCGGGCGATCGCAAACTCAAAAGCCTGTAGCGCTAAATCATCCTTGCTTTGGAAGTGATTGTAAATTCCTCCTTTCTGCAATCCAGTGACACGCATGATATCTGACATTGATGAGCCTGCATACCCCTGTTGGTTAAACAGTTCGGCTGCTTGCTGAAGAATTCTGCTTTTTGTTTCTTCACCTTTAGACATTTAAATATTTCAGACCGATCGGTTTGATTTATTTTTGCACGACAAATACATAACAGTCAAGTGTAGGGCATTGGGCATTGGGCATTGGGCATTGGGCACGAGTCAATAATCAATACTTCTTCTTCCCCCTGCTTCCCCTGCTTCACCCCATGCCCCATGCCCCATGCCCACTCACTCCCTATACAAAGCAAATACAGTAGACGTTTAATCATAATTGCGATTAAAATACGGTAAGCTAGTCGGATTACCGGTTTTTATGTATAAAACTGCAAAAAAATTAGTCAGAAGTAGTAATCCAGCAATCGGTGAATGGTGAACAGTTATCAAGGCTTCCTTTGGGGATTTAAACCCTAACTTAGTCTCCTCACTGATAACACGACTGCGATCGTGCGGACATTTGATAACTGATTCTTGAAATTCCCGAAGAGTATGCACTATCTATTACTACCATTCTTAAGCTTCTTTGTTGGCATCATTGTTGGTTTAACGGGAATTGGCGGAGCCTCTCTCATCACCCCAATGTTGATTTTTATCTTTCAGGTTCCGCCTTCTATTGCTGTGAGTTCTGATGTTGTGGCTGCCACACTGATGAAGATTGTTGGTAGCGTCAAGCATTGGGAACAACAAACCCTTGACACAGAAATTGTTAAATGGCTGGCATTTGGGAGTGTTCCAGGCTCACTGTTCGGCGTAGGAATTTTGCACTTTCTTCAACGTACCGGCGAGTATGACCTGGATCGCATTTTGCTTCGTTTGCTTGGGGTGATGATTTTGTTAGTCACCTTGTTGGCATTAGTACAATTGTTGCTATTGACTTTTTTCCCCAAGTTTGATTTACCTGAACTACCAAAATTAGATTTAGAAACTAACTTTGGTCGTTTTCAAACAATGACTTTGGGAGCAATTCTAGGCAGCTTGGTTGGTCTAACAAGCGTCTCCTCTGGTTCAATGTTTGCCTTAGTAATAATTGCATTTTTCCGTCTTGATGCACGTAAGTTAGTGGGTACAGACATTTCACACGCAGCCATTTTGTTACTGTTCACATCATTCGGACACCTCACCCTGGGAACAGTTGATTGGAGTCTAGTAGTGCCTATATGGCTAGGTTCTGTCCCAGGAGTATTACTAGGTGCTAAAGTCTGCCAATTAGCTCCCCAACGCCCACTACGGTTTATTATTTACGCAATCTTGATGATGGTGAGTTGGAAATTAGTTCATCAAGTTTAAAGGGAATGGGGAATGGGGAATGGGGAAAGGGGAATGGGGAAAGGGGAATGGGGAATAGGGAATGGGGAAAGATTAATTGCCTGTTGGCTTTCATTGTTCAATCCAAAATCCAAAATCTAAAATCCAAAATTGGATCACCTTTTCACCCACGGTAATAGGCTGAATGTACCTCTTTCATAGATAATAAATACACCCAAGCCAATTAATACAAAAGGTACGAGAGCGTTGCCGTAGCGACTTAAAAGATTCGCAATGGTAGGTTGACGGCTTAATAAATAAGCGATCGCACACCAAACCCCTACCATGACAAAAAATATACCTAGAATTATTCCCAAGCTCGTAAGGTCATGACCAGCGAATAAGGGAATATATATACTAATATTGTCACCACCATTAGCGATCGTTACTGCTGCAACCTTATAAGTTTGGGGGTGCAAAACACTCAAAATAAAAGCCAATATTGGGTTAGTAGGTGTAGACTGCCTAAAATCAGTGCTTACTGTCTGAACTGTTGTAGTTTCTTCTTTTTTAGACACTAATTGCTGAACACCAATAGCAATTGGTAGCAGTCCTAGTAATCCAATCCATTCTCGCTGTATCACCAAACCACCAAAAAATCCTGGTAAGCTAGCGATGATAATGGCTGCAAAACCTAAGTATTGACCAAGTAAGATATGCCGCCGCCGAAAATTAGCATCTACTTGTGAGAACAATACTAATAAAATAATGATGTCATCAATATTGGTGGCTGTAAAGGCAATGATTCCTTCAGTGAAAGCTGTTGCAAGCTTACTCATGCTCGATGCTAATAACACACAATTTATGTAAGAATTCAGGAGTCAGAAGTCAGAATCCAGAATGATTAAAAAATCAAGCGTCCTATTGTGTCATTTGATTAAGCTGATTCAGCTTACTATCAAATAATTCAGAATTCAGAATTCAGAATTCTGGATTCTGAATTCAGAATTTTGAATCCTTACTAATTTATCACTATATCAACTTAATGTCCTGGCACAACTATGTTACTGCAATTAGTACAGGGGCAATTACGTTTATTGCCACTAATATTGATGATATTGTTATCTTGTTGTTGTTTTTTTCTCAAATAAATTCTACTTTTCGCCCCCGGCATATAGTCACTGGTCAATTTTTAGGTTTTACAGTTTTGTTAATCCTGAGTCTTTCTGGTTTATTTGGTGGGTTAGTTTTATCAAAAAACTGGATTGGATTACTTGGTTTGCTACCAATTGCCATCGGTATCAGCAGTTTAGTCAATCGCGAAGAAGATTCATTAGAGGAAGTTTCACCAGAAACAGAAGAGTATCAAGGAACAACAATTAGTAATTTATTGTCACCTCAAATTTACAGTGTGGCAGCTGTGACAGTTGCCAATGGTAGCGATAATATTAGTGTCTACGTGCCATTATTTGCTAGCAGTAACTTAGAAACTTTTGTGGTAACTATAGTAATATTTTTTCTATTGTTAGGAATTTGGTGTTACGCAGCATACAAACTAACTAACCAAAAAATCATAGCTGATGTCTTAACTCGCCACGGCAATAATATCGTTCCTTTTGTGCTTATAGGGTTAGGCGTTTTTATTGTATTAAAAAGTGAAGCTTTGAGCTTGATAAAACTAGTTGGTAGTTGTTTTTGTTTGATGATTTTGGTGAAAAATAATGGAATTGAAGAAAATTCAAGTACTTGACAAAAGCAATTTTATCGAAAAAGTCTTTAAGAAGAGGCACAACCCTGTGAAAAATTTTGCACAGGGTGTAGAACTAGTGGTCTGTCATTGAAAAAGAATTCTCCAAGTCAGAATTCATAAGCCACTCCCACCATTGCGGTCGCGCAGTATCCGCAAAATTTCATCGAGTAATTGGCTATGGTTGTTCAGAATTTGGCTATGGTTGTTCAGAATTTGGGTGTGGCTGTTCAGAATTTGAGTGTGTTCTGTTTGGGTGTTAAGGATTTGGGCGATCGCTACTTGGCTTGTACCTATTGTCCCTGTTAGTAATTTGAGTGAATTTACCTCAGATTCAAGAGTATCTAGACGCGAGTAAATGTCTTGGATTTGTGATTCTGTCATGCTGATTTTTCTTGATGATATCGAACAACAACACAGTAAAATCCAAAATTCATCTATGGAATCAAACTTTGCTCAACCACTCATTTTCTTCTGGGTCTTTAAACAGTGAGGTGCTGAGGTAGCGTTCGCCAAAGCTAGGCTGCACCATAACAATTAGCCGACCTGCATTTTCTGGTCGCTGTGCTACTTGAATCGCCGCATATAAAGCAGCGCCAGTAGAAATGCCAGATAGTAATCCTTCTTCTTTTGCTAGACGACGACTGTAGGCGATCGCTTGATCGTCTGTAACCTGAATTACTTCATCTACAAGTTCTGGACGATAAATTGCTGGGACAAATCCGGGGCCGATACCTTGGATTTTGTGAGGGCCTGATTTACCACCGGCTAATACTGGGCTACTGCTTGGTTCGACTGCGATCGCTTGAAAACTCGGCTTGCGCCCCTTTATGACCTGTGATACTCCCGTAATCGTCCCACCAGTACCCACTCCCGCCACCAAAATATCCACTTGTCCATCGGTATCATCCCAAATTTCTTCTGCGGTGGTTTGGGCGTGAATTTTGGGGTTAGCAGGGTTGCGAAACTGCTGCAACGTATAAGCATTCGGGGTTTGAGCTACAATTTCCTCTGCACGAGCGATCGCCCCTCGCATTCCTTCTACCCCTGGCGTTAACTCTAGTTGTGCGCCATAAGCTCTGAGCATGGCTCGTCTTTCCTGGCTCATTGTGTCAGGCATCGTTAGAATAAGGTGGTAACCCTTGGCAGCTGCCACCATCGCCAACGCAATTCCTGTATTGCCAGAGGTTGGCTCTACTAAAACCGTTTTTCCGGGGTGAATTAAGCCTGTTTCTTCGGCCGCTTCCACCATACTTGCGCCAATCCGGTCTTTGACAGAAGACGCTGGATTCATGCTTTCTAGCTTCACCACAATTTGAGCAACTGCTCCCGAAGCTTGGGGAATCTTGTTTAATTGAACTAAAGGAGTCCGTCCGATTAATTCTGTGATGTCTTTTGCGATCTTCATACAAGTACTCCTTTGTCAAACAATTTTGGATGAGAGGATTTTGGATTTTAGATTGACCCGATACCTGTCTGTTGCGGGTTCCCGCTCTTGAGGTACTTGCTCTGAGTAAAGAATTGTATATTTGGGATAATGGATTTGTTCCACAAATAAAGCAACCTTGCTCTCAGGCCTTTTTAGATTTTAAGTTTTGAATGAACAATCCAAAATCTAAAATCTAAAATCTAAAATCTAAAATTCCGTAGCTAAATGTAATACATCGGACTTTGCTGGGCGCGAATTTCCCTTTCCTGGCACAAATCTTGGAGTGTATATCGACCCAAAACTTCAATAGCAGCAGCATTGGCTTGCTCCCAGATTTCATAAACCAGAGTCCTTTCCAGTGTGGGAGATTCAGAGGTATCTTTCTCTTTGCGTTCGCCTTCAACCAAAGTCACAATTTCCAGCAGGGTGATCTGCCAAGGTTCACGAACTAAAACGAAACCTCCTTTAGAGCCACGTTGACTTTGCACCACACCAGCACGCCGGAGGTTGGTCAAAATTTGTTCCAGATAGCGCTCAGGTATGGGTTGCTTAGCGACGATCTCACTCATGGTCAGAGGAACTTTTTTCCCGTGGTGGCTTGCTAGTTCTAAAAGTGCTAGCAGCGCGTATTCCACTTTGGAAGACAGATCGAGGAGAGAGTAGTTTTGGCTATTCAAGACAGTACTCAACATACTACGGTGAATTGAGAGATTTATCGCATTTTATGCGAAATTTATTTTTTCAAAGTGTCGGATGTGATAGCATCCCACTTACTAGCAACTAAAGACTACAAGCCTATCGACTTACCGTAGATTATCCTACACAATTCCCAAAAATAAGTCATTTTTTGCAGAAATTATCTGCATAGCCACTTTGGGAGTCTTACCTACCGATGATGTGTTAAGTGAATATGCTAATAACTGATTTGCGAACGATTTTTGAGCGCGACCCAGCAGCCCGTAACTGGCTGGAAGTATTGTTTTGTTACCCTGGATTTCAAGCCTTACTTTTCCATCGCTTGGCGCACTGGCTGTATAAATTAGGAATTCCGTTTATACCCCGGTTTGTCTCTCATTTTAGTCGGTTTTTAACTGGAATTGAAATCCATCCTGGGGCATTAATTGGCAAGGGAGTGTTTATCGACCACGGTATGGGAGTAGTGATTGGCGAGACAGCGATCGTTGGCGACTATGCCTTGATTTATCAAGGTGTTACCCTTGGTGGTACCGGCAAAGAAAGCGGCAAGCGCCATCCAACTTTAGGCTCTCATGTAGTTGTGGGGGCAGGTGCCAAGGTATTGGGAAATATTCAAATTGGCGATCGCGTCCGCATTGGAGCAGGTTCAGTAGTGCTGCGAAATGTGCCCAGCAACACCACCGTTGTCGGGATTCCAGGGCGTGTGACTCGTCAGAACAATAACAATGGCGATGTTTTGGATCATGATAAAGTCCGGGACGTGGAAGCTGAAGTCATCCGCGCTTTATTTGAACGAGTCAAAGCTCTAGAAAAACAGTTAGAAGAGTTAGAAGATCGATCGAGCTTGTTCCCAAGTGAGCTTGGGGACGAAGAAACCAACAAACCCAAGAGCAATAATTCTGATGGAATGATTGAAGATTTTCTTGATGGTGCGGGAATTTAGAGAATTGGGTACTGGGTACTAGGAAAACTCTTCCCCAATCCCCAGTCCCCACTCCCTCTCTAAAAACATTATTAATTTCAATAACCAGAAGCTTTTATAACCTGGTATATATATACTACGGTTAGTTTATCAAAAAGCAGTATTATTGGATATGGTTTCTTTATACACAAATATTTCTAATCTGCCAAGTAATAATACTAAGCAAGTTTTTGCGCGTCGTTCATTTCTGCCAGAGTATCCGAACGGTCTGTGGAAGATTGAAACTGGTTTTGTCAGGACTTTTACTTATCTGGAAGATGGTACAACTGTAGCTCTGGGATTGTGGGGACCTGGAGATGTCGTTGGGAAAGCTTTGTCAAAATTAGAACCTTATCAGATGGAATGCTTAACTAAAGTGGGGGCGACAGTCCTACTTTTAGAGGAGTGGAATCAATTAACAGAAACTCTACTTAGCCATATCCAACAGGCTCAAGAATTGATGGTGATTCGTAGCCATAAAAAGGTGGATACTATGCTCATCAAGCTCTTGGCATGGTTATCTCAAAAGTTTGGTTCGGAAGTTGAGAAGGGGCGTTTAATAGATATGCGTCTAACTCATGAAGACTTGGCAGAAATGCTGGGTTCAACTCGTGTAACCATTACTCGTGTTCTTGGACAGTTTGAGCAAGAGGGTTTGATCGATCGCCTCTCCCTCCATCGAATTGTGCTACGTGAAGAAGATATTTGGTACTACGAAATTTAAGTTTGGGGGAGTGGGGGAGATGGGGAAGATGAGGGAGATGGGGGAGATGGGGGAGATGAGGGAGTTCTGAATTCTGAATTTAGCGATCGCCATAAATGCTAGATAAATCCAACCAAATTGGTAGTCCGAGTTTTTCTAAATAACTCAGGCTAGAGTATAGCTGCTTTGTTCTACCCCATAAATCCAAATTAAACCAGCCGTCATCTTGGGTGTCGGGTTTAAGTAACGCACTGGTGATATTGACTGTTAGCCCATAACGAGAAACTAACTTAGAAATCACTGGTTCTTCGTAGTAGCTTTTTAAAACGCACAGTTGCAAGCGCAATCGATTGGTCTGACCTAGAGAGATCCATTGCTGAAATTGTTCTTGCCATTGATCTGTTAGCCATGTAGAGTCTCTAGGGCTGAGTTTGTCAGCTGAATCTGGGAAGGGTGGGGAGTTATGGGTGGGTTGAATTTGGTTGGCGATCGCTATTTGTACTAGATTTACTCCCAATCCTTGCAGGTAAGATAGGCTAGTTGTCAGCTTTTGGGGATTTCCCGAAAGTTCTAAATCAAACCACCCGTCGCTGTCACTCTCTAATGTCAAGGATGCAGCTTTGATATTGACGGTTAAATTATAACGAGACACCAGTCGGGAAATTACAGGTTGCCTCTGATACCGCTGGGGTACGAGTATTCGACTGTGGACTGAAGCAGGTTTTATGGTTTTAGTGTTAGACATAATAGCATTTTGGATGCCTGACAGAGATTTTCATCTTGTTGGCTTTTATTAAACTACGGCAAGTCTATCTGATTAATGTATTTTATTGTGATGTACAGGAGATTCCCATAAAGTCCAGAAAAAAACAATGGGTAAATTTACGTAAAATATGCTCAATTTATGTGAAGTAATTTGACATCATTTTATTGACAAATTCTTTTATATGTGATAATCATTTTTTGGTAGGAATTAAGTGTTTCCGCAGATTGAAACGCAATATTAAGGTTTTTTAATCAAAATTAATTGACTGGTTAGTGTAGCGATCGCATTAATTCTGATAGGTTGCCAATATGGCAATTTGATTACCCATCAGAATTAATGATGAGTGAAAAACTAGTGGCGGAATTTGGATGTCTGATTTGATTGACTTTATTCTGAGCAATCAGCGTCACTTTTAAGCGTGCTTAATTTCCAGCAACACCCAGTAATTCTGCTTGGTTTTGAAACTCTGATTTTGCAGGTAAAGTTTCGTGCCTGCAAGTTTGGGAGTTGCCTGATGACAGATATGAGCCACTCCCGCAATTACAAAAAACACAGGAGAAAATCATGGCTAATTCAGTTTTCAATCTCTCAAATCTCAATGGCAGCAATGGCTTTGTCATCAATGGTATTAATACTTATGACTTCTTAGGCTCCTCGGTGAGTAATGCCGGAGACATCAACGGTGATGGCTTTGCCGACTTGATTATCGGGGTATACCTTGCCGACCCCAACGGCATCCCAAGTGCTGGCTCAAGCTATGTAGTGTTTGGTGGTGCTGAGGTGGGGTTAACTGGCAGTCTCAACCTCTCTACTCTCAATGGCAGCAACGGCTTTGTCATCAATGGTATTAATGCTAATGACTTCTCAGGCTACTCGGTGAGTAATGCCGGAGACATCAACGGCGATGGCTTTGCCGACTTGATTATCGGAGCAAGAGGTGCTGACCCCAACGGCATCCCAACTGCTGGGTCAAGCTATGTAGTGTTTGGTAGTGCTGGGGAGGGGTTAGGGAGCAGTCTCAACCTCTCTACTCTCAATGGCAGCAACGGCTTTGTCATCAATGGCATTAATGCTAATGACTCTTCAGGCTCCTCGGTGAGCAATGCCGGAGACATCAACGGTGATGGCTTTGCCGACTTGATTATCGGGGCAAGAGGTGCTGACTCCAACAGCATCCTAAATGCTGGGTCAAGCTATGTAGTGTTTGGCGGTGCTGGGGTGGGGTTAACTGGCAGTCTCAACCTCTCTACTCTCAATGGCAGCAACGGCTTTGTAATCAATGGCATTAATGCTGATGACTTCTCAGGCTCCTCGGTGAGCAATGCCGGAGACATCAACGGTGATGACTTTGCCGATTTGATTATCGGGGCATCTAGTGCCAACCCCAACGGCAAACTTAATGCTGGGTCAAGCTATGTAGTATTTGGTGGTATTGGGGTGGGGTCAACTGGCAGTCTTAATCTCTCTACTCTCAATGGCAGCAACGGCTTTGTCATCAATGGCATTAATGCTGGTGACTTATCAGGTTCCTGGGTGAGTAATGCCGGAGACATCAACGGCGATGGCTTTGCCGACTTGATTATCGCATCAAGAGGTGCTGATCCCAACGGCATCCTAAATGCTGGGTCAAGCTATGTAGTGTTTGGTGGTATTGGGGTGGGGTCAACTGGCAGTCTCAACCTCTCTACTCTTAATGGCAGCAACGGCTTTGTCATCAATGGCATTAATGCTGGTGACTACTCAGGTCGCTCAGTGAGCAATGCTGGAGACATCAATGGCGATGGCTTTGCCGACTTGATTATCGGGGTAGGAAGTGCTGACCCCAACGGCAATAGTTTTGCTGGGTCAAGCTTTGTAGTGTTTGGCGGAGTTGGGGTGGGGTCAACTGGCAGTCTCAACCTCTCTACTCTCGATGGCAGCAACGGCTTTGTCATCAATGGCATTAATGCTGGTGACTACTCAGGTCACTCAGTGAGCAATGCTGGAGACATCAATGGTGATGGCATTGACGACCTGATTATTGGGGCATCGCGTACCCAGCCTAACGGCAACAGATATGCTGGGTCAAGCTATGTTGTTTACGGCAACGCTGCCCCCATTCTCGACCTCAACGGTGCTGGTACAGGCATTAATTATGCAGCCACCTTTAGCGCCACCCCTGTAGCAGTTGTTGATACTACCAAGCTCACCGTCGCTGACACTAACACCCCCACCCTCAAACAAGCCACCATTACCATTACTAATCGCCAAAATGGCACGGCTGAAAGTCTCAGTGCAAGCACCACAGGCACCAGCATCAGCGCTAGCTACAACACTGCCACTGGCATCCTCACCCTCAGTGGTACAGATACACTAGCCAATTACCAGAAAGTTTTGCGGACGATCGCTTACAATAACACTGCTGCAACTCCCAACACTACTACCCGGATTATTCAGTTTGTCGTTGATGACGGTCAAGCCCACAGCAATACTAGTAAAGTTGCTACTACCACCTTGAAAGTCATCGCTCCCATTACCGGAACTGCTGGTGCAGACACTCTAGTTGGCACACCCGGCAACAACATCATCGATGGCAAAGCTGGTAACGACACCCTTACAGGCAATGGCGGTCAAGATCGGTTTGTGATTCGCCGAGGTGATGGCAATGATATCATTACCGATTTTGGCGGTGTTGGTAAAGGCACTAACCCGTCAGCAACGGTAATTGCCAATGTTGACACACTACAATTTCTCGGTTCTGGCTTGACTGCTCAAAATCTGCTGTTGACTCAAAATGCCAACAACTTAGAAGTCACTTTTGACAATGTGTCCAATACCAAAGTCACTCTGAAAAACTTTCAGTTGGAAAACCTGGAGAACCTGAAAGCTTCTGGAAGTAGACCAGCCGTTGGCAATATCCTGTTTGATGGGCAAACTAGTATCATTGACAGTTTTAATGTCCTTGATGCTAACTCGACTGATACCAGCATTGGCATCATCAATACAGTTACTTTCCTCAATGACCTCTCTAACAATATTAAGGGTTTAGATAACTCCGCTGATGTTGTAAATGGTCAGGGGGGTAATGACAAAATTGATGGCTTAAGTGGCAACGATTTGCTCAGAGGTGGTGCTGGCAATGATACTCTCATTGGCGGTGCTGGCAATGATACTTTGGTTGGTGGCGCTGGCAATGATGTTCTCACAGGTGGTACGGGCGCTGACTATTTCCTTTACAATACCAATGCTGTTTTTGCTAGTTCTGCTGTTGGTCTAGATACCATTACTGACTTCAAACATTCCCAAGGTGACAAGATTATCTTGGATAAGACTACTTTTACTGCAATTACTTCCGCTGCGGGAACTGGTTTTAGTAATGCTGGTGATTTTAAAGTCATTTCTAATGGGGCAACTAGCACGGCTAAAATTGTCTATGACGCTGTGAGTGGGCAGTTGTTCTACAACCAAAATGGTAGCGCGGCTGGTTTTGGTAGTGGTGGTCTATTTGCCACTCTTACTGGTGCGCCGACTCTGGCGGCTACGGATTTCATCATTCAAGCGTAGTTGATTACAACACAGTAAAAGCGTCAATCGTTAGAAGTAAAACAACGTGAATTGCAGGTTGATGCAATTCAATTGGAGGTCGATGCAATGCAATTGCAGGTCGATGCAATTGAGTTGCAGGTTGATGCAATTGAGTTGCAGGTCGATGCAATTGAGTTGCAGGTCGATGCAATTGAGTTGCAGGTTGATGCAATTGAGTTGCAGGT
>NZ_JACJRQ010000043.1 GCF_014697355.1 Nostoc calcicola FACHB-3891 | reverse complement strand
AACTCAAGCAGTATCGAGCGATCGCAACTCGCTATGATAAACGGGCGACCAACTTTCTCGGTGCAATTTATCTGGCTGCTTCTGTCATCTGGCTCAATTGATGACACGCCCTAAGAGTAAACTAGCAGCATTTACTGGAGTACATCTCGTGATAATCACCCTTGCCAGTTTCAAGGGAGGTGTCGCTAAAACGACAAGCGCCATCCACATTGCTTGCTTTCTATCTCAGTTAGGCAGTACTTTGCTAGTTGATGGCGACCCAAACCACAGTGCTACAGGATGGGCAAAGCGAGGAGCATTACCCTTTAAAGTTGTGGACTTACTACAAGCTCCTATGCACAGCCGTAATTTTGACCATGTAGTTATAGACACAGCAGCTAGACCAAGCCACGAAGATTTAGAAGCACTCGCTGATGGGTGTAATTTATTAATCTTGCCTACTACCCCTGATGCTTTAGCGATGGATGCACTGTTACAGACTGTAGGCGCACTTAAATCATTGGGCAGCTCGCGCTATCGTGTGTTGCTCACAATTATTCCCCCAGCCCCCCGCTTAACAGGACAGCAAGCACGGGAAGCATTGTCGGCAGAGGGAATACCACTATTTCAACATGGGATTAGACGATTTGCTGTTTATGAAAAAGCGGCACTGGAGGGGCTGCCAGTTTATCAAGTAAAAGACCGCAGCAGTAAAATAGCATGGCGCGAGTATCAAGAGGTGGGTAAGGAGATATTGTCATGAGCAACCCTAAGCCTAGCCCTTTTAAAAAGTTATTTGAAACCAAAGAGGAAGCACAAATTGAGCCAGAACTTCCGACTGAGCCAACCACAGAGAGTAACGTGACACAAACTTCAACACCACTTGCGCCAGCGCCAATTCAAGAAGAACCCCGTAAACGTGGCAGACCTGCAACAGGTAAGCGGTCTGATGATGCTTGGATTGGGCGCACTTACTATGTGAAACGCTCAACAGATTTAGATGTAGAGGAAGAATTACTTAAACTCAAAAGACGTGGCGTAGAGATTGACAAAAGCGAATTGATAGATTTTCTCATGGCTGTCTGGGTGAAATGGCAGCAAGGTGAAAATATAGATTTACTAATTGACGAATTTACGCCAAGGCGAAATTCTAAATTAGACTGATGCGTTGCTGAATGGCTGGAACGCATTGTACTAAAGCTGAAAGAAACTACTGCGATAATGAAAAAGACTGTGCAGCTATTCCTGGATTTCCCATGCATCTTTAGGAGATACCCACTATGACTATCAAAGAATTGCTTCTTATCGAAATTGAATCCACCTCAGATACCATTCTGACTGAAACGCTAGACTTTTTACGCTTTTTGAAAACGAAAGAAACCCAAACACAGCCTGTTTCATCTGTGGCAGATTCTACCGACCACACTCCAGTAAATTCCACAGGTCGCTCACTGCTCGAACATTTAAAAACAATTGGGAAATGGTCAGGTGATGATTTACAAGAGTGTCTTGAGCTAGTTTATGCCACTCGTGGCAAAGCCAAATTTGATTACGACAACCCTTTTGAATAATGTACCTATTAGATACAAATCACTGTAGTCAAGCAATTCTTGGTAATACCAATGTGCTTCGTCGCCTTGAGTATATTGAAAATTCTGTGATTACAACCTGCGCCATCGTTCAAGGCGAACTGATAGACATGGCAGAACGTTCTCAACGCAAGGAAACTAACTTAGTCCTCATTAACCATTTTCTAACAGGTATATACATCCATAATGTTAATGGATTTACTGCTACTATCTACGGGCAACTGAAAGCAGCTTTATTCAATCAATTTGCACCAAAAGAGAAAAGCAAGCGCAGAAAAACTAAAATCACTGATCTAGGCTTTGATGAAAATGATCTTTGGATTGCTGCTGTAGCTCTACAACACGGTCTTAGCGTTGTATCAGCCGACAGCGATTTTCAGAGAATTCAACAAGTCAGAACATTGACCATTGAATCTTGGTTATAAATTTTATGTGCTGGCGAAAATAGAAGGTTCGTGTCACCAGGTGCAGCCTTGTAAAGTTTTGTAAAAATGACCGATTTTTGAGGGTTAATTGATAAGAAATACAAATGAGAACTTTGCCTAGTTTGTCTCCTTTTAGGCAATGTTTTTTAGTTTCGAGACGGAGCAATAATACTTTGACAACCACACTTACAGATACTCCAAGCTCTGTTTTAGGCAAAGTTATTTTGCTGTCTCTGCGCTAGAAAAAGTATTTGTGCAACTTATCTGTTCATGAGCGCGGTTAAATCTCGTATCAATCTCTGTAACTGTTGCTGTATAAGGTTTATAGCCACAGGTTGCCCCAGGTTGCACGAACCTTCTATTTACGCCTTCCCGGTCGGCATGGGTTGGGGCATATCCACAAGGTGAGTGCTGATAAAATCCTCAGAGATACCTGTGTGCGGCTGGGCATTGAGGGGGTGAGTACGCACAGCTTCAGGAGGACTGCGTTAACCAGGATGAGTGATGCTGGAATACCGTTGCGCCACATACAGGAGATATCGGGGCATCGGACTTTGGCAGCTTTGGAGCGATATCTGGGTGTAACTGAGAAGCAGAAGCAAAACGCGATCTCTGCTTTAGATTTTTGAATTATGATCTAAAGAATTGTGTGATTAGTAGAGCTTTGTAGTGTAATATTCAGTGATCTTAATAATATCCGTTTATCGTCTAGTAGAAGTATCTAAAATTAACAAAATTTGACTTGCTTTAAACAAGAAACTCGCTAATTTTAATAGCCATAAAGATTTTTATTTCTTTATCAAACATGAATATTGATTTTCTTGACATTGCTCAATGCTTGTAACGGTTAATGCTCAAAAAAAGACAAAGATAACTAATCTTTATTAAGATAGTTAAACAATCGCATCACTAACCATAATCTTAATTTACTCTTCAAAGGTAAGAAGGTTATTACGTGTCGCTTCGTATCGTCAATAAAAAAAACTTGAATAACAGGCATCTTTACATTTCTACTGCCTGCCTTTGATGTCGTATGAAGTGCCACTAAAAATCGTGATTTTGACGCTAGCATAAGCAACCAGAATCATAAACCTTTTAATAGGCAAGTGTTAATGAAACTGAAATTAGGCTTATTGAGACTGTAAATATTTTGTTGGCAAGAGGCGTTAGCTCTATCTGATTTAAATCATTGGCATCATTGTTTGTAACAGAGTAAGGCATTACCTGTAAAAGTAAGCAAATCTCGATGCCAGAAAGGTTAAAAGATTAAAACGAACTTTGGATGTGGTGCAATTGTTAGACAATTTGGTTCGGACTTACAGAGGTTAAGCAAAAACTGCACCAATAGCCAAATCTTGTAGACAGTCTATTGTCTGACTCATACTGTCCAACAAAGAGAAGGTGTTACATGATCTTAAAACAGCAATCTGAGTCTTATTATCAAGAACTTCTGCATGACTCGCACTATCAGCAGAAATTAGAAAAGATTGCTCGTAAATATACTAAAAACACAGGGTTAACTTGGGAAGATAGTTTTCAAGCAGCCCATTTAAAAATCTTCCAAGCTGTTCAAGATGGAAAGTTTCAGCAAGGGGGAGTAGAACAGTTTTATCACTGGGCGACTACTGTAGCTAAATGTGAGATGATTGATTCTGTCCGCAAAGAAAAACAGCGAAACTGCCAAAGTTTAGATTGCAACATCCCTGAGACAGATATCTCTCTGTTAGATACGATTCCTGATGAATATAATGCTTTAGACGCAGTAGAGCGTGCAGATTTGATCATTAAATCGATAGAGACTATTCATCAACTTGATCAAAGTTATCCTCATCAAAAGTATCTCCAACTGTGGCAAAGCAAGATTGATGAGAAAACCCAAACTCAAATTGCTGCTGAATTGGGAATTAGCCAGAGTGAAGTTTGCAAGCGGTGGCAGGAACTTGTAGAGTGTATTGCTGAGGCGTTAGGATTACTAGAATTTGAAGGTGTTAAGCGAAAACATCAAGTAACTCGCAAGCATAAAACAATACGTGAACGCTCAACTAAGCAGTGGTAAGTCAACATTCACAAGTTTACAGTGGCACATTTTGTAAAGATTAGAGCAAGTTAGTTATATCTGTAGATACTTGTCCGTTAACTAATATATGGATATGGTCTCAGCAAAATTTTAAATTTTCAGTCGTCCTTATCAGGGACTACAAATTTATGCGTGTCAACTTGAGTAACAGTCAAGACTTTAATATGCCAATTCCACAGCCTGGAGAAATCTGGGAAGTGAATCGTTTGGTGCAAAGTCCTATGAAATTCTCAAGTGCAGAGCAAGAGACTTCATACTCCTCCTCTGTTCAAAGGTTTTTGGCAGGAAACTCTCTTCCGCGCTATGTGATGATTGTTAAAGAACCTGAACCACCTATAGAGACAGAAGACCAGTGGTTGATTATTTCTGTAATGATGTTATCTGTAAAAACAGAGTTTTTTAGTGATGCAGATTTGCTAATTCCTACAGGAATATCTGGATTAGAGCAAGATTTACTGGCTGAGACTTGGAATGTTGTTCCTGCATTAATTTGTAACTTGCTACAGCCAGTTGGAAAAAGGCTCTCCCGCCAGATTTATGACTATCTGTTGGCGTTAGGAGACTATTATCACGGGTTAATTCATGAACCACCAGTATTATCAGAAATTCAGCGCTTAGGGTTAGTAAGTGGAAGCTTGTTTGCTGCAAAAGACTCAATAATTCAAGATTTTCATCAGAAAGAGGAAGCTTGGAGTGATCTGTTGATCATGCCAGTGGCAGCTTACCAAACTTACTTGGAGAGTATAAAATTTACGAACGCAGTATTAAATGAAGCGTTAGATTTAGAACAAGAGTGAGCAGAAAGGATTCAGTCGATTTTACTTAGAATCGCTATGTTTCAGATACTGTAAGGATTTGACCGATTTGGAGGAATATTGTACTTTTATGTCTTTTTGGAATATCTCGTTTATAAAAATCGTTATAGAAGTAAGACTAAGCTGTTACGGAGCTAGATTGTATAATAAGAGATTAAATAATTAATCTAGTATCAGCCACCTATGCTAGCCAAAAATCATCTTTCTGAAGAGCAGAAGGGACGGCTACTAAAAACGCTAAAAGAACATAACAATCCCTACGTAAGAGAAAAGATTCTGATTCTATTATTGATGAATGATGGAAAAACTTATCAAGAAATTAGTAAATTTTTAAATATTGCATAGCAATCCTATTTGATTTTTGAAAAAAATCCGTACCCTCAATAATCCTGCTTCGATTTCCGAACGCTTGCTGGACAACAATGTTTCAATAGACCTCTTGCAAAAGTCAAAAAATTCTCAATGTCATTCTGAACGGAACGCAGCGCAAAGTTCTGAGCGGAGGTTTCCTCCGTAGATGCCCGAAGGGCAGCTTGCCGACAGGCATCAGAACTTTATAAGAAGTGTAGTGAAGAATCTCACAATATGTTTCACTTCGCTTCGCTCGCAATGACGGTAAATATTTTTGTCTAATTAACTTAACTATAAACTGTTGAACTGAGAGGACAGTCCCTCAGCTTAACAATGATTAATAAAAATTTCTCTTTGATTTTGGAATAGTTTGCATCACGCCTTCGTTATCAAAACTAGAAAGTGAAAGAATGAATCAACCATCAATGAATGCTTTGGCAAAAGGGGCTAGAGCTAAAGCCTGGGAAAATTACTCAAAAGATAGTCTGACACCTACTCTTGTCTGCTGATATTTTGAGTAATTTCAAGAAAGCATAGTAGTTGATTGCAGCATTGTTATTACTTTCACTTCTAATTAGTAGCAAATGCCAACTATTTAAGGAACAAAATCATGTTAACCGTTGAAAAAATGAATTCTACTTCTCATCTGTTCGAAACCGCTTCTGCTAATCAAGACCTTTTTATCGGTTTAAATCAAGAAGATGGTGAAACAATTAATGGTGGAGTGGAGGAGAAGTTCACAATTAAGAACAAAACCAACTTCGATATCACACACTTGGTAGATGGTGTGTCATGGACACTAAAACCTAATGAGAGCGTAGACTGGACTGCGTGGGGAGGAGGAATTCTTAAATTTGACACAGACGGGCGAAATGATTACGTAAACGAGAGATCATACGATTTAGAAAATGGAAAAAAATACGAATTTCAAAAAGATCTATTGGCTATTAATCTCTTTGAAGTAGCCTAATGCGTAAATCTCAAGTGGATTTACTGTTTTGAATCTTTAAGGTTACATTGTCCTGTTTCAGTTCAACTGGAAAAGCTAACAAGTTAAACATAATCTAACGTCGGGGCTTTTGCCCCGATGTTTTTCCTGCTGGTCAAGTCCCAAAGATGAAATACTCAATTGTTCTCCAACACAGTGAAGAAGACTGCGGTGCTGCTTGTCTAGCCACTATTGCTAAACACTATGGACGCACCTTTGCACTCAACCGCGTTCGTGAAGCTGTTGGTACTGGGTCACGAGGAACGTCTTTGCTAGGGTTGAGTCGGGGAGCAGAAGCCCTTGGATTTAATGCTCGTCAAGTTAAAGCGACTTCGCAACTACTTGACAGATTGCATGAAGCTCCTTTGCCAGCTATTATTCACTGGAAAGGCTACCACTGGGTAGTTTTATATGGGAAACAATCAAAAAAATACGTGATTGCCGATCCTGGTGTTGGTAACCGTTACCTCACCCGCCAGGAGTTAATTCAAGGTTGGGGTAATGGTGTGATGCTGCTGCTAGCACCAGATGAAAGTCGTTTTTATCAACAAGAGTCAGATAAAGTTGACGGTGTTGGACGTTATATCCAGCGTGTTTGGCCCTATCGTTTTATTCTTGCCCAAGCGATCGCTATTAATATTGCCATTGGACTACTATCTTTAGCATCTCCCTTGATGATGCAACTGCTGACTGATGATGTGTTAGTGCGGGGAGATACCCAACTGTTAACGACTGTGGCAATTGGTGTCATAGTCATGAACTTAATTAGAAGTGCCATTGGTTTAGTACAATCTCACCTGATCGGACACTTCGGCCAAAGGTTGCAATTAGGGCTAATCCTAGAATATGGGCGAAAACTCTTACACTTACCCCTTTCCTATTTTGAAGGTCGGCGTAGTGGAGAAGTGGTCAGCCGTATTGCCGATGTTAATGCTATCAATAGTCTAGTTGCTCAAATTGTCCTTGGTTTACCTAGCCAATTTTTTATCGCCTTGGTATCCCTGGGCTTTATGCTCTTTTACAGTTGGGAACTAACTATTGTTTCTATTGCTGCTTTTGCCATTGTCACTGCTGTTAACTTACTTTTTCTGCCTGCATTGCGTCGCAAAACCCGCAATATGATTGTCTTGGGTACGGAAAACCAAGGCTTTCTAGTAGAAACATTTCGCGGAGTTCAAGTGCTAAAAACTACCCAAGCTACATCGCAAGCTTGGCAAGAGTATCAAGGTAATTACGGTCATCTTGCCAACATAGCCTGGAGTACGATGAAATTGGGACTTTATAGCAGCACAGTTACCAGTATTCTTTCTGCTTTTATTAATATTGGTGTTCTCTGGATTGGTAGCTATTTGGTAATTAATCATACTTTAACAGTAGGGCAGTTGCTGGCTTATAACGGTATGAGTGGTAACTTTTTTGGCTTTTTGAGTTCTGCAATTGGGTTAGTTGATGAGTTTATTACTGCTCAAATTGTGATCCAACGCTTGACAGAAGTCATTGATGCTACACCAGAAGACGAAAATGATTTTAAAAAGCCTTGGGTACAAATTCCTGACAATGCAGATATTGATTGTAATCAACTTAACTTCCACCACGCGGGTAGAGTTGACTTGCTGCAAGATTTTTCCCTAATTATCCGTGGTGGTCAAGTAATTGCCTTGATTGGTAAATCTGGTTGTGGCAAAAGTACTCTTGCAAAACTGATTAGCAGTTTATATAAAGTTCAATCAGGAAATATCCGCTATGGCTTATATAATCAGCAAGACCTTTCTTTAGAAAGTCTGCGACAACAAGTTGTACTAGTTCCCCAAGAACCGCACTTTTGGAGCCGTTCTATCGTTGACAATTTCCACTTTAGTTATCCCCAAATCAGTTTTGAAGAAATTGTGAAAGCTTGTCAAATTACTGGTGCCGATGAATTTATTAGTCAACTTCCTGATAAATATCAAACTGTTTTGGGAGAATTTGGTGCTAATCTCTCTAGTGGACAACGGCAAAGGTTGGCTATAGCTAGAGCAATAGTTACTAATCCTCCCATCCTAATTTTAGATGAATCTACAGGCGCTCTTGATCCGGTGAGCGAAGCACAAGTCTTAAATAATCTCTTACACTTTCGTCAAGGTAAAACCACTATTCTCATCAGTCACCGTCCTAAAGTTATCCAGCGAGCAGATTGGATTGTACTAATAGAACAAGGACGCTTAAAAATGCAAGGTACACCAGAACAATTACGTCAAATTAGTGGCGACCATTTGGAGTTTTTAGATGATGTTTCTCCTGTAAAGAATGATTTGGCACTAACATCTTTGGGTTTTGATCACAATGGCAAATCTCCTGCCGTCAGTTAAACTATGGCTAGCAATACAGATTCTCTCCGCCAGTTTCAAACACACGAATTTTTGCCACCAGTTAGTTATTGGACTACTTTTGGAGGAATGTTTATCCTCTGTGTTTTGGGGTTAGCTGTTCCAGTAGCTGGATTTACTAAATATAAAGTCACAGTCAAAGGACAGGCTGTTGTTCGTCCAGTAGGAGAGTTGCGAATTGTACAGGCGGCAACAGAAGGTCAGGTGATGCAGATTTATGTCAAACAAAATCAAGTGGTGAAAAAAGGAGATTTGATCGCTACTATCGACGATTCTCGTCTGCAAACGAAAAAAACACAACTACAAACTAATACCCAGCAAGCTAGATTACAATTAGCGCAAATCAACGCCCAAATTCATAGTCTCAATGGTCAAATTCGAGCCGAAACCGATCGCACTAACCGTGTTATAGCTTCTGCTAAGGCTGAATTAAGTGGTCGCCTGCGGCAATATGAAGATAAAAAAATTACCACTGTTGCCGAGTTCCAGGAAACTGAGGCCAACATTAGAATTGCTCAACAAGAATTGCGTGCAGGTGAAATACAGTTAAACAAAGAACAAGCTAATCTCCATGCTGCTGAGGCTGCTAGGAGTGCAGCAAGGTCGAAGCAAAACCGTTATGAAAGTATAGCCACACAAAGAGCATTATCTAAAGATCAATTAGAGGAAGCACAACTAGTTGCTCGTCAACAAGCACAGGCGGTAGAAGCACAAAAAGCAGCAGTTGAAGTGCAAAAACAGACAATAAAGAAACTCCAACAAGCAGTATCCGCAGCGATCGCTAGACGACAACGAGCGAACGCGGCTCTAAATCCAAATAATGCTGAGGTAGCTATTGCTAATGAGCGTATTGCTCAAGAAGAGGCTGCTGGGGAAGCTAATAAAGCCACTCTAGAAAAAGAAAGTCAAGCACTGATCAAACAACAAATCGAAATTGCAAAACAGCTAGAGCGCGATACTAGTGAACTCAAACAATTGGAAATTGAGTTAGCTCACACTAATATTACTGCTACAGCAGATGGTATTGTCTCCCAACTTAACTTGCGAAACTCTGGTCAAACAGTCCGCGCCGGTGAAGAAGTAGTGCAAATTGTTCCCACTCAGGCTCCCCAAGTTATCAAGGTAGCGGTAGCATCAGAAGATAAAAGTAAGTTGAAAATTGGTCAAAAAGCACAAATACGGGTTAATGCTTGTCCCTATCCAGATTACGGCACTCTCAACGGTCAAGTGGAGGCTATTTCTCCAGATGCGATCGCTCTACAGAAAAATGATACTAATACATCTGCTCCTACTGCTACTATCAATCGACAAGTGATTCCACCTAATACCTTTTACGAAGTAATCATTAAGCCAGAAAGTCTGGTTTTAGGTAAAGGCAAAAATCAGTGTTACATTCAATTGGGAATGGAGGGTAGAGCAGATATTATTTCTCAAGAAGAAACTGTACTCAGATTCTTTCTTAGGAAGGCTAGGCTGATAACCGATTTATAAATATAGCAATCCTATGTGAGTGACAGATAAGTGTTTTTGGGGTTCAGCCGGGATACGCGCAAATTGGGACATGTTGTAAAGTTATGTTACGTAAAAGTTTGAAAACCTTTGATTTTACGTTGTTTCGATACCGGATTGAGCGTGTCCTCTCTTGTGAAAACATCACCAAAAAAGGTCATTTATGGGCAAGTTTAAGAGGCTGAATCGGCGTAAATAGAAGGTTCGTGCAACCTGGGGCAACCTGTGGCTATAAACCTTATACAGCAACAGTTACAGAGATTGATACGAGATTTAACCGCGCTCATGAACAGATAAGTTGCACAAATACTTTTTCTAGCGCAGAGACAGCAAAATAACTTTGCCTAAAACAGAGCTTGGAGTATCTGTAAGTGTGGTTGTCAAAGTATTATTGCTCCGTCTCGAAACTAAAAAACATTGCCTAAAAGGAGACAAACTAGGCAAAGTTCTCATTTGTATTTCTTATCAATTAACCCTCAAAAATCGGTCATTTTTACAAAACTTTACAAGGCTGCACCTGGTGACACGAACCTTCTATTTTCGCCAATCTGGAAAGCTGCAATTATTGTTTGTAGTTATGAGAACGTACTCTGGCAAAATTGAGATATATCAAGAGATTGATGAACTATGAAGAAGTAAAAAACTCAATTTCCTATGACTTACCTTAAGACACCAAAAATTGGGTTGTAGGCAATCATTTTAGAATCATTACCGATTTACTGAGAAGCTAAAAAATGGATGTATCAATTCTAACTACATTTCTGGCTCCCTTCCTCCCTTACTTGCTTAAGGCGGGTGAAAAGGCGACTGAAGAGGCTGGTAAGAAGCTTGGGGAAAAATTTGGTGGCGATGCATGGGAAAGAGCTAAAGCCTTGTGGGTGAAACTTAGTCCCAAGGTACAAGCTAAACCAGCGGCTATTGAAGCAGCATCTGATGTGGCAAGTGACCCAGAGGATAAAGATGCGATTGCTGCACTGCGTCTGCAACTTAAGAAATTACTCAATGAAGACTCGACTTTAGCAAGCGAGATTGCCCATCTTTTTGAGCAAGCAAAACAAACAGGCAGTGTATCAAATGTCATTGCTAGCGGTGAGCGTGCTGTCGCTATTGGTGGTAATGCCAGTGGTAATACTATCAGTACTGGTGATACTGTGACTCATAAGGAGTCGAAGACTACTAATCCATAAAATTAAGATTTATTTTCTCAGGATTGCCTGGATGCAATCAAGCAACTGCCTCTCAACCTTACTTAGTCATAAAAGTAACGACTCATGCCAGAGGAAGAAAATGTCATTGCTGAGGGTAAGCAGAGTATAGCAATAGGTGGTCAGGTAACTGATAGTAAGATTAACTCTGGTGATGCTATTACCCAGCAACATCAGTCAAACAGCAGTTCTCATACCACCAATGTGAATATAATTCCTTTCAGTTCGCCGCCAGTAGTACCTGAGAGAAAACTGCGATTTCTGTTATTGCTAAAACCCTGTTTGAAATGGCTGTTATTGCTGCTTCCAAGTGCAGGAATAGCAATAACAGTTCATTTTGCTATCCTTCGGCAATGGGGAGCAGCATTCGCGTCATTGTCTGTAACAGTGATTTTGACGCTGTTTATACTTGTAGGAAAGTTTATTGTTGAACTGATAAACAGACTGTCTCAAAAGTGGGAGGTGGAGCAACAGCAGTTGGCAGTTCGTCTTGCAGATACAATTTGGAGTCAACTGGAAGTTTGGCTTTGGGAATTTACTTCACCATTTCAGCGCAAGTATTACCAGAGCTTAATTTATGCTTGTCAGGACTATCGAACCCAAGGATTAAAAACTAAAGGCCCATTTACCCTAGATTTTGAGAAAGTATTTGTGCCACTCAGGGTTGCACCAGAGTGTGCAGAACAAATAGAATCTGCAATGATTCAATCTAGAGTTAGAGCTGATACTCCCACAAATATTTGGGAGTGTTTGGAAGCAAGCAAAAATTATTCCACCTATCGCAGCATAGCAATTATTGGGCCACCTGGTTCGGGGAAAACAACTCTGTTAGAACATTTGACATTGACTTATGCTAAGAATGCTCAACGCTGGCAGCACCGACAAGCACCAAAACTGATTCCTATACTTCTATATTTGCGTGATATTCAGGATACCATCACATCAGCACAAACCCAACCTCGTTTATCATCACTAATTGAAGGGCAAGAATCTGTTCGTCAGATGAACCCACCTCCTCAATGGTTTGAGAGGAAATTACATCGCCAGCAGTGTTTAGTCATGCTAGATGGATTGGATGAAGTAGCAGACTCTCAGCAACGCCAGTCTATTAGCCGTTGGGTAAACCAGCAAATTCAAAAATATCCTAATGCCCGTTTTATTCTTACTTCACGTCCGTTTGGTTATCGAAATGCCCAAGTGCAGGAAGTAAAGACAATATTAGAGGTACAGCCATTTAATCTAGAGCAAATACAGACCTTTATCCAATATTGGTATCTTCAACATGAAATCATGAGCCGACTGGGAAAGGATAACCCAGGAGTGCGACAGGCAGCTGAAATTCAATCAAATGACCTGATTAAGCGAATTAAAAATAATCCTCCTTTAACAGCAATGGCTATCAACCCACTGCTACTAACTATGATTGCCACGGTTCACTGTTTTCGCGGTGCATTGCCAGGACGACGAGTAGAACTCTATGCCGAGATTTGTGATGTTTTGCTGGGAAAGAGACAAGAAGCTAAAGGAATTACCGAAGCACTAACAGCTGAGAAAAAGAAAGTAGTACTGCAAGTACTTGCATTAGAGTTAATGGAACGTAATACTCGTGAATTTACCCCAGAATTAGGAACATCTTTGATTCAAGGTGAATTAATCAAAGTAGCAGGCAATAACCTGAAAGCAGAGGAATTCTTAAATAATATTGAAAATCTCAGCGGTCTTTTAATTGAAAGAGAAAAAGACCTATATGAGTTTAGTCATAAAAGTTTTCAAGAGTATTTAGCTGCCGTACAGATTAAAGAAACCAACCAAGAGTCTATCCTCATTGAGAACATCAATAATCCTTGGTGGGAAGAAACTATCCGTCTGTATGCTGCCCAAAGTGATGTAACTAATCTCATTACTGCTGCTTTGAATAGCCCAACTGTCATTTCTTTAAAGCTCGCCTATGATTGCTTGGAAGAAAGCTTGAGGGTTACGCCAGAGGTACGAGAACATCTTAAAGATAGATTAGAGGATGGAGTAGAATCGACTGACTCAGAAGTTGCTAAACTAGCAGCACAAGTAAAATTAGCACGACGACTAAATAAGCTATCGCGTTTAAACAATAACTTAGAAATTGATACTAGCTATATCACGAATGCTGAATATCAATTGTTTATTGACGAGCAGCTAAAGACAGGTAAAAAATGGTCTGCCGGAAATGCTAAAAAACCAATGACTGAGATAAGCTTTCAAGAGGCGAAGAGATTTTGTGTTTGGCTAAGTTTAAAAGCTCCCTTACATAAGGATAGTGAGAGTGCGCCGCATTTCTATAGATTGCTAACAGCAACTGAAGCAAGAATGTACTCTGCCATAGAGCCAGAAAGACTTGTATATTGGTCGGGAAGTAATTGTGATAAAGGAAGCGGGATTTGTGTAGTAAAGGAAAAAGTCTCATCTCCCTACATTCAACTCTTTAATCACCTAGCTGTTGGAGAATGGGACAAAGCAGACTTGGAAACAGCTTCTATCATGCTCAGGTTAGCTAAACGAGAAAAAGAAGGGTGGCTGGATATAAAGTCGCTTAATAAATTTCCTTCTGAAGAACTCTGTACTATTGACTGGCTTTGGGTGACTTACAGTGATGGTCACTTTGGCTTCAGTGTTCAGAAACGAATTTGGGAAAGCATTAGAAAAGAACTGAAAAATGATGAAGTTAATTATGACATCTATAAAATATTTGGTGAACATCTAGGTTGGTGTGTGAAGGACAACTGGTTGACATATAACGATCTTAGTTTTTCCCTAACTGCTTCACAAGGACATCTTCCATATCCCAACAAGACGTACAGCAGGCAAATTTGGCGTTCAAAAGCATGGGAGTCGTTTTTAGTACTTATAGAGCGCGAGTGGCAGGGTTGTTAAGGATTTCCGAAGTAATTTTTATTTTTTTAAATATGAAAGAAATGAGCAATGGTAGATCTAAAAATCAGCAGTTATTACTAGACATAGTTAGAGATGAAGTCGTCTTACGTTTAGAGCAGTCCCTGCATAACCGAATTTATATTATCAATGATAAAGAAGAAGACCCTAGCCAAGTGAAACCTCCTTGGGCAATTGACATACAAATTGGCGCTCAACCCAAGTTTCAACTGCCACCAGACACAAAAATTACTAATATATATGACCGAGAAGATATTAAGGGTAGATTGTTGATTACCGGGGCACCTGGTTCGGGAAAAACAACAACACTGTTAAAACTTGCTCAAGACTTAATTGATCGGGCTAAAGAAAATAGCGAACAACCTATACCAATATTACTAAATTTATCATCTTGGACGGAAGAGTATCAAAGTCTCAAAAAATGGATTGTTTATGACTTAAATTTTAAGTATAAAGTACGTAAAGATATTAGTAGTCAATGGCTAAATCAAGATATAGTTATTCCCTTTTTAGATGGTTTAGATGAATTAGAACCGGCGCGTCAAGAAAAGTGTGTTGAACAAATTAATGAGTTTCTTCAACTGAAACTGAATAGTTCAGATAATAGGTCAAGTTCTCTTGTGGTCTGTAGCCGTACTGAAGAATATAGCTACTTAGCTACGCAACTTATACTCAATGGCTCAATTGTATTACAACCTTTTACCCATAATCAGATATGTAATTATGTACTGAGAACTAAAGGAGAACAATTCTGGAACAATCTCAATAATGATCAATATTTGATGGAGTTGGCTAAAACTCCATTATTCTTAAATATTTTAACCCTTTCTTTTCAAGAGAATTATTCTGTTTTTCAAGACTTGCAGAGTCTTAATTCATCTCAAGAGCGTCTCAGCTATATTTTTGATAATTATATCAATACAATGCTGAATCGAAATTACAACAAATTAAAACCAGACAATGAAAAAGCTAAGTATTGGTTAGCGTGGCTTGCTACTCAATTAAAAAAAAAGAATAGAACAGAGTTTTTTATTGAAAATTTATCTCCCTATTGGTTAATAACTACAGAACAACAATTAATTTATAAAATTATTATATGTACAATTTTAGCAATGGTTTTTGGGATCAATGGAATTGCTGGTGGACTAGTTTTTTGTTTAAGTTTAGGATTTACAGAACAATCTATCAACAGTAATATTGCTAGAATTGCTAGAAATTTTATTAATAAGGTTTATCTAATTACTAGAATTTATACGCTTGCTATAGGCTTAATATTTAGTCTTGCTAGTCCACCAGATCCAGAAAGTGCTATTCCACCAAATTTAATATTATTGTTATCTCCCACTATAAAAATAAAAAAAGATCAAGATATCGAAATTCAAACAAAAACAATTTTAATAAAAGAACCAAAGGAAAATTTTGAATATCACAATAAAATTGGTTATTTTAGTAAATTAAATGTATTTAATAAACCTAATAATAATTTAGAAAAAATAAAATTAGATAATTATTTATTTTGTGGTTTTATAGGATTTATTTGCAATTTATTATTTTTTTATTTTCTTCAACTTTTAACTAATTCCAATAGTTCAGAAAATTTACTTTTTAGATTTCAAATATTTTGGGAAGGAATTTCAGGCTTTTTAGGTGGTTTTTTAGTAGGAGTTTCAACTGAGTTTATACAAAATATAAAAATATTTGAAAACCTAAAATGGTCTGTTAGTTTATCCTTTCAAAAAGGAATTTCTTTCACTTCCATTCTAATAGCTAATATTATTTCTATAACCTCAGCCGCTTTTTTAACCATATTCTTATCACTACTGCTAATAGGAATCCTTAAGTCTAATATATCTTTTCTACTTCTTACAGATATAGTTTCTACAGATAATATAAGAGTTTATACTATGTCTTTTTCTATTTTCTTTACAACGTTTTTTTTCGGATTAATTGGGTTTATTATTTGTGGACTCACTAGTTCAGTAATAGAGTTTAAAACAAAAGCTAATGCAGGAATATATAAATCTTTATTGAATGCCACAATTATTGGCATTACTTTGGCTATATTATCTGGAATAATTAACGGATTATTTTATGGCTTTGTTTATCAGTTAAGCTTTAATAAATCCTTATTGTTGGGTACAATCATTGGATTTTTTCATGGATTGATGGGTGGATTGCTTGGTGGTGGTATATCATGTCTTCAACATTTTACTCTTCGCCTCATCCTTTGGCTGGATGGGTATATACCTTGGAATTATGCCAATTTTCTTGACTATTCTACCAATCGCCTATTCTTACAAAAAGTTGGTGGTGGATATCGGTTCGTCCATAGACTACTACAAGATCACTTAGCCCAAATTAAAATTGGGCGAAATTAGGAAAATATAAGCAGATGGGGCTGCCAATGCCGCGCAAGAACAGTGCGAGGTCGAGCCTACCTCAAACCTTGGTATATATAGCTTTGGAGCAATTAATAAAATACTATTGCTTAGTTTCTTCTTACTCGTGCTGCTTACCATAAGCAAATACATCATAATTAGGAAGATGACATTGGTTTACATCTATGTGATTGATGTTGTACTTAACTATACTTTGTGAACGATTCATAAGATTTAGGTTTACTTCTGCTCGGATTCGTTGAGCAACTTTTCTAAGTCACTCAATAGCCTCTCCAACTTCTTGCGTTTTTTATCGTCTTTCCACAACTGAGCTTGTTGTAAACGCTTGCCTATTTCTGCATAGCGATTGCTCAAAACTTTTTCTGGTGTTGCTTCTGGCGTTGTCTCTGCTGATTGCAGTTGCTTGATTAATTCCTTGATTTGAGTTAACGAGAGATTTTGAGCAATTGCTGAGGAGAGAATATCAGCACGCTTTTGCTTGTCTTTGACTCGTGCTATTGTTCGTGCCTTTGTAAATTCAAGCTGACCCTGGCGCAATACTTCTAGTACGTCTGACGGCAAAGAGAGCAACGGCAAGCGGCTTGTACGAAAGCTTTCCGCATTAAATCTACCAATGCCTGCCAAGATAATTTCAATTTCTTCAAGTTGACGGGAAACGTTTCCCGTCAATTCCAAATCACGTTTTTTAGCATTGGCAGCAACGTTTAGAATCGATTTGACATCCTCAGTGCTGACATCCAGATTTATCGCCAGCAGTTCTAGTATCGCTTCCACTTCTTCTACTGGGTTGAGGTCTTCGCGTTGTAAGTTTTCGAGTAACGCGATTTGCAGAGCTTGCCGATCGCTCAGTTCTTTACTGACAATTGGGACTTCAGCTAATCCAGCGTCCTTTGCTGCCCGCAGTCGCCTTTCTCCAGCAATTAATTCATATTCTCCATCGCCGAGCGGACGGACTAACAAGGGTTCTAAAATCCCGTATTCCCTTACTGACTGCACAAGCTGTGACATTTTTTCGGGGTCGAACCAACGGCGTGGTTGTTTTTTGGCAACTCGAATTTTGTGGATGGAAATGGTAGTAGCAGCAGATGTCTCCACATCCATAGTTAATAAATCTTCAACGCCACGCATCTTAGGGACTTCCAGGCGTTTTTTTGTCATTACAGCTTCTCCATGCCTTGGGCAATCTTCTTTAAAACTGTAATTGCTGGATGCTTTGGAGCATAAACTGCTAGAGGTTGACGACTCATTGCAGCATCAGCAAATGCAGTGGCGCGAGGAATCGCCGGATATACCTTAGCAAGGGATGATAACTGTTGTTCTAAAGCTTCCAGGATTAGTTTATCTTGATTGGCATTGCTGTAAAGTGTAGGAACTATGCCTGCGATCGCCAGCTTAGGATTAACATGTTTTCGCACCTGTTTAATTGTATCGAGTAGCAATTCCGTGCCCTTGAAAGCTTTGAAGTGAGTTTGGATCGGAATTAAAACATGGGTTCCTGCTGTCAAAGCTAAAATGCTCAACACTCCCAAGGATGGCGGACAGTCGATGAGGATAAAATCATATTGATTGCGTATAGGTTCTAAAGCTTGCTTTAGACGAATTTCCCTCGCCATGACGCTAGCTAGTTGTAGTTCCACTGCACTTAGTGAAATATTGGCTGGTAATAAATCCATACCATGCAAATCGCGTTGAATTGGTAATGGCGTTTCTTCATTGAGAATGACATCACCAACAATTTGTTCAAGTTCGTGCGGTTCTAGACCCATAAAAGTTGTGAGACTTCCTTGTGGGTCCATGTCGATGAGAAGCGTTTTATGTTTCTTCAGGTGTAGTTGGTAGCCGAGGTTCATGGTGAGGCTCGTTTTCATGACTCCACCGGCTTGGTTAAATACTGCGATGACTTTAGTCACGGGTGTCAGGTAAGCTTGTTATTCTGTTTTACAGCATAGTTTAGGATGAATAAATCAAATTGGGAAACTTCTGTGACAAATTTTGTCCAAAATAGTACTGACACCAAAACTCAGCAACTTCCAGCAGCATAGTCACGGATTCGGGAATCAAACCTGTGCCATATTGAGGCTTATAGCCTTCTATGAATTCTCTAGCTAATCTATAAGCATAGTAGGGAAAATCCTGCTCAACAAAACAGCGTACAGCATACTCTAGTTTGAGCAGTTCACCGCTCTTGACAAAACGTACAGTAGTCCAAGAGACATTTCGGTAATCGTCTCCTTGCAACTCATCAATTTGTCTCAACAGCTGACATAGGGATTGTTTCCCATCAGGAGTAGGGGTTTCCAGGTAACGCTCCATCTGAGTAATGGCATTAGCAATCAGAGTTTTGTTCTGCTCCCATTCTTCAGGATTGAGATGACTAGCACGGTCAGCATCGTTTATTTGCTGCTGAACCCGTTTTGACATGTAAAGAGCAAATTGCTGTGCGGCAACTTCATCCTGACAAAGGCTTTTGATGCTAGTCAATCGCGTGATAGGTAGCGCCAACCTAAAATTTTCAGTACGAAGTTGTTTAGCTGTTTCAAGCAATTTTTTTATTTTGGTAGCGTATGCTGACTGATGGCTTTTCTGTTTCATGGGGGTTTAGCAGTTTGCTGGATCTTGGCAGACTATTTTTTGTATAGACTGGAAACTAGACTAAACTTTTAAACTGAGGTATTGCTGCCCTTCTTTAGTACAGGACGCAAAGAAGGAGCGTTTTATCTCATAAATCTACCCCATAAAGTGTCAATTAGCTCCGACTCAACTCAAGTTACTGTCGAAGAGAAACAATGAATATTGAGCAGACTGTCTTAGAAGTTTCAGGAGTAGAAATTACCAAGGCTATCTTGGCAGATTTACAAAAACTCTCCTCTTACTCTGGAGAACCAGTAGCAGCAGTCTATGCAGACAACCTACTGCGTACTATGCGGTTAATGCGCGATAAATTACCTTTTGACCCCTATACAGAAGTGGTAATGGCGCTCCATGATGCACTTGCATTTCAAAACCGATGGATTGACTACAAAGCCAGTCAGTACAAGGGAGTTTATGACTTACTTACATCCCTAGTCAATCAAGAAACAATCAACAATTTATCAGTTGAAGACTCTATTCTAACTCTAGAAAACTTAGGCTTTGATACTTTACCTTTCGGGGTAAGCATTGACAATAGTCTAGATACAGATTCAGACGAGTCATAACACAGAATGGAAGATGAATCTGTGACTCAACATTTTTTAGACACCTCAGTTCTCCGTTCTCTGTTACTAAGTACGCAAGCATATAAACAGTATTTTGAATCTCAATTTACTGACCAACCGCTTTATATCTCTAACTACGTTCAGATGGAGATGAAGCGAAGTTATTTGATTAATCTGATTTCCTTCTACTTTGTACTGCGCCTAGAAACTATCAACAATATTGGAGATGCCATTGCTCTGTGGAGCAATAGATTTAAAACTAGCGAACTCAAAGCTATTTTACAACTTATTCCCCAACTTTTTAGCACGCATCAACTGAACTTTAGCAGTCCCCAAGATAAAGAAACAGCGCTTTCTGTTTTAGCAATTTATATCAAGCGTTTTGAACTTCTACTCAGAAAAAAGTTTAACAATCCCAACATTGATTCTACTGCCTGCGCCCGCGCTCTTGTACCACTTACCCTTGATTTGAAAAATGCAGCAGAAGGATTAAAGCAGTTTGCTGATGAATTTGGAGATGTAGAAACTTGTCGCAGCAAATGTCAAATAGACCAGTTTCTTTTAGTGCAGTACCGTGACGAAATTGAGCAACTAGTCGAACAAGCTGACCAACTACCCAAAAACTCAAATACTAGGGGATTTATCAATATTGCCAAGAATCTAAAAGAAATATTGACTCAAGGAGCAGCAGCCTGTAACTGCAAGCGTTGTGAAAAGATTGGAGATGCTGTCATTGCTTTAAATGCACCCCGGAGTATGCAACTTGAACATACTGACAATTCTTTTAATTATTTATGCCCCCCGATTAATCAACCTCATTACAAACATCCTTCAGAAACTCAGATAGTTACTAACATTAATCGTCAAACCTAGTTGATTCAATTCTTATGAAGACCAGCACACTAGGCATCACCGTGCCACCAGCACACCATAGATGAAAATATCGCTTTTTTTAATGACTAATACCAATTCAGAAATTATCGCTCAGTTAAAACAAGCATCTGAAGGTTTGTTATTTATGAGCGAATCCGAGTATCCATTTGTTGTGTTTCTTTGGTCAGGTATCGCACCTGTAACACCAGAAAAAGTTGTGCAACAGACAGATAATTCCTCAGATACACCTATCAAAGTAATAGCAGTTGATGATTTCTTTAGGGTGGCAACAAAAGAAGAAGATTGGCATAGCCCAGAAGAGCAAGAAACTGTTAAAAAATTCCAGAATCTAGTCCAGGTAATCAAAGCCAATCTCAGTAACCCACAAGTGTATCGCCTCGGTAGCAAAGAGATTGATGCTTATATTGTTGGTGAAACCCCGACAGGAAATTTAGCAGGGATTTCCACTGTTGTTGTAGAAACTTGAGTTGTTTACGAATCTACCTTGCTTTCAATAACTAACTGAATCTCTGGTAAAACATTAGAAAGAAAATCATAGCCTGTCAAATTTTCAAGTTGATCAACGCTGACTTTATAAGCTCTCCAGTCATTGTTAATTTCTTGTTCATTTGGTATGTTCACCGCGATGATGCGAGTATTAGTATTAATACCATCTAGTCCTGAGCCTGGGCTATCTAAAACCACAACTATCTTCCAAGTTGATTTGGGAACTGTCACCTTACCTTTTAGTTCGCCTTGACTACCAAAAGGCCCTGCAACAACATAAAGTTCTTTGCCAAGGCTTACCAGTTCTCGACAATAGTCTTCTAAATTGCCCCACGTATTTCTATTGTTATCGGCACTTTGAGGCATCATGTTGGTCATCAGGAAAGTGGCAGCATTATCCTCTACCGTCAGAGAGCGGTCTGCCGAAGGTACAATATGGCCTCGGTCATAACCTGAACCAGAGTACATAGAAGGAGTCACTCGCACCCAACCAGCAGGCAACGTGTTGTCCGGGCGGAAGTTATCCTGGCGCTCTGCTTTCCCTAGCCATGACTTGTTAAGCTGCCAGCTTGCCCAATTCGCAGTCCCTTTGGTTTGGTTTACTGAGAGTGCATACTGATTTTTGACCATAAGGTAATTATCAGGCGTAAGCTTTGTTGGAGTTGCGCTGCTGGGATTTCCCAGGAGTAAATGCACGCTTATTGATGGGGAAAGTTCAGTGTTAGGTGGCACTTGGGATTGGGCAGGCGAACACCCGACCATAAGTGCCACCAAAGCTGCTACACCCCAAAAAAGACTCCTGACCATAAATTCCTGTACCCTTAGAGATTTATTTCACTTCAGCTAATTGATTGTATTTCCAGAGTTCCACTTAGTTTTGCTTTTAGTGGTGAGGTGCGTTATGCGGGGGGCGATCGCCATTCGCGATCGAATCAGTTTGTCGATATCAATTTTGATATCAAAACAGGAAATTACAGACAAAGCATTACTAAATGACACCATTAAACTTCCGCAAGGAGTATTTTGTTTTGAAGTGAATGTTTTCATTAATGCCCCTGGTGAATGCCGTATGATAAACGTTATTGGAAAGCTGTATTATCAATAACGACGCAGTGAGCATTTATGCTTAATCAGCCAGGTTGGGGTGAGATTATTAAGGTTGAATTGGAGGCGTGTTTAGATGCACCGATCGCAAGATATTTTGACGCGCAGCTTGACAAAGATCCAGATGTGTTGGCGCAGCTGTTGGCAGATAAGCGCAACCCCAATACTCGGCGTGCTTATGAAAAGGATTTGAGGGATTTCTTTCTGAAGATGACAGGCTTACCGCCAACTGGTGATAGTGTGCTGGAGTTTTTGCACTTGCAGCGAGAGCAGGCGGTGATGGTGGTGCTGAAATATAAGGCGATGTTGATTAAATCTGGGTTGCGGGAGGCAACAATCAATCGGCGGTTGGCTGCGATTAAGTCGTTGGCGAAGATGGGGCGGAAGTTGGGGGTGTGCAATTATTCCCTAGAGGATGTTTCAGGGGAGAAGGTCAAGGCTTATCGTGACACGCGGGGTGTTGATAGCAAAGCGATCTCTCTTGTGATTCAGCAGTTTGATCGCTCAACTTTGATTGGTAAACGCAACTATGCGATTTTTCTGGTGTTGTGGGGTTTAGCTTTGCGTCGCCAGGAGATATGTCAATTAAATGTGGGTGACTTTGATTTTTATGGGCGCAAGTTGCGGGTTTTGGGTAAGGGTAAGGGAACGAATGAAGAATATTTGGATATGTCCAAAGATGTGGCGGCGGCGATAGCTGATTGGTTAATTGCACGAGAGGATTTGAAACCCGATTTACCAATTTTTACAGCATTAGATTTTCATAACTCTGGGCATAGATTGACTACGGATGCTGTCTATAAAATAGTGTCGGCAGCTTTTAAAAAGGCGGGGGTGAAGAAACCCATGTCACCCCACAGGGTGAGGCATTCGGCAATTACGGCGGCATTGGATGCCACTGATGGCAATATTAGAAAGGTGCAGAAGTTGAGCCGTCATGCTGACCCCAGAACGTTGATGATTTATGATGATAATCGGAATAAAGATTTGTGGGAAATGTCGGAATTGTTGACGGGGATGTTGAAGGATTCGCGTGAATAAAAACTAATAAATTGACTAATGATAGTAGATTAATTTTTTTGAAGAATTGGTAATTAAATGGCTATGCTTTTTAAAATTAGGAAATCCCAATAAAATTACAGTCACGTTATCCAGAAAAATGGTCAGATATATGTTGCTTTTGAAGTGAAACAAGGAGTGGGCTGGCGTTATTCTAAGTAGGGTATCTCGGCGGCTACCCTATTTGCAAATTAATGTGGTTTCAAAATCGCCTTGTTTGCAGTTTTATCGCTGGATGTTTGCAGTTCGCTACACCTATGAGTTTTGCTACTTTTACTCCATACTGGAGTCTTTGTCTGAGGTATTCTCAAGATTTTCAGTTAGTTCATCACGCAGTGAGCGACTAAACTCTATAAACTCTATAAGCATATTTAGTTTTTGAATTCTTGAACTTAATTCGTGACTTGTTCGTTCACGAGCTTCTTCTTCAAGCTCATCTTTTTGAGGCTCTCCAAGGAGACGAGTAATTATGGAGATATCATCATATTTATCATCAGAAATCCCTGTAGATTTTTCAATCCAAGCACCCGTTTTTTCATCTTCTGCATTACAGGCAGCTTGTTTGATTGCAAAATCAATCAAGACACGAGCGGCAGCATCTATTGAGAGTGCCATGTTTATCCATAATTGAACCTCATTGGTTTGGTTTTCAGGCGTATCATTATTTTCTGTTTTCTGAAAATGAGAGTTGTCAAAGTAATAAGGTCTGGAATTATCTGGATTAAGTCTACTTAAAGTCTCAAAAATAGGTTCAAAGCTATTGAAAGGATATCGACCATTTGGTAATGATAATCGATGCTCCCAAAGTTTCAAAATCGTATCAAAGCATCGCTGTTTGGCTTCAGTTTTTTCATTGTCGGGCGCATTCTCTGCAAGCGCAATTTGTTCAGAAATGTAATGTGCCATCCACCGTGAAAGTGTATCCACGCCTGGTTCAAGACCAAGCTCTTGGACAAGAGCCTTACCTAAGCTGATAGCACGTTCTTGTATCTCTGAGCTTACCATCTGCTGAGAGGATATAAAGTTTGCTATTTGGGGGTGAGTATCCTCCATCATCATCGCTCCTACTGTAATATGACGATCTACAAAAACGGCGCTCAATCTGCACTTCAATAATAAGTTGACGCTCAAGAGTAGAACAGAGTAACTTTAAAAATTCTAATGATGCAATCATTCGTTTTCCATGTCTTGGTGAGTCTTCTCTATTTTCTTTCTCAGATAAATTCCAAAGCTCACAGACAAGTGATTCTTCGGCTGTATTTGGCATATACCAATTTCGTTGCTCTAAGTCTACAGAAAGTCCGAGTCGCTCAACGATTGAATCAGCAATTTTATAAGGTGGATAGTTAATCTTACCTGCATGGGGATCGGCAACATCAATTCCCTCATTTTCTGAGCTTCTATAAATCCACCCCTGCAATTCAAAGGGAGATTCGTTAAATTCCATGCCCTCTTCTTGATAAGCAGGCAGCTTAAAATCGTGAGGATTGAGGCAACTGCTTAGGGCATTTAGTAGAGATTGTGAGGTGTCTTGTGAAACAAGCGCACTTGCAATATAAACATTTTCCTGGCGTTGGTTGTCATTATCGCTCCAAGACCCACAAACATTTAACCAAGTTTTTCCGTTCCGTTGGGTTAATAAACAATCGAGAAAATCATCTGGTTTTAACTCCTGCCGCCAATTTTCTGTTAGCTTTTCTAGCAACCAAGAGCGTCGCTCTAAAGGGGCTGGATCTCTTCGATCTGCTAACCATCGACCATCAGAGCGAGTCAATGTATGCCTTTGAAGCCAATCATTCCATTCATCATCACACCAATTATATTCATGAATGACGGGTATCTCTAACAATAACTTTGCAGCAACAGTAAGCATCGCATGGTAAGAAATATAGAAACTATAGTCATCAGTAGGAGGATAACTTCCGTGACTATGCCATGTTTCTCGTTCACTTGAATAGGAATTCCATAGCCTAGAGCGAGGATCACGAATGAAATCATCGCTTACTACAATACCCCACTCTCTAAGGACAACTTCACGTGCCAGTCCCTCAACTTGATTTCCTGAAATACCGAACACTCTTCCAAGAGGCTCAAACCAGTAGCGATCAAAGTCCCAACCAAAGTGAAGTTTCAAATTGCGGTCAACCTCACCTCTAATATGCCAAGGAGTTTCTTCAAAATTGTTTCTATATCCATCAATTTCTTCCACGGGCATTTGGCTAACACCTACTTCACGAAGCTTCTCAGTCACGCTATCGTCATAAGTTCCTGGAAAAGCTGCTTCAATGGATAGGGCAATCTCAGCCGCAAACTTTTGGATGAGTGCATGGGGTAAACTATCAACCGCATGATGTGCAAAGATAGAGTGATGTCGTCTTAATTTTTCGGGACTGTCTATCGCTACACGTGCTAAAGCTATCAATAAATATAATCGTGCGTGGAGATTGTAAAAAGGAAATAAATGGCTTCCAAAAGCGTTGACACAATCTCTATTCATCCATTCGATTAAGGCATCAATCTCGCATTGACAATCCGCCTCTGCAAGCCTGCGTACACAATGTGCGGCTTGCCATCGCACCACAGAACGAGGTGAACCTAGTGCTGCCCAGACAAAGCCCGTGAATGCATCTGAAATATTATCTGGAGGCATCAACCAGTCATTCCAAGTACCATCACCATAGTCTTGGTCAATATGTATTTCAAAGCGAGAAATTGCAAACTCAAGTAAGTTACCTGCCTCTTGCGGTGAAATAAATGAAGATACGATTTCGGAAAAACCAAAAAGTGTGCTTGCATCTACTAAATCACAAGAATTTGATAGGCCTTTAATAATGCCTTCATGAATCGATGTAAATACGTTATTATCTGCTTGAAGCTCTTTAATAAAGTTATCACGTATATAATAATTTGTTAGAGTGGAGGCGAAACGTCCAGCAATTAATGCAAGGATTTTAGACCATGATTGTTTGACACTTATTCTTTGACGATAACTAGCTGGAAAATTTGATAAAGCGTTTCTAATATCATAGAAATCAGCTTTCTCAGCATCTGCAAGTGCTTGCAGAAAATCGCTTGCCTTGCTTATAGGAACTCGTTTGAAAACTTCCTTCCAAAAAATTTCAAGAGAACGTGGATAAGGTATAGTATCAAATCTATGTAATGCGGTGTTTAATCCTGTAGTTTTGGTTAGATCCAGTCCAGCCAGAATCTCCTCCCAATCAATATTTTGCATTTCCTCTGATTGAATTATTCGAGGTACTTGACTAGACTCTTCTGTCTTGTTTACCCGTGATTGTTTGGCATAAAAAGCTAGGACTTTATGAATTTCTTTATTTTCTAATGAAAATCGTTCAGCAGCTCCTTTAAGAATTTGCCAGCTACTCTCGGAAGCATCATTCAATCTGATATCTCGGACGGCAGTATCTAAAATATATTGGCGGCAAGTTTTGTCGAATTCAGTCTCTATGCAAAGTGCCGCAAACTCATCAAATCGGTACTCCCAAGAAAATGCAGACAATGACCAACCAACTGATGGTGCAATTATTTTGGAACGCACAGTTTCATAAGCCAAAGCAGAAAGTTGATTCTCAAACCATCTGACAACATCTCGATCACGCCAACGACTTAGAGCAGCAAAGGCTGATGAAGGGCATAATTTTGCACAAACTTGAATCGCTTCATTTCGGCTCCAATGTTTTTCTCTGTCTACAGTATCACCTACTAATTCAGCACAACGTATGAAGCGATAGGCCATTTCTGGAGGAGAATGCCCACCTTCCGCAGAACGCTTGGCAATAGCCACAACTGCTTCCCATCTCTCGACCAATTCATCACCGAATTTTGAGACTGCTTTAATTGCAAAATCAAAGTAAGCCGCAGCGTCAGCAAGACTTACAGAAAGAACAGCACGAGCTAGTGCTATATAATTTTTGGCTTTTGTCTCAGGCCCCTCGTTTGATATAGACATTACCATCTCATAGCAAGACTGCTCAAGCTGATTTCCAAGTTCTGAAAGGTGTTCTAAACGGTAAGCTGCTCGAACTGCACTTAAATGATCCTGAAGCGAAAGTTTGTATTCACTATTGAAGAACTTTTCAAGGATATTTATTTCTTCAACATGATCGCAAGGCTTTTTTAAGGCTAGACTTTCAAAACATACACTAGCAATTTCAAACGGTAAGGGGTCGCGTTGCCTATATCTTTGTGATCGTGCTTTCTTTGAACGCTGATTGGCTTTTTGAAAAGCTGTATCAATATCCTCAATTCGGTAGTTCTGTATAAGTATTGATGCTAGTGAGTTAAACCCACTTTGTATAAGGAGAGAAAAAGCAAAAACCACTACATCTTTGCTACTATCCTCAATTCTATCCAATAAAATACGAGATCGAATCAAATACCACGGTAGTAATCCTCCAACAACTTGTTCAAACTCTTCTATCTCTTGTCTATTTTGATGTTTCTTTTTATCTTCAAGCAATCTTTCGGGCATCAGGGTTTCAATTTCAGGTGGTTTTAAGCCTGAAATTGTTATTCTCAAAGCAGTTACTCGAAGAAAGATATAACGTTCAACATTACTATAGTCACTACTGATTGAAAGAGACGCTGTTTGAGAAAAGTAGTAATTCAGAACTCGCATAATTTTAGTTTTGCAAAGCCCTAAAGCAGAACTTGCTTCTGTGAATGAAATGATAGCTAAAAATAAATTCTGCTCCTGGTCTCTCCACTTTATAGTAGTTTTAGGAATACGAATTCGCTCATGAATTAACAAGTCCAAGCACTGCCGCATTGCGTCTATACAAGGGAATTTACCCACTGCCATTAGTTCGTCAGCAATAGCTACCATCAGATATTGGTTGCGACATCCAAGCAGTGAAATCTCATCTACTGCCGTAAAATTTCCTGCATCAACAAGACGTTTAATAAACAACTTTGTCAGCATAAATACAGCTTCTGACGGTCGCCAACTAAAAATAAAATCAACTACTTCTCTTATTCCATAAAGATAAAAATGTGCAAATGCCATTTCCACAATGTCATCGTTTTTGAGGCGTTCTTCTAGATGTATATTATCCTTATTATTTTTACGCTCCTCAAAATACAGATGTAACCAATTCCTAGCTGCTCTTAAAAAGCCTCTGGCTTCGCCTTTAAATTCCTCAACAGAAGATAAAAGTGCAGCAGAATAAACGTTTTCTGAACCATCCCAACCGCCCCGCAACATCCGCCGGAACGCCAATTCTTGAACTCTCTGTGGAGATTGTAACGGTGCAATAAGATCCACGTTTTGAGTCAAAAGTTCAAGCTGTCGCTTATCACCTGCAACTTCTTCTCCTGCACGTAAAGCCAGTTTTGCTGCATCAGCATATTGTTTTTGCTTCAAAGCTGCTTTGAAGGCAAATTGCAAACGGTATACCCGAATATTACGTTCGTCAATTGGACTGTTTTCAGGCAGATAATCATCAGAAAGTGCTAAACTGATAAGCTCATTATAGTTTTCAGACTGAAGTAACAGAGAAGGTAGTGCTTGGGCAACATAAGGAAACCGAAATGCTAGAGGTTTGAGGTGGGTAATATATGATTCAATCTGCTGTTTTGAGGCAGAGAATTTTTCTCGAAACCAAGTTTCTGTTGGCTCATCCCGAAACTGAACTGAGTTGTCTGATATCCACAGAGGTCGCCCTAAATCAGCAACAAAACTTATGACCGTTGACGCTTCAACCTGGGCGGCGGCAGCAAGTACATTAATTGGGATAAATGGAGTTAAATTTGCAAGACCAAGACATATCGCATCAATATGTATTTGAAAATCAATAGACAGTTTATCTTTAACTGTAGAAATAGCAGATTCAAGCTGTGCTGCAATCTGTTCTCCAACCGTAGTACCTGAAGGCCCAAGACTAGCCAAAATATCTGAAACAGTATTATGGTTTAAACTCAACGCATTTGCTTGTACTCGCGGATTACCACCAGTCAAGCGATAAAACTCCAAACTGTCAAAATCGGTTGCACTTGGAAAATGTTCTCGAAGATGAACTGCTGTCTCAGCTTGACTGAATGGTTTCAATTCAATTTGTTGAACTCTACTTAGAGGTTGAAGTAAAGAGATACGCTCAGTTCTACATAGAGCAATAATACGACATCCGTCAGGAACTTGCTCACGCAATAACTGATTAGCAAAACAGGATTCACTAAACTCCTTTGCAGCCATTTCTGCATTATCAGCCGCGTCAATTAAAATAGCTAAAATAGCATCTTGGTTAGCTTTTTTCAGTGATGTAGCAGCTATATTTAATCGTGATAGAAATGCTCTTAGAATTGCATCATCTAAATCAGTAGATCGTGGTATCAGAAGTTCGCATAAACCATGCAATGCAATTTCATTAGCAATCTGCACAAGAGCATCACGATGTCGGTGTCGAGATTCACTTCGGTTGCGGTATTTTCCAGAGCCAAAGCAATCATAAATAATTCCCAAAGAACCACTGGGGAAAGACTCTACTAATTGACGAGAGAAGACTGATTTACCTACACCACCACCTGCATGAATAATTATGGGTGTAGAAGCTTCAAGAACGCTATTAAATAGAACTTCATGTTGCTCTCGCTTGATAAAGTTCTTGGATTTCTCAAACTCCAATGGTGCAGGAAATAATTCTCTTTCAGAATTAACACCAAAACGTTTTAGAATATCTTCACGAACTATCTCACCGTTATTTTGAGGCAAAGCTTTATCTTGTACAAGAGCAATCACTCTATCAATTTGAGCATCATCAACAGATCCAGCTAAAAGTGCTGAAATTTCAGCATGTAATTCATGTCGTTGTGCAACATAGTCCCCTTCTCCATCAATTAGATCAAGGGAGGCGCAAAACTCTTGCAACTTTATATCTTTTAATTGTGTATATCTTTCAAGGGTTTTCTTAAACCTGGTTTCTACTTTATCCCATTCACCTTTTTTGATTAAACAAATTCCTTCCTTAAGTACGTCGTCAATTGGACGATTCGTGATAATTGCAAATTTTACAGTTCCAAATTGATATGTACTATTATCTGCATATATGAGGTCAGAAAACCGTTTTGCAAACCCCTCAATTGTGTTTTTAAAATCACTTAATATAAAAGACTTATTTACTCTTGTAGTTGTATGTTTTAGCTGGAAGTAGGTTACTTTAACATTATTGTCTTCATCGTCTTCAGTATATTCAGCAACATCAATGACATATTCTCCTGCAACTTCATTTTCTTCTAAGCCTGATCCTTCAATGGATATACGTTTAACAGAAGATTTTGGATGGATCATCTTAAGACATCGACGTGCTGCCCATCGGTAATGAAATACATCACCTGCTCTTGAGTATCTGACTAGCTCATTTTCCATCGTTCAGTCGCAAGCGGTAGAGAATAAATAATATAAAAATAAATTTATATATGCCTAACTTACAGTTTATCCGCAAGTGCGGTATAAGCATTATAATTGCCTAATACTACCTAACAAGATAAAACCTTTATTTTTTACCTAATGGCTACGGTGATACCAGAGAGCATTGTACCTGGCTTAAAGCGTTTGAAGGAGCGCCCACGAAGATTTTGACCGGAGAAGTCCTGTGGCATTGTTGGGTACAGCATCCTCTTTTTGTTTTTTGGATACAGATATACCACGAAGAATTGCGTAATTACAACGCTTTAAAGCGATTCTCTTTTGTTACAGCCAGTTTTTATGCTTCACTCCCCAACTCAATCCTTTCGCTCTCCCCACCAATACATCATTCATTCACAATCAAGTTATAGTCGATATAACCAAGCATCGCCCCTCTTTTTATCGCCTCATAACGATTTTTTACGCCCCATTTACTATATAAATCACTGGCATAGCATTTGACTGTACTAACTGAGAGAAACATTTCTTTTGCAATCTGTTCAAAAACTAAACCCTGAGCCAGTAAACGCAGGACTTGTATTTGTCGCTCACTGGGAGAGTCTAGCAAGTTTTTGTCAACGAAGTTGGGGTCAATATATCTATTTTGATAAAGCCTTTCTAACAGTTTTTTAGCCAGCTTAGGGTCAAGTAGACATTCATCAAAGTAAGCTCTCTTGATGGCTAGTTCAATCAATTCAACATCAGCACTTTTGAGCATATAAGAATCAGCACCATGACGGAAAGCCGAGTTAATAAAGTCTGAATGAGTCTGATTAGTAAAAATCACAACTTTACTATTAGTCTTTCTTTTGATTGAGCGAGTCAGTTCTAGACCACTCATATCGGGCAATAGTAAATCAACTAACACAACATCAGGATTGGTCTGTTCAATTAACTGAAACCCTAGCTTTCCACTGGTGGCATCACCAGTTACTTCTATATCAGGAGATTGTGAAATAGCACCTTTGATGCCTAAGAGAGTGAATATTTCTGGTTCAACAATTACTATTTTCAGCATGATGTTGATAATCTTATAATAATAAATGGCTATTTATTGACTGATTTATTATTGGTGTCTAACGGACACGTAGTAGACACTTGGTGTCTGGGTCGTGTCTAGGCTGGTGTCTGCTGGTGTCTATGCTGTATAAGGCTTTCAAGCTTTAGTGTCTGTGGTGTCTGGTGTCCGATGTCCGCACTCAAGGGGGGTTTTTAGGAGCAGACACGCGGACACCAAAGCGGTTAAATTTGATTGAGCTTGATAACTCCTTCGGCTATCCAGTCAGCTAACCCTGCCCCCACAATTTCGTACATCCAGCCCTTGATTTGCTCAACAGTGAATCTCTCACCGTTCACTTTAAAATTGCCCTTGAACTCTCTTACATCAGCTTCTATTCGCTCAGTTCTGGTGAGATATTCATATAGTTTTTGCGCCATTGGTGATAGTTTCTTAGGTTCATCTTGGGTGTCACCTGCTTTGTTACCAAGATTGAATTCCAGTTCATAAATGCGTTCTAAAGTGGCTTTGTCGATTGTTGGCAGACTACTGGTCAAAGGTTTATCAAGCCTAAAATCAATTCGCTTGTGGTCGAGTTTAGGCAGTTCAATATCAATCCATTGCCCATGCCCAGGTAATTTAATCTTGCCCTGACCGCTAGCTTTAGCTTCTGTGGTGATTGGGTCAATAGTTGCGATTAATTCTACTTCTAACAGTGCAGCATCCCGAAGTTTTGATAACCCTTTAGCTTTGGCTAAGATTTCCATTGTGCGGTCGTGAGCTACGAACAAAGGAATCATTAATTGTTTGCGGGATTCGGTCATGGCACAACGGAACCATTTACCAATAAAATCAGGGTCGGGTTTCCATTTTTCATCCTCACAATCGTCTGGCATTGGCTCAACAATGTTATCTGTCCAAGTTGTAAACTCCTCAGCGACTACACAGAAATGTTGGTTTGTGTCTCTTAAGTGTTGCGTCCATTGCTCCTCAACCATTCCACTTTCACGATAGGCTTTGTAACGGCGGCGCATTTCAGCCATGTACCATTGCATGAATTGGGCTATCTCTTGATAGCCAGTAATCAGATTTACCCCGCGCCATTCCACAGGTGTACCATGTGGATCTAGCACAAAGATTTGATTCCAACCGGCTTGACGCTTTGCCCAAATAATCTCTCTAGTAGTCCAGGACTTACCTGCACCCATGCCACCAAATATCAAAGTGGGGTAGCCGATGGTGTTGTTGATCCAGCGATATTTGTCACTTGGGGCAATCGCTTGGTTGTCTGCCCCAGTAACCTTATCGTTGGGGTCAATTGTTCCCTGTAAAGTCTGACTCCCTTGCAGATAAGGCGTTTTCATCTCCCGTAGCTGCTTGATGTACTCCGCCTTCTGTTGCTCGGTCATCCCCGCCGTTTGCGCCGAGAAAAGTGCATCAGTCGCATCTAGCTGGGCAACTTGAATCTCAACGTCGGAGTAAATCTCAGCTTTGGTGATATCCACAGTGCGATCATTGGCTATCAAATCTAAATCGGCTTGTAGTTGGACTTCTGCGATCGCAACATCTCGGTAACTCTCTAGTAACTCGGAACGTGCAGCCATCTCTGCTCTTGCTGCATCCCGCTTTTGGGCGATGTCTTCAAAAACTGCTCTCTGCTTCTCTTCATTCTGGCAATGGCGCAGCATCCAGCCAGCAAGAGCAAACCCCAGGAATCCCCCAAACGCCCAAAACGGTTTGCAAGGGTTAGTCGCCTTCACCAGTCCATTTACCCCCATAGCTGGGTTACGTACTACTTGGCGCGGCATTCCTTCTTGTTTCCACTGCTCCCAATAAAAAGGAGTCATGCGAAAAGGACGGTTATCTTTGTCCTGACACACCAATGTTTTCTTTGGGGTTTTGACACAGAAATAAATTCTGTCGCTGCTAGTTCCTTGCCATGCCATCGCAGCTGATCCAATACCCACAGTCAGACTCAGCCCAATGGCAACGGCTTTCTTGTCCATTGGCAGGCGACCAAACCACAACATCAAGCCCGATTGTTGCGACTCGGATAACTGTTTATGTTTGTCGGTTAAATAATTCATTTCCTCTGACTACCACCAAATAGAAAAATCATTAATAGTGCTACGAATATCGCCACACCAGCACCATTCACCCAACTGGAATAATCCGCAGTTTTGGGCTGATACATCTTTTCAATTGAAGTATTAGCACTAGCAGTGGAAGTCCGAGCTTCATTCCACTCACCCAACGGGTCGGAAAGCGCACACAATAACGCCAGTGATGCACTGCAACCAGTCATTAAATTAGTGACAAAATTATTAAACCCTTCACCTGTTGCAGTGGCAGTAAAATACAGGTGTGCAGTACCCACAGCTAGGAACATTCCAACGGGGTGAACTTGCAATAGATGAAAGGTGAAAATTACTGCACTATTTAAGCAACTGCCAGCGACAATCTCACAAGCATTACCAGCACGTCTAAATGTTCTACCTCTGTTATTTTCTGGTAATGGTTGCGGTTGTGATGGTTGCTCTTGTTTCTGTTGTTGTTGTTGTGGTGTTTGTGCCAGCCCTTCATGCAAAAAAGGGCTGACGCTATGAGGATCTTCATTTCGTTTCCTTACTAGCATCAGCCTTGCCTTTTAACTAATAGTTATCTCTCGCCCAATTTGTTCCACAAGTTACCCAACATTGCACCCCATCCCCTGACTGTTCCTGTTGCAGAAACACTTGATGCTGGTGCATGATTTTGGCTAGTAACTGGTATCACTTCCTGGGGTGCTTGATTGGGTTCTAATGCCCTTGATCCATACCTTGCACGGGCTAAAAGTTGTTGGCGTTTCTCTCTCAGCCCTGTTGTGATTGCTTGTCTTTCAGCCTGCACAATTTGCCTGTTTTCGATGCCGCTAATTTTGTTTTCATGTCTCCACAATTCAGCTTGTAAGTCGTGGTGTAATTGGGCTGCAACTTCGGTTAAAGCGTGTTTACGCTTTTGATCAATCCGCAGCAAATCCGCTCTATCTTGGGCATCTATCTTACTCATCTCTGAATCAAATTCGGAGTTGAGTTTGCGAATCTTAGCGATAGCACCCGCTACATGAGAGCCGTATTGTTTGCGAAGTTCGACCCAGGTCACTTGACCTTTTGTTAGCTTCTCCATCGCCTCAAAGACGACCTTGGCGTTGTCCAGAAATGGTTCTAGTCGGTCAGATAGTTCTTGGGCATTATTCGCATAATCAGCGAACTGTTCGAGCTTATTTATATCCGAAAGATAGCCCAGAATATCAGACTCAAACCCTCCCCATGCTTGCGCTTTTTCATCAATATGGCTTGCATGACCAACGACCGGATTACGTATTGCAAAATCCATTATTGAACCTCCTAATAAGGTATGTTGTCGTAGTTGATATCATCGTTAGATTCTGGCACTTCATCCCAATACCCCATGTCTTCAAATCGGCTATAAATTCTCGTTGCCAGTTGCCGTAATGGGTCATCAAAATCTTCAGAAATTAAATCAAATCGGTTAGAGCCGAACGCCAAGATATTTGCAATGTCCGCGTCAATCCCATTACCCAAGAATTGACCAAATGCAGCAGAGTATGGATGGTCATCAATGGTTGAATGAGTTGCTAGAAATTCCGTCCCGGTGAAAGGTGGGTAATCTTCACTCTCTAACGGTGTGGAGAGTGCCTCAATATCCGCCTCAATCATTGCTGCCCATTCTTCAGGATTTTCTGCTAGTAATTGCTGCTTTCTTAGGGCGGAGTCGGTCAGAGGTGAGCGTCCCCAATCGTTGGGATTTTTGTAATCGAGTGCCATGCTGCTAAGATCCAAAATGTGTCTGATGTACTTGATGCACAGATGGGCGATCGCCAAGCTTGCCGGCTCAAAGAGCGATCGCTTCATCATCAGTTCTCACAAAATTCATTTAATTCAAAAACCTCACGTTGTACTTGGTTTTGGCTTAGTTCTTTTCGTCTGCCCTTTGAGTCATTGAATATGAAAGGTGCATTGACTCTAGAGTTAGAAAGGTGGCTGTAGCGCAGTTGTTGACCACGGAATTGGTACAGGTGATTACGCTGTAAGGCTGTCGTTGAAAGCATAAGCTTGTCCCTCAACTTGGGAGTAGAACTCGATATTTAGGATTGCTTCGTGAATCTCCATCAAAGCTTGGACAGCATCACCCATCTTTAAGTCATTCGATGTACTGAACCGCTCGGAGGCTTCGATTTGCTTGTAATTGGGCGATGCTTGCACAAACCTCAAAGTCTGTTCGCAACCCAGGATGATAGTCATGATTTCGGTAGTCGTTAGCGATGGTTGAGTCTGCATGGTTTCTTGGTCGCTCATGACTTCTTTCCTTTTCTTTGGGCTTTTATCGGTGCGGTTGGTGCTTCTGGCTGACTCGGTTTCTGGAGTACATAGCTGATTGCACCAGCACCCCCCACGGCTGCGGCGATAGTGAACATATTATTTCTGCCAAAGTACTGGACTCCAAAGTAGCCAAGAGCTAGAAAGCCAAGAGCAGCAACAGAGAATCCAAGTGTTTTGTTTGGTTTCATAGTTTTTGGGTGAGAAGATTCTTTACCAGTCAGCATCAATCTGAATCTCTGCATCTGGAGTTGACACTTGCATAGATGTGTTCTGAGGTGTTATTGCCTGTTGCACACTCCCAAACACAGGCTGATCCTTCATTCGCTGTAGTAAATAGGCTACGAGCTTAGAATAATCAGGTATTTCACAGACATTACTCATTTTGGATAACCAAGGGTGTAGCTCCTCTGGGATGCTCACCCTGATCTGCTTTGTCATCAATTCCCCCTAATTGCTCTATTTCTTCTGTTGGGCAATCGCCTGCATTCCTAACACGTTAGACATCTGGGAATTCTCTAGAACGGCGATTTTCTTTTTAGCTAGAACGCTAGCCATTGCTGGCATGAGTGCCCCGCCTCCGGTTGCTAACACGAAGTCGGAACTGGGTAGCCAAGTATCCACTTTCTTGAGGCATGGCCCTAAAACTTCGCGCACCCAGTCCATTAAGACTGCAAGGTATACTTCTTTAAAGTTCCAAGAGGTACGCCCATACTGAAAATCAGTCTCTATCCCCTGCCTGATGAGTAGCGGATCTCCAGAAACACCGCCACAGAAAGCGCGAGTTTCGATGTGGTCAGCTATCATTTGTACCAGCTTGCCTGTACCCTGCGGGTGAACATAGCGAGAAGCTCTGAGGATGGTTGCACCGTTGTAAACCGCAATGATTGTGGTTCCAAAGCCGATATCTAACAAAACTGTTTGAGCATCCCTTGGTAGGATTCCTCGTTTGATGCCGTAGTAAATCGCGCCCTGCCCCTCGTCTAGCGCCAGAGTCCTGATATTGACTGTAGTCAGCTTGCCGTTGATTTTGGCAGAGTGGGAACCGTTAAGCGCTTCTTTGAGTTTTGCTCCATAAACTTGGGAATCGTGGATACTGCTAGCTAATGCTAGACTCCACTCCTTTTGGTGCGGCGCTACTGCAAGGCATCCACATAGCGCTTGTAGAGCATAAGTCAGTTTGTTTTGGCGATCATCTGTAATCCGGTCGTGGCTATCGGGGAATTCCTTGTAAGCAGGTTGTCCCACTAGCCAACGCGTACCGTTTAACTCAGAGCGATCGCTTTCTACAAATTCAATCAACGCACCTTTAGATGATGCCGAGTACTCATATTCGTTGTTGTCTGATACTTGCTTAATAAGGCTGGGGATAAGTACTTCCGAGTTGGAAGTAGCAAATTTGATATACCCGTTGCCCGTGTCAAGCGCTGCTGCTAGATATTGGTTATCAGTGGCAGCAGATGGCAATGCAGAAGTAGTAAGCATTTTCTGTCCTATTCTGGTGAAGCTATTTATTTATCAAGGTTCTGAAGTTTTTAGGCTTGCTGCCATCAGGTAGGTGGTAGTTTCTGTGTCTGCTGTATCTGTTGACTAGCCTTGTCTACCTGTGGTTTTTGTTGCCTGCTAATGTTCATGGTAGCATAGGTTTGTGGACATTAGTCAACAATAACAGTGAATAAAATAGTTTTCTGTGTGAATATGGACACAGAACTTTATGTGACTCTTCCACGATGCCTTCTAGAGGAAAAGGTGCAAACCCTAACTATATGCAAATTTCAGGATACGTCCCTAGAGAGTTAGGGCTTAAATTTAAAATTTCTTGCACTGCCAAGGAAATAACTCATAGCGAGGCTCTGGAGCAAATGATCAATAACTGGTTAGAGGAAAATGAGCAGCCACCCACTCTTGCTAAAAAAGAAAAATCCCCTAAACCCGCTCAGGACAAGGAGGAAGAATAAGCAATTGCCTAATTCAGATATCAGCAACTACTCATTGCATCTGACCAAAACCGCCAATTAGCATACCAACTTTGAAAGGATATCGGACACAAAAGTTAAAAAAGGGAGTTATATATAATCAACCATCTACTAACCAGCGATGCAGTAAAATCATCAATAAAATGCTTAAAAACTGGCTAAAAAACGAAAATTCCCAAGCCATTTGAATGCTTAGGTACAAAAAAAAAGGAGTAGCTCTTGCTGCTTCGGGTGCGCTCAGTTAGATGATGAGGCGAACACCAAGAACGACTGGTAATCGTTCACGAGTAGTCAACAAAAACTACAACCTAGATTAGTTTTTATAATTGTTCACCTTCTAACCTAACAGAACGCGGCGACAACGGCAAAGAACTACTCCAGAAACACACAAAAAATACATGGAGTAGTACAAATGAATACGCTAGAAATGCAAAGTGCGCCCGGACTGTTAGATCATGGCGCAACGCCGAATATTTCTGAGCCGATTAAAGTAGCACAATCTGCCCCAATTAAGCAAGAGTTAGCAGCACGCAATACCAAAACTGCCAGTGTAGAAAATAAACGCCTTGAAGATACACCACAAAAAACTAATGCCTCAAGAACTCAACAGGCATTTGAAAAATTCGACATCCGAAATTTTCAAGACCAGCTAGAACCGTCCAAAGCTAAAAATAAGTTTATTTGTCCAGTTTGTGGTGGTAATGACTTATCTATTGTCCCAGAAACCGGGAAGTACAGATGCTTCAATAATTGTGAGTGTAAGGACATCAGAGAGGCGATTAAACCTTGGGCTGAAGTTATAGCAGAAAGGGCAGGGGCTAATTATACTCCCTCACCCAGAAGAAATTCACCTCAGCCCAAGACGGTCAAGCCCAAAACAACAATAATTCCAGAAGATTTCGCACTGGTCGCACTGACTGATAGGGCGAACGCTATTCCCCAGCCCCAGCCACTAACAAGCAAGCCGCCAAAAGGCATCCCCGGTCATGCTTCACAAGTAACCTATCCTTACTCACAATCCCAATGGGTAGTTCGCTATCAGTGGAAAGATACCAGCAAAGAGAAGGGAAAAGACAAGTCCTTTCGCCAATGGCATAGGCTCCCAGATGGCACTCCAGAGATGAGAAAGGGGGACGAACCTTGGAGAGCTTATCGCCTTGATGAAGCAATTGCCGCTAGTAAATTGGTGCAAGGAACCCCGGCAATACTCCAGCACGAAGGGGAGGGGTGCGTTGAAGTAGGTCGAGAGCATGGGCTTGCTGGATTTACGTTCCAGGGCAGTGCATGGGACAAAAAATCAATCCTGCCAGAATACCAACTCTTGAAAGAGTCAGGCATAGGGCTAATCATTTTTCTACATGACCCAGACGACACTGGACTAAAGAAACTCCAGACCTGCCAGGACTGTGCAGCCGAGGTTGGGATTGGATTTATTGGAATTAACCCTCACGACATCTGCCCCGATTTACCATATATTTCAAGTGACATCAAAGAAATCTTGGGGCAGATGGAAACACCAGAATTTATCCGTCGGTTAGAGCAGGAGATTCACGCGGCCGTAGCGCAGCGTAAGCAACTGGCAGAATCCGAAACTATTGAAAAAGAAGTTACGGAAAAATCTAATTTCAGTATAGATATTGACCCAGCAGACCCGGAGGCATTCTACAAATCCGTCTGCCAATCCATGAATTTACCCTACTCTAACTGCGTAACGGCGGGTACTTTTGATGGCTGGGCTTACCGAAAAATCTTTCCTCAAACAGAATGGATGGTACTGAATTCATCCTTTTACAAGTGGTCACAAGAGAATAACCAATGGCAACACCAAGATGATAATAAAGCTTACAAGCTCCTCGCTGACGCTGGAGAATCTGCTTACAAGCTCTCTTACACAAAAACATTTGGCTGGAGAATAACCAAGCCTTACGAAACTAACGCACACAAGGAATCTGCCTTTAAATATTGCCGCAGTCGCTTAGAACCAGCAGAACCACTGCCAACCAATACTCATTTATTAGGGTTTAACAATTGTGTCGTTGATTTGCGAACTGGTGAAGAAATGCCTCTAAGCAAAGATTTTTACCTGACTAATATTATTCCCCACGATTACGAAGCCAACAAACCATGCCCAGAAGTTTTTCTCAAATTTCTAACTGAAAGCTTTGGATCAGAATTGGTTGAAGTGATTCGGGCGTTCACAAGTATGTTTTTAGACCCAACTGCCCCTTATGGTCGGTTTCCCCACTTAATTGGCTTAAGTGGTGGGGGCAAGGGGACGCTAGGACGGTTTTGGAGTAGTTTATTTGGCGAATCCGGCTCTAGTAGCGCTTCACAATTTGCGGATATTTCTACACCGGAAGGACGGCATCAATATTTAAGTTCCAAGCGGATATTTGGATTCCCTGACGTAGGAGGTTATGCCGAAGGAGTCCGAGCTTTTTACGAATTAGTTGACAATGGGGCAATGAGCGGACGCGCTTTATTCAATCCAGTGGCTTATTCAATCCAGTGGTACATTCGGTTTTGGGTTGCCTCTGTAAGTCATCTACAGATCGAAAATGCTGGCGACGGCTGGATGCGTCGAGCTTACCCAATCCCAGTAAAAAACCGAGATGTCACCCCTGATCCCGACTTGTGGCTGAAGCTACAAGAGGTGAAGTCCGACATAATTTCTTGGGCTTTAGCAATGCCACGAGCAGAGCGCGATCGCATTTTGTTATCGCCTCCTTCTTCGGATCGGGCAAAGAATCTGGCGCTAGAGGCATCTTTGTACGGGGACTCGACCAAATCCTTTGTGGACTTGTGCTTACGCCCCTCAACGAATGCAACATTTATCCCACAAAGCCGTTTACACAGTTGGTATGTACTTTACTGCCGGGAACATGGTTATGCTCCTTTGGGGATGTCCAAATTTATTAGCCATTTAAAAACAGTCTTGCCCCACAACTTTAAGGAACGTAGCTGGACACCCACGGTCAACGGAAAGCGTGAAAGAATTCAGTCCCACTTTGCATTCATTGAACCACTGGCTGGGGTATTTGAAATGAAAGTACCTCTGGGGCCACCGGATTCTTCACTTTCTTCTTCGGAATTTTGGTATTGCTTTAAAGATAAATGCCTTGAAGGGGGGATAGAAGAATTCGAGGAGTTTTTTCACCCCACCAAAACGCCAGAACCCAGTCACAGTCAGCCTGTCCACCCTGTCCACCCACTAAATACCCTTCAATTTGACCCTGGACAGGCTGAAACCCTTACACAGCAGGACTGTCCACCCTGTCCAATTGTCCACCCCCAAGAATTAGCATTGCAAAAAAAAGATGAAGAAAATATTTTTAGTGGAGTTAATCAATTTGTCAATTTAATTGATAACCCTTCAGTCCCCAAAGACTTTGTGTCCAGCTTGGACAGCCCTGCTGTGACTGGGTTTGAGCCTGTCCAAGATGAAGGTGCCGCCGAAAATGGGGTGGACAGCCTGGACAGCCAAGATATGACTGGCTTTTCTCCTCGACAAGATGCTTCTCCACAAGTAAATACTGCGCTAGCTGATACCCTAGTCATTGCGAATTCAGTTCAATCGGTATCGGCGGCAAATATTGGTATCAGCCTGGATCATGGACAATGGAAAGTTGGGGATAAAGCTAACTACTCTGGACAGTCGGTATCTGTTTCTCGAATAGACACCGAAGATGGCTCAATTATGGTTCGCCGACAAGATGGTGAATTGATAAATGTTAACGAGAGCGAATTATCTCGCCCGGAATTGAAAGTTGGGGATAAAATTGAGTTTTTCAACGACAGTGTTCGCAAATGGCAAGTAGGAATTATTAAGAGCGTTAAACTAATGTCTTCATATTTTTGTAGCGCAACAATTGAGTATCGAGGCTTTAAGGGTAAAGTATGTCAATTAGAAATCTTCAGGAGTGATTGGATAAAATTTCTGCATCATTTGCGTTAAATCAGTTAACTCTTAACTGTTCGAGTCTGTGCAATCGCACTTGGGGGCAAGTTGTTAAATGCCTCAAGTCTTTGTCTGTTCAGCTTTCGTCCCGATGTCGAGATAATACTAAAAAGCCGTTAGATCAATATATATAGGCAGTAATTACACGTAATGGCTCAGAGGTGGAATGCAGACCCAGTTTTTGAAATTGGCTTTGAAACAGCAATTTTTTACCGCTAAAAAGCGCCCCCTTTTTTGAGAGCGCCTTTCATTTGATTTTATTTGACGTTATTGCTAATTAACCGTTGATAGCAGGAGCCGTAAGAGCCACAGGAGCAACATCTAAAGCCGCCAAATCTAAGGGGAAGTTGTGAGCGTTACGCTCGTGTATTACTTCCATACCCAGGTTAGCCCGGTTGATTACATCTGCCCAAGTCGCAATCACACGACCTTCAGAATCAATGATTGATTGGTTGAAGTTGAAACCGTTCAAGTTCAAGTGAAGGCGAAAAAGCTAGGTTCGTTGATTTGGCGAAGGAATGTGTAGACCTATATAGGTTCCTACCGCAACTTTCGTCAAATCAGCAAAAGTAGCACGAGTTGATGAATCAATAATCGCTAAAATCAATGAGCCAACAACCAGGGACAGCACAATCATTCCAAGAACCGTTTCCTTAGAAATAGACTTTGGTATCATATTCAGAGCTTAAAACGTTATAGAACACAGGTTAGACAAAGCTTAAATAGAGTTAGGCTTTGTCTTAACCGCTTTTTAATGTATGTACTGCTGTAATCTACCTCTAAAAGGTAAGGGTCTAGGTAAAAGATAGGTTAAGAAAGTTAGGACTTACGCACTGTACAAATTTATTATCTTGTGTATTAACGTAAATACGTCGTTTCAGGCTTTTATTAATCATCCTTTGATAAATAGCGTTCGCGTAAAAAGTAGCGAAAAATCAAGGTTTAATGCCTGAAAAGGATATATTTTGTAAGGCATTTTGGTTGATCAAGTAACCCATCTTTGTGATTTACAAAAATACCAAAAAATAGTTGTAGGGCTAATAGAATTTTTAAATGCATTTGTACCACTCAACGGGAGCAAACTAATCATCTGCAATTCTCAAACCTTAACTCTAAAATTCAAAAAAAAAACTGCGTATCAATTTATATATGTAAGCCAGTAAAAACCGCAGACTCCACACGGCCAAAAATTGGAATTTAAAGCGTATTTTAGTGATGTATTAAGAATGATAAAGTAAATAATAAGAATTACCCCTTTTTGAGCTACAGAAACCTGAGAAACATCTTCGTCCCTCAGATGTTTCTCAGACCTCCATACACTCAAAAAGGAGTTGCAAAAAGAAAAACACCTTCCAGTACGTACCAGTACGCATTCCGACACACATACGTAAATAAGGCTTAACTCCTGCAAACACTCAATTTAAAATTGTTGAGACATCCGGTAATTAGTGAAAAATTCTGGATATCCAGAAATTAATCGCAATTCCACAATTGGCTACGGTATCTTCGCTAGATCCACCCCTATATGTAGTTCCACGTTAGGGCTAATTCGTGTAATAACAGCCTCAAAGTCTTTTCAATTCATTCATATCTTATTGGGGCAGTTATCCTAAACGAATGAGTGCTGACTTCCTAACTCTGATGTCGTCATACGAATAATCATCACCTGCCAGTGGGTAATACTCAGCCAGCAACCGCCGTAAGTCTTCAATCACTGGTATGGAGCGTGTAGCCAGCTTCCCTTTAGTGTTCGCCTTCCTGATAATCAACTGCGGTCTGCCCTTTGAGTGTGTAAATGTCTTGGGTCAACAGGGTACAGCACTCGCGTATACGGCAAGCACTGAAGAGACAGACACCGAACTTTCGTGCGATCGCGGCGAGAGTAGCATTAAAAAAATAAAAAGTAAAAACCTATTTACAGAAATACGGAAGAGTAAGGCTCTCGCCGCCCTTGCTGTAAAGTAAGTCAGATTCAGTAGAGAAATTTTTAGTATTAAAATACACTAATATTGTGATTCGTGATTTCGCGTTTATCTAGTGGTAATTATCAGGCAAATTTTCGGCAACTGATTGAAAATCATCTAAAAAGTGCATTGTTTTCAAGCTACTTCCAAGAAGTTCTTAGAAGGGATATATGGCATTTATATTGTGTATCCATGCCCTTTGTATGGCTTGATTGTGGCGTTTTTGTGGCATCCCCGAAAATTTTTTGACGCACAGTACGCCAAAATGGCGCGAAAGTTTTTAAGAGCCAAAAGTGATGATCAAAGTGATTTTCAAATCACAACTAGCAATTAGCACTACTAGCTAACTACATTTTTACTACAATTGTGGCTGTACGGTTCCCAGATCCAACCCGTCAGAAGATTTTTGTAGTCTGATGAGTGACAAAAAATGACTTTTAAGGTACTGAGCAGCCCAGTGTCATGATATTGGACTTCAAGCTGCGAACTCGCTTGCCAGTTCCAATATCTGAGTTGACTAAATGTAGGTATTGTCAACTGAGTCAAATTCCATATAATAGATAATAGTAGATAACAGTCCTGCCAAACTAATAGGTAATTCTGAAAAGAAGCCATCGAAAAATCAATTTCGGTGGCTTTTTGATTTTTTATCATGACATGCTTTCCAGAATTTCATGATAATAACGGCTGACTATTGTTTGGTGGTTACATTTATATTGCTGCCAAAAATATGCCAAACAATTTTGTCCTTAAATTATCGAGATATCACATATTTTGGGGGGTAAACATTAGCCGTTTTATTCCGGAATCAGGCTCAATTTTTGTGCATAAGCAGCCTGCTTGGGATATGCACAAAGTGATAGACTAATTCTAAGCTTTAATCCGAAAACTCATCATTTATTGGAGTGATTGAAATCTTTGTTGAAGTTAAATCAGGAAGTAAAGATGAAAAGAATAATTGGTTACGCCAGAGTATCTTCTCGTGAGCAAGCCGAAGACCATCAAGCTTTAGAACAACAAAGCACCCGTCTGTTAAAAGCTGGAGCGACTGAAATCTTTGTTGAAGTTAAATCAGGGCGGCGAGATGATAGAGCCAAATTAAACCAACTTATTATTTTAGTGCAACTAAAGCAAGTTGATGGAGTAATTGTCACCAGAATAGATAGAATTGCTAGGTCTTTACCTAAGTTGCGACAGTTTCTCGATGTTTTTGTAAATTCTGATGTCAACCTGGTCATCTTAGATCAAAGTATTGATTTAAGCACATCTCAAGGGAAATTAATGGTCAATATACTCGGTTCCTTTGCTGAGTTAGAAGTGGACATGCTATCCGAAAGAGTTAAACATGGAAAACAACATGGCAGAAATCAAGTAAAAGCTTGTGAGCAAGCTCCTTGGGGTTATGTTGTTCAAGATAGCAAGTATGTTTTAGATAACAGTCCCTATCTTTGCCTAATTACTGAAGATAGACCAAAAAATTACCTTCAGTTGAAAAAGTCTGATATACCCTTTGAACAACTTCCCGGAAGAACTGTAGCTCAATTAGGAAAAGAATTTATTCAAAGCTATATCCAAGAAAAAAGCATCAGAGGAGCTTTGAGATGTGTATTTAAAAAATATGGAGTAGGCAAAACTAGTGCCAAAATCAACTCTCATGACCGAGTATTTTATTGGACACAAAGAGGTTTTTCTCTTTGGCTAATTAATCCTGTACTTTCTGGACACACATCTTACCTGAAAGAGAATAAAAGAAATCACTTAAAACACCCTAGTGAATGGACAACTATTAAAGATACTCATCCAGACCAAAGACTGATGACTGATGAAGAGGCAGCAGAAATTCAATATCTGCTTGAACTAAATAAAAAGATAGGTAGCGGAGCGTTAGGACAAAAAGCTGATGCTAACAATCATTACCGAGAGTATGCTTATCAAGCGGGAATGATTTTTTGTGGAGAATGCGGCTCCAAATGTACTATTAAATATAGTTCAAGCAAGCACAAACAGTATTCTTACTATGCCTGTAGATATTCCCAATTAGGTTGTAGTAATTCTCGCTCAGTTGTCCGAAAAAAGATTGAAGATAATTTGATTAAATCTTTAGTTCAGAAGTCTCAGAAGTTTGCTATAGGCTCGGACTTTGATGATGACTATATTTCACCCAACTCAGACCGAGTAAGCGCATTACAAGCCAAGCTAAAAACGGTATCAGAAATTTCTGACTCAGATCCAGATTTAGAGAAATTTAAGCAGAAGCTACGTCAGCAGATTGCGTCGGCAGTTAATTCATCTGGTTCGGATGACATAAATAATTATACAGCTAGTGATATTCTCCGCCTTGGGAACAATTTAGCTTTTTGGCATACCCTGTCTAACGACGAAAAAGTTGCGATGTTTCCCCGATTGGTTTCTCAAATCTTTATCCTAGATGGCGAAGTGAAATCCGTTGTTTTGATTGATGAGTAGAAATGTATTAAAAAGTCTACTTTCACTCTTCTCTGTAACCACAGATCATGGAGCCTCTTGCAAAAGTGCATGGAATGCTCTATTTGCGGTAATATTTAATACATTTAACCCTTATCCCATCGACCTATCTGAACCAGAAGTCTATTTTCAAGCCTATGAGCGTACTAAAAATGATTAATCCTCTTGAACAATTTGAATTAAATAAACTTAGAACACAAATTGCCTTTACTATTGTGCTGCAACAAGAAAATTTCAAAGAACCAGAAGTAATTGGTCGGATTAGCTGTCCTTTTTGTCAATCCCAGCGAGTTAACCAGAGAATGCGCCGTCAAAATGGCAATACCCATATTTGTCAACAATGTCGACAAAACTTCTCGTTAGAGTTGGTTGATGGGTGTAGATGTTGGTCTCCTGGAAAGCTTGCCAAATGCCATGATTGTTCTCGCTTTCAAGCGATGCTACCTCTGCTTAAGGAAGTGAGTGATAGTTTACGCAATCTCAGTCGCCAAGAGTTAGAAAATTTATTGTCCAGCTTTTACAAACATTAAAATCCAATATGAGTGAACATCTGGAATAAATTCTGTGATTTGAAGTCGAAAATGAAATTTTAATTCATGATATGGGTTCTTGGGAACTTTTGGTGATGCTGATGGCTTTGTTGCATGAATGAAAAAAAGACAAACCAATCCAGGGTGTGGTCAAAAGTAGTTGATTGAGTGCGATCGCTAAAGTTGGCATCACCGTGCCCAAAAATGAGTACCTAAGATGCTTACTGGGCAAAGCTTTCAGCCTTAACGTACAATTTTCCCATTTTGGTACGGTGATGCCTATATACAGAAATCCTTATAGCGAACTCGAATTATTCGATTGTGTCCTTTTAGGCACATCAACCACATCAATCGCCTCCATATTCTGGGGGTATTTTTATGGCGGTAGTGGCGAAAGCGAGGTAACAATCAAATGAGCGTGGCTCACTACCATCTGAGGTAGTGTTAGGCGTAAGCTGTAGACATCAATGAATCTAGAAGACTTTAAGGCATCGATTACACGTTTGACTAATTATGTGTAATATCCGTCAGCACAAATCAAAAACTAAGAAACGTTTGTGATCTCAAAACTGTAGATGGCTAACCACAAGCTTTTGGGATGGGTGCGACCGCGCAACACTTTTGAGAGGTTGCAGATCCAAAAATTCCTTATCATCAAGTGGAGACCACCGTCACAGAACAGGTAACTACGTTACCCAAAATGGCAAGACTTGAAATATTTATTTATGGAAAAAGTATAAGACAATAATGCTATGAAACAACAAAAAAAGGTTTTACCAATATTTTCAATGCTCTCATTTATTTGGCACTTGATGAAACGTTCTTTTTTACGCTCTAAACTTGTTTTAGATCGACGCTCTGGTAAAGAATTCCAGAATCGGGCTGTTTACGCTCATTTTCACCAGTTTGGGGAGTTTAAAATTACAGTCAATCTAGATGAACAACCCGAAACATTTACGGAGATGTTTCATAATCGAACTCCAGTTAAACCAGAGGTATTAGAAGAAATGCTCTTTCTTCCTAGTGGTTTTAAACTGGCAAATCTTGGGGTTTCAGTAGCCCTTGAGGTTGTTGCTCCCTCTGGAGAAGTGTATGCAGCATTTACTCGACGGGGTGTGAGTGGAAAAACTCTTGCTCTGCTCTCTGGATACTGGGACGCATACCGTGACAAGGAGCCATTTTTATGTGCTACGCGTGAGCTTCTCGAAGAATTTCTGGTTTTCCAGGAATCTGAGACTGAAAAAAAGTTCCTCATTCCACAAGGTTTTGACTTTCCGTACAAAGCTAACTGGGAATACTCAGAACGCTGGACTCTGTTTCCAAATGCTGAAGCTCTCAATTGGGTACGAAGTGCGAAAGGAATAGTCGTCGGGGACAATAGCTGTCGGATTTACTTCGATTCGACAACATCATCCGGGCAGATGGTCTTCGGATATAGAGCAATTTTCCGCGATTGGAAAGATTTATCCCTGCTTCACGCGGAAGATAAACCGAACGGAGAGACTCTAATTACCTACTTGCAACACCCCATTGTGCTTTTTCGTCTCGATAAAGGTAAGGAACAACTTATTGGAGAACCTCTCACGTTACTTAATGGTGAACTGCTACGAGCCGAACTACCAAAAAATTCCTGCTTCCACCAGTCAATGGTCGGAGCAGATTCTAATGCAATAGTCCATACTGCTCGGCTCAATTTGCACGAGGTTGTAAAATCTTAAAAATTCAGTCCATTAATATATATGCCGCTTACTTAGTCTAAATGATGCCATGATGATTCTATGCAACGGATTTTTTATTAACTTGTAATTTAAGGAACTATGTATGATTGAGCAGAGATGGTTGATTGATGAGGCTACGCCCCCTGATGCTGCGGCTATAGAGCAGATTGAGCGTGAACTTGGCTACAATCAACGGGGTGGTCGGGAGTCAGCAGTACAACCGCAAGCTGTCAATTTGGCTGTACGGTTACAAGATATTATGATTTGGGATACCAAAAAGTGGTTTGGTGACGCAGATATACGATTAGATGCGCTGGTGGTTCACGGTTACGCTACAAAAGTTGAACCAGCCAACTTTTATATGCCCCAGACGTTTCGCTTTCCTGGGATTCAAAAGCGCGATCGCTTACCCACAGGCGAGAACGGTTTGCTTATATTCTATGGTCAGGCACTCCATTTCTTAGATATCTTCATCACAGTGTCCCGTGATCGCAAAGACTCGGAGAATCTAGCACAATTACTTTCCAAGCAGTTGAATTCACCGGAAATCCAAGGGGCGCTTGGTACGCTCCTTGGACTTGCTGTTGCTGCGCCGCAGGTTAGTGCGGTCACTGCTGCTATCGGGTCTGCTGCAATTGTCGGTGATTTAGCATACCAAGTACTTAGGAAAGCTACTGGTGATACGATTGGTCTATATCGTAATTCTTATTTACAGTACAGAGATGGTTTTGGAATTGGGCGGCAACCGAAGCAAGATTCCTACCATGTGAGGGATTTATCTTTCTGGTATGAAATTATCCAAGATGAGCCTCAGTAACATTGAATAGTTATCAGTTGTTTAGTAATAACTATCAAAGTAAATCGTATAGGAAAATCATATGACAATATCTGGAGACCAACACGAAAAGCTATCAGAAGCTTTGCGGGATGCATTTAGACGTCCGAATAGATTTGAGGAATTTGTAAAATACCGATTTGACAAAAATATATATGATATAACAATTGCCGAAGATTTAAGAGAATTGGCATTTGATTTAATTAATGAAGCAGATCGTCAGGGATGGGTGAGAACCCTAATTTTAGGCGCACTTCAATCAAATCCTGGACATCAAAAATTAATTGAATTTGCCGAGAATTTTTTTTCTGATACTTCATTTCTTGATACTTCTTTACCACTAGAACTGTCAGCAAGGGGTACACGTGAAAAAATCATTAGACAAACTAATTCTTTTCTAGATGTGGATGAATGGCTTGTAAAATTGAGTCAAATTCAGGCGCAAGTATGTCGAATTGAATTCCCTAAAGGGAAGGAACAAGGTACAGGTTTTTTGATTGCGCCGAATATGTTAATTACCAATTTCCATGTAATGGAAGATGTAATTAAGGGAGAAGTTGCTTACAACGATGTTATTCTGCGTTTTGATTATAGAAAATCGGCAGGTGGGATTTTAAAAACCAACGGTACAGAGTATTGCTTAACAAAGAACTGGCTTATCGATCAAAGTCCGTATCTTCCAGATAATGAAAATCGATTACCTACATTAGATGAACTAGACTATACATTGCTTCGCTTAGATGGAGAGCCGGGAAATACCCCTGTTGGAGAAAAAGGTTCTCCAGCAAGAGGATGGATAGAATTACCTATTAAACCATATAAATTCTTACCTAATACTCCACTATTTATACTGCAACATCCAATGGGTCAGCCATTAAAATTAGCATTTGATACAGATGCAATTATTGGTGTTAACGAGAATAATACAATCGTTAAATATAGAGTCAATACTGAGAATGGCTCCTCTGGCTCTCCTTGTTTTAATAGTAGCTGGGATTTAGTAGCACTACATCATATGGGCTTCGAGGGACAATACAATGCTGGAACGCCTTTCAATACTATCTGCTCGCGGTTAGATAAACAAGGTTTATTAGAAAATGTACGAAGTGGCAAAGTAATATGAACAATGCTTTTAAGCATATAAATTAGATATTTTTGATTTTTTTGAATTTGAAGATAGATTCCTAAAAACTTTAATTAAATTTTGTGAATGAAGAACAAATACTTTTCCAAAAAAAATAAAAGTGAATCTGTTCTCATATATTTAATGATTATAAAATTTAAATTTTACTAATTTTGGAGTAACCATCTATGAGTTTAGATGGAATGATGTTAGAGAAAATAACCAAGGCAATAAAGTTTGCTTTTACAATTTCTGAATTTAAGAGGATGCTGTTATATAAGATGAACATACCTGAAGCAGATATTCCTAATTATCCACATTTTGAAAAGATTATCTTAGCAGTAGTACAAAAGCTTGACCGCCAAAATCGTATTCATGAATTGATTGATGCTGCGTTAATAACAAATCCTGAAAATTCTAATTTGAAGCAAGTAGCTGAAGAATATAAAAATTTTTTACCTGAAATTACTGCAACACAAAACTCTTCTCCATTAAAGGAGGATTTGGGTTATGGTCGAACTTTAGAGATGGTCGCCATCCCTGGTGGTGTGTTTAGAATGGGTTCGCCAAAAAATGAGAAAGAAAGTCAGGAGTATGAACGTCCCCAACACGAAGTAACGATTCAACCCTTCTTTATGGGAAAATACCTTATCACCCAAGAACAATGGGAGATAGTAGCCGCTTTTTTACCTCAAGTGAATTACGAACTAAATCTAAACCCCTCTGGATTTGCAGGTGATAATCAACCAGTTGAGAAAGTGTCTTGGTATGAAGCGGTGGAGTTTTGCGATCGCCTTTCCCAGTACAGTGGCAAACAATATCGTCTCCCTTCAGAAGTAGAATGGGAATATGCTTGTCGTGCAGGTAAGACTACACCTTTTTATTTTGGAGAAACCATTACGACTGATTTAGCAAATTATAATGGTGCCTACACTTACAGTAATGCTCCCAAAGGAGAATATCGAAGAAGAACTACCCCAGTAGGAAGTTTTCCACCTAATTTTTTTGGTTTATACGATATGCACGGTAATCTTTGGGAGTGGTGTGCAGATACCTGGCATGACAATTATCAAGGAGCACCCAAAGATGGTAGCCCCTGGCTAGGCAATGACAATCATCAAAGACGACTGCTGCGCGGTGGTTCGTGGTATACTCCCCCAGAAGGCTGTCGTTCTGGGTATCGCTACAAATATGACCCTAGTCAAGGTAACGACCGCATAAGCTTTCGGGTGGTATGTGATGTTATGCCTAAACCATGAATTTTTTTACTGCTTAGATACCTCTTACGGAATTTCTACCTTATTAACAAGATACATTTACCCTTGGAGCATATACCACCCTAAAACCAATATGTTTTGCTGGATTAGCAGAATTAGCAAAGTCCCTATACTTCAAGTTTTGCGATTGCGCTCGAAAACGCCATGCACCACCTCGGATGGAACGCCTTTCATAGCTAGTTAAATCGATTTGTCGTGGAACTTCATAACTATTTAGGCACCATTCAGAAACGTTCCCTATCATATCTAACGCATCGACAGGAGAAATCCCCTGTGGATACATACCAACAGCAGTTGGTCTTTCCAGCCCACTCTGTGTATCGTTACAACGTATTTCTTTCTCGCACCAGTTTCCCCAAGGGTAATCCCTTTGGGTATCTCCTCCGCTTGCTGCTTGTTGCCACTCCCATTCTGTTGGAAGACGAACAACCCAATCGGTTCCCTCTGCTTTTGGAAACACATCGCAGGGCAGATTTTCAGTCAACCATCCACAAAATGCCATCGCTTCAAACCAGTTTACATTTGTGCGAGGGTAGTTGTCATATCGAAAAGGCTGCATTGATAGCTGAAACTTTTGAGGTGCTAAGTTTTTCCACCACTGACTGCACTCATACCCGTTGGGATGATCAACGAAAGTTTGAAATTGTTTGTAAGTGACGACATATTTGGCTATGTAAAAATAGTCAACTTTGAACTCGCCTTCTTCCTTTTCTAGTTGAACAAAACCACTTGGGACTTTACACCATTTTATGTCTGGTAAACCATAATTACGCACCCCCACACCTGGTCGCGTGTCGCCAATGTGGTGCAGTTCTTCCCCAATGCTTTCACGCTTGATATGTGTCAATGTGTCATCAAGGAGTTTTGCTTCCAGTCGATCAACTTCAGGTTGCAAAAATTCCTCTTGATCTGGTCTGAGTTCTAGGCTTAAACGTCTGACGATGGTTTGAGCATCTTTCAGGCGATCGCCCTTCCACAAGTACTTTTCGTCTTCACGGTATGTTTTCCAGAGTTCAATAGCTTCTTCGATCTGTTGAAGCACAAATAAGTACCCAACTGTTTCCTCGATCCACTCTTTCAATTTCTTCCAACTAGAAAATAAAGCTTCATGAGCAACTTCGACAATTGGTTTATTACTAACAGGTTCACTATCAGTTAAGAGCAGTCGAGCCTCGATCAACGCATCTACCAATTCTTCTGCTCCACTAGAGCTTTTCACCTTCTCTAGAAGTACGCGTTTTCTTGTTGCTACACCTAGCTTTTTGACAACAACCAATTCCTGAAATACCTTTGGTAGAGCGTATTGGGCAGCTTCACTAAGTTTCCTAAAAGTTTTTTCTGCTCGACTACCGATGGCACCCTCGACTCCACCGATCGCATTATAGTCGTCAAATGTCAGTCGGCAATCATTGCGTTCTTTAGCTTTTTTATATAACTCTTCAAGAGTGTATGCCATCAGCGGAAGTGCGCCAGGATTAACACTAGCACTAACAAAGATGGTTAGGTCTAGATTTGTCTCAAATTTTAGTTCTGCGATCTGCGTCGGTTTCAAAATCATGTCGTATAGCGATTGCATACTAGGAGGTTTTAGTGAGTACTGTCCACGGTTTAATAATTCAGATGGGAGTTCACTTAGCTCCAAAAAGTTATGGTAAAACTCACTACGCATAGTAATCAGGACACGAAAGTGGCTGGCTTCTTGCACCTTTGCCAGCAGGTTTACAAATTGGTTTTGTAAATTTGAGTTCTTAACCAATGTAAATAGCTCTTCAAACTGGTCAACTAGCAATAGAAATTCGTCTTTACCATTTAGTAATGTTGCACACAAATCTTCCAACTTACTTGGGTTATTTTCCAAGGTTTCTGCTAGTTCGCGTGGCACTGTTGGATTGGCATCCAGGATCTGCTCCAAATTGCGTCTTACCATCGCTGGCTGCGCTTTCAAAAAATTTGTAAAGGCAGCAGCTAACGATAAAAACGGATCATTACGAAATTCTCCCGGCGTAAAGTATACTATCTCATAACGATCTTTAATACCCGGTACAATTCCTGCCCGTACAAGCGAAGACTTTCCTGAACCGCTCGCACCAACAATAGCAACAAAGCGATTCTCCTGTAGAAGCTTGATCAAATGCTTCGTTTCCTGCTCACGTCCGAAAAAAATAAGGGCATCCTCACTTTCAAATGCCCGTAACCCTGGGAATGGTGAATCTCCTTGCCACTTGAATTTCTGATTAGTCGAAAGGATTTGATGCGCTTCTTGTTGTTTTACGAATCCTTTTAACGCTTCGAGTATTGAAGGGATTTGACCTGCTATCTTTTGGGCATCATCACTTCTAGGTAATTCATTCTCGACTAATTTTTGGCATCTTATGATGAAACGGTATTCATCGCTCAAGATGGGAGCCAAAAATATGTTTCTAGCGTACTTGACCAAATGATTGGCAATACTCTCATAATTTCCTAATTCCAAATTATTCCCATTGATAGTAAGTACTGAATTTGTCTGCATCATGTTTGACAGCAAATATCGAAAAGCATCACCTTCCAATGTGTTGTAAGGCTGCCTATCGGTTAACCTATTCAAATTTTGTTGCAGTAATTCCAGGAAGACAGTTCTATCAATCAAAATCAGGCTGTTTGAAGTACTACTGGCTAAGAGCCGTTCCTCCTCTTCAACTGCCTGTTGAAAAGCATCCAAGTATAAATTTTCTCTATATTTTTGATAATTATTTTCCCAAGTTTTAAGTATAATATCATGCAGGCAATCTGTAGATATACCAGGGAGCATCTGTCGGGTTAGAAGATGAATCAGTATCATGCTACTTTCTCGTCATGCACTGATAGAGCTTGTACGGTTTATTACGTAAATAATAAAACACATATTCAATAAATACATTTCTTTTTTTGATATAAATAAAATATTTAAATGACGAAATATTATCAGCCTCATGTGTCTATTTATCCCTTGATGAGTTCCAAAGGTCTGACTCATATTAAGTATCCAAGACTTATGGAATAAAACCAGGTAAAAAAAATGATTATTGGCGAACTTGAACAAAAAGTTATACGCGAAGCAGGACGGGAAGCGGCCCATGTGTGTCTGACTCTACACAGTGATATACAGTCAAACTTGATGTATAAAGCAGATCGAGATCCTGTTTCCATCGCAGACTTATGTTCGCAAGCGGTAATTCTCCACCGCATCGCCAAGTATTTTTCAGAAGATTCAATAATAACAGAAGAAACAGTAGCGGATTTTAGAGCCCTTATTAACACAGAGCAAAAACACTGGTTAGCATATTATGCCAGTCAAGCTTTAAATTGCCCTGTAACAATTAATGAAATTAAACACTGGTTGAGCCACCAGCCAAAGCAAGACAATAGACGTACCTGGATTATTGATCCTGTTGATGGAACACGAGGTTTTTTTAAGGGAGATCAATTCGCGATCGCTATTGCACTAGTCATCGCTGGTCAACCAGTATTGTCAGCTTTGGTTTGCCCATTGATGCCCTTTAATCGGGAAGTAATAGGAGCTATGGCGATTGCACAGAAGAATCAAGGTGCAGTGCTAGAGTCATTAGATGGAACTTTAAGTAGAACTCTTTCAGTTTCAAAACAGAGTGACTTACAAAGGGTGCATATTGCTCTGGGAGACGTGCGTCACTTAGACCGGAAAGCTGTAGAGCGTTTGTTTTCTAACAATCAGATTAATGGAACAATTATGCAGATTAGCAGTCAAGCTAAATACGTTGCTGTTGCTGATGGTCAGATTGATTTATTTCTTCGCTACGCAACCGATACAGACAATCGCGAAAAAGTTTGGGATCATGTGGCAGGTGAACTTATTGTTCGGGAAGCAGGTGGGTGTGTAACTGATTTAGATGGTAAAGAGCTAAATTTTTCTAAAGGTGAGCTACTTACTGAAAATCGAGGCTTGCTTGTAACAAATAGACAAATACATAATAATTTACTACAAATTATCCACAATTACATCTAGTATCGTATTTTATATTTACTCTTTAGGAAGAAGAACGAGATAATGTGGCTCATTTCCTCAAAAACCTTTACCAATGATTCATCGCAGGTTCAAATTGCTCGGTCGGACTTGAACCAGGCTTTGCAAAATAATGCTTTGACGATCATTGTCGGTAATAGTCTTACACGTTTTTCATATCTTTTACAGGCACATCAAAACTCCGATAAGGAGAAAGATCCTGTCGGCTGGGAACGGGCAGTTAAACGAATTCTTCCAGAGCTAACGCCTATTGGTGCTGAACTCCCCTTTGACAATCCAACCTATGACCTAGATCCGTTCGTTATCATTCAATCAGTGTGTGCTCGCGAAGAAGCACGTCAAAAGCTGCTAGACGAACTGAATAAAGAATTACTTCCTTATACAGAACCAAGCCCACTACACGATCTGTTGGTTGATTTAAACCCAAACGCCATTGTCACAACTAATTATGATTTGCAGATTGAGCGTGCTTTTGCTCGGCAGCACTCTAACTGGGAAGCAATTGTTAGAAATGCACCACAGAGACACTCAAAGCATACACCCATTTACAAGCTGAACGGTTCTTTGAAGCCGGACAACGGCTTTGAGAGCCACTATAGTTTTACTACTGAGGATTTAGCTGTTCATCCAGAAACAACAGTACTTATTTCGGGGGCAGACTATAATAATTGCTTATCAGAGCTAAAACAATCTAAAAATCCACCTGTAATTAAAGCCTTAGATCAAACGCTCCTAATTGTTGGGAAATCAATGAGTTCCCTAGATTTGCCATTCATAGCAGCCCTACGTGAGTCCGCAGTGGTAAATCCAAACCGTAAAGCGTATTATGTCAGTTTTGGTCTTAGTTCGGATGATCGTCTTAACTTGCAAAATTTAGAGATTATCCCTTTACATATCAATATGCCAGAAACAGCAAGAAAAGAACATTACTATGTTGGTGCTGCTTATGCATTAATGAATCTATTCCCAGACTTTGCAAATAAATACCACGATAAAGTTGATGAATTTGCTGATCAACAAAAACTAATTCGAGCACCTCGATTTGTAGCACTTGGATTAGCTGCACATAACACGATTGGTCGGTTACAGTATCTGGGTGGAGCAGGTCTTACAAAACCTAGAGATGTAAGATATATGTTACCTACGCAGGGTAGGCGTAATTTAAGATTTGAAGCTGACGAATATCCAGGAGGAGCCTCACTCACAACAGTGAAGGCTTTTACTTCTTTAGACACCGAATGTGTATTTGATGCCTCAATGATCTCCATCGTCAATGAAGATGATTTATTCGGGAAGGAGATACTTGATTTTTGTGAACAATCCGGGATTAATACTGATGGTATCAGTCGAAGCGCCGAACATACTTGGCACTCCACCGTGATTGTACATGATGGCAAGAGCCACAGGGGAATATATCCTGGGCAGCGAATATTTATGGATCGCGGTTTCAAGCAACTGGCGTTGGATAAGCCATCGCTTGAACAGCTTGAAGTTCAACTTCATCCCGATCAGAAAAACTTACGCATAGTTTATTTCGACAAGTTCTTGGCTCAACCCTATGGTGATGGGGCAACAAAAGGCGCGTTAGTAGATCATCGCCACATCTTTGACGATTTGATTACCAAACGCCCTGATGTAGACATAATCTACGAAACTGGTGGTGGCGGCAGCAGAGGCTTGGTTGTTGAGAAGGAACTCAATACATATATAAACATTCTCACAGCCTCATTTCCATTTTTCGCACGTTATATTCTCCCAGATGAAGTCAAGTCAGAGGGAGAATTAGAAAGATTTGCAAGAGATGATTTTTTTACTGCTGAATTTGAGCATGAGACTCAAGCTATTGAAGAAATGTTACGCTCATGTGACGAAAGTGGGGGATGGTTTAATGTAGAACCCGAATGGATTGAAGAAGGACGTAAATGGGTTGCAAGAGATAGCTCCAGACGCTGGTTGATTACTACACTTCATCATTACGGAGCTTTAGCTATCGATCTGAATACAGCACGCTCTATTTATTGTCAGCCTTCCGCAAAATATAATCCACCTGAGAAAAAAGAAGATAACACTGAAAATCAAAGGGAGATACAAAGCACAGTTGGTGCAGGCGATGTATTTCGAGGAGCATTTTGTTATGCTCTAGCAAAAATGGGCGAAGAATTCACTCGGAAAACAACACAAGATAATCATACTCTCATGCGGATTTGCACACAGTTTGCTGTTGAGATAGCATCAGAAAAGTGTCGTGATCTCTATATGAGTAAGGCATTTGACAAAATCAGCGAAATTGGTGAGCAAGTATTGTTTTGGATCAAAGAAGACTTGTTATGAAATCAGAAACGGCACATCATTCGGCTGACAAAGTTTTTTTAAATTAAGCAACTTTTAAGCCAATGTGTCGCAAGAAGGGCGAACAGCATTGGCTCTCAAAAGCACTGCTGCTACTTGGTTTGAAAACTATCGGTAAGAAATTAAATGCTGAAGTTTCTTACTTTAGTCCTTTTCTCCTTTTCTGAGCATTTTTACCATCTGCGGCAATCCGGCGATCGCCTATGCAGTCGTGAAATTTAGGTGTTAAGGTATGCTGCTTTTATTTTGAATTGGCGAAAATACGTATTGCTGACACTTTGTATTATTGCCAAGACAACTATTTGCAAATAAACTCACAGACACTGTACTAACCAGTAGACCATCCAAAGAGGGGGTGACTCAAACTATAGTTGTTCAGGTTTAGTCTGTCCAAGCTGACGGTTGCTACTTAGGAGATTTTAGATTTTTGAATTGGCGAAATGTTATATTGTCGCCAAGGTAACATTCTATAAATAAAGAAATACAAATTTTCGCCATTTTAGGGCATGTCATCAATTAGGTAAACTGGAGTCAGTGATGCTTGGGATTAAGCAAATAGAAAAATAATGACTCGACGTTATGCGCTGCGAGATGACCAGTGGGAGAGGATCAA
>NZ_JACJRQ010000042.1 GCF_014697355.1 Nostoc calcicola FACHB-3891 | reverse complement strand
TAGCAGAATACGCCGATTAGGAAGTGGAATACTACCAACTGGTAAGGACCGCCGTTGTACAGCCACTCATCAAGAGATGCTGCTTCCCAAATTGGGTAGAAGTGCAAACCGATTGCGTTAGAGGAAGGAACAACTGCACCGGAGATGATGTTGTTTCCGTATACCAAAGAACCTGCTACTGGTTCGCGGATGCCATCGATGTCTACTGGAGGAGCAGCGATGAAGGCGATTACGAAGCAAGCGGTGGCGGCTAGCAGGGTGGGGATCATGAGTACACCGAACCAGCCGATGTATAAGCGGTTGTTGGTGCTGGTGATCCAGTTGCAAAACCGCTCCCAGACGTTGGCGCTTTCGCGGCGTTGAATGGTTGCTGTCATTGTTTTATGATTGCGTTTGAATTTTTTATGATTTCGGTAAGTGAACTTGCTTACCTATGTTTATTAGATTAAAGCTAAAATTAAGATTTGTAAATAAATTTTAAATCAGCATTGCTGATGATGGTGATTTGTTTGAATGATGAATCGCATTTATAAATGCGATTCATTGTAGTTTTATCAACCAGGAGGCCAGTCTAACTGCCGTCCTCCCAAGATGTGCAGATGTAGGTGGTAGACTGTTTGACCGCCATCATCACCAGCGTTAATGACAACTCGATAACCGTTTTTCAGTCCAGCTTCTTCGGCAACACGTTTGGCGGTTAACAAAAGATGCCCCAACAAATCACGATCCTGAGATTCAGCATCAGCTAGTGTGGCAATGGGTTTTTTGGGAATGAGGAGGATGTGAACAGGCGCTTGGGGGTGGATGTCTTTAAATGCGAGCGCCAAATCATCTTCATAAACAATATCAGCGGGAATTTCCCGACGAATTATTTTACTGAAAATCGTTTCTGTATTTTCACTCATGGCAATCTACTTAACTCATCTCCTAGAGATTTTAAAGGTTTAACGTTATACAATAAATTCTTACAAGAGTCTGTATAAATCAATTGTCGGCATTAATTGGCGTCAAAGTAGCCTTAAAAGTCAATGTATCAGGACGATTACTGGGAATTCTTGTCTTGGGATTCCCAGATTCAGCAATTCACACAGTCCTAATCTCAAGCTAGGCACTAATGTAATAAATTACACAAAAAATTAATAAAAATAACCTCTTACCGACTTTCTATTTCCAATACAGAGTCTATGCGATGAATCACACAACAAGAGCGTGATAATATTTATTTGCCAGTCCCAGTTTCTAGTTCCCAATCCCTATGTTAATGCTTTGGAGGTTGAATATGAAACGGTCAAAATACTATTTGGGGTTTTTTATAATTGTTATAGTTAGCATATTTGCTCGTTTCTTCTTGTTACCAAATCAAAGTCTTTGGTACGATGAAGGCTGGAGCCTATCTTTATCTGATGCTACAAGTGTTCAAGAAAATCTTTTTAATATCGTAAATCGAGAAGCTGGTGATAAATACCAACCACTTTACTACTTGGTATTGTTTTATTGGCGCTCAGTTTTTGGGGATAGTGAATTTGCCATACGATCGCTATCAGCTTTGTTGGGAGTGGGTTCAGTAATTACTATATTCTTTACTTGCCTACGTGTTTATGGGAAAAAACATGCGTTATGGTCGTCTTTAATCTTAGCAGTTAGTTCTTTTAGCGTATTCTATAGCCAAGATGCCAGACCATACTCGTTATTAATATTTATAGCCTCACTTCAGATATATTTCTTTAGCCATTCATTCATAGACGATCGAAGTAATAAAATTATTTCGCGACTGTTTTTTGCCATTTTTACTGCGATAGCAACTTTTGGTAGTATTTTAACAGTAATGTTTAGTGCAGCCATTTGTTTATCTCATGCTATCGTTTATAGAAACTTCAAAGAATGGCTCAAATGGTCGATACCAGCACTAATTTTTTCTTCACCAATGATTTGGTTCTATTTGTCTTCGCCTGCTGCATCCGATCCAACAGCTACAGCAGTTACTCGTACTGGATTACCCATAGTTCAGAACATTATGTTTGTGATCTACGGGATATTAGTCGGGACATCTTATGCTCCGCCACTTGAAGAATTACGTGGTGATGATAAAATACAAATTTTACTCGGTTATTGGCCTCATTTGTTAATCTTCTTTATTACCGTTATTGCAATTTTTGTAGCTTTATTTACGAGTTTGTTGAAACAATCTAAGAGAAAAATATACCAACGCGCTGATTATTTATTTGCATTGATTTTTCTCATATCCTTTTTACTAAATTTTCTATTTGCTCTAGCTACTAAAATTAACTGGCTTCCGCGTCATTCTTTTTATTTATGCATACCACTTTTCATTTTGATACCGTCAACTTTTTTGCATAAATATCAGCCGGAAAATGAACATCGAAATAAATTTGATATTCTGTCTCAAATTGCCAAAATAGCTACTGTTTTTTTGATAATTATGAATGTTTATTCAAATTTTAACTACTATTTAAATCCACAATACGGAAAAGACGACTATCGCTCAACTGCTCAGTACCTGATCAAAAATCGAGATGAATCAGCAAAATCTGTATTGTTGTTGGGACAGCCTAGATTACTAGAATATTACGGAGATTCATCGACTTTATATGTACCAACACATATTCTCGAAACAATTAAGGGAAAAAATTTAGGAGAGAAAATTAATACAACTACCAAGAATGTCAAAACAGTATTTATTATAATCAATAGGGAATTTTCCTGGAGCCTAAAGGATACTTTTAAAACCGAAATGAGTGAATTGTATAATTTAGAAAATGAAGAAAATTTGCGTTATATGAAAATCTATCGATTTGTGAAGAGGAAATAGAAATATAAGGAATGGTTAAAACATTCACGACTAAATCGCCAATTATCATTGCACACCGAGGCGCTAGTGGCTATCGTCCAGAACATACTTTAGCTGCTTATGAATTAGCTATAGCACTAGGGGCTGACTATATTGAACCAGATTTAGTTTCCACAAAAGACGGTGTTTTAATTGCTCGTCACGAAAATGAAATTTCGGAAACTACCGACGTTGCTAACCATAGAGAATTTGCTCGCCGTCAAACCACCAAAATAATTGATGGAGAATCAAAAACAGGTTGGTTTACCGAAGATTTTACACTTGCAGAACTGAAAATACTACGAGCCAAAGAGCGAATTCCTCAACTGCGATCGCACAATGTCCTCTATGATGGATTATTTGAAATTCCCACATTACAAGAAATCATCAATTTAGTCAAAGATAAAACCGCCGAAATGAATCGTGCCATCGGCATTTATCCAGAAACTAAACACCCAAGCTACTTTAAATCCATTGGTTTACCCCTAGAAACACCTCTATTAGCAACTTTAACAGCTAACGGTTATCAAGGAGCTAATGCACCTGTTTATATCCAATCTTTTGAAGTGAGTAATTTACAAGATTTATCTAAAAAAACTGATTTACCTTTGGTGCAATTGCTAAATATTACTGGTAAACCTTACGATTTTGTAATTAATGGTAATGATAGCACTTATGCAGATTTAGTAACTGCTTCAGGTTTAGAAAAAATCACTAAATATGCCCAGGCCATTGGAGTTCATAAAAATCTGCTAGTTTCTAAAGACAGCACTAGTAAATTGCTTTCACCAACATCTTTAATTATCAATGCTCATCGGTTTGATTTACTGGTTCATGCCTGGACTTTCCGCAATGAAGACTACTTTTTACCATTAGAATTTCAAGGAAATCCCCAAGGAGAATATGAACTATTTTTCAACTTGGGTGTTGATGGCGTATTTAGCGACTACCCAGATACTGCTTGTGCTGTGAATGAAAATCTGGGGTTTAAGCGTAGAGACGCGATTAATCGCGTCTCTACCGATTCCTAAAAAGCGATCGCACTGGTCACAATTGCGGGAAACTAAAAGCAGATCAGTTAGGAAAGGAGAACCTAATGAGCTGGACTAAAGTTCTTGCAGCCGAAGCACTGTCACCAGGTGCGCGACAAGTGGTAAAAGTTGGCAACCGGAAAATCCTACTTTTGAACCACGAAAATCAGCTTTATGCCGTAGATAACACCTGTCCTCACTTAAAATTGCCTTTGAAAAGTGGGAAAGTCACTGAAGATGGCGCTATTGTTTGTTCTTTCCATCGCAGTAGTTTTGACCTGAGTACTGGTGAGGTAAAAGATTGGTGTCCCTGGCCGCCTGGTGTAGGTAAAGTACTATCCTTGGTTTCACAAGAAAAACCACTGCCCGTTTTTCCCATTCGTGTGGAAGAAGGTAGTATTTGGATTGATGTCCAAGAACAATAGTAGCCTCAAGTAAAAACGGACTGGGGATTAGGGACTGGGGACTGGAGATGGGGAGATAAGGAGAATAACTAATGCCCCATGCCCACTGGCCTATGCCCAATCCCCAGTTTATTCTCGCCGCTGTTGATAATCTTCAGCAGACATCGGATCTAACTCCCAGCGATCGCCATCACGTTCCTCTAAAATATCGTTGGTACGTAGAAAGGTAAAATCGTCCATTTCCAACCCGACTGCTGCTTCTATATCTTCAGTGACATTTTGATCCGGAGTCGCAGCAGTACCACCAACAGCTTCATCCCCAACTGCATCTGCATCCTGCCAATAAGCATCAACATCCCCACCAGTGAGTTCTGGGCTAGTTTCTGTGTACTGGTGTCTTTCATCTTGTAGCGAGCGCCCGCCAATGTTGTATCCCGGCAAGTCTTTTACACCAGTACCGTAGGACTCAGTAATTTCTTGCGGCAAATCATCGGTTTTTATTTCGTCATTATAATTTTTTTCTGCCATAATTTTAGCCATTTTCTGCAATCTCACAATAACGTTTTCTTGTTATCAAGTTGTCTTACTAAAGATGTATGGCTTTAGTAATAAAATAATCTATCCCCTTAGTACGAAGTTAAACTGGCGATGGCAACGTAAGATTGTAAACATAAATTCATGGTCAAGCAACTTGTAGTTGAAGTTGTTAGTTATGAGTTAGGAGTTATAAAAACGACATTATTCGATAGTTAACTTCTGACTCGTAATTTTTTTTATTAATCAAATAACTAGAACTAGCACTTTCATTTAAAAATTCAAAACTTTATTTATGTTGTTAACTACTTGAATACTAAAACAATAAGACACTCAATAACTTTGGACAGCGGAGGTAGAAAGTGGAATACGACGAGTTCATTACACATGTACAAAGCCTCGCTCAATCAGATTCTCGTGAAGAAGCAGAACGTGCTACCCGTGCGACTTTAGAAACTCTTAAAGAACGGATAACAGGTGATGAAGCACAAGAATTAGCTGCAAACTTGCCTCAACAACTAAGCGATTGTCTGCGAAGGCGAGAAGGAGATAGTGGACGTTCTTTCAACTTGCAAGAATTTATTGCTCGTGTGAGTCAAAAAGAAAATATAGAACCAACTATTACTGCAATTCATGTCCGGGCTGTATTTGCTGTGTTGCAAAACGCTATCAAGCCAGAAATATTTGCTGCTTTTCACGCCCATTTATCTCACGATTATGAAGAATTGTTTGCTACTTCATCAACGGGTGAAGTACCTGCATAGTGAACAATTTAAACCTTATATAAGGGATAAATCGTCGCTGTTTAATTGTTCTCATCGATGAAAATTCTAGCTAGTTAAATAGTAGAAATAAACAGGTAATACCATACTATGGCTCACAATAACAATCATTCCACTAAGAAAAAAGTTGCTATCCTCATTGAACAAGGAGTAGAGGATGTAGAATTTACAGTTCCTTATAATGGACTAAAACAAGGAGGAATCGAGGTAGTAGTCCTTGGTTCCCGGATGAACGAAAAATATAAGGGTAAACGCGGTAAACTGAGCGTACAAGCTGATGGTACTACAACAGAAGCGATCGCAGCGGAATTCGACGCAGTAATTATTCCTGGTGGCATGGCTCCTGATAAAATGCGACGCAACCCCAACACAGTACGCTTCGTAAAAGAAGCTATGCAACAAGGAAAACTGGTAGCTGCGGTTTGCCACGGGCCACAAGTGTTGATTGAAAGTGACTTGCTTGAAGGTAAAGAAGTTACTGGCTTTAGTGCTATTAGCAAAGACATCACTAATGCAGGTGCAAAATATTCAGATGAACCCTTAATAGTAGATGGAAATTTAATTACATCTCGTGAACCTGGAGACTTGGCAATTTTCACCACAGCTATTTTAAGTCGCTTGGGTTATGGTGGTAAAGACGCTGCATTGCCAAATGAAAAAGATACAACTGCCCAATGGTGGAAACTAGCTGATGCTTGGGGTGGGTCAACAAAAGGTGAAATTGGCAGAGGTTTAAATACTGCTCTGGCTGGTGAACGTTATTCGCTGGAAGCTTTAGAAAAATATACAGAAAAAGAGTCTGATGGCGAAATCAAGTCACTTTTTCAAGAGATGATTGGTAACAAACAACGCCATATTGAAAAGCTGGAAACATATCTCCACGGATTAGGTGAAAAACCCTCTTTAGGAGCAAATATAGCTAATCAATATGCCAAGGTAAAAAGTGCCTTAACAGGAAGTGATGATATATATCAATTACGTTCCGCGTTGGGAGATGTGCAAACAGGGATTGGCGATATTGGCAATTTGTGTGCAATGTACACCGATCCAGTAGCAACTGCTATTTTCAAAGAAATTTACCACGATTTATTCAAATACGAACAGCGATTAGTCGAGTTGTATCGGCTGCGGATAGTCGCTCAAATTCAGCCTCCCAAGCCCACTACAGGGGCTGCTGTATCGATGTAAATAACCATTAGTAGGGAAACACGGTTGTGCTTCTCTAGGGAAAACAGATTTTCTTAAAATCTCGTTTTTAGGTTTTACCTAGAAATCCAGATACAACGGCTCTGCCGCTTGAACAAAAGAAAGACAACTTTATCAAAGTTGTTCTTAAACATTGAATGGCGAATAATCATTCTATGTTTTAAATTTTACACCCAACATAATGCAATTGAGGATTTTTATGAATCGACTAATTTCTTGGCTACGAAATATTCGTATAGACCAGATTATTGTGGTTTTTCTGCTAGGATTTATGTTTTTGGTGGGTCAAGGTTTTAGCTACGGTAATGTGGCACAAGCTGATGTTATAACTCCCGAAGGAACTTACTATAAAGGTACACCAGACTACCAAGGTGAAATTAGAAATGATACCCAAATCAGAAACGCCCAGAACAAATTAAAAGACACTGTTGATAATGTCCGTGAAAAGCTTAACTTGGATGAAAAAACTCCTCGGGCGACAAAAGAGTTTTTTGATTCTACAAAAAACAGAGCCGCAGATAAAACTAGTAGATTACAGAGAGATACAGAGGGTTATTACCAATATCCTCCTAACACACCAGTCAGAGACAAAGACTAGAATTGTAGTAAATCTTGATTGGAATTTATTGACTCATATAGGAATCTGATTTGATTGTGTGAAAAAACGATCTACAGCTAAGGTAAGAGGCAAGATCCAATAGGCAATAGTCAATTTTCTATTGCCTATTACCTACTTCATAAATTCACAAATAAAATACAAGCACCATAAATTACCAATGGAGAAAGTATGTCTGATAAAACCGTTACAAAGATAGACTCTGCTTATTCTCCTAAAGGCCAACTTGGTCAAAAATATTTAGCATGTGGTAAAAGCATTTCCATGCGTCTGTGGGAAAATGAGCAACCGAATGAACCTAAAGAATCAGCAGCGCGGGAATATGAAACTGTTGGCTATGTAATTAATGGCCGTGCAGAATTACATATTGAAGGGCAAACGATTTTATTAGAATCTGGCAGTTCTTGGGTAGTACCCAAAGGAGCCACCCACACATATAAAATTCTAGAACCATTCACTGCCGTTGAGGCAACCAGTCCACCTGCTCAAGTTCATGGGCGTGATGAAAATTAAAAGCTGAAACTTAAACTTTGAGCAACACAGATGAGCAACAATCTGTGTTTATTTATTATGCATATACAGCTTTCAACTAATTCATATTATGTCACCTTTTTATCCAACTAGACGCCGATATAGATAAAAAATTTGCTTGGTTTCTTAGAAATAAAGAAACCGGACACAAATATCGAATAAATGTGAGTTTGACCAAACATAACCCCAATCTCTTCCCTTGTAGGCTGTCCAACACTGAGATTTCAGGCATAGTTGACAACTTAGTTCTTAGAGGATGTTTGAAAAGTCCTCTTGTTGGTATCGAAAAGTTATAGATCCCCCTAAATCCCCCTTGTTAAGGGGGACTTTGATTCCAGTTCCCCCCTTTTTAAGGGCAGGGCTGTTTCATTCCCCAAAGAGCTTTAAAAATCAAGGGTTCTAGCAATTAAAAATTGGTTATTTTGTTACTAACGTGCCAATGAAACCAACTATTTTACTGATATTTCAGTGCTTAAATGTTCGTCTCTTAGTCACGTTTACTTACAATTTTCTTGCTAACCATCTTGACAAATCCTGTTTGAAATGGAATGAATCAGCCCTGCTTTTTAAGGGGGGTTAGGGGGGATCTAAACGTGCTTAAAATCACAGCAAAACACTTTTCAAACAACCTCTTAGCAAGGGATGAATAAATGATGGTTAGAAAATACCTGAGTCAATACTCCCGTTAATCTTGAGAAAGATCCCAGGAAGTATAATCTGCAAGGTTAGGGAGGCTGGGTAAGAGAGGTTTGTCGAATTCATTTCATATTAAGTAGTAATTTGGATTAATTGCTGTTAATGTTGCTTTTCTAGCCGTTACTAACCATACCTAAGGTATTCATTCGGTAAATTTTTAGATGTTCTAAAGTTCGAGTAATCATTGATGAGTCTGTTTTGTCAATTCTTACCACTAGCAATATGCCATCAGTATAAGGTGCCAGCAGGCTAGCATCAGCTAGTCCCAATAAAGGGGGAGCGTCATAAATCACCAAGTCAAAGGTATTATGGAAATTTGTCATTAATTGCTTCATCTTTTCAGACGAGAGCAGCTTTGTGGGATCAGGCGGTATTGGTCCAGCCGTAATTACAGATAGTTCATTCTTCGAGGGTAGCTGTCGGATTACCTCACTTGTTGGTAGGTTTGTGGAGATTAAATTACTTAATCCCCGTAAATTATTTAAATTTGATAAGGTGTGAATGTTAGGCTGGCGTAAATCAGCATCTACCAGTAGTACTCGTTGCCCCATATCTGTAGCTACTTGAGCTAGATGGAAGGCAATAGTAGACTTACCATCACCATGCATGGCTGAGCTAATAATTATAGAAGTAAGAGGGCGATCGCAGCTGAGCAATTGCACGTTTGTATAAAGTACCCGCAAAGCTTCTAAAAATTCTGCGGAATAGTTGCTATGATGTTTTTTGTTCTGTAATATGCCTAAGTGAGAAATGTCTTTCAAAATGGGACTTAGTGTTTTTACTATGCTAAATTTTCGCTCTTGTGTGTGGTTTTGAGTGCTTTCGACTTGCTTTTCAAATGGAATATTTCCTAACAAAGGTAGTTTGACCTTCTCTTTGAGTGTCTGAGCGCTATGGTAGGTCTTATCGAGCTTTTCCAGCAGCAGGGCGATACCAATTCCCAAAGCTATACTCCCAAGCAATCCTGGTATTAAATAACGTTTGATGCTCGAATTAGAGATAGGGAATTGCGGCTTACTTGGTTCCTCAAGTAACTGCCAACCAAGTTCTGTCTGAGATATCTGAATTTGCAGATTTTCACGAGTAGAGAGAAAACGATTCAAGCTCTCGGTTGCCACCTGTAATTTTCGCTGTAGTTCAGTGTATTCCCGTGCCAAAATTGGCCATTGTTTACGCTGTAGTTGAATTTTTTGTTCTACTTTAGCAAGCTCTCGGCTTTGAACTTCTAAAGTTTGAACCTTAGTTGTTAGTTCTGCAATTTTTGTACCCACAAAGCGTTGCGCTTCGTTGTTTAGCAAGGGTACCAACCTGAGCCGTTTCTCTTTCAATGTTTTGATGGTTGGGTTATCATTTTGTAAACGAGTTGACTCTGTAGCAATTTGAACGTTTAGTTCCTGTGCCTGAGCCAACAACTGCTGATACAAAGGAGCATCTTTGAGCGCTGCTAGCCTACCATCTTTTTCCTGTAGCAAAGAGAGATTAGCGCGAGCTTCTGCCAATTGCCCATCAACCTCTTGTCGTTCCTTAGACAAGTTAGTGATTTGACTAGCAACTTGTTCGGACTGGACTTCTGGTTCAACAAAGTCGTACTTTTGCCGAAACGTTTGCAGTTCTTTCTGAAGCTCATCGACTCGATTTTGGATAGATGGGAGTTCTTTTTCAACGAACTGAATCCCTTGGCGTAACTTCGTTTGCCGTCTTTCTCGACTATAATTTAGATAATCTTTAGCTATTTGGTCGAGTACAATTTTAACTTGATTTGGATTGTGACTTCGATAACGAACTTCTATAATCTTGGTTTCAACAAACCGAGAAATGGTTAGATCTTTCATCAGCGAACTATAGCTGATATCTGGATAGGTAGCTTGCAAACCCTTTACAATCTCTCCCATCAATTCAGGGCTTTTGAGAACCTCTATTTGACTCTCGTAATCTAGACCAGACTTGTTTACGTTAGGGTCTTTGACGATATCAACTACTTTGGAGTCATCATTCACAGGTTCCACTAACAGGCGAAAATTGCCTTCGTATACTGGTAGTTCCCGGTTTAGTGTCAAACTCACAAAAATAACTGTTCCTAGAGTAATAGTTACCCCTGCAATAACTAGCGCTCGGCGACGCACAACACTCAGAAATTGTGGGAAACTCGAATCATTTCCTTCATCTTCAGACCACGGCAAAGGTTGAGGCTGAAGAAATGGTGGTACAGAGTTCCTAGTCTGCTTGTAACTTGATGGTTGAGAAGAATGATTCTCCATCTATTTAAAAATACTTAATTAATTAATTTACAAAAAATGTGTGTAACAGCTTCAGTAATCCCAACGAAGGCAGCAACTGCACAAAAGTTTATTATTTAGCACCCGGAGTACTAAGACTCTCAGTACAACGGATCGTCAATGGCGAGCGAAAATCAAGATTTTGATAAGTCATGTATACCAATTCATCGTTCAGGTTAATTTTAACCTTGTGCTATGATCGCGTTTACTTAGTTTTAACTCTTAAGATTATACGTTTTTTAGTCTTTTTTAGGTTCTAGCTGAGTAGGCAATGGTAGTAACATGTTTGTTTTTAAGTATACATTTTTTTAGTTCTATATTATGGCTAGAGTCAAGTGAAATCTCTAATAGCGTCATAGTGTGGTTTTCTTAAAGAGGTAATAAATCCTTCACATCAATTGTAGCCATACTCATTCAAATATCACAAAGTGACTCGTCAATCCTGGTTCTCAGAATCATTTTTAAGTTTTAAAGAGTAAAAAAAAATACAATCTATTAAGTATTGTTTTTGTCTCTCAAAGTAATACTTAACTTATTAGTAACATGACAAAAGTCACTAATTAGACTTAATAAATGTACAAATTTACCCAATCAAAATTTGTTTACAAGAGAGCCACTAGTTTGTGAAGTTCGTGTTGATGTATATTCTCAAAAGATAAAATTTTGATAAAGTGTGGGGGTAAATTTGAAACATCGTTTTCTCGTGGTATTCTAGTAAGAAATTACATGTAAATGCGGATATTGAATATGACACCATACTCAATGTTTATTATATGTAAGAAATATTGCTCAACCCAGTTAAAAATTAAGTAAGTGAAAACATCCCAAATCCAATGACCATAAACTTCCAGTTTCATAGCCGATACCAGTGGATAGTAGCTGTTACTGTCATTTAAACATCAAGTAAAGTTTCTTAGAAGCCTGAAAAAGGGATTGTTGTAAGATAATTACGATATGTGTAAAATTACGGTAGACGGTTAGATTTTTGCTTTTTGTTGTGTTCCCATGTCCGAGAAAGTTCGTGTATACAAAATTAAAAGAGCATAAACTTCTATATGTCTGTTTAAGCGGCTTAAATAGCATAGCAGTTCGCAGATATATGTGCGCTCGTGAGAAGATTCTTATGTATACCAAATAAATTAATCAACTTGCTCCAGGCAAATTGAAAATCTTTGTTAGTTTCAGACAAGTGTTCATGTGTAATTAATGGCTTGAGCAGTTCAGTAGTGCGTTGAACAAGATTTCTAAAGCAGGATACAACTGATGAGACTTAATAAATGGATTAATCAAAAGTTTTTACAATCCATTTCTACACCGTTAGATGTTAAGAATGACTATTCCGTTAAAACTCAGCAATCCATCAAATTGTCTGTAATCACTCAGTTTTTTCCACCAGACTATGCTCCTACAGGGCAGTTGATTGAGGAGCTGGTGAAACAGTTAGGGCAGCAAGGAGTCGATATTGAGGTTTTTACGAGTCAGCCAGGATACGCGTTTGACTCTGATACTGCTGCTTTACCAGTTGAACGTATGGGTAGAATCCGAGTTCAGCGATCGCGCACAGCCCAGCTTTGGCCGGGACGAATTCGTGGCAAAGCCGTCAATGGCGTCTTATACACCTTACGTGCTGCGCTCTATGTACTCAGAGCTTGGCAACGTAGTAATGTCTTGTTGGTAACTACAGCCCCGCCATTTTTGCCAGTGATTGGGTATATAGCTCATCTGTTGTTTCGACTTCCCTATGTTTGCATCCTCTATGACCTTTATCCCGATATTGCGATCGCTTTGGGAGTGATTTCAAAGCATAGCTGGCCAGCACGGTTATGGCGTGCCATTAACAGACAGGTTTGGCTAAATGCTAAAGGAATTGTAGTTCTTAGTCCAGCCATGAAGCAGCAAGTAGTAGCCAATTGTCCGGAAGTAGCCGATAAGATTTCGGTAATTCACAGTTGGGCGAACCCGGAATTGATTGTGCCAATTGCCAAGCAAGAAAATTGGTTTGCCTTGAAGCATAACTTAGTAGACAAATTTACCGTACTCTACTCTGGGAATATGGGACGCTGCCATGATATGGCAACTATCCTCCAAGCTGCTCAACAACTGGAAGACGAGCCAATTCAGTTTGTCTGCATAGGTGGTGGTGCTAAACGGGATGAATTGATTCAACAGGTTAATGAATTAGGATTGAGGAATTTTACATTTCTGCCATATCAAGACAAAAAAGTCCTGCCCTATTCATTAACGGCTTGCGATCTCTCACTTGTAAGTGTAGATGCATCCACTGAGAGTTTAGTCGTTCCTAGCAAGCTTTACTCAGCTTTAGCATCAGGAAGACCGATAGCAGTCATTTGCTCCGAGTATTCATACCTGAGACAATTAGTTGCGGAAGCCGATTGCGGTGGCACCTTTGACAATGGAGACAGTCATGCTCTAGCTCAATTTATCCGCTTGCTGAGTCGGGATCGGCAATTAGCAGAGCGTATGGGTAAGGCAGGTCGCCAGTATTTGCGATCGCATTTCACACCTAAAATTATTTCTCAACAATACCTTGATGTCTTGCAGCAAGCAATTTTACCTAATGGTGCGATCGCTATGTCTCAAAGCCATACAAAATAGTTGTTTGAGAAGCGATGGCACAGATTGGTGTAGGCTTAAAAGACTTTTAGCCTCATACCAATCCCCTAAAATATAGCTGTAGATTATTCACCTTCGCTCTTTCCTCCTGCCTGTGCTTGCAGTGAAATAAAAATCACCTATTGATAGGAAGTATTTGCCATTATCTTTTGACTTTGGCAGTACTTTCTCAATATTGGAACATAAGCGCAATAGGCAAAATAGAAAATACTCTTTCACCAAAAACATTTACCTTTTTATTTAAGCTAGATTAACGCCTTGCTTAAATAAAAACTCTTACGTATTTCATAAAAACTAGCTTTTTGGAGGGTCGTATTTGAATGCATAATTGAAGATGAACACACTAGTACAGTATTGCGTAAATAAACCAACCATTTGAAATGTCTCAAACCCTTATGAACAGGTAATTACGAATTACGTTAGCGACGTAGTAGCATCATTACGAATTACGAATTCCGCCTTGCGTTACTAGGATTGGGTTAACGGTCTTTGCTGACACGCTCCCATTGCCGTAGTTTGTGGGTAATTTGTTCTTAAGTGCCATCAATTCCTTATTTTTGAAGTTAGTAATATACCGTTTGCCAGTTGGGTAAGTCGTGAGGTAACATCTGCCACGCGCACCTTGTACAGAGAACAAAAAGATAGCGCTAATCATCCCACGTAAGTCTACTGAGGGCGGATAACCTATTTTCTCTTTCAGTTAGATGAGACTTGATGATTAAGTCTCACTATTTTGAACTCACCTCACTTAGATATAATTTAGACGTAGATCTGGTAACGCTGTCACATTTGTTTCTATCGACATATTACCCTTACGCAAGCTTGTTTTGACTTGAGGAAGATACTCTTACTTGTTGTCGTGCTTAAACTCCTACAAGTAATGCCAAAAAGAGTTTTGTGTTCCGATTGTGATGAGTTTGATTAAGATAATATAAAGTCACCATAATATGTTATGCTCTTAGACAGATTGACAGTGATAAATATCACTGACTTAAAAAAAATTAGGTAATATTATTGTCTGATAACAAGGTTAAACTTGTTGCCACATTACAAAAAAAATTCCTGATTTAAGAATATTTGTCAATCAGCGTACTTTAATTAAATAGTATTTAGTTTTTAACTTTAGGAGACGAGCTTCGATGGTCTATTTGATCTCAGTTCCTCCAACGAAACCTTCCAAATTTTGCTGTCTATTTACTCAAGTGGGAGGTCGAATTGCAGAGAAGGTGTGACCGAAATCGGAAACGTTCAAAACGACGGGCTATCTACTGCCCAAATCATGGTTGCTACCTCGAAAGCAGGAGTCAAAAATATCAATTGTTTGCCGATCGAGCAGGACAGTTGCAGCAACGGGGCATGAGTCGTCGCAGTGCATTAATGCTGGTAGCAAGCCAAACCACAGTTTCCCTAGAAGGAGAGTGGTTGGAGGCCTTTTGGTGTGACGAGTGCCAGCAAACAAACTGGTATCACGTCTGCAAGTCGAACGAACGCACCTATAAAGTTTCTATAGCGCCACAAGAACTTTGGCAGCAGGTAACAGGAGCGATCGATCCCCAGGGAAACCCTTCTGTTGGAGAATTTACTCGTAGGCAAGCAAAAGTACTCAACTATCACAGCATCAAAGATTTTCAGTTTGTCCATTAAAGCTTAAAAGCAGTGGTCTTTAATCAATAATTATGAGTAGCAAAGGAATTACGTCAAAGCCAGAGTTGATAATTGAAGCTGGACAAACAGAGCAGCAGTATTGGAAAGACCTATGGCGCTACCGAGAGCTATTTTATTTTCTGTCCTGGCGTGATATTTTAGTCCGCTACAAGCAAACAGCGATTGGTATGCTCTGGGCACTGATTCGACCATTCTTAACGATGGTCGTTTTCAGCGTCATCTTCGGAAATTTGGCGAAATTACCTTCAGAGGGGACAGCACCGTATCCAATACTGGTATTTGCCGCCTTGCTACCTTGGCAATTTTTTGCCAATTCCCTAAGTGAGTGTAGTAACAGCCTAATTAGTAACGCCAACTTGATTTCTAAAGTGTACTTTCCGCGCCTGATTGTGCCTGCTAGTTCAGTAATCGTTAGCTTCGTGGACTTTCTCGTTTCTGGGATGATTCTTTTAGGGTTGATGGCTTGGTATAATTTTGTTCCCAGTTGGCGGATATTATCCTTACCGTTATTTATTGGCATCGCCTTTGCTGCTTCACTAGGAGTAGGGCTGTGGTTGGCAGCTTTGAATGTGGAATATCGAGACTTCCGCTACATTGTGCCGTTTATTGTGCAATTTGGCCTGTATATATCGCCTGTAGGTTTTAGTAGCAGCATTATCCCAGAACAATGGCGTTTGCTCTACTATTTAAATCCAATGGTAGGCGTGATTGATGGCTTTCGCTGGGCTATTTTAGGGGGAGAGTCCAAACTTTACTGGACTGGATTCACACTATCTTTAGGACTAGTTGCCCTGTTACTGGTAAGTAGCATTTGGTACTTCCGCAAAATGGAACGGACATTTGCTGACGTAATTTAACAAGGATCTATGCAGATGTCTGAGAACATGATTAGTGTAGAAAATTTAAGTAAAAGATATATAATCGCTCACCAGCAGGAGGGAAGAAGTCGCTACAAAGCACTACGCGATGTAATTGCTGATGGTGCTAAATCTTTTGCCAAGGGATTTATCAAACCCGGTGGCAAAAAAATGTCCAACCCAGCGCGGGAAGAATTTTGGGCATTAAAAGATATTTCTTTTGACATTCAACAAGGTGAGGCCATTGGTGTTATTGGACGCAATGGCGCTGGTAAATCTACCCTGTTAAAAGTTCTCAGCCGGATTACCGAACCGACGAGGGGACGTATCGCCATCAAAGGGCGGGTAGCAAGCTTATTAGAAGTAGGGACAGGATTCCACCCAGAACTGACGGGACGAGAGAACATTTATCTCAACGGTTCTGTTCTGGGAATGAGTAGAGTTGAAATTAAAAAGAAATTTGATGAGATAGTTGCCTTTGCTGAGGTTGAGAAGTTTTTAGATACCCCAGTCAAACGTTATTCTTCAGGAATGTACGTGCGCCTTGCTTTTTCCGTTGCAGCCCATTTAGAGCCAGAAATTTTAATTGTCGATGAAGTTTTGGCTGTAGGTGATTCCGCATTTCAGAAAAAGTGTTTGGGGAAAATGGGTGATGTGGCGACAAAAGAAGGACGAACAGTCTTATTTGTCAGTCATAGTATGCAAGCGATCGCCCAACTCACCAAACGTTGCATACTACTGTCTAAGGGTAGCGTCCAGTTTGATGGTGATACTGGCAAAGCAGTACAGTTATATCTGGCTGGGCAGAAAGATGATTCTGTCTCACAAGGATATTACCAAGCTCCTGTCAACAAAATTGGCAATCACGTAGCTTGGGCAAGGGCACACACATCTGAAGGAGAAGGAATTCACTGTTGGGGAGAATCCATTACCTTTGAGTTTGCCCTACATGTGACTGAACCTCATGAAAGTCTGCGTTTTTCCTTTCAGATAGTCAATTTTTTACAACAACCGATTTGTATCTTCTGGTTTTTCGAGTCTGATGCTCCGTTTTGTCGAGAGCCGGGAACATTTATTCTGCGATGTGAAATTCCCAAATTTAGACTGTATATGGGTTCATACACCTTAACAACATGGTTCTCCAACCGTCGTAGCGACACTCTGCTAGAAAACCTCAGAGAGATTTGCCCGTTTGAAGTGACTATGCATAATTTCGAGCGTGCAGATTATCAATGGCAACCTGATGAGTGTACTTATTTAGAAGATGCTATTTGGCAAACAGTGGAAAAGCATTAATTTGAAGGCAGATTAAGTAATGGCTGTAAATGATGATGTCAAGTTAGGTACAAACGTCAAGATTTTTCATCCCCATCTCGTCAACCTCTACGGTTGCGTTATTGGGGATGATACGAAAATCGGTACATTTGTTGAAATTCAGAAAGATGTCACGGTAGGAAATCGGTGTAAAATTTCATCCCACAGTTTCTTATGTGAAGGCGTTGTCCTAGAAGATGAAGTGTTTATTGGTCATGGAGTCATGTTTACTAATGACCTTTATCCCCGTGCAACCAATGAAGATGGCAGTTTAAAAACAGATGATGACTGGTATACAATCAAGACTCTAGTAAAACGCTGTGCATCTATTGGTAGTAATGCTACCATCCTGCCAGGGATAACTATTGGTGAAAAAGCCATCATTGGTTCTGGAGCAACAGTAACTCATGATGTTCCTGATTATGCAATTGTAGTTGGAGTCCCCGCCCGTGTCATAGGGGATGTCCGCGATGGGCTACGCCCCGCCGTAGGCGATCGGCAAAATTTGCAAATGTCAGCTAGTAGTTTGTGAAATTCTTGCTTCTGTGCTGTTTGAACTTGGTGAATTCTGAAATCTTCCAAAGATAAAGCTTTTTTAGATCGAATAGCAAATAACTTGCGACCCAGCTATCAACTATTGCCGCTGTGGCAATAGTTGATAGTGACTAAAAAATAAATTTTGATTAGTTAAAAACAACAGGAAACATGATTAATATTGGTGTCATTGGCTATGGTTATTGGGGACCGAATCTAGTCAGAAATTTTGTCGAAATGCCAGGAGTTCAGGTAAGAACAGTCAGCGATTTTAAAGCAGAACTATTGACAAAAGTGCAAGCTAGGTATCCCGCTATTCAAATTACCCAAGATTGTCAAGATATATTTACAGATCCGAAGATTGATGCTGTAGCGATCGCCACACCAGTTTCAACTCACTTTGAATTAGCTTTAGCTGCATTGCAGGCAGGTAAGCATGTGTTGGTAGAAAAGCCAATGACAACTACCTCCGAACAGGCAATCCGGCTGATTGAAGAAGCCGAAAAACGCAACCTAGTCTTAATGGTCGATCATACCTTTGTTTACACAGGTGCTGTACGCAAAATGCACGATTTGATCGCCACTAATTCACTTGGTGATATTTATTACTATGATTCTGTACGCGTTAACCTGGGACTTTTTCAGCATGATGTGAATGTCGTCTGGGATTTGGCAGTCCATGACCTATCGATTATGAACTACGTATTGCCATCCCGTCCTTATGCTGTTTCGGCTACAGGCATCAGCCATGTTCCTGGAGAACCAGAAAATCTTGCCTACTTGACCTTATTCTTTGAAAAGAATCTCATCGCTCACATCAACGTCAATTGGCTAGCGCCAGTGAAAATCCGCCGCACATTGATTGGTGGTAGTCAACGGATGATTGTTTACGATGACTTAGAGCCAAGTGAAAAACTGAAGATTTACGACAAGGGTATTACAGTCAATGGCAACTCTGAAAGCGTCTACCAAATGATGATTGGTTATCGCACAGGAGATATGTGGTCACCCAAGTTGGATATGACAGAGGCATTGAAAACAGAAGGATTACACTTCATTAATTGTATTGAAAAAGGCGATCGCCCACTAACCGATGGAGAAGCAGGACTGCGGGTAGTCAGAATTCTGGAAGCTGCAACCCAGTCTCTCAAAAAGCAAGGCCAATTAATTGAACTGAATACAGCAGGGGTAACAGCATGATTCCATTTGTAGACCTAAAAACTCAGTATTTAAGTATTAAAGACGAAATCGATACCGCCGTCTTGAAAGTACTTGAAAGTACGCAATTCGTCTTAGGCAATGAAGTCAAAGCTTTAGAACAAGAGTTTGCAGATTACTGCAACGCAGATTATGGCATTGCTGTCAATACAGGTACCAGTGCCCTGCATCTAGCATTACTAGCAGCAGGCATCGGTGCTGGTGACGAAGTAATTACCGTACCTTTCACCTTTGTAGCGACCACAGCAGCAATTTGTTACACCGGAGCCACACCTGTTTTTGTAGATATCGATCCTGTTTCCTACACCATCGATGTCAGCCAAATTGAAAAAGCGATCACTGGACGCACCAAAGCTATCCTACCCGTGCATTTGTACGGTCAACCAGCAGACATGGAGCCAATTTTGGACATTGCCCGTCGTCATGGTTTGGTGGTGATAGAAGATGCAGCCCAAGCACATGGGGCTGAGTATAAAGGGCAACGGGTTGGTAGTATTGGGGATTTCGGTTGTTTTAGTTTTTACCCTGGTAAAAATTTAGGGGCTTACGGAGAGGGAGGCATGGTAGTCACCAAAAATCCCGAATATGCCCGCACTATGGGAATGCTACGCGACTGGGGTCAAGAACGCAGGTATCACCATATCCTCAAAGGTTACAACTATCGCATGGATGGCATCCAGGGAGCGATTTTACGGGTGAAGTTACGCTACATCGAAGCCTGGACAGAAGCCAGAAGAACCCACGCAGCACAATACGACAAACTCTTAGCAGACTCTGGTGTTAGCACGCCGACTGTAATGCCCTACAGCCGTCACGTTTACCATGTCTACGCAGTGCGATCGCCAGAGCGAGATGCCCTGCAACAAAGTCTGCAAGAAATGGAAATTCAAACAGGCATTCATTACCCAATTCCAGTTCATCTCCAGCCAGCATATGCTGAATTCGGTTATAAAGCTGGAGATTTTCCGCATTCAGAAGCAGCATCTAAGGAAGTGTTATCCCTACCGATGTATGCAGAACTAACCACAGAGTCACAAACTCAGGTTGCCAAGGCAGTAATTAGCTTAACTTAACCCAGGAGTTCAATGTCCGATCCAGGTAAAACTAAGATAGTCACAGCTGTCCACGGCTTACAAGCACAAAAGCTAGACCCTGACTTTGAAATTGAACTAGCAGAATATTTACGTACTCAGTACGAACAAAAACCATTAGTCGAATTATACGCCCGCTTTGTTACAAGTGACGGCGACTTTGATGGGCTAATGCGCCGAGCTATTTGGCGCGCGGTAGCACGCAAATTGGGTCACAACGTTCGCATTGGCAATGGTGTAGGCTTTAAACATCTCGAAACCTTTGAGATTGGGAATCAGGTATTTATTGGTTCCCAAAGCTATATTCAGGGAAGATTCGATGGTACTTGCATTATTGGTAACCACGTTTGGATTGGCCCACAGAGTTACTTTGATGCCCGTGATTTGATTATCGAAGATTATGTGGGATGGGGACCAGGTGCAAAAGTACTAGGTTCAGCACACACTGGCTTACCGATTGATGTTCCCATCATCCAAACCGATTTAGAAATTAAATCGGTAAAAGTGGAAACAGGAGCCGATATTGGCATGAATGCGGTAATTCTACCAGGAGTCACCATTGGCAAAGGCAGCATCGTTGGTGCTGGGGCAGTTGTCACTAAAGATGTACCGCCATTTGCGATCGTCGCTGGTGTCCCCGCAAAATTTTTACGCTGGCGGGAAGGATATGAACCATCGGAGAATACAAAATAAATATGCAAAATCAGCGAATTTTAATCACAGGTGGTGCAGGCTTCATTGGCTCTGAACTAGTACATCAAATAATAGCTAAAACAACAAACCAGGTTGTGGTTGTTGATAATTTGGTTAATGGACAACAAAAGAACCTAGAAAATTTACCTAGCGATCGCTTTGAATTAGTTGTGGCAGACATTCGAGATAGCGATCGCATGGCTAAATTAATGTCGGGTGTAGATATCGTCTTTCATCTAGCCTGCTTGGGTGTCCGGCATTCCATCCACTCGCCATTTGAAAATCATGAAGTTAATGCCACAGCAACTCTCCAGCTATTAAGCGCAGCCAGAGCAGCAGGAGTAAGCCGGTTTGTGTATGTCTCAAGTTCTGAAGTTTACGGTACTGCCCGTTGGGTACCAATGACAGAAGAACACCCCACTTTTCCCATGACTGTTTATGGTGGTTCTAAGTTAGCCGGAGAATGTTATACTAGGGCGTTTTACGAAACATATAGCTACCCAACTGTTGTAGTACGTCCTTTCAACGCCTATGGCCCCCGTTGTCACCATGAAGGAGATAGCGGAGAAGTCATACCGAAGTTTTTACTGCGTAGCATGGCTGGCAAGCCAATGGTAATTTTTGGTGATGGTAGCCAGACTAGAGACTTCACTTATGTTGGCGATACGGCTAGGGGGATTATGTTGGCAGGATTTACAGACTCTGCCATCGGACAAACCATTAATTTGGGCAGTGGCTTTGAAATTGCCATTAATGATTTAGCTCAGGAAATAGCATCAATAGTAGAACGAGCAGACACGGGCGTGATTCATGATGAATCTCGTCCTGGTGATGTATTGCGTTTGTATGCTGAAACTACAAAAGCATACAAACTGTTGGGATTCAAACCGGAAGTATCATTGCACGAAGGTTTAATCAAACTGAGAGATTGGTATTTGAGTTTTGGAAAATCTCCAGAAGTCCTACTAGAAAATGAAATTGTACGCAACTGGGATGTAGGGAGGAGCAAACAGCGTGTCTGAAGTCAAATCTTTGATCCCGATCGCTAAACCTTGGATGGGCGAAGCCGAGGCTGAAGCAGCTAAACGTGCGATTATGTCTGGCTGGGTAACACAAGGACCAGAAGTCGCCGCCTTTGAACAAGAATTTGCAGCTTACGTAGGAGGAAACTACGCTTGTGCTGTATCTAATTGCACTACTGCACTGCATTTAGCGCTGTTAGCTGTAGGTGTGCAACCTGGGGATGAAGTGATTACTGTCAGCCATTCTTATATTGCCACTGCCAACAGTATTCGCTACTGCGGCGGAATACCAGTGTTTGTGGATATTGAACCACAGACATACAACATCAACCCGATGTTAATTGAAGATGCGATCGGCAATCGCACCCGTGCCATTCTGATTGTCCATCAGATCGGGATGCCTTGCGACCTCAAAGCCATCCTGGATATTGCCCACCGCTACCAATTGCCAGTCATTGAAGATGCAGCTTGTGCGATCGGTAGTGAAATTCTCTGGGATGGGCAATGGGAGAAAATTGGCAAGCCACATGGTGATATCGCCTGCTTTTCTTTTCATCCCCGGAAAGTCATCACCACTGGTGACGGTGGAATGCTGACTACAAATAATCCCGAATGGGATAAACAGTTTCGCCTCTGGCGGCAACATGGGATGAGCGTCCCCGATACTGTACGCCACGGTGCAAAACAGGTGATATTTGAATCATATCCCATGCTGGGTTACAACTATCGCATGACTGATATTCAAGCAGCAGTTGGGCGAGAACAACTCAAACGGCTGACAGAGATTGTGGAACGTCGCCGTTATTTGGCACAGCAATATCAGGAAAAGCTAGCAGATATACCGGGATTAAAGTTACCCACCGAGCCAAACTGGGCAAAGAGTAACTGGCAGAGTTTTTGTGTACGGCTTACAGAGAAATGCGATCAGCTACAAGTCATGCAGGCAATGCTAGATGCTGGCATTGCTACGCGACGCGGGATTATGTGCGCTCACCGTGAAAGTGCTTATCAAACTGAAGCTTGGTCATGTGGAGTTGAGCCGAAAGCTTGTGAATGTGAAGTTGGAAAGTGCGATCGCCTTTCTGAGAGTGAACAAGCACAAGATCGTACAGTCCTGCTACCCCTGTTTCATCAGATGACTCAGCAGGAACAGGACTATGTGGTGGAAGTTTTGAAGATCGCTTGTCAGGTTTAGGGAACTTACTTTTGATCGCCCCTACTAGTTATAACGTTATGGCAAACAACTATGGCTAACCTCTTTAGCAATCAAGTTCCGAGTATTGGAAATTACACTGATAGCGTTCCCTACGAATTAGGGCTGAAATTCCGCAGCACCGAAGGGGGACAGATTTTGACCGTTCGCTTCTGGAAAGCCCCTAGTGAGACAGGAACTCATGTTGGCAAGATCTGGACAGAAACGGGAACTCTTTTAGCAAGCGCGACTTTTACTAACGAGACAGCTTCTGGCTGGCAGCAGCAGACTCTGAACACACCACTTAATATTCAAGCTAATACCACTTATGTAGTCTCTGTCAACGTAAATGCCTACTACGTCATTACTTACGATGATCTCGGTAGCAGCATCGTCAATGGGGATCTTAGCTCAGTAGCAGATGGTAGCAATGGAGTATTTAACGCGACTCCAGGAGCCTTCCCAACTGGTTCTTACCGCAATAGTAACTATTTTCGTGACATTGACTTTGTAGCTGTTCCCCTGCCTACGATTACAAAAATCGGCGGCGATAATCAGACTGGTGCAGCCGCAACTGCCTTAACCAACCCCTTGGTTGTTCAAGTCAAAGACGCTGCTGGCAATCCTCAGTCAGGAGTCACAGTGAATTTTGCCGTTACCAGTGGTGGAGGGTCGGTGTCGCCTGCTAGTGCAGTAACTGGTACTAATGGACAGGCTAGTACCACCTTAACCCTTGGAGCTAATCCTGGTGCGACAACTTTTATCACCAATACTGTAAGTGCCACCGCCCAAGAAATAGGTAGCGTTATCTTCTCTGCTACTACCAGTCCTTCAGGGACGAGCCAAACAATATTGACTACTCAAGTCCCCAGCTTTCCAAATTCTACTGATAACGTCCCCTATGAATTAGGCTTGAAATTCCGCAGTAGTAGAGGCGGACAGGTTGCCGCCATTCGGTTCTGGAAAGCTGCTAGTGAGACAGGAACTCATATTGGTAAAATCTGGACGTCAGCGGGAACTCTTATCGCAAGTGTCACTTTTACTAACGAGACAGCTTCTGGGTGGCAGGAGCAGCTTCTAGAAACGCCAATAAATATTCAAGGCAATTCGATTTATGTGGTCTCTGTCAACATCAATGCCTATTACGTTGCCACATATGATGAACTGGTCAACCCCATAGTTAATGGCGATCTTAGCTCAGTAGCGGATGGCAATAATGGGGTATTTAATGTAAATCCAAATTCTTTCCCAGCCGCTTCTTTCCGGAATGCCAACTATTATCGTGACATTGCCTTTGTCGTTGGCAGCAGCTTGATTAAAGTCAGTGGAGACAATCAGAGTGGGGCAACGGGAGCAGCTCTAACCAACCCCCTAGTTGTGCGAGTTGTAAACGCTCAAAACAATCCTCAATCAGGAGTCACAGTAAACTTTGATATTGTCAGTGGTGGGGGATCAGTCTCGCCTGCCAGTGTAGTAACTGATGGTAGTGGTCAAGCAAGTACAACTTTGACACTGGGACAGGCTCCTAGCGCACCTGGAGCGGTGATCGTAAGCGCGATAGCACCAGGCATAGGCAGTACCACCTTCTCGGCTACAGCAATTCCGGCGAACCCGAATCCCGTCTATTTGGAAAATCTCAATCCAGGCACGACTAACTGGAAACTTAACAACCGGGGTAATGGCGAGATCGCTGGTTATACCTCGGCCACCAGTGTCAATAAAGGGGAATCGCTAGACATTAAGGTTTCTCTTGGGCAGGCTGGACAGTATACCATCGATGTGTACCGTTTGGGCTACTATGGTGGCACAGGAGGAAGGTTGATCGCAAGCAGCGGCTTGCTCAATGGCACGACCCAAGCTGCCTGTACTGTAGACCCTAATACCCGTCTAGTGGAGTGCAACTGGACAACTTCCTACGTTTTGCAGGTAGGAAATAACTGGACTAGTGGTATTTATGTAGCGAAACTGACTGACCAAGCAACTGGGGTAGTGGCTCATGTGTGGTTTGTCGTCCGCGATGATAGCAGCACTGCTGATATTTTATTCAATAGTGCGGTTTCTACTGTCCTCGCCTATAGCTCCACGGGGGGTTACAGCTTGTACAGTTCTAACAGCATTGGCGGCGAACGAGCTTTCAAGGTTTCCTACGACCGGCCTTTCGCCCAGGCAACTTATCAAAACTCCAACGAGGCTGACACACCTCTGCGATGGGAATACAATATGGTGCGGTGGCTAGAATCTCTAGGTTACGATGTTACCTACACCGACAGTATGCAGATTCACACCAACGGACAAAAATTGCTCAATCACAAAGTATTCTTGTCTGTGGGTCACGATGAGTACTGGTCTAAAGAAATGCGCGATCATATCGAGGCTGCCCGCGATGGCGGAATTAATTTAGGATTTTTCTCTGCCAATACTGGTTATTGGCGAGTGAGGTTTGAAAATTCTACTCTTGCTGCCGGACAAGTGAAGCCCAACCGGGTGATGGCCTGCTACAAACCAGATTGGACATTAGATCCAGTAGCCCAGCAGCAAGGACCATCAGCAGCCACTAATAAATTCCGCAGCGTTCAGAACCAGCGGCCGGAAAATTCTTTGTTAGGAGTCATGTATGGTAGTGACTTAGATACCTACGGCGGTTTTAATTTTGTCGTTGCCAACGCTAGCGATCCTTACTATGCCAACACAGGACTCAAGAATGGAGATCAGCTGGCTATGTTAGTAGGTTATGAATGGGATTTTATCGTTAATAATGGGTCTACTCCTCCCGGACTGGTCATGTTGTCTCAGTCGCCAGTGACACCCGCTAATGTGTTGCCAAACTTCGACGAACCAGTTGGAGAAAGAGCACTCCCTGCCAACCAGGATTTTACCAAATCCCATTCAGCCCGCTATACAGCTGGTAGCGGAGCTAAAGTTTTTGCCTCCGGCTCCATTCAGTGGGCATGGGGGTTAGACAGTGATGGTGTTAGCCCATTTCGGGAAGATATTCGCGCCAAGCAAATAACCGTCAATATCCTAGCAGATATGGGGGCTAGACCTCAAGCCCCAAATGCAAGCTTGATTGTTCCTTAAAGCACCCCACAAGGAGTATAGTAATGCGATCGTTAAAACGCCGACAATTTGGCAAGCTTGCAGCTGCCAGTTTGACTTCTACTGTTGTTGCTGGTCTTTCTGGTAAGGCCGTTGCTCAAAATACCGAGACGAAGCAGGGAATTATTTATGGAATAAACCTCCTTAGTACATCAAACACTCCAAACCGAGAAGACAACACTCCAGGACTAGAGGTGAGTACTGCCGACTCAGCAACGGGAAAAATTCTCTCTAAGCTCAATCGCCTATCTCTGTTCGTTGACAATCCATTGTCTGTACCGAAAAGATCAAGGGCTTTCTTTTTTAATGACTCTAACCGGATTACAAAAGCGATAGTGCTTAAAGATGGGACTCTTGTAATTTCTACAGTCTCTAGCACGAGAAATGGTCATTTTAACCATCTCATTTTTACTGTCGGCAGTAGTACTGTCCCTCAATTTAGAGGGAAAAAAGTACTAGGCTTCAAGAAATCCAATCAAACTGTTGAAAGTTTGCTCGGCCTTCCTAATAATCAACTTCTGTGCCTAGTAGGAACTGAAGGCGTCCCACCTTTTAGTATGAGAACGCTCGATTTCACAACAGGTCAAGTTCTTGCCCGCGACGATCTGGCTCTACCCGAACTGCCGCCTACCCATCGATTCGCTAACCTATGCCAAGATCTGAAGGGAAATATTTTCGCAACTGAGATTGGCTCAGAAGGTATCCCCTTTTTAATTTCAATGAACTTACAGGAGAAAGCTATAGTTACTGGCAAGCTCAAAATTAAGAGACTGACCCCACTGAGCTTTGAAGGACGCCCTCTGTCTAACGATGTTAAAGACTTGACTTTCTCTGCTTCAGGTCAATTGTATGCGCTTGCTCCTGACAAGACTAGAAAAAGCAATGCGGTGTATACGGTGGACGTGAAAACCGGCAAAATGGCGCTAGTAAGGAACTTTGCAGCCGAGAAGTTTACGTTCTCTCTATAGTATTACAACCGCCTTTTGAATCATCTGCTGCTGTAAATTTTCCATGTTAATCTATGGAAATAAATCAAATGCAGAATTCTCAATGTTTTTAGGCTAAATATAGCCAACTGATTCAACTAAGGAAGTAAGAACGCCCATAAGCAAAGCGATTAGCAGCAAAACTGTGAGAATTTCGGGTTTAGCTATCAATACGCGATCGCATGAATCAAAACCTTCATGCAATCGCTTTGCTTATTGCTTTTTCTTGTTATACCGATTCTCTCTCAAGATGCAGTTAATCTTTATTCAATGTAGACGGATAACCTTGAAGTACGGCGTTGTTTTTGGTTGACAAAATTACTGCCGTCGCCAATGAACAAATGAGGTAAGAATTATTCAGCATATGTTTACAGAGAATTGGTATTAAAAGGATGAAAACTTCAAAAAATAGATGAATTGTTGGTATTAGTATAAAAAGTGTCTGATTGTTTAACTCAAACTGAATAAGCACAGAATTACACCATACAGACAAAAAAAAATTAAGAATACTGATTGTGAAAAATCATATTAGATAAAGCCAAAATATTTATGAATAAAATTATTAAGCCAAAACTTGTTTTTTTTCAATGGAATAATCAAGGCTCAGCCAAGTTCTACAATGTACATAAGCAAGAACATGTTAAGTGCCTTTCGGAGTTTTTTGAAGTAATTGTTATTAGCGATGAAAGCGACTATCAACAAATTTGTGAGCAATATCAACCAGACATGACTCTGTTTGAAACTGGTAACGCCTCATCTGATAAACGGCGCGTTAAAAATACTCATTATTATCCAGAAATACCCAAATTAGCTTTCTATAACGGGGATTCTTTTTGTGGATTTCATTCAGCCTTTCTTTCTGATATCGAAAATTGGGGAATAGAGACAGTCTTTACAATATCCATTCCTTTAGCTGAATATCTTCCAGAGATTGCCGAAAATTTATTTATCTGGCCAAATTTTATAGATTCCGACATATTTAGAGACTATAATCAGCCTAAAAATATACCAGTGCTTATTACTGGAAGCCAAACATCACTATATCCTTGGCGTCAAAAAATTAATAGACTTATTTCTAAATATTATCCCACTCTAATTTGCCCACACTTAGGATACATGCAAAACCGAGAAACATCAAGAATGCTTTTTGGTGAGCAGTATGCTCGGACGATCAATGCTTCTTCCTTTTCACCTACCTGTGGCACAATGGCAAGGGAGTTTGTTCGCAAATTTCTGGAAATTCCAGGGTCTAAATCCTGTTTGATCACAGAAAAAAATCCAGCTGTTGAAGCAGCAGGTTTTGTTGATATGCAAAATTGTGTGTTTGCTGATGAAAATGATGTATTAGATAAGCTTGATTATTTGTTTAAAAACCCAGAAGAATTAGAGAAAATTACCAATACTGGTTATCAACTAGTCCATTCCCAGCACACATTTAAACAAAGAGATCAAATTTGGCAATGGTTTCATCTACAGAAAGCCCTGAAGCCAAATCAAAGGATTGTTCAGAAAAGCCCTTTTGAGCCTTTGACCATTGTAGATAGTTCATCGGAAATAAAAAATTCACATATCGTTGTTAATCCATCGGATAGAGTACTCCTGCGTCAAGGAGATGAAAAACTTTGGTCAGGAAAATATGATGAAGCAGAAGCTTTGTATCTCAAATGCTTAAATTATGTAGACTCTCAAGCTCAACCAAAACTACGGCTAGCATTATGTAACCTCTACAAAGGAAATGCAGCGACGGCATATGATTGGATTGTTCAGCCAATTGAATGGACTCTCGATCTGCTAAAAGCTATAGATCCCGATCCGTTAGAATGGGCTTATTTAATTATTACTCTTCTTTGTCAAGGAAAATTAAATGATGCCATCAACTGTGCTAATAAGTTTCCCTCTCTTTGCCATCCTGAACTCGATCGCACTCGTTGGGTAGTTAATACTCTAATTACTAAAGACACTTTACCATACACTGAAGCATTAAAATACCGCTATAGCGCTCATCAATTGCCTACTCGAAGCTTCCAAGATTGGCTAGATAATCTCTGTATGATGCTTACAGCATGTCAACAATTTGATTTCGTAAAATTGTTGAGCGATCCGGCTTATTTAAAATCTCATTCCTTAAAAAAAGAAACAACAGGTTTTGTTAAATCATCTAACTTATTTTCTAAGTTAATTGATATTTTAAATTTAAAACACTATAAAATAGGGTTAAAACAATGGCTAACATTAAGTTTAAAAACCCTACTGCGTAAACCTTTAACTCGTTTAGAAAATAGATTTGGTTACTTCCTCCCTTACGAATTTTCAACTATAAAATCCGATGAACTTTTTCAAACTATCAGAAAAATGGTTAAGGAAGAAAATATTGAAACAGCTTTAGTAATTGGAGCATCTAGTGGAGAAGTTATTACCGAGGCACTTTTAACAGGCATCAGAGAAAACCCAAACAAGCCAACTGCCTTTTGTATCAATATTTCTACTCCTCAATTTAATAAATTGCAAAAGCGTTATACTGGTGAGCCTACTGTCAAATTTTATGATATTCCATCTATTGATTTAGAAAATTTAGCTAAAGAGCTAAAAAAAATCATCATAAATATTAAAGAAAAAAATAATGTTAATATATTTGATATTATTTTAATCGATGGTTCTCAACTAAGCACAAGTATTGAAGATTTACAAAATGAATTGCATAGCTATAAATTTGTGTTGCTAGATGATATAAATACCTTTGAAAACTACAAAAATAATCAAAAATTTCTCTTAGATCCCAATTATTTAGTATTCACTCAAAACACTGATTTACGTAATGGATATGCAATTTTTGAACAGCTTACTTAATCATTAAACAAAAATAGCTAATTATGATTGGCTAATATAAACATAAATTTGGAGATTGAAAACATGAAAATTAGTGATTTTTCTTACAAGGCATCACATCACTTAGTTTGGCGAGCAGAACAACTATTAATCGATATACAAAGTTCTTCAATTAATAAGGAATTGAAGAAACTAGGTTGTTTAACTAAAAAAGATATAACTACACATATGACTGCTCATGAGCTAAATATGCTCTATATTTTAGCCAAGGAGCTTGGAGAATCTGCAAAAGCTTTGGAGATAGGATCTTATTTAGGAGCATCTAGTTGTTATATTGCTGCTGCTTTGGCTCCAAAAGGTGGACACTTATTTTGTGTTGACACTTGGGAAAATCAAACTATGCCAGAGGGTGAAAGAGATACATTAACTGAGTTTAAAAATAATACAAGAGCAGTAGCCAACCACATCACTATGCTCAGGAAAAATAGTCAGGAACTTACACCTTCAGATTTTACAGAGTATCCTCTAAGCCTTGTTTTTATTGATGGCGACCATAGTTATCAAGGAGCCAAAAATGATTACGAAAAAGCAACTCCTTGGATTGTAGGAGGAGGTATTCTTGCATTCCATGATTGTATTGCGTTTGAAGGTGTAGCGAGGACAATTGGTGAAGCTCTTGCCAGTGGTAACTGGAAGTTTGGTGGACAAGTTGATAATCTTCTTTGGTTACGTAAGGTAGAAAAAGGTTGTTTAGAATTTGAACACTCAGCATTTTAAAACAAAGCCAAAAATTATTTTGTATGGAACTACCGCTCAGTATAATTATCTGTGCCCACAATCCTCGTTTTAGCTATTTAGAGAGGGTTTTAGAAGCACTGAAATCTCAAACTCTGCCCAAAGATTTTTGGGAACTTTTGTTAGTTGATAATGCTAGTAATAAAATTCTAGCTTCGGAAATTGATTTAAGTTGGCATCCGCAAGCTCGTCATATTCGAGAAGAACAACTAGGACTGACTGCTGCTAGACTTAGAGGAATTCGAGAAGCTACAGCTGGAGTAATAGTATTTGTCGATGATGATAACGTTTTAGATTCAAACTATCTAGAAGTCACATGGCGGATTAGTAAAGATTTTCCATTTATTGGTGCTTGGGGTGGACAAATTAAACCTGAATTTGAAGTAACACCTCCATCGTGGGCAAAACCTTATTTAGGAAATTTAGCAATTCGAGAGTTTGAGAGCGATCGCTGGTCTAATTTAGTAGATCAGTATGAAACAACGCCATGCGGGGCTGGGCTTTGTGTTCGCAAGGTTGTTACACAAAAGTACAGCGAGTTAGTTTGTAAAAGTCCTAAACGAGCAGATATGGATCGCAAGGGTAAAATGCTTACATCCTGTGGGGACTCAGATTTAGCATTTACAGCTTGCGATATGGGTTTAGGTACAGGGCTGTTTGCATCGCTCAAGCTGACTCATTTAATACCTTCTAATCGTTTAAAAGAAGATTATCTCTTGCGTTTAGTAGAAGGGTTAGCTTATTCGCAAACTATGCTGGCATATTTTCGAGGTACTATTTCACCTCAATCTTTTTGGAGATCGTCAAAGATATATTCGCTGTATTTAGGTCTAAGATATGGCTTCAGAATATCTCGTTTCCATGAAGCTGGACAAAACGGTAGAAGACTAGCTCTGAAAGAGATTAGTGATTAGTGAAATAGCTTAATTATTAAAGGAATACTGACAACAGAACATGACATGGTAAGTAAAGGTTTTTTAGCTAAAAAACCTGTCAAAGAGTGATTTTTAAGTTTTCTTTTTGAATATGCTAAAAAAAATCATCAAATCTATATATTTTTTATGTATAAATTTGCTTCGTAAGCTACCAATAAGTTCGGAAATTTTGGGTCATCCAAAAGATTTTTATAAAGAAACTAAGGATTATTGGCTATTAAACTTACAAGAAAACAACAAACAAAGTCCAGGAAGTTTTATTAGGATATATCCTAATAATTCCATAAGTAGAAAATTACCTAAAACTATAAAAGATGGAGTTCACTGGAAATTTGAGATAGAGTCTACCCATGAATATCCAGAAACATTTGTTACTGTAATACCACAAGGTCGTGTATGGGGTCATAACGGCACTGTTATAAGCCCAGATGATAAGTTACTGGGTGATTTGTCTTTTGAAATTGGTACAGATATAAGTGAGCATTCAATACTCAAATCTTGGAGATTACCAAATCTACATTACGTAGATGGAACTGTTGCTGTTTTATCGGCTGCTGGAGGTGAAGGATACTTTCACTGGATGTTTGACGTTTTACCGCGCATTCATTTACTCAAACAAGCGGAAATTGAGTTCAGTCATATAGACAAATTCTTAGTTAATAGCTTACATCTTTCTTTCCAGAAAGAAACATTAGATATTTTAGGTATTCCTGAAGAAAAAATTATAGAAAGTCGGAAATTTCCTCACATCAAAGCTAAACAATTAGTTGTACCCTCTCTACCAGGACAGACAGGTAATATCCCCAAATGGGCTTGTGATTTTCTCAAAACAAAAATTCTAGTTAATGATTCTATTAAAAAAGTAGGCAAAGGAAATCTTATTTATATAAGTCGCGATCGCGCTGCCTTTCGTCGAGTTATCAATGAGGATGAATTAGTTCAGTTTTTAAACAAATTGAACTTTGAAGTTATTTTTCTAGAAAAAATTTCAGTGGCGGAACAAGCTTCAGTTCTATCGTCTGCGTCTGTCATTGTGGCTCCTCATGGTGCTGGTTTATCCAATCTCGTTTTTTGTTCCCCTGGAACTAAAATTATTGAATTATTTTCACCGAATTATGTAAATGGCTGTTATTGGGTTCTGTCTAATAATATGGAACTTGATTATTATTACCTCATCGGAGAAGGAGAAGAACCAGAAAAATTTTACGATCCTCATTGCATGGCTGAAGATATGTTAATTAATATAGATTCTCTAGCTCAATTATTAAAAATAGCTGAGGTGATTTAGAAACAAGCATGAATGAAATAAAAGTGTTCAGAAATCCGAAGATTTGGGAAAAAAAATTACCAAGTATTTCTGTTATTACAATTACATACAATAGACTGAAAGAGCTAAAAGAAACATTTTCAAATATTATCTCTCAAACTTATCAAAACCTGGAATATATCGTCATTGATGGTGGTTCTCAGGATGGTACGGTAGATTTTCTACACGAAAATAATGCAAATATATCTTATTGGATTAGTGAAAAAGATGCTGGAATTTATGATGCCATGAACAAAGGAGCCTTGGCAGCTACTGGGGACTGGATAATTTTTATGAATGGCGGGGATAAATTCTTTGCAGAGGATACACTGGCTCAAGTTGCAGAATACCTTGATAATTCAGTGGATGTTGCTTATGGCAAATTTGAATATATTGTTAATGATAAATATGGGTATCATACCTATCAGCGACAGCCATACGATCTGTCTATAATATGGCGTGAAATACCTACTTGCCATCAGAGTATTTTTGTTAAAAGAGAACTACAAGTTAAATATCCCTTTGATACTTTCTTGACTTGGTGTGCAGATCATGATTTTTTGGCCAAGGTTTACGTTGCTGGCTATAAGTTTCAGGAAGTTCCTGTAGTTATTTCTAAATTTGATGGATCGGGAGGAGTGTCTAGAGATTTATTGAGTTTTACTAAAGAGCGTTGGTCTATTTGCAGAAAATACTTTGGTAAATCTTTTCAGCAAGAGTTGTATTTTATTAATGAATACAAAAGTTTTTGGTTGCAGAAAAACGTTATTAGTAAAATTCGTGAGATCCTTCCTAGTCAATGGATTCTTGCTTTACGTAAATATAGAAAAATATATTGATTGATATGACTCATTCTCAGAATATTGGAGTCTATTTTTCAGCGAATGATGCAGTTTATGATTGGACGATCGCTTTTCTCAATAGCTTTAGAACCTTCAACCCAGATTTAAAGCTGATTCTGATTCCTTTTAATGACCAGTGCGATCGCCTGCTACAATTAAGTAATACTTATAAATTTGAAGTATATACTGATTCATCTTTTTCTCGTTTGGAGGCGATTGGTCAAGCATTTGAGCTAGGTTATACCCCTACTGGCCCCTATTGGTTCAGACGCTATGCAGCTTTTTGGGGACCACTAGATTATTTTATGTACTTAGATGCTCGGCAAATTCTGTTAGCAGATATTAAACCCTTTATTGAAGCAGTAGAAACCCTTGGGTTTGACTTTCTACATTATGATTGTGCGATCGATCAAGTTTACGAACAAGGAACATTTCGTCAAGAATTGTTAAGACAGGGGCGGGGGCGTGGTTTTAACTCTGGTCGTTGGGCTTCTCGTAAGGGGCTATTTTCAATAGAAGAGTTTGAGTTCTTAGCAGAAGGTGCATTGAAAATACGAGATCAACTCAACCCTCGAAATACAGATCAAGCCTTCATTAACTATTGCTGCGATATGAAGCCTGTGCGCTATGGGCATTTTGCAGAAGTAATTGGAGGTATATGTCAAAACGGGTGGGCAAGACTATCGGGTAAAATTTACTCGAAAGATGGAAAATACTATTTGTGGGATTACGGGGGTTTGGATCATAAAAAACAAATATTTCTTCTACATTGGGCAGGTTATAGATTGAATGCTTTAATGCCTAATAATTATTTGTTTTATCAATATTTTTTAAGAAGAAAATCCATGTTCAAGCGGTTGCAGTTTTATGGAAATATGGGATTAAATTACTTAATCAATGCTCCCATTAATAGTATCAAAAAGCAAAGCTTCCTCAACACTTTATATCATAATTTAGAAAAATATTATAAAATTTATTTTAAATAATGAAGTATACAAATAAACAATAATAAAAGGCGTTTTGTGAAATTAACTGCTTATATTCATCCCATTCGCACTTATGTACCCTGCACAGGAATAGGGCGGCATATGAACCAGATGCTGCTTGGGCTTGCAGAACGAAGCGGGATTGAGTTAGAGTTGCTTTTCTTCAAACAATGGTTAGGAAGCGATGGTAAGCTCGATCCACTCAGCCCATTGCGCGAATTACCTAAGCGTACTTTCCCTACAGTAGAAAATTCCACTGAGCGTACATGGAAACTACTTAACTACCCGCGTGTGGATAAATATTTGCCAGATCGGGCTGACTGGCTCTACGCTCCGATGGAAACTTATATTCCGGTCTCAAAATGCCCCGTCGCTGTTACGATTCACGACATACAAGCATTTGAAACTAATTTACCTTGGTCAAATACTTGGCATCACCGATTTTTTCGCTACAAGTGGGAGCTTTGGGTTCGGCGTGCTTTATCTGAATGTCGGGTGGTGTTTACTGTCTCAGAATTTTCCCGACAAAGAATGGTAGAACTTTTGGGTGCAGATCCACAAAAGATTGTGGTTGTGGGAAATGGTGTTGAGCAATCTTTCTTTGACATTGCTTCAGCTAATCCTGCTGACTGGAAAAGTCCTATAGAAGCACCGTACATTATTATAGTCGGAGGCCTGCGGCAGAAAAAAGGAGGTGATGATGTCTTAGCTGTTGCTGATACTCTGCGTCAACGCAAAAGTAATCTGCATATTGTTGTGGCTGGTGACTCAGAAACTGCTTATGTTGAAGCAGTTAAAGCTCACTCACATGTGACCTTACTTGGTAAAGTTCCAGATGAAGACTTACCACGTTTGATGCGGGGAGCATCTTCTTTCCTCTTCCTTTCTCCTTATGAAGGATTTGGCATCCCTGCACTAGAAGCAATGGCTGCTGGGACTCCAGCTATTGTAGCTAATAAAGCCTCTTTGCCAGAGGTGGTTGGAGATGCGGGTATTGTAGTTAACCCAGAGGCAACAGACGAGATTGTAGATGTCTTAATAGAACTCGATCGCAATTCACATCTTCGGAAAAAATATATTCACTTAGGACAAAAACATGCGGCGCAATATACTTGGTCGCGCTGTGTAGACACCTTAATAACTGCATTCAAACAATTTGCCTAATGCTATTAACAAATAACAAAACCACTATGCCTTTAACACAGAAGGCAGAATATGTCCAATTTGGTAGTGGGCTATGCGCCCCTAGCCAATGGTTGAACTTTGATTCTAGTCTTGCACTGCGCTTACAAAAGCTACCTGTAGTGGGGAAGCTAGTGCCTTCTGGCCCTTTTGGAAGATTTCCACAAAATGTGAAGTATGGTGACATAGTAAAAGGGCTACCCATCCCTGACAATAGTGTTGAACTATTGTACTGTTCGCATGTTTTGGAACATCTAACTTTAGAAGACCTGCGTAAGTCTCTAGAAAACTGTTACCGATATCTTAAACCTGATGGGATATTTCGTTTGGTTGTGCCTGATTTAGAATTTATGGCTCAACAGTATGTCAAATCAACATCTCCTGAAGCTGCGTTAGAATTCATGCGTGTGACCTGGTTAGGAAAAGAACATCGGCAACGTAGCTTACTTTCTTTTTTCCAAGAATGGATTAGTGGAAGTCAGCACCTTTGGATGTGGGACTATAAATCACTTTCCATTGAACTTGAAAAGGTGGGGTTTAAGGATATCCGTCGAGCTTACATAGGAGATTCTGGTATTTCTGCTTTTAGCAAGTTAGAAGATGTGGAGCGGTGGGAGAATGAACTTGGGATTCAATGTCGTAAGTAAACATGGCTCTAAAAGTTGTTTTTTGCTGGTCTGATATCTCTGGTTACATGGCAGCCTGCTGGCGAGCTCTGCATCAAACACCAGAAATTGATGTATTTGTCATTGGCTTTCAAGCTCTTACTGAAACCGCATTTTCCGATCGATTGATGCAGGATATTCCCTGCCGACTTTTGGATATCAAAGAAAGACAAGATGCAAATTTAATCAAGCGTTTGGTGTTGGCGGAATCTCCAGATGTGGTTGTTCTTTGTGGTTGGTTGCATAAACCTTATCGTCAGTTGGCGTTTGCTTCCCAATTATCTAAAACAGCCTTAGTTATGACTATGGATACCCCTTGGTGGGGTACGTGGAAACAACATTTAGCCCCTTTGTTTCTCCGCTCCTACTTGCAATGTATAAATAGCATTGTTGTTGCCGGAGAACGTAGTTGGCAATATGCTTCACGCTTAGGAATTGACCCAGCAAATATAGCGCATGGAGTTTATGGCATTGATTATGATGTTTGGTCTCCATTGTGGGAACAACGCATTGAGTCGCAATGGCCGCGTTCATTTTTATTTGTTGGTCGCTATGTTCCGGTTAAGGCAATTGATGTCCTTGTAGAAGCTTACCAAATTTACCGTTCTCAAGTATCCAATCCTTGGACTTTAGTATGTTGTGGACAAGGAGCATTGGAATCACATCTTTTGGGAAAACCAGGAATCGAGAATCGAGGATTTTTACAACCGTCAGAAATGCAAGTTGTGTGGCGATCGGCAGCAGCTTTTGTTTTGCCCAGTCGATTCGATCCTTGGCCGCTAGCTTTAGTAGAAGCTGCTGCGGCTGGGTTACCTATTATTTGTACTGATGTTTGTGGTTCTGCTGTCGAGATAATTCGACCTTGGTATAATGGCTTGATTGTACCAAAAGAAGAACCAAAAGCTTTAGCTAAGGCAATGCTGACTTTACACCAACACTATGCTGAATTACCAACTTGGGGAAAGCGATCGCAACAATTAGCAGCTCCTTACGCTGCCAATATCTGGGCAACTCGTTGGCAGGAATTGTTACACAATGCACACCAGATGAAAACAGTCAAGCAAAATACAAGTAATCTGGTTACTGAAAATCTGGCATGAATTTTCAACCATGAATTCAGATCCTATTAGCAAACTTTTTGACCTCATCTTTAGCCCTTATGGCATATTGGGAATTGTCATCGGTCTTTTTATGTTGGATAAAGCTCGACGTTCTCGACGTTTAGCTTGGCTATTATTCGCTTTTTGCTGTTATGCAACTTCGTTAGCAAAGTTTCAAGATCAGTGGATAAAGGAACCACCAGCTTTAGTTTTTCCTTTGCAGCAGTTGCGCGATATGGGTCGCCCCTTAACTATAGTTCTCCTCGCTTCGCTGCTCCTACTGGGAATGCAAACACAAAACGGGTGGCGGCGGATAATTATTCCACAGCCAGTCTATTACCTGATCGCATTTCAGGTGGCAGTTTTTTTGAAGATTCTAGTTTATGGTGACGTAGGTTTTGCCTTACTTGCACTAACTACATTTGGGGCAATTGTGCTGATGTTTAAGTTAGGGCCTTCCCGGTGGTTGCAGGATGAATACAATTTCCGCTTGGGTGTTTGGTCACTTGCAATGGCTGGTGTTGTCTTTGCTGTTGCCTGCGCTTATCAAGGAAGATTTGATATGCACGCAATGACATTTGTGCAAGGCAGGTTCCTGGGAACTACAGGTAGTTCCCAACATGCAGCTGCTTTGTTAGCAGGCACTATTCCCTGCTTCATGTTTCTCATTGAAAGCCATAAAAAATGGAACTCGATCAAAGTTTTTTGGATCGCTATTTTACTTGTTGTTGCATACTTTTTATTTCTAACAGGTTCTCGTACTGGCGCAATTATGGGAATCAGCTCGATTTTATTTTTCTATCGTAATAGATCTGGTTATTTACTACGTTTAGGCTTGTTTGTTGGTGTTTTGTTGGGCGTAATATTTTGGTTTATAAGTCCAGATGCGATTGTCCAAAACACACCAGTAAGCAATAGGTTCATTTCAGGTGGAAACACACGTGAAGAAGCTTGGGCTGGTATGTGGAGTGGCTTTATGAGTAGCCCACTGTTTGGTTCTCCCTTGCAGGGAGGACGTTTGGTTTTTGGAGAGAATTCGTGGTTAGCTGCTGGAGACACTACAGGATTGATGGGATTTATACCTATAGTCCTGATGGGGCTGGGATGTTTGAAGATGATGTTTGAACTTCATCAATTAAATCATAAAAAATCTAATTATTTTTTGCATACTAGTACTGTTATAGCTGGCTTGGCGGGTCTTTTGGTAGGAAGCTTTTCAGAAGCTCTTCTTTTAGGAAATCTATCTTTTCCTGTGTTTTCACTGCTGATGTATTTATCATTGGGAAAGTATTTACTTGATTTGGATAATGTCGAAAATAAGTACTTATTATGGCAAAGAATGCAAAATTGAAGAAGAATTCAGAATTCAGAATTCAGGAGTCAGAATCAATCAGTTCGGAGTAGCTACCGCCGTATCCGCGAGTGTCTTAAAGACAACCAAATTCACAGAAATTGGGGGTAACGAAAACAGTTTATTCATCCACAAATTGCATAGAATTTAATTGGATAATTATGACAATTTACGTGTTTATTCTTTATGATTAATAATTAGAAAATCTAATTTCTCTGTATGTATAATCAATCCTAACCTTTGATTTATTTTTAATGAAAATTCTCCACATTATTCCTTCTATTACAAAAGTGCGGGGTGGCACAAGTCAAGCTGTTTTAGATATGGTAAAGGCATTACAAATAATTAATGTCAATGCCGAAATTGCCACTACTAACGATGATGGTGATAACTTACTTGATGTTCCGCTTTGCAAGCGCATTCAGTACAATCATGTTCCAGTTTGGTTTTTCCGCCGGTTTTCACCCAATATCAAAGCTGTCAGAGAATATGCGTTTACTGGTGAGTTGACACAATGGCTTTGGCAAAATATTTCTCAGTATGAGCTTGTACATGTCCACGCTCTTTTCTCCTATCCATCAACGATCGCAATGGCGATCGCCCGTTTGAAAAATGTTCCTTACGTAGTCACTCCACATGGCTTACTATGTGAGTGGTCTTTACAACAAAGTACACGTAAAAAGCAAACCTATCTTAAACTTATAGAACAAGCAAATCTTGACAGCAGTCAGATGATCCACTTCACTTCCGAGAAGGAACAGCAAGAAGTATCTTTACTTGGACTGCACAAACCTAGTTTTGTGCTACCGTTGGGAATATCTTTACCAACTCAAATTTCTGATGCTCGTCAGCGTCTGCGGCAACAGTTTAACATACCCCCAGACGAACCTGTGATTTTGTTTTTGTCTCGGCTGCATTATAAAAAAGGTTTAGAGTATCTGATTCCGGCTCTCGGCAAACTGACTCACCACCGATTTACTTTTATACTTGCAGGTAATGGCACTCCAGATTACGAAGCTGAAATAGAATCTTTGCTGGTTAAGAGTGGATTGCGCGATCGCACCCTTGTTGTGGGATTTGTCGAAGGCCAGACCAAAGATATATTGATGCAAGGTTCTGACCTTTTTGTTCTGACTTCTCATTCGGAAAACTTTGCTGTCTCAGTTTTAGAATCGTTAGCTGTAGGTGTTCCTGTTTTAGTGACTCCTGGTGTAGCCCTAGCTTCTGTTGTCAAAGAAAACCAACTAGGTTACGTTCCTGATTTGGATGTAGCAGCGATCGCCCAAGCTTTAGAAGATTACTTGAATAATACCCAAATCGCTCAAAAAATGGGTGAGCGAGCTCGTCAACTTATATCGGAAAAATACACTTTAGAAAAAACAGCCTTGCAAATGCAACAAATTTATCAAACTGTTCTCCAAAAAGAATTTCTACCTACTTTTCTGTAAAAATTCTTGACCGAGACAATTTTAGATTTTAGATTTTGGATTTTGGATTTTGGATTAAAATCTATAATCTCAAAAAGGTTTCAAGCCCCCGACTTCAGACGCGAGTGAGAATCAAACAATTTCATTATTCAAGCGTCGTGCATTCATGCATAGGGTTAATCCAAAATACGCTCGTTTCAAATAAATTAATTAAATTATTGGCTCCAAGTTTCTAGGAATCAATAAATTTAGTTTACTGCAATTTTTTATGTATTTACATTTATGCTAGATAAAATCACCCCATTAGTTCTAACTTATAATGAAGCACCTAATATTAAGCGAACACTAGAAAAACTAACTTGGGCAAATCAGATTATTATTATTGACAGCTATAGTTCTGATGAAACTCTAGAAATCATCGCATCTTACCCTCAAGTTAAATTATTTCAAAGAAAATTTGATACTCATGCTACGCAGTGGAATTACGGTTTGTCTCAAATTAACTCTGAGTGGGTACTATCTCTAGACGCAGATTATATTGTTTCAGAGAAGCTAGTTGATGAAATCAAGGAATTACCTGAAGATTCACCTATAGATGGTTATTTTATCAGATTCAAATATTGTGTTTTCGGTAAACCTCTAAGGGGTACAATACTTCCTCCTCGACAGGTTCTTTTTAGAATCAATAAATCTATTTACATTGATGATGGTCATACCCAACTCTTACAAGTTAAAGGTGAATCAGCAATGTTATCTGGCTATATTTACCACGACGATCGCAAACCTCTTAGCCGTTGGTTATGGGCGCAGGATCGCTACATGGTGATTGAAGTCAAGAAATTATTGGATACTCCCATGAGCGAACTAAGTTGGGGCGATCGCATCCGCAAACAAAAACTTCTTGCTCCTTTCATTATCCTTTTCTACTGCCTGATTTTCAAGGGTGGGATTCTTGATGGCTGGCGCGGCTGGTATTATGCATTTGAGCGTGTATTAGCAGAAATTCTTCTTGCAATTCATTTGATTGAAGCCGAACAATTAAAAGAAAAAGCATGACGAGAAAGTTTCATTGGCTACGCAAAAAATATTTGATTTTAGCTATAGCAAGTTCTTTCCTCTCGCTACTGCTGATGGTTCCCCTGCGTCTGGCTATAGCCTACTACCAAGCCCCCCAACCACAAGCTATTCTGACTCTTGGTGCTTGGACAGACCGCGAGCAGACAGCAGCCGAAATAGCCCGTTGGTATCCTGCTTTGGAAGTTTGGGTTTCCTCTGGTACTCCCCCTGAAATAGCGCGACCGATTTTTCAAGCTGCTGGCATTTCAGACAGTCGTGTTCATTTAGATTATCGTGCTGTTGATACCGTTACAAACTTTACTACAATTGTTCCTGAGTTTGAGCATAAAGGTATACAACATGTTTATTTAGTTACCTCAGATTTTCATATGCCTAGAGCAAAGGCGATCGCCACCATGATTTTTGGTATCAAAGGTATCGCCTTTACGCCAATTTCTGTACTCTCAGATGCAGATCAATCAAGAAAAGAAAGTATTTCTCCTATTATTCGCGATCTAGGACGCTCCATACTTTGGATTGTCACAGGTCGTACAGGAACCAGTCTTCAGTCTGTTATTGATTTACTCTAGTATGCGTCTAGATTCCTACACAGTCGGTAATTATATTCCTGGCGCACCTTATTGGAAGCAACTTCTGTGGTACTTCTTGGGTTCACCCTTAGTACAAAGTCGCTTGCTTCCCATGTCAGGCTTAAAAGTTTTCCTACTTCGTACTTTTGGAGCAAAAATTGGTCAAGGTGTTCGTATCAAGCCAGGAGTTCGCATCAAATTCCCTTGGCGATTGATAGTTAGCGATTATGTATGGATTGGAGAAGATGCTTGGATTGATAACCTTGCTCTAGTCACCATTGAAAGTCATGTATGTCTATCTCAAGGCGTTTATCTGTGTACTGGTAATCATGATTGGAACCATCCTGATTTTCAACTGATTACTGCACCGATTTATATTCAAGAGAGTAGTTGGATTGCAGCCAAGGCAGTAATTGGCCCGGGAGTCACTGTTGGTCGGGGAGCAGTGCTTACCTTAGGGGGAGTAGCTAGTAGTTCATTAGAGTCCATGACAATTTATGTGGGTAATCCAGCTCAAGCCATAAAGCAACGGAAATTGTAGGTAGAGACTGTTGTGGATTGATATCCTACCCGACTGCATTCGGCACTCCCAATGCAATGGGGGTATGACTCAAGTAGTTAAGGAGGTTGCAGCTAATCACAGGAAAATCCTACAACTAATACCATTTCCAAAAATCTTTGCAACAGATGAATCGATTGTAGGGGCGTACAGCTGTACGCCCCTATCTATGTATCTGTATCAGGTATTTCATCAAAAAGAAATGCACCCTACTCTCGTACAGACGCGATTAATTGCGTCTGTACCTACTCGCCATTTTGATCTTATGGAGATAAGAACTTAGTCGGGTTCATGGCATCAGAATCTATTAAAGTCTGTTGAACCAGACCATTTACAAGTTTGACAACATACACAGACCCTGCCCTTCTAGCACGTAAAGTCAGAGTTCCCAGTTTGTTATCAATCTTCACCCTCACATCGCGGTCATTGCCCACATTCGCCCAAGCAGTAACTAGCCAACGGTCTTCGCCAATAATTTTGCGTGCCAAAACACGAGCGGTTGGTACAGTAACAGGTCCCCATCTACCTTGTAATTGCTGTGTCTGACCTTCCGCCGGAAACTCCATTGCTGGCAATACCTTAGTCCAACTTTGATAGGGATGCACATTTGGCCCTGGCAAAAGGTCGCCCTTACGCAAGTACTCCTCTAAATGTGAGAACAAGGCATGGGCGTGACCTTGTATTGTTAACTGCCGAATCAGTGTGGGAGTTGTCGCACCAATGGGCTTGTTGTAGTTGAGTGATTCCCACAATGGTCCACTGCATACGAAATACCCGCCTACAGACCCGATGGCTCCTGCCGTATAGTAAGTTTTCATCATACCCATAAAGGTATCTGGACTGGAGATTGGTTGACCTGTGTAACCTTCCCAACCCATGCTTATCCAAGGATAAGTAAACTTCTGTCCCAGACTGATTGCCCCAGAAATATTATTCAACGCTTGCGTCAATGCGTCCCACGCCACTCCGGTGTTGTACTCTATACCAGTCCAACCAGAGTTATGAAAGTTGTAATACATTTCTGGCGCGGTATAATCAGATACGATTGGTTTGCGATAAGAGTCTAGGAAATTTTCGTATTTGAACATATACCATGCCCATCCAGCCCAGCGACCACGCTCAGTACCGTATTGTTCCTGATACCAAGAGTACATTGGTCGAGACTGCAAGCTACTAAATAGCTTTTGTTTAAGTACTCCTTCCTGTCGTGCTTTGTTGCGAGATATATAGGCAAACCAGTCGTTCAGACCGGAATTATTGAAGTCAGCTTTTACTTGAGGATCTTGTCCGAAGTACAGTTCAGGATCGTTGTCACCAGGAATCCAAAGCCCACTCTCACCTTGGTTAAGGATTACTTTGATAGGTTGTGCAGCAGTTCTCTCTAATGGACCTATCAATTTTCCATAGAAGTCACCGATGATTTGAAATGCCTCATTTGGTGCAGCAGGACTGACTATTGCTCGACCACCGTTGAGAATAATGTTTCCATTCTTGTCATGTAACCAAGTACTCGCTGGCAGCTTGGGAAGGTAAGAGTGACGCCCATCGTAGTTATCATAAAATCTATACACCTCTCCTACCATGACTACAGGTTGGTAGCGGCCAGGATTAGCTAGGGCAACTTTTGCCAAATCGGCTCTGTCTATTGGTAGTCCATATCCCCAATAGTCAGCTAATTCAATGTAAGTTTCTTTCGATAGCCCACAATGCGCTTGACCCAAAGGAAACAGAGTATTGCCTTTTTTAAATACGGGTCGAGGCGCGGCTTTAAGATGATCTAATGGAGTGGATTGGGAAGTGAGGGTTTGAGCATATAGTGGCGTATTAACGACCATACCCAGAGTCATTGCAAAGCTAAGCGCCGAAGAAATGGTCGAGCGCATCGAACCTAAATGAAGCTTTTTCATTAAGTCTCCTTAGCAGCACACAGGGAACAACAAATTACTGTATGCCAATATATTTGCACACGAAGAATTAAGCGATCTTACTACTATAAAGAGTAGTAAAATTCGCTTTTTTATAAGCGAGTACAGTTTATTAATTTTTAGTAAAGTTAGTCAAGAGTAGTTTCTTCGATCGAATATCTCTGATGAAATCAAAACTACTCTCTGACTAGGTTATGGCGTTTGATTTTTTTTTCTTATTAGCCAAATTTACGTCGATCTACGTGCGGTTAATACCATAACAAACTTTATTTTATAACCAGCTGACTTCAAACAAATATCGCTTCAGTAGATGTACTCCTTCACCTAAGACTATTAATGTTAAGTTCCGATTTTTTACCCAAAAACGGTATCTTGTTGATACAAAAACTTAAATTTTAAGTACTGCTAAATACCAATTAATTCAATTTTGTACTTAAAAGAAGGCAGGTGTTGATAAATAGTAATTTGGCTTATTACATACTCAAGCCTGTAGCACTACTTAGCTTTGTGTTTCTTAGCCAAAGAATTACTTTTACATATCATTAGAGTAATCAAAATAATCTATTCTTAATAATTTATTTTTAATGCTATGTAGTTGTTTATTTATATAGTTATTAATTGCATATATAGTAATCTGCTTTGATTTTTTAACTTATTTAGGTAAGTAGGGAGAAGCCACTGCGGTATTTTTGGTTCCCCAAATGAGCAACTACCGTAAAGTGGCGTTGGGAGTAGGGAATAGGAAATCAGTCTTTTCAAGTTGAAGGCGAGTTTTTTCACGCCATAAAATAGGAGTCGTATATTATTAACGAATCCTTTCTTGCACTCAATGATGAAATATTTTTCAGGCAAATTTTAGAAGTACTTGCTTGGGCTATTTATAAAATTAAATTATTCTAAGCTAGTAGCATGATAACTATGCTGAATACTCTTGAAAATATTGTCAATATGAAGTTATAGGAATTAACTCAAGATGAGCAGCTTGTCAAAAAAGTGTTGCTAGTCACTAATCATAACTAACTTTTTCACCACTTTATCTTCCCTGGAACAAATGGTTCACCCGATTGGGTGAATGCGATCGCCTGCTCACGAACTACTCTGAAAGAAGGTGCAGTTTTGATTTTGTTAACACGATCGCTAACACAATCAAAACTGCTCGATTGGCTATTCTAGCTTCTAATTATACATTAATAACTTGTCTATAAAGGGTCGAAAAGTGGATGAAATCGTTGTAGAATCCCTGTCTACACCAAATTGTCAGCAAGAGGTTATTAACCTGCTATCAAAAAGTGCTGTCAATTTCCCAGGAGTTATTTTCCAAGTTCTGCAACGGCAGGATGCTTCTGTGTCCGTGCTTTATCTCAGTTCTGGTTGTAAAGATTTGTATGAAATAGAACCAGAAGTTATTCAAGCAGACTTTCGGGTGTTATGCAAACTGATTCACCCACAGGATATAAAAGCTTTTGCAGAATCTATAGCTGTTTGTAAGAATACTTTTACACCTTGGCATTGGGAAGGTCGCATCATCACCCCCAGTGGCAAACTGAAGTGGATTCAAGGTAGTTCTGGTGCAGAACTACAAGAAGAAGGCGATTTGCTTTGGAATGGCTTAGTCATGGATATTACAGAGCAAAAACAAGCCCAAGAAAAATTGCAAGAGAGTGAAGCGCGCTATAAAGCAATTTTGTCTGCTATTCCAGATTTGATGTTTCGCATTAGCCGCGACGGCGAATATCTCGATTTAAAAAGTGAGGGAGCAAATGTCACACTGAATCGAGAAGAAATAGTAGGAAGAAATTTGCAGGAATTATTGCCGAGTGATGTTGCGGCCATTAGCCGAGAAGCGATCGCTAAAACTTTAGACTCTGGAACTTTACAAACTTGCGAATATCAGCTACCAACAGCTTTGGGAATCAGAGATTATGAAGCGAGGTTGGTAGTGAGTGGTCAAGACGAGATATTGGCAATCGTTCGAGACATCACAGAACGCAAACAAGCAGAAATTGCTCTGCAAAATTTTGCCCAAAAATTTGCTAAAGCTTTTAGTTGCAGTCCCGATTCAATTACCATTAGTACCCTCAAAGAAGGACGCTTCATAGAAGTTAACGATAGCTTTGTGAAACTTTCAGGTTATGAGCGAAATGAAGCAATTGGGAAAACTTCTTTTGATTTAAATTTTTGGATTAATGCAGGCGATCGCCTGAAATTGATACAGGAATTACAAGCTACAGGAGTTATCCGGAATTTAGAAATAGAATTTCGGCAAAAATGTGGAAAGATAATTACAACATTGCTTTCAGCCGAAGTTATTGATTTGGATGGTATACCTTGCCTACTAGCACTTCATCACGATATTACAGAACGCAAGCAGGTAGAAGCCAAATTACGCCTGTCAGCACAACGCGATCGCTTGTTGGCAGAAACCCTAGTGCGAATTCGGTCTTCGCTGAACTTAGAGGAAATTCTCCAAACCACAGTAACAGAAGTCAGACAATTTCTGCAAGCAGATCGGGTTTTTATTACTTTAAATAATGCCAACTTAGGAATTAAAACTATTGCCGAATCAGTAGATCCCAAATATCCATCAGTTTCAGGTTGGTCTACTAATGATGAAGCTTATATACAAGAATTAAGAAAGTTCCTCAAAGATAATGTTGTGCGTGTCATTGAAGATATAACGCAAACAGGATTATCTTCCAAAGTCACAACACATTGTCAAAAATTTGAAACAAAGGCTGCTTTAGCTGTACCAATTATGCTAGGTGAAGAATTATTTGGTGCCTTAATTGCCAATCAATGCTCAGCAACGCGTCATTGGCAGCCAATAGAAATTGATTTGTTACAGCAAATGTCAGAACAAGTAGCGATCGCCATTCACCAAAGCCGGATTTACGAAAAATTAGCACAACTCAACACTAATTTAGAACACCAAGTACGAGAACGTACAGCCCAGTTGCAGCAGAAAATCCAAGAAGTTGAAGAACTGCATCGGATCAAAGATGTAGTTTTGCACACAGTTGCCCACGATTTACGAACTTCTGTCATGGGTAACTTGATGGTGTTAAAGAATTTGTTAAATCAGGGAGTGGGGAGTGGGGGACAGGAAGACGCTCTTAGAAGGGGACGCGGGGACATGGAGAATTATTTCCCCACCTCAGAGCATCTTCCCATCTTTGCATCTTCATCTTTTCCCGCGTCTCCCCGTCCCCACGTAAGAGCGTCTTCTTCATCTCCAATTCCCGTATCTCGCTCAATCATTGAGCGGATGATTCAAGGCAACGATCGCCAACTGACGATGATTAATTCATTGTTAGAAATTAATTCTTGTGAAAAAGAGGGTCTTGAAATTAAACCCGAACTCGTGCAGTTTAGCACCCTACTGACAGAAATCTTCGCTCAGTTGGAACCGATGCTGACACAAAATCAAGCGACTCTGAAGAACTTGCTTCCCGCAGATTTACCTTTAGTGATGGCAGATAAAACTCGGTTGCAGAAAGTGGTGGCGCATTTAGTAACACATAGCTTGCAAAATAATCCACCAGGATTAAATTTTACCCTGAGTGCCAGCGTTGAGGCGGGAATGATTCGTACTCAGATTCAACATGACGGTGTAGCTATGAGTAAACTAGAATGCGATCGCCTTTTCGATCTCTATGTCCGCGATCCCCAAGATTGTTGTTCCACAAGCATTGGCTTAAAAATGTATCTTTGTCGGCAAGTTATCAAAGCACATGGCGGCGAAATTGGTGTGATTAATAATCGCAAGCGCGGCTTAACTTTCTGGTTTACATTACCTTTAGCAACTTCATCTGCAACAAATTGCCCATAAATTCCCAAAAAATGGGAGAGTAAATACTAGCTAATTATATGCTAAGTATTACAAAGGAATGCTAAGCAATCCCAGATGGCTACCCCATTTACAACATTGCAAAAATGGTGGAGAAAAACCTTTTCTGCACCAAAAACAGATGAAATCACTATTCTTTACCAAGCTTGGCGCAACCGATTTTTGTGGCAGAGATTGCGTTTATGGTTGTGGCTGGCGCTGATTTGTCTGTTGTCTTTTACTCTACGAGACATTTATGGCTTGTTTTTCCCTTTCCAAGAGTTCAAGAACCTGCCAGGATTAATTCAACCTAGAAGCCTTGTAATTAATTTTGCAATGCTCATAAATATACTTGTTTGCTTTGCCCTACATAAAACTCAATTCGGTCGTCATCGTCCAGATTTATTATTTTTGGGTTCTTCTTGGTCAATTGGTCTAGCATCACAGTTGTTTGCAACCCTCCGGGGTTTCGCGTTACCCGATCATATTGGTTGGTCACTGCTGTTCTTGAGTCAAGCTATATTAATGCCAGTCTGCTACACTCTTCACTTGTTGTCTCAAGCAGCTGTGCTGATTTACTATTTTGGTGTAAATACGATACTTGGACTAAAAACACCAATCCCAGAACACCCAGAAATATATAATGTAACGTTTATTTTATACATTTTTTGGTTTTGTACAATATGTGATATTGGCGTTTATCTGTACGATCGCCTGCAACGCTCTGAGTTTTTCGCCCGTCAAGAACTGGAATCTGCGTACCAAAAACTTAAAGTTGCAGAAGCGAAATATCGCACCATTTTTGAAAATGCAGTTGAAGGTATCTTTCAAAGCACTCCCGAAGGACGTTACATTACAGCAAATCCTGCTTTAGCACGTATTTATGGCTACTCATTAGCAGAAGAAGTGACAGCAAACTTCACAGATATAGAACACCAATTGTATGTCGATCCAAGCCGCCGAGCAGAATTTGTGCGGTTGATGGAAAAGTATGGCAGGGTTTCCGAGTTTGAGTCCCAAATTTATCGCCGAGACGGCAGTATTGTCTGGATTTCCGAAAAAGCCTACGCAGTCCGTGATGAACAGGGAAAATTGCTGTACTATGAAGGTTTAATTGAAGACATTACACAACGCAAACAAACTGAAGAAGAACTACGAGTGTTTTTTCATGCAGTTTCCCACGACTTACGCAACCCAGTACTGGGTACTTTGATGGTGTTGAAGAATTTGCTCAACAGTGACGGAATAGGGGACAAGCAGGGGATCGGGGGAGAATTTTCCCCTCTGCTCCCTGCTCCCCGCCCCTCTGCCTCTTCGCATTCCTCAATCCCTATGCCACGCTCAATTTTAGAGCGGATGATTCAAAGTAGCGATCGCCAACTTAACTTAATTAATTCGTTGATGGAAGCTCATGTTAGCGAGCTACAAGGTATTGTTTTACAACTTCAAGCCGTACAATTACTGTCGATTGTCGAAGCGGCGATCGCAGATTTAGAGCCGTTGCTGGTACAGAATCAAGCAACTTTGACAAATTTAGTAACCGCAGATTTGCCATTAGTGAATGCCGATCCGACGCAACTATGGCGAGTTTTTTCTAATTTAATTGTCAATGGCCTCAAACACAATCCCCCAGGATTGCTTTTGACAATTAACGCTACTCCTAAGGATGACAAAATTTATTGTACTGTGAGCGATAACGGTGTGGGTATTACTCAACAACAAAGCGATCGCCTTTTTGAACTTTACTTCCGGGGTAGTAACATCCGCAATTCTGTAGGTTTAGGATTGGGGTTATATCTATGCAAGCAAATCATCAATGCTCATGGTGGCGAAATTGGTATTAATAGCAGTCCCCAAGCAGGGGCAACTTTCTGGTTTACATTACCTATGATTTAAAACTCAGATCAACACTTATAATTGTCATTGGTCATTAGTCATTGGTCACTAGTCATTAGTCATTGGTTTTAGACAAATGACTACTGACAAAGGACAAATAACAAATGACAAATGACAAATAACAAATGACAAAGGACAAATTTTATGGTGAGAGGATTGAGAGTTAGTATGCTGCTGTTGGCAGTCTTGGGAAATTTGGTATGGTCATTTACTGCCAAAGCAGATTATAACGGCAAACTCACCGTGGAAATTGATGGATTAAAGAATAAAGAAGGACAAGTTTGTGCGAGTATATTTGCTAACAGTCAAGGATTTCCTAACCAAGGCGATCGCGTTTTACAAAGCCAGTGTATCAAGATTAGTGATATTCCTTTGCTGCTTACCTTTGAGAACTTAAAACCAGGTAATTATGCCGTTGCTATCATGCACGATCAAAATAATGACCGTACTCTCAATAGTAATATTCTTGGTATTCCCGTCGAAGGTTTTGGATTTTCTAGCAACCCAGAAATTAAAACAAGAGCGCCCAAATTTGGGGAAGCAGCATTTTTAGTAGCAGGCCCAAACACTAAAATTCAAGTCCAGTTGAAATATTTTTAGAGTATGTTTTAAAAGTAGTGGCTGAGGTATCCAAAACTTTAGATGCCTCTCATTATTTCACGAAAATCCTGATACATATAGATTTAACGTAGGGTAGCACAGCTGTCAATACTGCTCGCTTTGTGCATTTTTAACTCGTAATTGGGTTTGGGGAAAAGGTTAAAGGGTAAAGGTTAAAGGTTTTTTCTTTTCCCTTTCCCCTTCCCCTTATCCCCAGAGGGGACCCCACCTTCCCCTTTTCCCCAAAACCCGACAAGTATTGGCACAGCTGTGCTACCCTACCGAGGTATCTGTATGGTTAAGAAACCTGTGTGTATACCGTAGAGAGAGAGGCTTGGAAACCCCCATTCCCTTCTTAGGGAATGGGGCAGGGGGTTAGGTCGTGAGGCTTTTGATGTCTTATCGAATACTTTCCAAATATCCTCTTAATTACGAATTATCGAACAGCAATATTGGCGTCAGTCGTCAGAATTCAGCAATGTTTTCTGTGCGAGTGGCGGATAGCGACGCGGAAAGCGAGTACTCGATAGCGGGGCGTTAGCGAGTATTCGAGCGTCGCGTCTGAATAACCGGCGTTTTTGCACCCCCACCAAATCGTAGATTTAGTGGTCTTCAATCAGTCGCGGGTCTGAATCCCCGACTGATAGCGTTCGCCTTTGGCGTCTCGTAGAGAAGCGTTAGCGAGTCTTGTCTGCGACACGCTGCGCGAACGAGCGTCAAGATTGCTGAATTCTGAATTCTGAATTCTGCATTCTTCTTCAAAAATTACTATGTGAATCTTCTGGTATATTCTGTTGTTCCGGCAAGGCACGTATTCTATTCATTTGACTTAAAGCGTATCGTGCTGTTGCTTGCACTTCGGCATCTGGGTCTTCTAGCGCATGACACAATATCTGACTCATTTGACTCATCATGTCATAAACACGGATCAAGTCACGGATTGCATTTTGCCGTACTTGTGGACTTTCGTTTTGCATAGACATTGCCAAAGCACGGTTCATCGGTTTGAGTGTGCGAGCGCCAATTTCCCCCAAAGCTGCCAAAATTAAACTGCTTTCTTGAGAATCAGCATCAATCATCAGGTCAACCATTGGCTGAATTGCCCGAGAATCCCCCTGCTGACCCAAATCCCAAATCGCCTTGTGGCGCTTCGTCGGGTCAGGACTGCGTAAGTCTTGAATTAATTCGTCAATGATATTGAGTTTAGCAAGACGGGAAGTTTTTTCTGGTAGCAGCAATTGTGTAGTAGGTGATAGCTTAGCTGTCTGTGGAGTAGTTAAATTCTCTAGTGAAGATGTTGTAAGAGGGTCTTTTTTAACTTGATTCAAACTGTTACTATTTGATATTTCCGATTTTTGCAGTAGTTTGACCTGACGAAACCACCTCAGCAGGAAAAGAAATGCACCAATACTTCCTAGAACACCAACGGCAAATATTAACCACCATAGAGAACCTCTCTCAGTTGGCTGGGGTTTTGCAGTTGGCTTGGGAGTCGAAGCAGGAGAAGCGACAATTGGAGAAGTGACAATCTGGTTTTTAGCTGCTAAAGCTGCTTGCAGTCTCTCCCTAGTCGCCAGACCAGCAAGACCATCTATTTTTAAGCCCTTTACTTTCTGGAATTTCGCTACAGCGACTTCCGTAGTGGCGTTGTACTGTCCATCTACCACGCCATTGTAGTATCCCAACTGCTTTAATTGAGTTTGTAGTCTCTGCACATCTGATTTTGGACTACCATATCTCAAAACATTCGGAGTAGCAGAAACCCTCGAATTAGCTTGTGCAAATTCTAAGATTTCGGGTACTGGGTTAGATGTAGCTGTGCTTGGGGTATTTGCGTAATAACCCAGACAAGAAAAACAGGTAAATACCAGGATTGAGGAACGGCATAGCCTCATATTGCAAGTTTCAGCCTGAACGTGCTTTTGAAGTCATCGATATTACAATACCTTCAAGACGCCCAAATGTTAACTGTTATTTGTCATTTGTTATGGGCATTGGGCATTGGAAGTGTGGGAGGTGTGGGAGGAGGGGGAAGTATAAATTCTCTTTCTCCCCACACTCCCCACACTCCCCACTCCCCACAGGATTAAATTTTTTTACCAGATGCTTGCAAAACTGGGTGCTGTATGTTGGCTTGTTCGCTGACATTAATCGTGTTATTTTGTCCTGCTAAAGTATCACGTTGATTAATGAGGTAGATGCTGATTAAAGTGAGGAAAACACCTAGCCATTGTAACGGGCTGAGGACTTCTGAGAGGAAGAGATTACCAAATAGTAAGGCAAAGATTGGTGTAAGAAAGGTGAGGGAACTCAGACTAGTGAGATTACCACTAGAGGCAAAGTAGAAGAATAATCCGTAAGCGATCGCACTGCCAAACACGGTAGCATAACTCAAAGCTACTAAATCAGATGCTCCTAAATTCTGCCATTGCTGGGATTCCACAACTGAGGAAATTCCCCATAATGGCAATCCTCCCAAAATCATATGCCATCCTGTAGCGGTTACAGGGTCAGCATGTCGGCAGACAAACCGAATCAACACTGTTCCTACCGCCATTGATAGGGCTGCTAGCAACATCAACCACTCGCCACTGGCAAACAAATCTTGCCAGTTACCAATTGTAATATTTGCACCTGAGTCCAGAAGATGAAAAATCCACTCGTCTGGTAAGCCAATTAAACTAATACCTGTGACTCCCAAGCCTAACCCCAGCCATCCCCAAAAACCAATGCGTTCCTGGAATAACCACAACGACAGCAAGGCCACAGCCAAAGGTTGGGAGTCAATCATCACAGACCCTAATCCAGCACTGGTTCTGACTAATCCTTCTGCCAAAAATCCTTGAAACAGTGTTCCATCGACCAAGGCAAATAAGGCAATCCATAGCCACGCAGTCCAACTTTTCGGCTGCGGTCTACCCATAAATGCTGCTGCTATCAAAATTAATACCCCAGCTGGCAACAAACGCACACCTGCCATAAATAAAGGTGTAGTGTGGGGTATCACTCCCTTCATTGCCACCATTGCTGTCCCCCATAGGAAAAAGGGGGCAATTAACAAAAGAGGAGCGAAGGGAAGTCGGAATGCACTGAGTTTCAGTTGCATGGGTTTGCAGGTGCCTTTGTTTAACAACCGTAAAAATTGCTTTACCCAATTTTACCGAATTATGTCGTTTTGTGAAGCAAAAATACTTATTTGTAGCTTCAAACACCTGATGCTAGCTGCTAGATGCCTTGATTTGAAGTGCTTTTAAATGTAAAGAATACAGAATTGCTAAAAGTTAACAGATAAGGCTTCCTTAAATCTTTTAGCACAGCGGTATAGCATTTCGCTTGAAAGTTGATACACATACCTCGGTAGGGTAGCACAGCTGTGCTACCCTACGTTAAATCTATATCTGTTTAGCGGCGCAGCACAAAGGCAGAGTGGCGGTTTCAGCCGTAGACTCTTTGCAACAAGACAGAGGAGGAGCGTCACTTTTGAAAATAACTAATCGCCGAAAAACCCAAAACCAAACATACAAAAGGTTTTCTCCCCCTACTCCCCACTCCCTATTCCCTACTCCCTATTTTCAAGATAGAAATGAAGTTTTATGTATTCTTAGGTTTCGTTTCTTAACAAACTAACCCAGCCTAAACGAAAACTCGAAAAGAATGACTTTTGCAAGTACTCTCCTGAAGCTGAGCGTTAGCCAATAACTTAGCTACACGATCTGTGCTTTTTTAAATGTGGAGCAAGTAATATGCTTAAAATTGAGTATTGTTAAGTGCAAAATATTTATAAATACACATATACAAAAATGAGGATACCTCGGTTTCTCAAGCCCAGATATCCCCTTGCAACATAACCTAACAGTAATGAAACTGTTAACTATATTCTAATTGCTAACTTTGGTTATTCAAATACTTCTTAAGGAGATTTATATATTCTTTCTTAAGTAGGATGAAAATGTAATGAAAGTGTGAAATGCGTACTTGAATTATATTTATTTCGTCTAAACGTATATTTATGCGCTTATGCTATGTTAAACAGGTGCATAAACGCTATAGAATGCACCTGTTTACTACTTTCTAGGAGAAATTAGCAACAGTAGACTTTTCTAAAGTCGCTACTAATTTCACGCGAAATTCTTCCTCAAACACTCCTTTTTTATAATCTAAACTCCAGAGTTCTAAGGCACAGTCATCATCAAGTTGGGATGGAAAAATCAACAGATTGACTTGCCGAAATTGTGGATAATACTCACATTGCACTTGGGCTATCGCACCAATTTGTCGTCTATCTAAGGCAACAGCTAATCTTAAGATGGCACTCAATTGGCTGACTATTTGTCGCTGATGTTTCGTCAGGAAACTCTGGTAATTTTCATGTTTTTTCTTGGGCGGCGATTTGCGATGATAACGCGCTAAATTGGCAATGATTTCAATCTCAGTTTCTGTATATCCAAGTAATTCACCATTGCGAATTAGATAGTAGGAGTGCTTGTGGTGAGACGAATGGCTGACGTAATGACCACAATTGTGTAATATTGCAGCGGCCCAGAGTAATTGTCGCTCGTCGGTTCCCCAATGGTGTAGCGTACCTTGGGTTTGGTCAAATAAACTTTCGGCAAATTTAGCCACGCGATCGCTATGTTCTAAATTAATGTGGTACTTATTAGCAAGCTTTAGAACATTGCGTTCCCGGACTGAACTTTGATAGCGCAGTTTATCTTCAATTAAACCGTGGGAAAGCATCCAGTCTACAATTACGCCTTCCCTCAGAGAACGTTCACAGACTGTCACCGACTCAGCACCCAAAAGGGTCATCGCTTCCTGTAAAATTACTGCTCCTGCGAGTATTACTTCTGACCGTTTCTCTGGCATTCCAGGTACAGCAGCCCTTTCTGCGTTACTCAGTTTCCGCAACCGATTTACCAATTCCCGTAAGTCTTTGAGACTGAACTGATAGCCATTGAGAGTGGAGGGAATAGCACCTGACTTTTCCCGTGCATGAATCATCGCCAGGGTTTCAATAGTGCCAGCCGTACCCACCAAACGCGCAGATTCTCCAAACTCCAGATTTGCCAGCACTTCTTCTACAGAACGTTCCAACATTCCGCGTGCATAAGCTTGGAGATATTGAAACTCAGTATTGCTAATGGGGTCAGTGGCGATCAACTCACCAGTGAGTCGCACTGCACCGACTTTAGTACTGGTGAGAGTGCGGGCTTGGTGACTGTCCCCCAAAATTAATTCTGTGGAACCGCCACCAATATCAACAATGATGTGGGGCTGGTTGTGAAATTCCATGCCCGACAGTACACCAAGGTAGATTCGTCGCGCTTCTTCTTGACCAGAAATCAAGTCAACGTTTAAACCCAACTGTGCTTGGATGGTGTGCAAAAAATCTTTACCATTGGGGGCTTCGCGCACAGCACTAGTTGCCACAGCAATGATTGTTTCAGCATTCATAGTTTTGGCAACTTCTTGGAAGCGTCCTAAAGCAGCGATCGCCTTTGTGATTATCTCAGGTTTGAGTTCCCCTGTGGCAATATTGCGATCGCCTAGCCTCACGGTTTCTTTTTCTCTGGCAATAATGCTGAAAGCTGGTAGTGTGGGATCGATCTTTACCACTACCATATGTAGAGAATTTGTCCCCAAGTCAATGGCAGCAATAATCCTGTGTTGGTCAACTGGTTGAGTTGGAATACTCTCCCAGCTAGCCGAAATGACGTTCTGCATCTAGTTTTCTCTCTAAATAGTGATGGCAAACGGTGGTATGTCGGGGTAGCTGGCACTGATATTTATTGCAACACACTAGCTCAAAGTCAGTGCTGAGTGCTGTTGGCGGTAGCGGGGTGTTTAGCCTGTATTCAGTGTTGAGTATTGAGTAAAACTTAAAAAATACTCAGCACTTGGAACTCCCAACTCAGCACTCAGTTTTGTCGAGATTAACTGAGCTAAGTATATTCACCCTACTGCTTACAACTCCAGTGACTATTTAAAAGCTTTTAAAGTTGCCACTTGGGGTTATGTTTTTACAAATAACAAATAACGTTATTCTATAGATGTAAAGATCTGTGAATTAAACAATAGGGAGTGGGGAGATGAGGAAGAGGGGCAGTTCTTGCTGGGTCCAGGGGAGAAGCCCCTCCCCTCTGCTCCCTGCTCCCTTGCCTCTTCCCCACTCCCCACTCCCCACGCTATGTTAACGACACCAGAACGTGACGAAAAGCCAATTTGGCTTGTGATTATCCGCCTTTTGCGCTGGCATAAACCTGAAGGACGACTAATATTGATGATTCCTGCCCTGTGGGCTGTGTTTTTGGCAGCTGCTGGGAAACCACCTTTACCTCTGGTTGGTGTGATTGTATTGGGTACTCTAGCCACAAGTGCGGCTGGGTGTGTTGTCAATGATTTGTGGGATAAAGATATCGATCCAGAAGTGGAGAGAACACGCGATCGCCCCCTAGCTTCTCGTGCTTTGTCTGTGAAAGTTGGGATTGTTGTCGCTATAGTGGCGCTGGCTTGTGCAGCGGTTCTGGCTTTTTATCTTAACCCCTTGAGTTTCTGGTTATCTGTAGCAGCGGTGCCAGTAATTCTACTTTATCCAGGGGCAAAACGAGTGTTTCCTATTCCACAACTAGTACTTTCCATCGCCTGGGGTTTTGCGGTGTTGATTAGCTGGAGTGCAGTAACGCAAACTATCTCCCAACCAACTTGGCTACTTTGGGGCGCAACTGTATTGTGGACATTGGGATTTGATACAGTTTATGCCATGAGCGACAAGGAAGATGATCGCCGCATTGGTGTTAATTCTAGCGCTCTATTTTTTGGTGATTATGCCCCTGCGGCTATTGGAATTTTCTTTGCTGGCACAATCTTATTATTAGCTTGCTTAGGCGTAGTCATAAATCTTCACCCACCTTTCTGGATTAGCCTTGCACTAGCTACTATTGCTTGGGTTTGGCAATCTCTGCGATTAAGGGAGCAAAATTTACCTAACCCTGTTTATGGTGAGATGTTCCGCCAAAACGTCTGGATTGGTTTTATCTTACTTGCTGGGATGATTTTTGGCTCTTTAGATTTTAGATTTTAGATTTTGCGGAAAGTCTGAACGCTGGAAACCCGCACAAACAGCGGAGGTTTCATGGTATGAAAAACGTAGCACCCTAAAATCTTTTTCGCTTTCAGGGTGTTATGCCATTTCACGAAAATCTTTATACATACAGTAGGGGCGCACAGCTGTGCGCCCCTCCCAGATGCTGAAGTTACTGGACATTAGACATCAGAAGCTTTGATATTTCCGCATGTGCCAACACAGCAGCGGGTTCGCTCTGGAGTGCGTTATAATACTTTCTTTCAAAGGTATTACCTGTCTCTAAGGGCACAATCAACGTGCGGACATCGGCAATCAACTTTTGCAAATCATCCAGGGCTATTGGTTCATCTGCTATCAGCATTTCATCAATTTGCACAACCATCTCAGAAATCCGATGTAGCCAAGCAAATTGTTCGTGACCGATGACGAGTTGCAGGAGTTCTGTACTTGATACCCGTCCACTAATTTGTTCGTAGGCGATGCGTTCTGTCTCCAGCAACATTTTGTGAAGGTATAGTAATTTATTTCGTAAATCACGCAGATATTGATGTTGACGGATTCTTTGTAAAAGTGTGTTAGAAGTCAATGTTACCCATCCTCTCGTTACGATAGTCTTTAATAACTTGAATAATTTCTGCTTCAGTATTTATCAACCGAAGTGCATGTATCGATTTTCTTGCTGGGACACACTATAGTTAACATGTTTTTTTATAGCGGTCATCTTTCATATCTGACTAATCATATAGTAGCATAAACTTATAGCAAGTATAGCGATCGAAGCGATCGAGTAAACAGCAATTATGGAAAAACCGTTTTCATGTCGCTAGCACATGTAATTCTGGGTCTTCTTCAGCAGCAAGCAATGACGGGCTATGACCTGAAAACAAGCTGCTTCGACCAATGCATTGGCCATTTGTGGCCAGCAGACCAAGCACAAATTTACAGAACCCTCGAAAAGCTAGTTGAGCAAGGCTATATTACTTGTACGATTGAAATTCAGCACGATCGCCCCAACCGCAAAGTCTACAGCATAACCGAATCAGGAAAAGCTGAATTGGTTCAATGGCTTGGTACTCACCAACCCTTACCAATTCTACGGGAACCAATGCTGATTCAGTTGCACTTTGCAGATCGATTGCCTAATGAAATCATTATTCATCTATTAGAGCAGCAATTGGCGGCTCGAAACGAAAAGCTTGCCAAATGTGAAAATATCGATTTACCACTACTCGGTGATGAGTCTGCCAGCCGCGAGGAGGTAATGCAAAGGCTGGTGCTGGAGTTGGTCATCCGTAGAGAACAGACTTATATTGATTGGTTGAAGACAGCAATTAATGTCATTAGTCAGCAAAACCCACATTCATCACAATACCAAATTCTCTAACTTTCATCAATCAAAACAATGACAACAGTAGCAGTTAATCCCTATCTCGATCGCAATTTTGCCCCAGTCCGCGAAGAAATCACCATCGACAAATTGTCAGTTATTGGTGAACTACCCCCTGAATTATCCGGGATGTTTGTCCGCAATGGCCCTAACCCTCAATGGTCACCCATCGGTGAATATCACTGGTTTGACGGAGATGGGATGTTGCATGGTGTAGAAATTAGCAACGGTGTAGCAACTTATCGTAACCGCTACGTCCAAACAAGGGGATGGAAAAAGGAACGAGAAGCGGGTAAGGCTATCTGGACTGGGTTGCTAGAACCACCACAAATGGATAATCCCCACGGTCCCCGCAAAAATACAGCCAACACCGCCTTAGTGTGGCACGCTGGTCAAATGTTGGCGCTGAACGAAGGGGGTAGTCCTCACGCCATCAAGCTGCCCGAATTAGAAACCATTGGCGAGTACACCTATGATGGCAAGCTGGTTTCTGCCTTCACAGCCCATCCCAAGGTAGACCCGGTAACTGGTGAAATGATCTTCTTTGGCTACTCTCTGTTTGCACCACCGTACCTGCAATATAGTGTGGTTTCACCACAAGGGGAACTGTTGCGGACAGTGCCAATTGACTTGCCAATTGGGGTGATGATGCACGACTTCGCCATCACTGAAAACTACACCATTTTCATGGATTTACCCATGACTTTCAACCCCGAAAGAGCGCAACGGGGAGAACCTATCATGATGTTTGAGCGCGATCGCCCCAGTCGTTTCGGTATTCTACCACGTCATGGTGACAACAGTAATATCCGCTGGTTTGAAAGTCCCCCTTGCTACGTCTTCCATACCCTCAACGCTTACGAAGAGGGAGACGAAGTAGTGCTGATTGCTTGTCGCATGACTTCTACCACAGTCTTGATTTCAGATGATTCGCAACTCGACCCAGATGCAAATATTCCCCGGCTGTATCGCTGGCGATTTAACCTCAGCACCGGGACAGTCCGTGAAGAAATGTTAGATGATGCGGCTTCCGAATTTCCCCGCGTCAACGAAAACCTGTTGGGGCGGCAAACGCGATATGGCTACACTAACAAAATGGCGAACAGCCCCTTACCTTTATTTGAAAGTATCATCAAATACGACCTCAGCAATGGAAAGTCCCAAACCCACGAATACGGGCAAGGACGCTATGGCGGTGAAGCTGTGTTTGCGCCACGTCCTAGTGCAACGGCTGAGGATGATGGTTGGCTGATGACTTTCGTCCACGATGAAAGTTCAGATACTTCAGAATTGGTAGTAGTGAATGCTCAAGATTTCACGGCTGAACCTGTAGCGCGGGTGATAATTCCTCAGCGAGTGCCTTATGGGTTTCATGGTGCCTGGGTTGCGGGGGAATAATTTCTGTAACAATACTCTTCGGTTAAGGCAAGAGACGCGATGAATCGCCGTCTCTACAAAGGACTAATTATTGTAGAGACGGCGATTTATCGCGTCTTTAAACCTCGACATTGCACTTTGCCATAAATCATTCAGCAGTACGCTCCATCGCACCACCAAAACTGACAGCAACATCATAACCAATTCGGATGGTGAACAATCTAGCATTAGGGTTTTTCTGTTTTAACTTTAATGCTGTCTCTACACCAGTTGGATCTATGGCATATTCACCAGTTTCAGCATCAACGGCAGTTGCAGGAGTAGTAGCAGGAACCATCAGCGGTAATGTGAAAAAGATGCCCACCTTGCTGCTGAACGTATGAATTGTAGGTTGCCTTTACATCAGCTAGTTGAGATCAAAGTAGTTGAAATTTCGCAGCATCAGGGACGTGGTGGACCGCGAAAGAATGCTGTTATAGAAAAGCACTATCAACTTTGTGCAACACTTGAACCCAAACAAACTTCTATAGATATTGAAGTTCAACGAGCCGGTAGGTTTCTCCTCGCT
>NZ_JACJRQ010000041.1 GCF_014697355.1 Nostoc calcicola FACHB-3891 | reverse complement strand
TCGAGTTTTTCTCTCTGTTCTACCGTCAGATGGACTTTATCTCGGCGACCTCTTCCCACTTTCGAGTCCTCATCTTGGCATATCTATTGCACTATTTTAGCTGTGTCAGTCCAGTAGGGTGCGTTAGCGACAGCGTAACGCACCGAATCCCTGATGGGGTGACAAGGAGGCTAGAGGGCTGATTGAATAAGGGTCATAGCACGTAGACCCTGTTGAAAATAGGGTAGTTTACCAGGCTTGAGATGCACAAGTGCGATCGCCAAATCTGACCAAAACTCCATAGCACCTACCCATAAACACCCATATAATCCAATCCAAAAAGTACTATGTCGGCGTGTATAACTTTAAAATTCTTGAAGGCGACCAACATATTGTTGTAGCCCCATTTTTCTGGATTTGCGACCAGCTAAAACTGCAATTGTGTAGGCGATTGCAATCAATAAAATTAGTGCAATTAATCGTTGTCCAGTTGCGTGGGTTGATTCCAAATTATAACCACCAGTTTTACAGTCTTTAAACATAGCATGGAATTGACAACTGGGGTAGTAATAAAAATCTTTGAATACTCTGTCACCGACTTCAAGGGGCGACAATAGCCTCTAAGCTCCGCCAGATAAAGGTTTAGGAGGCACAGACCCCTTGAAAAATCCCGAAAAATGTACAAATAATTTGCGTAACCCTTACTTAGAAATATTATATAGAGATAAAAAAGAAATTCCAAAAAATACAACCTTTAACCAAAATTTTAACCATTGTAGTTAGATAGCATATTTTATAAATTGTTTCATGGTTAGCTTATCTCTAATGTAAACAGAGTTTTAATTTTAACAAAAACTTTGTTTATTGGATAATTTTTACCAAAATCAAATATTTAGTAAGTTGAATTGGCTTGTAAATTTACCCAGCCTTGATAATAACTCTCAAAAAAATAAAATTTTAGCTTTAATCACCAAAGCTAGTGTTTACAACTACTTTATAAAAGGTTCGATAGTGAAGTGGGGAATTTATGCTTCGTAAATCTTTTAGCCGTCGTCATTTTCTTCAAAGTGCCACTCTATTCAGTGCTAGCTTAGCAACTTCAGTACTGAGTTCTAGTCGTAGTGAAGCTACTATTGGCGATGATTATTCAGAGGCTGTTGTTATCGGTAGTGGCTATGGTGGGGCTGTTGCTGCTCTACGTTTGGGACAAGCTGGTATTCAAACAGTAGTACTAGAACGCGGTCGCCGTTGGGAAATTCCATCTCAAAATAATCAAGACGTTTTTGCAACTTATCGTAAGCCTGATGGTCGAGCTGCTTGGCTTAGTTCAACAACTTTATTCGGGGATTCTGTAGATAAATATACAGGAGTTTTAGAAACTTTAAGAGAATACGGCGCAAATCCATTGTGTGGCGCTGGAGTTGGAGGTGGGTCACTAGTTAATAATGCTGGTGTTGTAGTACCCAAAAGTAGTTATGTATTTTATCAAGTCTTTCCTCGGTCAATTGATTATGATGAATTGCTTGATGTTTACTTTAATCGCGTTCGTAAAATGCTAGAACCAAGTCCTATTCCAGCAGACATTTTAGCTACTAAATATTATGAATCAACCCGGTTATTTCAAGAACATGCAACTAGGGCAGGATTTAAAAATTATCTAATAGATTTGGCTGTTAATTGGAATGTAGTTCGTGATGAAATAGCTGGAACCAGAGTACCTTCTGCGAGTATTGGAGAAATTTGGTTTGGCTGCAATAGTGGAGCTAAGAAAAGCCTAGACTGCAACTACATACCTTCAGCAGAGCAGACTAAATATGTTGAAATTATGCCTCTGTGTGTAGTAACGGCAATCTCTCAATTACCTCACGAGAAACTTTATCGAGTTTCATACAATCGGATAAATACTTCAGGACAAATTCTTGAAACAAAAACTATTACCTGCCGGTATTTGTTTTTAGCTGCTGGTTCTATAGGTACTTCCAAACTTTTGGTTAAGGCTAAAGCCACAGGCCAGTTACCTAAATTAAACGATTATATTGGTAAAAATTGGGGAACTAATGGCGATACCGTTGGCCATCGCTCAAATTTACCACCTATCAAAGATCTAGGAGGATTTGCTGGTGCTATTCTTGAACACTATGATAATCCTATAAGTCCAATTATCCTGATGAATTATCCACAATGGAATAATCCTATAGGATCGCAAGAGTGTCTTGGTATGGGTATACCAAAAGCTAATGGAGTCTTTAAATACGATGCAAGGACAGATTCTGTGAACTTATACTGGCCTTCATACCTTGACAACAATAAACAACATATAAATGCTACAAAACTGACGTATAAAATCCTTGACGATGCCAATTTTAAAAATAGGAAACAACCCTCAACAGAGTTTGTTTACCAGAATGTTGCTCATCCTTCAGGAGGAGTTCCTATTGGCAAAGCGTGCAATCAATACGGGCAAGTATTCGGTTATAAAGGGCTTTATGTCGTAGATGGTGCGCTTCTTCCTGGTTCTGCCGGAGGTGCAAATCCTTTCTTAACCATTGCAGGTTTAGCAGAGCGTGCTATGGACAAAATTCTCCCAAAAATTAAACACGGATACTGGTAAATACTTCGTTTATCAGCTGAATATATTTCAGGAGTAAAAATACAGTTTATTGCTGTTTATTTTGAAATAAAAAGCCTCATCATGTCATTGATACTGGCTTCAAAAAATATTTAATATCTGATAGCTTAAAGCTCAATAATTGGTATTAAATATAAGTTTTCTGTTTTATAAATACGTCAATGAGTCCAATCAAATAATTCGGATTTTCGAGTTAAGGTATATGATTAATAATTTGTATCGTCGTCGTCGTTTTATTCAAAGTGCTGCCCTTTTCGGTACTGGTTTAGCACTTTCAGTAGGAACTCCTATTTATCGAACTAGCGCTACTAGTAATTATGAAGATGTAGAAGCATTAATTATAGGTAGTGGCTTTGGTGGTTCTATTGCATCTCTACGTTTAGCTCAAGCTGGTATTCAAACATTAGTATTAGAGCGAGGTCGTCGTTGGAATATTCGTTCTGATGGAAACACTTTTGCTAATTTCCGTAATCCTGATGGTCGAAGTGCTTGGCTAAGTTCAACAAATTTATTTGGTCAGTCTGTAGATGTGTATACAGGAGTTTTAGAGACTTTAAATGAAGATGGCATTACTGTTTTAGCTGGTGCTGGCGTTGGAGGTGGTTCTTTAGTTTACAATGCGATTATTTACCAACCCAATAAAGAGTTATTTTATCGAACTTTTCCTCGTTCAATTAGCTACAAGGAAATGGATGAAATTTACTATCCTCGGGTTCGTTCAATGTTAAAGGCAGCACCAATGCCAGATGACATTTTAAAGACTGATTATTATGAGACAACACGATTTTTACTGAAAAACGGAAAGAAAGCAGGTTTTCCTACTCGTTTATTAGATTTAGCTGTTGATTGGGATATAGTTCGTCAAGAAATCACAGGAGAAAAAATTGCTTCCGCTATTAATGGCGAACATTGGTTTGGTATTAATAGTGGAGCAAAAAATAGCCTAGATCGCAATTACTTACTTCAAGCAGAACAAACTGGATTAGTAAAGGTTTTACCCTTACATATAGTGACAGAAATTTCTGAATTACCGCGACGTGGCTATCGAGTTAAATGTCATGAAATTAATGAACGAGGAGAATTGATTCAGTCAAAATCTTTTACCTGTCGCTATTTGTTTTTAGCAGCTGGTTCAATAGGAACTTCTAAACTTTTGCTCAAGGCTAAAGAAAAAGGCACATTATCTAGGTTAAAACCTAGTGTCGGACAAAATTGGAATAATAATGGAGATATGGTTGCCCAACGTTCAAATTTACCAAAGCCTGTGATTGGTAAAGGGGGACCGTCAGGTGCAGTTGTGGAAAACATTAATAATACTCAAAATCCGATTAGTCTGATGAATCTGGAAGATTGGTCTGGTGGTCCAGGAACACAAAGGTGTTTGACTTTGGCTATGACAAAACCAAAAGGATTTTTCACCTACGATCGCTCTACAGATAATGTCAAGTTACACTGGCCTGAACAAGAAAATAGAGATGGTTTATTAGCTGCAAAGGTTACTTACACAAGTCTTGATGGTTCTATTACCACCCCTACCATAACACCGACAACAGACATTAATGCCTCTATCTGTGCCCATCCCTTAGGAGGCGCTGTCATGGGTAAAGTGTGCGATCAATACGGTCGGGTATTGAATTATCAAGGTTTGTATGTTGTTGATGGCGCGCTGATTCCTGGCCCTACTGCATGTACAAATCCTTCATTCACTATTGCAGCTATAGCAGAACGCTGTATGCAGAAAATCATTGCGGAAGATATTCATAGGCTATCTTGATGGCACTTACCGAGGCCATACAACTATGACCTGTTATGAGTTTGCTGCTGGAATCAAAGCAGCACTTGAGCGAGTACAAGAGTTATATCGTGTCCGGTTAAAGACTTATCATTTAGATGGTAGGGGAGCTCTTAGCTGGGGGCAGGGGGAAAGAGGCTTTTGGGGTTTTTGCACAGATGCGTTAATCATAAGTGATTAACCTGACTTGATATAACCCGCGAAGACTTATTAACGTTGCAACAACTGCGAGAAGAGGTTGCGATCGAACTAGCAACTTTACAAGGTCGTGTAGACAATTTGGAAGCTAATATGGCAAAGCTAGAAGCTAATCAGTTTTCCACTACTACCAAGCTTACAAGGTTAGTTGTAACTGCTATTACTGGAGGCGGCTTCAGTGGCGATCGCATTATCCATCCCAAAGGTGCAGAAATTGCCAATGAGAACCCACACAAAGATTCAAATGGCATAAATATAAAATGCTATTTCCATAAAAAAAATCATTTTTTATACAAGAATATGTAGCTAAAATAATAGCCAAAACGTCTAACTTTAAGCACTTATATATTTCAGAAAACCAATACTACAAAAAGAGGTTTTTCTATTATGGCTAAATTTTCTTTGATTGTTTTGAACTGTGTACAAATTTTGCTGCTGGCTTCTTGCCGTTATCCCACCACAGACGCCATATCCACCTTTGCAAAGAAAACACACCTTGCAGATACAGCTGTAGCTGCTAGTCCTGAAGTAATACTGCCGCCAGCATACATCATTTCACCAATAAAGGTTATACAAAGTGACAAATACTCGGAGGGAATTGTCTTAGATAGTGCCAGTAACCTCTACTTCTCCCAAACCAAAGCCGGGACAATCACAGTTTTAACTCCTGAAGGATTTACTAAAATCTGGGCTACTGTCCCAGGCGCGAATGGCCACAAGACCATGCCAGATGGGACTCATATTGTCGCTGCCCAAAACTCCGTATTGCAGTTAGATACCAATGGTAAGCTGCTAAAAGTGATTGCCAAGGAATTTAATGGCAATCCCTTGCAGTATCCGAATGACATTACTATTGATTCACAAGAAGGAAGTTTTTACTTCACTGACTCCGGCAAATCAAACTCTGAAACTCCAAATGGTGCTATCTACTACGTAGATTCTAAAGGTAAAATTAACTTAGTTGCTACCGGATTAGCTTTTGCCAATGGCATCCACTTGGCTCCAGATCGGAAACGGCTCTTTGTTAGCGAAAGCAATAAGAATCAAATTTTAGTATATAACGTACTTTCACCAGGAAAAGTGAGTCCACCGAAAGTATTTGCTGAACTTCCTGTCAAACAGGGAGAGCAAATCGACAATCAGCCCGACGGGATATGTCAAGATGCAATGGGGAACCTCTACGTGGCTCACTATGGTATGGGTCAAGTGGAGGTTCTCAATCCTGAGGGCAAGCTGATCCGTCGATATTCAACTGGTAATCTCACCAGTAGTAATTGTGCTTTTGCAGGCCCGAAGCTCGACCAGTTATTCGTGACTGGCGGCATAAAAGCAGAAGACGGTTATGGAGGAATATTCCGTCTAGATATTGGCGTGCCAGGATTAGACATCCGACCCAAGCCGAAAGGATCATCTTTACAAGAAAGATAGACTTATCCAAATTAATACTTCGGACAATTTTGAGTTGAGGGAATCGACAAGAAAGCCATCAACCTATTAAGGTGCTAATTAGAACAAACAATCATCGTATTGTCCGCAGTATTGTCAAAATATAAACTCAATAAATTAGGATTTTTTTATAAAAAACATCTTATGTAAGTTTGGAATAGGCTTATATTCAAAAATTAATACACTAATCTTCAAACGTATATTTCATTATAATTACCAGCAGATTCTGGTAGTAATTTTATTAATTTTATAATCAGCTACTTTAATTTTTGTCTCTACACTATTGTCTATCAAATGACTAGTCAGAGCTAAAACATTACTCTCCAATACAGTGGGAGTTTAAAAATTATACTTTTGGATTGAATGAACTGAGTTTAAAGACTAGTTGGACAGACACTAGAACCGAAAGAATACAAACTTCGTTCAAAATTTTAACCCTTGCAATTATGTTTTGTAATTTCTAAACTAAAGTAAATTCAAGGTTGCAAACAACAACAATAGCGAAAGAATTGTGCTTTTCGTTATTTTTATTTAGACAATAAGTACTAAGTAACTACACTTTTTCTGCTATTAATCCAGATTATTAGGGAGAAAAGATTAGAATCGGCGAAATGCAAATTAACATATTCATCGACAGACTTAAAGGAGAAGTGCATGAGTTTACAAAACAAAGTTGCTATTATCACCGGGGCTAGTGGTGGTATCGGCGAAGCAGTTGCCAAGGAACTAGACGCAGCAGGCATGAATTTAGTACTCACAGCGCGATCGCAAGACAAACTTGAACGCCTCGCGTCAAATTTGCAACATGCTAAAATCGTCCCCGGTGAGATTACAGACCCCGAATTGCCACAAAAATTGGTAGATTTTGCCATCCAAACTTTTGGGCAACTTGACGTAGTTTTTAACAATGCAGGCGTGATGACTGTAGGTCCAATTGAAGCTGTCGATATCGAAGCAATCTGTCAAATGGTTCGAGTCAACGTAGAATCTGCTTACAGGATTGGCTACACAGCACTCCGACACTTCAAGCAATCTGGTAGTGGATTTTTAATTAATACTTCAAGTATTGCTGGGTTAAAGACAGTTCCCCAACTAGGTGCTTACTGCGGTACTAAATTTGCGATCGAGGCCTTTACAGATTCCCTCCGCGTGGAACTTGCAGGAACTGACATTCGTGTATCAAGCATTGCCCCAGGCACCGTAGATACAGGCTTATACGATAAATGGGGAGACCAGCAAAAGGATTTCATCTATTCAGGAGGTGTACTGCAACCAATAGACATTGCTCGTTGTGTTCGTTTCATCTTAGAACAGCCAGGTAACGTCCTTATTCCCAGGCTTTTGGTAGTTCCAGCTGCTGAACCAGTGTAATACCAAATCCACCTAATAGGACTTAATTTCTCTTTACTATTCCAATCAATCCCACTTTTTTTAGTTTAAAGAACTACCTAAAAATGGTAACCACAAATCCTTCGCTAACAAATACTTCTACTGACTTCCCTCAAGTTAGAAAGCTTTGGTCAGGTGTAGATATCACGAATTTTGGACCTTATTATGAGGCTTTACAAGCGCGGCTAATTGACCGCATTTGGAATGATGAATCACTCAAGCAAGAAATACTTACCAATCCAAAATTTGTGTTTGAAAGGGAAACAGGAATCGCATTTCCCGCAAATTTAGAGGTTAAGGTTTTAGAAGAACCTGAGAAGACTTTCTACTTTGTACTTCCTGCAACTCCACCAGTTGAAGAGCATTGGTATAGATATGAACAGTTTTCTAGCTGGTGGCCAATCATTGATACTTTTTGGTATTTTTACTATCGACTTGCCGGCGCTACCAAAGCTAGAGCTTACAGAGAGTGTTTACAAGCGTTATGGATAGTTCGTTCTTGGACTAATGAAGCCTTCCGTCAAAAACTCCTTAACGATCCAAGATCGATATTTGAAGGAGAAATGGGAATACCATTTCCTGCTGATTTAAAGATTCAGTCATTAGAAGAAACCTCAAACGTCATATACTTTATTCTTCCCAAAAATCCCCAACTTGAGAAACTTGATGATCGTGCGACTGTTGGTGAATGGTGGAAGGCATCACATGGTTTGTGGTGGTGGTATACCTCATTGCGATTCCGACAACCAGCTATGAATACAGTAACAGGAGTAGTTGGATAAGTAATTAAGGACTTAATAAAAACTCTTGATGTGAAAAATAAAAGAGCCAAAGCTTTGCAAAGATAAGTCTGAGCGGAGGCTTCCCACTATCAGAGTTTCGGGGGTTTAACCATGAGCAAGTAGCCTGCTTTTTCAAAAAGCAAAACCTGCATTTAGGCGATTGTTTTTTCTCAAAAAATTGAGATATTAAAATTCAATCGCCACTTTATTTATCAGCAATCAATACATTTGACATTTGTATGTTAAATAGATATTTTTTTCTGTAGAAAAATTGAAGAAGAATTCAGAATTCAGAATTCAGGAGTCAGAATAAAGACGCTCGAGGACTCGCTAACGCTACGCTATCAGTCGGGGATTCAGACCAGCGACTGATTAAAGACCACCAAATCTACGATTTGGTGGGGGTGCAAAAACGCCGGTTATTCAGACGCTCCTGCGTCGCTAACGCTTCGCTATCCGCTACTCGCACAGAAAACATTGCTGAATTCTGTTCGATAACTTTAATATTAGTTTAAAAAGTGTAATTTTAAAATATTAATTTATTAGTATAAATTTCTTTTATATAAACCTGGACATCATCAAATTTTGGAGAATTATATGATTCATAAGCCTTTTAAGCGCCGTTACTTTATTCAGAGTGCTGCACTATTTTCTGCTGGTTTAGCGGGTTCATTTGCATTCCCCAATCGGACTCGTGCTAGCGATGATTATATAGATGCAATAGTAATTGGTAGCGGTTTTGGCGGAGCTATTGCTGCTTTACGATTAGGGCAAGCTGGTATTAACACGTTGATTTTAGAGCGAGGTAAACGTTGGCCGATTACACCCAATCAAAATCCTTTTGCAACTTTCGATAAACCTGACGGTAGAGCTGCTTGGCTGAGTAAAAAATCTGTATTTAACGATCCTGTAGATGTGTATACAGGAGTTTTTGAGACACTACAAGAAAAAGGAATTATTGTTGTCAATGGTGCTGGTTTTGGTGGTGGGTCATTAGTTTACAACGCTATTACTTACAAACCTAAGCGTGAAATATTCTATAAGGTTTTTGATTATTCTGTTGTTAATTATGACGAACTGGATTCTATTTACTATCCTCGAGTCAAAAAAATGTTAAAACCATCACCAATTCCACAAGATGTTTTAGCTACAACTTACTATGGTAAAACCCGATTATTCATGGAGAATGCAAACAAGGCAGGCTTACCAAGTTTTTTACTAGATCTAGCTGTAGATTGGGATGTAGTTCGTCAGGAAATTAATGGCTCAAAAACACCTTCTATTATAAATGGTCAATGTTGGTGGGGTGTTAATAGTGGAGCAAAAAATAGTTTAGATTACAACTATCTTCCTGAAGCTGAAAATACAGGTAAAGTAAATGTTCTAACTCTACATTTAGTTACGGATATTGCTAAAATACCCGGACAAGGAAATTACCGTGTTTTCTGTAATGAAATTAATGAGTCAGGAGAACTTATCAGGAAGAAAACTTTTACCTGCCGCTATTTATTTATAGCAGCTGGTTCTGTCGCAACTTCTAAACTTTTAGTTAAAGCTAAAGCAAAAAACTCACTACCTCAATTAAATAACTTCGTTGGTAAAGAATGGGGAACTAATGGAGATAACATTACAATTAGATCGGGTTTAGGCTCTTTAACAGGTAATGGAGGAACAGCAGGTGCTGTTATTGAGCAACTTGATGGACCAACTCCTATAGTTGTAGAGAGTCTTGAACTGGGGAATAATCCTGACGGTGTACAATCTTGTCTTGGTTTAGGTATTCCTCGTGCAAAGGGTAAGTTTACATACAATTTTTCTACAGATAGAGTTGATTTGGAGTGGCCAGGAGCTGCTGACGATCGCATTGTGAAAAAGACAGAGCGTCTTTTCACAACTCTCGATGGGAGGCTTAATAATTTTGGAAAACAACCTCGGCATAAAACGCAAGAGGGGATGATATCAACACCCGAAAATAATACTGTTGTATCTCAAAATAATGCTGCTGCTATAAGTGGTCATCCTTTGGGTGGTTGCGTTATGGGAAAAGCTTGTGACCCATTTGGGCGGGTATATGGTTACCCTAGACTTTATGTTGTTGATGGTGCGCTGATTCCAGGCTCTACAGCTTGCACAAATCCTTCTTTTACCATTGCAGCTTTAGCAGAACGTTGTATGGACAAAATCATTGCAGAAGATATTAACGGTTAGCCTATCATATCTGCAAAATAAAGCTTAACTAAGTTAGGACTTACGCACAGGTAATGGAAAATCGAACCGCAGAGAAGCCAGTGCGCCCTTGCGGTTCCCCGACTTGTCCGCTCTTAGCGTTCTCGTAGGGTAGCAACTGGCGCGATGCAGAGGGCACCCAGAAATAAGAGTTTCAGAGAGTTTTTGCGTAAGTCCTATAAGTCCTGTAGTTAACAAAGCCATGCAAATACTAATAACCATATAGAGTAGAATATCACTCCTAAATTACTGCTGAGGTTATTGATGAGCGTGAGATAGTACTTTGTGTCGGAAACTAATCATGAAAACAGAAAAAAGAGTCGCAGTTATTACAGGCAGTTCCAAAGGTCTTGGTTTTGAGATTGCCAGACAATTAGCGAAGCTAGAAAATGTTCAAGTTATCATGTCCAGTCGAGACGAAGCACAGGGATTGGAAGCTCGTGGTAAATTGTTGCAACAAGGTATTAAAGTTGACTATCTACTTCTAGATATAATTGATGACAAAAGTGTTCAAAATTTTGTCAGTGCGTTAAATAAACAGTATGGAAGGGTAGATATATTAGTCAATAATGCAGGCATCAATTATACAAAAGAGCCTGAAGAAAACAGTATACTGACAGCGAAATTGGCTACGGTTATGTCGTCATTTACAGTCAATACAATAGGCGCATTGCGGATGTGTCAAGCACTAATTCCTCTAATGAAAGAGCGTAATTATGGTCGCATTGTCAATGTATCTACTGAAATGGCATCCTTAAGTCTTACAAGTAATGATTTTTATTCTATTGCTCCTTCATATAGGCTGTCAAAAATTGGTTTAAATGGAGTGGCTTGTCTGTTAGCTAAAGAGTTGAAGGGCACTAATATTTTAGTCAATAACTATTCTCCTGGATGGATGAAAACTGATATTGGAGGAGCAGATGCGCCTTTGACCGTAGAAGAAGGTGCAGAAACAGCTGTTTATTTGGCTACACTGCCAGATGGTGGTTCTCAAGGTGGTTTTTTTGCAGAAATGAGAAAGTTTGGCGGACCATTCCCTTTGCCTTGGTAACAGTTTATTCAGAAAAATATCAAGTCCGAATGAATACTTATAATTAAGACCGACCCTGAGATTTTTGATAATAAGCAATCAAACGGACATGATATCAAATTTTAGAATTACAACATTATTCTGGAATTTGAATATACTCATATCTTGCACCAGCCTCATTATCGAAAATAAAAATTACTCAGTAGTTAAGCTTTTCGCAGTCCGAATAGCTCAAGCCAGGGACTCAAAGTCCCTGTCTAATAGCTCAAGTCCTCTATAAGAGGACTGAAAATTAAATTGATTTACTGTAATATAAATGACGTTATTTTTGTATATTCATGGTTTATGCGTAAAGGTGCAAGATCTGAGAATATATGCAAAAAACCCTGCTTTTTGCGGGCTTTTAAACATGAGTAGCTTTTTACAAAAATTTAATTAATGATGTGTTCTGGGATGAAAGCATAAGTTTTATTAAATAGTAAATTAAAACTAAAACTAAGTTTCTAACCACAAACAGAACCAGAGTTTTGTTTTTCATCAAAAAAAGATACTACTTTTCAGAAGAAAAAAATTTCAATCCTTAAGCAGAATTGAAATTTATGCGGGTATTCGTTCTTTTTACACCAATGTCAGGGTTACTCAAAAACCAGGTTTTGGTCGAAATTCAAAAATCATTCTTGGATAATACTGAACTGCAAATCTCCCAGACTTAAATAAAAGTCGAAAATGATTTCAACACGATTCGCAAGTTGAAACTAAGGTTATGTGTATCAAACCATTGTCTATTTTTGCAACCGAACCATTTTCGCTTTTTAACATCAGTACTTCATTAGCAACAGTATTCTTATTAAAAATCGCAGCAATCTCTTGGATACAAGCTTGTAACCGTTGAGCTTCTGCAAAAGTTACAGTTGTGGATTCCTGGTTGATTAATTCGCTTGAGCTTGCCTTTTGTGGGACTCTTTGCCAACACGGGATGCTCTTACTCCGATGCGACCTTCGCCATGTTTGCGGGGTTGTATTGTGGAGCCGGAGAAATTGGCGACCGAAATGGCGTCTATCTAGATAGCCCACAGCTTCAGCAATCTGCTCTACCGACTGGTCTGTTTCGATAAGCAGACGGCGTGCCTCTACCATACGACGCTCAACAATCCAACAGAGTACGGTTTTTCCAGTTTCTCGTCGTACAAGGTCGGTGAGGTAGGCAGGGGATCGACTGACCGCCTCAGCCACCTCTCTAAGACTAATTGAATTATGATAATTTGTCTCAATAAATCGAAAAACATGGCTTAACAAAGGTTGGGACTGAAGCAAGAACTTTTCAAAACTTGTCAGTATCGCCGTATTAATAGCGATGTTAACATTATAAGAGTCAATGCCATTTAATAAATAATTAGAGTCCATAACTTTAGCCTCATTCATTGTATTAAATACACTTGGATTGCATCTCAGATTATCTGAACTACAGTAGAGTCTCAATCTTTATCATTTAATCTAAATTATCAAAACAGAATTCAGGAGTCAGGAGTCAGAATTCAGAATGAATTGTGTACGACTGGCGGATGAATAAGTGGGTTTAAGACCCCCACCAAATTGAAAATTTGGTGGTCTTCAAGACGCTCGATGACTCGCTAACGCTACGCTATCAATGGTGGGTCATAATCCCCCACTGATTAATTCTGAATTCTGAATTCTGAATTCTGTATTCTTCTTCATCAGTTAAGCTAACATCCAGAAACTAATTCGCTTAATATTATATTTTTTCTTCATTCATTTATAAGTTTTCACTGATAACTCATTTGGTCAACGCCTGATCCAATACAGCAATTCATCAGAAGCATAAACGTCGCGATAAAAACTAAGTTGCTCGCATTTTAAGTAGCACGCACCTCGATGTCCACGTCGAAGCAAAGTTTCGTTTCCCTTAGCGATAACTTCGTTCGTTTCATTATCGAAACAATTCCATTCAGAGTAGATAACTTCACCATTGAACATAATAATTGGCCAAGCTATTGTTACACTTGGTTGAGCAAGAATTGCCCACCGATTTACTTCTCTACTTGTTGCTGCGGTTATGCCATAAAAAGGTCCATCAGCACAGAAATACACAAGATTATTGGCATACTCATCTGCTAAAATGTCTGCCCGTCCTTGTCGTAGCGCTTCACAGTGGGTTGGCCACCAATATTTATTTTCCTGTTCTACTTGCTTTAAGCTGTATTCTAGAGTTATTTCAGGTAAAGTATCATTACGTAGAGAAAGATATATCTCTGCGTCTCTAAGTAGTTTTACTGCTAGTTCATTAGAAACTAGCTCCGGCTTGGAGTAATCTACTAACAAATCGCTGTAGTAGTTGGTTCGCTTCGTCATTTCGAGCCTCTACAATCTTTAACTAATTTTCTCTGTGTATGCTCTTAATCCTGAATGTCTATAACCCTTGTTTTATGAAAGCTTGGACAACCCAGTTTTCTGTGCAACCTTATGTGGGTGGAATCAGTATTAGCGTGGGGTAGTTTTCATAAAACTAGCTGTCAAACTGACGACTGAGCGAGACGCCAAAGAGTTATAAAGCGAATACCTTTTTTACATTATTGTGCAGCATCTGATTTTTTAGATTGCGTTAACACTAAATCCTTGTGTAACAAGGCTTGAAACTGAAAAAATCAGGAGAAATTTTACCAGATTGAAAGGGCTGGTCATAAAAATATCAACATAGATGAAGAAACTTTTTAGAAAGTTTTAGCTTTTTTCCCGGAAGCGCTATTATAATGTTTATTCTTAGACATAATATGCTGTTAAAAAACATATTAAGTTTCTGCTAAGGGTAGGCTCCTTACTAAAAAGGAATCAGAAAGCAAAACCATTGTTGTCCAGAATGTGTACATATAGCAGCCAGCGAAATTAGAGGGGGAAACCCCCTGTGCATAAATCGGGGAGACATAACCGAGTAAGTTAGTGTTAGGAGGCCTTGAGAGTGAGTATTTCTCTTAAGGCCTTTGCGTATAATTATCTATTTCAACATTTGTTTTAGCCAGTTAAGATAGAAAACTTAAGCGGAAAAGTTTGTGTTTTTCAAGTGGATTTTAGGCAAAGTTCCAACTGAAGCGGTTTTTAGCCGACAATAAATGTAAATAACAGGTTTTGCTAACTTTGCTAAAATTTGCATCTTGTACCATTCTCAAGCAATCGGTTATTTAAGTAATTTACACAGGTATAATGTCTAAATTTCTTGTTAATAGGGTTGACATTACTAACGTTTTTCTAAACTTAGTTGCCGTTCGCCCTTGGCGTCTCGTAGGGAAGGGTACGGTGGGGAGCAAAGTAAGCCCAAGGGGAGGCACAGTCTTACCAAATTTAATTCGCGGAAAACTTATGCAAAGCTGCACGAAGGTGTTATGCTTTGCCAAATCAACTTTTACAGATGTACGTTTTTCAAAAAAAATCGCGCTATTGCTTACGTATCAAGCTTTTTAAGCTAAATAGTACATTTGTATGTACAACTTTAAACTTGAAGGGGAAAATGTCACAGGAAAAAAAGAACTTATCTTTATCTTAAGTTTCTTATCTTGAGTTGCAAAAGTTTTGTAAAGTTAGCAAACTTAACTGCAACAGGCATCAGTCAACCAACCACATAAATGAAGGTGCGTAAGATGAGCAATTACCAATGCTGCGAAACTTTAGATTCGTCTACATTGCCTCTCGACTAACTCCTTCGGTTGCACATTGAGTCTGCTACCGAACGGTTTTGACTACCAGCAAGGCACTTTTGCAGGATACGAGATGCAGGAGTATTTACTTCTAATTCTCTCGCCACTAAGTGGAATACCTCTGTCACAGAGGTTTGCGATAGGGAAGACAGATGACAGCGCCCATGCTTTGCTTCTTACACCAGCACTGCAACTAAAGGGTAGTTTGGACTTTGTTTGACGCTATCCGATCAAAATAAGCGTTGCTTCTAATTAAATATGCAGGATGGTAATAAAACACATCCTGTGTGCAATCGATTTGTTAGTCATAACATAAAAGCTTCCTGTTAGTTTCCCTAAACCTTATACACGAATGAAGCCGTTTATCAATCAGGTTTCTGTCAATACATAAGTCCTAAGGGTATGGGATTTTTTCGCCATCTAAGTCATCTTTAACTACCTCTTTTTTTGCGAATGTCCAGCGAAACTAAGCTGTAAGTAGGTCGGCGTCAATAATTATTGTTCGGGTAACGCAGGGAGCAGGGGGAGAAAGAGTTTGAGCCTTATTTACTTTTATTTACACAGTTTGGTTTTATTGCACCGACTTACTTAACACAGTTCAATTTAGTTACTTGACTGGTGATTTTTTGGAATTGTCGCCCAATAACGCCTCAAATAGCTCAACCCATTGTACTGTCTACATTTTAACCATCTGGTGAAATGCTTGCTGTGCTGGATTTCATGGGTTATTCAGCTTATTTCGCAACAACTTTGTTATTGCCACGAGTGACTTGCCCCAATTCTGTAGTAACCCTAAGTGAGAAACGAAATATGCGTAGTGAATTTTTAATTAAAACTGATTCAGCGTGTTTCGTGCCTGATGAAACAGCGTTCAAGGCTGCTAATTACACTCAAAAGCATCGATCCACTTCTGCAAAAAGTGGCGATCGCTTTGCCTCAAATATGAGTTATGCAGAGAAGATAGCTCAAACTCAGAAGCTTTTAGATAGAGCGATCGCCTATGCTTGGCACACAGTCAAGAGCGATCGAAGACCACCAAAACTGACCCGTACACGTTGGGTGTGGCAACTGGCAGGTTCTTACCATATGACTCACTCTTACCCACGACTCATAAAAGAAGCTTCTCAACGCTTTGCTGCATCTGGACATAAGAGTTTAGCACAGTGGGCTTTACAGAAAGCTGTAGAAGAAACGGGTCACGATCGACTTGCTTTGCTCGACATCCAGTCGATGGGATACAAAGCTGAGGCTGTAGTGGAAGCACTCATTCCCCCTAGTGCAACGGTATTAGGGAATTATTTAGCTCAGAGTGTACATACTCCAGATCCAATAGGTTGCATTGGCTATTCCTATACCCTGGAACGGATAGCGACAGGCATTAAAGAAAAGCATATCCAGTCGGTTGAGGCTTTGCTGCCATCAGGCACATCTGCTACTCGATGTCTGCGTGTACACAGTAGTATCGGTGCTGATGTGGAACATGTGAAGGAAACGGTTGAGATGGTTGCAGGACTTGCTCATGACGAGTGTGTTCGCGTGGCGATCGCCTGTTACGAGACTGCATTATTATACTTCAACCCACTTCAAGCAGATTACATTTCAGATGAAGAACTGCAACTTATATTGAAACCGCTAGAGTCACATACATATGTATAAGAGAGAGTCAATATTCACTTGCTCACCTAAGAGCTAAATATCTGGGAACATACTTGCCAAAGATTGCTAGCCTTACTGTCTAAGACAAATTAAAAAAATCTTGTTCTGGTGTCAACAACTTCACCAAGGATGCTATCCATGTTACCAACTAAATTGTTTACTTACATTGTCTCTACTGTATTGGCAAATACCTTGATTGTTGAATTATTGCCACCAGTATACGGTAAGTCATCTGAGCCTATTGTATCTAGAAATACTGTAGAGAAGCTAACGCTCAATCCATCATTTTCAGTTGATACAGATGACACCTTGCTCCAAGGTAATAGTGCAGAAGTTTACTCGAATCAGTCCGATCGGGGCGAATTGATTCCATCTCCTTTGACCTCTTACGGTTCGGGTCTAACTACTACCACAACAATTACAGGTATCGGGCAACAATTTTTGATTCAAGATTTTGATAGTAGACTTCTTGAAAACGATATCGAAGTTTCAAATGGCATTGAACTTGACCTAGATAGTATTTTAAATACTGAGTTTGAACAAAAAGGGACTATCCTAATATCAAAGTGCTGCTTGTAGCACGAGCATCAAGTTTTTTCAATCAACTGCTCCCAGCACTTTTAATGTAGCAAAGGTCGCTGGAGCTAAACCTGTAACTCCCCTAATTTTCATTCGCTGATAGAGTTTCTCTGCTTTGAGTGTTTTTGAGCAATTACCTGTTGTTACATCCCACAGTCTAATTGTCTCATCTTCACCACTGCTAGCCAAAGTTCGATTATCAGGATTAAAAGCGATTGACCAAATCCTGCCTGTATGTCCTTGCAAGGTTCTGAGGCATTGACCCGTACTAACATCCCATAACTGAACTGTGAAATTTTGGTTACAACAGGCTAGTGTCCGGCTATCTGGACTAAAGGCAGCTAATTGCAACCAACCTGTATTTCCCTGCAAAACTTTAAGGCACTCATTAGTGTAAACATTCCACAATCTTATTGTTCCATCAGGACTAGTACTTGCCAGTAGCTTTCCATCTGGGCTGAAGGCAACTGACCAAACCCAAGCCGTATGCCCTGATAAAGTTGTTTTGCACTCACCAGTAGTAACATCCCATAACTTCACTGTCTGGTCATGACTGCCGCTAGCCAGGAGATCGCCCCGTGGACTAAAGGCAACTGACCAAACTGCTGCACTATGTTCCTGAAGAATTCTCAAGGTTTGACCTGTACTCACATCCCACAACCTCACTGTTTGATCTTCGCTACTGCTTGCCAGTGTTTTACCGTCAGGGCAAAAAGCAACTGACCAGACCAAAGCACAGTGTCCTTCAAAAGTTCTCAAAGCTTGACCTGTGTTAGCATTCCACAACCTTACACTTTTATCTTCGCTAGCACTAGCCACTGTTTGACCCTCAGGGCAAAAAGCAACTGACCAAACAGGTGCATCATGTCCCTGGAAAGTTGTTAAAGCTTGACCTGTGCTGACATTCCACAGTCTCACCGAAGAGTCATGACTACCACTTACCAGTATTTGTCCATCTGCACTAAAGGCGACTGAGAGTACCTGATCGGTATATCCTTGAAATGTTTTGAGGCATTGACTGGTGTGAATACTCCATAACTTAACAGTCTGATCGTAACTGCCACTAGCTAGGAGATTGCCCTGTGGACTAAAGGCGACCGAGTATACCCAACTTGTATGCCCCTGAAAGGTTTTGAGACATTCACCAGTACCTATATCCCATAACTTGACTGTCTGGTCATGACTGCCACTTGCCAAAAGATCGGTCTGTGGACTGAAGGCAACCGAATATATTTCATTGGAATGTCCTGACAAAGTTTTGAGGCATTCACCAGCGTCAATACTCCATAACTTGATAGTCTGGTCTTCACTGCTACTCGCCACAATCTGTCCATCTGGACTTACAGCAATTGACCTTATTCCATCACAGTGTCCTTTGCAAGTTTTAAGGCATTCACCAGTGGAAACACTCCATACTTTAATAGTCTGGTCATCACTACCACTGACTAACATCAGTCCATTCGGACTAAAAGCAACCGAGTGTACCCAACTAGTATGGCCTAGAAACGTTTTGAGACATTCACCAGTGGAAACACTCCATAACTTAATAGTCTGGTCATCACTGCCACTCGCTACGGTGCTACCATCTGAACTAAAGGCGACTGACCAAACCTCGTTCTTGTGTCCTTGCAAAGTTTGCAAGCACTGACCCGTATCAATATCCCACAGTTTTACTGTATAGTCACCACCACCGCTGGCAAAAATTCTACCATCTGGACTAAAAGCAAGTGATATAACCCAGCTACTATGTCCCTTAGAGACGAAAACCTGTCTGCCATCTGCAACCTGCCGTAAGTGAATCTCACCATTGGTATCACCCAAAGCCAAAAGTTTGCCATCAGGGCTAAAGGCTACCGATAGAACACCGCCGAAGGTTTCAGCAAAAACAGACTTATCAAAATTGGCGTTTTGGAAATTTACATCGTGCAATTTTAAACACCGCAAGTCTGCTTGCCAAACACTCAGATCGGAAAAATCATAGCCAGTGAGATTGGTCTCTAAATGACAAAGCAAATTGAGAATATTCCCAGCTGTATAACTTTGTTCTAGCGGTGATGTCTCTCGTGACCTTGCTATAATTTGAGTCAGTTGATTTTCCAGGTTTTTTTTGCTTCTCAAGACAGTGAGCAACCCATCTATAACTGGGTTAAGAATGACGCGAATTTGAATGTCCCTCACGTAGTCTTTTGCTGTCGCCTTCATCAAGGCATGACACCTGAACAAATCAAGATTCTGAGTTTCAATCTCCTGACAAACTATCTCTATTAATCGCTGAGTCACATACTCCATAACTACAGGTTGTAGCGTGAAGAGTGCTGTGCTTTTCTCAACTAGCGATCGCCTTACCAGAGACTCCAGAGCCTCCAGTAAGTTTTGTGGTGGTATTGGTGATACAATATCCTCTCGTATTACTGATAGCGAAACTGGCTCCCGATTGATTGCTAGCCAGTAAATTATATCCTTTTCTAAATTTGCCAAGCGCGAAAACTGCTGGTCTAGCAAATCGCGAATGTTGCCAAAAACAGCCGTATAATGTTGCAGAAATTCACCAATATTACCATCAAAAACATCTTGGATCGTTGTCGCTACTATCTTCAAAGCTAGGGCATTTCCTGCATAACGCTCGACGACTGCTGGTAATTCTGACTCTGAGCCAGAAAATCCCTTGGCTTCAAAGATTTTCTGCCCTGCTACTACCTCTAAACCACTGAGTTGTAATGAGCGAACAGCCAGTGTTTCTCCTCCGAGTGAGGCTATATCTTTGGGTTTTTCACGAGAAGTCAGCACTAAGGAGCTTTGATGCATAACTTGTCCCAATCGTTTGATCAGTAAGCCATAATCCTCATAACCTTCTCGATAGCATCCAGCATAAGCGCCTGTTTGCATAATAGTCTCAACATTATCTAATACGATCAGACAGCGCTGTTGTTGCAAATATTCAAGTAGTTGTGATATCCTACCATTTACGGTTTTTGCTAAGTCAGTTTCTAAAACCTGCTCATTAGAGAAAAATTGAATTAAATTTGACAGCAGGTCAAAAAGTGGGGGAGCATTGTAGAGCGATCGCCAAATAACGTACTCAAACCATCCTTGAACCTTTTGTGATAACTTGGCAGCTAGAGAGGTTTTACCAATTCCTCCCATTCCCAACAGTGCCACGACTCGACAGTGTTCCTGAATGAGCCATTGCTCCAACAGAGTCAGTTCAGCTATACGTCCATAGAAAACAGAGACATCTACCATCTCTCCCCAATCAACACGCTTGGGGTTCTTCAACTCTTCCTGTCCTTTTAAATGAGAATCTCGGCTTGTATAATCGCTTACATCCAATTCTAAATTAAACATCATAAACAAACGCACAAGTGTCCGTTTGTCAACCCCGGTTTCGCGAGTTACTACCTTTCTAAAGGTTACAGGAGTGATCCCAGCTTGTTCGCTTAATTCTTCTAAGGTAGATTTGGAACCATTGTTTTCCCTAAATTCCCACTCAAGTTTGGCATTCTCAAGCTTTTGCCAGCCTTCACGAGTCAGTATCAGCCCACGATTGCGTTTGGGTTTCTCTGGTTTCATAATTTCTGAGGAACAATTGCATTTGGAGTAGTAAGGTTCTACCCCTGGTGTATATGGAAAGGTATTTCTCAGTAAATTAGAGTTGTTACAAAATGAGCTAGATAATCTGTAAGTGGTATTTAGTCTAATGGAAGTGAATTAAAATTTATCGAACAGAATAGAGGCGTCAGTCGTCAGAATTCAGCAATATTTTCTGTATGACTGGCGGATAAATAACCGACTGATGGCGTTCGCCTTTGGCGTCTCTTAGAGAAGCGTTAGCTAGTCATCGAGCGTCTTAATTCTGACTCCTGAATTCTTCTTTAATGTTTCTAATTTGAGGCTGATTTTTATCAAAACAGAATTCAGGAGTCAGGAGTCAGAATTCAGAATGAATTGTGTACGACTGGCGGATGAATAAGTGGGTTTAAGACTCCCACCAAATTGAAAATTTGGTGGTCTTCAAGACGCTCGATGACTCGCTAACGCTACGCTATCAGTGGTGAGTCAGAATCCCCCACTGATTAATTCTGAATTCTGAATTCTGTATTCTTCTTCAATACTTAGTAGTTTACGAGATAATAGTAATTGAGAAGTCATTAAAAGTCAATTACAATGGCTAGAAAAAATGCTGCTTATGCAACGAATAAATTTAAAAGCCGTCTCTTAGCTCCAGGCTCAACACAAAGTGGAGCGAAGTCAAGCCAGGGAGAAAGTCAATTCTCGATTGCTCCCAAAACTTTCAAAGAAGTAATAGTTGCTTGGGTTAAACCTGTAACACCAGTAATGTTCATTCCCTCATAAGGTCTTTCGTTTCTTAAAGTTTTTAAGCATTCACCCGTCAAAACATCCCACAACTTTACCGTTTCATCTTCGCTGCCACTTACCAGAGTTTGACTATCTGGACTAAAGGCAACCGATCTTATCCAATGGGTGTGACCATGCAAAGTTTTGATACATTGACCGGATTGGACATCCCACAACCTTACCGTTTGATCTACACTCCCACTAGCCAGAAGTTTACCTTCTGGACTAAAAGCAACGGACAATACCCAGCTTGTGTGTCCTAACAAAATTTTGAGACATTTACCTGTGCTAACATGCCAAAGCTTCACAGTTTTATCTTTACTGCTACTGGCTAAGGTCTTACCTTCAGGACTGAAAGCGACGGACAATACCCAACTTGTATGTCCCGACAAAATTTTGAGACATTCACTTGTGCGAATATCCCAGAGCTTGACCGTTTGATCGTCACTGCCACTGGCCAGGATATTACCTTCAGGACTGAAAGCAACCGACCATACCCCATGACTATGTTCCAAAATATTCAAAACTTGACCAGTATTGACATCCCAAAGCCTTACAGTTTTGTCATCACTGCCACTGGCGAGAATTTTACCTCCAGGAGCAAAGGCAACTGACTTTACCCAGCCAGTATGTCCCCGTAAGATGTTACAGTATTGACAGGTGCTGCTATCCCACAGCCTCACAAGTCGATCGTAACTGCCACTTGCCAAGATATTACCTTGAGGACTAAAGGCAACGGTTCTGACTCGATCGGGGTGTCCCCGCAAAGTTTTGTAGCATTTACCATCCCCGACATCCCAAAGCTTTACGGTTTGGTCATTACTGCTACTAATTATGGTCTGACCACCAGGAGCAAAGGCAACAGACCACACCCCATTATTGTATCCCTGTAAGTTTTTTAAGGCTTGACCAGTGGTAACATCCCAAAACCTCACAGTTTGGTCATCACTACCACTGACCAAAGTTTGACCATCTGGACTAAAAACAACAGAACAGACAAAACTTGTGTGTCCCTGTAAAGTTTTGAGGCACTCTCCTGTGTGGAAATTCCATAGCTTCACAGTTTGGTCATCACTGCCGCTAGCGAGGAGATTACCACTAGGAGCAAAGGCGACTGACCTAACCCTGTCACTATGTCCTTGGAAAGTTCTCAGGCACTTCCCATCGAAGATACTCCAAAGTTTCACAGTTTGGTCATCACCAGCACTAATCAAGGTCTTACCTTGAGGATTGAAAGCAACTGAGGAAACCGAACTGGTGTGTCCTTGCAAAGTTTTGAGGCATTCTCCTGTGCGGAAATTCCAGAGCTTCACGGTTTGATCGCTACTAGCACTGGCGAGAATTTTACCCTTAGGACTAAAAACTACAGATAATACTGAATCAGTATGTTCTTCTAAAATTTTGTAACACTTGTTATCCGGAATACTCCACAAACGCACTGCCCGATCGTCACTGCCAGAAGCTAAAATTTCACCTTGAGGACTGAAGGCAACAGTTCGTACCCGCTGAGGATGTCCTGTTAAAGTTTTCAAGCATTCACCTGTGTTGACATCCCACAATTTCACATTCTGGTCAGTACCTCCACTGCAAAGAGTGCTACCATTCGGACTGAAGGCGATCGCTCGAACCCAATCAATGTGTCCTAGACAGGTCACAAGTGGTTCGCCTTCAGCAAAGTCTCGCCATAAACAAATTTTGCCATTTGCGTCACTCGCCGCTAAAATTTTTCCGTTGGGGCTGAATGCTACCGCAGAAATGTTACTGAAATTTTTAGTAAAAACCGATTTAGATAAATTAGCGTTTTGGAAATTCACTTGAGGTAAACTTACACCCCGCATATCTACTTGCCAAACGCTTAGGTTAGAAAAATCATAACCTCTTAAATCTGTTTTTAACTGACGAAGCAAGTTGAGAATATTTCCGCTCGTATACCCAGGTTCCAGTGGAGATTCTCTTTGCAACTTGACTAAAATTTCATTTAAATGATTTTCTAGTTTTCTTGGAGTTTTAAAAATAGTAAAAAGTTCATCTACAAGGGGCTTAAGAATTAAGCGTCTTTGAATTTCTCTAATGTAGTCTTTGGACTGAGCTTTACTCAAAGCATAATACTTGAAAAGCACAATCTCTTGAGTTACAATCTCTTGATAAGTTTGCTGAATTAATTTCCTAGTTACATACTCCATTACTACAGAGTGTAATGTGAAGAGTAAACCACTTTTTTCACTTAGCGTTGACTGAAATTTCTCGATGAGACTTCGCCCGATCAAAGACTCTATAACTTCTAATAACTTGTGTGGTATTACTAATGAAGTTAAATCTTCTTGCAAATTGTAGAGTGGAATTGACTCACGATTAATTGCCAGCCAGTACATAACCACACGCTCTAAATTAGATAAACGCTCAAACTGCTGCTCTAAAACAGCACAGATATCGCCAAAAACAGATGTTTTTTGGTTCAAAAACCCACAAATATCACCATTAAAGACATCTTGGATCGTTGTCGCTACTATCTTCAAAGCCAATGGATTACCAGAATAAAGCTCAATCAGTGCTTTCTCTTGGGACTCTGCTCCAAACAGACCTTTGAGGTGAAAAATTTTTTTTCCTTCTTCCTCTTTCAGACCCCTCAGTTGTAATGAGCGAACAGGTAGTGCTTGTCCTTCGTGTGACGCCACGTCTTTGGGTTTTTCACGTGAAGTCAGTACTAAGGAGCTTTGATGCATAACTTGTCCCAATCGTTTGATTAGTAAGCCATAATCGTCATAACCTTGTCGATAGCATCCAGCATAAGCGCCTGTTTGCAGAATAGTCTCAACATTATCTAATACGATCAGACAGCGCTGTTGTTGCAAATATTCAATTAGTTGTGATATCCTACCGTTTGCAGTTTTTGCTAAGTCAGTTTCTAAAACCTGCTCATTAGAGAAAAATTGAATTAAATTTGCCAGCAGGTCAAAAAGTGGGGGAGCATTGTAAAGCGATCGCCAAATAACATACTCAAAACATCCTTGAACTTTTTGTGATAACTTGGCAGCTAGAGAGGTTTTACCAATTCCTCCCATTCCCAACAGTGCCACGACTCGACAGCGTTCCTGGATCAGCCATTGCTCTAGTAGAGTAAGTTCATCTGTGCGTCCATAGAAAACAGAGACATCGATCATCTCTCCCCAATCAACACGTTTGGGGACTTCCGAGGCTTGAAGTCTGTCCAAATTAGTATTTAGCTTAAAATAGTCTTGGGGATTTAGCTCTAAGTTAAACGCCATGAATAAATAAACTAGCGTTCGTTTGTCAACCCCTTCTTGATTGGTAAGTATCTTTGCAACTGTATTTGAAGTTAATCCAGCGCGTTCACTTATTTCTTCCAGGGTGTACTTAGAGCCAGATTTTTCTCGAAGTTCCCCTTCAAGTTTCGCCTTTTGAAGCTTTCGCCAACCTTCACGAGTGAGTATAACGCCACGATTTCGTTTTGGCTTGTGCCGATTCATAAATTATGAATACCTATTTTTTACAGCAAAAGTTCATGACCAGCCTTTTAAAGAGCCGATCTCCATTGTCACTTTTAGCTTAAAGTGTAGTCATACATGGAACCAGGGCTAACATCTAAAAAATGGGAGGCAATGCTAATTCGCCAAACATGTCCCTTTGGGACTGGGCACTTATTAAAAGCGATCGCGTACACTACTCACTGGGGAGCGAGTAAAGAAATACTTATAAAGGTTTATCACAGATAGTTTAAGCATTTATGCAAGTTCCAAAAGAAATTTTAAGTTTCAGCCATCATGTCTTACTTTCTTGACGTGAAGCCGAGGTACGTGTAAAAACCTGTAATATCGTGTCCGGTTAAAGACTTATCATTTAGATGGCAGGGGAGCTCTTAGCTGGGGGCAGGGGGAAAGAGGCTTTTGGGGTTTTTGCACAGATGCGTTAATCATAAGTAATTAACCGGACTTGAATAAGATGGTCTGGAAAGTCTTGCTATATCTAGGTTTGATCGCTTTTTACTTGCATCCTTAATAAGGCTTTCCACACAGAGGACAAAATTTATACCTCAACCATACCACCAACTCACACCATTTCTTTGTGAGGCTGCGCCAAATTTTCTTGGCTTCTTCTTTCTTTCTTTCTTTCTTTGTGCCCTACCCTGCGGGAAGCCACTTCTCTACGAGACGCTCCGCGTAGCTTGCTTCTCCGAAGGGGTACGTGTCTATGCGTCCTTTGCGGTAGCCTGCGGCAAGCCGCTTTGCGTCTACGTTGCTCATAAAAAGGTTAAGCACCATACTCTTTTTTAACCCAATACGCTTGGGTTAAGGCTAAAACTCTTGGTCAAATTCAATTTTTTTAACGAACCGCTAAGGACGCAAAGGACGCAAAGAGAAGAAAGAAAGGCTTAACTGAACTGTATTGTTTTTTAACCTTCATTTTTGTTTAAGTCCCGAAAGACATTTCAAAATCAGCGAACGGACAGAAAGAATCCAACCTTGCTCCCAAAGATTGACCCTTACGGTTGTGTTTTGTCCTCTTTAAACTTGAAAATATTGAGCTTACGATCTGCTTTTCAAGTAATTCTCTTGTAAATTGACTCGGCTGCGATCGCAAACGAATGCTCTTATCACCCCAAAGGTATCGGTTGAAACCCTCATTCTTTCAACTTACAAAAGTTTTCGATCTACTGAAGTTGTAGATATGGTACTTAAAAGTCAATGACAATGCCTAGAAAAAATGCTGTTAATCTAACAATTCAGTTCTCACTGGAAGAGAAAATAATTTTGGAGAAATATTGTGAGAAAATGCAGCGAACAAAGAGCGATGTAATTCGAGAGATGGTACGGTCACTTAAAAAATATTTAGAGGACAGCTAAAATTATCGGTAAGTTTGGCTCGTTGTCGTACTTGATTTTGAGACACGATTCACGCTTTGTAACGATTCGCAGATATAGGAATAAGAATTAAAAACAGGGGTAAAGGGTAAAGGGTAAAGGGTAAAGGGTAAAGGGTAAAGGGTAAAGGGATAAATTTAACCTTTCCCCCTTCCCCTTTACCCTTCCCCTTCTTCATATTCTGTTCCCTCTTCCCCGCTCAGAGTTCCCTCTTTAACTAATTCTTTCTCTGACTTTACCAATGATTTTTTTGAATCAATATTGTTGCGAATCCCAAAATTAATTATCTTGTAATAATTATAATTACTAAACCAATACAGCATTGCAGCTAAAAATTAAACATTGAAATTTTGTTTTAATTTTTGAAATTTACATAAAAATTAGTAAATAAAAAAAGTAACCTTTCTGCAAAATATTCACCCTTGTATTTATATTTTAATCTCCCTAAAATTATCACTAAAGACTTAATAATAAGTCCAGTACATTCCAAATTAAGAAACTACTGACCCCAAGAATATTGAACCAATATGATACCTAGATCCCTTGGTGGGAAAAAAATTGCTGTTCTTCTCGAAAGTGAGTTCATTCCTGAAGAAATCGAAGCTTATCAAAAGCGCTTCTCAGAACTCAAAGCAACAGTACATCTGATGTCTAGACTCTGGGATCAACCGAGCGTTCGTTTTTTCAGTGATGAAGATACGGGCAATACACCTCAAACAATAGATGTAAACATTGATTTTCAAAACGTAGATGTTAACGACTACGCGGCTGTGATTATGTCCGCTAACTATACCAGCGTGCGTCTGCGTTACTTTGAGCCACCAACAGGTCAGCCAATTAGTGGCGAACAAGTTCGGACTTCACCAGCTGTGCAATTTTATGCCAAGGCAATGGCAAATCCCAGGATTATTAAAGGCGCACTTTGCCACGGTCTTTGGATACTAACACCAATGCCTGAATTACTCAAAGGCCGCCAAGTTATCTGCCATGAGGTTGTTCTTGCAGATATTATCAATGCTGGCGCAATTTATACAACATCACCTACAGGTGTGGTGGTGGACGGTGACCTTGTTACTGGTCGCTCAAAACACGAGGTTGAGCCATTCATTGATGCGATTACCGAACAAATCCAGCAATTATCTGTTGCCACTAATCGTTTCTCAAACAGAAGGGCTACTACCTCTGTTTCAAGACTGAAAGTTGCAAGCTAATTATCTCAAAACTAATTCATCACTAGGAGACAATCTTGTGAAAAAAATTCTCATAATTTTATCGGAATATGGTTATTGGGGTGAAGAACTGGTAGGACCTTTAGAAACTTTCGATGCTGCGGGTTATCAGGTTGACTTTGCAACTCCAACAGGAAAAAGGCCAGTAGCGCTTCCTCCCAGCATGGACCCTACTTATATTGACCCACCTTTAGGCCGGACTGTTGTCTCCCAGGAGATGGCGGAAAAAGTCAAGCACTTGGAAGATCCTAAGAACCCACGACTAGACAACCCAATCATCCTCTCAGAATGGTTGCCCGATCGCCCTTACTGGAGTGCTGAAAAATTCCTCCGGGAAATGGAAGCCTATAACAATGCACTCGATGAAGTGCAGAAGGATTTGGAACAATACGACGCTCTACTGATAGTCGGTGGTAGTGGTCCTATTGTTGATTTAGTCAATAACCATCGGGTTCACGACCTGATTCTGAGTTTCTATAGAAAGGGTAAGGCGATCGCAGCAGAATGCTACGGTGTAACTTGTCTCGCCTTTGCTCGTGACTTAGCAGACCGCAAGAGCATTATTCGGGGTAAGCACGTCACAGGCCATTGCAAAGAATATGATTACAAAGATGGCACAGGATTTGTCGGCGCAGACATCAACATGGGACCACCTCCCTATCCTCTAGAGTATATTCTCCAAGATGCCACCGGCCCAGATGGAGCATATCACGGTAATTTTGGCAAAGAAATCTCCGTGATTGTCGATTATCCATTTATCACAGGTCGGTCTACCGCAGATTCTTATACAACTGGTCAGAAGTTAGTGGAAGTTCTGGATAAAGGACTGAGGCGGTACGGATGGTAAGTTTGACCAAACAGAGCAACGAGAAGCCTTTGATGGCTAACAGAAATGGTCGCTTTGCAATGATCGAACAACTTCTGGCAGATGGTATAAATTACATGTTTGGCAACCCTGGCACAGTTGAGCAGGGGTTCCTAGATGCGTTAAAAGACTATTATCCAGAATTTAAGTATATCTTTGCATTGCAAGAAACAATTGCAGTAGGTGCAGGTGATGGCTATGCCCGCGCCACCAAAAAGCCTACTATTGTGCAACTTCATAGCGGAGTGGGTTTGGGCAATGGCATCGGGATGATTTATCAGGCCATGCGTGGTCATGCACCATTAGTAGTACTGGCTGGCGAAGCTGGTATCTGCTACGATGCGATGGATGCCCAAATGGCAGCAGATTTAGTCAGTATGGCCAAGCCTGTAACAAAATGGTCAACTAGGGTAGTCGATCCTTCTTCTTTGTTACGCGTGCTGCGCCGAGCTATCAAAATAGCTGCTACCCCGCCTATGGGGCCGGTGTTCGTCTCCCTGCCGATGGATATCCTTGATGCTCCTAATTATGAAGAAGTTGTCCCGACTTCTTTTCCAGTGACACGGGTTGCCCCCGAACCCGATCGACTGGCAACAGCAGCAACTTTATTGGCTGCCGCTAAACATCCCCTAATTATTATGGGCGATGGTGTGGCTTTTTCCGATGCCCAGGCTGAATTGACTGATGTAGCAGAACTCATCGGCGCACAAGTTTGGGGAGCAGATTCATCGGAAGCAAATATGAGCGCCACACATCCTCTATTCGGAGGGTTGTTAGGTCACATGTTTGGGGATGATAGCCGTCGGATTACCTCACAAGCAGACGTGATATTGATTACTGGAACTTACGTTTTTCCAGAGGTATTTCCGGCGCTGTCTGGAGTTTTTGCTCCGTCAGCAAAAATAATTCACATTGACTTGAATACCTACGAAATAGCGAAGAATTTTCCGGTGGATCTGGGACTGCTTGGCGATCCGAAAACTAGTCTGAGCAAATTAGCGATCGCTCTTGAGTCAACTTTGACACCTGAACAGAAGCAAGAGGCTTCTCTTAGGGCTAGCCGGATAGCTGAAAACAAGAAGCGGGAATCAGCAGATCGATTGGAAGCTGATAAGGCGGTTCGGGATTCAGTGCCTCTGCACATGACTCGTTTTGCAGAAGAATTAGCTGTCCATCTGCCAGCAGATGCCATTATTTTCGATGAAGCCATTACCAATTCTCCGGAACTTTGTCGGTATATACCACCGACAAAACTAGGACAATATTACCAAACACGAGGCGGTTCGCTAGGTGTTGGTATTCCTGGAGCGATCGGTATCAAGTTGGCTAATCCAGATAAAACTGTAGTTGCGTTCACGGGCGATGGCGGCAGTATGTATACCATCCAAGCCCTCTGGACTGCTGCCCACCACAATATAGATGCTAAATTTGTCATCTGTAATAATCACAGCTATCAAATCTTGAAGCTCAACATTCTGCACTATTGGGGCGAGCAGGAAATACCAGAACACGACTACCCAGCTTCTTTTAACTTGTGCAACCCAAGTATCGATTTCGCTGAATTAGCAAAATCTTTAGGGGTTCAAGCTGTTCGGGTAGAGAAGCCAGATCAGATTGCTCCAGCTATCCAAAAAGCATTGGAACACAATGGCCCATTTTTGATTGATTTGGTACTGACAAACGAAATTGTCGGCACAAAGATTGGCGTCAAGTGCGGTCAATAATAGACCAGAATTTTTACTGAATTAAAAGGAAGAAAAACAATGACAGTAGCTAAAATAGCACCTTTAACCGAATTAGAAATTAAGCAACTAGCAACGGACTGGTATTTGAAACTAGATGTTCACGCTCCACTTGAGGATTATATTCCTTTACTAGCTGAAGAAGGTCTAGAAATGCGCTTTCCTGAAGCTACAGTTTATGGTTTTGATGGATTTAAAGGTTGGTACGATCGCGTTATCGGGATTTTCTTTGATGAAGTCCATACTTTAAAGCAAGTCAACGTTCAGCCTTCGGGAGATGAGGCGAGCGTTCAAGTCATCGTCAAATGGGAAGCTAGCGTGTGGAACCCACCAGCAGCTAAAAGTCAACGCATTATTTTAGATGCTTATCAAACTTGGATCGTGAAGCGATCGCTTCAAACAGGTAAGCCAGTGATTGCAACGTACATTGTTGATTCACTTAATTACTATGAAGGGTCTGCCCGTCTTTAAATAAGTTTGCAGACATCCGCAAACAAATGAAGTTTTGGGGCGCATATAACCACCAGAAAAATAATTATGTCTAATTATTGGCGCTCCATACTCATCAGTTATATCACAATTACAGGAGAAATAAAAGTGACAGTTTCAACAATTTCACCCGGACGGCAATTCTTTGACAAACATCTTGAGACTATTTCTGCCGGAAAAATCGATGAAATGGTGGATAGAGATTATGCAGAAGATGCTGTATTAATCACCTTTTTCAATGGCTTTGAGAACACATCTGCACCTATCACAATTAAAGGTCGTGAAAATATCAAAACATTCTTTCACGACTACCTGAAAACAATTGAATATATTGATATCAAATCCCTAGACTTCACAGACGCAGAAGACGCTATTTTTTTCCAAGCAAAATTCAACTGTAAACTTGGTCTAGTTTCAGTTGGAGATGCCTGGACTATGCGTAATGGACAAATTGCTTATCACTTTGGTTTTTGGGTTTAATAGAATAGCACAAATGTCAGGAGATGCCTACGGCGGAAAACTACGCGCTTATTTGTAGTTAGGAACTAGCGCCAACTACAAACAAGTTCACATTAGTTATGCTCACCTTCATTTGTATCCTCCGTCATCACTTGCTTCAGCCTTAATCCCCTACATATAGGACTACCATGAGTACACCAATAGAACAATTGCTTGTTTCTCCCATCAGCAAGCTCTATAAAGAACATATCGGTTTCATTAAAGCTAAAAATGTTGATGGTTTGTTAAATCAGTATGCTGATGATGCTCTGCTCATTAGCACCTTAACTGAAGACCGCCAACCACTTTACGTACAAGGCCGTCAAGCACTCAAAGAGTTTTTTGAAGGTCGTATTTTCGGTTTAGAAGATTTTGAAATCAGGCTCAATCAGTGGGCTGAAACTGAAAACACGTTGATGATGGTGGAGGAACTAAAAACCACAACTAAGACTGGTGAAGTCGGTAGTGTAGAATTCTACGATAACTGGTTTTTGCAAGATGGAAAAATCGCCATCCACTTTGCTGGCGTAATTCAGTATCCAGATAAAACTTATGTCAATGCAGGGACAATTAAAACAGAAGTACCTGCATCTCCATTAGGCAAGTTGTATAAAGAGCATATCGGTTTCATCAAAGCTAAAAATGTTGATGGTTTACTCAACCAATATGCTGAAGATGTCTTGCTAATTAGCACCTTAACCGAAAACCGGAAACCAATTTACGTGCGCGGTCGCCAAGCACTCAAACAGTTCTTTGAAAGCCGTATCTTCAGTTTAGAAGATTTTGAGGTCAAGCTTCACCAGTGGGCTGAAACTGAGAACGCGCTGATGATAGTTGAAAACTTGAAAACCAGAAGCATCAATGGCGATGTTGGTGAAGTGAGTTTTTATGATAACTGGGTGTTGCGCGATCGCAAAATTGCTGTTCACTTTGCTGGTGTAGTTCAGTACCCCGATGGAACCTACGCATAACTAAGTTCACTTTTTTGTGTCAGTAAGGACTGAAGTAATGGCTTTGTTAAAAGTTTCTCAAATGGCAATTAGTTGCAAAGATCCGATCGCAACTGAAAAGTTCTACACAAAATATTTCGGTTTTAAACGAGCAAGGGTTGCACCAGTTGGCAATAATGAGCAGATTGTCTTTCTGAAATTGGGTGATATGTACCTTGAACTCTTCCAAGCAAAAAGAGAAACCCCCATCCCTTTAGCCACCCAAGATGGCCCTACCTATCCAGCTTGGCGTCATTTTGGTTTTCAGGTTGATGATGTTGACGCTAAGCTGGCTGAAATTGGCAAAGATGCAAAAGTGACCCTTGGCCCACTCAACTTTGATAGTTTTATTCCTGGGTGGCGCACAGTTTGGGTATCCGATCCAGATGGCAATATCGTTGAAATTAGCCAGGGATACGTCGATCAGGAGAATCCACCACAATTGTTAGCAAATTAAGGGTAATTTCAACTGAGTTATATACAGCATTCCTCAATAGGAGATGAACAAGTTCAAAATCAAAATCGCTATAGATTAGCTAAATTTTGTTCAAAACTTAAATGGAATTGCTGTATATAGCTTAATTATTGATTGGCAGAAAGAAACTCATGAATACTTTCACAAATTGGAAAACCCTTAATTGGCCTGAATATGGTGCAGAATTGGTGGGAACTGCGTTCAATCTTTTGGTTGGATTCAGTATAATCACCTTCAATTTTGGTAAAGGCTTGCCTATGGAGCATCTCATCCCGGCAGTGAGTCCTCGTTTATTAATTAATGGTCTCATTTTTGCTGGAAGTGGTGCATTAATTAGCATTTCTCCTTTAGGAAAATTGAGTGGTTCGCACCTTAACCCTTGCTTATCATTGGCATTTTTTTTGCAAGGAAAAATGCATAAGTATGACTTAATTGGATATATTTTAGGTCAATTTATTGGCGCAACTATTGGCACATTTTTAGCATTATGTTTGTGGGGTAAATATTTGATAAGTGTCAATTATTGTATTACCTCACCTGGGATAAACTATCCGTTATGGTATGTATTTCTAACTGAAGTTTTCATGACATTTCTGTTAGTTCTGTCCATTTTTATCTTCTTGAGTCATCATCAGCTATTGCGCTGGACACCTCTAATGGTATGGCTTCTAGTGGCAACTATGGTTTGGTTGGGAGCGCCAATTTCTGGTACTAGTTTGAATACAGCACGCAGTGTTGGCCCTGCTTTCGTAGCATGGTCTTGGCAAAACCAATGGCTTTATTGTGTTGCATCTCCACTAGGTGCATTAACTGCTGTAGGAGTTTTTCAACTGATAGCTATGGGTGAACGCGAAGTTTTAACAGGGAAACTTTTTCATGTTCCCAATTATCGTTGCATTTTTAAAAATGTTAAAGTGCCACATTTGCCAAAGCATCAGTAAATTTCAAGAATAATTCTGAATTATGGCTCCTGACTTGTGAATAAAAATGAACAGGAATATACCCTTACACCCCACCAGTACAGACACGATTAATCGCGTCTCTACTTTCTTTTTTAAACTAGACTCGCCACTATATTGAAAATCACTAAATCTTCTCGTATCCGACACGATTTAGTGTAATGTTCCACCGAAGAAGCGGAGGGGCAGGAGGCAGGGGGAGCAAGCCCTGCCCACATCAAAATACTCTAGAAGGAGAAAACCGATGAAGAAACTAAAAGGTAAGGTAGCTTTAGTAACTGGTAGTAGTGGAGGAATTGGCCAAGCTATTGCCGTACATCTCGCTGAACAAGGTGCAGATGTTGTGATTGATTACCGCTCTCATCCCGAAGGTGCCGAAGAAACTCTGTCGAAAGTAGAAGCTGCTGGCAGCAAAGGTTTAACTATTAAAGCTGATTTGAGTGTAATTAGTGACATCCGTCAACTTATAGACGAAGGTATTCAATATTTTGGCAAGTTAGACATTCTAGTGAACAACGCTGGGATCGACGGTCGGAATGCTGACTTCTGGAACATCACCGAAGCCGACTACGATGCAGTGATTAATCTCAACCTCAAAGGCACATTTTTCGCAACTCAAGCGATAGTGCAGCACTTCATCGAAACTAAGCGAACTGGCAAAATCATTAATATCAGCTCTACCCATGAGGAAATAGCATTCCCACACTTCAGTGCCTATTGTGCCAGCAAGGGTGGTGTAAAAATGATGATGCGTAACCTAGCAGTTGAGCTTGGGCCTTTGGGAATTACAATTAACAACGTGGCTCCTGGAGCAATTGAGACACCAATTAATACTAAGCTGTTAAATGACCCAGAAAAATTAGCAGCCTTGTTAAAAAATATTCCCTTGGGTCGTTTAGGCAAGCCAGAGGATATCGCACCCATAGTTGCTTTCTTAGCCTCAGCTGATGCTGACTACATCACAGGCGCAACTTTCTATGTAGATGGGGGATTGAGCCGAAACTATCATGAGCAATAGGTAGTTTCCTTCGGGGCGGGTGTAGAGTGTGGGGGAAAAAGAATTGGTTCCCCGAATTATGGATACAAGAAAGAGCTTTCAAGTATAAAAAAAGAAAAATGTACTTCTAGGCACAATTAAAGTGTTAGCGTACTCCTACAGAGAAGCGGTACAAAATGCGAAATCCACCGTTTGGGAAGTAAGTAGGTCGGCGTAAATAATTATTGTTGAGGTAAGGCAGGGAGCAGGGAGCACGGGAAGAAAGAGTTTGAGCGTTATTTACTTTTCTTTACACAGTTTGGTTTGATTGCACCGACTTACTTAAAACCCCATTATTTAATTATGGGGTTCCCCACACCCTACCCCCTACACCCTGCTCTGAAGAGGTTCCATCTTTGTCAAGCGTGATATTCGACTTTTAATCCAAAATCCTAAATCGCTATGACCCAAGAAGAAGCAAGATTGGCAGCAGACCGCGATCGCACAGCCTACTGGAAACGATGGGGTTCCTATCTGAGCGAACGGCAGTGGGGAACGGTGCGGGAAGACTATAGCCCTAATGGTACCGCCTGGGAATTCTTTCCCCACGATCATGCCCGCTCCCGCGCCTATCGCTGGGGAGAAGATGGGATTGCAGGAATCTCTGATAATCATCAGCGACTATGTTTTGCGATCGCTCTCTGGAATGGTGAAGATGCAATTCTTAAAGAGAGACTTTTCGGCCTCACAGGGAATGAGGGTAATCACGGAGAAGATGTTAAAGAATACTACTTCTACCTGGATAACACCCCGACTCATTCCTACATGAAATATCTTTATAAATATCCCCAAGCTGCTTTTCCATACAGTCAGCTGGTAGAGGAAAATCGCCGCAGAGGTCGCCAAAGTTCAGAGTTTGAATTAATCGACACAGGTATATTTGACCAAAACCGCTATTTTGATGTTTTCGTTGAGTATGCTAAGGCTTCACCTGACGACATTTTAATTGAAATCAGTGCCATCAACCGAGGCCCGGAAGCAAAAACGCTGCATTTGCTACCAACGCTATGGTTTCGCAATACCTGGTCTTGGAATGGCGATCGAGAAGAAAAGCCCTGGTTAAAAATTAGCCAATCTAACTCCGATCTCAGCACCATCGAAGCTTATCACCCTTCTTTAGAAACTCGATGGCTGTATTGTAATGAAACTCCAGAACTACTATTTACAGAAAATGAGACTAATAATCAAAGGTTGTTTGGGGTCAGCAATGCTTCGCCATACGTTAAAGATGGAATCAATAATTATGTAGTGAATGGGCAAAAAACGGCTGTCAATCCCAATCGCATTGGTACTAAGTTCGCAGCTAATTACAAATTACATATCGGTGCAGGTGAAACCAAGACAATACGATTGCGGTTAAGTGACGTGCAAAATTTAATTGCACCATTCGGGGCTGAATTTGATACAGTTTGGCAAGAACGCCAGCGCGAGGCGGATGAATTTTATCAGCGAATCTGTCCGTTTCCATTGTTAGAGGACAAGCGTAATGTGCAGCGGCAAGCATTTGCTGGGATGTTATGGAGCAAACAATTTTACTACTACGTAGCTGAGAAATGGCTAAAAGGCGATGCAACTGGCCCGCAACCGCCAACATCTCGGCTCAATGGCAGAAACCATGAATGGTTTCATTTATTTAACGACGATGTACTTTCCATGCCCGATAAATGGGAATACCCTTGGTTTGCGGCTTGGGATTTAGCTTTTCATGTAATTCCGCTGGTCATGATTGACCCGGATTTTGCCAAGCTGCAACTGAGCCGCTTGACACGGGAATGGTATATGCATCCTAACGGTCAACTACCAGCTTATGAATGGGCTTTTGGTGATGTGAATCCGCCGGTTCATGCTTGGGCAGCATGGCAAGTTTATCAGATTGAGCAAAAAATCTATGGTCGTGCGGATAAAAAATTTCTGGAGAGCGTTTTTCAGAAATTACTGCTGAACTTTACTTGGTGGGTTAACCGGAAAGATTTTGAGGGCAAAAATATCTTTCAGGGTGGCTTTCTGGGTATGGATAATATTGGTGTCTTCGATCGCAGCGTTCAACTACCAACTGGTGGATATTTGCAACAAGCAGATGGCACAAGTTGGATGGCGATGTATTCTCTGAATATGTTGACCATCGCCCTAGAGTTAGCCAAAGAAAATTCTACCTATGAAGACATCGCCAGCAAGTTTTTCGAGCATTTCCTATACATTGCTGATGCCATGAACGGCGTTGGCGATGACGAAATAGCGTTATGGGATGAAATTGATGGCTTTTACTACGATGCTCTACATTTACCTGATAGTCATCAATTCCCAATGAAAGTGCGATCGCTGGTGGGGCTAATCCCATTATGTGCTGTAAGCATTTTAGAATCAGATACTTTAGAGCAACTCCCAGGCTTTAAGCAACGGACGCAATGGTTTCTGAAAAATCGCCCCGATCTGACCCGAAATATTGCTTGTATGCAGAAACAAGGAATTGGTGAGCGCCGACTATTAGCGATCGCTTATCCAGATAAACTCCGTCGCATCCTAGAAAAAATGTTAGATGCAACAGAATTTTTCAGCCCTTATGGTATTCGCTCTGTTTCTAAAGTTCATGCGTCCGATCCTTACGTTTTGACCGTAGATGGTCAGCAGTATCGAGTAGATTACGAACCTGCTGAGTCTAGCACAGGAATGTTTGGTGGTAATTCCAACTGGCGCGGACCAATTTGGTTTCCCATTAATTATCTACTACTAGAATCGCTACAAAAGTTCTATCGCTACTTCGGCGACGATTTCAAAGTTGAGTGTCCCACCGGTTCAGGCCAAATGATGACACTTAAGGAAGTATCAATTGAATTAGCTCAAAGGCTGATCCAAATTTTTCTGAAAGATGAGTCTGGTAGACGACCTTTTTATGGTGGGACAGATAAATTCCAAACTGACCCGAATTGGCGCGACCTAATTCTGTTCAATGAATACTTTCATGGAGATAATGGCGCTGGTATTGGTGCTAGCCATCAAACTGGTTGGACAGGTTTAATTGCCAAATTAATCCAGCAATGTGCAGAACAAGTGTTGTCAGATTGATTTCTCAATTTTGATAAATCACTAATTTTCATTAACATTGGATGCGTTGGCTCAGGCTAACGCATCTTCAAATCTAAATATCTGAGACATTGTTTGAAAAGTCGTTGGCTGTGATTTTAATTGCATTCTTATACCATTTCACTTTAAAGTTGATACAAATACCTTGGTAGGGGCGCACAGCTGTGCGCCCCTACGGTAAATCTATATGTATCAAGATTTTCGTGAAATGGTATTACCCCCCTTAATCCCCCCTTATAAAGGGGGGAAATCGGAAAATCTAGTTCCCTCCCCTTAGAAAGGGGTGGGTTAGGGTGGGGTAAAAAAAAATATTTGCTACCGACAAAATAAATTTTCAAATATCCTCTAAAATAATTTTTGAAAATCTTCTTGTTTATTTATTATCAAAAAAATACAAACTTTAGCCAAAATTTAAACCCTTTTCACTCTAATTCAATACCTATTAAAATTATTATATCTAAACTACTTAACAGGCAATTAAATTACCTAAATGAGTAAAATCGACTTTATTTGCAAAACTTTGGCTTAGGAATTACTGAATAGATGTATGAGTAGGTATTACAAACAATAAGCCGTATTAAGTGCAATATTGTAGTCAACAATCAAGGGGTAATTTCAGACAATTTTGGCCATTAATAAATTTTTGATAGCTGAAAACGTGCAAAATTACCTACTAATTAAATGCCATAAGGACAGAGAGAAAGAATGACTTTAACTACAGATAGATATCAGGTTGAACTAGAAATACCTGATTACCAATTAGAATCAGGATGTTCGCATCCTTTCGGTGCAGTGCCAGACAAAGATGGAGTAAACTTTTCCATCTTTTCAGAACATGCGACTTCTGTTGAACTCTTATTGTTCGATCGAGATGATGCTCCGCAGCCAACAAAAATTATTCAGTTAAACCCAAAGTTCAATAAAACTTTTCACTTTTGGCATGTCTATGTGAGAGGCTTAAAACCAGGCGCTCACTATGCTTATCGAGTGAATGGTAATCCTGACTTACACCGAGCAGGACACCGCTTTAATAAAAATAAGGTATTGCTTGACCCTTATGCTAGAGGAAACACCAACGCTCTTTGGCAGCGCAATGATGCTTTAGGGTCAAAAGATAACGTGACTACATCTATGCGTAGTGTAGTTATTGATATATCTGATTATGACTGGGAAGGCGATCGCCCGCTCAACCGCTCGATGAGTGATACCACGATCTATGAGGTACACGTCGGCGGATTTACCAGATCGCCTTCTTCAGGTTGCAAATACCCCGGCACTTTTTCTGGAATTATCGAGAAAATTCCTTACCTCAAAGAGTTAGGAATCACAGCTGTTGAACTGCTGCCAATATTTGACTTTGACGAAAGGAACATTCTCCGAGAAGTCAACGGTAAGGAACTAAAAGACTACTGGGGATACAACCCCCACAGTTACTTTGCTCCAGAAGCTTCATATTGTGCTTTTCCTGATGTGGGAAATCATATCAGAGAATTTCGAGATCTGGTCAAGGCCTTACACAAAGAAGGGATTGAAGTCATTCTGGATGTTGTCTTTAACCATACCGACGAAGGCAACCATGAAGGCCCAACCATCAGCTTTAAAGGGCTTTTTAATGACATCTTTTATCACCTAGTACATTGGGATAAGCAGTACTACATGGACTACTCCGGGTGTGGCAATACCGTTAACTGCAACCACCCAATAGTAGAAAAGTTAATTGTAGATTGCCTAGAATTTTGGGTCAAAGAGATGCATGTCGATGGTTTCCGTTTTGATGAAGCCTCGATTTTATCTCGCAGCCAAGATGGAGTACCAATGACCCATCCGCCGGTGATTTGGCACATTGAAACATCCGAAACGCTAGCTGACACCAAAATCATTGCTGAGGCTTGGGATGCTGGCGGGCTTTATCAAATTGGCGATTTCCCTGGATATCGTTGGGCAGAATGGAACGGACGTTTTCGAGACGATATCCGGCGCTTTGTCAAAGGAGATCCCGGAATGGTTGGGGCAGTCGCTTGGCGGATTGCTGGAAGTTCTGACCTTTACCAATCGAGCAGACATTTACCGATTAACAGCATCAACTTCATTACCTGTCATGATGGCTTTACCCTCAATGATTTAGTTTCGTATAACCACAAGCACAATGAAGCTAATGGTGAAAACAATCGGGATGGCATCAATGACAATTTGAGCTGGAATTGTGGTTTTGAAGGAGAGACTGATAACCCAGAAATTGATGGATTACGCCAACGACAGATTAAGAATTTTGCAGCCATTCTGATGCTCTCTCAAGGTGTACCCATGATTGTGGCAGGGGATGAAGTCAGACGTACACAAAAGGGTAACAACAACGCCTACTGCCAAGATAACGAAATTAGTTGGTTCGATTGGAATCTTGTAGAGAAGAATGCTGATATTTTCCGGTTCTTCAAACAGATGATTCATTTCCGCAAGTGCTACTGCCATTCTGCTTTACGCCGTAGTAATTTTTTCACTGGTGAAGTTAACGAGCGTGGCTTTGCAGATATTGCTTGGCATGGCTGTAAATTATTCAAACCAGGTTGGCACGACTCCCATGCCAGAGTTCTTGCATATACTCTCGGAGGGTTTGAAGGAGAAGCAGATATTCATGTCATGCTCAACATGTACTGGGAAGATCTCGACTTTGAAATTCCTCCTATTAAAGGTAGAAAATGGTTCAGAGTTATAGATACTGCTCTTGCTTCTCCAATGGATATTGTGGAACCAGGTGAAGAAACTGTAGTTTCAGGTAATGTCTATTCTGTGAAAGAGCGTAGCGTTGTTGTTTTAGTTTCCAAATGGTTTCCAGTTAATGAATTTCCAACTAGGAGTAAATTCGATGAGTAATATAAACTTTTCATTTGCAGATTTAATTGCTGGGTATGTTACTGCTTTTGACTCAAGTAAGGGAGATTCAGGTACTTTCGAGCTTAAAACTTCAGATGGCAGAAAATTTGAAGTAGCATTGACCTCAATGACTTATGCTGAGCTAGTACGCAATTTAGATGAGCCTTTCTTTGATTGCACTAGCCAAATAAATTCACTGCTCGTTCCAAATTGCTATCTTTTCGCATACGGCATTTTTTATCCTGAAGCAGGCGAACAGAAGTTTGAAGCTAAACACATAGTTTTTCTCGGTAGAACAGAAAACGAGTATCTTTTTGAAAGACCAGATTGGTGGGTCAAGCAGATACGAAGCCTTGGTAATTTTTACCTCAAAGCTCAGTTTGAAGATGGCGAAATTGATTATCGAAAATATCGCACTGGTATCGGTTTAGTTGGTTCTAAAGAAGATAGTACTCGTCAGGAAACTGACACGATTTCTCGGTTAGTTTACGGTTTTGCCACAGCCTACATGATGACTGGGGACGATCGCTATCTGGAAGCTGCCGAAAAAGGCACTGAATATCTCCGCCAACACATGCGCTTTCTAGATGAAGGCGAAGGAATTTGCTATTGGTATCATGCTGTTGATGTCAAACCAGGTGGTAGCGAACAGAAAATATTCTCCTCAGAATTTGGGGATGATTATGACGCTATTCCAGCTTACGAGCAAATTTATGCCTTGGCTGGCCCTACCCAAACCTATCGGATAACAGGCGATCCACGCATCATCAAAGATATCGAGTTGACGATTAATCTGTTTGACAAGTATTTCTTGGACAAGACAGAGAAAGGAGGATTTTTCTCCCACATCGATCCGATTACTCTTAGCCCCCACTCCCAGACTCTAGGCCACAATCGCGCCAAGAAGAACTGGAACTCCGTAGGTGACCATGCCCCAGCTTATTTGATCAATCTTTGGCTAGCCACTGGCAAAGAAGAATACGCAAATTTTCTGGAGTACACCTTTGACACCATTGAAAAGCGGTTCCCAGATTATGACCATAGCCCATTTGTTCAAGAACGTTTTTATGAGGACTGGAGCCACGATACAACTTGGGGATGGCAGCAGAATCGAGCAGTTGTAGGTCATAACCTAAAAATTGCTTGGAACTTAATGCGGATGAACCACCTGAAACCAAAAGAAAACTATGTGACTCTGGCAGAAAAGATTGCAGAAATCATGCCAGCAGTCGGTAGCGACCAACAGCGTGGGGGGTGGTACGATGTCGTGGAACGCACCTTAAAACCAGGGCAAGAGGTACACCGCTTTGTCTGGCATAACCGGAAAGCTTGGTGGCAGCAGGAACAAGCTATCTTAGCCTACCTGATTCTCAACGGTTCCCTTGATAAGCCTGAATATCAACGCCAAGCCCGTGAAGCAGCAGCTTTCTATAATGCTTGGTTCCTCGATTACGTGGCTGGGGGTATCTACTTCAATGTTCTGTCAAATGGGATTCCCTACTTGCTAGGAACGGAACGAGGCAAGGGCAGCCACTCAATGAGCGGTTACCACTCGTTTGAATTGGCCTACTTAGCTTGTGTTTATACGAATCTGCTAATTAGTAAACAGCCAATGGATTTGTACTTTAAACCAAAGCCAGGTGGCTTTAAGGACAACATCCTACGAGTTGCACCAGATATCTTACCACCGGGCAGTGTGCGGATTGGAGATGTATGGATCGATGGGCAAAAGTATACCGATTTTGATGCTGCAAACTTAACAGTCAAACTGCCAGTTACTCAAGACGATGTGAAAGTTAGAGTCAGACTTCTTCCGACTCAAGTATCTTTCGACGCCACTCTGTTAGAAGTTAGTAATGGTATTGCCAAAATCTCGTTAACTGGGTTATTGGATGCTAATGGTGTGGTACATTTTCAAGAAGCGATCGCCAAAGCTACAGCACAGCCAATTACTCGTCTAGTCTTACTACTACAAGACCTAGAATGTATTACTACTGCTGGTCTACGGTCTCTGATTTTCGCTAAACAAAAACTGGGTTCTGATGTTGAACTCTACATAGTCGGCGCACCAGAGAACGTAAAACAATTCCTGATGACGAGTGCATTTTGCAATAGTGTCACCGTTTTGGATGAGTATGAAACTGTTCAATTGGCAAGTGTCTAAGTTGCGTTAAAAGACATTTGAGTAGTCCTAATTAGATAAGAGATAAATCGTTCCAACCACTGCGGTTTATCCACAGCTATTAGGACTACACTCAATACAGTTCGGTGTACTGAAATTATTTCTTAAAAGGAGTAATATCAAGTCCGGTTAGTCACTTATGATTAACGCATCTGTGCAAACCTCTTTCCCCCCGCCCCCTGCCCCCTGCCCCCTGCCCCCTGCTCCCCTGCCATCTAAATGATAAGTCTTTAACCGGACACGATATAAAGGGAGCAGGGAGAGCGGGGAAAGTTTTTCTTTCCCAGCACACTTAGCCTCCCTTAACTATTCAACGTACTCTTATATAGCTGAAAATATACAGTCTTTATGGCTAGTTAAATAATTTACAAATATCATCCCCAGAAAGGAGTTATTTTGGTTAATCCTGTACTACTTACTGTTGACGATGACCCGGGAGTTCTACGAGTAATAGAGCGAGATCTCCGACATGAGTATGGCGATCGCTTTCGGGTATTACGAGCCGATTCAGGTGCAAATGCTTTGAGAGTATTGCAACAAGTAAAATTACGTAACGAGACAGTTGCGCTTTGTGTAGTAGACCAGCGGATGCCACAAATGTCGGGCGTGCAGTTCCTTGAACAGGCGATGCAAATTTTTCCGTCTGCAAAACGAGTTTTACTAACAGCTTATGCGGACACCGATGCTGCTATCTCTGCGATCAATACAGCAAAGATTGATTACTATCTTCTCAAACCCTGGGAGCCGCCACAAGATCTTCTGTATCCAGTTCTGAGCGATTTATTAGACGATTGGGTTTCGTCATACCGCCCGCCCTTTGAAGGTATCCGCGTTATTGGCTCCCGTTGGTCGCCCAAGAGTCATCACATTAAAGACTTCTTGGCCCGCAATTATATGCCTTATCAGTGGTTGGACATTGAGATAGAAGAAGAAGCGCGTCAGTGGCTTAGTTATGCTCAATGTAATACCGCACATTTGCCACTACTAGTTTGCCCTGACGGTTCGTACCTCAAACAGCCAACCCACACCGAAATTGCTGAAAAAATCGGGTTGAAGATGCAGCCCCAAATGCCCTTTTACGATTTGGTAATCGTGGGAGGTGGACCATCTGGTTTGGCAGCAGCAGTTTATGGAGCTTCTGAAGGTCTACGCACAGTATTGATTGAAAAAGAGGCTCCAGGGGGGCAAGCAGGAACGAGTTCCCGGATCGAGAACTATTTAGGCTTTCCCCAAGGAATTGCGGGATCGGAATTAGCTCGCCGCGCCGTTACTCAAGCTAAACGATTTGGGGTAGAGATTCTCTCGCCTCAAGAAGTAATTGGCATTCGCTTGCAAGATTCTTATCGCATTATCAAGCTCAAAGATGGAACAGAATTAAGCTGTTACGCATTGTTGATTGCCACAGGTGTCTCATATCGCAAGCTCGATCTACCTGGCATTGAGAATTTGACTGGAGCAGGTGTATATTACGGTGCAGCAATGACCGAAGCACTCTCCTGCCAAAATGAAGATGTTTATGTGGTTGGCGGAGCTAACTCAGCAGGGCAGGCTGCGGTGTACATTTCTAAGTATGCTCGCCATGTGACTATGTTGGTACGCGGTGACTCACTGGCTACAAGTATGTCAAAGTACTTGATAGACCGAATCTTAGCAACAGACAATATCAGCGTTAGGTTTTATTCCCACATTGTCGAGGTTCATGGCCACACTAACCTAGAGGGAATTACGATCGCTAACACTAAAACCCAACAACAAGAAACCATTCCCACAAAGTTGCTGTTTATTTTAATTGGTGCAAAGCCACATACTGATTGGCTGGGTGGGATTGTGGAGAGAGACGAACAAGGGTTTATCTTAACCGGGCCAAGCTTGATACCCAATAAACGATGTTCAAAAGCATGGAAACTCGATCGCCAACCCTTCCTGCTGGAATCGAGCGTACCGGGCATATTTGTGGCTGGAGATGTGCGTAACGGCTCAGTGAAGCGAGTTGCTTCTGGCGTTGGTGAAGGTGCGATCGCTATTCAGTTCATCCATCAATATCTAGGTAAGGTGTAATTATGTTAGATGCTTTGCGTCAAGTGTCACTTTTTGCACAATTGACAGATGAGCAATTCCAATGGTTGTCTGAACACGGCCATGAACTATGGCTAGTTCCAGGAGAATATATCGCCCTTGAGGGAGAACCAATAGAGAATTTCTACGTGCTGATAGAAGGCGAGATTGAGTTTAGAAAACAGGTCGGCAATGTAGAAAGGCACATAATGAGTTTTGGGCCTGGAACATACACAGGTCACGAGCTGATTCTATTAGATGTTCCTCACTATCTCGTGAACGTGCGGGCTGTAAAACCAACTTATATGTTGAAATGGGACACAGATACTTTCTGGCAAATGCTGACAACCTGTCCGTCGATTACACGCGACCTTTTAATCATCACGGCGCAACGGGTGCAAATGTTGGAATCTATGTCACAACACCACCAAAAGCTAATTGCACTCGGTACTTTAGCAGCTGGTCTAGCCCATGAGTTAAACAACCCAGCAACAGCCGTTATCCGAGGTGCAAAGCACTTGCACAAAATCTTTCAACAATTGCCATGTCTGGGACTCAAACTCAATCACAGGCAGATGACAAAAGAACAACTGCTGTTTCTTGACAATTTGCTGCACACAGTGATTGGACGTGCCGAAACACCCTGCGAGTTAGAAGATTTACTAGCCCAGAGCGATCGCGAGCAAGATCTGACAGCTTGGCTGGATTTACACAACGTGCCTGATGGCTGGAAAATTGTTTCTTCCTTAGTCCGGGGAGGACTGGATACTCAATCCCTGGATACCATTGTGGAACATTTATCCTCAGAATCACTTGCTGAAGTTCTAGCTTGGCTCGAGGCGACACTCACAGGAATTGAGCTATTGGACGAAATTGACCAAAGTTCGGGGCGCATTTCGGAACTAGTCAAAGCTATTAAAGAGTACTCGTATATGGATCGGGCGCCGATGCAAGAGGTGGATATACACCAGGGGCTTGAAAGTACACTGACTATTCTCGGTCACAAGCTCAAGGGCGGCATTACTTTAACACGCAATTATGACCAAAACCTACCAGTAATCTTAGTCTATGGTAGCGAACTCAACCAGGTATGGACGAACCTGATTGACAATGCGATCGATGCAATGAGTGGACAAGGACAAATCAGGATTCGCACAGCACGAGAAAATAACTGTGTGTTAGTAGAAATTGCCAACAATGGCCCAGCCATTCCGCCAGAGATCCAAGAGCGAATATTCGAGCCGTTCTTTACTACTAAAGGTGTGGGTCAGGGAACAGGTTTAGGTCTAGTCATTAGTTACCGAATTGTTGAAAAACATAAAGGCGAGATCCGCTTATTCTCCGAACCAGGAAACACACATTTTCAGGTGATTCTGCCCATATCTTTGGCCGAAGTCACATCTGAATGCCATCAATGCCAATTTATACCATCCGGTAATACTATGCAATTTATACACAGTTGATTAAGGTGTGTGTAGCATGAATAAATGGTTGAAATCTCCTGAGTTACGTATTAGTGAAGATAAGGAAGAAGAACGCCACGCGACGTGGTTAGAACTCTTTTTTGATTTATTTTTCGTGGTTGTGATTTCGGAGCTTGCTCACAATCTCAATCGGGATATCTCACTATCGGGCTTCCTTGGCTTTATGCTGCTCTTTGTGGCAATTTGGTGGTCTTGGATTGGCGCTACGTTTTATGCCAATCTCTTTGATACTGATGATTTGGGACACCGACTCCTGACCGCCTTACAAATGCTTGCAGTGGCAGCACTAGCAGTGAATGTACACGATGGGTTGGGTAAAAGTTCAGTTGGTTTTGCCCTTTCTTACACTATTGTTCGAGTGTTGCTTGTTATCGAGTTCTTACGTGCTGGAAGGCATATAGTTACAGCACGACCACTAACAACCCGAATCGCCAGTAGTTCTGGACTAGGGGCTTTACTTTGGCTGGCATCGGTATTTGTACCAATACCATTGCGATTTGGGTTTTGGATTTTAGCGCTGACAGTAGAATTTGGAATAGTATTGACAGCAGGAAAGTCTGTCCATGTGGAACTGGCTCCCCACGCTTCACACTTGCCTGAGCGTTTTGGCTTATTTACCTTAATTGTGCTAGGTGAGACGGTCTTAGCAGTAGTTAATGGAGTCGCACAACAGGAGTGGAGTTTTTCATCAGCATATACTGCGGTATTTGGCTTAAGTATTGCTTTTAGTTTGTGGTGGCTGTATTTTGACAACCTTGGTGGTTCAGCAATCCAGGCTGCTCGTGCTTGCCGCCACATAAGAGCTTATCAAACTTGGGTCTATATCCACTTACCTTTGGTGATTGGTATTGCCACTACCGGAGTTGGGGTGGAGCACGCCCTAGCAAGTGATACAGGTCTGGTACTGGCGTCTACTGAACGCTGGCTTATTTGCGCTAGCTTGGCGCTGTGCTTTTTTACCCTTGGAATCATCTATCTTACAGGTGTGAGTACTGACACCAGACTACGCTGCAAAGTTCGGGCGGGGTATCGCTTTGCGGCAGCAGCTGTTATTCTGATTCTCGCTGTAGCTGGCGCGGGTTTGTCAGCTATGGAGTTGATTGGGCTTATAGCTGTGGTTGGTGCTGTTCAAATTATCCTCGATCTGCGTCAGGTTACTAGTTTTTTATGAATGATTCCGAGAGATATGTAAGGGACTTCCAACTAAAAAAATATACAATCGCTCTGTAGGCAGAGGGGCAGTTCTTGCTGGGAGCAGGGGGAAAATCAAAATATCTTATCTCGGAAATTGGATAATTTATTTTCTGGAAGTCCCTAACCAGACCTTGACAAATTTTGGGTCTGGTTACAATTATTTTTTTTGCCCAGTCACAATAAAACCTGGAAAACCTGCTAAAAAATGCCCTGAATCGTGCATTTTTTTTAATTGATTTACCCATTGATTTAAGTCGGATTCTGATATAACTTTTTGATTAATAGCTTGCTCTAAAATTCCATGACAAACCCACATAAAGAAATCATATGGTGCTAGATTAGTGTGGGTCACAAAAGTGATGTTGCTTAAACCTAATTCTTCAAATATTTCCGGCAGTTTACAACCTATTAATCCATTTGGGAAACTATCTGAGATGAAGCCAACAATTTTGCGAGTTAAAGCGGGAAAATCCGAGTTAACAAAAGTGCCGTCTAAGTAAAAATCAAAGATAGCAAGCTTTCCGCCAGGACGCAATACACGAATCATTTCCAACACTGCGTTTTTTGGGTTTTCTAGGAACAATAAAACACGTTCTGCCCGACACGCATCAAAGCTATTATCATTCATCTTGAGAGAGTTGGCATCAGCTAGATAATACTTGACTGACAGATTTAATTTATCTGCTCTTTTCTTCGCCTCCTCAATCATTAACTCACTTTTATCTACTCCCACAACTAAACCATTGTTACCAACAATTTGTTTTATACGTTGTACTTCCTGACCGATTCCGCACCCTACATCTAAAACGCGATCGCCTTCTTTAATGCCTAAATAATCGATGATTTTCTGCTTGCATACGCGCACAGAATCTATTTCGTCACATTTATCTAGAAAGTCAAATAAAAATTTTGGTTCATTCATGTTTTCCGGAGATTGAAATCCAAGGGCTATATTTTGCATAACGTTTTTAGAAGATACTGGATGAATTGAGAAAAAGTTGCCTGATAAAGGAATTGTATCTGAACTGCCAAATCCAAAAAATCAAAAAGTTACATCTCAGGCATGAATGGCTTGGGTTGATTAATACTTTAATACCAGACAGCACAACATGGTGTTCATTTTGTTAACAGACTCCATGTACTCTTCTTCTGGGAGTGATTCTGCTACTATACCTGCTCCAGCATTTAAGTAAATCCAGTCATCATATTGATAGATGGAGCGGATGGCGATCGCTAAATCTACTAGTCCAGTGCTGTTTATCCAACCAATAGCACCTGCATAAATACCTCGTGGCTCGTCTTCTAGGCGAGCTATCCATTCCAAGGCTTCACTTTTATCAATACCGGACACAGTAATGCCTGGAAATAAAACTGCAAGAGCATCCCATAAAGTTTTCTTTGGTTTTAACTGACCGCTGACTCGCGATGATAAATGCTGTACATAGCGGTATTTCTTAACCTGCATAAAGTCGAATATTTTAACTGTCCCAGGTACAGAAAGTTTGGCAATCTCTTGTTGAGCAAGTTCGACGGAGAGCGCGTGTTCCTTAACCTCTTTAGCATTGGTAAATAATTCACTATACAGGCGAGCATCTTCTTGCGAATTTTCACCACGTCGCCGAGTACCTGCCAACGGATTGGTAATAACAAATCCTTGATTGTCTATTTGCATCAATATTTCGGGACTAAAGCCTACAGCACGTACATCTCCTATATTCAGACAATATGAACGGGCAGAGTTATTAACTTTCGTTCCGGCTATATAGGTTTTAATAACGTCCATATCTCCTTTTATCTTGACATAACGAGAAAGTATGGCTTTTTGTAATTTACCTGCTTGAATAGCTTGAATGAGAACATCTACTTTATTTTGATAACATTCCCGCTCGTTATCAGTCACATTAATCGATATGGGTGTGGGAACGAACTCTGTTAATTGACTATTAACTGATAATAATTTTTTGATTTTATCTAGGGATTTTATGCTTTTAATTTTGACTTTTTGTCTAGTAATGTGAAGTTCAGTTTCTGGCACAATAAAACATAAAAGTGGTTGCTGTATTGCTTTGGAGTAGCTTGAGTAGAACCGAACTATATCAAAGGCAATATAGCCATAAGCTGTCCAATCTCTAATTGGCAAAGATGCTAATAAGGATTCTACTTGTTTAAATGGGTCGCTAATAGGGACTGACTGCTTTTTTTCTGTATCTTCTAATGAGACAGCCTCGAAGCTTACTGATACCTTAAATAATATATTACCAGCAATACGCACTTCGTCCTGCTCTTGATAAAGAATATAGTCGGAGATAACACCTGACTCAAGCAAATTATGCAATACAATAATAGGATGAATTTCCCCTGTTACAAACACTTCTTCGTACTCATATGTTTGTGTTTCGTTCATGAAATTTTCTGATGATTGATGTATATTTTAAGAGAGGACTGCTGTTGCCACAAATTTCCTATACAAGGACTTGCTTTTCTAACTTTTCTCACGAATAAAAATGCTTCTAAATACTGTTAGCCTTGAACCATTGGCTACTGCCTTACCTATCCACTCATATTTAGCGCAGCCATAGGTCTCAATTGTTACCTAATTATCCGCCCCACATATCATTACACACACGGCAATGGTGATAATGTTAATTAACTTGTGGCGCTTGGTGCGATCTATCCGTGGGTCTTCCATCTGTGCAAAGTGGTCAGCAATCGTGATTTTCGCTTTGAGTTTCACGCTTGTCTATACTTCATTCTACTTTGAGGATGAGAATATCATTTCTTAATCATTGCTGAATATTTATCACAAATTCACTCTTGTTATATTTTTACTTAACAATAAATCTTGCTTCTGTGTCAAGTAAAACAAGGCTTTTATTCATTATTCAATACATTTTTTGACTGGTTTTTACTTTTTTATTTCATTGTTTAGCATAACAAATCCTAAAGAACCATATATTTTACAGCAGATTGCACCTTGATGGGGTACAGATAATCGTAGGGGCACAACATGTTGTGCCCCTAACCGTGTACGTGTGATATTTTTTGAACTGTCAGTCCCTTCAATTAAAATTATAAAGGTCCACCATCGGGATACATTACTGCCAGCCGTTTTTTACGGAGTTCGACTGTTTCTAGATAGACTTCTTCAATTTGTTGAAAGACCTCTTCAGAAATACCAAGTTTCTTTGCTGCTTTGAGTACTACAACCCGTTCTTTTTCACTATATTCTCCATCAGCACAACAAGCTTGTATTGCATCGTAAATTAAGAAACGCCGTGATACATCGACTGAAGAATGTCCAGTAACGACTGTCTCGATATCTTCATCAGCCTTGTAAACTTTGAGTTGTTCAATGATTGCAGGGTTGCAATTGTAGGCATAGGCGTATCCAATCACCCAATCTCTTTCTTCATCTGCTAGTGTTCCATCACCATTAGCACAAGTAAGCAGCGTTTTGTAATAAGATTCATAAGCTATGTCTACTGGAAGCTGTGTAAAATCAAATTTTTCCTTAAATAACCACAAAGTGCCTAAACGGTTCTCTTTGTCTTGAATATTGCTAGCCATCCTTGTTTTTTATACCTATATCGTCGTAATTTATAATTTGGATTATTGCAGATTAGAGCATGATTTTTGCATATTCACGGTTTTTGAAAGCATAAGAATAACTAATGTCTTCAAGAATAAACAGGAGTTGAGCATCCGTGAGAGGTTAAGATAATTGCACTTTTGTCAAGGGGGTGCGAAAAAAGGGACTAGATTCAGCTCAATACGGTTCGGTTAAGCATTTTTAACTTGTAATCTGGTTTTGGGAAAAGGGTAAGAATTAAAAACAGGGGAAAAGGTTAAAGGGTAAAGGGATAAATTTAACCTTTCCCCCTTACCCCTTCCCCTTCTTCATTAGTTAAAGTTTTCCTTAACCGAGTAGTATTGCAATGGTATTTATCTTGACTCCCTCCTTGATTAATCAAGGTGAGTTCGACAAACCTCACCCTCCCAACCTCCCTCTCCTAAAAGGCGAGGGAGGAGCAAGAAAAATCAAGGTTTTGCTCCCCTCTCCTCGTAGGAGAGGGGTTGGGGGTGAGGTCAAAACAGTACTCATCGAACTCACGTTAATCAAGGTAATGATTTGCTTCTACAGCTACCCTCGTAGTCGCTACTACGGTCAAATTACACCAGAGAACCAAATATTTAATGCAAATCTGCAAGAATTCTCTCAAAAAGTTGGCTACATCAGCATTTGATTTACTCACAGCTTTTGGTGATGTTCTTGGTCAAAAAGCCAGCCATGTATCAGAAAATTTCGAGGCTGGAGAATTGGTTGTCGATACAGCGATGGATTTAGAAACCAACACCACCAAGGGTTATTTTCGGGAAAACAGTCTTTTATTGCAACAGGGTAGAGTATTGAATAATGCGATCGTTAAGATTGCCCAAACTTTTCGGACTGGAACCAACGATGTCTCCAGAATTATCGACGATGTTATTAGCCAATTTCATCGCTCGCTAGAAATATGACCGACTCTGGTAGAAATCTGTTACTTTTACAAAGATAAAAAAGACCTACCGCAAATCAGGGTCAAAAATAAGAAGATAAAGTCTATAAATGGGTCAAAAGCTAGCGAAATAGCAAGATAAAGACTTTTTCAGAAGTCAGGAGTCAGAATTTGGGAGAACATGATGATGAATCCTTACAACCAATCATAACTAGATGCTGACTTCTGGGTGCTGAATGCTGACAACCCTTGATTTGGCAAAGAAGCCATTTGCAACACTTCACGATTCTTCATCCGTAAAAATTCTGCCAGACATAGCTGAGGTCACTACAATCTGATAAGATTTTCAACAAGTAGAATAATTGCTTGTTCTCTTTTTCTTGAACCCACTGATTTTGGGTCTTTTTTGGGAAAGGAAAATAAAAAAATGTCTCATTTATTGTGGAAAACTCTGGTAGTAAGCCCAGTAGTTTTGGGAGTGACGGTATTGGTTTCCGCTAGGGCTATAGCTACTGAAGTAGTAAGCTCTTCTGAAAATGCAAAGGCAAAAGCTTTTCAGACGGAAGCACCAGAAGCTATTGGTGCTTCACTATCGATGCAAACACAGCAACCAAATGCCGATAAATTTTTGGTTGCCCAAGCAAAGACTGATGATAATAAAGTCTTAGAACAAATTAATCGCTACAGCAGCGAAGGCAAAAACCAGAATTCACTGTCTCAGGTCACATCAGTTTCTCAGTTTTCTGATGTACAGCCGACTGATTGGGCATTCCAAGCTTTGCAATCCCTGGTTGAGCGCTACGGTTGTATTGCTGGATATCCTAATAGTACTTACCGTGGCAACCGGGCACTAACCCGTTATGAATTTGCCGCAGGTTTGAATGCTTGTTTGGATAGGGTTAATGAACTGATTGCCACAGCGACTGCTGACTTGGTGACAAAACAGGATTTGGCGACCCTCCAGCGTTTGCAAGAAGAATTCTCGGCGGAACTAGCAACTTTGCGTGGTCGAGTAGATGCTTTAGAAGCACGTACTGCTGAATTAGAAGCAAATCAGTTTTCCACTACCACCAAACTAGTCGGTGAAGCTATTTTTGCGGTTACTGATATATTTGGCGGTAACACTGGCGATGCTAACAATACTGTCTTCCAAGATAGGGTACGTTTAGACTTGCAAAGCAGCTTCACGGGTAAAGATGTACTACACACCCGTCTGGCAGCTGGTAATGCACTAGCCTTTAATCAATTTGACAGCGCGAATAATCAGCTCAATACTGCTGAAGGCACACAAACGTTTCAAGTTGGTGGGAACAGTGGCAATTCTGTCAGCATAGACTGGTTGGCGTATTATGTACCCATAGGTCCAGCCCAAGTTTACATTGCGGCTACCGGAGGTATTCACAGCGATTATGTTGCCACCAATAACCCTTACTTTCAGGATTATGACGGTGGTAATGGCGCGTTGTCTACCTTTGCTTCTCAAAGTCCCATCTATCGCATTGGTGGTGGTGCAGGTGCGGCATTTACTTTACCCTTTGGCAAAGGTGGTAACATTTTCAAACCAAGTTCACTGACTGTAGGTTATTTGGCGTCAAATGCTAATAATCCTGGAGTAAATCAAGGTTTATTCGAGGGTAACTATGCAGCTCTTGGACAGTTGAACTTTAGTATTGGGGATAGCATAGCTATAGCTGCTACCTACGTTCACGGTTATCATGGTGCTGGAAGCGCTGGTTTATTTGATGCAGGTGTTGGTTTGAATATTGGTGACCGCGTTGTCGGTACTAATCAAGCTAACACGCTCATAAACGCAGCTTCCAGTAATTCTTATGGTATAGAAGCAGCCTTCAGACCCAGTGACAAACTGTCAGTTAGTGGCTTCATTTCTTACCATGATGTCACAGGCTTCGGTGCAGGTGATGATTTTGAAGCTTGGAGCTATGGTCTTGGAATAGCTTTGCCTGACTTCGGTAAAAAAGGTAACGTATTGGGCATTTTTGCTGGTGCAGAACCTTATTCCCGTAACCGAGGAGGACAGTTTGCGGGTACTGGTAATGATGTACCTTATCACTTTGAAGGCTTCTATAAATATCGCGTGTCAGATAACATCTCAATCACCCCTGGCGTGATTTGGTTGACCTCTCCTGGTCAAAACAGTGGTAACGATGATGCAATTATCGGTACTCTAAGAACAACTTTCACGTTCTAAAGGTTTAGGAAAACATTAGAGTAGAGACGTAGCACTGCTACGTCTCTACATTCATTTTCACCATATGTCTATTAGTTACAGCGTTTTTCATCTATTTGAACCACAATCCCCGCTAGGGGCGCACAGCTGTGCGCCCCTACAACGTGGTCTATTTACCTGAAAATTGCTGTAAAAGTTAATTGTTGAGTTGAGGAACTAAACCGAACCTATTCCTAATTTCCCATACCCTCTAACAAATATTTGTGCAGACAAAGTTAATCACATCTGCAAGTCCTGACTGAGTTTTCAAATTAGTAAAAATAAAAGGTTTATCGCCGCGCATTTTTTTAGCATCTCGTTCCATGACACTTAAATCTGCACCGACATAAGGTGCAAGGTCAGTTTTGTTAATCACCAATAAATCAGATTTAGTAATGCCGGGACCACCCTTGCGGGGAATTTTATCACCAGCGGCAACGTCGATGACATAAATTGTTAAATCTACCAATTCTGGACTAAAGGTAGCAGCTAAATTATCACCGCCACTTTCTAAAAATACTAAATCCAAATCAGTAAAACGTTCCTCTAGTTGTTCAATTGCTGCTAAATTCATAGAAGCATCCTCACGAATGGCAGTATGAGGACAACCACCAGTCTCTACACCCAAAATGCGATCGCTTGCTAAAGCCTGAGAACGTACTAAAAATTGAGCGTCTTCTTGAGTATATATATCATTTGTCACCACTGCAATTTGATACTTTTCGCGCAAAGTCTTGCACAAAGCATCTACCAAAGCAGTCTTACCAGAACCAACTGGGCCAGCAACACCTACTCTAAATGCATTTTTTGTCATTAGTCATTAGTCATTTGTCATTGGGCATAGGGAGAATAATAACTCTTAACTGCTAACTTCTAACTCCTAATTCCTAACTCCTAACTCCTAACTCCTAACTCCTAACTCCTAACTCCTAAATAACCTTGTATACTGCGTTTGATGCTGCATACTCGCTAGGGATAAACCCCAACTCCAACAGCTGAGTTGTTCATCTTCCAACGCTAGTATTTCCAATACCATAGTACTAATTAATGGTTGCAAATCTAGTAATAACTGCTGTCCTGCTGTTTGTCCCAGGGGAATCAGTTTGACGCCAGCTGTAATTAAATTACTTGCCCAACTGTGCAGATATGCTAATAATCCGGCTTGGATGTTAATTTGCCAGTGGGCAAGGGCGATGCCAAAAGCGATCGCATAATTGCATGGATTACCTACACTATTGGTTATGGGTAGAATCTCCGGTTCTAGTTTACCAAGTAATTGGATGAGCGATCGCCCCATTTGCCAACTAGAGGCGCGTAATTCTTCTGTTTCCCTAGCTGCGGATAACCATAGATTCCAAGAGCGTAAAGACTCGACATCACCGATTTTTGCAGATTTCTCAGCTCGCGCCATTACCGCTGCCTCTAGCCGAATTGCGCCGTAAGTTAATTGGGCTTCTAGCCAATGTTTGAGACGTGCCTGATTGGCGATCGTACCATTTTCTACCAATGTTTCCAAGCCTTCAGAATAGCTATATGCTCCCACAGGTAAAGCAGGGCTAGCCAACTGTAAAATATTTAAAAAATGGCTATCAGTGAGCGTGATGGTGTTGTCCATAAGCTCCTAATTCTGGCTGAAACGGTAAAATTTCTTCTTTAACTTCTAATCCCAGTTGTTCCAACATTGTGCGTAAAACTGAATCTGAAGACAAGCGTAAATAAGTCGGGGTAATTTCTACAGGTACATGGCGATTTCCTAAATGATATGCTGCTCTGAGTAATAAAAGTGGTGTTTCCGCAAAGGCAGTCATCACTAGTTCTGGTTTTGCTGTTATTCTAATCAAACTGCGATCGCTTTCTTCTTGGAGAATATCGCCATCGTGTAAGACAGTTCCTCTGGGTAAATGCAAAAATACAATCTTCCCGTCTTCGGTTTCAAAGCGATGACGACTGCGGGTACGTTCTTCTGCTGTTAGCGCCAGAGTCAAAGTTACTGCTGCATCGTAATTAGGTGGCTTGAGTTGGGTAAATGTCAGCATCAAAGTTTCACTTATAGTTTGTATATTAATCTGTGCTATTCCACGACTTACTTCTAAAGTTGTACTGAGCTAATTGAATACTCCAAAAAAGGAATTATCCCAAATTATTTGTAGATTTGTAGGGTAGCACAGCTGTGGTACCCCACAATGAGATGTTTTTTTTCATTAAAAGTCCCTTAGTACAACATTTCATTAATTCGTAGCAAATTCTTTGCGCCCCTTTGCGCTGAACTCTGCGCCCCTTTGCGTTTAAATTTTAACCCTCAATTCGCCACGATTTTACGCAAAGCTGTACTTAGCGTCTGAACATTAAATTTTGAGAAAGCTTATTGACCCAGAAAAATAAATAGCTTTATAGTGATGAAATGAGCTTAATTAAATAAAGGTCAAAAATTGCAAAATGATAAATTTTTACCAGCATTTAAATTGGTAAGTTTTTGCATATTTATTTTATCTCACATCAATTAGCAAACATTTATCCATAAATCTTTCTCGCTTTGGAATTTTGTAGAAGCAAAGCCGTTGCAAGCTGGATATTTTCAATTGTTGAGTCCTCTGGTAAGAATTAGGAGGTAGATTATGCGGATTCTGATGATTCAACCCAATTATCATTCTGGTGGTGCAGAAATTGCTGGGAATTGGCCACCAAGTTGGGTTCCCTATGTTGGCGGGGCACTGAAGACAGCGGGCTTTAGCGATATTTGCTTTATTGATGCCATGACCGATTATATTGCGGATGATGTTTTAGCGAAAATAATCGCCAAACATCAGCCGGATGTGGTGTTGGCAACAGCAATCACGCCGATGATTTACCAATCTCAAAAAACCCTGAAGATAGTTAAAGAAGTTTGTCCCCAAGCTAAGACAATTATGGGTGGGGTTCATCCTACCTATATGTATAATGAAGTTCTGAGTGAAGCTCCTTGGGTAGATTATATTATTCGGGGAGAAGGAGAAGAGATTACAGTTAATTTGATGAAGGCGATCGCTAATGGTACTTTAGAGAGCGATCGCCGGAATATTTTAGGCATTGCTTTTCTCGAAGATGGGCAAGTCATCGCTACACCAGCCCATCCCCCCATTGCTGATTTAGATACCCTTACCCCAGATTGGGATCTATTAGATTGGAAAAAATATATCTATACTCCTCTCAACGTGCGGGTGGCCGTTCCCAACTATGCTAGAGGCTGTCCCTTCACCTGCCGTTTTTGTTCTCAGTGGAAATTTTGGCGCAAATACCGTTCTGGTAGTCCCAAGAAATTCGTCGATCAAATTGAAATCTTAGTGAAAAAACATAAAGTTGGTTTTTTCATTCTTGCCGACGAGGAACCAACCATCAACAAACCCAAATTTATTGCGCTATGTAACGAATTGATCGAACGCAATCTGGGTGTTTACTGGGGAATCAATACACGGGTGACAGATATCTTGCGGGATGAGCAAGAATTACCTCTTTACCGCAAAGCTGGACTAGTTCATGTTTCCTTGGGTACAGAAGCAGCAGCACAACTAAAGTTGAATTTGTTTCGCAAAGAAACGACTATCGAAGAAAACAAGCGGGCGATTCAACTGTTAAAGAAAAATGGCATGGTTGCTGAGGCTCAATTTATTATGGGTTTGGAGAACGAAACCCCAGAGACAATTGAGCAAACCTATCAAATGGCTTTGGATTGGAAAACAGACATGGCCAACTGGAATATGTTTACACCTTGGCCATTTTCCGAGTTATTTGAAGATTTAGGCGATCGCGTAGAAGTTCGGGATTATTCTCAATATAACTTCGTGACGCCAATTATGAAACCAGACGCAATGGAACGGGAGGATGTTCTCAAAGGAGTATTGCGAAACTATGCCCGTTTTTACCTCCGCAAAACCATTGAGTATTGGTTTGTGAAAGATCCCTTTAAACGCAAATATCTTTTAGGTTGCTTGAAGGCTTTTGTGAAAACTACTCTCAACAAACGTTTTTACAACCTCAAGCGAGTTAAGTACAACGGTTTACACACCGAAATCGAGCTTGGTTTTGATGAATCGAAGATTCTCACCCGCGAACAAATCACCCAGCGCCAGCAGGAACATCCAGAACTAATGGCGGATGTAAATTTTACAGGCAATATTTCTGCCTGTGGTGCCCCCAATGAATTGCCAGAATTTGTTGAGGAAGAACAAGTTTCAAAAAAATAGTCACTGTCCCACAAACGTTATACCCCACCCCTCAATCCCCTTCCCTCGTAGGGAAGGCAGGGTGGTTTCATACAAAGAAAGAAAAAAAAACTTTGTGCAGTTGAGCTGTACCAAACTCTTTTACAGCGTTTTTCATCTATTTGAACCACAATCCCCGCTAGGGGCGCTAAGCTTGGCGCCCCTACAACGTGGTCTATTTACCTGAAAATTGCTGTAAGTTCTTTCTTTCTTTCTTTCTTTCTTTGTGTTCTTTGCGTCCTTTGCGGTTCGTTTTTTTTCTTGTACTTAAATATGGTTTAGCGCATCTTCATACAGAACTGGTATAAGCAAAATTATTTATATATAGGACTCTTATTTGATTGCGACATATTGTCTGGGTTTGGTTACGGGCGGGCGAGACGCCCACCCCACAACAAGTAAGTAATTGGGTGTTTTTTATGTTCCCTGTGTCAGCGTCCAAGTGGAGTAAGCATCTTCCACAAATGTGGTTTGAGGCCGAGTTCCTTGACGCTTGGTCATTCTAACTTTGAGGGTGGTTATATAAACTCCATCCATTAACTGATGTCCATAACCTAAAACTTGACCAACCTGCCCTGTTCTTTGATGCAAAGCATAATCTCCAATGTTTAGCATGGTTTTAACTCCCTAATTAACCAGGTTGAGTAGTTCAATCAGTTATCAGTTACAGCAGATTTAAAATTAGTCAAGTACACCATCTAGGTTTGGTAGCTAGACAGAGAACCTATTCTAATTCACCAATTCTGACTTCTGAATTCTGAATTCACCAATTCTGACTTCTGACTTCTGAATTCTGACTTCTGACTTCTGAATTCTGAATTCTGCTGTAACTGTTGGTTAAGCTGCAACCGGGGATCGGCTATTGGATGCGCTTTCAGCTAGCAGACGAGTGTATAAGTGAGTTAGTCGGAAGGCGACACTATACCAACTAAAGGCAATTTCTGTGCGTTGCCGAGCCGCTTCGCCTAATTCGTCTCGCCAAGACGGGCTAGTAATAATGCGGTCTATGGCAGCAGCAAAAGCTACTTCATCTTTTGGCGGAGCAAGTAATCCTGTGACTTCTGGTACAACAGTAAATTGCAATCCACCAACATTACTAGCTACCACTGGAGTTTTACTCGCCATTGCCTCAATAGCAACTAAGCCAAAAGGCTCATAGTGGCTGGGCACTACGCAGACATCAGCAGCAGCATAGTAAAAGGGAAGGATAGTATCATCTAGGCGACCGGCAAAAGTTGTACAATTTTCTAGTCCGAGTTCTGTGACGATGCTGGCAATGCGCGAGCGTTCGATGCCATCACTCTGACCTGGACGGCTACCACCGCCAATTACTAGCTCAAAGTTAGCCTCACCCCTGAAACTAGACTTGGCAACGGCTCTGACTAAGGTTTCTATGCCTTTGCGGCGGTCAAAGCGACCAACGTAGAGAACTATCTTGGCATCTGGTGCAATTCCTAATTTTTCCCGCGCCACAGACCGCGAAATTTCGCCAAATTTGTCGATATCGGTGCCGCAAGGAATCATTTCAATGTTACCCTTGCTGGAAACGAGTACCCGCATATGCTTCTGCTCTTGCGGACTAGTTGCAACCACACAGTCTACAGTTTCCAAACAAGCTTTTTCTACAGCTAATCGCTGGACAGCAATTACAGGAACATCACTGATACTTCTGTATTTGACGGCTCCTAAGGAGTGGTAAGTGTGTACCTGAATCAGCGGTTGCTGTTTTTTCAATTCCATGCCAACCCAAGAAGACAACCAGTAGTTGGTATGAATTAGGGAGTAACGGAACCCTTGCTGCTGCTGGAATCGTTGGAATTCTCTGATGAATTCTGGTAGATGGTCGAATAAGTTATCTCGGCCGATAAACTCTGCTGGACCGGCTTTTAACCGAATAGTACGACAGTTTGGGCTATGTTGAACGATCGCAGCTTGTTCGGGACTACTACGACGAGTCAACATATCCACTTGCCAACCAAGCTTTGCTAGCGCATAACCTACTTGACGCACATATACATTTTGACCTCCAGCTTCTTCTTGACCAATTTCAACAGCTGGGTCACCATCAACAGAAATTAGGGCAATGCGATGTTTCTTATTCTGGAACATGGTTGAACTTTACCTCAAGGTAAATGATCCTGCCTCAAACGCCAGAAATCAAGGTAGTATTATCCTCTCTTCAAGACCGAGGGCAGGTACAACGAAGCTGCAAAGTTACCAGCCAAAGGACACTGACGAGAACAAGGCATTACTTGTAAGAATGCTGCTCGTTCAGTCTCCTCTCAATGCCGACGAAGTTAGCTGACGGGCTAGGACTGAGAGATGTCCTTCTTAAAAAAGTTATGAGTTGTGAGTGATGAGTTATGAGTTATTTATTTAGTAATTTTTAACTCTTCACTCTTAACTTTTCACTTTGTGCAAGATACGCCCCAGAATTGGTTCCTCCGCTCCGGTTTACCGTTTACAAAAGTTTTTAGGTAATCAGGTGGATTAGGCAGACTGATTTAATTTTCTTTAAGAGTTTATAACGTGGGTTTATGAACTATGTCAAGTGTCATGAGGAAGAGAGACTGGGAGTATTCTGAGTCAGAAGTGAGGAGTGAGGAGTTATTTCCTTTGTCTCCCTGATTTTCCCAACTCCCCACTTTCTCCAGCCATCAATAAACCAATCTCTTGTACAGTCGTGGTTTGTGCATCTAAAAATATCCACAAACTCACTTCTGTAGATTACGGCAATGCGATCGCTCATCACCAAGCCCCGTTGGGGCGGGAGTCGGGAGTAGGGAAAAAATAGCGACCCCAACCATCTTCGTTATTTGCCATAACTCTATAGTGCAATACGCTTGGGTTAAGGCTAAAACTCTTAGTCAAAGCCCTAATTATGAAAGTTAAATGTGGAACAGCTTAACGTCAAACCAGAAGCTCCTACAGACTGCGCGTAATACGGAAACGTCTTGGCAGAAGCTCCTACAGACTGCGCGTAACACGGAAACGTCTTGGCAGAAGCTCCTACAGACTGCGCGTAACACGGAAACGTCTTGGCGGAAGCTCCTACAGACTGCGCGTAATACGGAAACGTCTTGGCAGAAGCTCCTACAGACTGCGCGTAACACGGAAACGTTTTGGCAGAAGCTCTTACAGACTGCGCGTAACACGGAAACGTCTTGGCGGAAGCTGCTACAGGGAAGACGGAAGTTGCTACAGATTGTGCGTTGCGTCTACCCAGAGGTAAGCATCGCATAATCTTGTAGTGGACTGACACAGCTAAAATAGTGCATTAGCAAAAATCAAAAACCTTGTTTTCTATCAAGACCTCAAAAATCTATTGCATCATTTTAGTCGTGTCAGTCCAGTAGTGGACTGACACAGCTAAAATAGTGCAATAGATATGCCAAGATGAGGACTCGAAAGTGGGAAGAGGTCGCCGAGATAAAGTCCATCTGACGGTAGAACAGAGAGAAAAACTCGA
>NZ_JACJRQ010000040.1 GCF_014697355.1 Nostoc calcicola FACHB-3891 | reverse complement strand
ACGCCCGTTAAAACCGCTAAAACTCAATCATGAATTCTTTTTTTCTCAAACCCAGATTACACAATACTTTCAGGCTATCTTGCCCCTGATGACAGCTTCGCTATATCTACGCCGTCTAGCTAAGAAATGAGTTACGAGCATTGCTACAATTAGTCCTTCTTGCTGAATGCATTCTTGATTGAAAGTATTGTCTTCTAAAGGTGGATGGGCAAAACCTACATGGATGCGGCGATTGAATAACGCTTGTTCTTGCTGAGTTGTCGTTAATTCTTGCAATACTAACTCTACCTCTGGAAACTGTTCTCGAAACCGCCGCAAAATCACAGGCAGCAAATCGTAAGTTACCAAGCTGGTGAAACCTACTCGTAGTTGTCCTTTCTCACCCCTACCTGTCCGTTGAGTCAGATCGATTGCCTTGGACAATTGAGCGAACAATTGATAAGCTTCTTGCAAAAATACTTGTCCGGCTTCCGTTAGCTGCACCTGGCGTTTGGTTTTGCGTTGAAAAAGTTCTACCCCAAGTTCTGCTTCTAGCTGCTGAATTTGTTGGCTTAAGGGAGGTTGAGCGATGTGAAGTCGCTCTGCGGCTCTAGTAAAGTGCAGTTCCTCAGCTACAGCAATGAAGTAGCGCAGGTGTCGCAGTTCCATAGTTTTGATATTTTATAAGTCTCAAATACTCATAAATATATATTGGACATGTCAAAAATTGCTATCTATGATACTCATACATGAAAGTCAGAGGATGATGTAACTATGTCAGAGAATTTGAGAAGCCAAGTTGTGACGCAAGGCGTGCAGCGATCGCCAAATCGAGCTATGCTGCGGGCAGTTGGTTTTAAAGATGAAGATTTCAACAAAGCTATTGTCGGTATTGCCAACGGTTACAGCACAATCACTCCCTGTAATATGGGGATAAATCAACTGGCACAAAGGTCAGAAATTGGAATTAAAACCGCCGGGGCAATGCCACAAATGTTCGGTACGATTACCATCAGCGATGGGATTTCGATGGGAACTGAAGGGATGAAATATTCCCTAGTGTCGCGGGAAGTTATCGCCGATTCCATTGAAACCGCCTGTACCGGACAAAGTATGGATGGTGTGCTAGCCATTGGCGGTTGTGATAAAAATATGCCAGGGGCAATGCTAGCGATCGCTCGGATGAATATCCCTGCAATATTCGTTTACGGTGGTACAATTAAACCCGGTCACTACAACGGACGCGATTTAACTGTTGTCAGTTCTTTTGAAGCAGTTGGTCAACACAGTGCTGGAAAAATTGACGACAAGGAATTATTAGAAGTCGAAAGTCGGGCTTGTCCGGGTGCCGGTTCCTGTGGGGGAATGTTCACAGCTAACACCATGTCTTCAGCATTTGAAGCAATGGGGATGAGTTTGCCTTATTCTTCCACAATGGCAGCCGAAGATGCCGAAAAAGCCGACAGCACGGAAAAATCGGCATTTGTGTTAGTCGAAGCTATCCGCAAACAAATCTTACCTCGCCAAATTATCACCCGCAAATCTATCGAGAATGCCATCTCTGTGATTATGGCGGTGGGTGGTTCGACCAATGCCGTGTTGCATTTTTTAGCGATCGCCCGCGCCGCTAATGTAGAGTTAACCCTAGATGACTTTGAAACTATCCGCGCCCGTGTTCCCGTTTTGTGTGATTTAAAACCTAGTGGTAAATATGTCGCTACAGATTTGCACAAAGCTGGCGGCATTCCGCAAGTAATGAAAATGCTACTTGCACATGATTTACTACATGGGGATAGCATTACTATCACTGGCCAAACAATTGCAGAGATACTGGCAGACATCCCAGAAGAACCATCTGCCAATCAAAATGTAATTCGGACTTGGAATAACCCGATGTATCCCCAAGGACATTTAGCCATCCTTAGAGGTAATCTGGCAACCTCCGGGGCTGTCGCCAAAATTACCGGGGTGAAAAAACCAGTAATTACCGGGCCTGCACGGGTGTTTGAGTCGGAAGAAGCCTCTTTAGATGCAATTTTGGCGGGTAAAATTCAAGCTGGTGATATTCTCATAATCCGCTACGAAGGCCCCAAGGGTGGCCCTGGAATGCGAGAAATGCTGGCTCCCACTTCGGCAATTATCGGGGCTGGTTTGGGTGATGCGGTGGGATTAATTACCGATGGGCGCTTTTCTGGTGGTACTTACGGGATGGTGGTTGGTCATGTTGCTCCAGAAGCAGCAGTGGGTGGTGCGATCGCTCTTGTAGAAGAAGGCGATAGTATTACCATTGATGCACCCGCACGCCTCTTGCAGTTGAATATATCTGAAGAAGAATTGGCCCGTCGTCGTGCCAACTGGCAACCTCCCGCTCCCCGTTACACTAAAGGCGTGTTGGCGAAATATGCCAAATTGGTATCTTCTAGCAGTCTTGGTGCTGTGACAGATTTGGACTTGTTCAATAACTAGTTATTAAAGTTTTGAGAAGTGAGGAGCCAGAATAAAGATGCCTCCTGACTCTCTACTTCAGGCTAGATACAACGCTGTTGACAAGCTTCTTTAGATTTAAAGAAGTGCAAATGCTTTTGGCGTTAATGAGATTTTTCCTTTAGTACTATAAGTGTTTACAAGCTGCTTTAAACGTTCAACAGCATTGTCCTGAAGGATGAAATAGTTAGCTTGGTTACTAACAATCAGCGATAGCTCAGTTGCCCATTGCTCATAGTTGGAACTACCAATAATACCGATAGAAGACTGAATATAGTTAACAAGAATGCTCTCATTGAGACCAAAGCCACCTTCATCCCAGATGCAACCACATTGCAGCAAATACTCGTAGTCCGCGAATACTTGAAATTGGGGGTTCCATCTAGGAGCATTGCTTCGGTAGTGGACAAAACCATTGCTGTCGAATATCTCTTGTTGCCATAGAAGCTGCTGTAAGGAGCAGCAATTGCTAGGCGAAACAAACGGCTGACCCTGGCGAATAACACTACCATTGCGGATGACATCGCGGCGGCGGTGCTGTCTTGCCATGCTGTATCGGACATTGGGATGTTGTTCAAAGTACTGCCGCATTGAGGCAACGAATTCAGAAGCAATGCTATTGTCATCGTCCAGGTATGAAACAATGTCACCACCAGCTGCATCTAGTCCCAAGTTTCGAGCGTAGCACAAGCCAAAGCCACTGCTCGGTTCAGGGTGTTCCATTTCAATGTAACTGATGGGAAAATCAGCTCTTGCCTTAATGCTGTTGATAATATCTTTGGTATCAGCATTAGCCCCATCATTGATGACGATCCACTCGAAATTGCGGTCAGTTTGACTTTGAATGCTTGGCAGTGCAGTAGATGCAAGCTGCACAGGTCTATTGTATGTTGCAGTGATGATTGATAATTTCAAAGCTCCATACCTCTATCATTTGATTGCGTTGTTGTGGCGTTGCTGAATCAAAATATGAATCATGCGAATCGCCTCAAGGTTACAGGCGAAAACTAGAACCATTAACGTACATTTCTAGGCATTTGCGCTTAATATCTTCAGAATATCCTTTTGGTTCATAAAATTCGATAAATTGACACTTACATCCAACATAAATGTAATTTTGCTTACTACGTTGCCTACCGTTCTTACGGATATGAGTTGATGCACACTTAGGACATTGCATAGCGATCGCTCCAATTCATATTTCCATTCTGCAACGCCGAATATTTTTAACCTCTAATTCCATTTAGTTTGCATTCTCTCATATCGCTTTTAGCCTAAACTCCAGTTTTAGAGAGTGCTTGTTCCTTGTTGATTGCATGTCACTTTATAGTAATATTTATACCATTTAATAAAATTTCTAATTCCTACTTCAATAGATGTATTAGGCATAAATCCAATATCTTGAAACAAATCATCAATATTTGCATAAGTTTGAGGAACATCACCTAATTGGATTGGGAGCATGTTTTTCTTTGCTTTTTTCCCTAAACAATTCTCAATACATTCAATGAACTGAATTAGTTCTATTGGCTGATTATTGCCAATGTTATATATTTTGTAAGGAGCATTACTAGTTCCGGGATGAGCCTCAGAGCAATGAGAATTAGGACGTGGAATTTTATTAATGACTCTAACTACTCCTTCTACAACATCATCAATGTATGTAAAATCTCGTCTCATTTGACCATGATTAAAAACATCAATAGGATTATCTTCTAATATAGCTTTGGTAAAGATAAATAAAGCCATATCCGGTCTTCCCCAAGGACCATATACTGTAAAAAAGCGTAATCCAGTAGTAGGCAAATTATATAAATAGCTATATGTATGTGCCATTAACTCATTAGCTTTTTTTGTGGCTGCATAAAGGCTAGCTGGATGATCTACATTGTCATGAACTGAAAAAGGTAGTTTGGTATTTGCTCCATAAACTGAACTAGAAGATGCAAACACTAAATGCTTAACTTTCGAGTGACGACATCCTTCTAAAATATTAATAAATCCAACTAAGTTACTATCAACATAAATATAAGGATTAGTTAATGAATAGCGTACTCCTGCTTGAGCAGCTAAGTTGACTACAATATCAAATTGGTGAAAGGTAAAAAGTTCATTAAGCTTTTCTCTATCACATAAATCTAATTTATAAAAATTAAATAACTTTTGCTCATTAAGTTGGTCTAAACGAGCATTTTTTAAAGAAACATCATAGTAATTATTGAGATTGTCTAATCCTATTACTTCTTGACCTAAATTTAATAATCTTTTAGACAAATGAAAACCAATAAAGCCAGCTGCACCAGTCACTAAAATTTTCATATTTTTATAAACTCCAGTAAATTAATGAAGAAGATAATTTTTTTAAATCAATTACTGACTTAACATCCATTAAAACACCATTGTTTTTTAATTTAGATAATATTTTTTCTTCAACATTATCTATATATGATAGATGAGGAACTGCTAGAATAATAGCATCTAAATTAATCAATTCTCGCCAATTAACTAAATCTAAGTCATATTCTTGTTTGACAATTTTATGATCAGCTAATGGATCATGAACTAAAGGGTGAATGCCAAAATCTTTCAATTCTGATATTAAATCTATTACTTTACTATTACGTATGTCTGAAATATTTTCTTTAAAAGTTATGCCTAAAATACCTACTTTTGCGTCTTTTATAGATAAATTAGCTTTAACTAGCAACTTAACCAGTTTTTGTCCTAAATATTGTCCCATACTATCATTAATTCGACGACCAGCTAGAATAACTTCTGGATAATAACCAAGTTCTTCTGCTTTAGCGGTAAGGTAATAAGGATCAACTCCGATACAATGTCCACCTACTAAGCCTGGAGTAAAGGGTAGAAAATTCCATTTTGTTTTGGCTGCCGCTAAAACGTCACTAGTACGAATCTCTAGCTTATCGCAAATAATAGCAATTTCATTCATTAAAGCAATATTTAAGTCTCTTTGTGTATTTTCAATGACTTTAGCCATTTCTGCAACCTTAATGGAAGTAGCTTTGTAAACTCCTGCTTTGATAATTTTTCTATAAATTTGAGCGATTTTTTCTAAAGTTTCTTTATCTTCTCCAGCAACAACTTTAACAATTTTTTCTAATGTATGGTTTTTATCTCCAAAATTAATTCTTTCAGGGGAATAACCTAGTTTAAAATCTATCCCTTGTTTTAAACCAGACTTTTCGGCAATGAGTTTACCGCAAATACCTTCTGTTACTCCAGGATAAACAGTTGATTCATATACAATAATTGCACCACATTTAATAACAGAAGCAATAGTTTTTGTAGCTTGAATTATAGATATTAAATCTGGACGATGGCACGCATCTATTGGAGTAGGTACAGCGATAATAAAAAAATTAGTATTTTTAAGTTGATCGACATCATTGGTAATAATTAATTGAGAATTGCGTAAATCATGAGCATTTATTTCTCCTGTGCTATCTATATTATTTTGTAATTGATTAATTCTATCTGAATTAATATCAAATCCAATAATATTAGGAAAATATTTTGCTAAAGCTAAAGCAAGAGGTAAACCTACATAACCTAGACCAATTACAGCAATTTTTTCAGTCATAAGGGTAACATCCCAGTTTTTTGCAAAGAGGGCGAAAATCGTCAGGATAAGTAAGACGAGTGTATTTACTTACCGATGACTCCAGAACAAAAGCAAGCTCTTCAAGAACATATTCAAGTGATCGTTAAAATACTATACGAAGATACGGATACCGTTGGCGAAATATTACTTAATAGGCGGATTTACCGTTTATATATTCGATTGAGCCTTGTTCTAGGGCGTGTCATCAATTGAGCCAAATGACAGAAGCAGCTAGATAAATTACTATGCAGCTTCAATGTAAATAAATATAAGTAAGTTTTACGTTTTATTTAGTTAAATTACTTAATTAATAGCTATTTAATAAAAATTTAGTGTAAACCAGACTTTCTCAGTCTATTATGATTTTTAATGTCTACCGTGAGGCTAAACTTTTTATAAATGAGTTACTAATATGAAAGCCATACCAAAAGTAATTATATTAATTCCCACTTATAACCAAGAAAACTTTATAAGGCAATGCTTAAATAGTGCATTAGATCAAAGTTATAAAAATTATGAAATATGGGTAGTAAATGATGGTAGCACAGATAAGACAAGCGAAATTATCTATGAGTATGAAAATAAAATAAAAATATTTTCCAAGCCTAATGGTGGTACAGCTTCTTGCTGGAATCATGTTTTAAAATTAATCGATAGCGATTATATTATTGGTTTGGATTCTGATGATGAATTGAATTTTTTTACATTAGAAAAAACAGTAGAATTGGCACTCAATAATTTAGAAGCCGATGTTATTTATTCTGATTATGAATTTATTGATTATAAAGGCTCAACGATTAAACTTGTCTTTAACCCTGAACCGATAGATCCATTGAATCAACTGATTAGTTTACATAATAAGCTGGGAGAACCAAATAACTTTGTACCGTTTGGTCATGTTCGTCTTTATAAGACTAAATCTTTGCTCAAAATCGGTGGATATGATGAAAACTATCTTTATGCTGAAGATTATGAGCTTTTGTTAAGAATGGCAAAAGATAATTATAAATTTGTTAGGGTACCTGAAGTTCTTTACCGATATAGATGGCATTATACAAATAAAGGTATTTTATCTCGTAAAGAACAAATAGAAGAAGTTAGAAAATCTGTGTACTTACTAAAACAAAATTTTGATATATGAAATACAATGTATGTCTTATTAATCCTCCAAATTCAGATAATAAGATAATTCACGATTATGCAGGAGGATTAGGCTTCGAGCCTAACTCAGGATATAGTTTACCCTCTATTGATTTGTTACAAATCGCCACTTGTATAAATCAAAATAATTCTTTAAATGTTAAGTATATTGATTGTATTGCCGAATCATTAAATTTAGATAATGTAATTTCTCATTTTAAAATTACCAAATATGATTATATTATCATTCAATTCTCTATACCAACCTTATACAATGATATTTCTTTTGCTAGGTTAATTTATACATACTGTAAAAATATTATAGCAAGAATAAAAACAGAAAATATAGAGTTGCTTACATCTATATTGTCAAGTCAAGCAATACAATATTGTCTAATTGGGGAATGCGAAGATAAAATAGTCGATATACTTATTAATGGTGAAAGGATAGGTACTGCATATTATCAGGACGAAAAAGTTATTGTCAAACAAAAGCCATTAATACAAAATTTAAATTATTTACCAAATCTAGATAGAAAATTTCTCAAAAACGAGTTATATTTTTATCCAAAATTGGGTAATTGTGCAACTATGCAGACAAGTCGGGGATGTCCTTACCCCTGTAGTTATTATTGCCCTTATCCACTAACACAAGGAAAAACACTGAGATATAGAGCAGTATATTTAGTAATATCGGAAATTAAAGAAATCTTAAATTTAGGAATTAATAAAATTCTTTTTAGAGATCCTGTTTTTACAATAAATCGTAAAAGAATAATAGAACTTTGTAATGAATTCATCTCAGAAGATTTCTCTCTAAAGTGGTGGTGCGAAACAAGAGCAGACTGTCTTGACAGCCAATTACTGGAATTAATGGCAAAAGCAGGTTGTGTAGGCATCAATATAGGAGTAGAGTCTGGTGATTATAACCTTCGCTATTCTTTATTAAAACCAGGAGTATCTGATGAAATGTTAAAAAAAATTTGTGTTTTAAGCAGTGAGTTAGGCATCAAAATAGCATTCTTACTAATGGTTGGATTTCCAGGAGAAACAAGAAATAGTATTTTGCAGACAGCCAAACTATTATTAAGTTGTAGACCGTATAGTATTGGTATTAATTATCCAGTTAATCATCCAGGGACACAGCTTGATAAAGATGCTAAAACTAATGATTGGCTAATTATTGATGATTATTCGGAAACAGACGGTAGTAAACCTGTTTTAAATGGAAAATATCTAAAATCGGACGAAATGATTTATGCAAAATATTTATTAGAAGATTTATTTAATGCCATATCTAGTAATGCTACTCAATCAACACTGGATTTAAAAATTATTAATATTTTTCAATGGGCAAATCAAATATGAAAATATTATCATTTTTAAATATTAGTAATTTATCTAATCTTGAGGCTGATAGTGGTTTTGTATTCCAACGCACTTTATTAAATCATCTCGCTAATAATGAACATGAAGTTTGGCTTGTTGCCTCAAGAGGTACAAGTAGCCTCGTCAAAAATATAAATTGTATTGAAATTGATTTTACAGACAGCAAATATGGTGTTCGTTTTGGTATAAATTGGATAGAACTTAAAACCGCACTCAATAATATTGCAAATAAAATTGATATTTTATTTGTGAATCAAAGTGAATTAACTATTTCCTTATCCGTTCTTATAACTGAAATAACAGGAAAAAAGATACCCGTTATCACTTATTTCCATTATATTGCAATACAAGGCTTTAATTATAATAATAATACTTGTATTTTTGATGAAAGTTTGAATTTAAATGGTATAGCACCATATATTTGGCAAAGACAAGTTGAATCTGCGGTGTATTCGGATCATAATATAATTGGAAGTAATTTTGCTTATGAGTTATTTTTAAATGCATCAGGAAAATCTGATATTTTAAAAAATAAATTTTCAATAATTCCACCGCCTGTTGCAGATATTATTTTAGCCAATGACAATCAAAAAAAACATAATAATGTAATTCCATCTATAATTTATAATCATAGATTATATAATCATTATGGAGGCAAGCTAGTATTTGAATGGTTAGAAGAAATTTACGAAAATATAAATTTCAATTTGATAGTAACCGATCCTACTGCCAACCGCTCAATTGCTAGAGAAAATTTAGATGTAAGTGTAACTAACATCAAACACTATTTAAGTAAATTGAATTTTATTGAAATAATTCATTTTACAAGTCAAGAAGAGTATTATAGAAAATTACAAGATATTGATTTTGGTATAGCACCAATTAGGACGGGTGCATTATGGAGTATGTCAATAGCTGATGTGATGGTTAACTCAAAACCAGTAATTGCTCAAAACAAAGAAGTTTTTAGAGAACTAATCAAAGATTCAGATTTATTATTTGATTCAAAAGATGATTTTCAACAAATTGTACAGCGTCTTTTACTTGATTTTGAGTTTAGAAAGAAAAAAGGCAGGTTGTCAAAACAGCATACAGAACATTTAAAGCCATGTAATATAGCAAAGCAATTTGAAACTGTTTTTCTTAAATTTAGAGATTATAATGAGCACAAATAAATACCCATTATGGCTTGGATATATGGATATGCCTAGTTTTTTAGACAATCCAATTACAATTGTAGATTCTTATGGATGTACTGTCATTGATAGTCAGGGTATTGAATATATTGATCTATCTTCTGGTATTAGAAACGTAATACTTGGCTATTCTGAGGAACGAATAGTTAAAGCAGTAACGGAACAAATGAAAAAGGTCACTTTTGTAAAAGGCAGTAGTTTTGGAAATGAACCAGCTTTAGAGCTTGCACAAGAAATTCAATCTATTGCTAATATTTCAAATCCACGTATGCTTTTTCATAATAGTGGCACAGAAGCAGTAGAAGCTTCAATCAAGTTAATCCGTCAATATTCATATCTAAATAATACTAACCGAAATACAATTGCTACCCTAAAAAATGGTTATCATGGACAAACAATAGGGGCGTTGTCAGCCAGTGGAGAAGAATATAGTAAGGAACCTTTCAAACCTTATTTAAATGGTTTTACCTTTTTTGATTTACCTCAAAATGATGGTGATATAGATAAATTGGAATTCATCCTTAAGAAGGATAATACAATAGGTGCAATAATGCTTGAGCCTATTTTAGGAAATGGCGGAGTTGTAGAAATTTCAGAAAAATATTTGAAAGCTATTAAAAATCTTTGTTTGAAATATAATATTTTATTAATTTGCGATGAAGTAACTACTGGCTTTGGAAGGTGTGGAGAATGGTTTTTAACAAATCAATTAGAGCCTGAAATTATTATTGGAGGTAAAGTGCTTGCAAATGGTTATTTACCATTATCAGTTGTAATTGTAAGTGAGAAAATTTGGAAAGTTTTTGATGAAAAAGGATCTTTTCGTCATGGACAGACAAATTTGAACCATCCTGTTTGTTGTGCTTGTGGTTTAGAAACCTTGAAAATACTTAAAGAAATTGACGCACCTAAATTATCGCTACAAAAAGGTGAGATGATTCAAACTGCCTTACAATCACTATTTGATAAGAGATTGGTAACTTCAGTACGAGGTAAAGGATTATTGTGGGCAATTGAATTTGATAGCAATATTCATAAAAATCATAAAACTCATAAATGGTTAGAAAAAGCGTTACTTGATAAACACTTTATTGTAGGACAAATAGACAATATTATTTTTATTGCACCACCTTTAATAGTTAATATTGAACATATTAATAATTTTATTAATATGTTAGGAAAATGTTTAGAATATGAGTAAATAACTGAGCGTAAATATAATACTGTAGTTAGAGTGTAAAAATAATATGATCTCAATAATCATTTCTTCTTTTAATAGGAGAAAAAGCCTTGAAATAGCTATTATAACATTGTTGAAACAAAGAACAGATGTGCAATTTGAGATTATAGTTGTTCTGGATGGTAGTAACGATGGCTCGATAGAAATGCTAAATTTATATCCGTCTGTAAATAAAATAATTTTTTATAAAAATCAAGGGGCTGCAATTTCCTTAAATGCAGGTTCAAGAATAGCTTTTGGCGATATTCTGCTCTTTTTAGATGATGATATGCGATTTGATGAAAATTTGGTAAATAATCATTTTCAATATCATTTGTCGAATCAATATGATGTAATTATTGGACATTTTCCATTAGATAGTTTGCCTCATTCTTCTTTCTTTCGTGAGGTTATTTATGATTGGACAGAAGGATGGCAGTTAAGTTTTAATGAAGATGTTTCTTTTTTTGATTCTCTTTGCTCAGGTCATTTTTCTATAAAAAAGGAGTTATTTTTCAAAGTAGGTGGATTTGATGAGCAGTTTTCTCGCTGGGGCAGAAAAGACTCGGAATTAGGTTATCGCCTTATCAAAGCAGGTGCCAAATTTGCATTTTATAAAGAAGCGAAAGCTTATCAAAATTATGAAAAAAAGCCAAGTCAGTTTTTAGATGATTATAAATTATTAGGTATTGCTGATGTTGAATTGGTTGACAAACATTCAGAATTAAAAAAAGACTTATTACTTAGTTGTTTTTATCAAGCTCCTTGGTTCATACTTAAACTCAGATATTATCTTTTAAATAATTCGTCAATCACTAAAGTTTTTATAGACAAGTTATCAAACTTACTTGATAACTTGCATAATCAAAAAATTTATTCAAAATATCTTGAAGGTATTTTATGGGCAGTAGCCGATTACAAATATTGGGAAGGGGTTTTAGATAAATTAGGAAATAGAAAACAATTTGATGATTTAGTAGGTAATCCATTAAGTATATTACTGTATCATCGTATTGCTGATGATAATTCAAAATTTTCTGTAAGTAGTATTTGCTTTAAAGAACAAATGGAATATTTGTTTAAGAATAATTATAATGTTGTTTCTCTAGAAACAGCAGTTAACTTTATACAGAACAAACATAAAATACCAAAGAAAACAGTTGTTATAACTTTTGATGATGGTTATAAGGATTTTTGGAAAGCATTTGAAATAGTTAATCAATATAGATTTCCTGTAACTGTTTTTATCCCGACATTTTTTATTGGTTCAGTTAATGGTTGGAAAACAGAAGAGATGCCAAATTCAATACCACTATTAGCAATAGATGAGATTAAATATTTACATAGTAAAGGTGTTTCTTTTCAAGCACATGGTCATAGCCATATACCTTTTGAAAAACTATCTGAACAAGAATTTTATAATGAGTTAAAAGAATGTAGAAGTAAACTTTTAAGCATTGATATTAATGCTAAGTATCTTGCATATCCAAGCGGTAGCTTCACACAGAGGACTAAATTGTTATTAAAAAAATTTGGATTTGAGGCTGGTTTAACTTGTATTAGTACATTAACCTCATCCGATTCTGACTTGTTTGAAATACCAAGAATCTCCGTTGATAATTCAGATATTAATAATTTCAAAATGCAACTCGATTATGGTATAGGATATTCTTTTGCTGTTAGTGACTTTTTTAAACATTTAATAGAGTTCAAGCCTGCAAAATATTGGCATAATCTCAAATATGACAAAAACTGTATTTTTGTTTACTCGAAAAAAAGAAAATATCATGAAAGATAAGTCTTTTTGAGAGTATTTGCCGACTACATGGAAAGTTATCTTGAAAAAGAATTTAATTTTACATTCAGGTTAGCGAATAAAGTAAAGATTTCCCGCTTTGAATAGTAGTGACTGAAACGCAAGTATAAGAATGTAAAAACAAGGAATAATACCACCATTTTTTCTACCGATGCCTTCCATATTCCCCGATTTCCTATATATTTAAACTTGTTAGCAAACTCCAGTTACTAATGATGATACCAGAAAATATTCGTAATCAAGCATTATCATTTCTAAATGAAGAAGGTTTAGAGAGAGAATTCTTAGAACATATTTGTATTACAAACAATGATGCAAAAGAATTAATTAATATTATTTTAAGCTCTCATCGAAATCCAAAAAGAATTTTAGAAGTTGGTACCTTTGTAGGAGTTTCATCAGTTGTCTTAGGACTAAGTATTCCGCAGGCTCATATTGTTTGCGTCGATCCCGATCTGCCTACTCAAGCTCACGTTTGTCTTGGTTCTGGTAATTACTACACAAATACTAGTCAAACAGCCTTTTATTTTTTCAAAAAGCTCATAAAAAAGTTAGGCATAGTAGAACAAATTACCCTCCATAAAGGTTTTTTTTCTTGTTATCCCGTACAAGAGTGTATAGAAAAACTAGCGAGTTATGGTGTTAATATTCAATCATATCAAATTATAGGTGAACGCATCTGTGAACAATATGGTTCATTTGAAATAGTGTTTTTAGATGCTGATCATAGAAAATCTTCTGTTTATAGTGATCTGACACTTATTTATTCTTATATAGCTCCTGGAGGAATGATAATACTTCATGATGCTGGCTCCGGTTACTGGGGAGAACAAGTAATATCTGGAACACAAGAATTTTTAGCACAACATTCTGATATCACATTTTATGTTCAAGGTGAGTTTGGTGTTCTTTATAAAGTTGGTTAAACTAAGATTAAGTTAGTCAAAAGAAAGTAAAGTTGATGAGATTATGTTTCTATTCAAAGAAACCGTTTTTACTGCGAATTGAACTATATAATTAAACCATAAATGACTATCTGATTGTTCAAGTTATTTTTGCAAAGTTCCTTACACAACCAACAACTTTTATATATTTTTACAAGGGTTTTTCAAGGAAAGAGAAAATGGTGTACATACTAGGCGTAACGGGGTTTTCAAATGGCGGTCACGATGCTTCAGCCTGTCTCATTCAAGATGGTGAAATCATAATTATATGCGAAGAAGAAAGATTTTCAAGAAAAAAACATGCGAATGATACTTATCCGAGTATTGCGGCTTGGAACTGTTTAAATCAAGCCAAGATTACTCTTGATGAGGTAGATTATGTCGCGTTTGGTTGGGATATTCCTCAGAGGTATAAACAGAGAGACTTTAAGTTATTTTTAAAAAAATTTACTAATCAATTATTTCCAGAAAGTCTTTTTCCCAGAAAAAAAGAACCTCGATGTGAATTTATTCCACATCATTTATCTCATGCCGCTAGTAGTTTTTGGACATCAGGATTTGAGGATGCAACTGTACTGGTAATGGATGGACAAGGAGAATGTCATTCCACCAGCATATTTTATGCTAACAGAGAAAATGGAATAAAAGCCTTAAAACAGTTCGGAGTCATGCATTCTTTAGGATATCTTTATAAGGCTACATCTGGGTTTCTTGGTTTGGGAAAGGAAAATCCTGGTAAGACGATGGGACTAGCTTCTTATGGCAAACCCCAATATTATTTTGATTGTTTAAAGCTAAATTTAGATGGATATGAATTTGTTGGATTTCCCAATTTTCTTAACACAGATGTTGATGCAGATAAACTAGGTGAAATAGTAAATATTTGGTATGATTATTTTCAAACTAAATTTTTACTTCAACCTTTTAAAACTAGTCAATCTTGGGATATATTGAAAAATCAAGTTAATTATGCATTTTCTTCACCTGTTATTGAAAATGCCGATCTAGCAGCATCAGTACAAGCACTAATTGAAGAAATAGGAATACATCTTGTAAAGCTGGCGGTTAAATTAACTAACTGTTCTAATGTTGTATTAGCTGGGGGTGTAGCTCTTAATTGCTCGATGAATGGAAAAATCGCTAAATTGCCAGATGTTCAAAATTTTTTTGTTTTTCCCAATGCTCACGATGGCGGAACTAGCGTTGGTGCTGCTTTACAACTTAGTTATACTTTAGGTATTCCTCCTATTAAAAAAAGTTTATCTCATGCTTTTTGGGGAATTGAATTTAAAGATGATGAAATTCTAAATTTACTTCAAAAACTAGGAATTTCTTTTGTAACTCTTGAAGAAGATAAAATCTTGAATGTTGTTGCTGACTACTTAAATAACGACAAGATTATTGGTTGGTTTCAGGGAAGAAATGAGATCGGACCAAGAGCATTGGGAGGACGAAGCATCCTTGCCTCTCCAAGAAGTAAAACTCTTAGAGATAAAGTCAACAATACAAAAGGACGAGAGTTATGGCGTCCTCTAGCACCTAGTATTCTTCAAAGTCAAGCAGGCAACTACTTTTATGATGCTGATAAAGGTTCTTTATTTATGCTAAGAGCATTAAAAAGCAAAGAAAATAGAATTAGAGAGATTGAAGGTGTGGTTCATATAGATGGAACCTCAAGAGTTCAATTAGTTCCTGACAATTCTTTCTATGGACAATTAATTAAATGCTTCTATGACCAGTCAGGAGTACCCGTCTTGCTTAATACTTCTTTTAATCTTGCAGGAGAACCAATAGTCGGAAGCCCACTTGATGCAATAAAATCTTTTTTTTCATCCAGTTTGGATGTTTTAGTAATTAATAATTTCCTAATACATAAAAAATAATCAGATTATTAAAATGAAATTATCAGTAAATATGTGGGCTTTTAATAATCAAGATTTATTGGTTAACTGTGCTTATTCATACTTTAATATTTTTGAGTTGAACTGTGAATGGGATAGTAGTAGTATTTTACCTATTAATTGTCCAACTAAAAAACTTGAGAATATAAAAAATTTGTTATTTAATTCAAACACGACAGATATATCTATATCAAGTATTTGTAGTGAACTTCATTGGCAATATTCATTATCTTCAAATCAGTCTTCTGAACGAAATTTTGCTGTAGAAATAGGAAAAAGAATGATAATGTATGCGTATGAATTAAGAGCAAAGTCAATAGTTATTATTCCTGGGATTTATGAAGCACCGAGTATTTTACGAAAAAATCAGCTTTATATCTCTATCGATGATGTTATTTGTAATGCCAAGAAAAGCCTGCTTGAATTATCTGACTTTGCTTACAAGCATAATATATACATAGGTATTGAAAATGTATACTTTAACAATTTTTTAACTAGTCCTGATGAATTTTTAAAGTTTTTGAAATTTGTGGGTCGGGATAATATTAAAGTACATCTCGATATTGGAAATGCTAATTTGACTACTATACCAGTATTAAAATGGATAGAACAATTAAATAATAATATTTGTGCAATACACATTAAAGATTCAATTAGTAATAATAAAACAATAAATACTTTTAAGCCATTGTTGGAAGGAGATATTGATTGGTTTTCAGTCATAAGAAAAATAAAATCAATTAATTATGAAAGTTATTTAATTTTAGAACATAGTTATTCAAATGGTAAGCTAGAACCGGATGAACTATGTAAACGTTTCAAAACAATCATTGATTATGGAAAAGCCTAAATACGCCACTACATTTGGTGGGTCAGAGTTAGATTATTCAACACAAGAATATCAAGATGCTATAAAACTTGGTGAATTTTTGGCAACAAAAGGTTATGTTGTTAAGTGTGGAGGTTATTATGGGTTAATGGAAGCAGTAGCAAAAGGAGTTTCCAATAAGAATGGTATGTGTATTGGTGTTACAAATGCTTCATTCGATCCCAAAAAGCCTAATCAATATATATCCCAAGAAATCAAATGCAATGACTTATTTGATAGATTAAGAGAGTTAACGAAAAATACTGAACTATTTATAGTTCAGTATGGAAGTTTTGGGACTTTAACAGAATTGTTTATAGTTTGGTGTCTAGCATATACCTATACAATAAAAGATATAGAAATTTGCTTAATAGGTTCTGAATGGAATATTTTCATAGAGTCTTTACATTTGTTTCCTATAAAAACGCAAGAATTTCAGTTAATTAAGATTTTTAATACTCTCGCTGATTTTATTATATTTGCTAAAAATAAATAATTATCTGTTTTAGACTGGAGTTTATACCGTTTCACTTTAAAAATGATACACATAGACAAGCAGAGGGAGCAGAGGAAGTGATTTATATCAGTAATTTCGTGAATTGGTATTAGACTAAGCCATCCAAAAAGACCCAGCAGTGCTGAGTTAATAAGAGACGTAATCATGTTATGAATAAGGGAAATCCTCAAAATAAACCGACATCAGGCATGATAGTGTCGATAAAAAAAGCTTCAGCTAAACTCTATACAATAAATTATTAGATTAGTCCTTACTGCATCTGCTTCACCATACCGCTTATGTCAGATCAAAGAGCACCAGAAATCGAACTGCTCCGTGCGGCGTACACAGCTTTCAACGCGCGAGACATTGACGCTGCCCTTGCCCTCATGACTCCGGATGTGGTTTGGCCGAGAGCGTTCAAAGGCGGTTTTGCCCGCGGGCCTGAAGAAGTTCGCGCTTACTGGACGGAGCAGTGGAGCGAGATCAATCCGCACGTCGAGCCGCAAACCTTTTACTTGGAGGAGGACGGGCGCATTTTGGTCTCGGTGCATCAGGTCGTGCGTGACTTGGCTGGAGCAGTTCTTGCCGATGAGCACGTGGATCATCGATTCACCCTTGAACACGGCTTGATTCAAGCTATGGAAGTGGACAGACTTCCATCGTCCACCCCAAAGACCTAACCAGGCGCAAAGAGCGAACAGGCTAAGGCGGCCTTCTTCTGCATATTGAGTATAAAAATGCGCTACTGTTAATCGCAAGCGCATTCCCGATCGTGTACAGCGATCGCAAGACTCCCAGCTTAAATAATTAGGCGATTCCCCTGTAAGTTTAACTTTGGAAAATTACCCCAGTGTCCCGATCTTCATCCCAAAACCACCAACCTTGAGATAATTCACAAAGAACGCGCATTAGTGCTAATTGTTCATAAGTGATTTCCCCACTACCGTAGCTAACGTTACTAGTGCCATCCCATGATTTAAGAATTAATTCTAAATTGTATCCATTGCCCATCTCAGATGCGGAAATTCCCCTCCCGCTATAACGAGTTCGTTTAGCGGGAGGGGAATTTCTGCCAACATAAGAATTGTCCTGATGGATATTATTATTTGTATTCATAACCGTCAGCTTTGTGTATAGTTTTCAGGTATTTAGGATGAACATCAAACTTTTTATCCAAAGTGTGTAGAACAAAGCTAGGACGAAACCTAATAGCAATTCTGCCTGTATATCTTCCAGCGAATTTACCAGTAGGGATATGAGCTTTAACAATATCACCAGTGGTAAAACCTTGAAAGTATTTAGCTGAAGGTGCATGAGCTTTAGGAAAGCCAAACTTATTTGGGCGACAGCGTTGACGAGTTCCGTGACCTTTGGCACTAATCAACAAAGGTTTGATATTTTTGATAATTAGTTTCTCTGGCGTAGTCGCTCCCACACACAGAGAATCAGTCCAGTGAGACTTATCAATTCCTCTATTGACCCGATTCCACTTAGTTCTTCCACCACTACCTACTTCTACTGGTAGTTCAATCTGTTGTAATCTACGGTACAATTCCCAACGAGTTGCATTGACCGCAGTAGCATCAACTAAAGGTTTTTTAGCTTGAGCTAAAATACGACTTAGCAAATCAGGTTTTTTCTTGAGAAACTTGGCAATTGGTTGATTACCTTTAGCTTGATTGCATTTTTGGCAAGCTAGTGTCAGATTGCTAACGCGATTAGTTCCACCGCAGGATTTAGCAACAATATGTTCGATTTGTAATGGTACATCTTTAACACCACAGTATGCACACTGATGTTGCCACTTGATTAACAGATATTGTTTAACTTCAAAACCGAATAACTCACCACGTTGATAATCTACACCTTGGATTTCTGGTTGGTCTAACTTTTGTAAGTCAAATTTAACCAACTCTTGAGAAATAGCAGTTATCGGACAAACACGACGCAACCTATTCACCCAAGTCAAAATATTATCAATCCGAGATTCTAGTGACGGTGGTAGCCAACCTTCACGGCGAGTTCTATTGAGAAATCGCGCTTTGCGATAACGTGTTTTACGCGATCGCCTTGAACGTCTTAACTGCCTTCTTGATAGAAGTGATTGCCTGATTTGAAACCCACGATGGGTTATCTCACAAGCAAACACACATCTAGCAGTATTTTCTTGCAGTACAGTCATTCCCGTGACTTTGCTGCCTGGGTCAATTTTTACCCGATGTGGGTGTGTAACTGAATGTTCTAATTTTCTGTCCTTGATAAGAATGGTAAACGGATAGCGTTTGTAGACCGCAGCCCTCCCCTGCTTTAATAACTCTCTTGCCCGTGCTGGATGACATGGGTCGAGTGGTTGCTTGTTTTTATCTAAAACGAAAACGTACATTACTGTTGCCTCTTACCTTGCGGTAGTAAAGTTTGCCTCGCCCGGATATCATGGCTTGTTCGGCTCAAAACACTGCTTGGTTCCCGTCCTTACTGTTTAATTTTGAGCGACAGTTGCCCAGAACTGGCACGCATCCTGGGGTGTCGTGACCTTGATATCGTTTACCCGTGGGTGGGCTGGTCAATGTGGGCTTGTTTCCAAGCCTCCGCTAGAATCTACAAAGATTTAGCGGCGGGTCCTTGACAATCCAACTGGCGTAGAAGCAGTATGAGGATATTTCTTCCATGATGGCTAGCAGTTCAAGGGCTGCATCAGGATTGGGTGATTTTAGGGCTTCAAGTGCAAGGCGGAGATTTTCTTCCCTGTCTGCAAGAAACTCCGAAAAAGCTGCTCTATTTGATGGTAGATTCTCCTTTTCAAGTGTAATTAATTTTCCATTTACAATCTTGACTGGAGTTATATTTGAGTAGTCAGTTTGGTCATCTTCACTTGCCTTTACTTTCATAGCTAAAGGATGCCAATGGATGCGTTCAATTTTATTGGTCTGAGGATTTGTCCATGTCCAGAATAGTTTGTGAGATGCAGCACCCTTAACTGTCAGATAAGTTCTTTTATGTCGAATGGGATAGTCCACACCTTCTTCTTTTTTGGCTTGCAAAAAGGCTTCTATTGATAGATATTCTTCATTGAGGTATGCCATTTTACGTGGTGCTGTCGCATATGTATAACCCGATATGCTGCTGCTATCACCATCTTTCAAGACTACCAAATTCCATTTTTCGTTTATTGGATTCTGTATCCAAAACTCAACTGATATTGTCTGTACAAACTGATCTAGAATTTGGACTACACAAGGATAGTAAAGTGTGAGTTGTTGGTTGCTATTAGTCATTACTATTCCATCCATTCGATTGGGGATATGGTTTCCTTTTTGGCGGGAAGTATTTTGACTTCGTAGCCATAAAGAATTAATTCATACAGATTTTCTAATATTTGCTTGGGTGATATGCTGTCCCATTGCTTGCACTCTAAGATATGTTTCAATACCTGCTCTGGAGCATTAACTACCCAAAAACTGTGAATTTTTCTGTTTCTAAATCCCGCACATAATTGAACAATTGGTTGTAGCTCAACTGTTGTTTTTGGTATGTGAATAATTGCTGAACTTATAGGTGTTGTTGGTTTTACTTCTAGATTTTTGGGTGATAAAAAATTGGGATCACTGTACCACTGTCCGTCGATTTGGTATGCAATCATTAGGTATGGCAATGCTTTAATCGCATTAATAGTTCCCCATCTTGCAGTTTGTCCTGCGTGAAACCAGATGTAAGAGCCGTTGTGTATTATCATGTACAATTTTTATTATTTTGACTTGAGGTTTTGCTTGCCTAGCTAGTTGATAATTTCGTCTATGGGAGAAAATCTAGCTAATTTTTCTACCTAAAGAATGATTTCGTATTTGTATGAACACTTAGTTAAAACTCGCCCTTATTAGCCATGTGTAGTCAACTTCATGCTCAGGTAAAATACTTTGGAATTTATTGATTGCTGAATTACTCCTAATAACTACCTTGACAAGGTATGTAATAACTGTGGTGATTAATCTATGAACAGATTAATATTTATTTAAATAAAATATTAAATGAATTATTGAAAATAAAAAGTACGTCATCGATTAAAATAACGCACTTTTATTAGAAATAAATTTATGATTTAAGCGTGGTGAAGGATAATATTTATTGCGTCTTGAGTGCTAATTTGATATTGTGTAGCAAGTTTATTCATATTGGCTTCACCATTTGCATGAGCTTTGACAATTGCGCGAATAATATTTGGTGAAACATTTATCTCACAATTTGTAACAACTGGTTTGGGTAAAGTTTGAGAAATGAACAATTCTTTTCTTCTTAAGAAATGTATTTGACGGTAATGCTCTTTTCTAGGTATCCATTGACAATTTCCGGGAGCAAAGTCACTCTCTAGGTCAATACGTGCTATGACTGTTCCTTCGGGTGCTACTCCCATATCTTTTAAGAACTGGGTAAAGTTATCGCGCCAGGATGCATCGACTTCAATTCCGCACCCGCCATGATACTTGTACTGATGGTGGTTTTTGTTATAGCAGATGCGCTTGATGTGTAACCAGGAGTTATACTCGTGGCTTTTGCAGTGGCCGTGGACAGTTTTATCGCTCTTGAGGGTTTCGCGCTGCAAGCATCCGCAGCTTTGTGTAAGCCCTCTTTTTAAGCTATTTTTACTGATATACTTTTGGGTTCCGCAGCTGCATAGGGTAAGGAGTAATAATTCACCCCTTTTCCCCTTAACTTCTACATCGGATATAACTTTTAGTCTCCCAAAGTTTGCCCCAACTGGGATAGATTCTTTTCTTTTTTTACAACCGCAATTAGTTGACCGACCATTGGTAAGGGTGTGACTGTAGACAAGTTTTTGGGTTCCACAATCACACTGGCATAATACTTGCTTTCCTTGTTTATTTAGTACAATCCAGCTACCGAATTTTTCACTTATATTAATTACTCGTTTTGTAGTCTCCATAAATCATTTGGGTGCTATTACTGCTGGGTTATATATCTAAAACAAGCTGTTTTTCTTGCTCCAATTCCTTCTTTATCCAGGCAAGTTGCTGTCCAATGGCTAGGTGCTGATCACCAGATTGAGGTTGTGGGCGATTCTTCCCATACTGAACTATCCCATGCCTAAAGGCATGAGGTTCCAACTTGCGTAGCAAGTTTCGTTTGCCCTCACTGGCTCCGACTCCTCACGCGCTATTGGATTACTAGACATCAACTCTGACCCATTCTTGATAGGTGACTTTGAACTAGTCGCGGTTCTCGCTGATTGATTTGACCCGCTCCGCCAACCGTCTAGCAAGGATTGTTCCATCCCTAACCAATCATTTCTAGCTGATTGGATTGACAGAGTTTCTGTTTTTGGATCGACGTACCTACTCAAGTAAGCAGATAAGATATCTCGTTGCATACGTAATCCACATTCTGAGCAATTATGGACACGTTGAGATAATGATTTTTTCTGCCTATTACCACACAAACAGGTTTGAGATAGTGCGGTTTTTCGAGTAGAGAACTTAAGAACTGTACCGCCAGCACTTTCAGCCTTACGTACTAGTTCTGATTGAAAACTTGATGGTGCTTTAAAACCTATTGACTTACCGTAAATTTGCTGCCAAGCCTTAACATTAACTTTTTCAGTTTTAACTATTTTACCTAAAGCTAATGTTTGATTTACTAATTGACCGTGCAAAGACTTACGGTGTCCTACTTGCTTGCGGTCAATTTCACGTTTTTTGTTAGCAGTCTTTTTATATCGTTTTGATGTACGCCAGCGTTTTACACCTTTTTTTACAGTGCCATTGGGATTAAAATTATCAGGATTGTTGGCGCGTCTTTGTCTGTCCATCTTTCGCTGTAATCTTCTAATTTTATTTTGTTTAGAAGTTAATTCTTCAGCGAAAGGTTGCCAAATAGTTTGATTATCTCCGACTATCGCAACAGTTGAAACGCCTAAATCAATTCCAACAAGACCATCACCAATAACATTTTTAGGTTTTTGATAAGCTAATCCTTCACAAACTAATTGAGCGTACCAGTAAGTTTTTTGGTTGATAATACGACGCACTAAGCGAACATATTTAATCCTAGAATTTAAACCATGTAATAATACAGGGTCATTACTATCAATAATTCCCGAAAGTTTTAACTCTAACCATTCAACACTAGAACCAGTCCAGCGAATACCTTGTTTGTTAGTTTTACCTTCTAAAGACGCAAACTGTCCTTTTTGTTTAAACCTAGCTTTCTTAGCCTTTCCATAAATTAATCTTTCTAAAGTTTTAAACGCTCTGGTTGCTATTTTTTGAATAGTTTGAGCGTCAAGATTTGATTTAATCCAAACACTAGCTATAGCTGTTGTATTGGCAAAAGATTGTAAATAATAATCGCTAAATCTATAAGCTTTACGCGCTTTTTGAAAAGCTGTAGCACGTTCTTTATTGTTAGTTTTTGAAGCTAGTTTAGCTTGATTAACTAGATTAGAATTACGAACTAATTTTAATCTAGTTAAACCTTCAGACAATACAGCGTTATACAACTGTCTTCCTGCTTCTAATCTGGCAGCAAGTATAGCCATGTCTTTAGAGGTTGTTTTTAATGGAATTTCAGTTATAAAACTAGGTGTTTTTGCTGCCAAAATTTATCACCTCCCAATACTTATTTATTAGTTTTCTGTATTTTATCATTATAGGTGCGTTGTAGAAAACTATGATACTCCATACCATCAAAGTAAATATTGAAGCTAGGATTGAGTTGAAAGTCTTGAATCATATTTTTATCCTTACTGGGGAAGATATAAACACTTGTTTTGTTCTGCTAGCCTATTTGTGTGATAGTTATCAAGAATCATTTTCTTAAATTCTTCTCTTGTTGCTTGCAAGTCGCGGAATATTTTGTCAGTAGGATAGAAGAATACTGACTGTTGGCGGCTGTAAAACCAGACCAGTTGATTGATACTATAGGTATCATTGCTATCAAGCAGTACGTAACTAATTTGTTGGTAAAAATTCTCTAGAGAGAAGGGACGCTTTTTGGCAGTTGTTCGTACATCGATGAGAGTATTTCCAGCAATTATCTGGCAATCAGCACCTCCAAGATATTGACTTAAAGAGTATGAAGCATTGCAGGTAATATTCCCACTTACTTGATTAGCTACTGTTTGCCAGGTACGGGGTACAATACCGATGATTTGAGATGTATCTTGGATACTAGGAAGCCATTTTTTGAAGTATTGTGCTTCAAGCTGAAGGGATTTTTCTCCTTGTAGAAAAGGTTGAATAATCTCATGAATATTACGGCTACGAGCATAATTTTCTAATGCACCCAGCAGCATACACTTTAGAGCTTCTTCTTCAAGTGAATTTGAATTTTTAATGCAATAATCGAAGGCATATTCTATTTTGAGGGCTTTTGCTCCAACCTGAGCAAGACAATTAGTAAACCAGGTTTTATCTTCATAGATGCTTCCTAAATACTTAGCAAGTGCTTTGGCGATCGCATTTCCTACTAAGGGAAAATCTACCCCATCAATCGGTCTGATAATTTCTTGATTTTCTAATAGCTGGTTATGGTTAGCGATCATTTTGATGACTGTCTTATTGAGTCTAGAGTTAAACCATCTCCTGATAGGTGAGGTTCTATTTTTTAGTTCAGATGTTAAGCTCACTTTTTAGTTTTTTGTTTGAGATACTACATTGAGTATCTGCGTGAGCTTTACGTAGTAATTTTTGTTTTAATCGGGTTACTGATTTAAGTAAAGAGACTAATCATTCAAAATCAGTGAAAAGTTTATAAACTAAGCTTTTTAAAGTTCGTAAGTCGTACAAATTAGGATAAATTCTCAACCAAAGTTTTTATATTTTCAATGCGACTTTGTAAACTTGGTGCTAGACAATTTGGTAATAGCTAGTTTACAACTCAACCTCTCTCGACTTGGTTTTAGATGCAGCCGCAACAGTTTGCCGTTGAAGGGAGGGTATGTGTTCAGTTGGGGTATATTGCTGCCGAATTTCTTCCCCTCGCCATTGTTGTAAGTCGCTCATAATGTCTTTGAGGGGAACAAAATCAAGAACTGTTTCTCCTTTCTTTTCAGCTTCATTTGTCTTATGGTTTAAAATCTTGAAGTACATCTCCCTCTGGTCGGCAATTGGTAACTTGCCGTCATTCTCATTTATCCGCTGAAGAATCTCTTCATTACCCTGGTTCATTGCCTTTCCCCAATCAGGGCTACCATGCTTGACCATGTTTGCCCATTCCTCAGCGATATATGGGTGAACTTTCACAGGTATATCACCAGCTGCTTGTATTACTCGTTCTTTGGGTGCGGCTGCGGCTGCGGGGGTAGATTGTTCATTACCGAAGATTTGTTCCAAGTTGAGTTTGCTGGCGTTCTGGGCAATAAACTTGACTTGGTTGATGTCGTAGTCAGAGATATTCATCTTGCTGACCTCTTTGGTAATGCCGGCTTCGGTTTTAGTTAGGTCAAACCGGACAAGTTCCTGAGTACCTTTCTCTTCATTAGTTTTAAATAATTGCAAGCTGGCTCGATTATTTTCGGGATCACGAGTCCGCTTGATGGTAAATTCACCTACTGTAAGTTCTTCCTTATCAGCCTGGATGAGGACGTTATTGAGGGTATGTAACATCTCGTTTTGTTTAAATACTTCCAGGGTTTTAATCGTGCCAGCGGGTGCGAGACTTCCCAAGCTATTTGCTACATCACGGATATCGGCATTGTTGAGGTCAGGGAGCTTGCCATTGTCGCCCAAGTACTCTGCCACAATGAGAAACTCCTGACGTTCAACAGGTAACATCTCTATAGGTTTTTTCGTTATTTTGGGTTCCTCTTTTTTGTTGAGTTTAAAATCCATCAAGGAGTTTTCCCACCCAAATAGTTCATCACTGCGACGGTGAATGCTAACAGTGTCTCCCTCTTGGCGAATCACAAATGTATCGCTACGGTAAACACGCGACCCATCTTGTTCAAGAGTGCCGTATTTTTTTAACATTGTCGTCGCGGTTTCAGCAATGTCTTTATTTTCCCCGTTGTAGTGTTCCTCCCGCGCTTGTTTATTATTAATTTGATTGATAGGTACTTCAACCTGACGCGCCCACTGCTGCGCTGCTGACTCTACATATTGGGAGTTAGCTACTTCTTGATAGCTAAATTCACGTGCATATTTGTTTCGATTATTAGTTTCTAGCTCCTCTGGTTCTTGTGCAAAAAACTGATTGCGAGTTGCATTTTCGTTTACCTCTCCTTCAGTTTTATCTTGAGGTTGGTAGTTACTAACAACTATCTCTATGATTTGAAGAGTTTCTTTGGACTGTGCGATTTCTTCTTGAAGATTATTGACCACATCATCTTCAAAACTTTCATCTGCTTCTATTTCAACAGATGAGTTTATTTCTTGATTTATGGGCGAACTGTTTTCGCTGTTTTCATCTTGTAGTAACTTATTTATAGTCAGATGACTATCATCTAACAGTGGATTTACTTCTATAGCAGTGAAATTTTCATGATCATATAATAACTCTTTTGTATCTTCAGAATTTTTAATAATTTCAGCAGATGGAGGTAGTAGCTTAATCAGTGGTTCACTTGCTACATCTATTATTTCATCTGGTGTAAGTATTTCAGTGACGAGATTAGTTGTACATTTACCTTCGCTATTTTGTTCGTAGATAACGATTTGTTTTTCTGAACCCTCTGACTCCAAATAAGCTGTAATTTTCAGAGCGCTTTCACCTGTTTGCTGATAATCAGTATTTAAATCGGGTACATTTTCTACTAATCTTGCAGCAATTATTTGTGCTTGATAGTCTGTAAAAGGTTCAGTTTCTATTGTGTATTGACCTTCTATTAATAGATCGGGTATGAACACAATATTAGTTTCTTGATTGCTTTTTATACTTTGATTGGTTAAATCTACCTTTTCCCATTTATACGCACCAGGGGTAGATTCATCAGGTACAAGATTGTAAATGTCTTTGCCAACTTCAATTGCGATTTTACTTGCTTCTTCAGCTTCTTTGAGTTTTTCGAGAATTACTTTAGTTATCTTAGTAAGTGCATTGATGAGGGTTTTACTTAATTCCCGACTTGCTTTAATTGCAGTATCAGCTGTATTTAAATATGATTCATTAATTTGAGTGTGTCTGGGGTCAAACATATCTTACTTTGAAATGGGTAATTTTTTATGGAATCGGACTGAAGCTGAGGTAGTTTTATTAAATAAAAAAATTAACCTCTTCAAGTGATAGAGAGGTTGAATTTCCATTTTGATGTTTGTTTTGACTTAGTTCTATTTGGCTATTTTTGAAATTTTGATTTATTTCGCTTAGTTGTTCGCTTTGGTTAGCAATAATTTTTAACATTGCTTCTAGCTTGTCATCTAGTCTGGATATTTTAACTTCCATTGATGTTAGTTTTTCTTTTGCTATAAATATTTCTTGATTGATTTGTTGGTGCTGTTCATTAATATCCTCACAAGTTTTATGCCATTTTTCTAAGAATTTGGTTAATTCTATTAATAGCGTTGTCGAGTTGTAGGTCGTAGTTTGTGACTTTTTCAGAATATTCAATAAGTCGTCTAATTTTCCGTTCAATATCTCTTCTATACTCAAGTTGTTGTTTTTCTGCTCTGTAATATTCATTGATAATTGCCTCGTAAGAGAGTTTAACTTTATATTCTGAATTCCACATACTATATTTAGGGAAACTAATGTCAATTAAGTTTCCTTGGCTTCCTGTGGCACGGTTGAAAATAATATGTATGTTTACTGTTTGATAAGGAAGTAGATATGCAACATATTGTTGTTGTTCAAAACCAATTAAATTTACATGATGTTTGATTAATTCACTATAGTTGTTAGTATTTATTTCAATTTCAATTTTATCGATTACAATCTGTCTATGTAGCCCATGAAGTTTAACTCTTGGTCGGAGGATAAACTGTTCCTCAAAAGAGCTAATAATTGAATGTGCATTCTTGCTATTTACTTGATGTGAACTAATTAATTGACCTTTTTGGTGATAATTATTTATTAGCTTAATTATTTTTGTCTGAGTGATATTTTCGTCTTTGACGCTACATTGTATCATTTTTAGAAAAAGCTCTTGTATGCATCAACAGGCAACGGTGCATTGCCTGCTTGTACAGGTGCTTGTGGGATAGGAAACTTCCGATCTACTTCCTTGACTCGCAAATCTAAATCTTCTTGTGTGGGTTTTTTCTGGGTACTTTTCCTAGCAAGCTCCCTAATGACTTTATCCCACTTAGTATCGTTTTCTTGTTCGAGTCCGATGATATATTTCGGGATTTTGATATTTTTTAATATTGGTACTGAACCCTCATTTTTATTACTGTAAGCAGGGTTAATAAGTAGACATTTACCAGGTGGTAATTTGAGGAATTGGGCAGGCTCGAACAGCTTCCGAGTCCGTTCTTGCTCACTGATAGACGTGCTAGCCCTACCCCCTCCAGTTGAGCGAGATTTTTGTTTATATTTAATTTCCTCTTCACCTAAATATGCAGAAAATAGTCGTGCTGATTCTTCTTCACCAGGATTAAAAACAAATTTTGTGCCGCACGCACCGAGGATAGCTTTAGAGATTTCTTTACCATAAATCTTTTCAAGCTGACCCATATTTTGCCAACCCAGGATACCGCAGAATCCTTCGGAACGAGATTCGTTAAGCCATTTAAATAAATCTGGAAGGAAGATACTTGGCAACTCGTCAAGACATACTACTAATGGGCCATCTTCCTTGCGTTTTTTGGCGATACTGCGGGAAACTACCATGTGGAGAATGCTGGTCATCAGGGGGCTGACAGCATCGCGGCGTTCGCGGTCTAACCCGAAGATAATCATCTGTTTGCGTTTTACCTCCAGGGGGAGGGTTGTTTTACCGACAAAGCATCCCAATGTACCCCTTGCCATGAACCGGGTGAACATCAATGAAGCGCTACCAGCAATACCCGCCACGGTTTTTTCGGAGCCAGCGGAGCTAAATAATTGACCAAAAGCTATTTTAATCCAAGGATTTAGTTCGGCTGCCATCAAGCGTTCGACCATCTTCTCGCTGGAAAGTATTGCCGCAGCTGTCATAATATCAGCGCGATGGCTACGCCCGCCGCAGGCATCGCCAAACTCTTTGGTTAGCATTAAAATAGCCTGCGTCAACTGGTCGCCGGCGGGGCCAAAGAAGGCATCCTCAGACGCATTACCCAACAGGCGGAAGTTCTTGTTAATTACCGTAGCTAACTGCCGTGCGGTTTCAGCATCGCTACTGTCGCGTAAAAAATCGATTGGGTTACATACCTCCGATTCGGGGAATCCTGGTGCAAATACGTGTACGTCATACCCCTTTGATTTGGCATAACTGGCGATTTTGGCTTGACTGGCGTACTTAAAGTCGTATAGGACGATACCAAACCCTTGGTCAATTGCTGAGTAAATCATCGGGTTGATAGCCGAGAATGATTTACCGCTACCAGGTGCGCCAATTACAGCAGTTCCGCGTTGGACATCGGGTACATAAACTGGTACTCCCCCACTCCCTTTGGGTGATTTTTGACCCTTGTATCTATGTACTCCGATATACAGGCTGGCACTATCACACTTAGGAGCTAAGATTTGCTTCAAGGCTTTTTTCTTAGCTTGGGCAGTTTCCTTTGCTCCGCCCCAATAGCTAGTAGCAAGCTTGCCTTTTTTGCCATTACTAAAAAGCTGTAAAAGCAACATTAAGCCAATTCCCCCTGCAAGTAGTAAACCTTGAGGTGACATGAGCTTATCTGTATATTTACTAAAGTCAGTATTGCTATTTTTGTTGTTAGCTTTTACTTCTCTAACAGTCTTAGTTTTAGCGATTGAAAACAGATAATTATTCATATTAATCTGTGCTGATTTTGCATGAGTAAATCGAATAAATATGCAACTTCACTTCATCGCATATTTCTCCATTAGTTGTGTGGAATTTCTTCTCCAAGTCAAAAGTTAAAGAGGATAAATTCTTCTATGATTGCCTTTTTACTTCTTTGGTACGGTAAGGGGTGTACCAAGGATAATTGGGTCTATCTCGCGGTAGGTGAAGAAGGGAACTGGGCCAATGAAGTAGGGCGAGCAGCCCAAGTCAACCCATCCCCGCTTGCAGATACGGAAGAACATCGCGGTGGTGATACTGCCGTCGGCCTCGTTAATGTCCCAGATGACTTGTTTAAATGATTTTCCAAAGGGGTGACGACCTGTGGGTTCTTTCCCACCGTTGAGGCTGCCCAAGATGCCGAATCCGCCTTTAACGTTTTGGTCTTTGCCGGACATCCACTGTGCGCCAGTAACGGTATCGCTACCTGAAACTTCGATGTGACCGCACTTTTTCTCGCACGGGACATTAAACCCAGCTTGATAGCTACCGCTTATTGACTTCCAGCGTCCGCTTTCAAGCGAACCGAGGGGTAAGTCTACTTTGCCGATAAAGCTAACATCGGGGATGGGAACACTGGGGAACTGGTCAAATGGAACATCAGCCAATCCCGGAACCTTACTAATTGTTGTGTTTTGCCAGTTAGTAAAGTCCTTTAGCTGTGCATCTTGAATACCGGGGATGCTGGTTAGTTTATACTTATCGAGTTTGATATACTTACCAAGTTCCACTTCTCCCAGTTCGGGATAATTGTCCAGTACTTCACCAACAGTTTGGTAGCTTGCGGTGCTGCCTGTAACTTTGGTCACTAGTTCTTGAATTGGTGGGATGGCTCCAACTTCTGAATCTTCTAAATTAGGAATTGCTTCGGCGAGGTCTTCAAGTGTTTGCCAATTAAGTGTCTCAAAATCTGAGAGTTTGAGATTTTTGAGGTTAATTCCCGTGATACTGGCGATATCCTCAAGCGTGAAATCTTCAATATTGAACTCAGTCGCTTCAAAATCGCCCAATTCCATGACTTCGGCAAGGCTTTGTCCGGCACTCCAGATGCGTGTCTCCTTCATACCAGGGTTTTTGATATTAGGAAATTCGACGCTGCCAGCACCGCCAAATTTCATATTTTTGAACGTGATACTGCTCCAATCGGGTGTGGGTGCGCCATTGACGTATTTAGTTGCGACTGGCTGTTTGGTTTGTTTTGTTTTATCTATCGAAGTGTTCAAATTTGAATACTTCGATGGAACTGTTTGAGCTACTGCTTTCTCACCGAATAGGAGACTGCCGATATTGTAGCTACCTCCAAACCGGATTAACCCGTGTAGGGCAAGTCCTGCAATAAGTCCTGCTACCATCAGGTAGCGTAAATTATTAAATTTTTCCATCCGATACTCAAGCGCTCGGTTAGTTTTGTTGTGAGTAGTTTCCTGACTTGCAGCTCTCACTGGTACAATCGCAGTTACCTCTGCTGTGATATCTAAAATTTGGTTGTTAGAGGTCAGATTTTCGTTATACATCAGTGGTTATTTAAAAATTATTGATTCAAGAGAAAGTTTGTTTTACCTGTATTTGGTGTTATGGGAGTGTTATTGCGCTGTGGCGGTATTTCTAAGAAGCGCTTTCCACCTAGCAGCATAAGTTTTTCAACCAACTGCATTGATACTCCGGTGGTGCTGGCGGCGACAACAAGTTCCTCTCCTTGCGATCGCAACTCAACAAGTTGGTTCAGACGCTTCCAAAGCTTGCTATCTGTAGTAACCCACTGATTTTTAAGGGCAACTTGCATTCCTTTAGCGATATGTCTGCTATCAGATAATGCGGTGTAACTGACCTTTGGTTTTACTTCTTCAGGTTTACTGGGAGTATCGCCAATAATTTCAATTTGGCTGTACTCTGGTGTGCCACTGCCCGCTACAATCCGAAAGTGATAGCTTTTCCTTGTTGACCCAGATTCGGTAATCACCGTCATGTGCGCCCCGTAAGAAGCTTGTGGTAAACCGGGGATTTTGACTGTCTCGATGCGGCGAATGTGAATTAGTCCTGCGCCCGTACTGTTTCCAGAACACTTACCCAAGCCTTCAAGACATCCGTCTACATCAAAAACAAACCTAGATGGGTCATCCAGCCAGATTTTTTTGATGACTTCTCTGGTGTTGTAAAACGATATTGATACCCCATGTCCGGGCCACACCTTAACTGTCTGCAATTGGGCATTTTCCCCTGACACCTGGGACGCTGCAACTTGACGGATAGTATTTGCCAGTACAAGTTGGCTTGGTGCAAACACGGAGGCAATGGTGAGGCACCCACTAAAGGCGATCGCCCAGGGCATCATTAAACTAAAGTCTGCTATATATCTGAGTTTCACAGTTTTATTGACCTATCGACTTTGATTGTGATTTTGGTGTCTTTAGGCACATACCAGACATTGGGACGGCGGTTGATTTCGTCAGTGGCACGTTCTGTCCGTTTGCTGACTGTTTCGCCAAGTTTGCCAAAGGCACCTTCAAGAAAAGCAGCTCCCAGGTTGCGGTTGTTATTGCGGCTGCGGGTTCTTGTCCCACCTAAAGGTAAATCTTCTGTGACTTCTTCATCCGCCTGGTTGATAATTTCCCCTACCTTGGCAATACCAGCTATTGTCCCCAAAGTGGCATCATACTTGGCAATTTCAGATCCCTTGTTGTCGTATGGTCTGGCGGCTAGGGGGGAACCTGCCTCTCCTAATACTGAAATGTTGCCCATCACCCGCCGCAGAGAACCTTGGACTCAAATCGATAACCTCTCGGCGGTCGGTGTGCATGGGCGTTGTTAGCTAGCATTCTTTGGCAACCAATCGGCATTACCACACTTCCCCGTATCTTTTTGCATACACAAGCAATTACCCCTTCTGAGGAAAAAGATTCTTGCCACAACTTGTGCAATGCGTGTGCATGGAATTATATGCAATTCCCCCCCTTCCGCAACTCCAACAGTCAACCAGCTGCCATAGGAATCTGTTTCTCATGCTCGAAGGTACTTGTCCTATTCCTCCACATGTGCTGCACGACTCAAGTTCATTTGTATATATACGAGTACCCATGCTAGTATAATAGGCTACTTTTTGTTGTTCGCCTGAACCCTTGCATTTAATGCAGGTTTTCAATGATGGACCTGATTCAGATCGATGCTCAGTTTCCTTGGGATACCTCACCTTGGGATCATCTTGGGGTGATCGCACCAATCTGATTTTGTATCCTTCCTTAACTGGAAAAAACTGCGGAGACATCAAAGGGGTTTCTTGTTCCAGCTTCTTTTTGACATACTCATGCAGTTCATCCACTGAGATGTAATCGTCTCCATCTTGATTGGCGGCTCCAGTTTGAATGCCATCAATCAGGTAGTGGGTGTAGATGGATAAGTCATAACCCTGCATATAAAACGACTTTTGCACCGCATTAGAAGAGGTTAGAATTGCTCGCCCTTCACCGCCTAACTCTCTTTGAATATCAACCTTACTTCCTGCTGATTTACCGGTTAAGCCTTCTGCAATTGCTCCACTGAAGCAAGAATCGAGAATTAACACTTGATGCTTTGAACGGCTGTTGCCCATATTGTCATGCAAGACAGTCGCAGAAACCGCCGTTGCTTTTATCAGGTTGCCTCGCTCTTTGCGGGTTTGGGGTGTAACCAGATAGAGTCTACCCTTCTCATCGGTGATGCCATGTCCTGAAAAATAGAACAGCACCAGGTCTTCCTTTTTGCGATTGGCAAACAAGGTTTCGATCTCTTCCTCCATTTCCTGGCGCGTGGGGTTTGGCAGAACCTTTACGCTGTCAAAGTTACCTAGCTTTGGATCTTGCATAACTGCCTGCATTGCTTTGATATCTTCGATCGCACTAGGCAATTTGGGCAAATCCTCTTCGCTAGACTCACTGATCCCAATCAACAGCGCAAACTTTCCCACGACCTACCTCAATCTTCCCCTAGTTGCTTGATGATCTGATCTCGAAAAACGTTGAGGTCTTCTGGATTCTCCGCCGTAATGGTTAGTTTGTACCCGTCCGGGGTGGTGACTTCGATCGCCAGTTTGCGATTACTCGGCTCCTTTTCCTTTGGCTTCAGCCATCGTTTCTCTACCCAATCAATAATCTCAATCAGTGCCTTGAGGGTCGAGATCACCGTCACAGTTCCCAGCAGAAACGCTCCAAAATCCTTAGAAGTCATGCCCGGCACTTCAATAGGCTGATCGCGTGGGGCTAATTGAACTTCTTCTACCCCATCAAATTCTCGAAGTTGCGGCAGCAGGTTCTGGGTATATTCCTGTAATTCCTCGTCCTCAAGTTTGGGGTCTTGCAGGGCGATCATTATCTCTAGATCAATCATACTCAAGTGGTTAGAACTTTTTCGTTATTTAGTGTTTGCATAACGCTACCGCTATCAGTCCGCATGATTCAGGTATGGCTTCAGTTTTAACATTCTTTTCCTGTACTATCGTTAATCCTCCAAGACGCTTAATCATTGTCTTCACCGATCACCCAAGCCAGCTAACTATTTATTATACGGAAAGTTTCCGTATAATTTTTTGCTAGATAAAGATGTATTAAGCATCATAGGCAACTCCTGTTAGAATGTACAGAAATTTTCTTGATAACAAACCTATTTGGGTATTATACAGAATTTTTCCGTATAATCACTCTTCACGGGAGGATTATATAGAATTTTTCCGTATATCCCTTGGTGTTGTACAGAATTTTTTCTCAAGGAGGATGACTGTGACAAATCCGGTGATCATCGAGCCGATTGTACTGGTGATAGAATTACCAATCTTTTCGGCAATTTGACCGGGGGAGAGGTCGTTGAGCGCATCTTTGGCATCAGATAAAGCCTGAAGTGGGTTAAACTCCCAACTACCGCTATCGGGGGCTTCTCCTTTAAATAGATCGGGCGCAGAGGTTTTGAGTTCTGCTTCTGCTTGTTGCAAGCAGGTGATTGAATCTTGCGTGTTACCAGGGATTGAGCGGCATCTTTCCATTGCCGCCCCTACTTGCTGCTGGAGGGCAATATTGCCGACTGCTCGATTGAATGCTACTTCTAGGTTGGCTCCAGCAGCAGTAAACTCAAGAATGTCACTATTGACAGTATTAATGTATCCTCGTATTGCGAGTGTTCCACTTCTGAGTAAAGTACCATTGTTAGCTAGTAGCCCGATAACCAGGATGGGCCATATCCAACTGGAGAGGGCTTTCATATCTTCTTGATTTATCCAGTTTCGGCCTAACTCAACCATAAAAAGAGTGAGTGTGGCGATCGCAAAAAACTGACCAACTTTGCACATTGAGCCATATAAGCTGCCGTTGAGGGTTTCCTGCCAAAGTTCATTGAAACCTTCAGCTACTAATTGCGCTCCGGCGGCGGCATTTTCTAAAATGTCTTGTCCAAAAAATGGGTCGGTTGCAATTATGAGGTGTTCTAACATAGCACTTGGTTAACAGGCGTGAAGGTTTGGTCATCTCTGCAATTGAGATGACCAATTGATTAGGGTGAATTATTCCCCGGCTGTAGTTTTGAGACTGCTAAACCCACTGATTTCGATATACTGGGCGCTAATACCGTCCATCATCAGGTTTTGACGACGGCGATCGCTTGCCCCTTGTTCGGCAAGTTGACTTAGCATCAGGTTAGTTTGCTGTACATCGTGCCGTGCTTGCAGTCCGTCGGTACGGGATTGCCCCAACATTGAGACAATTTGCGAGTTTTGGGCAGCAATTACCTTAAGGATGTTTTGTGAAGCATCCATTGCCTGTGCAGATTCCGCGAGTTCTTTGGCCTCGGCTACAGTTTGTTCAGTTGCTTCTATTTCATTTTTGGTACGTTCCTGACCGACTTCCCCTAAGACGCTTGCGATCGTGGCGCGGGTGGTTTCTCTCTCCAGTTCGTTAGCTGCACTTACAGCACCTTCAACTGTGTTACTTTCATTCCAGTTACCCTTTTCCTTGAGTTGTTCTTTGAGCTTTTCTGCTGAATTTACTGGGTCTGGCATATCCATACTGCCAGTCTGAATAGCAGTTTTAGCTTCGCTTTTCATCCCACCCCATTCATTAGCTGCTGCGGTGAGTTCGTTTTTGGTTTCCTCAAAATAGTTATTGAATTTGCCTAAAACCTTGAAGAAATCGTCAATTGAAAAGGCATAACTGGGTGCTGTACCGAGTAAAGTAACCAGACCAATGATTGACCCGATTATTACCCTTTTCTTAGTAAAATTGAACTTTCGTTTCATACTTTTGGTGGATAAAATAACCAATGTGGCAATTAAAGTTAAGCCACTTTTTTATGATTTATTGATTCTTCTTTTCCCCAATCCAGATTATTTGTTAGTTTGTCTTATATAATTTATGCTGGCTTTAATCGCTTATTGTTATTGTTATCCAGTAATTGTTTTGCTTCTTCGCTTAACTCATCTCCCCGAAGCATTTGTATGTATGCCTCAGAAAATCTCACCATACCCAGCATTGGATTATCGGCATATTTATTGAGGAAGAGAGTGCGTAATTCTTGCTCATTCGGGTTATTTGCTACTGCTGCAAGTAAGCAATAAGCAGGGTAATACCTACAGAAGGTAAGTTTGCCATTATCGTCAAGTAACCACTGTGAGTAGATACTTTCGCGTTTTGGGAAGAATGCTTCAGTACTATTGCGTGAGATGATTTCATAAGGATATTTAAACCTGTTAACAAATGGGTCAACAGCTGATGTTTGAATCCGACCGATAAGGCGGGTCGTGATGTTAGCAAATATCTTAGAAGCAGACTTACTTTGGAAAATACTTTCTGGTTCTTGGGCAGATAAAATTACACGTATACCTGCTTTCGCACCGTTGGCGCAGAGTCTACCAATTAACTCGGCTATGCTATCAAAACTGAATAAAATCGGCGCTTCGTCTAAGAAAAATATTGATACTTTAGATGATAAAGCTCTACGTAATGCTGCGGAATAGGCGCTAAGGGCAAGGACTGCGGCATCAGCTTCACTCCCAAGCGTTCGCAGTGCGAATACCAGTAGTCGTGCATCAGTTTTAAAGCTAGATGGATTGGCGATTGATTGTCCAACTCGTGAATTTAGCCAAAACTTTAATCGCAATCTGATTTGGTCAAGAGCATCAAGAATTTCTTTACTATTATTAGTGATTGAATCTAGTTTGATAAACCCAGGCGAACAATAATTATAGAAATCCTTAAGTGTTGGAATATCTGCCCATTCACTTGTTCCTACTCCATTTTCTAGTGCAAGTTTATATCGAAGTTTGATATCCTCATCGTTGTAAAAAGTTTCAATTGTGATTGTAATGATACTCTCAATATTTGATATCATTGTGGCACTTACCCCTACAGGGTTCGTCCCTAGTACCATTATCATTAATGTTGATTTCAGGAATTCCTTGAAATCGGTCATCCTTTCCTTAATAACTTCCGGCTCATATCCCCTTAAATCAGGTAATTCAAATAGGTTATTGGATTCTTTACTAATATCGAAATACGCCCCTTCTTCTCCCATAAATTTGGTATAGTCGGTAAACGTACTAGTACCATCGGGTTTGGGATAATCAAGTGCAATTACGGGAATGTCTTGAGCTAAGGCAGGTGTTAATAGACCTGCTACTAAGACAGATTTACCAGCACGGGTAGTACCGAAAATGGCAAGATTTTTGTGCTGCTTGTACAAGTCGAGATGTACTGGGGTTCCTCCCTCTTCAGCAATTAGCTCAAATCCAGATTTATCTCCCGTAGCTGTTCTGACTATCGGCATGAGTCCGGGAACTTCTGATGAGAAATAGGGGAGACGACGGTTAAAGGGCCTTGTGAGTAGGTTTTCCCAGACAATAGGTACACATTGTAACCATGTTTTCCAAGCATACTCAATTTCTCTATCAACTACGGCAGGGCGTAAGAAGCAGCTAGAAAGGTATTGGCAAGCTTCATCAAGTTTTTGACGACTATGACGATGGACACAAAAAACAACAGCAGTATGGATCGGGAGACTGCCTCTGAGGATAGTTTCTTGTGCCTTAACTGCCTCCTCGATGTTCATATTGGCTTTTACGTCAATTGATCCCTTCTCGGAAGACATGGCGCTGGAGGTAATTGACTGTTTGGTAATCCGTTGAAGGGCAGTTTTTGCTAACCCTTGGTTAGCTTTAGATAGCTGGCAGATAATTTCAGTATCGGAGATTTTTTCTTTGGATATTACCTCCCAGAGGTATCGAAGCTGGGCGTATTCGTCTACCCAGCCTTGGGGCTTTTCGCTAAACTGGAGAACGCCGATATACTTGTCTTGCAGTCTTACCCAACTGCGATCGAGAAACGGGACAGATTTCTCATTCTCCAGCATCAGGTGGCGAATATGGAAATCGCTGCTTTGAACTTCTCGAAGCCCTTCTTCATCTAATATGAGGGGATTGGGAACTTTGGGTGCGTCGCTACGGTTAAATTGACTCCAAAGAATTGACCATACTTCCTCACTTGTGACTGCTCGTACTGAAAGCCCCATCGAGTTTGTAAAAAGTTGTTCCCACCGTTGAAACCCAGAGGTAAAACTATCCCGTAAGATTGTTTCGATTCGTTCTTGCCGAACACCGTGAATTTGACCAGTAAATTGGAACCAGGCATTTTGCAATTGTTTGATAGTTTTTTCAATTGCATCATTTGAGCGACTGTCTTCAGAAGCCAGGACACTATAGGTACACCAGAAACGTAAGAACTTGTTTTTACGGGTTCCTGCTTCAGTGAGTTCTCTTGCTCGCAGACGTTCCGATCGCACTAATAAAGTTAATTGCTCTAGATCGCATTTATCCTCTATCTTTTTTAGTTCCTGCTGCCGAAGAAAATCATCAGTGAACGAACCAAGGTGAATTGTTAAGGTTTCTCGTTCGGGAAGTTCTTTGAGTCCGCCCTCAATATTGTCAAAAATGGGGAGAATCTGTTCTTCTGGTAAAGACGGGTGAATTCCTTGTACGTCAAAGCAGAACTTGATTTGAATATCTTCTTTTTTCTGGAGAATAAGTGCGCCGATATCTCTACGACCAGCAAGCGAGATACTTGCAATCCCAGCTAAATGGGTAATATCCTCAAAGGGTGTCAGGTTTTTGACAACACCTAATTGTTCGGTATCGAGAGATTTTTTCCCAATTTTGTGCTTTATTTTCGTTGAGGTGGTCGAACTCATAGTAGTTTCGTTCGGTGATATTTCTTAAAGAAGAAGTCAGAATTCAGAACAAGAAAGTGGGGAATTTAAACCCGTTTATTCAGACGCTCGCGGACTCGCTAACGCTGCGCTATCTACCAGTCACACAGAATTCAGAACTGAATTCTGGCTTCTGACTCCTGGATTCTTTTTTATTAATTGAGAAGCTTTATCTGCGTTTTTTAAGCTTGCGCTTTTTCTTGGGTTGAGGTTGTAGAGGATTAACGACAGAGACAAATGGTTTATAGCCACGGGTGATGCGGGGCGTGCCGACAAACTTACCGAAAAAGGCTTTGTTGGAACTTACTGTCCACCAGGTTGCCCATCCCCAGGCGGTTACGATTCCGGTTACAAGCCAAGAAGCTTGCATAAAACCCTTGACTACCATGTAGGAGATGAGAGCGATCGCACTCCAGGGAACAATTTGGTCGGCGGGGAATGGCCCGAGGCGTGGTTGGTCTCCTAATACGCGGTTAACAGTACGAAATTCGCGTTCTCTGGCCATTATTACGAAAGGCAAAAGTCAGTTTTTGAAATCTTGATGAGTGGCACTTGTTGAAGTGTGCCACTCGTGGTGGCTTTTTTGACGAGTGACGTATCAGCCTGTTACCAGTCCTGCAAGCAAATCTCCAACTACAACTGTGAGGGCAATGATAATTGGTGTACGGGCGATTGTTTGCCAATCCTCGTCGTTTCTGGCTGATTGAACGACCCGGATCAGACCAATACCAAGGTAAATTAAGAACAAACCGCGCAGTACTGCGAATACGTATTTAATGATGTCTGCGTCAACACCTGTAAAATACTCTGTGAAAAAGTCCTCTGCGTTTTGCATGAACTGGGCGTTTGCAGGTGCAGCGGCCATATCCAACATAAATACTACACCTACTAAGCAGAACAAGACGGTATAGATATTGATGCCATACTTGCGCTGCCATTTCTCAAAGTTGGAAAGTAGCAAGTTTGCTTCCTTGGGTAGTAACGCTACAATGCCAGTTCCAAAGGCCAGCGATGCCATCACCATGTGATGAATGGAGATATCTGCAATCATCAAGCCAGTACCAACTGCCATTAGTCCGGCAATGCTAGCGTTTTCTTGCCAGTTGCGCTTTTTGCGACGGGTGGGAGCGGGGTATCCGTATTCTTCGTAGGAAGGAATGCGATCTGCGCTTCGCAGCAGCGCTTCGCTATCGCGGTCGTTGCCAAAATCAGATTCGTAGTCTGTTCTCATAAAAAAAGTAGATTATTTCGGAAATTAGTGGATGAAACTTTGTAGGGGTAATTACGACTGAATTACTGCTTTTTACCAAAGTTGGGATTAGAGTAAATCTCTGCTCCAACTTCTCGCTTGTAAACCTATTTTATGAGATTAATATCCGTAAAAGCATCTAAGAATGTTCCAATTTTAGACACTATGTTTTTTAGTAAATCATTAGTGAAAAATTAGAAAATTTTTATTGACAACTTCCAATATTTAAATCAGTGGTTTATTTCATAATGTTTGACCCCCGATATAGACTATATCGGGGGTCAGAGATGGATATATGAGGTAGTGTAATTACGGTAGTTCACCGTTAGGTTGTCGTGAGGGATAAATTCTCCGTCAACTAATTCTGCGTTTTATTTGGGTTGAAGTCGAGATGGAGTTTCTTACCTACTTTGAGGTTTAGGGTTTTGGTACTGTTAGCAGGTAGTTCGATAACTTGGTTAACAGGATAGATGGAATCGTACTTAGGACAGATTTTTGTTTTGCAGGGGGGAGCCGCTTCTACGATTGATTTAATAACTCCGTCTTGGAGAAATATCATATCTAAAGGAATATACGTATCCTGCATCCAAAGTTTAACTTTTTCAGGTTTTTTGAGGACAAATAGCATTCCGTGATTTTCGGGAATCGAGTCACGAAATTTGAGGCCGTGAGCATATTCTTTTCTATCGTCTGCTAGTTCGAGTTGAATTGTTTGATTATTGCTGGTAAAGGTTGCACCAATAGGTAGATACTGGGGCTGGCGAGTCCAAAAGTATAGTGGTAGGGGTGAGAGGGCAGCAGTAAAACCAGCAATTGGCCCAACGATATTGAGAATTTTGAAAAATAGGCTTTTTTCTGGATTTTGTGCTTGTTTAGTTTGAATGTTGGTTTGAGAGGTTTGTCTTGTGACTTCCATAGTTTTAGATAAATAAAGTAGTAGAGTGGTTAGAAATGGCAAGCATTATGAACTGTTGAAATGTTTTGGTTACATTTGCTTTTGTCCAAACACGATGAAACTTTGAATTGATTTATGATCTTTACAAAGAAGTAGTCGTAACTCAGGAGGAGGCAGTGCGTTGCGGAGGTGTCCTCCGTTGTAGCAACTGCCGTTCAGAATTCAGGAGAAAGCTTGCGTAAGGCTTGAGGACTTTGTACGAATGACTCTTAACTGTTGGTTTAAAGCCTCATCAGAGTTGTTAAGTAAAACAAAAAAGTTTTTAACCACCAGCGCGAAACTCCTTCCTTTATGGCTGGAGTTCTTCTGACTCCTGAATTCTGTATTCTGACTCCTTTCATTAGCTAAAAATATCGATGTTACCAACAGCAAACTTGCTTTCATCGAGGGGACTACTAGGTAAAGCTTGTTGGTCAGCTTTGTTACGCATCGACTCGACTTTATCGGCTTCGCGGATGGCAAGCGGGTTAATCTGGCGGCGTTCTTCTAGCAATGCTTCAATTGTTAGTTCGAGTGCGGAGAGTTTGCTTGATGCGTAGGTATCTTCTATTACTGTTTCGCAGAATATGGTACTAGCGGCGCGTTCTACAATTGTCTGGATTTCCGCACCTACACACCGATTGGTGGCTTTAAGAATTCTGCGCCACTGTTCCTCGCTCCAGGGGTCGCCGCCATTGCGAAAACGTTCGTCAAATCGGGCAGCGTGCAGTTTGAAGATACTATATCTTTCCCCATTATTGGGCAGGTCTACCTTAAATAAATAGTCAAACCGTCCAGCACGGGTGAGTTCGGGTGGCAGCCATTCCATTCGGTTGACTGACGCGATGACCAGTACATCTGACGTGCGCTCTTGCATCCATGTCAACAGCTGGCCAGCAAGCCGTTTGGCGAGGTCATCCTCTCCGGCGAAGCCTTTATCGAAGTCGTCAAAGTACAAAATTACTTGGTTGAGCCTATCTGCCAGTCGCAACAAGCGTTTGAGTTTCATTTCTGCTTGGTTGCCAAAACTTCTAAAGTTGCCCCAATCGACCATGATCAGGGGAATACCCATATTCTGGGAACAGGCTTTTGCTGAGTGTGATTTTCCCGTCCCAGGTGGCCCCACAAGCATAATCCCCTTGGGTACACGCAGATTGTATTGTTTGGCACGCGGGGTAAGCAATCGCTTGAACTTTTTGAATGACTGCTGCATGAGTTCCAACCCACCAAGTTGGACTTTTGGCGGAGGTAAGAATTCGATGTCATACAAGCGGTTGAGCAGTTGAATTTTTTTTGATAGCAGAAGCTTGGCTATCTCACTGGAATTTCCTAAGTCATGATTTTTACTAATATCGTTTAGGCAATACATAATATCAGAAATATACAAACCAGCACTAGCGTTAGCAATTTCTAAATAGTCTTGATCCGTATATGTGAAAGAAAAATTTTTGCTTTTAATTAAACTGTCAATAATTTCTTGTGCATCTGGTAGTTCTTGACTCCATAGGGGAATTTCTGCCGCTATTTCGCTTGCTATCTCAGCGTTGGCTCCTAGTAATAAAGTAGTTTTGTCTTTATCTTTGGTATGAAATTTGAGGTTAACTAGCGACGATTTAATCCATTCTGATATAATAAAATCGGTTTCTTTAGGTGTATTTTCTTTTATCCAAGGGAAGATATTCTCAACGATTAATACTCCAGTGCCAGAATAAATTTTCCAGAAATTGAGTACTTGAAAATAGTCTTCTTTATTTTGTTTTATAGAAGGTTTATAGTCGTCAAACTCTCGAAGAATGAGATTTTCTTCGGGGCTGACGGCTAGTTCTTTAATACTATCCTCGCTGAGATTCCATATATAGGCTTTTTTGCCTGCTTGCTGACAGTAAGTAATGATTCGGGTGAGGAGGCGGTGACGTTCTTGGAGGGGGGATTCGCAGGCGATGATTGGATAATTGTCCGCAAGAAGGTCTTCTAGATAGTCAAAGCTAGACTTCATCTTAGTTGCTTGTAGCGTACTCAGAAGTAATCTTATCCAGAAGAGATGCTGTACGAGAACTGATAATTTTCTAATTATTGCGTCCATAAATTAGAAAAAAGTTGATTTACTTTCAGTATTTTGTTGATTGTGTAATGGCGTTGTGAATTTAGATAATTGCAGTATGAAGAGTTAGTGCAAGTATGGCAAAGACACCAGAATATCCAATTGTTGTTATCCCAGAGTTAGTTAAAGAAAAAAAACAGTTTACCCCTTTAGTTTTTCCTTCTGGACAGGGAGATGCACCAATCGGGGCAAGTGAGGGGCTGTTTGAAAATGTTCTCAAACACTATTTTGGTGAAATTGTTTCTCCCCAGCAGGTGATGCTTCCTCCAGGGCATCGACTACCATTTACGGCTGATTTTCTTATTATTGAACCAAATACTGGTTTACACATAGATTTGGAGGTCGATGAGCCAATTTCGTTTGCGACTCTTAAGCCTACCCACTGTATCGGCGAGGATGACTATAGAAACAAGTGTTTTGTAGATGCAAACTGGCTTGTCATTAGGTTTGCAGAAGAACAAGTCTCGTCTCAACCAGAACGCTGCGCTCGATTTATTGCTGGTGCGATCGCCCAACTGACAGATAATAATACTTATCGCCATCAGCTACTTCATGTAGAGAAAGTTACTCCTATGCGTCAGTGGTCTGCACGTCAAGCTTCCAAATTAAAGAAGAGTGATTATCGGCAAGGCTATCTTGTTCAGAGGAGAAACTAAGGATGGCTGCGATCAATCGTCCAAAGTCTTGTGTTTCCTGTCCTCTTTCCTTTAATCATGCGTGGGTATCGTCCAGTTCGTTGGTTTTTTGACGATATCACTCAACATATAGCAGCTTTAGATACATTTGCAACGAACTGAAGTTTACCCAAATGTCTATCAAGCTAAATTAATCAAATATTTGCAGATACGACATTAAAATCTCGATAGAAAACTCGCCAGTTATCTTGAGCGCGTAGCTGTTCCCACACTTCTTTTAAATGCTTACCTTGCCATTCCAAAGCAGGGTTATCAGGATCGGGATTTAGCCAAGGTAGATTTAATGGATTATCGATTACAATCCCGATATATTCTTCTTTACCCTCTGTATCAAATTCAATACCATCTTCATAGAGTATTGCATCCTGTTGAGGTATTAAGATAGTTTTCTCTAATAGTTGATAGCTAGGAGCAAAAGCCTGAGAAGGAGTGACTAAATATTTAGTAGTATTTCCTTGCTTATCTTGTCCGCGATTGAACAAGAGTAGATAACTTCCTGGACGATCAAAATTTATTTTTAAGCTCAACGGAGTATTAATAGGAATAGTTTCTTTAGGTAAGGCTTGGGGAATTTTCATTCCTTTAGAAGCATATCCAACAGGGCGATCGCAAAACTGTATCCACTCTATATTAGTTTGCGCTCTTTGCTTCCAATTGTTCCAAATATAGTCTTGTAGCCAACGAGAATATTTTATCTCCCACAACCATTCATAAGCAATCTGCCAAGGACTTTTCATATCGGCACTATACCTACCTGGCTCTCTTTTTTGACCCAAGCCAAGCTGTTGTTCGGTAATACCATCTTGAGCTAGTTCATCTCGAAATACACGGGCTATTTTTTTTATTACTTCTTTAATATGTTGATTGATTCCTGATTCGTAATTTTTATCTATATCTTCCTTCATCTGGACTAATCCCTTAGCTATGTCGATACTTTTAAGAGAATAATTATTAGGATTAAACCGTTCGATAAAAGTCAGATATTGAAACTCAGGACGTACATTACCAGGAAAAATTTGTTCGCTTATGTAGTTTAAGTATTCTTTTTCTAAAGATGGCATATTTGAAACCCAAAGCATTCAATTATCATTGTAAAGTAGCTCAATAAGATATTTGGCGTTTATTTAAATTTATTTTTATTTATGTATCTTTATTTTAACTGATTTTTCTGGAGTTAAAAACACTTCAAAATATAGTATTTTAGTTGGTAGTGGAAAGGTGATAATTTTCTCTGACAGCAAAATTTAAAAATAATGCTTGTACATTGTTTGATGCGTAACTAACCTAAATTCAAAAGACTGTAGAAATATTTTCTACAGATATGAATTGAACACCTAAACTAATTTAATTTTCAAAAGTTGAAACGACACCTAAAAATTACCGTCAAGAAATATTGTTTTTTATTTTAATCAACACTTAAAACTTAAGGATTGAAGGTTATAGATGTCAGCCATAGTAATTAATCCCAGTACACAACAGCTAGAACGAGTTCAGGGGAAAACCTGGATAGTTTTGGTCGGAGTAAATCATTATCAAGACCCTCAAATTCTCGATCTGAGATACTGTGCTAATGACTGTAAAGAGTTGGCAGATACTTTAAAAATAGTGACTCAACAGTTTCAGGAAACAGAAATTATTGCTCTTTATGATGGTGGAGATAAGCCACCTAATAAATTAGAAATCAATAACAGTATCCAAAATTTTCGTTTGGCTAAACCAGAAGATACGGTTTTATTCTACTTTTCAGGACATGGTTATCTTGACTCTAATAATCGACCAATTTTATGTGTGAGGGATACGAGTTTAGAAGATTTAGCCGAAACGGGATTAAAATTAGATACTCTATTAAACGAACTCAGACAATGTAAAGCACAACGTCAACTTGTTTGGTTAGATGCTTGTCAAGCACGAGAACAACAGCAAGATAACATAATTATACAAAATCCTACTGGTCAATTATTAGCAGTTTTAGAGCAGCAAGCAGAACAAAGTCAAGATTTTTATGCGATGCTTTCCTGCAATAAAACAGAACGTTCTTGGGAAATTCCCGAATTAAAACATGGGTTATTTACTTACTGTCTGATTGAAGGTTTACGAGGTAAAGCGGCAAACACTGAAGGTAAAATTGATGCAGACAGCTTGTTTAAGTATGTCGAACGCAGTAGTAAGAAATTTATTGAATATAAGAAAAATCCTCTAAATCAAGATAGCTTTTCTAAGGGGATGAGGATTCCTACCTCTGAATCTACTAAATTAAAAGTTAAGCAACTCCCTTCAGATGCTTCTCAAACTCCCCAGCGAATTGCCAGAGGTGGTGGAGAATTAATTATTGGATTAGCTAATTTTCTTACTCCGACAAAGGCTTTAATTATCGATAATTTATCTTCCTCATTAGTTGATATTAGCCTATGTAAGATCCTGAAATCTAGAGGAAACTTTGAAGTTGATTATTGTTTTGTTCGAGATAAGCATACACAAAATATTCAGCAAATTATTACTAGCTTTCTACAGGAAGAAATTAATCAAACTGTTCTGTTGTATTTATCAGGAACAATTGAATCTACTAACTCAGAAACATACGAGTTGATTTGCAATCAGGACAACAGAATCAATCTGAATTGGCTTGGTCAGCAGTTGCAGGATTCTACTGTTAAGGAAATCGTGATTATTGCTGATATTTTAGACACAAGCGAAACTAATAAAACGTTAATTGAAATCTTGCATCCCAGTCTGGATAAATCTCTGTGTTTGATTACAGTCACTACTTCTGTAGCAAATAATAAAAAGTTACTCCATGAATTAGTAACTGTCTTGGAAACCGCAGGAGAATTAGAAAGGGAGTTTTGGGTTGCGGAATTAGTTACTCAATTAAAAAAATGGGGAGCATCCCAAGGGAATGTTAATTTCAACCTGTGGTTATCGGGTTCTACTGAAGTCATAGATATTCTCTCAGTAGAAGCACAACGTTCATATAATGAGATATTTGAAATTGATGTTTGTCCTTATAAGAGTTTAAAAGCTTTTACCCAAGATGATGCTTACTTTTTTCACGGTCGAGAAGAACTAATTGCAGAAATCATCGAGAAATTACAATCTACCTCTTTCTTAGCTGTAGTAGGGGCTTCTGGTAGTGGTAAATCTTCTGTAGTTAGGGCGGGAGTTATACCCCAGTTAGTAACGGAAGGGTTAGAACAGTCTAAATCCTGTCAATCTTGGGTGATGCTTCCTGGTGATAATCCTTTGGGTGCTTTAGCAAAAAATTTAGCACCCGATAACCCAGATTTTTTAGAAGGGGTATTACATTTAGGAGTTGATTCTTTAGTGGAATGGTTGCGCCAACAACCCAAAGGAATATCAGTATTAGTAATTGACCAATTTGAAGAGTTATTTACCCTGACAGCAGAAACAGACCGTGTGAATTTTCTCAGTCTGATTTTAGGTGCAATTAAAAAAGCTAGAGACTGTTTCAAAGTAATTATCACTCTCAGAAGTGATTTTCTCGATGAATGCTTGGAAATGAGCGAATTAGTTCCTTTAATTAAAAAATCTCAAGTATTAGTCCCATCTTGTCGTCTCGAAGATGAACAATATCGGCAAATTATTGCTCAACCCGCACAAAAAGTTGGTTTAGAAGTAGAAGATGGTTTAATTGCGCTTCTGTTGGAAGAATTAAAAGAGGGAAGTTTACCTTTATTACAGTATGCTCTAGAAGAATTATGGCACAAGCGCAGCCGAGGAAAATTAACTGTTAAGGATTATCAGCAATATATTGGAAAGTTGGGTAAGTTTCTCAGCAATAAAGCCCAAGAAACCTATGATAACCTGAGTGAAGCTCAACAGGAATGCGCTCAATCAATTTTTCTGTCTCTAGTATTTTTGGTCAAAGAACAAGAAGATAGCAGTAAAGATACCCGCCGTCGTTTATCCATATCCGATTTATTAGTCGATAAATATAAGTATGTTTTAGATTCTACTTTGCAAGCTTTGATTAATGCGCGATTGATTGTAGTCAATGCGGAAGAAAATAATTTATTTATAGTTGATAAAGAACAATTTAATACTGATGATAAGCAGAATCAGCAAATCAGTAATTTAGCTGTAACTGCTAGACTTGAGGGAGAAAATATCAAAAGTCAAAGCAAAGATAAAGTTACAGTAGAAATTGCTCACGAAATCTTATTACGGGATTGGGAAACGCTGAAATGGTGGTTAGATGAGAATCGAGAGAAATACCGCTTAATTAGAGAAATTAATCAAAAAGCAGATGAATGGGAACAAAATGAGAAGAGAGATGGTTTTTTATTGTCTAAAGGTGCTTTGGTAAAATATGAAGAGTTTTATGTGAAGTATGCTGATGAACTTTCTGGGAAGAGTAACGAGTTTATTGATGTTAGTATTCAAGCCAGAGATAAGGCTGAAAAGTTAGCTAAACGTCGTCAGCGTCAGATTATTGGTGGTTTAACTGGGGGGATAGTAGCAATTTCAGTAGTAGCTGGTGCTGCATTGTGGCAACTGCGGCGAGCAACTATTAGTGAAATTAATGCTCTTAGTAATTCTGCTGAAGAATTATTAGCATCGAATCAACAATTAGATGCACTTGTGACTGGATTGAAAGCAGTAAGAAGAATTAAAAACAGTTTTATTAGTGTTGATTATAAAACTAAAATTAAGCTTATAGGTGGGCTGCAAAATATTTTTGATAGGACAACAGAATTCAATCGGTTGGAAAGTCATAAAAGTCTTGTTACAGAGATAATATTTAGTCCTAACGGTCAAATCATTACTTCTGTTAGTGGAGACAGCACAATCAAACTTTGGAATCTTCAAGGACAACTACTTCATACTCTAGAAGTTCATACTGGCAATATTAGCAGTGTAGCTTTTAATTCTAATGGTAAAATTATTGCTTCTGCTGGTAAAGATGGAACCATCAAACTTTGGAATCTTCAAGGGCAACTACTTCATACTTTAAAAGGTCATAATAGTTGGGTTTATAGCGTGGCTTTTAGTCCTGATGGTCAAACCATTGCTTCTGCTAGTGAAGATAAAACAGTCAAGTTGTGGAATCTTCAAGGGCAACTACTTTATACTCTAGAAGGTCATACTGATGCTACTAGCAGTGTAGCTTTTAGTCCTGATGGTTCAATCATTTCTTCTGTTAGTCGTGATGGAACCATCAAACTGTGGAATAGGCAAGGACAATTACTTCATACTCTTCAAGCTGATAGTCAGGATGCCTTTGAAAGTACATTTTTTGTTTTTAGTCCTGATGGTCAAACCATTGCTTCTGCTAGTAAAGATAAAACAGTCAAACTGTGGAATCTTCAAGGACAATTACTTCATACTCTAGAAGGTCATACTAATCGAATTAATAGTCTAGCATTTAGTCCGGATAGTAAAACCATTGCTTCTGCTAGTGAAGATGAAACAGTCAAGCTGTGGAATCTCCAGGGACAATTACTTCATACCCTAAAAGGTCATACAAATTGGGTTCGTAGCGTAGTATTTAGCCCAGATGGTCAAATTATTGCTTCTGCTAGCCAAGATAAAACCATTAAACTGTGGAATCGGCAAGCACAATTACTTCATACTCTAGAAGGTCATACAGATTATGTTGACAGTATAATATTTAGTCCAGATGGTAAAACTATTGCTTCTGCCAGTGGAGATAAAACAGTCAAACTGTGGAAAAGGCAAGAAGAATTACTTCATACCCTAAAAGGTCATACAAATTGGGTTCGTAGCGTAGTATTTAGCCCAGATGGTCAAATTATTGCTTCTGCTAGCCAAGATAAAACCATTAAACTGTGGAATCGGCAAGGACAATTACTTCATACTCTAGAAGGTCATACAGATTATGTTGACAGTATAATATTTAGTCCAGATGGTAAAACTATTGCTTCTGCCAGTGGAGATAAAACAGTCAAACTGTGGAACCAACAAGGGCAATTAATTCGTACTCTAAAAAGTCAAGTTGATGGTATAGATTCTATAATATTTAGTCCAGATAGTCAAACCATTACTTCTGCTAGTAGTTCAGATAAAACAGTTAAATTCTGGAACAGAAGAGGGGAATTAATTCATACTCTAGAAGGTCATGACGGTTTGGTTAACAACGTAATATTTAGTCCAGATGGTCAAATTATTGCTTCTGCTAGTTCGGATAAAACCATTAAACTGTGGAATCGGCAAGGACAATTACTTCATACTCTAGAAGGTCATACTGATTGGGTTCGCAGCCTAGTATTTAGTCCAGATAGTCAAATTATTGCTTCTGCTAGTTTGGATAAAACCGTTAAACTGTGGAATCGGCAAGGACAATTACTTCATACTCTAGAAGGTCATGGTGGTTCGATTAACGGCGTAGTATTTAGTCCAGATGGTCAAACTATTGCTTCTGCTAGTCCGGATCAAACCGTTAAACTGTGGAATCGGCAGGGACAATTACTTCATACTCTAGAAGGTTATCTTGACTTTAGTGTAACTATATTATTTAGTCCAGATAGTCAAACTATTGCCTCTTTTAATGGGGATAGCTTGATTAGGGATAACACAATCAGACTGTGGAATCGGCAAGGACAGTTAATTCTTACTACAGAAGGTTATACTGGTGGTAGTTTAGCATTTAGTCCAGACAGTCAAATTCTTGCTTATCCTAGTAAGGATAACACAGTTAAATTGTGGAACCTAAAGGGAGAATTACTCAGCAATCTGCAAGATGCAGATTATGTTGATGACGTAATATTTAGTCCAGATGGTCAAACTATTGCTTCTACCAGTGGAAATAATATCAAACTGTGGAGTTTAGACTTAGACGACGTAATGGCACGGGGGTGCGACTGGGCGCGAGACTACCTAACCAATAACCCCAACGTCAGCGAAGAAGATCGAAAAATCTGCGATGGTATTGGTAATAAATAAACAATACTTATCAGCTAATAATTAAGCCTTTCACTCTTCTTATTTTTATTTATTTATCTTCAATTTACCTTTATTTTGGAGCAGTTTTACCATGCCTTCAGTTAAGTCAAGGTAAAACCAATGAAATTCCAAAAGCAACTCAGCCAATTAATTAGCACCGACGACATAATCAAAACCCTCCCCAAAATTGAAGCCTTCTGTTGTGCAAAAGACCACAATCACTTCAATCGCCGCTTGCAACAAAGAGCTATTAATTGGGACATGATTAAACTGACAATAGCTTACGGTAAATTCCAATATCATTCCCAAGCCCAAACTTGGACGCTATTAGATAAAAGCCTACAGCACACACCCTACGAAAGATTTATCGACAAGTTAAGAGGGCTAAGAATTATCGCTGCTAACTATTCTTGTGATGATACTCTCAAACTCAGCACTGCTTACTGGACATACGACTTAAGAAAATAATTTTCGCATTTATTTTTATTTATTTTCTCCCCATTTCTTTTGATTTAGTAGCCACATTACTATGCCAGTATTGAGAAATTAAATAGTGAAATGAAGAAATTAATCGCAAGTATCACAGCATTCGGTTTATCAATTGCTTCTCCAGCTATTGCTAATGCAAAGCAAATTGTTACGCCAATTGTTTCAGATAAAAATAGCAATAGCCTGATCAATGAGGATAGCAATCTCTCCAATGCTTCTTTATCTTATAGCTTGAATAATGAGCAATTAATAGCTCAGTCTGTTGCACGTTTAAACTTCAGTTGGCGTACCGCCCACAGCTTAGAACTTACTGCGGTAGGAATAAATTTTATCATGACAGCCAACACACCTGATTTTGCTGCACTTGTGCTACTCCTACTTTCAGGGCATGATGTTTACCTTGTGAGAGTTCGACTAGAAAATACTGGGAACGTTCCCTTGAGAGTCTATCCTCAATATATCAGAGCTTATTACGGCAACAAATCAACCAGTGTGATACCCATAGCAGATAATCGGTTCTTACAACCAGATATACTGGAGCCAGGTTACTACATAGATAAACCCGTGATTTTTATAGCACCATATGGTTTAAACCTTCTAAAAGATGTCGGAATGGGGTATGGAGCTAACTCTATCCAAGTAACTTATGATTAGTTTCCTCCAACTACGCCTACGTCTCATAAAAACCCACACTTGAAAGTGGTTTGTCGCAAATATCGCTCGCTTCACTACCCAAATGGATGAGGCATTATTTAACAACATTAACCAGCAGTCTTATTGACTGCTGATTAATTTACCAACTTCCTAACTTTTGATAAGTGTTTGTAACCCAGTTATAAATTATGACTCTGCGGTTTAATTTTGCTGCATCAGCGATACAATTAGCTGTTCCTCCAGGTTGCCCATCCCAGATAGCAATCATCATATCGTGGGCATTTTTTATTTGATTAACTATCCATCGGTTACGAGCATTTAAACATTTGATTCCTCCAGCTTCTTGGTAAGGTAAGTTAGAGATAAATTTGATAGCGTCGCATTGAGATAACAGCCAATGATACTTCTGCTTATCGAGATTATTCCATTTGGCATCTTGGTTGATGCAGTGTACGGCAGCAGTGAGGTTTATCTCAATAGGGTACTTATCCTTTAAGCCTAAGATTATCTCTACTGCTGCGGTATCAACTCCCAATGCCATGCCTGAATAGAACTGGATGCGTTTGTAGCCCCACTCAAGGGCGCGATCGCAAGCACGAACAATCATAGCTTCAAGTCGGTTACGCACCTGCTTCCATCCTTCCTCATCAAATTTTTTGTGACTGTTTCCTGTAAATGCCACTTTTAGGGTTGGTTTATCTTCTATGAGGAAATCAACAAACTCCTGGGGCAACCAAATATTAGGAGGAAGATTGAAATTGCTAATCAGGGAAGCTATCTCTGGGTCGGTGTATCCTGCAAGGTTGCATCCAATCCTAGTTGTTAGGAATTCTAGTTCAGGATGAGTCTTTGCATATTCGACTAGTTTCTCAATTTGGGATTTTATTTGGAGAAGGGGAATTGACCGGATACCCTTATTTAGGTCTTTGGTTGCGATCGCCCAGGATTGTCCTTGTCGTCCTTGGGGATTGCCGTATTCTGCATTGCAGTACTGTCGCGCAAATAAAGCACTTCCAGCACCATGTCTTCCTTCTGTGTTGCTGCCAAATACAAAAATCTGGTTTTTTGCTAGTTTGATAACTCTATCAGGAATAATTTTGTAGGGGTGATTATTTGACATTTGATTCTTTTACCCAAAAGAAAAGATTGGGATATCTGTGGTTAAATTTTTTCACTTCTGCTTGAGCAGCAGTTAGGTTGTCCCATAATTCCATCTCTCCGTAATCACCTCTTATCATTGCTTCTTGTCTAGAATTTGGATGATTGAAAATCAAGGGTGATGCGTCTTTAATAGAATTTTTTCTTCGCCAACAAATACAATACTTGTCCATTTTATATAAACTGATAATAAAATTAATTACTATCAGTTTATATTTTTATTATGCTGACTGCTTAATCTTGTTTAAGGCTATTAACATTTCTTCTCGATTGAGATGTCGTTTCTTGCCTGTTTTAGATACTTGGATAGCGTAACTCCATTTTATTCCAGCTTGTGAGCATCTTTTTCTTAACTGTTCAACAGTGATATGTTTGTTTGTAGATACTTGACTTTCTTTTTTGTTAGATATCTGAATTTTGGATTTTTCAGTTAAGATTTCGGTTTGAATTACAGTGGTTTTTATAGATGTAGTGCGGTTACAGTGTTTTTCAAAAGCGATAGATATCTCTAGCAAGAATTGGAAAATGAAGAGAGTAGAAAATCCGTAAATAAGAATGTAGAGAAGCCCTGTTAGCATATACTGTGCTAATTCCATTGTTTTAACTCCTGTTGATATAACTAGTAACTGGCTATTTATGAAGCGATATGCCAGATTTCTATTTATATCAAGGCGTGAGCTTGTGTGATATTAATTTTTTTTGCTAATACTACTCTATCGGCTTTGATGTTATCTTACAACCATAAATATTGAATATTGGTAAATGGATTTAAATGATTTAATTGGTTTTTGGAAGTATTAATAAATTTTCTATGAATTAAAGGCTCAACACTCAGTCTAATTTTGATACTTTCTCTCCAACTTATGCTGGAACAATAATGATGAAGTAACTCTTGGGCTTGGTTTGGTTAGATGAAGATTTTACTCTACATATATTTAACAACTGTTCTGATATTGTCTACTAACTGTACTACCATACCCAAAACAGCTTTCCAGCCAAGTATTATTCCCCAAAAGCCGCTAACAAATAGACCAAATACTGACTTGAGGAAGATAACTCCCCTGTAATTTATCTCTATATTTGATTCGGCTCTGGCATAGATAAAACCATCCCCAGTTTGATTTTCCAACTTCCTCATTTTTCGTTCTTCTTCTCTATCCCTTCTTTCTTCTTGTACCTTCCAACCCCAAGGGGCAAATCCCAAAATAATCGAAATTGGAAGATAGAATGGCCAGCTATATATGTAGCCAAGGGAAGCATAGATGATAAAAAAGGTTAGCCCCAAACCAGTGCGCCAAACTAAACACCAGAGGATAAACAAACTGTTGATAATAGCGTTACGGATAACTATACTTCGGTTTTTGTGATATGACATTTTAAGGCTGCTCCCGATGCCTAATATTTAAGTTTTCATTTAGGGTGATTGCATCCCTTAAGATTAAACTTAAACTTAGCAGTAGTTTAAATTATCATATTGATAGTTGAAAATAGAAACTACCTAATGAATTGCAATTACCTGTTTAGCCACACTAAATAAGGTTAAATATACCAACCTATCGTAACGATGTTTGTACCTAGCCCGACATAGTTACTGTTGCTGTCATTGATATCTACAATTTCATCGATTATATCTTCACGGAGTTTAAATTCAGGCAAAGTTTTGATGATTTTTTGAAGAAGTTTAAAATTGAGCTATAGCTTTAAAAAAAAATAAAAATGATTAAGATTTGACTCTTAACCATTTGATGATATTTTTGTAAAATGATGGGATATACCTATGTTTGATTCACATGGTTGGGGCGTATGCCATTAGTTGTGGTTTTTCTTGTTGCGAGACTTACTACCTGATTGCACCTTAAACCGCACCTGTTTCCCGATAGTTACCTCGGCAACATTGCTAATATCTTTACCAGATTTATAGGCTTCAATAATTGCCTTGTTATTAGCTTGGTACTTAATAACTCTAAATTCATCAGGAAAATCTTGATCATCTACCTCTACTAGTAAGTTAGCGACTTTGGGTGGGTTATCCCTGATTTCAATTACCCTTTCTTTACCAATATTTTTGTCACTGATTAATCCAATCTCGTGTAGGTGGATGAGGGTGCGCTTGATTTGTTCAAGTTGAGTTTTGCGACGTGAAATTACCCGGTCGTGGAGTTCGGCTACTCGCGCTTTTCTTTCCTCCCAGGTTTCAAGGTCAAGATTTAACTGGTCAACTACCCAGGCGATCGCATCGATTTTGGTTTCGATACCATCTTGAATAGTCATAAGTTCTTGTAGGAGTTGTTCTACCTTACCCTCTTCGCCTAACTCGCTTGCTTCTTCTATCTGTGACCAAAGTTTAGCAGCATCTAGGCTTAATTCTTTGAGAGTGAGTTGGTTGATTTCGCGTTCAATTGCTTGAGTCATAATTTACTTCTTATATGAAAAACGAGTAGCAAGTAACTGCTACTCGTTGTTGACTAAAGAGAGTTGATGCTTGAAGGGAGATTGAATTTAGTATCCGTACCGCAAGTGATAGTAGTCTGATTTCTCTTGTGCTAATTCTGCTTCATAGTTGTAGTAATCTGCCTCGCTTATGAAGGTGCTTGTTTGTTGAATTTGCTGTGCAGATTTTACTAATTGTTTGTTAGTTTTTGGGTTATAACTCGTAGTAGTTTTCATGTCTATACAACTTCAATTTTTCAACGAAGTTGTTGCGTCAGCAAATGTTGTGATGTTGACTTATAAAGAGAATATTTCTCTTTTACCTTATTAATATACTTAATGAGAGTTATCATACCAGATAGATTTAGTTCTCATGGATGCGGCTAAGAGCGATGTAGAGTAACCTCTGCTCCTGCGTTCGCCCCTTTGATGAATTTGCTTGAATTTGACGCGATATTATTGTGATTATATTTACGCAGAAAGTTTTCCGGAAAAATTCACCTGTGACATAACTTGTGTGCGTATTGAATTAGCAGCCTTCTCTGCAATTTCTTCTCTATCAGCATCAGTAAGAACTACTGCAAGTAGCGATTTAAGAGCTTCGCGGTTAGATATAAACTCCTCACCGTATAAATCATCTTGCAACAAAGTAGCTTCCAAGTGAGGTATTAACTCAGGCGTAGGAGATAGCAACCGCTCTTTAATGCGTGCCCTTGCAGTCTCTGTTGCAGAAGTTGTACCTATACCTAAATCCCATGTTTCAATTATTAGCCTGACTTCGCGGTTGAGAGATACACGCAGCGTTGATAGACGACCAAATAAAGGAAGGTTGAGCATTAAAGGTGGTAATGCATTACCCCAATCCAAACCAGCGCCAATCGTGCAATTTGCTTCATCTTCGATGCAAACAGCCTCTTCGAGCCATCCTTCACCAAAAAGTAAATCTATAGCTTCTTGGGTTGTTATTGACTCGTTTGCCTCAAAATTATCCTTTTGCTGTTGATGGTTCATAAATTTTTACCCGGATCAGCCCTTATCTTCGTCTCAATACACCATACTCAAAGTAGACTAAATTTTCATATTCTTCTTCCGAACCGCAGTTCAACATATTTTGTTTTTCATAAAATCCTTCAGACCTTGGTAAGGAATGCAACCCAATTCTACCTTCATACCCAAGCTCAACACTTCTAATTCTTGCGAAATTTAATAGTGCTTGACCAACACCTTTGAATTGAGGCGGGCGTTGAATCTCGATTCGGTTAGTGGGGGCAGTGGCAATACCATCAACATAAACTAGCCTCTTACCAATATTTAACCGAGAACCGTGCATTTGCGTTTCTATTATCATTAATCCCTGAGTTTTATTTTCGCACTCAACTGCATAACCTTCAAGATTTTCTTGATTGTCAATATATCTTAATTTGAATATCCAGTCCCAGTATTTATCTGATTGACTAAATAACCTTAAGCTTTCTACCCAATAATTGACATAATCATCAACATGTCTTTGGACTAAATCTACCAAATAGGCTTCAACAGATGTATTATCAACACCCCTTTTTAACTCGATTTTTCGCTGCACCTAAAGCTCCTAATTGTTAACTGATTATTAAAGCTTGTGACTGCTATTTGACTGGTAGATAAAAGAGTAAATGTGAATGCGTGTATCAATAGCTTGATGCCAACCAGCAAGCACAGCATCATCTGAAATGTCTCCAAGAACTACCAAACCATCTTCTTTATCCATATAGTAAGGTAAAGGTTCAGCGCTCAACCAACCATAAACAATGGCTTCTTGGTTTCGCTCAACAATTGAAACTTCTAAACTTTGCTCGTATGTTGAATAGTAGTAAGGTAAATAGCAGGCTGGATACTCTCTTAGAGATTCACGATTAACTGTGTATGATTGCCAATGCAGTTGCTCCCCCTTAATTCCTTTTGGATTAGCTTCTAGCCAATCATAAAGCTTTTTAGCTTGCCGCAATGCGTGGTCTTTGCCTTCAAAAACAACGCTGGGAAGAAAAATATCGCCGTCAAAATGCACCGCAACTTCAAATAAATCTTCATCTTCATCTTCTGCTTCTGTTACCTCAATAATTCCAGCCTTATATAGTTCGGTCATTTCCCTACATTGCTTCGTCAAATGTACCCCTACATGATTCAAATTTTAGCTTTCAGTTACAGAATAATCAGAACACTCTGTTGGCTCTAGTACAGCATAGGGGAAGTAAATCACCCATTTCAAATCAATACAACTCTTGGAGAGGCTGCGCTCTAAGCGTAGCTATGCCGCAGGCTTTACGGCTTTGCTCAGTAACCATGAAACGCTTACGCTGTATTCATTTTTAATTTTTAATTCCGCCTTGCGGTACTAGTCCCTTGTCTGGAATCCAGGATCGGTAGCTTTTGTTTGTGTAGACGAGCCAGCGCCGTGGGCGAGTTTCCCACGCCAGTCTGCACAACGGGGGGGAACCCCGCAAGCGCCTGGCTCGACTTGTTCGCGCAGCGTCTCCGATAGGAGAGGCGACTGGCGTGCGGTTTCTAACCGCCTTTTTAAGGTTAAGTTGATACCAATGAGTATTGCTGTGTCAATACCATGTGTCGCATCCAAACGAAAACTGCTATGTTTCTGCTTTTTGCAACGCAATCAAAAACTCTGCGTCATTTTTTAGTACTGCCCTGTTAAACAAGTGAACACCTTCAAACCTTGATACTCAGGCAGTTAAATTATGGCTAATATGTCTCCAGCCTCTAGGCGTAGCAAGAGATACCAATTATTACAAATGTATGGAAACCGCTGTTGCTGGTGTAGCAAGCAAATGACCAAATCCGAAAGAACTATTGAACACTTAGTTCCCAAGAGTCTGGGCGGCTCTAATAGTCTCTCGAATTTGCGTTTGGCTTGTTTCACTTGTAATAATTCCCGTGGGAACAGTCTATTACCTCCACAAATTAGAAAGACTTTTGAACTTACAAATAGAACTTATGAATAGCATTTAGTTGAATTTTATCAAAAGATGCTTCCGATAACTTCTGGATATCTTTGGTGTAAGCATCTGGCTAAATGAGATAATGTCCATCATAAAAACCACACATTAAAAAAAATGTATGGATGATTTAGATCAACGGTTGAATACCTTAATTACAGAGGTACGTCAACAACCACCTAACAGCATAAAATGGCGATTTGCCATGAATCGGTTACTACTAGAAATTCAGCAACTCCCAGGATTAGCCAAATCCTCTCATCCAGACTATCCAGCAGCCCTAAACCGTACTTTAGAGTATGTCAGCCTTAATCTTGCCAAATTTGATCTGAATTCTCCCTCAGTTTACGAAAGCTTTTTGAAGTGGATCAATAGCTACCTTGGTTGGCGAATTAGAGATTTGTACTCTCCTGATAAAGATGCTCCACTCAGTTTAGATGCTGCCATAGCCTCAGACTTTGGGGAAATAACTCTGCTTGATAAGCTACCCAATTTTACTTTGAGTGGTTTGGATGGTCTAATTGAAATTTCTCAACGGGAAACTACTCAACGGATTGGTCTAGAATTAGAGCTTTACATTGAGCAAGATCCCGAAGGTAAGCTCAAAAATAGTTATTCTGGTTCTTCTGTTGGGTGTAATTGTCAATTCCTCAGCCAGAGACGTGTACTCAAAGAACCACCTGACAAAATTGCAGATATAGCACGAGAGTTGAGCATTCCTTATACAACCGTCAATTCGCATTGGAAGAGAAAATGCGAACCAATACTTCAAAAAATTGCCGAAGATTTGGGATATAAACAGGAGCAATCGTTATGAACAGCGCAACTTCACCCTTGTTAATGGTTCCGCTAAATTTAGAAATTAATTCTAGAGCAAGATATTTAGCCGCTCAACAAAGCACAGTAGAAAAAGGTAAGCGAGTTTATTTGAATGCGTTAGCAGTTTACGCAGTTCATAGCTATTTAAAATGGTTGCAAATACCAACAGATTTCAATTCATCAGATTGCTGGAATCCAGTTAAAGCAGCTTTATCGAATGCAGCTGATTTGGTAATTCCAAATGTGGGAACATTAGAATGCAGTCCAGTTTTACCCCAAGAAACTGTCATTTTATTACCAGATACTATAGAAAATAGGATTGGCTATGTAGCTATACAGTTTCAGGAAAGCCTAGATTCAGTGCAGCTATTAGGATTTGCACCAGCCGTTGATGAAGTGAATTCGCCTGCACAGCTAGCAGTGTCAGAACTCCAGCCGATTGAGTCTCTCCTTGAGCAAATTACTCGTCTTGAAGTTGCGATCGCTTTTCTGCAAACTGATGACTCGGTGGCAGTACAAGTACGCTCTGTATTAGACAACAAACCTTTATCAGAGATTGTGGCACAATTTGAGCTTCTTTACCGAACTGGCGATGAATTTGAGTGGCGGTACGCCGGAGGGGAAATATTAGCTGGAGATACTCGCGCTGTTGGTGCTACTCGTGAAACAATTCAGCAAGATGATAGCGAATTACAAGATTTAGCCGAAATGTTATTGGAAAAGTTAGTAGAAATTTGGGGAGATGTTGCGTAGTTTGACCGATTGGGAATGATGTATATAACTACCCAAAACATCCAATTGTCATGGATAAAGGATTCGGTTCTCAGAAATCACCAGATTTTACTCAACGCCAAAAAGCTTATTTTAAACTGATTAAACAGCTACTCAACTGTCCTAGTGGCAGGGAAATGAAGATTCTCAGGAAACACGCACACTTGGTTGATGCTGGGTTTGTAGAAACTTTGGCAATGGTAGCTCAAATCCGGGTTAACCAAGGAGATATTCGTTCTGCTTACTTTTTGAGAAATTTAGCTCATTGGTTAGTTGAGGAACTGGAATTATATAGAGATGAGCCTTCAGCAACAGATAATCTTATCAGACCTCCGGCTTTTTTGGGTGAAATATTGTGGGCGATCGCTCAAAATAAAAGCAATCCACAAGCCCTTGATCGTCTACTTAAGGCTAACTTAGATCAACTCAATGATGATTTTTATGAACAGTTTAATTACTGGGTAAACTTTAGCCTACTCAACAACGACTCAATAACAGAACAAGTAATATCAGTAGGATTGGGTATTGTTTATTTCTGCACCTTGCTTGGGCAGTTTCGTAAAGGAAACAGGGCAATTAATTTAGAAATTAGCATTACAGGTTTAGAAGCAGTTGCCAAAATTTTTAACCGTCAAATTGTCCCAGAAACTTGGGCGCATATTCAAACTAATTTAGCACCAGCCTACCGTAATCGAATACGAGGAAATCGCGCCGATAATCAAGAAAAGGCAATTACTGCTTGTAATAATGCCCTACTCATCTATACCCGTGACGGTTTTTCCGAAGAGTGGGCAAGAGTGCAAAATAATCTCGGTCTTGTCTATACAGATAGGATTACAGGAGACAAAGCTGAAAATATCGAAAAGTCAATTTCTTGCTATGAAACTGCTTTAAAAGTTGTTAACCGCGCTCAACTTCCTGAACTTTGGGGTACTCTTCAAAATAATTTGGGGAATGCGTACCTTTTTAGAATTCAAGGTGATAAGGCACAGAATTTAGAAAAGGCGATCGCTTGTTATCAAGTCGCGCTACAAGTACGTACACGTTCGGCATCGCCCTATTATTGGGCTAGCAGTCAAAATAACCTCGGTTCTGCCTACGCTCAAAGAATTTTAGGCAATAAACAAAAGAATCTAGAAAAGGCGATTTTGGCATATATTAACGCCTTAGAAGTCTACACTATTTCTGATTATCCTCAGCGATGGGCGGAAACAAAAACTAGCCTGGGAAATACCTATTATAAAACAGGTCAAATTACTGAAGCGCTTGACTGTCTCCGCGCTGCCTTGCAAGTCTTCACTCCCACCAATTTCCCTAGAGATTGCATACAAACTGGATTGAGTTTAGGTAAAACAGCTTTGGCTGCTGGTATGAAAGCAGAAGCTTTTGAAGGTTATGCGATCGCCATTGAAGCTGTTGAACAAAGCCGACGTTGGGGTGGTATTTCTCAAAAACAAGAAATTCTTGCCTACACGGAGATGGTGGTTTTCTGCATTAGCACAGGTGAACGAGATAAAGCTAGAGAATATGCAAATCGTTCTAGTTCTCAACAGGTTTTAAATCTGTTAGATAGCGATGAATTTCAACAAATTTTCTCAAATTCAAAATTTCTTGAACAGTTATTGCAAGCAACTGCTGAAAACAATGGAGAATCACAAGCTGTATATCAAATACTAGAAAACAACCTGAATAAATTAGATGAACAATTTGTTCAACACTTACAAAAGCTTGAGGATGTTTTCGGACACATACCATCAGGGCAATCTCTTCAAATTGCTACAACTATTTTAAGTTTTAGTAATCTGATTCGGGAGTTTCCACAAGGTGATAAAGCAATTAACTTAAGAATTTCTGCTACAGGTTATGAGGTAGCAGCTAGTGTTTTTACTAAGAAAGATTTTCCTCAACAATGGGAACAGATTGAAGATGCGAGCCGCGAACTATTTCAGATTCAGCTATTTGAAGCAGTATTTAAGAACCTAGACAAGAACCTAGAAAATCCTAAAGCTGTTGTATACCCATTACTGGAAGCAAACAAACACAAACTTGATGAACGCTTTGCGACTGTATTGCGTTTGAAGACAGAAGCCATGCTGTCTGAAGCACCGCCAAAATATGCACAAGGTTTTGCTGCATGTCTTGCAGGTTTGAGCTTCCTGATTAAAGAATTTCGGCAGGGTAGTGAGGCGAGCAATTTAGAGATTGCCATTACAGGTTACGAAGTTGCTTCTAAAGTATTGACTTACGAAACCTATCCACAACAGTGGGTTGGGTGTCAATTGATGCTGGGTAATGCTTACCACCGCCGTATAAAGGGTAAGCAAGCAGAAAACCTGGAACAATCCCTTTCTTACTTGCACAAGGCTTTACAAGTCTGTAACCGTGAACAGTTTCCCGAACTTTGGGCAGAAATTCAAAGTAATCTGGTTATTGCTTATGGCTATCGGATTCGTGGCGATCAAGTAGAGAATGCAGAACTGGCGATTAAGGCAGGTGAAGCTGCCATGCAGGTTTGTAGTCGTGATAGATTCCCTGAACAGTGGGGAAAAATCCAAAACAATCTCGGCATTGTTTACCGCGATGCCGGAGGCGGGCAAAGCCAACGCATTCTTAGTGACAAGGCTGAGAATTTAGAAAAAGCGATCGCTTGTTATCAAAATGCTCTTTCCATTCGTACTCGTGAAGACTTCCCAGAACTTTGGGTGCAAACTCAAATGAATTTAGCATCTGCCTATCGTCACAGACTCAGAGGTGATGCAGCAGAAAATGTGGAAATAGCGATCGCTGCTAATCAATCTGCTTTACAAGTCTACACAAAAGCAGCCTTTCCCACAAATTGGGCAGAAGTACATATAAATTTGGCTAATGCCTATCTTCACCGAATTCATGGGGATAGGAGCGAAAATTTAGAAAAGGCGATCGCTGCTCATAAAGGAGCTTTACAAGTTTTAACGAAAGAAGAATATCCTCGACAGTGGGCTATGACTCATCTGAATCTAGGAAATGTCTTCTTACAGCAACAGCAAATAGAAGCAGCAATTACCTCTTATCGTTCATGTTTAAAGATATTCACTCCCACAGCTTTTCCCGCAGATTGCCTAAAAGCAGGACAAATGCTGGGAAACACTGCTTTTAACATTGGTGATTGGGCTGAAGCGATTAGGGGCTATAGTGTGGCAATTGAAGCTGTAGAAACCAGTCGCACTTGGGCAAGTTCAGAATCACGTCGTCAAGAAATCTTAGCTGATTCTCTCCATGTTTATGAAAATATGGTGCAAGCTTGTATTAATAATAAACAACTGAATAAAGCTATTGAATATGTCGAACGTTCTCGCTCAAAACGACTCGTAGATTTAATGGCAAGTAATGACCTTTATTCAGATGGGGAAATTCCTACCGAAATTCAACAGTATTTACAAGATTTTGAAGCTATACAACGGCAAATTGATAATGAACTAAGACACAATTATAATAGCAGTAACTTGGATGGTAATAACCTCGGTAAAAGCCCACATAGTCGGGCTGCTATCGAAGCTTATAACGAAACTATTGCAGATTTGGAAGCTGAAAAACAGCAAATTTGGGAACAAATGCGCCGTCTAGATCCTGTTCTGGCTGGTCAAATTCAAGTAAGTCCCATGAATTTGTCATCGATACAGCAGCTAATTAAAGTGCCTACAACAGCTATTCTGAGCTTTTATACTACCTCGAATGACACCCATATCTTTATCATCCGGCAGAATCAAATTACTTTGCACACTTGTACGGAATTGGGATTTGAAACTTTACAATCATCGATTTTAACTCTCTGGTTAGAGCAATATGTTCATCACAAAGATACTTGGAAAGAGCAATTTATTTTTTTAACAGCAGAACTAGCTAAAGTCTTAAAACTCAATGATTTAATTGCACAACATCTGAAAAATATTGATGAATTAATTCTTGTTCCTCATCTAGCATTACATCAAATCCCTTTTGCCGCTTTACCAATAGCAGAAAGTCAATATCTGGGAGATAAAATTTTAATTCGTTACGTCCCTAGCTGCCAAATTTTAGAATTTTGTCACAACCGTCACTCAGTCAGTAGTCTTATGAACTACGGTATTGTTGAAGATGCTACTGAAGATTTACCCTACGCTAGTTGGGAAGGAGAACAACTAGCAACTTTATATAATATTCCTAATAATCAACGTTTAAAAGGTAGTCAAGAAGCTAGTGTCAGCAACTATCGTCAACTGATACAAAAAGTTCAAGTAATTCATTCTAGTCATCATGCGCGTTCGCGGCTCGATAATCCTCTAGAATCAGTATTAATTTTAGGAGATGGCTGTATTACATTAAGTCAGTTATTAACTCCAAGTTGGCGCACTCCTCAGTTAGAAGATGTATTTCTCTCTTGCTGCGAAACTGGCTTGGGTGTTGTTGAAATAACCGACGATATTCTCACTCTTTCAACAGGTTTTCTTTGTGCTGGCGCTAAAAGTGTTATCAGTACACTCTGGGCAGTAGATGACTTGGCAACAGCACTATTTTCACTATTTTACTATCAATCCCGACATCAGGGAAACAAACGACTGCAATCAATTAGACAAGCTCAATTTGAACTGCGTACCCTTAAAGGTGAAACTCTTACCACCATTTACCAACCTAAGTTAAGTTCTTTTTTAACGCAGAAACTTAAGGAAACCGAAACGCAGCGTAAAAAAACTAAAAAAGAACGGGATATTCATCCACAAGATTCTCAAATGTATCAGCAACGCGATGAAGAATATAAAAAATATGCCCAAATCGGAAACCGGATTTATCAAGCAAAAAAAGATTTGGAATCTTTTTGTGGAGAGTCTAAACCTTTCTCTCACCCTTATTATTGGGCAGCTTTCACCTGTTCCGGGTTAAATTGATAACTGCAATCTCTGAAGTATAACGCTTATATCTCTGTTTATGAAGTTATGATTTCTGACTCTAAAATACTCGCCTGCAAAGTTTGACGATACTTTTCTTCAGTTACCATCGCACTTATGCGCTAAGAGCGATCGCATTAACAGCGCCAATCAGTGTAAATTCAGAAATTCTTGAAAATAATAAAAATACTAACTTGCCGGATGATATAATCCCGTATTTTCGTTAAATTCCCACCCCATACCCGATTTATCCTTGCCCTTGCACCATGCCACAAAAAGCGGTGGGTGCAGCTTCATTCGCTGTTCGCGTACAGTTTCTTGACT
>NZ_JACJRQ010000004.1 GCF_014697355.1 Nostoc calcicola FACHB-3891 | reverse complement strand
CGCCGTCAAGCTAGGTCTGTGATTGATTTTTTTGCACAGGCTTTAATTGCTAATTCTAGTAACTCCCTGTCTCGCCCTTCTTTACTTCCTCAATATTAGACCTGAATCCTTACACCAATTTCATTTTGCACCTTTAAGAACTAAAAAATTAAAAATTTTGGAAATAGGTATAGGTGGTCTCGAAGTTGGCGTATCCGGTGGTTATGCTGATGACCCATATTCTGGTGGCGAATCTTTAAGAATGTGGAAGAACTATTTTCCTAATAGTATGATTTATGGTATTGATATTATAGATAAAACAGCTTTAGAGTCAGACAGAATTAAAATTTTTCAGGGAAGCCAAGACGATGAGGTTTTTTTGAAAAAAGTTGTCGAACAAACAGGAAAATTCGACATCATTATAGATGATGGTAGTCATCATAATGACCATGTAATTAAAACATTCAAAGTTCTGTTTCCAGAACTTAACGATGGTGGAATTTATATAATTGAAGATACTCATACTTCTTATATACCTAGTTACGAAAATTGGTCTAAGTTCTCGGACGATCCTGAGCCTCCCGAATGGTCGCAATATGGGGGAAGCTTAGATTTATACGACCCCAAAACCATGATGAATTTTTTTAAAAGACTAGTTGACTGTTTAAGTCATCAGGAATTTTTCCATCCTGAATATTTACCTAATTATTTCGATGAACATATCGTTGGTATGCATTTTTATCGCAATCAAATTTTTATTTATAAAGGAAACAATACTCAACCAGGAAATGTGATGGAAAACAATGTATTAAGATCAGAATTTTTACAAGAAATCGGTATAGATTCAGCCCATGAATTAGGTTTAGTTTTTCCGATAATTGACGATCCTACGAAACTATCAAATTAATATTTATATTCATAAAATGAAAAATATTGAAGATTTTTATCCACTTTCTCCGATCCAGCAGGGCATATTATTTCACAGCCTTTATGCCCCAGACTCAGCAGTTTACTGCGAAGTTTTCAGTTGTAATATCCAAGGAGAACTGAATATTTCAGCATTTAAGCAAGCTTGGGAACAATTGGTATATCGTCATGCGATTTTGCGAACGTCTTTTGTTTGGGAAGGTTTAAAAGAACCTGCTCAGATTGTACATAAGCAAGTTCAGTTGCCTTGGGAGAAACAAGATTGGCGTGGGATTGAAAATATTACGCAGCAAAAGCGTATCGAAAGTTTTTTAGCCGCAGAACAACAGCGAGGTTTTAATATTTCTCAAGCACCGTTGATGCGGTTAACTCTGATTCAATTAGCCGAAAACAACTATGAATTTATTTGGAGTCAACATCACTTGTTACTGGATGGGTGGTCTTCATCTTTGGTGATGGATGAAGTTTTTGCGTTTTACAAAGCATTTAGCGAGAATCAAAATTTATCTTTAAAAAAACCTCGTCCTTACCGAGATTATATAGCTTACCTACAACAGCAGGATCTTTCCAAGAGTGAGACTTTCTGGCGACAGTATTTGCAACAGTTTACAGTAAATACTCCTTTAGGCGTAGACTACACCTCTAGTAATTTGCCTGATGAAAATAAAGAATATAAACAACAGCAAATTAAACTATCAACAACCGAAACATTAGCATTGCAGTCTTTTGCACGACGGGAACAGCTAACTTTAAATACTTTAATACAGGGCACATGGGCTATTCTCTTGAGTCGTTACAGTGGCGAAAACGATGTTGTTTTTGGAACTGTTGTTTCTGGTCGAGGTAATTTAGCTGGAACTGAATCAATGGTGGGGGTGTTAATCAACACTTTGCCATTGCGAGTGCGTGTAAATCCAGAAGAATCTCTTGTCTCTTGGTTAAAGCAACTGCAAATACAGCAAAATGAAACGCGCCAGTATGAGCAATGCCCATTAATCAAAATTCAAAAGTGGAGTGATATCCCAACTGGGCAACCTTTATTTGAAAGTATAGTTAATTTTCAGAATTACCAAACAGATTTTTCTAAATTACAACAAATCAACAATTTAAAAATATCTAATATTTGTAGTTTTATGCATCCTCATTATCCACTCACTATTTCGGTGAAGGTGGATTCAGAATTATTATTAGAAATTTTCTATGAAAGCTCTCGGTTTGAATCAAGTACAATTTCTCGCATGTTGGGGCATTTTCGTACATTATTATTGGGTATGACAGCCAGCCAACAACAGCATGTTAAAGATTTGCCGTTGCTCACTGCACAAGAACATCGCCAGTTGTTGCTAGATTGGAATAATACCCAAGTTGATTATCCTCAAAAGTGCATTTATCAGTTATTTGAAGCGCAAGTAGAAAAAACACCTAATGCAGTAGCAGCAGTATTTGAAAACGAGCAATTAACCTATGGCGAACTCAACGCCAGAGCGAATCAATTAGCGCATTATTTACAAGAACTGGGAGTAAAGCCGGAAGTTTTGGTAGGGATTTGTGTAGAACGTTCCCTGAATATGCTTATCGGATTATTAGCGGTACTCAAAGCAGGCGGAGCATACATTCCGCTAGATCCGAGTTATCCAAAAGAACGATTAGCATTTATTTTAGAAGATGCCCAGGCCCCAATATTACTAACTCAAACCTCGCTTTTAGAAGTACTACCACAATACAAAACTCAAGTCGTTGATTTAGATGTAGATTGGCAGAAGATTGCACAACAAAGCCAGGAAAATTTATTTTATGAACTAACTATTGATAACCTAGCTTATGTCATCTATACATCTGGTTCTACAGGCAAACCGAAAGGCGTACAAATTCCTCACAGTGCTTTGAGCAACTTTTTGTACTCCATGAAGCAAAGACCGGGATTAACCGAAAATGATACTTTACTGGCAGTTACGACTTATTCTTTTGATATTGCTGCCTTAGAACTTTTTCTGCCAATTATAGTTGGTGGCTGTTTGGTAATTGCTAGTCGAGAAATAGCCTCAGACGGAATCCAGTTGTCAGCAAAACTAACAGACTCTAAAGCAACAGTTATGCAAGCAACACCAGCAACTTGGCAATTACTTTTAACAGCAGGCTGGAGTGGCAATCATCAATTAAAAATTCTCTGTGGTGGAGAAGCTTTACCTGGATATTTAGCCAATCAATTATTACATCGGTGTGCTTGTTTATGGAATATGTATGGCCCTACAGAAACTACGATTTGGTCAGCCGCATCTGAGGTAGAAACTGATAGGAAAATTATACCAATTAGTGCCGCGATCGCTAATACGCAACTTTACATTTTAGACCAATACAACCAGTTAGTTCCTGTAGGTGTACCAGGAGAATTGCATATCGGTGGCGACGGACTTGCAAGAGGTTATTTCAACCGTCCCGACTTGACAGCAGAGAAATTTATACCAAATCCATTTAGTGAAAAAGCTACGCGTTTGTATAAAACAGGAGATTTAGCCCGCTATTTAGCAAATGGAGAAATAGAGTACATTGGTCGAATTGACCACCAAGTAAAAGTTCGTGGTTTTCGTATTGAACTAGGAGAAATTGAAGCACTCATCACCCAACATTCCGCAGTCCGAGAAGCCGTAGTTGTAGTACGTAAAGATTCATTAGATTCTCAACGAATAGTCGCTTATTTAGTCCCTCAAAGCCAACAAACATTAACAGTTTTTGAATTGCGTAGCTTTTTGGAGTCAAAATTACCAAGCTACATGATGCCAACAACTTTTGTAATTTTAGAGGCACTTCCACTAACACCTAATGGTAAAATTGACCGTAAAGCGCTACCTGCATTTGATAAAGTACTTCCAGAATTTGAGGAAAAATTTGTTGCACCTCAAACCGCTATGGAAAAACAATTAGTGACGATTTGGATGGAAGTACTTGGTTTACAGCAGATAGGAATAAACGACAACTTTTTTGAATTAGGCGGGCACTCACTTTTAGCAACCCAAGTGATATCTCGTATTAATAAAAATCTTGATATCGAGTTGCCAATACGGCGAATTTTTGAACTACCAACAATAGCAAAATTAGCTAAAAATCTTGAGGAAAAACAGCTAGATATTAACTCATTACCACCAATTGAACGAGTTTCGCGAGACAAAGAACTACCCTTATCTTTTGCTCAAAAAAGACTGTGGTTTCTAGAACAATTGGAAAGAGGAAGTTATACCTATAATATGCCAGCTGCCGTTTACCTGAACGGACGTTTAGATATAGATGCTTTAGAGCAAACTTTTAAAGAACTCTTACGCCGCCAAGAAGTATTACGCACTAGCTTTAAAAAAGTAAATGGAAATCCCGTACAAATAATCGCTTCATCTGTTCCTATTTCTGTGCCAATCATAGATTTAAGCGAAATTTCAGCAGAAAAGCAATTTGTTACGGTGCAGCAGTCAATTTTGGAAGAAGCCCAACGCCCTTTTGATTTAACTAAAAGTCCATTGCTGCGAGTTAATTTATTGCGTTTAGCTGAAGAGTCTTATGTATTAGTGTTAGTAATGCACCACATTATTTCTGATGGTTGGTCAATTGGCGTACTTATTCGTGAATTGTCTGCGCTTTATGCAGCTTTCAGCAAAAAAGAACCTTTATCTTTAACTGAATTACCAATTCAATATGCAGATTTCGCCTACTGGCAAAATCAGTGGCTGCAAGGAGAAGTGATGGAGAAACACCTATCTTATTGGAAACAGCAACTTGCAAACTTACCTGTACTGGAATTACCTACCGACTATCCCCGTCCTGAAATCCAAACTTTTCGCGGTAGTACACAACATCTAAAACTATCAAAAGAATTTTGTGAAGAAATTAAAGCATTAAGCCGTAAGGAAGGAGTCACTCTATTTATGACTCTATTGGCAGCATTTAAAACCTTAATGCATTACTGTACAAAGCAAGATGATATTGTTATCGGTACTGATGTTGCTAACCGTAATTACCCAGAAACAGAAAATATTATTGGTTTTTTTGTTAATCAATTAGTATTACGTACTAATTTGGGAGGTAATCCAACTTTTCAGGAATTATTGAAACGCGTTCGTGAGGTGACATTGGCTGCTTACGAACATCAAGATATGCCATTTGACCAGTTAGTATTAGCTTTGAAACCAGAACGAGATTTGAGCCGTACACCTCTGTTTCAATCTAAGTTTGTTCTACAAAATGCCCCAATACTTCCACTAGAACTCGAAGGTTTGAAGTTGAAAATTGTCGAACAGATTGACAATGGCACAGCTAAGTTTGATTTACTACTTACTATGTGGGAAAATGAACGAGGGTTGAGTGGTAGTTTGGAATATAGTACAGACTTATTTCATGCTACTGCGATCGCTAAATTTATTACAGATTATGAAATAATTTTGCGTGCCGTTGTTGTTCAACCTAATATTAAATTTACGGGCATAAAAGAAATCTTGGCAGCAGCAGACAAGCAAAGGCAAGACGCAAAACAAGAAGAATTTAAACAAGCCCGCAGCCAAAAATTTAAAGCATTTAAATCGCAACCTAAACCTAAAGTCATTAATTTCTCCGCAGAAAAATTAATTACAGAATCTTTTTTACAATCTGGAGATAAACTACCTTTAGTTATTTCGCCTAAATTCACCAATTTAAATTTGCTAAATTGGGCTGAAAACAATCAGGCATTCATTATTAATAACTTGTTTAAATATGGAGGAATTTTATTTAGAGATTTTGCTATTAATCAAAAAGAGGATTTTGAACAATTCGTTAGCGCCGTATGTCCTCAATTAATGCCTTACACAGAATCTTCCACACCTCGTACTAAATTAAGCGAAAAAGTTTATACTTCTACCGAATTTCCTGCTGACCAAACTATTGCCTTACATAATGAATCATCCTATGCCAATACCTATCCGATGAAGATATGGTTTTGTTGCATAGAACCTGCAAGCCAAGGAGGAGAAACTCCAATTGCTGATGTGAGAAAAGTATTTCAACGTATTCATCCTCGCATTAGAGAACGCTTTCAAGAAAAAGGCTGGATGTTAGTTCGCAACTATGGAGATGGATTTGGTTTACCTTGGCAAAAAGTCTATCACACAACAGACAAAACTGTGATGGAAGAATATTGTCGTAATGCTTGTATTGAGGTTGAGTGGAAAGATAACAACCGCTTAAGAACTCGTCAAGTTCGTCCAGCCATAGCAAAACATCCAAAAACAGGTGAAATGGTTTGGTTTAACCATGTTGTTTTTTGGCATGTATCGAGTTTACAAACACAATTTAGAGAGAAATTTTTCAGCGAGTTTACAGAAGAAGATTTACCTTACAACACTTTTTATGGTGATGGTTCTCCCATTGAAGATTCGGTTATTGCAGAAATTCGTGAAGCTTATCAACAGGAAATAATTGTTTATCCTTGGCAGAAAGGCGATATATTAATGCTCGATAATATGTTGACAGCCCACGCACGTAATCCCTACTCTGGTTCGAGAAAAGTTTTAACCGCAATGGGCGAGCCTTTTCAGCATTATTTTTAATAAGTTATCTCTCTGTGTCCTCAGCGTCTGTGCTGTTCGTTTAAATAAAATTAACTGTATCATGAATAATCAAGTAATTCAGGGTTTTCAACTTTCACCACAGCAAAAACATTTATGGCTACTGAAACAAGATAACAATAGCCTTAGTTATTATTCATTTAGTGCGGTGGAAATTACAGGTAATTTAAATATAGAGACGTTGAAGACTGAATTCAAAAATATTATCAATAGACATCAAATCCTTGGCACGAATTTTCGCTGCTTACCAGGAATGAATATTCCAATACAAGTAATTGAAAACAGCAGAGATTTCTTAATAAAAGAACATGACTTGAGAGCAATTCCACCTGAAGAACAAAATAATACTGTTGAATTATTAATTGAATCTATTAAACAGCAAAAATTCGATTTAGAAAAACCATCATTACAGATATCTCTAGCTACTCTATCAAAATCTAGATATATATTACTGTTAAAATTACCTGCTTTATACGCAGATACAAATTCACTGAATAATTTATTAGCAGAAATAGCTCGTGTTTATGCTGGGAATTTATATGATGATGAACCAGTCCAATACATCGTTTTTTCAGACTGGCAGAATGAATTATTAGAGTCAGAAGAAGCAGAAATTGGTAGAAAATATTGGCGAGAAAAAGATATTAACCATATTTTTAGCTTGAAACTACCAAATGAAAATGTATTTTCTGGTAAAACTGAATTTAAACCACAAATTTTTACTCACATAATTCCGCCTAAACTGATAGCTAAAATAAATGCGATCGCCAAAAAATTTAATACTACTGAATCGTCATTATTACTAACATGCTGGCAAATACTATTATGGCGATTGACTAATGTACCAAATATGGTTGTTGGTAGTTATTGCAATGGTAGATCGGAAGAAGAACTCCAAGAAATGCTGGGACTACTTGCTAAATATATACCAGTGGATTGCTATCTGCAAGGTAATTTAAAATTTAGTGAAGCTTTAGAGCAAATTAGTTTGAATCAAAATCAAGCTTATGAATGGCAAGATTGTTTTAATTGGGAGTTAATTTCCGGATTATTCTTACCCTTTTGTTTTGAGTTTATAGAGCAAAAGCGACAAATATTGACTACAAGTACAGTTAAATTTTCTTTACTACAGCAATATGTTTGTTTTGACAGGTTCAAAGTAAAATTATCGTTTATATGTACTGAAAGCTCTCTTCACGCTGAATGGCAATATGATTCAGAATTATTCTTGCCAGAAGATATCGAACGCTTATCAGGACAATTTGCTACGCTTTTAGAAAATGCAATTAACCATCCAGATGCACTGCTAAGTCAATTAGAAATACTCAGCGATATTGAACGACAAAAACTGTTAGTTGAGTTTAATAATACACAAACTGCTTTTACAGCAGATAAATGTTTTCATCAAGTTTTTGCAGAACAAGTAGAACGCACACCAGACAACATTGCTGTTGTTTATAAAAATCAGCAATTTACCTACCGTGAATTAAATAATCGTGCTAACCAGCTAGCTCATTACCTACAAAAATTAGGTGTAAAACCTGATGTAATGCTAGGTATTTGTGTAGAGCGATCGCCTTTAATGTTAATTGCACTTTTAGGCATCTTAAAAGCGGGTGGTGCTTATGTACCGATCGATCCTAACTATCCTTTAGAAAGAAAAGCTTTTATCGTAAAAGATTCTCAAATGCCAGTGCTATTGACTCAACAGCATTTAATGGCAGATTTAGCTATTCATGAAATTAAAGTAATTTGTCTTGATAGCGATTGGCAAACTATAAACCAACAAGAAATTGATAACCCAATTACTACAGCGACTACATTAAATTTAGCTTATGTTATTTACACCTCTGGTTCCACTGGTAAACCTAAAGGAACTCTCATCCCTCATCAAGGATTAGTTAATTACCTCTGTTGGGCTTCTCAAAGATATACAGTAGAACAAGGAGTAGGAACTGTAGTCCACTCATCTCTGGGTTTTGACTTAACCATCACCAGCCTATTATCACCTTTATTAGTCGGCCGCACAGCAGAGTTGTTATCACAAGAACAAGGAATAGAAACCCTTTCTCAAGCTTTAAAAAAAAGCTCGAATTTAAGTTTGGTGAAAATAACCCCCGCACACTTGGATTTATTAAAACAACAGTTATCTAAAGAAGAGATAGCAAATAAAACAAGAGCGTTTATTATTGGTGGAGAAAACTTATTAGCTGAAAGTATTACTTTTTGGCAAGATTTAGCCCCAGATACGATATTAGTAAACGAATACGGCCCTACAGAAACGGTAGTAGGCTGCTGTATTTATCAAGTTCCAATAGGAAAACATACTTCAGGTTCCATACCAATTGGTAAACCGATCGCTAACACTCAGTTGTACATTTTAGACCAATATTTGCAACCAGTACCAACAGGTGTAGCAGGTGAATTACATATTGGCGGAATTGGATTAGCTAGGGGTTATTTAAATCAACCTGAATTAACAGCACTGAAATTTATTCCTAATCCCTTTAGCAAACAACAAGGCGATCGCCTTTACAAAACTGGCGATTTAGTTCGCTTTTTACCTAGTGGAGATATCGAGTATATCGGTAGAATTGATAACCAAATAAAAATCCGGGGTTTCCGTATTGAATTAGGAGAAATTGAAGCCGTTATCAATCAACATCCATCAATATCTGCAAGTGTAGCGATCGTTCGGGAGGATAAACCAGGAAATCAAAATTTAACAGCCTATATAACTCTTCATCCGGACAAAACACTAACAATTTCTGAACTGCGGCGCTTCTTACAAAATAAATTGCTTGACCATATGATACCAACAGCCTTTATGATATTAGAAGCGTTTCCACTAACATCTAATGGCAAAGTAGACCGTCGAGCATTGCCAATGCCAGATGCCCTACGCCCAGAATTAGAAGTTGCTTATGTGGTACCACAAACTGAAGTAGAAAAAACAATAGCTTCAGTTTGGCAGAAAGCTTTAAATCTTGAAAAAATAGGTATTCACGATAATTTCTTTGAAATTGGCGGTCATTCATTACTTTTAGTTACAGTTCACAGCCAATTGCAGGAAATATTAAATAATGCAGAACTCTCAACCCTTGATTTGTTTAGATATCCCACCATCAATTCTTTAGCAGAGTATTTAAGCTCATCTGCAAATCAAACAGTATCTTTACAGGAAACTGATATTCAAACAGAGAAAATTTCAGCTGGTAAAGCGCAACAAAGAAAACGTTTGCAAAAACTTAAATCAGTTGAAAATAATTAAGGAATTTATGAATTATGAATATTCCAAGCGAAACATATTATAACAACGGTTCAGAAATCGCAATTATCGGATTAGCAGGAAGATTTCCTGGGGCGAAAAATCTTGATAATTTTTGGCATAATCTCCAAAATGGTGTAGAGTCAATTTCTTTTTTTAGTGACGAAGAACTATTAGCATCAGGAGTAGATTCAGCACTTATTAGTAATCCCAATTATGTAAAAGCCAATGCTATTTTAGAAGATGCAGAACTTTTTGACGCTGCCTTTTTTGGTTTTAATCCCAGAGATGCAGAAATGACCGATCCGCAACACCGAATTTTTTTGGAGTGTGCTTGGGAAGCGTTGGAAAACGCAGGATATAATTCTGAAACCTATAATGGCTCTATAGGTGTTTTTGCTGGTTCTAACTTAAGCGGTTATTTACTAAACATTTATTTTAATCAAAATATTAGAAACTCAATAGACGAACATCAGCTAACAATTGCTGCTGATAAAGATTACCTAGCTACACGTACTTCTTATAAACTTAATTTAACTGGGCCTAGTTATGCAGTTCAAACAGCTTGTTCGAGTTCATTAGTAGCAGTACATTTAGCCTGCCAAAGTTTGCTTAACGGTGAATGTGATATTGCTTTGGTTGGTGGCGTTTCTATCAGTGCATCAAGAAAATCTGGCTATCTATATAAAGAGGGTGGTATTAAATCTCCTGACGGACATTGCCGTGCTTTTGATGCCAAAGCCCAGGGAACTGTAAGCGGAGAAGGTGTCGGAATCGTTGTATTAAAAAGATTAGAAGATACATTAAATGATGGAGATTTTATTCATGCTGTAATTAAAGGTTCTGCCATTAATAACGACGGTTCAAACAAAGTTAGCTACACAGCACCCCGAATAGAAGGTCAAGCGAAAGTTATTAAAACGGCTCAAGTTGTTGCAGAAGTAGAACCAGAAACCATCACTTATATTGAAGCTCACGGAACGGGAACTTCTTTAGGAGATCCGATTGAAATTGCTGCATTAACGCAAGCATTTCAAAGTAATACAAAAAATCAAAATTTCTGTGCTATTGGTTCTTTAAAAACAAATATCGGGCATTTAGATGCAGCAGCTGGCATTGCAGGTTTAATTAAAACAGTTTTAGCTCTCAAACACAAACAAATTCCTCCCAGCTTGCATTTTGAGGAACCAAATCCTCAAATCGATTTCGCCAACAGTCCTTTTTATGTCAACAATAAACTTTCTGAATGGAAAGCAGACAAATATCCTAGACGTGCAGGGGTTAGTTCTTTTGGTATTGGCGGTACTAATGCCCATGTCATATTAGAAGAAGCTCCAATTTTTACAAATAAAGGAAGTATTTATCGTCCCTGGCATTTATTGGCTATCTCTGCCAAAACTCCAACAGCATTGGAATCTGCTACAACTAATCTTGCTAATTATTTGGCACAGTATCCTCAAATTAATCTTGCCGATGTAGCTTATACTTTGCAAGTTGGTCGCCGAAATTTTAACCATCGTCGAGTGTTGTTATGTCAGAATATTCCAGATGCAATAAAAACACTAACAACGCCAGATAAACAAGGAATTTTTAGCAATTGTTCAGAAACCCGTAACCATCCAATTGTATTCATGTTTCCCGGACAGGGAGCGCAGTATGTAAACATGGGACGGGAATTATATGAAACAGAATCTATTTTTCGCCAACAAGTTGATGATTGCTGTGAATTTTTGCAATCGCATTTAAATTTAAATCTTCAAGATATACTTTACCCGACAACATTAGAAACTACAGAAGAAAAACTCCAACAAACTTCCTTAACCCAACCTGCATTATTTGTAATTGAATATGCCCTAGCTAAACTTTGGATGTCGTGGGGTGTGCATCCACAAGCGATGATTGGTCACAGCATCGGCGAGTACGTAGCAGCTTGCATTTCCGGTGTTTTTTCTTTAGAAGAGGCACTCACTTTAGTCGCAATTCGCGGACAATTAATGCAAAATATCGAACCTGGGTCGATGCTTTCTGTTTCTATTTCTGCTCAAGAAATACAACCAATGTTGGGTTCAGAACTTTCTTTAGCAGCGAGTAATGCACCATTTCTTTGTGTGGTTTCTGGTGCTACAAATGCTATAAAAATATTACAAAATAAATTGATTGAGCAAGGTATAGATTGTCGCCTTCTGCATACATCTCATGCTTTCCATTCTCAGATGATGGAGTCGATTTTAGAGCCATTTGTACGAGAGGTTAGAAAAGTAAATCTGAAAGCACCTCAAATTCCTTTTGTTTCTAATGTTACCGGAACTTGGATTACGGCAGAGCAAGCAACCGATCCTAACTACTGGAGTAAACATTTACGACAAGCGGTATTGTTTAACGAGGGAATTGCTGAACTGCTGCAACAACCAGAGCGAATATTTTTAGAAGTTGGCCCGGGACGCACATTAACTACCCTAGCTAAACGACAGTTAGCTTCACAAACTATGGTGCTAACTTCGCTGCGGCATCCCCAAGAGCAAGTTTCGGATGTGGCATTTTTGCTTAATACTCTCTCTCAGCTTTGGTTAGCAGGATTGCCAATAAATTGGGCGGGCTTTTATGCTCGCGAACAACGCAGACACATTCCTTTGCCTACTTATCCTTTTGAGCGTCAACGTTATTGGATTGAGGCTAGTTCTGAGACTGCGTTATCAACAATATCGCCAAAATCATTAGGTAAAAAGCCAAATATTACTGATTGGTTTTATATCCCAAGTTGGAAACAATCTACACCTATTGGATTATTCCAAACAATTGAAAAAAATACCTGCTGGTTAATTTTTATCGATGACTATGGAGTCGGTGATGCAGTTGCCAAACAACTCGAACAGCAAAGTCAAAATGTAATTCAACTTAGAATCGCTGATAAATTTACTCGGATCGATAAATATATATATACTATTAACCCACAACATAAAAATGATTACGATGCTTTGTTTGAAGAACTCCAAAAACAGAGTTTGATTCCAAATGCGATCGCTCATTTTTGGAGCATTACACCAAATGATACTTTACCTACTTTTGAAAATTGTCAGAAGCTCGGCTTTTGGAGTTTGTTGTATTTGACCCAGGCATTAGGAAAGCAAAATATCAGTGATTCTCTGAAGTTGAAAATTGTAACTAATAATCTATATAATGTGATCGGCGATGAAAAGCTATGCCCAGAGAAAGCGACGATATTGGGTGCTTGTAAGGTAATTCCTAAGGAATATCCAAATATTCATTGTTCTCTTATTGATGTAATAATCCCTACTGCTCAAATTTCCCATAAATTTGCCAACTATCTGATTAGAGAAGTAACAACGCAGCAAACCGAAAATATAGTTGCTTATCGGGGACATTATCGCTGGATTCCAACCTTTGAAAATGTGCGTTTAGATGAAAATATCCCAGGTAAAGCTAAGTTAAAAAAAGCAGGAGTTTACTTAATTACTGGTGGACTTGGTGGTATGGGTTTGGTACTGGCGGAACACTTAGCGAAGACAGTACAAGCTAAATTAATTTTAATTGGTAGAAAGGGATTACCTGAGCGATCGCAATGGCAACAATGGCTAGAAACTCACGATCGCCAAGATTCTGTTAGTCGTAAGATACAAAAAATGCTGGCGCTTGAAAAATTAGGATCGGAAATTGAAATTAAAAGTGCCGATGTCGCCAGCTACGAAGAAATGCAGGTAGCTATTAGTGAAGCTTTAGAAAAATTTGGTCAAATTAATGGCGTCATCCATGCAGCGGGTATTGCTGGCGGTGGCATGATTCAACTCAAAACAGAAGATGTAGCAAATAGTGTTTTAGCACCAAAAGTCAAAGGCACATTAGTATTAGAGAATATTTTAAAGTCTAAAAATATTAGTTTAGATTTCTTGGTGCTTTGTTCATCCCAAAGTTCTATCTTGAGTGAATTTGGACAGGTAGATTATTGTGCTGCCAATGCATTTCTAGATGTTTATGCAAATTATCGTGCTTCTCAATCTGACGAATTCACAGTATCAATCAACTGGGATACTTGGCAAGAAGTAGGGATGGCAGTAGAGACAACACTACCAGAACAATTCAAGCTGCAACGTGAAGAAGAAATTAAAAAAGGAATATTACCTCAAGAAGGTGCTGAAGCTTTTAATCGCATTTTGTTAAGTGGTTTGCCTCGTGTTGTTGTCTCAACCCAAGACTTTCAACAAGTAATTGAACAGAATAATTCTTTCAATTATGTAGACCAAGATTTAAGTCTTTTATCAGAAACATCAAAAACAAATTCCGCCGAGTTTAGGCATCCACGTCCAAACTTAGCAAATGCTTATGTTGCTCCCCGTAACGAAGTCGAGCAGATCCTAGCGGATATTTGGCAACAATTTCTGGGAATTGAAAAAGTGGGTATTTATGACAACTTCTTTGAGTTGGCAGGAGACTCAATTATTACAATTCAAATTGTTGCAAAAGCTAACCAATTAGGCCTTAAGTTAACTTCTCAACAAATGTTTCTACACCAAACTATTGCTGAATTAGTAATAGCAGCAAATTTAAATGAGACTAAGCAAAATGATTATAAAGATGGAGAGGTTTATCTTACACCGACTCAGCATCAAGCAGAAAAATATACGCCCTCTGATTTTCCCAGAGCTAACTTGAACCAACAAGACTTAGACAAATTGTTGGCAAAAATCAACCGATTAAGTGAGAAAAAAGCATAATGAAACCAGAAAATGTAGAAGATATATATGAACTTACACCAGTTCAAAAGGGAATGCTATTCCATTGTTTGTATGCGAAAGAATCAGCACTATATTTCTTTCATCACACCTTAACTTTACACGGGCATCCAAATATAAAGGCTTTTGAACAAGCATGGCAACAAGTAGTAGATAGACATACTATTTTGCGTACAGGATTTTATTGGGAAGACATTGATAATCCATTACAAGTTGTCTATAAACAAGTAAAAATTAGTTTAAATCAATATGATTGGCGTGGTATCGAGCAAGCAGAACAACAAAATAAATTGAAGTTATTTTTAGAGAGCGATCGCCAATTATGTTTTGACTTTTCCCAACCATGTTTAATGCGTCTTTCCTTAATTCGCCTCGCTGATGATTGTTATGAATTTATTTGGAGCAATCACCATATAATTATAGATGGTTGGACAACTCCGATAATATTAGAAGAATGCCTACAAATCTACGCAGCACTTTGTGAATCTAAAGAAGCTAACTTACCGCCAGCGCGTCCTTTTAGGAATTATATCGACTGGTTACAGCAGCAGAACATAGCCAAGACCGAAAGTTATTGGCGGCAAGCATTACAAGGAATAAAAGCACCAACTCCCTTAACTTATATAGAAAATAATCAACTACCTGACCAAAAAGAAAGGTACGATGAAGAAAAGATTCAATTATCAGAAGCAACTACAAAAACGCTGCTATCTTTTGCTACAAAAAATCGTCTAACTCTTGCCACATTAGTTCATGGAATCTGGTCTATTCTTCTGAGCCGTTACACTTGTCGTGACAACATCATGTATGGATGTACTGTTACAGGAAGACCAGTAGACTTAGCCGACGTACATTCAATGGTTGGTATGTTTATAAATACCTTACCAATTAATGTCAAATTAAATCCTAACCAACAAGTATTATCATGGCTACAAGATTTTCAGACCCAATTAGTAGAAGCACGTCATCATGAATATACTCCCCTAACACAAATTCAAGGCTGGAGTGAAGTACCCCGAAATTTACCTTTGTTTGAAACAATTGTTGTAGTTGAGAACCTCCCAGTTAGCCAATTTGTCAGAAATTGGAAAGGCGATATAGAATTTGAATCGACTGGAACCTATTACAGGAACAACTATCCTTTAAATTTAGTTATCTATCCCGAATCAGAAATTATAGTAGCAATTTCATACAATGCTTCTAGATTTGATATTCCTACAATTACTGGGATAATTAGAGATTTCCAAGTACTTCTCCAAGAAATTATTAATAATCCTGACGTTCCAATCAAAGAACTATCACTTTCGACACCGCAACAACAGCAAATCTTAACTGCTTTAGAAAAAGAAGCATCATTTGATTGGGAATTAGCTGCAACATTTTAAGGTATTAAAGCATGATTATTTCCTCTGCAATAGAAAGAAGATATAAGCTATCAAGTGATGAATTCAAAAAAAATTATGTTGAACTAGGTAAACCAGTCATAATTTCTGGAGTAATTTCCAATTGGAATGGGTTTGATAGTTGGTCTTTAAAATACTTAAAAAACATATCCCCATCTCTAAATATTTATGCCAAGAGATTTAGCAATAAGGAAATCGAAATATGTCGTTTGACAATGAAAAAATATATAGAGCTAATAGAAAGCTATGAAAAAGATCCTGAAAATCATCCTTTGCCACCATATTGCCATGATTTACCTTTATTTAGCTTAATCCCTTCACTAATAGAGGACGTTAAACCATTTCCTTTTGAATATTTGCCAGAATGGTATTGGTATAAGTGGTGGCGTTACTGCCAGTTTTTCTTAGGTTCTTCTAACAGTATTACACCGCTACATTTTGATTGTCTTCTGACTAACAATATTTTTTTCCAAATTGCCGGACGCAAACAATTTACTATCTTATTAGCTGAAGATGCCAAATATTGTTATCGTCAAGGCTGGAGATGGTTTAGTGTTAATCCAGAAAATCCAGATTTTAGTAAATATCCTGATTACAAAAACGCCAGACCGATTACATTTATTGTAAATCCTGGGGAGATTTTATATATGCCTCCTGGAACACTGCATCATGTTAGAAGTTTAGATATGTCAATTTCTTTTAATATCGATTGGCATACTCAAAAAAGTTCGCTCACTGCTCTAGCAGCTATTAAAAAAGGGATGCCAGTTCAAAATTTATATTACAACTGGTTATTAACGATGGGCTTAGTATTTAAAGTACCTTCTCAAATAATTTTCAAATTCTATAAATCTTATCTCAATTATGTTTCTTAATAAGTATACGTTCGGTTTGTAATTCAAATCCCAAAATATCATGAACATATTTGAAAAGCGTGAATCTAACGTCAGAAGCTATTGCCATAATTTCCCGGATATCTTTCATAGAGCTAAAGGTTCTATAATTTATTCGGAATCAGGGAAAGAATATATTGATTTTTTCGCTGGAGCAGGGGCTTTAAATTATGGACATAACCATGATTATATAAAACAAAGGATTATTTCATATTTAGATGCTGATGGTATTGCACACGGGCTAGATATGTATACTTCGGCTAAAGAAAAGTTTTTAGCGAAGTTTGATGAAGTCGTACTCAGTTCAAAAAAACTAGATTACCGCATTCAATTTTGCGGACCAACAGGAACAAATGCAGTAGAAGCTGCTTTAAAATTAGCCAGAAAAGTTAAAAAAAGACCTGGTATTTTCTCCTTTATGGGAGGCTATCATGGAATGACTTTAGGTAGTTTAGCAATTAGTGGTAATGTCGGAATTCGAGCAGGCACAATTGGTACATCAAGTAATGTAACATTTATGCCTTATCCTTATGGATTTATGGAGAGTTTTGACACAATAGAATATATACAATCGGTTTTAAATGACGTTAATTCTGGAATTGAAAAACCGGCAGCAATAATCTTTGAAACAGTGCAAGCCGAAGGTGGAGTTATTGTAGCTCCCATTGACTGGATGCAAAGATTAAGAAAGTTGTGTAATGAGAATGATATTTTATTAATCTGCGATGATATTCAAGTCGGCTGCGGTAGAACGGGGTCTTTCTTTTCTTTTGAAAGAGCAGATATTGTTCCCGATATGGTAGTACTCTCGAAATCGATTAGCGGGTATGGGTTCCCCATGTCGCTATTATTAATTAAGCCAGAGTTGGATATCTGGGAACCAGGCGAACATAATGGTACTTTTAGAGGAAATCAATTAGCATTTATTGGAGCAACAGCGGCTCTAGAGTATCGAGAAAGTTATGATTTTGAACAAGATGTGAAAGCCAAAGAGCTTTTTTTGAAAAATTTTCTTAGTCAGGAAATAGCATCAATTAGCGAAAAAATTGAAATCCGCGGCATTGGAATGATTTGGGGAATTGATTTAAAAAATTTTGGCGATCGCACTTTATCTCAACGTATCGCATCGCGTTGTTTTGAACTAGGATTAATCATTGAAAAAGCAGGCAGAAATGATAGCGTCATTAAAATTTTGCCACCTCTAATAATTGACATATCTAGCTTGCAAAAGGGTTGTTCAATTATCAAAGCTGCCTTTAATGATTGTATATTTAATTAAATTTACGTAGTAGTTAATTCGTTAAGCAATTGATTATCAGGAAAAGATTATGGGTTTACATCTACACTCGCATGACACCTTCTCTAAAAAAATTTATTGGATAAATAAACTCTCAGGAGAATTGCCAGAAACAAATTTAATGCTGGACTATGTAAGACCTTTATTCCCTAGTGGTAGCAAAAAATCTCTAAGCTTTGATTTATCAAATGATTTATCTCAAGCGGTCGTTAAACTTGGGAAAAGTTCTTATTTTTCAATTTATTTAATACTTGTATCTGCGCTGAAAATATTGCTGCCAAAATATACGCGAAATAATGACGTTATAGTAGGCATACCAGTATATGGAAAAATTGTAACAGATGACGTAAATAGCAAAGTGATTCCTTTGCGTACCCAAGTTACACCTCAGCTTTTATTCCAAGATTTTGTTTTGCAAGTCAAAGATGCTACCATAGGTGCTTATAGTCATCAAAACTATGATTTTAATGAATTAATTAAATTATTAGAAATACCGACGATTAATAATCGATCTCCAATTTTTGATATAGTAGTTTTACTAGAAAATATCCATCAGAAAAGCCAGCTAGACCAACTCAATAATGACATCACAATTTCTTTTACGGTTAATGGCGAAAGTATTAGTGTTGATATAGAATATAGCGAAAATCTGTTTGAATATGAAAATATTAAATTTATGAGCAGATGTTATGTCAATGTTCTAGAAAGTTGCCTGAATAAAGTTGATATTAAAATTTCTGATGTTGTTTTATTAAAAGACTCTGATATATACAAATTGTTACAGGAATATAACAACAATACCAAAGAGTACCCAATCGAACAGACAATAAACCAATTATTTGAAAAGCAAGTATCTCAGACTCCAAACAACATAGCTGTAGTTCACGAACAAACTCAATTAACTTATCAAGAGCTAAATCATAAAGCTAATCAGATAGCTGAATTTTTGCGGAAACTAGGACTTAATCAAGGAGAGTTTATAGGGATTTTCAAAGACCGCGATATTAATTTCCTCATTGCTATCCTTGCTATCTACAAGGCAGGTGGAGCTTACGTACCCATTGATAGTACTTATCCACAGAATCGAATTAAATATATGCTAGCTAATAGCGAAGTAAGATTTTTATTTACAGATACTTCGTTATTAAATGCTTTATCAGACTTAGCAGAAGATTGTCCGCAGCTATCATCTATTATTTGTTTAGATAGCTTGATTAATGGTCAGACATTAATTGGCGATCGCTCCAAATTAAAAATATATAATAAGTTAGATTTTCAACATCTGCCTAATGATAATATAGAACCTATTAATAATGCTGCCGACCCAGCTTATATGCTCTATACCTCTGGGTCTACAGGATTACCAAAAGGGGCAATTGTCAGACATGATGGGGCAATTAATCATATTTATGCCCAATTCGATGAATTGCAGTTAACAGAAGAATTTGCTTTTCTCCAAAGCGCACCTTCATCGACAGATATTTCCGTTTGGCAATTTTTAGCACCGCTTTTAATTGGTGGAAAAACAGTAATAGTAGATGTAGAAACTGTTGGAATTCCTGATAAACTGTTTAAGGCACTCAAATCACAAAACATTACAGTTGTTGAATTAGTACCTGCATTATTTGGCGGCTTACTTGAATATACCTCCCAGCTAGAAACTCATGAAAGAGAACTACCCGATTTAAAATGGATGATGGTTGTGGGAGAACCAGTAACGGTGAGTTGGGTAAATAAGTGGCTTCAGATATATCCTAAAATCAAAATTGTTAACGCTTACGGCCCCACCGAAGCTGCTGACGATATTACTCAATTTATTGTTAATCAGCCTTTTGGTGAAAATCAGCGTACAGTACCAATTGGTAAACCATTAGCCAACTTGAATATCTACGTTCTAGATGAGCAAATGCAACTATTACCTATTGGCGCTCCGGGAGAAATTTGTGTATCGGGAATTGGTGTCGGTGCGGGGTATTGGAAAAATGAAGAAAAAACTAATTTAAGTTTTGTTCCTAATCCATTTCCAGATAATAGGAAGAAGTTACCACAAAATCGTCAGGATTTAATCTATAAAACTGGAGATTTAGGCAGGTGGCTAGCTGATGGAAATCTTGAATTTCTTGGACGCATTGACCATCAAGTAAAAATTCGTGGTTTTAGAGTTGAACTTGGGGAAATTGAAACATTTCTAAATCAGCACCCGAATGTACGTGAAAATGTCGTCATAGTTCAAGAAGACCAACCAGGTAACTTATTAATTGTTGCCTATGTAGTTCATAAGATAGAACCAGTTCCTAGTATTAGTGAATTGCGTAGTTTCTTAAAAGAAAAGTTACCTGATTATATGTTACCTTCTGCCTTTGTGATGCTAGAAAATCTGCCTCTAGCGCCTAGCGGTAAGGTAGACCGGAAAGCTTTACCAAAACCAGATAATCTTCGCCCAGTACTAGAAACAGCTTACGTATTGCCGCGAAATGAGATGGAACGTACAATTGCCGATATTTGGCAAAAAATTCTCAAGGTGGAGAAAGTTGGCATTCAAGATAACTTTTTTGACCTTGGCGGACATTCACTAAATGTACTTCAAGTTTACAGCAAACTACGAGAGATTTTTAAACCAGATTTAGCAATAACTGACTTGTTTAAATATCCAACAATCAGTTCCATATCTAGATATTTAAGTCAAGAAGAAGATGATAGCTTTGAAAATCAAAGCAATGAATTAAACGAACAGCTAGAAGCTGGAAAAGCCAGATTAAGGCAACGCTTTTTACAAAAAAGACAACAGAAAGTGTAACGGCTAACCGCCCAATTAATTATGGAAGATTCAGGATATTTCAATCATAAAACTGGTTTGGAAATAGCGATTATTGGCATGAGTGGCTGTTTTCCAGAAGCTCCAAATATCGAGCAATTTTGGCAAAATCTCCGAGACGGAGTGGAGTCAATTCATAGGTTTAACGACCAAGAATTAAAAGACTTAGGTGTAGATGCAGCCTTACTAAATGACCCGAATTATGTGAAAGCAGAAGGTCGAGTCGAAGGTATAGATTTGTTTGATGCTTCATTCTTCGACTTTAGCCCTAGAGAAGCTGAAGTTATGGAGCCTTCACTGCGCTTTTTCTTAGAGTATTCATGGAAAGCACTAGAGGATGCTGGTTATAGTTCGCAGATATATAAAAAACCTATTGGAGTTTATGCTGGTACGAGTTTTGGCAGCTATTTACTGAATATTTATTCTAATTACGATTTGATAGCTTCTGTGGGCGATAAGCAAATAGAAAAAGCAACTTCTCCAGATTACGTTACTACACTTGTTTCTTATAAATTAAATTTGCAAGGGCCAAGTTATGCTGTTCAAACTACTTGTTCGAGTTCGTTAGTTGCCGTACATTTAGCTTGTCAAAGTTTGCTTAGTGGTGAGTGCGATATTGCTTTAGCAGGAGGAGTTTCAATCTCCACAGCAGACGGTTATTTATATCAAGAAGGAGGAATTGAATCTCCTGACGGACATTGCCGTGCTTTTGATGCTAAGGCTGCGGGAACCGTAAAAGGAAGAGGTTTAGGTCTTGTAGTTTTAAAACGATTAGAAGAAGCGATCGCAGATGGAGATTGCATCCATGCTATTATCAAAGGCTCTGCTATTAATAATGATGGCTCCGATAAAGTTAGCTACACTGCACCCAGCGTCAATGGTCAAGCAAAAGTAATTCGAGCAGCCCAAGTAATGGCTGAAGTCGAACCCGATACTATTAGCTATATTGAAGCACATGGAACCGGAACTTCTTTAGGCGACCCCGTTGAAATCGCTGCATTAACGCAAGCTTTTCGTACTAAAACTCAGAAAAAAGGATTTTGTGCCATTGGTTCTGTAAAAACCAATATCGGACATTTAGATTCAACTGCCGGTGTAGCAGGTTTAATTAAAACTGTTTTAGCTCTAAAACATAAACAAATTCCCCCAAGTTTGAACTTTGAAAAACCATCACCTCAAATTGATTTTGCGAACAGTCCCTTTTATGTAAATAATCAATTATCAGAGTGGAAAACAAACGGTATTCCTCGCCGTGCGGGTGTTAGTTCCTTTGGTTTTGGTGGAACAAATGCCCATGTAATTTTGGAAGAAGCTCCAATCCAGCGGGGGAGCAGAGGAGCAGGGGAGCAGGGGAAAAAATATCAATTGCTGCTACTTTCAGCTAAGACGAATACAGCACTAGAAACTGCTACACAAAATCTGGTTAATCATCTACAAAAACATCGAGATTTAAATCTGGCTGACGTTGCTCATACTTTGCAAGTAGGGCGTTGGGCTTTCAACCATCGCCGTATGGTAGTTTGTCAAAACCAAGAAGATGCTATTAGCGCATTGCAAGACCCGCAAAGAACTTTTACTTATTATCAAGAACCTTGTAATCGCTCGGTTGTGTTTATGTTTTCCGGCCAAGGTTCGCAATATGTAAATATGGGTCGAGAATTATATGAAAATGAAAGCTTATTTAGAGAACAAGTTGATTACTCCTGCGAACTACTAAAACCTCACTTGGAAATAGACTTACGTACACTTCTTTATCCCAGCGAAGAAAAAATTCCAGAAGCAACAGAAAAATTACAACAAACAGCAATTACTCAACCAGCATTGTTTGTAATTGAATATGCCATGACCAAGTTGTGGATGTCTTGGGGCGTGCGTCCTGAGGCGATGATTGGTCATAGTATTGGAGAGTATGTAGCTGCAACTATAGCCGGAGTTTTCACTTTAGAAGATGCCTTAGCGATAGTAGCAACGCGAGGAAAACTCATGCAAGATTTACCCAGCGGTGCTATGCTTTCGGTTCAGCTTCCAGAAGAAAAAATACAACAATTTCTAGAAAAAGGAGTTTCTTTAGCTGCGATTAATGCATCTACTTCTTACGTAGTGTCTGGTTCATATGCAGCAATAGATAAATTGCAAGAGAAGCTGCAACAAATAGGCGTAAATTGTAGGCGTTTAAATACATCTCACGCTTTTCATTCCGAAATGATGTCACCCATCATTGAGACTTTCATTCAGTCATTAGAAAAAGTAAAACTTAATCCTCCGAAAATTCCTTTTATTTCTAATGTTAGTGGAACTTGGATTACTGCTACTCAAGCAACAGATCCTAAATATTGGGCAAAACATTTAAGGCAACCAGTACGCTTTAGCTTAGGAATTTCTGAGTTATTGAAACAGCCAGAGCAAGTATTATTGGAAGTCGGACCGGGACGAGCTTTAAGTAGTTTGGCTAAACAAAATCAAACAGATGTAATAACACTAACCTCTATACGACATCCTCAAGATAAACAATCAGATGTAGGTTTTTTAGTTAATACCTTGGGTAGGCTTTGGTTAGTTGGAATTCAAATTGATTGGTCTGGTTTTTATGCACATGAAAAGCGTCATCGCCTACCTTTACCTACTTATCCCTTTGAGCGTCAGCGTTATTGGATTGAAGTAAATCGAAATGCCACCTTGGCAATGATGTCGCCCAAAACTTCAGATAAAAAGCCAAATATTGCTGACTGGTTTTATGTTCCTCGCTGGAAAGAGTTTACATCAATTGAGGTATTTCAACACGAAAGACTGCTAGAAAAAAAGTTAAGTTGGTTAATTTTTGTTGATAGTTATGGAGTGGGAGCCGAAATTGCCGAACAACTCAAACAACAGAGTCAAGATGTGATTTTTGTGAGGATTGGAGATAAATTTGCTAAACTGGATGACTCTAGTTATACAATCAATCCCCAACGAAGAGATGACTATGATAGTTTATTTAAAGCACTGCAAGAACAGAATTGGATTAGCCAAGCGATCGCACATTTCTGGAGCGTAACTCCTAATGATATTTTACCCAGTTATGAGCTAGACCCACAAAGACAATATCAGTTTTTTGAAGATTGTCAAAATCTCGGTTTTGATAGCCTGCTGTTTATAGCACAAGCCTTGGCAAAACAGAATATCATTGACCCAATAAAGTTGATGGTTGTCACTAGTAATCTACATGATGTCACTGGTAGCGAGAATTTATGTCCTGAAAAAGCAACTATATTAGGACCATGTAATGTAATCCCACAAGAATATCTCAATATAACTTGTTGTTGCTTTGATATTGTACTTGCAGACTCTAAAACTAAGCCATCACTAGCACTAATAGACTCGCTGCTGACGGAATTTACAACACCAATAACTGATAACTTAATTGCTTATCGTGGCAATCATCGCTGGATTAAAACTTATGAATCTGTACGTTTAGATGAGAGTATTACCAGCAAAACCAAGTTAAGAAAAGGCGGTGTCTACCTCATCACTGGCGGTCTAGGTCGCATTGGTTTAGCAATGTCAGAATACTTAGCAAAAACGGTCCAGGCTAAGTTAATTCTAATTGCTAGAAAAAGCTTACCAGAAAAACATCAATGGTCTGAATGGCTACTAACTCATGATGAATCTGATGAAGTTAGCCAAAAGCTGAAAAGAGTAATGATGCTTGAGGAATTAGGCGCTGAGGTTGAAGCGATTAGTGCTGATGTAGCTAACGAACAACAAATGCAAAAAGCTATAGAATTAGCTAAACAACGGTTTGGTAAAATTCATGGTGTCATCCACACCGCCGGAATTAATGACGATGCATATTACACTATTGAAGAAAGTTCTAAAGCTCAAAGTCAAGCACAATTTAGCCCTAAAGTATATGGACTATTTGTTTTAGAAAAAGTTTTGCAAGGTCAAAAGCTAGATTTTTGTTTATTCACATCTTCCTCATCATCTGTTTTAGGAGGTTTAGGGTTAACTTCCTATTCTGCTGCTAATATTTTTATGGATGCTTATGCTCATAAGCAAAATCAAACAAATTTGTTTCCTTGTATTAGCGTAAACTGGGATACTTGGCAATCTCAAGAAGGTGATATCGAAGACCTAACTGTAGGAGTAGCTTTAGAAAAATTACGCATGACATGGAAGGAAGGTATAGATGTCTTTAGCCGTGTATTATGTTTAAATAGAACTCCTCAAATAGTTGTTTCTGCGGGAGAGTTGCAACCCAGAATTGAGCAATGGATAAAACGGCAATTTTTACAAAATAATGCAGATACTTTATCGCTCCATTCTAGAAGAAACTTACAAAACCAGTATGTTCCAGCTAGTAATAGGGTAGAGCAAATAGTTGCGAAAGCTTGGCAGAAAGTTTTAGGAATTGAAAAGATTGGTATTTATGATAACTTCTTTGATTTGGGAGGCAATTCTTTAATTGGTGTTGAGGTTATATCCCAGTTACAAAAAGAATTAAATACCCATATTCCAATCATCAGCATTTATGAAAGGCCAACTATCAGTTCGCTTGCCGAGTTTTTAACTAGCGATGAAGAAGCTGTTTCGCAAAAAGATTCTTACCGTCCTCAAGTAAGGTCTGCTTCGATGAAGCGTCGCAAAGAAGCCAGACAAAATCATCGCCGAGCTAGTCAAAAGTAAACAGTTAAAAGCATAAATCTTTTGTGGGGTATAAAATGGCATTAAGTCAGCAAAGACAAGAAAAAACTCAGCAAAATTTATTTTTACAGAATGAGCTAACGCCACAGTACGCAGTTGCCAATGAAGTGATCCAATTATTTGCACCATCTAATAGCTTAGTCTCTAAAGAAGCTACGATGGCTATTGAAACTGATGTGTTGATTGATAATTTTTTAAATGCTGTTAACACTAATTCAGATATTAAATTTAATTCATTAATAGAAGCCTTTGCTGATAGCCAAGTCCCCAACAATCCTGCTGATTTTGATAGCTACCTGGAGTATTTAGCAAGTAATGTTATTAATCATTCAATACATACATCTTCACCCCGATTTATAGGTCACATGACCTCTGCGCTGCCTTGTTTTGTACGACCTTTGGCAAAACTAATGACAGCAATGAATCAGAATGTTGTCAAAATAGAAACAGCCAAAGCTTTTAGTCCTTATGAGCGTCAGGCTTTGGCAATGATTCATAGGTTAATTTATAACTTTTCTGACGAATTTTATAGCGAGCATGTCCAAAATAGCCAAAGCACTTTAGGCATATTAGTTTCTGGAGGTACCGCAGCAAACATTATTGCATTATGGTGCGCTCGTAATAAATCTTTGGGTGCGAAAAATAGTTTTCCAGGTGTAGAAAAGGTAGGTTTACCAGCAGCTTTAGATTACTACGGTTATCAAGGAGCAGTAATAATTGGTTCTGAATTGATGCATTTTTCTTTTGAAAAGGCAGCAGATTTATTAGGTATAGGCACGCATAGTTTGATTAAAATTCCTACTAATAAAAACAATCAAGTGGACTTAGTAGCTTTACGTCAGGCTGTTGCAGACTGTCAGTCCAAAAATTTGCATATTATTGCGATCGCTGGTGTTGCCGGTACTACGGATTCTGGTAATATAGACTCACTTTCAGATATTGCAGATATAGCTCAAGCTGCAAATGTTCATTTTCATGTAGATGCAGCTTGGGGCGGGCCCCTAATATTTTCCGAACAACATCGACAAAAACTTGCTGGTATCGAACGCGCTGATTCCGTCACAATTGATGGGCATAAACAGCTGTATTTACCTATGGGTATTGGCATGGTGTTTATGCGTGAACCACACCTAGCTGCATCCATTGAAAAAAATGCTAGCTATACCATGCGTAAGGGTTCGTTTGATTTAGGAAAACGCGCTTTAGAAGGTTCTCGTCCGGGAATGGCGTTATTTTTACATGCTGGGCTACATCTGATAGGTTTGAAAGGTTATGAATTTTTGATTGATGCAGGTATCGAGAAGACACAATATATGGCCGATTGTATTAATGCTATGCCAGAATTTGAGTTACTATCGGAACCGGATATCAATCTACTTCTTTATCGTTATATTCCACAGTCTTTAAGAGAAGTTGCAGTTCAAAAACAATTAACAGATAGTGAGAATCAAGAAATTAATATATTTAATGAACGTTTGCAAAAAAGTCAGCGTCAAGCTGGTCGTACTTTTATTTCACGGACAATAAAGAGAATTAGTTATTTAGAAAAAGACATTTCTGTAACTGCGTTGCGTGCCGTAATTGCTAATCCGTTGACGACTAAAGATGATATTGATGCGGTTTTAAATGACCAAATTCAAATTGCTTTGGATTTGGAGATATTAAATTGTTGAGAAGCTTTTATCTCTCGCAGAGTCGCGGAGAGGAAGGCAAGAGTATGTATAGTTATTGGTAAAAAAGATGAATAACTCTCAAGAATTTGATAATTTTGATGATAGAGATGAGATAGCTATTATTGGGATAAATGGTAGGTTTCCAGGAGCAAATAACGTCGATCAGTTTTGGGAAAATTTGCGAGATGGAGTAGAATCAATTTCGCGTTTTACAGATGAGGAATTGCTAGCTGCGGGTGTAGAGCCAAGTTTGCTCAATGACCCAAATTATGTAAAAGCAGGCAGCATAATAGAAGGTATCGAGTTATTTGATGCTGCATTTTTCGGATATACTCCTAGAGAAGCTGAAATCACAGACCCGCAGCATCGGATGTTTTTAGAGTCTGCCTGGGAAGCTTTAGAATCTGCGGGCTATGATTCCGAATCTTATAAAGGTAAAATTGGGGTTTTTGCTGGTGTCACTAATAGCAGCTATTTATTTACAAATTTAGTTTCTAATAAAGAATTAATCGAATCGGTAGATGCTTTAAATATTTTTATTGGTAATGAAAAAGATAACTTAAGTACGCAAACTTCTTATAAATTAAATCTTACTGGCCCAAGTATCAATGTTCAGAATAACTGCTCTACATCATTAATAGCTGTACACTTAGCTGGTCAAAGTTTACTCAATGGAGAAAGTGATATAGCTTTGGCTGGTGGTGTTTCTATAGCCAAGTTACCCCAAAAATCTGGCTATCACTATCAAGAGGGAGTTCTTCATTCACCTGACGGACATTGCCGGACTTTTGATGCCAACGCTAAAGGAACTGTGTTTGGCGATGGTTTGGGAATTGTTGTTTTAAAAAGACTGGAGGATGCTATTGCTGATGGAGACTTTATTCATGCTGTAATTAAAGGTTCCGCTATCAATAATGACGGCTCTTTAAAAGTTGGTTTTACAGCACCTAGCGTTCGCGGTCAAACAGAAGTAATTGCAGAGGCACTCGCTTTAGCCGATGTTGAAGCTGATACTATTTCTTATATTGAAGCTCATGGAACTGCGACCCCTTTGGGAGATCCGATTGAAATTAAAGCTCTCACACAAGCTTTTCGTGCTAGCACAAATCAAAAAGCTTTCTGCGCTATTGGTTCAGTAAAAACTAATATTGGACATCTAGATACAGCAGCAGGGGTGACAGGTTTAATTAAAACAGTTCTGGCATTAAAACATCAACAAATACCCCCTAGTTTACACTTTGAAAAACAAAATCCAGAAATAGATTTTGCTAACAGTCCTTTCTATGTAAATACCAAATTATCAGAGTGGAAAACTAACGGTTTACCTCGTATAGCAGGCGTAAGTTCTTTTGGCGTTGGTGGAACTAACGCTCATGTAATATTAGAAGAAGCTCCAACAGAGCAGGGGAGCAGGGGAGCAGGGGAGCAGGGGAGAAAGTATCAATTGCTGGTACTTTCAGCTAAGACGAATACAGCACTAGAAACTGCTACAGAAAACCTCGCTAATCATCTGCAAAAGCATCCAGACTTAAATCTTGCTGATGTAGCTTACACTCTAAAAGTAGGTCGCCGAGCTTTTGACTATCGGCGTATGTTAGTTTGTCAAAACTTGAATGATGCTGTGAAATTACTTCAAAATCACGACCGAGAACGTGTTTTTGACTATCATTTACAGCCAAATCGTTGTCCTGTGATGTTCATGTTTTATGGGCAAGAATCGCAAAATTATAACATTACGAAAGAATTATACGAAGTTGAAGCAACATATCGCAAGCATGTAGATGATTGTGCCGAAATTTTGCAATCTCACATCGGTTTTGATATTCGCGATTTCCTATTTTCAAGCTCAGATACAATTGCCGCAACTAACCTTAAAGATGTAGCATTATTTGTAATTCAGTATGCCCTAGCTGAGTTATTGATGTCATGGGGCGTGCTGCCAGAAGCAATGATTGGTGAGGGTATTGGTGAATATGTTGCAGCTGCGATCGCAGGTGTATTTTCCTTAGAAGATGCCTTAGCGATTCTAGCAAATAAAGGACAATTACAACAGCTAAAAAAAGTTAAACTAAATCCACCACGCATTCGCTTTATTTCCAATGTAACTGGTAGTTGGATTACAGATGCACAAGCTACAAATCCTAATTATTGGAGTCAAAATTTACAACAAAATGCTAGAGTATCTGATACTATATCTCAACTTTTAGAGCAGTTTGAAGGTGTTTTTCTAGAGGTAGGACGTGAACAAAATTTAAGTAAATTAACTAAAGAACATTTAGATATCAATGTCAAACAACATGTACTGACTTGTTTACCTCAAAATCAACAATCACATGTCAGATTTTTGTTGCAGACATTAGGTCAATTGTGGCTTTTTGGTGTAAATATAGATTGGTCAGGCTTTTATAGCGAAGAACAACGTCATCGTTTACCTTTACCTACCTATCCTTTTGAACGGCAAAGGTATTGGATTGATGCGAAAAAGCCAGGAAAAGATAATAATCATAGTTCACTAGTTAAAAAATCTGATATAGCCGATTGGTTTTATATTCCTTTTTGGAAGCCTTCTTTACCGCCAGTGCAACTCGATAACCAAGAATTAGGAACTGAAAAATTTTGCACTTTGGTATTTCTCGATGAGTGCGGCTTCGGTATCAACTTGGTCAAGCAACTAGAAAAACAAAACCAAGATGTAGTTACGGTTAAATTAGGTGACAACTTTACCATACTAGGCGAATCTGAATATACTATCAATCCAGAAAATCATTATGATTATGATGTTTTATTTGAAGAATTGTTCAGAAAAAATAAGTTACCAAAAAAGATACTTCATTTATGGAATGTTACACCTGTCATTGAGCAAGAAGTAGAGCTAGCCCAAATAAAGGGATTTTATAGTTTATTATTTATCGTCCAAGCTTTAGGAAGAGGAGAAACTACTAATGATTTTGAAATCATAGTTATTTCTAATAACCTACAGCCAGTGACGGGAACTGAAGTACTTTGTCCAGAAAAAGCAACTTTACTCGGCCCAGTTAAAGTTATTTCTCAAGAATATGCAAATATCAATTGCCGTAGTATTGATGTTATCCTTCCTTATAATGGCAGTTGGCAAGAAGAAAAACTAATAGAAAATTTACTTGCAGAACTGACAGTTGATAAATCGGAAAAGTTAATTGCTTATCGAGGTTTGAATCGTTGGGTGCAGAGTTTTGAGCCAGTGCGTTTTGAGAAACCTAAAATTGAAAAGCCTCGACTACGAGAAAGAGGAGTCTATTTAATTACAGGCGGACTCGGAGGTATCGGACTTGTTTTGGCAGAATATCTAGCTCGAACTGTACAAGCAAAATTACTGTTAGTAGGACGTTCTCCTTTACCCAACAAAGATGAATGGTCTCAATGGCTGTCTACTCATGATGAGACTGATAGAATTAGCTGTAAGATTCGCAAAGTTCAAGAACTTGAAGACTTGGGTGCAGAAGTTTTGGCGATCGCGGCTGATGTCAGCAACACAGAACAAATGCAAAGTGCGATCGCTCAAGCTCAACAACAATTCGGCCAACTCAATGGTATTATTCACGCCGCTGGGGTTCCTGGAGTCGGCGCAATTCAACGAAAAACTCCAGAAGAAGCAGAAAAAATTCTGGCTCCCAAGGTAAAGGGAACAATAGTTATTGATGCAATTATTAAAAACATTGAGTTAGATTTATTTGTTTTAGTCTCATCAAATAGCTCAATCGTAGCGGAATTTGGACAAGTAGATTATTGTGCCGCAAATGCTTTTTTGGATGCTTATGCTCACTCTAATGCGGGAAAAGAAGGACGATTTATTACAAGCATTAATTGGGATACTTGGCAAGAAGTTGGCATGGCAGTAAACACAGAATTACCCCAACGACTTCAAAAATTGCGATTAGAAAATCTTCAACAAGGTATATTATCTGATGAAGGTGTAGAAGTTTTTATCAGAATTTTGGGAAATACAATACCCCAAGTTGTAATATCTACGTCTGACTTATTGGATATACTCAAACGTTATAATTATGCCAACAAGATACCAGGATTAGATTTTTTAGAAACTGCCAATTCATCTAAATTAAAATATCCCCGACCTGAACTCAGTAATGATTATGTTGCGCCGCGAAATAAAAATGAGCAAAAACTAGTTGATATTTGGCAACAAATTATTGGAATTGAACGCATAGGAATTTATGATAACTTCTTTGAGCTTGGTGGTGATTCCCTCATAGGTATTCAACTGATTGCCATCTTAAATAAGCAATTTGATTCAAATCTTTCTGTTGCCAAGCTGTATGAATGTCCAAATATAAGCTCTATGGCAAATATTTTTAATCCTGAAGAATCTGATAAAAATAGTTTTGAAGAAAGGCTAAATAGAGGGCAAAGAAGAAGACAGATTAAAATGCAAACTCACTAAAATACAAAATTAATATATCTTGTTAAGAAAGTCATGGAAGAATCAACAGTAAATCTAGATATAGCAATAGTGGGAATGTCTGGTCGTTTCCCTGGTGCAAAGAATATCGATGAGTTTTGGCAGAATATCCAAAATAAAGTTGAATCTATTTCATTTTTCTCCGATCGTGACTTACTAGATTTAAATCTGGAAGCAGAAGTTTTAAATGATCCTAATTATGTTAAGGCAGCGCCTATATTACCAGATATTGAAAATTTTGATGCTAGATTCTTTGGTTACAGTCCCAAAGAAGCCGAACTCATTGACCCGCAACATCGCCTATTCATAGAATGTGCTTGGGAAGCTCTTGAAAACGCTGGATACGATCCAGAAACATACAATGGTTTGATTGGAGTTTATGGCGGTGTAAGCACAAACACTTATTTTTTTAACAATATATATAATAACGTTAACTCCAGGGTTGTTTCCAACAACTATACTTTTAACAAAGATTTTTTGACCACAAATGTCTCATATAAATTAAATTTAAAAGGCCCAAGTGTAGGAGTCCAAACTTACTGCTCTACTTCATTAGTTGCCTTACACTTAGCTTGCAAAAGTCTACTCGATCAAGAATGTGATATTGCATTAGCTGGTGGGGTTACAATTATAGTTCCACAAAAGTCAGGTTATTACTATGAACAAGATGGAATTTTATCTCCTGATGGTCATTGTAGAGCCTTCGATGCTAAAGCACAGGGTACTCTTTTCGGCAGTGGACTTGGAATAATTGTATTAAAAAGATTAAAAGATGCCATAGCAGATAGAGATTACATTCATGCAGTTATTAAAGGTTCAGCAATCAACAATGATGGCTCTTTAAAAGTTAGTTATACCGCACCTAGTGTAAATGGTCAGGCTGAAGTTATTGTAGAAGCTTTGGCAAATGCTGGAATCGATGCTGATGATATTTCTTATATAGAAACTCATGGAACTGGAACCGCTGCTGGAGATCCAGTGGAAATTGCCGCATTGACTAAGGCTTTTCGTGCTTTCACATCAAGAAATGGCTTCTGTGCTATCGGTTCAGTTAAGCCAAATATTGGACATTTAGATATAGCTGCTGGCATAGCAAGTCTAATTAAAACTGTACAAGCATTAAAATATAAAAAAATCCCTCCTAGCATAAATTTTGAAGTCCCCAATCCTGAGATTGATTTTGTCAATAGTCCTTTTTATGTTAATACTAAACTGACTGATTGGAAAACTAACAATACTCCCCGGAGAGCAGGAATTAGTTCCTTGGGTTTTGGTGGAACTAATGCCCATGTAATTCTGGAAGAAGCGCCGGAAGTTAGACATGTTGATAAATCTAGACCTTGGCAATTAATCTTATTATCAGCCAAAACTAGTACAGCCTTAGAAAGTGCAACTGAAAATTTATTAGCGTACTTTAAACAAAATCCAGAGATAAATTTAGCTAATGTTGCTCATACTTTACAAGTAGGTCGTAGAGCTTTCAATTATCGCCGAATGTTGGTGTGCAAAAATGTTCAAGATGCTATCAATGTTTTAGAAACACAGCAGCAAGAAGGAACTTTTACTGTATATCAAGAGCATAGAAAACAGCCTGTCATTTTCATGTTTTCCGGACAAGGGTCGCAATATGCAAATATGGGTCGAGAACTCTACGAAGTCGAACCGACATTTCGCAGACATGTAGATATTTGCACGGAGATTTTGCAACCCCAACTCGGTCTTGATATCCGCGATCTATTGTTTCCCAAATCAGAACAAATTGATGCAGCTAACCAAAAACTACAACAAACAGCCTTCACCCAGCCAGCATTATTTGTAATTGAGTACGCCTTGGCTAAGTTATTGATGTCATGGGGTGTGCTACCTGCGGCGATGATTGGTCACAGCATTGGGGAATATGTTGCAGCTGCGATCGCGGGTGTATTTTCCCTTGAAGATGCCCTATTCATTGTGGCAAAAAGGGGACAACTGATGCAGCAGTTACCGCCAGGGAGTATGCTAGCGATTCCGCTTCCAGAAAAAGAAGTGCGATCGCTAATTCCAAACTCTGTAGAAATTGCAGCAATTAATACCCAAAATTCATGCGTAGTCTCTGGAACAAAGGAAGCGATCGCCACGCTGGAAAACCAATTATCCACTCAAGGAATTGAATGTCGTTTGTTGCATACATCCCATGCATTCCATTCTCAAATGATGTCGCCAATTTTAGAGGAATTTGGGCGATCGTTCCAAAAAATTAAGCTGAATCCACCACGCATACCCTTTATTTCCAACGTAACTGGTAATTGGATTACAGACACACAAGCCACAAATCCTAATTATTGGAGCCAACATTTACGACAAACGGTAAAATTATCCGATGGGATATTCCAACTTTTAAGACAACTTGAAGGTGTTTTCTTGGAAGTGGGACCGGGACGAACTTTAAGTACATTAACAAAACAACATTTAGATATCAATACTAAACAAAATGTCCTGACTTCTTTACCTCATGTGCAAGAGCAAAAATCCGATACGAGCTTTTTATTACAAACATTAGGTCAGTTGTGGCTTTTTGGTGTAAATATAGATTGGTCGGGATTTTATACCCACGAACAGCGTCATCGTTTACCTTTACCTACCTATCCCTTTGAACGACAAAGATACTGGATTGATGCTAAATCTTCATCGACTTCTTTAAATAATAAATTACCAACATTAGATTTCGCGCAAGAGTCAAAACCCTTAGAACAAGTAGGCGGATTAGAATTAGGCATTACTCCAGCAGAAGCTATAGAAGCATTTGAAAGAATATTATCTATAGAAAAACCAACTCAAATTGTTATTTCTACAGTAGACAATAAAGGTAAACAAAATTATGTATTGAACCTTGATTATTTAGCAAATTCAAAATCTCCTAATCAATTAGATTCATCCCCGCGTTATTCCAGACCACAACTGAGTAATTCATATCTTGCTCCGACAAATGAGTTAGAAAAACAAATTACGCAAATATGGCAAGAGATACTTGGAATTACAGAAGTTGGTATTTACGACAACTTTTATGAATTAGGAGGAGACTCTCTCATTGCAACTCAATTGGTTTCTCGATTGCGGGCAAAATTTCCCATAGATTTACCACTGCGCGACCTTTTATCGCAAGCCATGATACCAGTCAAACAGGCAGAAATGATAGAGCAACTTCTGTTAGAAAAAATAGAAGAATTATCCGAAGAAGAAGTAGAAGCTCTTTTAGCTAACAAATAAAGAAAGTTTCAAGCATACTCTTTCTCTCTATGTACTCTGCGCCTCTGCGGTTCGTTATTCTATTAAAAACCTTCATTGACAACAGGAAAAATAATCTATGTCTTTACTAAACACTCTTCCCAACTATGAAACCATCGCTCGGTTACAGAACGAATTCAAGAACACACCTGAAGAATTGCTAAAAGGTATAATACCTGCTTTAGACCAAATATTATTATCACAACTTCCTGCGGGAAGCCATATTCTTGAACTTGGTTGCGGTTCTGGATATTTAGCCCAACAGCTCAACATTAGAGAATATAAAGTTACTGGAATCGATGCTTCAGAAGCGCTGCTAAACTATGCTAGAAAAAACGCGCCTGAAAGCGAATTTATTCTTAGTGATATACGTCAATTGGATTTACCACCGCTCTTTGATGCAGCTTTGGCAAATGATGTTCTCCATTTTATCCAAAGCAATGAAGAGTTGAAAACGGTATTTAAAAACGTATATACTGCACTAAAACATGGTGGCGTCTTTGTGTTCAATATACCAATAACAGATTGGTTACATGAAGCTGCTCAGAAAAACAACTTTAATATTATCAATATCAATGATGAATGCTCATTAATAGAATTATTTTATTACAAACCTGAAGAAAGGGCGTGGGAAATAAAAGTCACAGGATTTGAATTAATAGAGAAAAATTGGCAGCGTTCAGACACCATTTGGTTAAGAAAAGATCACTTTCTCGAAGAAGTTCAGTTCGCCTTAAAAGATGCAGGATTCACAGAATTTAATTACTATAACACCAGAGATTTTGGAGAAAGCGAAGATATAGCTTGTTTTGTTTGTCAAAAAGCCTCTCTTAATACAGGGAATGGGTAGTAGGAAGTAGGGAGTGGGAGAAGAAAACTTCTCCTCTCTCTCCTCTCTGCGCCTCTGCGTCTCTGCGTGCAATTAAATATCTTTTACCTCATCCAGAAAATGAGCCACAAATAAATTTTAATCATAGTATTACCAATGGATAAACCTCACTCTAACTTATCACCAGCTAAAAAAGCCCTCTTAGAAAAATGGAAAGGAGGTAAATTTCAAGCAGATACTATTCCCAAACATCAAATCTCTAACAATATTCCCTTATCTTTCTCCCAACAAAGACTATGGTTTATTGACCAACTTTACCACGGGAGTTCCTTCTACAATATTCCCATTGCTTTTCATATCAAAGGGCAACTAAATATTACAGCGCTTCAGCAAAGTCTAAATGAAATCCTCAAGCGTCACCAAATTTGGCGCACAACATTTCAACTTGTAAATGGAGAGCCAGTACAGGAAATTGCCCATGATTTAACTTGGAATTTACCCATCATTAATCTTCAGCATTTATCTCATAAAAATTGGGAATCTGAGGTTAAACAACTTGTAGCCAAAGAAGCAACAAAACCTTTGAATTTAGCTAAAGGACTTTTAGTCAGAGCAATTTTACTACGCTTAAGTGAAGAAGAACACGTTTTGCTGGTGACCATGCACCACATTATCACCGATGGATGGTCTTGTGGTGTGTTTTTGCGGGAGTTGTCAACACTGTATGCAGCTTTCTCGACAAATCAACCTTCCCCCTTACCCGAACTTCCAATTCAGTATGCAGATTTTGCAATTTGGCAACGCGATCGCATTCAAGGAGAATTCCTCGCAACCAAGTTAAAATATTGGAAGCAACAACTAAGCGGCGAGCTCCCTGTACTACAATTACCCACAGACCGTCCGCGACCCACCGTCACAACTTTTGCTGGTGCCAAGCAATATTTTACACTCTCCGCAGCCTTAACTAATACACTCAAACAATTAAGCCAGCGACAAGATGCCACTTTATTTATGAGCTTGTTGGCAGCTTTTAACATATTATTATATCGCTACACAGACCAAGAAGATATCTTGATAGGTTCTCCAATTGCCAACCGTAACCGAGCCGAATTAGAAGGAATGTTGGGTTTATTTGTTAATACTTTAGTATTACGTAATAACCTCAATGGTAATCCCACTTTCTGCGAACTTCTACATCGAGTCCGTCAAGTGACTCTCGATGCTTATGCACATCAAGACTTGCCTTTTGAGATACTTGTAGAAGAATTGCAACCAGAACGCGACTTAAGCCGAAATCCCCTCTATGAAGTCATGTTCGTGCTGCAAAATACTCCAACATCTGTGCAGGAAGTATCTGGATTAATTTTGCATACTCTAGACTTTGATAGCGGTACATCTCAACTAGATATTTTCCTCTCGATGTTTGAATCCCAAGAGGGATTAACAGGATGTTTGGAGTACAATACAGATATTTTTGATGCAACAACCGTTAGCCAATTTATCAACAATTTCCAAACCTTATTAGAAAATATCGTTGCTAATCCAGAGCAACGCATCTGTGAATTATCAGTATTAACTGTTGCAGAACAAGAGCAATTATCATTTAAGTTTAATCAAACTAGTACAGAGTATAAAAATCTATCTCTCGATCAACTATTTGAAGAACAAGTTGAACTAACACCTGATTATATAGCCTTAATTCATCAGTCTGAGCAACTCACTTATCGTCAACTTAACCATAAAGCTAATCAGCTTGCAAATTATTTACAAAAACAGGGTGTAACAAAAGAAACACTCATTGCTATCTGTCTGGAACGTTCCATAGACATGGTAGTGGGAATTTTAGCCATTCTCAAAGCTGGTGGTGCATACATTCCCCTCGATCCAAGTTATCCAGTTGAGCGTTTAAATTTTATGCTCTCGGATTCTCAAGCCTCGATATTAATTAGCCATCAAGAAATATTAGAAAAGCTATCATTATCTTCGCCTAAAATTGTTTGCCTGGATATCCACAAAGACAAAATTATTCAACAAAGTCCAGAAAACCCTGTTAACAGTTCAAAACCTGATAATCTCGCTTATATCATCTACACTTCTGGTTCAACTGGAACACCTAAAGGCATTCTTGGCACCCATCGCGGTACAGTAAATGGCTTACATTGGCTATGGAAAACTTATCCTTTCACCTCAGAAGAAGTTTGTTGTCAAAAAACAGCTACTAGCTTTGTAGATTCTGTTTGGGAAATTTTTGCTCCTTTACTTCAAGGAATTCCTACAGTAATTATTAGCAATGTAACTCTATTAGACCCTAAATTCTTTATAGAAGCGTTAGCACATCACAAAGTTACTCGTATTATACTTGTACCTTCATTACTACGTTTACTTATAGATAATTATCATCGTTTGAGTCAGAAATTATCACAACTAAAACTGTGGATAACTAGCGGTGAAGCACTATCCATTAACTTAGCTAAAACTTTTCGAGAATTAATGCCATTTGCAAAACTAATCAACCTTTACGGTTCATCGGAAGTTTCCGCCAACGCTACTTACTACGACACCAGTTTACTACAAGATCAGGCAAACACTGTTCCTATCGGTCGCCCTATTGATAATACTCAAATCTATGTCTTGAATCGCAATTTACAACCAACACCTCTAGGAGTTATTGGCGAACTTTATATTGGTGGTGATAGTTTAGCAAGAGGATATTTAAATAGTCCAGAATTAACTCAAGAAAGATTTATTGATAACCCCTTTTCCTCAGAAAAAAAGCTTTATAAAACAGGCGATTTAGTGCGTTATCTCAATGATGGTAATCTTGAATATTTGGGTCGTCACGATCATCAAGTAAAAATTAGAGGATTTCGAGTAGAATTAGGTGAAATCGCCAGTGTTATTACCCAACATCCAGATGTACAAGAAACTGTTGTAATTGCGCTTGATGATGCTGAAGAGAATCAGCGTTTGATTGCATATATTGTCACCGAAAAACAGGAAATAACTACACAACTGTTGCCCTATTTGCAACAGAAACTGCCTAATTATATGCTACCATCTGCATTTGTAGTATTGGATGCACTGCCACTTACACCTAATGGCAAAGTAGACAAGCGTTCTCTTCCCAAAGATGAAGTTATTAGAGTAAATACTACTAAAACCTTCATTGCTCCTCGGAATTTTACAGAATTATCATTAGTAAAACTTTGGGAAAGTCTTCTAAAGACTAGTCCTATCGGGGTAACAGATAACTTTTTTAACTTGGGTGGTCACTCATTTTTAGCTGTACGCTTAATGGCTCAAATTCAAGACAGATTTGGCCATAATCTTGCCCTATCAACTCTTTTTGAAAATCCGACAATTGAGAAACTAGCTGCAATTGTCAGTCAGCCATTCCGTGAGAGTTCTAATTCTCCTGTGGTAGCAATTAACTCTTCTGGCTCGAAAATACCTTTCTTCTGTATACATGGCGCTGGCGGAGGCATTAATCACTATATTAATTTATCCAGAAGACTTGGTGAAGATTATCGATTTTATGCTTTAGAACATAACCCTGATGAAGAAGAACCTGAAATTCTATCAGTAGAAAAAACAGCAAACTACTACCTGCAAGAAATTCGTAAAATACAGCCAAATGGCCCTTATCTTTTAGGTGGTCATTGTTACGGCGGTGTACTTGCTTTTGAAATGGCGCAGCAATTACAAAGACAGGGTGAAACAGTAGATTTGTTAGTTGTAATCGATGCCATACTTTCAGAAACACGCATTGAATCTACAAAAGATGACGATGCAAAGTTTTTACTCCGCATGGCTGAATCAATAAAAACCGATAATAATATAGATTTTTCACTTTCTTTTGAGGAACTTCGAGATTTATCAGTCAACGAGCAACTTGACTTGATTAATCAAAAAGCAAACTTTATCTTTACCGATACAGAGATTAAAGATTTTCTCAGTTATTACAACCTTTTCAAGGCTCATGTCCAAGCTATGCGAGATTATGTACCGCTCGTTTACCCTGATTCTCTAACTCTATTTCGAGCCAAGGAAGAGATTATTCATGATTTTGAAAGTCCAGAATTTCATACTGATGACCCCTTACTAGGTTGGGGTAAATATTCTCGTCAATCTATTAAAGTTATGGAAGTCCCTGGAGATCATTTTTCAATTTTCATTGAACCTCATATTCAGGAATTAGCTAAAAGTTTGAGAGTTTGTATCGATAATGCCGTGTGCAATCTAAATAATGGGAGTAAAAGAAACTGATGAAACTACCCCCAGGACCAAAAACACCATTCTGGTTGTTAGGTCTACAATTCGAGTTTAATCCTTTTGGCTATTTGGATGCTATTTACCAACGTTATGGCGATATCGTTACTATAATGTCTGGTTCTACACCAATTGTTTACATTAGCAATCCTTCAGGCATAAAAGAAATTTTCACAAATACCAAAGAAATTATAGCTAGGGGTGCATTGAATGAAGAGTTTGCCTTTATCACAGGAAATCAAGGACTTCTGCAACTTGATGGTTTAATTCACAAAAACCGACGTAAACTTTTAATGCAAGCTTTTCATGGAGCGCGGATGCAAGCGTGTGGGCGAGGTATCTGTGAACTCACAGAAAAGATGATGAATAAACAAGTGGTTGGAAAACCTTTTGTTGCATACCCAGTGATTGAAGATATTACTTTTCAAGTCGGTATAGAACGGGTAATTGGTTTGCATCAAGGAGAGCGCTATGAGAAAATTAAACATTTATTTACATCTTTACTTAAACTCGATAGACAATCCCTGATAGTTAAAATTATTAGCAAGATTTTCTTAGAAAAAGATTTAGGTCGATGGAGTCCACAGGGGTATGTCCTTAACCTACGGCGAGAACTTTTTCAATTACTATCTACTGAGGTTGAAGAACGTCGCCAGCAAGCAGATTTTTCACATACCGATATACTTAGTGATTTGTTATTGGCTCGTGATGAAACAGGCGAATCATTAACCAATGAAGAAGTACGCGACCTTTTAATATCACCTATATTTGCATCTGGTGATGCTTCTGGAACTGCTGTTAGTTGGGCTTTGTATTGGATTCATAGCTTAAAAAATGTTCGAGAGAAATTACTCGAAGAACTTGATAGTCTTGGTCAAAATCCAGACCCAATGAGTATTGTTACACTACCATATTTAAGTGCTGTATGTAATGAAATTCTGCGAATTTATCCAACTCAATTATTTACATTTCCTAGATTAGTAGAATCGACCGTTGAGATTATGGGCTACAAACTACATCCCGGTAGGATACTTATTGGTAATATTTATTCCACCCATCAACGCAAAGATTTATATCCAAATCCAAAAGAATTTCAGCCAGAACGCTTTTTAGAAAAACAATTTTCTCCTTACGAATTTTTGCCATTTGGTGGCGGTTCTCGTGTCTGTATTGGTGCGAATTTTGCTTTATTTGAAATGAAACTTATATTAGCAACTATTCTTTCACACTATCAATTAGAGTTAGTTAACAAGCGCCCAGAACGTCCCAAATTTGCGGGTTTGATTTGTTCCCCTGCGAGTGGCGTGAAGATGGTTATGCATAGTCGCTGTCAAGATCGAGGACAGTCGCAACCATTAGCTGCTGGTTTAGTTTAGCCTCTAGATTTGATTTTTCACTCCGTCATATTGATATATACAACGGATTTCAACTTACTCAAGTACACATCCCAAATTTAAAAACTCTGACTAAAGTCTGTTTTACTTCTCAATTCTGAATTCTGAATTCTGACTGCTGAATAATCATAGGATTAAACAAGATTTATGACACTACCTCCTGGACCTAAAACACCCTTATGGCTACTACGTCAGCAACTCGATAACAATCCGCTTAGCTGTTTAGATGCTATTTACAAATGCTATGGCGACATTGTAACTATAATGTCTGGTTCGACACCAATAGTTTATGTCAGCAATCCCTCAGGAATAAAGCAGTATTTAACTAATACTAAAGAAATTACAATCTCTACTATTCCCCCAGGAGATTCCCCAATTTCAGTCGGACAAATGGGGCAGCAAGGAATCCTTCATATTGATGGTTTAGTTCACAAACATCGCCGTTCTCTCTTGATGAAAGCTTACCACGGAGAGCGGATGAATGCTAGGGGAAAAAGTATTTGTGAAATCACCAAAAAAATCATTAATCAACAGGCGATGCCTGCTGCGGGTTACGCCTACCCTAAAACTTTCATTGCCAATGAAATCTTATCAAAAATTACCTTGCAAGTAGCTATAGAAGTTGTGATTGGATTACGAGAAGGAGAGCTTTATGAAAAAATAAAACATTTATATACCTCTTGTATGAAATATGAAAAATCTCCTCTGTTTAATATCATAAAAAAATTGCCTTTTACACAATTGGATTTAGGGCGATTAAGTCCGTGGGGATACCATAAGTATCTTCTGAAAGAAATTTTTCAATTTTTATATGATGAAGTTAAAGAACGTCGCAAGCAAGCAGATCCTTCATGTAGTGATATGCTCTCCGATCTGATATTTGCTTGTGATGAAACAGGTGAACCATTAAGCGATGAAGAAGTGCGCGATCTTCTGTTTTTGCCTATATCAGCAAGTAATAATGGTGCAACAGATTCGCTTACTTGGTTACTATACTGGGTTCATCGTTTAACAGATGTTCGGAAGCAACTGCTTGAGGAACTTGATAGCCTTGGTGAAAACCCAGATCCTATGAAAATTGTGGCATTACCCTACCTTAATGCTGTTTGTCACGAAACTTTACGAATTTACCCAAGTTCGATGTTTTCGCTGCCAAGGGTGGTAGTGTCCCCAGTAGAAATCATGGGGTATGAGTTAATTCCAGGTACAGTACTTTTTACGAATATTTATTCAACACATCAACGTGAAGATGTGTACCCAGAGCCGAAAGAATTTAAGCCAGAGCGCTTTCTAGAAAAAAAATTCTCTCCCTATGAATTTATCCCCTTCGGTGGTGGCGCTCGTAGTTGTATTGCAGGGTCTTTTTCTATCTTTCAAATGAAGCTTGTGTTAGCAACAATTCTTTCAAACTATAAATTAAGGCTGGTTAACAAGCGACCAGAACGACAAAAGCATTCCAACGATCAATGTTACGCCGAAAGTGGCGTGAAGATGGTTATGCATGGTCGGCGTCAGCATCAAGAAAAGTCGCAGCCACTTGTTTCTGACTTGGTTTAGCTCTTGGATTTAGTTTTTTATTTAGCTGACATACGCCATATTTCTAAATTTAACTTTTCGGGCATAAAAATACATTTTTTCTGGGAGAAAATAGGTATGAATCAGAGTCATAAAGGCGCAGTTGTCATTACAGGAACATCCACAGGTTTAGGTCGAGCGACTGCACTTTCACTCGCCAAGCAAGGGTATAACGTTTTTGCTGGAGTTCGCACTGAGAAAGATGCACAGTCACTAAAGCAAGCTGCATCTGGTAATTTAACTCCAATTATTATGGATATCACAAAAGCTGAAGAAATTAAATCTGCTACCGAATTTGTCTCATTAGCAGTTGGCGATGCAGGATTATTTGCCTTAATTAATAACGCAGTTGTCGCCGTAGATGGTCCTTTAGAATGTATTCCAATAGATGATATTAGATTTAATTTTGAAGTCAATGTTGTTGGTCAAATTGCCGTCACACAAGCATTTTTACCATTAATCCGAAAAGCCAAAGGTCGCATTATTAATATCAGTGCAATTTGTGGCAGATTAGCTCTACCTTATAGAAGTCTTTTATCTGCTTCCAAATTTGCGATCGAATCAATTACAGATTCTTTACGAATGGAATTATATTCTAGTGGGATTGAGGTAATTTCTATTTTACCAGCAGGAATAATAACCCCAGAACAGGCTGATAAAGTAGAAGCGAATTATCAACAAACATTAGCGAATATGTTGCCAGAAGTTAAAGCGATATATGGCAAAAATTACAAAATATATATGGAAGGTGCAGTAGGAGACAATCGCACCGCAGGTTTACCACCTGAAAAAGTGGCAAATACAATTTTGCAGGCTTTGGAAGCTCGTAAACCTAAAAGGCAATATTTTGTCGTGCAATCATCATGGTATCTTACCCTGTATGCGTTGTATAAAAGATTAGTGCCGCACCAATACTTTTATGACAATTTTTATCAGGATATGCGAAAAGGAATGGGATTAGATTAATAATTGCTATTTCACTTTTTTTTAATACGAGTTATAGCAAATATAGTAAATATGCCAATTCAACATACTCACGAAATTCTCCCAAGAGAATGTCGTTTTTGTTCCTTGGTTTCTAAAGCTAATGGAGAAGATTTAATTGGGACAGCAGGTACTTGTGAACATTGGTTGATTATGGAAGTTCCACAACCTTGGCCGCAAGAAATATTTCAAGAAAATCCAACTATCAAGTCAGTGATGGGTTTATTTCAAGAGTTAATTTTTAAGCATCAGGTTAATTTGAAACCGATGCTAATTGCTCCTGACCGTGAGTATTCTCATCCCGGCTTTACCCGCGTTTTCTACTATTACCGCCCTGCAAAACTGTTTTCTCAATTTGAGAAACAAGAGTTTATTGTTACAGAAAGTAAAGCCGCTGCTTTGTTGACAGCAATATTTCACCAGTTAATGCAACAACCCAACGATTTATCGCAATTTCAACAATATCAACAACAAACAAGTGACATTCGTGAACTGATGGTTTGCACCCATGCTCAAGTTGACCTTGCTTGTGGTAGATTTGGGACTCCCATATATCGACAATTACGTAAAGAATATGCTCCTGTTTCTAATGGAAAATTACGAGTTTGGCAAACAACTCACTTTGGTGGTCATCAGTTTGCCCCGACGTTAGTTGATTTACCCCGAGGCTGTTTGTGGGGACGTTTAGAGCCAGATGTATTGGATTTATTAGTGCAAGGAAATGGCTCAGTTTCTCGTTTGCTTCAATATTATCGAGGATGGACTGGTTTAAGCAAATTTGAGCAAATTGCTGAACGCGAAATTTGGATGCAGTCTGGTTGGAGTTGGCTAAATTATTTGAAAGCAGGCAAAATACTGGCGATGGAAAAGAATGATGAATGGGCAGAAGTTCAGATTGATTTTGCACTTCGAGATGGTAGTACATCAGGTACTTATGAAGCCAGAGTAGAAGTTTGCAGCGAGGTTATGACTGCATTTAACTCAACAAAAGAGATGGAGTTAGAAGCAGTGAAGCAGTATCGCGTTAGCCGTTTGGTGAAGGTTGAATAAATAGTAAATCCGAAAACTAAAAAATGATCTCGCAAAAACAATCTCAAATTACTAATGAAATCCTTGAAGGTAATCTTATTAAGTTGATGTTCAAGTTATCAATTCCTAGTACCCTGGGGATATTGATGCTGAGTTTAAACACTTTTATTGATGCTTTATTTGCAGGAAGATTTATTGGTGAAAATGCTTTGGCTGGTATCTCGCTTGCAATGCCACTCGTAGGTATAATAAATGGATTTGCTTTATCTATTGGGGTGGGTTCTGCTTCTGTTCTCAGTCGAGCTATTGGTTCTGGAGATATCAAAACTCAGTCCAAAATATTTGGCAATTTAATAGTGATGAGTGTTGTTATTTCATTGTTCATCACAGTTATTGGTTATTGCTTTGGTGAAGGATTAATTTTGTTAATGGGTGGAAGTGGTGAAGTTGCTTTAGAAGGCACAAAATATTTTAAGATTTATGTACTAGGTTCGGTATTTTTGATACTAGCAGAAGCTTGTAGTCAGGTCATAAAATCAGAAGGACAGATTAGGTTAACCTCAATATTTGATTGGCTTTTTGTTTTTGTTAATATTGGATTAAATTATGTATTTATTAGTGTATTTCATTCGGGGACTCAAGGAATTGCTCTGGCTACAGTTATGGCGATGATTGTTTATAGCATTGCGAACTTAGCTTATTTTATTTTTGGTAAAAGTTCTATTCCAGTTAATTTTAAAAAAATAGCGATCGCCATAGACTTAGTTCGCGCAATATTATCAGTTGGAATATCAGAATTATTTTATCCATTTGCTATCTTGGTTCAAGAGTTTGTAGTTTTTAATTTAATTTCTGACTACGGAACAAGTAGTGATATTGCTTTCTTCGGAGCAACAGGCAAAGTCTCTTCATTTGTATTTATTCCCATCATTGGTTTTGCTCAAGCATTACAACCTATAATTGGCATGAACTATGGCGCACAAAATCATGAAAGGATCAAAAAAGCATACTTAACTTTTGCAATTATTGGAACTTTTTTATCAATATTCATTTGGTTGCCTTTACAATTATTTCCAAGGACATTTTTAGGTATAATTCTTCCAGATGTTAATTTTACTGATAATGACCTAATAAATTTTATAATTTTGACTATATTAATACCGATATGGCCTTTAGCATACTTTAGCAATACTCTTTTTCTATCTATAGGCAAAGGTAAAACTGTGTTATTAGTAATTTTGTTAAGAAGCATAATCTTAACTGTACCATTGGTACTATTCTTTTCCCGAATATCAGGTGTTAGGGGCATATATTATGGAATGCTTGTTGCAGATGTTTTATTTATGATAATTGTATTTGTATTAACATTTTTAGAATTTCAATCTTTAAGTTCTCTCAAAGTTGAAGCAAGCAAATAGGTGAATCTAAAATCACTAATCAAATTTTGACCTACCAGTTATTAAGGTTAATTAATTGGGTTTTTACCAAAGTGCAAAGTTTAATTAATTCCAATCAAGAGGTTAGTTATGTATCAAGATGACAAAGAAGACACAACAATTTACAAAGTTGTAGTTAATCATGAAGAACAATATTCCATTTGGCCATCTCACCGCGAAAACCCTATTGGTTGGAAGGATGTTGGAAAAAATGGTTTGAAACAAGAGTGTTTGAATTACATTAAAGAAGTCTGGACTGATATGAGACCGCTTAGCCTCCGGAAAAAGATGCAGGAAACATCTGGCAACATTTAGTAAGCAGATGTGCGTTTAAAGAAGAATTCAGAATTCAGAAGTCAGAAGTCAGAAGGAAAAATTAGAGAATTCAGAATTCAGAATTCAGAAGTCAGAAGGAAAAATTAGAGAATTCAGAGTTAAAACTAATTTTTTTGGTGTGGTGTTTTACCGTTTATTCATACGCTAGTCACACCTGACAATTCAGATCGTGTGGAAAACCTAACCCCCCAGCCCCCTTCCCTACAAGGGAATGGGGAGAATTTAAAGCCTCTCTCCTAAAAGGAGAGAGGAATGGAAGTGAGGTTTTCCAGATCCCGCTGAATTGTCAGAGTCACACAGGATTCAAAATTTAATTCTGGGGCTTGAATTCTGAATTCTTTTTTGTTAAAAATGGAGGTTTTTTATGGTAAGATTCTCAATTAATAAAACACGAGTATGGTTTATTACTGGTAGTTCAAAAGGCTTGGGTCGAGCATTAGCAGAAACAGTGCTTCAGCGGGGTGAAACTGTAGTGCTAACCGCAAGGAATCCAAAGTTAATAGAAGATTTAGCAGCAAGCTTTCCAGAACATACATTAGCGGTGCAACTTGATGTCACCAAACCTGAGGAGGTACGGGAAGCAGTAAAACAGGCAATTGCCAAATTTGGACGCATTGATGTACTTGTTAATAATGCTGGATATGGAATTTTAGGGGCTATAGAAGAAGTCAGCAATGAAGAAGTTCGCCGTCAGTTTGAAACAAACTTTTTTGGTGTCTTAGAAGTCCTACGGACAGTACTACCTTTTATGCGACAGCAAGGCAGTGGACACATCATTAATATTTCATCAGTGGGTGGATTTGTGGGCTATGCTGGTACGGGAATTTATAATGGTACCAAATTTGCCATAGAAGGAATTTCTGAAGCATTAGCTCAGGAAGTTACACCCCTTGGTATCAAAATCACAATAGTCGAACCTGGCGCATTTCGTACAGATTTTGTTACGCGTTCTCTTGTTATCGCTGATATCGAAATCAATGACTATGAACCAGTGATTGGTGAGATGCGTCAAGGTGCGCGGGATATCTTAGATCAGAAATTGGAATTTCAAGAACCAGGCGATCCTAAGAAAGCAGCTTTGGCAATAATTCAAGCAGTTGATAGCGATAATCCACCACTGAGATTGGTGTTAGGAGAAGATGCAATTTATGCTATTAATACTAAGCTCGAGTTGGTGAAAGCAGAACTAGATGCTTGGAAAGAAGTATCTGTTAATACTGCGTTTGATGAAGTTGTAGTAGCCAAATAGTGGTATTTTTTTGGTTGCTACAGCGGTTTGAAATTGAAATCTAGGTCGGTGGGTTTTGTTTGTGTAGATGCGGTTTATAACCCAATACGCTTGGGTTAAGGGTTAATGGTGTTGATAACTGGTCTAGAGAAGACGCGATAAATCGCTACATGAGGATTTTGTTGCTCATTCTGAACTTTATTGGTTTATAATCGCCCTTTTAACTTCTGTAATTCTTCTTTGATAGATAAAGGCTGATAACCCAATGCAAATGCTTTAGAACTATCTAAAGAAACATCTGTTGGTCTAGGTGCTGCCATTTTCACATCTTGTTGTCGGCAAGATTTAAGTCCAATTCTTGGAAGCTCAAATACCTCGACTAATAGCTGACCAAAATCATAGCGAGAAATGCGCTCTTTTCCACCCAAGTGAATAATACCGTTAACTTTCTCTAATGCTAATAATAATCCTTTTGCCGCAGTTGTTCCACTTACTGGTGTGCGAAATTCATCAATAAATAAGTTTAGTTCTTTCTCGTCTTTTAAAGTTTGAATAAATGGCTGAATAAAACTTTTTGCCGTGGGTGTTGCTGTGCCAAACATTAAGGGCATTCGGCATACTGCGGTCATGGGATATCGCTCTAGCATACCTGCTTCAGCTATGGCTTTTTGCTCGCCATAAATGTTTACAGGACAGACAGAATCTGTTTCGCAATAAGGAGCATTTGAACCATCAAAAACTAAGTCGGTTGAGGTAAAAGCACAAGGAATAGAATTATCCGCAGAAAGTCCGGCAATATTGCAGGATGCTGTGACATTAATTGCGTGTGATTCTTCAGGATGAGTTTGACAAAAGTTTGGTTGTGACTGAGCAGCGGTATGAATAACTGCTGCTGGTTTGATGGTACTAAATATGTATTGTAATTCTTGAAAGTCTGTCAAGTTAACTTTTAAAATTTTAACGCCAGGGATTTCTATAGAATGGGATAAATAAGTAGCATAAATTTCCCATTCTTGTTTTGCCAACTGGCAAAGATGCCATCCTAAAAAACCACTGGCTCCAGTAATTAGTAATCTTTTCATACTTCATTGAATGAGATAATACTTATTATGGGAACCACAAGTCTCTCCCACTACTCTGGAACTGAAACCGCCCAAAGCCAAGGAATTGACCGTGGGATTTCTCACCTGGTGGAAATGCTGTGACACCTAGTAAATAAACACCAGAAAAACTGGGATTACTTATGGGGCGGAGGCCAATTGTAATTGTTTGTCCTGGAGTCACAGGGGGGTCAAAGTTCACAGTAATTGTGCGTGTTTTGCGTTCTCTGGTGACTGGGCCTAGTGTTAATTTAGCTCCTTTGCGATCGCGTGTTCCCACAAATGCACGGGTATCATCAAGATGGTATTGTATATTCTCTCCTCCTTCACGTTGAGCGATCGCTACCTTCTGAAGAGATTCTCCAGCATTTTCCGGCACATTGATAGTAAAATAGTAAGTCCCGCCAGGAAAATTTACATCTTTGTAAATAGTTACCGCCTCAACCAGTCTTGGCGGTTGGACAAAATAGACTATACCATCTCTGAGTTGCACTGCTTGAGTCACTGGAACAGTAACTTCCGCAATACCAATTGCTAACGAAAGTGTTATGCCAAACAAAGTTGCAACGCGCATGGTTCGATATAAATTACGTAAATACACAAAAGTGTTAATTGAGTAAAAAAACACCCTTACTTCAATTCTAATTCTTTGGGAATGAGTGACTTGGGAATGATAGAAGCTTGTTTTTCCCAATCAGAAGGTTGCGTGTACCACCAAGCCCAAGCAATTAAAACTGCTTGAAACGGAAGTCTGACAACGTGTACCCAAGGTGAATCGGGTATATATTCCAGCTTAATATGATTAACCGCCATATTGATATTGGCAGGGAAAACCGCAATAAAAAGAGCAATAAGTCCCCAAGCAGCAGCTTGACTTACAGGCGGGACTAATAAACCAATACCACCCAAAATTTCATAAAAACCACTCAGATAAACTAATTCCAAAGGATAAGGAAGTTGCGGTGGCATAATTTTGACGTATGGTTCTGGAATCAGAAAGTGCGTCACTCCAACCACAATAATTGCTACAGCAAGGATGACACGCAAACGTTCCTTATGCTTACTCATGGTTTTTGCCTAATTATATACTTACCCTCATAACTTCAGTTTGACCGACAAATGCTAATCTAGCTTGAGTCAATAGGATGAAAATGTCATTTGTAAATAACCAATAAACCTGTTCCACAAATCTCCTTTGCGTTCTCTTCTCTGCGCCTCTGCGCCTCTGCGTGAGACAAAAAACATGAACAACGCCTTCAACCGACTCGCACCCTTCATCCAAGAGTATATTTACCATCATCAGTGGACTGAATTACGACCAGTGCAAATTGCCGCTTGCCAAGTCATATTTGACACCGATGCTCACTTACTAGTTGCTGCTGCAACTGCCGCCGGTAAAACAGAAGCAGCCTTTCTCCCAGTTTTGACTTTATTACACACCTACCCCGCTAGTACCATAGGTGCGTTATATATTAGTCCCATCAAAGCATTAATTAATGACCAATTTGAGCGTCTCAACGACTTACTCAAAGAAGCAGATATTCCCGTTTGGCACTGGCACGGCGATGTTTCTCAAACTCGAAAAAACAAACTTTTAAAAAATCCTCAAGGCATTTTACAAATTACACCAGAATCTCTAGAAAGTTTATTAATTAATAAAAATAACGACCTACCTCGCTTATTTGGTGATTTAAGGTTTGTGATTATCGATGAAATTCACGCCTTTATGGGTTCAGAACGCGGTTGTCAAATTATTTGTCAATTAGAACGTTTAGCAAAAGCCACACAAAAACAACCCCGCCGTATTGGTTTGTCGGCAACTCTCGGCGATTATTGTATAGCTGAAGAGTGGTTGCGTTCTGGAACCGATAAGTCAGTAATTACTCCCAAAATAGATGGAATAAAACGCCAAATAAAACTAGCTGTAGAGCATTTTTATATTAATGATGAAGTTGATGATTATGAAGTTACAGCTTACGAACAATATATTTTCAACCTCAGCAATTCTCGCAAATGCCTAATATTTGCAAATAATCGCACGCGCACCGAATCGATAATTGCATCTTTGCGAAAAATTGCCACAGAACAAAAATTACCAGATATCTATCACGTGCATCACGGGAGTATCTCTGCTAGTTTGCGGCAAGCAGCTGAAAACGCCATGCGCGAACCCAACAATCCTGCTGTGACTGCTGCAACGCTAACTCTAGAATTAGGCATAGATATCGGTCATTTAGAGCGAGTGATTCAGTTAGATTCACCCTTGTCTGTAGCTAGCTTTTTACAGCGCTTGGGACGCAGTGGTAGAAGAGGTGAAGCGGCTGATATGCGCTTTATTTGCGCTGAAGAACAGCCATTATCAGAAGCTTCTCTCCCAGAGCAAATTCCCTGGCAACTTTTGCAGTGTATCGCTATTATTCAACTTTATTTAGAAGAAAAGTGGATTGAACCAATAAAACCGATTAAATATCCCTTGAGTTTGCTTTATCATCAAACAATGAGTATTTTAACGGCAACGGGGGAAATTTCACCTAATGTTTTAGCTAAACAAATTTTTAGTCTGCCACCCTTTGCTGCTATTTCCCCAGAAGATTTTCGGCTATTGCTGCGTTATTTAATTGATATCGGTCATATTCAACATACTGAACAAGGTAAATTAATCCTGGGTTTGGCAGGAGAAAAGGTGGTGAGAAAATTTCAGTTTTATGCTGTGTTTGCTGAGCAAAAAGAATATATTGTCAAGCATGGTACAACGGAAATTGGCAGTATTGCTGCGCCGGTTCCTGTTGGTAATCAATTTGGTTTAGCTGGGAGAACTTGGGAAGTTGTAGAAGTTGACTTCAAAAAAAGAGCTATTGTTGTGAAGCAAGCTGAGGGTAAAGCTAGTGTTTATTGGCGTGGTGGTGGTGGGACGATTCATACAAGAGTTTTACAACGAATGCGGCAAGTTTTATTTGAGGATGTGGAGTATAGCTATTTGCAAAAGAATGCTTTGCAAAGATTACAGGCGGTTCGTGAATTGGTGCGGCGGGTGGGATTAGAGAAGCAGAATATTTTGCAATTGGAAAAAGGTAAATGTTGTATTTTTCCCTGGATGGGTACTGTTGGTTATCGCACTTTGGAAAGATTACTTAACTCTTGGTGTCGAGAATCGTTGGAAATTACGAGTATTGGTGGGGTAAGTCCTTATTATTTGACAATTAAATTAGGCAAGGGTAAATTTAATTATCTTGGTCGTGAAATTTCTTCGTTGTGCGAGCAAAGGATTAGCGCAGAAGATTTAGTTAGTAGTTCAGAAGCGCCGGAAATTCAAAAGTATGATGAATTTATCCCTCATCCACTTTTACGGAAGGCTTTTATTAGTGATTATTTAGATATGGAAGAAGTGCGGCAACAAGTGGCGAAGTGGTAATAGTATTGTTAGATAATTCTGAATTTAGGAGTCAGCCGCTGTGAGGAAGTCAATTCCCAGTTAAGTGAAGTACAGATAATATTTTGAAACGCAGAGGAACGCAAAGTAAAGCGCAGAGGTACGCAGAGATTTCTACCTCAGTAGATTAAAAAATGGTATAAAAAGGTGTGACTCTGCGACTCGTAAATTTGAGGAGGTACGAGAAAGAACTTTGTCAGCGTATTTCAACTCTGTGAACTGACTAAAGCCTTTTTGACTCCTGAATTCTAAATTCTGAATTCTGTTAGCGTAGCGGGGCGTAGCCCATTCTGACTCCTGAATTCTGAGTTAAGGCAAAAACCGATCTAAAGCAGCTTTTAATTGTTGAATTTCAACTTCCATATTGCCTTCTTTTGCTGCTCTAGCAATACATTCGGTTAAATGTTCATCTAGAACAATTCGCGCTACCCGATCTAATGCGCCTCGTACTGCGGCTATTTGTAATAAAACATCAGGACAAGGGCTACTTTGCTGCACCATTGTTTTAATACCACGAACATGTCCTTCTATCCGCGATAACCGATTGACAATCCGCCGTAATGACTCTTCGCTATGGATATGAGGATGGCTTAACTCTCCATGCTCAGGAGTACGATCTAGATGTTCGTGGTCTGTATCGTGATTATGAGAGTGTTCTGCTTGCTGGGATGTTGGCAAGGATTCTTTACCTAATCGGTTTGAGCCATTCATGGGTTATCAAAGGACTTGTGGTACTAAGATCCTAGCCTAGTAGTTGACCGAAAATTGAGGAATGGGGAGTGGGGAGTGAGGGGGATGAGGGAGATGAGGGGGAATTAAAATTTTGTTCATCTAGTTCAAAGTCTCATTAATGGAGTTCAAAGACTCATTAATGGAGTTCAAAGACTCATTAATGGAGTTCAAAGCTTCATTAAGCTAGCTTACAGCTATTTTCAGGTAAATAGACCAATAGGCTTGGGTTAAGGCTAAAACTCTTGGTCAAATTCAATTTTTTAACGAACCGCCAAGGACGCAAAGGACGCAAAGAGAAGAAAGAAAGGCTTAACTGAACTGTATTTGTAAATAGACCGCGCGGCAAGGGCACAGCAGTGCTGTGCCCCTACGACAGATGTGGTTCAAATATATGAAAACTGCTGTAAAGACTCGTTAATAAAGTTCAAAGCCTCATTAACCTAGCCTAAAGACTCGTTAACAGAGTTCAAATACTCCCTCATCCCCCTCATCTTCCCCACTCCCCACTCCCTACTGACGATTCGCTCTCTCTTGGGGAATAATCTCTGTTACTACTCTACCGCCAGAATTTCCACCTTTGACAACAATATTTTCTGTTTGCAAATTACCAACGGCTGTTTCACCGGTAAAATTTAATGGTGGGTCAATTTGTCGATAAACTATATTTCCCTGAGCTTCAAGTAATTTATTGTCTAGATACCAAGTTAATGTATTAGATCTTAAAGACTGGCGACGCTGACCAATGGCGTTGACGTTACCTGTTAAATAAACCGTTTTTTGCGGTATTTTCATTTCACCTTGATTGGCTGTGACGGTGACATTTTCCACACGGTGGAACATGCGGGTGGGGGAGTTTGTGGTGATGGTTTCTGCGTTCATGTTCCAGGTCATAGAGTTACTAGCTATTTGCAATGGCGGATCTAGTAAATCTAATTGGGCATTTTTTTGGATGGTGGCAATTTTGGTTTTTAAGTTGACTTCGGCTGCATTTCCTTTGCCGCGATCGCTAATTTTATTATTTTTATAGCGGTCAATTTCAATGGGGCGATCGGCAATTAATTTTTCTTCTTTAATATTCCAATTCAAATGCTCTGTTCGCATTTGCAACTGGGGATCGGCGGACTTTGCTATTACTCCTCCAGAAAATTCCATCTGCTGTTGGCGAGTTTTAACTCGCGCTTCTTGCGCTACTGCTTGTAGTTGTTTATGAGTACCGTTAATCTGGTTGCGGACAATCAACAAATCTTCTTGGGGACGCCATTCTAGTTCGTTACCCTGCAACACAATTCCATTTTTCGGGTCTGTAGCAAGTATTTTTCCCTTGAGAAATAGCTGCTTTCCATTTTGTTCAATGTCTGCTACATCCGCTTTTACTTGGTAAACAACTTTGCCATCTTGATAGAGTTCTCCATAGGGATTTTCCGCCTGACCAATTTGCTTTTCTTTGGTGTATTTTGCCCGTTTAGCTTGGACCTTCCAAATCGGTCGTCCCACTTCATCTGCTTGTTCTAAGGTGACATCAAAGAATGTCAATTTACTATCTTGGTTAGATGAATCAGCAGTATTTTCTGGAGAAGCTGTGGGAGTTTTCCCCCCACAGCTAACTAATCCAATTCCTAAAAAAAAGGTCAAAAGCAAAATAAAGAAAGAGGAGAGTCGGGGAGTGAGTGAGGGAGATGGGGGGGATGAGGGGGATGAGGAAGAGGGGCAGGGGGCAGGGTGCAGGGGAGAAGCCCCTCCCCTCTGCTCCCTGCTCCCTGCTCCCTTGCCTCTTCCCCATGCCCCATGCCCCATACCTCCTACTCTCTGCCCTTCTACCTCTCTCGCTTTATGATTAAACTGATACTTCATTCTTGGATTTCCAGATGTCCATCGCTAGTTCTTGGGTCTTCCAAAAATCCCATACTCGATAATGGTCGATATGGATAGCTTTGACGAGGGGTTTTTTGAATATCCTCTTTGATGGCTTCTAAATCAATGTAGCGATCGCTTACATTAATTAAGCTGTCACTAGTCATGGAACGCAAACTCACCACCTCTACCCTTACACCACGATAGCTTACGGAATTTACTGCATAAGCCAAATCGCCATCACCGCTCACTAAAACTGCGGTATCATAGGAATCGACTAACGCCATCATATCGACTGCTATTTCTACATCCAGGTTGGCTTTTTTAGAGCCATCTGGCAGTTGCACCAAGTCCTTAGCAATTACTCGATAGCCATTGCGACGCATCCACAGCAAAAACCCCTGTTGCTTCTCGTTTGTCCGGTCTACACCAGTGTAGAAAAAAGCTCTCAGTAGGCGAGAACCTCCAGTTAATCGACACAACAACTTCGTGTAATCGATTTCAATTCCTAATTGTAATGCAGCGTAAAATAGATTTGAGCCATCAATAAATATGGCAACCCTACCGCGATTCTCCAAAACTTGTTCTGGCGTAAATATCGAGTCATTTTCTAAATTATTCAACATTGTTGTCATACCTCAGTTTTTATCCCTGTTATTTTTGATACAAAATACCCAGTGTTTTACATTCTAGTCACAGCGGTTTATGATAATGTTCCGGGGCTAATTAAGTTCAGCCCCGATAAATTTTTACGCCTAGAATTAGAAATTGAACAAAATCAGAATTTGATATTGACTAATCGTTTTTTAGCTGTTCTATGCGTTTGAAAATTGGTTGGGGTGTACCCAACTTTTGTTTACTGGATAGTACTCCCCAGGCTGCATGTGTAGCAAAAGGAGCATTCAGTGAAGTTTCTATTCGATCGTTAAAGTTTATTCCAAAGCCCAGTTGCCGATAAATATCGCTACTGATGTTCGGAATAATTGGAGATAGTAGATAAGCTGCTAGTCTAACCGATTCTAGAACTGCGTACAGAACTTTCTCGACTTCCTGCTGTTGTCCCTGTTTATATAATGACCAAGGAGCTTGTTCATCAATAAACTTATTGCTGGCTTGCACCAGTAAAAGGATGGATTCGCAAGCTTGATTGAAAGCTAGCTGCTCATAGGCTTGTTTTACTTGTTCCCCCAGACGTAAACCAATTGTTTTCAAAGGATTTTCGTCAGAGATTGTTTCGTTGCCGATTGGTGGTACATTATTTTCAGCACAGTATTTCTTCACCATGTTCAAGGTGCGATTGAGCAAGTTACCTAAGTCATTCGCTAAATCTGCATTCAGAACATTAATGAACCTAACTTCATTAAAATCTCCATCCTTGCCAAATTCGATTTCCTTAAGGAAGTAATAACGAACGGCATCACTACCATAGCGTTGAACTAGATCAACAGGATCGAGGGTATTACCCAGACTTTTGCCCATTTTCTGACCATCTTTAGTCAAAAAGCCATGTCCAAATACTCGGTCTGGCAAGGGGAAACCGGCTGATAACAGCATTGCTGGCCAATAAACTGCATGGAAACGCAGAATATCTTTACCAATTAAATGCAAATTAATTGGCCACCATGTTTCTAAAGCATTTGCTAAAGTCGGTTCTGCATTTGGTTCGAGTAATGCGGTTACATAACCCAGTAGGGCGTCAAACCAAACATAAAGGGTGTGCTTGGGATCGGTTGGTACTGGAAAACCCCACTCTAAATTCACCCGCGAAATTGAAAAGTCTTGCAGACCTTGATTGACAAAGTTTAGGACTTCGTTGCGCCGAGTTTCTGGTTGGATAAAATCTGGTTTTAACTGATAAAATTCTGTCAGTTTATTTTGATATTTAGATAAGCGGAAAAAATAGTTTTGTTCGTCTCGCCACTCGACTTTTTTGTTAGTATGAATTGGGCAAAAGTGTCCTTCTAAAAGTTCCCGTTCTTCTTTGAATTCTTCGCAGGATACGCAGTACCAGCCTTGTTGTTGTCCTTGATAAATATCCCCAGATTCCCATACTCGCTCAAAGAATTCTTTGACGATCGCTCCATGACGAGGTGCTGTAGTCCGACTAAAGCGATCGTATTGAATATCAAGCAACTTCCACAAACTTACAAAGCTAGGCACAATTTCATCGCAAAAATCTTGTGGGGCTTTCCCTAAAATTTCTGCTGATCGCTGAATCTTTTGCCCATGCTCATCTGTACCCGTAATTAATAGTACCTGATGCCCCAAAAGTCTATGAAATCGCGCTACTACATCGGCAGCGATCGTTGTATAAGCACTGCCTATATGGGGGACATCGTTTACATAATATAAGGGTGTTGTCAGTGCAAATGTCTTTTGTGTTTTATTCACTAGATTCATGCAAAATAAAATCAACTTATTAAAACGTTTTACATCTTAGTTTTCTTAGCAAAACCACGCAATTATATAACATTCCTACCATTTTTTCCAATAACACCTTAATATTAGCAAATTTATCCGGTCAGCAATTGTTTTATAATATGCATTAATTCAACTGATTTTTGCCGAAAATACAGAAATTCACTATTAGATAATTTTTGGGAATACTTTTTATTACATAATATTATTGTGTTGAAGAATACATAATACCCAGAACGCAGAAAATCTACCTCCCTTTATCGATTCAGACATTTCTATCTTAAGACGGTCATGGCAGTAGTAAAGAAATGTAAAAATTAAATTAAGATAAACTGCCATATTTAACGGACTATATATTGATTAGGTATGAGTCTAAATAGCCCTCAGTTGATTTCCCACGCTTTGTTAGCAGGGCTTTCAACACAAATGTTTCGCTATTACGAAGATCGCATTCCCCAAGATGCCAGCGTCTTAGTAGTCAGCAATCACCGCAGCTTTATGGATGCACCGATTTTAATGGCAGCGTTATCGAATCCAATTCGCTTTGCTTGCCATCACTACATGGGACAAGTACCCATAATGCGCGAGATTGTTACCGGACAATTGGGGTGTTTTCCTTTGGAAGAAGCCCAAAACCGCCAACAAAGCTTTTTTGTGCAATCACAGAAGCTATTGCAGTCTCGGCAGATGGTAGGAGTATTTCCCGAAGGAACAGAACCAATGGTGAAATTTACAGTGCCAAACACAGTGGGTGAATTTCAGCGGGGATTTGCTCATTTGGCATTGCGGGCTGATGTGGAGGATTTAGCAATTTTGCCAGTGGCGATCGCATCTTTAGATGAAGTCAACACTTCTGGTTTTCCCCTGAGGCTGTTGAGTTTATTCGATCCTTCAGAACCTTTATTTAAGCAACCAGGTTGGCATCCTTTGGTAGTTTATCGCCGAGTTGCTGTGTTAATCGGTCGTCCTTATTGGATTACGCCCCAACATCAAAAAACATATCATGGCAAACAAGCTAGAACTGTTGTGGCTGAACTAACTCAATATTGCCACAACGAAGTTAGCGACTTACTGCGTCAAGGCTGAGACGATTTTGGATTTTGGATTTTAGATTTTGGATTGTCGCTGCGACTTTGAGTTGGTTCCTTTAAAGGCAACAGGCAACAGGCATAAGTGTTGGCGTGGGACGGGGATTTAAACCCCGCCCCACGGAATCTCACCTTCGAGGCGGGGCTTTTGACCTTTGATTGTTGGTCGAGGAAACAGACAACTATTTCCGCGTCTCACCAAAAATCTTTACTCTTGCCTGTTGCCTGTTCCCTATTCCCTCGACCGAAGGTCGGTAAAACTGTTTTTGCATCTTGTCAAAAGTAGCCAACCATCAACAGTCCAAAAGTTTTATCATTAACCAATGACCAATGACCAATGACCAATGACTACCCCAGAAGTTGAACTCAAGCCTTGTTTCCTTACGCCCAAACGATTACGACCAGAGTATCCGCTGTTTGTATATTTACCAGGAATGGATGGAACAGGTCAATTATTGCGATCGCAAACCGCTGGATTAGAAGTTGGTTTTGATGTCCGCTGTTTCGCAATCCCCCGTCAAGATCTCACCACCTGGGATGTGCTAACTGACAATGTATTGGACTTGATCCACGCCGAATTAGAAAAAAGCTCCCACAGGCCAATTTACTTGTGTGGTGAGTCATTTGGCGGTTGCTTGGCGATGAAAGTAGCAATCAAAGCACCGCATTTATTTCAACGAATTATTTTAATTAATCCAGCTTCAGCCTTTCAACTGCGTCCTTGGTTGAATTGGGCATCGCAAATTACTTACTTAGTCCCATCAGGATTGTACGATCTTGGCGCACTAGGGTTACTGCCATTTTTAGCATCTCTGCCACGGATATCTCGCAGCGATCGCCATGAACTGTTAAGAACTATGCGTTCTGTTCCGTCACAAACCGTTCTTTGGCGATTGTCTTTACTGCGGGAGTTTGAGATTGATGAGGAGCAGTTAGGCCAGTTAACGCAACCAGTTTTGTTGATTGCTGGTGGTAGCGATCGGCTTTTGCCTTCTGTAACAGAAGTCCAGCGCATAGCAAATATCATACCAAATACTGAGATTGTAGTGCTGCCCGACTGCGGACATGCTTGCTTGCTAGAGCAAGATATTAATCTCTATGAAATCCTTAAAGATAACGACTTTTTAGAAAGTAAAGCTGATATTGCTAAAGAGCAAGAAGTGAGAGGATAGGGTGAAGGGCGATATACAGCAGAATTCAGAATTCAGGAGTCAGAATTCAGGATGAGAATAGGCTTTGAGCCTAGCTACCAGACCTAGATTTTGTACTTCACATATATTTTTGGAGACTATGAAATGCTTACTCTCAAAGAGTTACTGATAAGAGAACTAGAAAATTTCAATGAAGAACAACTCAAACAAGTTGGAGATTTTTTGGCTTTTATTAAGTTCCGTAGCCGTGTAGCCAGCTGGCAAATAGATACAAATCAAATAGCTACTCTCTACAATGAATTTGCACAAGAAGATCGAGGACTTGCTGAGGAAGGATTGGATGAATACGCCAAAATGCTGAGGCAAGAAGACTAAGCCAATTTTTTTAACGAACCGCTCCAGGCGCAGAGAACGCAGAGAGAAGGGAGAAATGCTTAACTGAACTGTATTGGTTTATAAGTACTTAAAAGATAAGGTGCAATAGTAATTTGCATAGTTAATTTCCTTTTAAAGGGTGAGGCAGTTAATCCATAACTTGTACTTATAGAGGGATGTCAAGCCGATCGCACTTTCGCTACAAACTTAAAGAGAGGCTTTACAGGATGGTGTCAAGCAATGGCAGATCAACCCCAAAAAACAGAAGTGAACAAATTAGTCCATTCACCCGCAGAAACAAAGAAAGTCGAAATTGCGGCTCAATCATCAGTCGAAAATCAACCGTCGATATTAGAGGATTTTGCTAAAACTGTTGCTGACACGGGCAAAGCAGTTATAGACACAGCAATAGGTATTGGAGAAGCAGCAACGAAGCAAACACACAAGTTAATTGAGCAAACAACTCAAGCCGGCGGTACGGTTGTGAATCGCCTGGGTGAAAATTGGCTGATTAGAAAACTATCTGGGGTCTTAAATCTCAATTGGCTGTTTGGTGCCACTGATGTTGTAGATTTAGAAAAAGCAGAAGTGGCGGTAAACAAACTCAAGCAACAATATCCCAATGAATCACCCAGCCAAATTGCTCACCGCATCATGATGGACAAAGCAGCAAGAGCTGGTGGGATTGGTTTGGCAACGAGTATTTTACCGGGATTTGCGCTGACATTTTTGGCAATTGATTTGGCAGCGACAACAAAATTGCAGTCAGAAATGGTTTATGAAATTGCATCTGACTATGGGCTAGATTTAAAAGATCCAGCCCGTAAAGGTGAAGTTTTGGCGATTTTTGGTTTGGCTTTGGGTGGAGGCCGTCTGTTGAAAGCTGCGGGATTAGGGTTATTGCGAAATGTGCCCTTTGCGGGTGCCGCGATCGCCGTTAGTTCAAATGCGACGATGATTTATTCATTGGGATATGCTGCTTGTCGATTTTACGAAGCCAAATTAGATGAATCAACTTCCCTCAATTCTCCAGAGACACTAGCAGCATTAAAAGAACAGAGTGAAGAGTATCTCCAAAGTGCGATCGCTCAACAAGCCATCATGGATCAAATTTTAGTTCACATGATCCTCGCCAGTCATCCTGAAAAAACTTGGTCAGAAATTTTGCCAGAATTGCAAACTGCAAATTTAAGTCCTACCTCCCTAAATGCCATTGCCGAAAACATCAAATCACCCAAGCCTTTAGATACACTGCTCAATGAGCTAACCCGTGATTTTGCCATACCATTATTAGCCCAGTGTACTAAAATCGCCCAGCTTGACAACCAGACTACACCAGTTGAACAAGAAATAATTAGTGCGATCGCTAATAAATTTGACATTGATACAAATGCAATTGGGGCATAGGGCATAAGGCATAGGGCATAGGGCATGGGGCATAGGGCATAGGGCATGGGGCATGGGGCATGGAGAGTTAAAGTTTGAAGGTTCACCCTCAGAAGCTCAACGTTCACCCTCAGAAGTTCAACTTTCACCTTCAGAAGTTCAACGTTCACCCTCAGAAGTTCAACTTTCACCTTCAGAAGTTCAACTTTCACCCTCAGAAGCTCAACGTTCACCCTCAGAAGCTCAACTTTCACCCTCAGAAGCTCAACTTTCACCCTCAGAAGCTCAACTTTCACCCTCAGAAGCTCAACGTTCGCCCTCAGAAGCTCAACGTTCACCTTCAGAAGCTCAACGTTTAAGTTCTAATACCAATGCCCAATGCCCAATGCCCCATACCCAATGCCCAATGCCCCATGCCCCATGCCCCATGCCCAATGCCCCATACATGAAACAAAAATTTTGAGCAATACTGGTACAAGAACGAATATTTTACATAAAATCCCGAAATGACAATTCAACCTAGTGATACGCCTTTGCTAGAGTGGGCAGGCGATAGTTTGGCAATTGGATTATTTGAAGATGCAGTAGAGTTAACCGGAGAACTGGCAACTTTGGATCAAAAGTTTGCCGGAGTCTTGAAAGAACTGATTGCTGAAGAGGAATTTAAAGGTAAAGCTAACAGTACTATTTTCACCCGTGTGGGCACTGGTGACGGAGTTCGGAAAGTTATTCTAGTAGGTTTAGGAAAACCAGAAGCACTCAAACTAGATACTCTACGACGCGCTGGGGCTGCGGTAGCCAGAGTAGGCAAAAAGCAAAAAAGCAAAATTCTCGGTTTTAGTTTTCCATTGTGGAATAACGATCCAGCCGCAAGCGCCCAAGCGATCGCTGAAGGTGTAGAATTAGCACTTTACCAAGATCTTCGCTTTAAATCAGAACCAGAAGATAAAGTAACACAAATAGAAACCGTAGAATTACTAGGTTTCGCTGGACAAGAAGCAGCCATCAACCGCGCCCATCAAATCGTTTCTGGGGTAATCTTGGCACGGCAGTTAGTAGCAGCCCCAGCCAATGCGGTAACACCGATTACTTTAGCAGAAACAGCCCAAGCGATCGCCACAGAATACGGTTTACAGCTGCAAATTCTGGAAAGAGAAGACTGTGAAAAGTTGGGTATGGGTGCTTTTTTGGGAGTAGCCCAAGCTTCCGATTTGCCACCGAAATTTATTCACCTCACTTACAAGCCAGAAGGTACACCCAAAAAGAAACTCGCAATTATTGGCAAAGGTTTAACCTTCGACTCCGGCGGACTTAACATTAAAGGTGCTGGTAGCGGCATCGAAACCATGAAAATTGACATGGGCGGTGCAGCTGCAACCTTGGGTGCAGCAAAAGCGATCGCTCAAATCAAGCCAGATTCCGAAGTTCACTTTATCTCAGCGGCGACCGAAAACATGATTAGCGGTCGCGCCATGCACCCAGGAGACGTTCTCACAGCATCAAACGGCAAAACAATCGAAGTCAACAACACCGACGCTGAAGGACGTTTGACCCTAGCAGATGCCTTAGTGTATACCGACAAATTGGGATTAGATGCGATCGTTGATTTAGCCACCCTCACAGGTGCCAACGTCATCGCCTTAGGTGAGGATATTGCCGGATTATATACTCCCGATGATGCAGTAGCTTCCCAATTGGAAAAAGCCGCCCAAACTTCAGGCGAGAAGATTTGGCGGATGCCAATGGAAGAAAAATATTTTGAAGGGCTGAAATCTGGCATCGCCGATATGAAAAACACCGGCCCGCGTCCAGGTGGTTCCATTACCGCCGCCCTTTTCCTGAAAGAATTCGTTAAAGAAACCCCTTGGGCGCACTTAGATATAGCCGGTCCAGTATGGACAGATAAAGAAAACGGCTACAACAGCGCCGGCGCAACTGGCTACGGCGTTCGGACTCTGGTTGACTGGGTATTGGGGGCTGGGGAATAGAAAGTAGGGAGTGGGGAGCAAAAGGGCAAGGGAAAAGGTTAAAGGGTAAAGGGTAAAGGGATAAATTTAACCTTTCCCCCTTACCCCTTTCCCTTTCTCCATTCCCAATGCCCCACTCCCTAGTCTTCAACAATTCGTGCTATCTTTGGCCAGCCATCTGGTAAAATTTGTAAGGTTTCTAGAAGCTCTAAGCAATGGGATCGACTCGTGTACGGATCGCAATTGACGCAATGGGAGGGGATCACGCACCCGCTGAAATTGTTGCTGGCGCATTGCGAGCAAGTGAAGAATTGGGTGTAGATGTATTGTTGGTTGGTGATCCCCAACAAATTGAAGCTGCCTTACCGCCAAAAACGAATTTAGGGCAGGTGGAGATCGTGACCGCACAGGAAGCGATCGCAATGGATGAGGAGCCTTTAAACGCAGTTAGACGCAAACGCAACGCTTCTATCAATGTGGCGATGGATTTGGTCAAGCAGCAACGGGCAGACGCAGTATTTTCAGCAGGTCACTCTGGCGCAGCGATGGCATCAGCTTTGCTTCGCTTGGGACGATTACCAGGAGTTGACCGCCCAGCCATTGGGACTGTTTTCCCCACCATCGTAGCTGGTAAGCCAGTGCTAGTACTTGATGTCGGCGCAAATGTAGATTGCCGTCCGAAGTTTCTAGAGCAGTTTGCTGTCATGGGATCGGCTTACAGTCAATATGTCTTGGGTACAACTGAACCGAAAGTGGGTTTGTTGAATATCGGTGAAGAAGACTCTAAGGGGAATGATGCAGCTGTCCGCGCCCACCAACTGCTACGGGAAAATTCCCAAATTAATTTTATTGGTAATGCCGAAGGGCGTGATGTGCTTTCTGGTCATTTCGATGTGATTGTCTGTGATGGTTTTGTCGGCAATGTCTTGTTAAAATTTGCCGAAGCTGTGGGAGAAGTAATTCTGCAAATCTTACGCGAAGAATTACCCCAAGGATTACACGGTCAAATCGGCTCAGCACTCTTAAAACCTAACCTCAAGCGGATCAAGCAGCGGATGGATCACGCAGAACACGGCGGCGCCTTGCTCTTAGGCGTGGCAGGAGTTTGTTTGATTGGTCACGGTAGCTCACAAGCACCTTCAATTTTTAATGCAATTCGCATGGCAAAAGAAGCTGTTGACAACCAGGTACTGCAACGAATTCAGTCCCAATATCTCCTAGAGCGGGAGAGCGGTTAGCAATCAGTCATTAGTCATTAGTCATTGGTCATCAGTTACGAGCGACAAATGACAAAGGACAAATGACAAATGACAAAAGACAAAAGACAAAAAGCTGATAGCTCGGGAGATTAGGTGTGCATAACTTAGGTATGGCAATTACAGGAAGTGGCTCAGCAGTACCAGCAACTTCCCTACACAACCAGAAATTAACAGAACTGGTTGAAACATCAGACGAGTGGATTACCACAAGAACCGGAATTTGTCAACGACGATTAGCGCTACCATCAGAGTCTTTAAGTGTACTCGCTACAGCTGCGAGCAATCAGGCGATCGCAGCTGCGGGAATTAAACCAGAAGACCTAGATCTGATCTTGCTGGCGACTTCCACCCCTGACGATCTATTTGGTAGTGCTTGTCAAGTACAGGCTAAATTGGGAGCCACCAAAGCAGTAGCCTTTGACTTGACGGCAGCCTGTTCCGGCTTTGTGTTTGGACTGGTTACAGCAGCCCAATACATCAGAACAGGTGTCTATCAAAATGTACTGTTGATAGGAGCAGATATCCTCTCTCGTTGGGTAGATTGGCAAGATAGGCGCACTTGTGTATTATTCGGCGATGGTGCAGGGGCAGTAGTATTGCAGGCATCCAAAAGCGATCGCTTATTAGGTTTTGCCCTTAAAAGCGACGGTACTCAAAACCATTACCTGAACCTTGGCTATACAGGCTCATCCCAAGAACTACTCCCTGGTATAAATGTCACTAAAGGCACTTACCAACCCATTACTATGAACGGCAAAGAAGTCTACCGCTTCGCCGTCCAAAAAGTGCCAGAAATTATTGACAAAGCCTTGTTTCAAGCCAACCTCACTGTTGACCACATCGATTGGCTAGTCTTACATCAAGCTAATCAGCGGATTATTGATGCCGTTGCCCAACGCCTAAATATCCCAGAAGATAAAGTTATCAGTAATCTCGCCCAGTATGGCAATACCTCCGCTGCTTCTATTCCCCTGGCTTTAGATGAAGCAGTACGCCAAGGCAAAATTAAACCCAATCATATCGTTGCAACATCCGGCTTTGGTGCCGGTCTTACATGGGGTGCAGCAATTTTTCAATGGGGAAAGTGAAGAGTTAGGAGTTAGGAGTTAGGAGTTAGGAATTAAGAGTTTGGAGTTAAGAGTTATGAGTTTTAACTCCTCACTCCTCACTCCTCACTCCTCACTCTTCACTCCTCACTCTTCACTCCTCACTCCTCACTCCTCACTCCTCACTCCTCACTTTTCTGACTAACGACCAATGACTAAAACTGCATGGGTGTTTCCCGGACAAGGTTCTCAAGCACTGGGAATGGGAATAGACTTATTAGATGTACCTGCCGCTAAAGACAAATTTGCCCAGGCCGAGGCAATTTTAGGCTGGTCTGTGACGGAAATATGTCAAACACAAGAAGAAAAGTTATCACAGACGCTATACACTCAGCCGAGTCTTTATGTGGTTGAAAGTATTCTTGCTGACCTGCTTCGGGAACGGGGGCACCAACCAGATTTAGTTGCTGGACATAGTTTGGGAGAATATGTTGCCCTTTATATTGCGGGTGTCTTTGAGTGGTCGGCTGGTTTATATTTGGTGAAGCGTCGTGCAGAACTCATGGATAGTGCCTCTGGTGGTATGATGGCAGCTCTAATGAACTTTGACCGCGGACAGTTGGAAAAAGTCATTGCCGAAACCCCTGATGTAGTAGTGGCAAATGACAACAGTCCGGCTCAAGTGGTAATTTCGGGCACAGCCGACGCTGTACAAACTGTGATGTCTCAAGTTAAAGCCAAACGTGCTATTCCCTTAAAAGTTTCTGGAGCATTTCATTCACATTTAGTTGCTGCTGCTGCTGCGGAATTTCAAGACATTCTGCAATCTGTGGAATTTGAGCCAGCTGTTGTCCCAGTTTTATCTAACATAGAACCAATTCCGTCTATTGATGCCGAGATTTTGAAGCAACGCCTCAACAAACAAATGACGGGTTCAGTACGCTGGCGAGAAATTTCTCTGCAATTACCAGCCAACGGCATCCAGCAAGTAATCGAAATCGGCCCTGGTAAAGTTCTAACTGGCTTAATTAAACGTAGTAGCCCCGATTTAATTCTAAAAAACATCAATAGTGCTGCTGATTTACCTGTTTGTTGACATACTCACCGACCTTCAAGGTCGGTGATTCTTGACAGTTCACAGTAACTTGCTGCTAAGTAGCTAGACATGAAAAATTATAAGATAAAAGTAGAACAGAGCAAATAACTGAAAATGCCGACAGCACTAAGAATAAAGCTGACAACAGAAGAAGACAAAACCTTGCAGGAGTTAAGCCTTGCAGATAATGTACCTCGAAGAGTCAAAATTAGAGCGAGCCTCCTAAGGGAGGAGCTTCGCTAACGCATTACGACTGAATGCAGATGGTTTAACAGTGCCAATGATTGCTGGTCACTTACATATTCATGAGCATACAGTTAGAGCAACATTACGTAGATGGGAAAACCTGGGATTAGGTGGATTGTGGGAAGCACCCGGACGTGGAGGAAAGCGGAAGTGGAGTTTAGAAGATATAAATGCGGTTGAACAATGGCTAGAGGAAGAACGTAGCTATACAAGTCGTCAACTACAACAACGTCTGGTGGCTGAACGTGGAATCTCGCTCAGTAGTAGACAAGTGAGCCGAATTCTAAAAAAAAAGATTATGCCTGGAAACGGTTAAGGCATAAACCACCGATTCCAAAATCAACATCATTCCAAGATGGCAAACGTGCTGATTGGTTGATGTTATGTCAGTGGGCTAGTAATGAATTAATTTGTTTAAAATATCTTGATGAATCTGGGTTTGAACGAACAAGTTCGCTCAATTATTCTTATTCCAAACGTGGCGAACAAAAATCAATTAATCAACCCCGTAGAAGAGGCAGAAGAATTAGTGTTCTTGGTTTTTGGGAGCCGCAGCTTGCGTTTTGAATATGGTGCTGTAGTCGGTGGTTTCAATAGCGAACGTTACTTGCAACTGCTTGAATGGCAGGCACATTTAGCTCAACAACGTCTTGAACAAACGGGTCAGATAACTGTCATTATTCAGGATGGAGCATCATTTCATCGCAGCAAAAAAGTTCAACAACACTGGCAACGTTGGCAACAACAAGGGTTGTACATTTTTTTCTTACCTCCATACTCGCCTCAAATGAACCGTATTGAAGATCAGTGGTTGCACCTCAAACGCGATGAGCTTTCTTCACAAATTTTTGAAGATGAGTATGAATTAGCGTAGGCGTAGCCCGCCGCAGGCATCGCTCTCATTCATGCTATTGAAAATCGGGCTAACAAAGCTAATTACTCCGTTAAGCGTTTTATATTTAATCATGTCTAGCTACTTAGCGTTTTATCAGGACAGCCACAAATGGGTCAAATGCGGTGTCTTAAATACAACACCAATTCACCGCAATTTTCGCAGTTAGCTCGAATCGGTGTACCGCAGAGATAATAAAACTTATGCTCGTTAAGGTTAATTTGCTGCTGTTTGGGCTTCTTGATAAATTATTTCCTGAAACTGGATCATATCTTTTTGCGGATCGGCGTGGATAACTTTGACTAATATCTGTTCGCCCAAATTTACAGAACGTTTGAAGACCATTGGTAATTGCAAGCCCAAATCTTCTAACAAAATTAGGGCTAAGTTGCTGTCTTCCCGCAGCCACATTAATACTGTCACGTTCCAAATTTGCTCCGGATGACGGCGCAAATACTCTAAAGCATAATACCTATTAGTTTGCCGTTCTACCATCGTCACTTCTTGGGTGATGCTGGTAACAGTCATCATTACTTCTTTGAGTTGTTCGGCGGAAAATGGCAAAACTTCACCCCGCAAGTGGGCTTTCAGTTGGAAGTGAGTCAACAAATCGCTGTAACGGCGGATGGGAGAAGTTGCTTGGGTGTAGGTATCCAAACCCAAACCCGCATGACGCAAAGGCGTAATGCTCATTTCACTTTTGGGCATACAACGCCGCATGGCGCAAGCGCGAACAAATCCCGCTGGTAGCAGAAGTAATTCTTCGTCTGGAGGTAATTCTGGCTGTGGTTGGCCGCGAAAGGGCAGGGGGATGTTGTGTCTTTGACCGTAGCGGGCAGCAACTTCACCGGCAAGAATCATCATTTCTGCTACCAGTTGCCGAGAGCGGGAATCGTCCAAAATGTCAATATTGATTTCGTCATCTTTGACTTTGATCGCTGCCTCAGGCATGTTGATGCTAATTGCTCCTTGGGCATAACGCCAAGTTTTGCGTCGGGTTGCCCAAGTGGCGATCGCTTCAATTTCTGGTTCTGCCTGTACCCCCAATTGCAGCATTTCATCTACATCTTCGTAGGTGAGGCGATAAGTCGGCTTAATTAAGCTGGTATGAATGCTGTAATCTTCTACTGCTCCAGTTGTACCTAAAACAATTCCGAAACTCAGGGCACAACAAATCTGTCCCTGTACCAGACTCATTGGCCCAGTTGCCAAGATTTCTGGAAACATGGGAATCATTCCCGTAGGTAAATATACTGTACTACCTCGTTTTCTCGCTTCTAAATCTAGTTCATCTTCCGGAACTAACCATCTTGTGGGATCGGCGATATGTACCCACAGGCGTTCTCGTCCATCGGGCAGTACTTCCCAACTCAAACCGTCGTCGATTTCTGTGGTAGTTTCATCATCAATGGTGTAGACCTTCAGATGAGTCAGATCCAAGCGGTTGGTATCTGAGTCAGTTGGTGGGAAATCCAAACGTTGTTGCGCCACTTCTAATACCTTATGAGGAAACTGAATCGGAATTGAAGAACGACGCAGGAACAAGTTTTCATGAGGACTCCACCAACCCAAATCTACCAATAATTGAAAGGCTCCTGGGGGTGTTGTGGGGCGTCCCAGCAAGGTCATAGTTTCTAATACTGGGGCTGAGGGAGGATAAGCACGAGCCAGAGTATCATAATTTACCCCCATCCGCACGGTGTCAGCAAGCAGCGCTGCGTATTTTTCTAGTCCTTCCAAACGCTGGCGATCGTGCCGGCCCCACTCTACTGCTTCACCTTTGAGCGCCTGCTCTACACGAGCTAAAAATTCCTGCTGTCCCTTAGCTTTGAGTGCCTCTACTTCTATCTGGTGCTTGCGTTCTGCAACAGCAACAGCAGTTCGGGCTTCGTAAGCGTCTCCTTTTTGCTTGAAATACAGTTTGTCGTCTGATAACAGGCAATGGGCAGCGTAACAATGGGGCGCACCCGATTCTGAAAATAGCAGATTCGCCATTTCGTTTGGGGTGATTGTTTCCCCACCTTCAACCAGTAATTCCCAAGCTACTTCCAAGCTAGACGGATCTAAATAGGGCTTCACTTGCTCTAGAAAGCCGGGAATATCCGATGGCTTATAGGTCTCTTTGTTAACTGTATAGGTTACTTGTCTAGGCGCGAGGCTGTGGGATTGACCGCGTTCGTCTACCACAAACCAGCGGGTTTTACCGTCTGGACGTTCTACGATGCCCAGACGGCGATCGCCTTGAACCCTAAATTCAACTAGCGTCCCCTTCTCCACAACTCTCGCACTTTATTTTTTTAATGAACAGTTTAAATAATTTTAAGTTAGGAGTTAGGAGTTAGGAGTTTTGATTCATAACTCATCACTCATAACTCATCACTCATAACTCTTTTTAGCCTTCCGCATTGATAAATGGCAACAAAGCCACAATCCGCGATCGCTTAATTGCTAATGTCAACTCTCGCTGTTGCTGAGACGTAAGCCCTGTAATCCGCCGTGGCAGTATCTTGCCCCGCTCGGTGATAAACTTACGCAACAAATCAACATCTTTATAATCTATTGGTTCTCCTGGCTTAATCGGAGAAAGCCGACGACGGAAATAACTCATTTCTACTTAATTTCCTTGTGAACGGTATGTTTGTTACAGTGGGTGCAGAACTTTTTCAGTTCTAGCCTGTTGGTCGTGTTGCGGCGATTCTTTGTACTGGTGTAACGCGATACACCAGCAGAACGCTTTTCTGGATTTGTCCGACACTCGGTACATTCTAATGTCACGATGATGCGGGCACCTTTACTCTTAGCCATAATCTTACAAACAATAAAGCCTGAAGAGAATTAACACAAATGACTATCTTCTCACATTGCGGCGGATATTTTCAACTAATTTTTTGATTTTAATATCCAGCGAGTAGCCACGACGGGAAGAAACTATAAAAGTTCCGCAAAAGCGATCGTGTAAAGCTTGCCGCATCTGAGCATCAGATAAGGCAGTGCCACAATCAATTGCTAAAGGAAATACTAGCAGTATAGCAGTGGGATTGGCTGTAATATTGCTTAAGGCTATTGAGACTAAAAGCGCACCCAACCCAAGAATCGCCTCTCGCTTCACTAGCGCCAGTAAATCTGGGACTCTGCCCATTACTTCTCTATCTTTGACTTCCAGTACCTTTAAATCAAACGCCCAACGCCCTAAACTTTGTCCTCGATTGTTGTATGCCACCACCACCCGTAAAATCAGCCAAAACATCAGAAAAACTAGGATTTGAGCAAATTGAATCCCAATATCGCCGCTTCCCAGTAAAGAACTGATTAACCAGACAACAAAGAAATCTAACCCCAATGCCATACCTCGCCGCCCAATATCAGCCTTGGGATAGTGTTTTTGCCGAACGCGTTCGATGGTCATACAAAACAAGTATTTTTATTTAAGGGTTGGGAAATAGCGATCGCTCCTGTTGTTTATATTAGGATGATGGGTTAGCTACTTGCTGCCGTGTAAACCATGACTATCGATGGCGATCGCTTTGTTTGAGCCTGAAAAACTCGATGAGACCCCACAAGTAATTTTTTGCCACCTGTTACAAGACTTTAGTTTAGGGCTAATTTTACAAAATTGTGGGTTTTACCAGACGCGATAAATCGCCGTCTCTACAAGTTTTTTGGTCTATGCTTCCGTTGTGTGTGCTGAAATTAATGTTGTTACGTTACTATCCACCACCACAACCACCGCAACCACCGCCACAACTACTGCCACAACTACTGCCACAACTACTTCCACAACTACTGCCACCACAACCACTGCTACTACTACCAGTACTACTAGATGCGGGAGCAAGTACCTTCTTCAAGTCAGCAAACACATCATTTGGTAAACTTGTGATACCCAAAAGAGCAAATGCGATTATGAGTTTGGAATCTGTATTCCTAATTGCTGCTAAGGGTTGTATTTGTGTGTGAAGTTCTTGGAGGATGCGATCGCCATAACGACTCCGATGGGTAGAACTCAGCAAGAACCATAACGCAATAATACTGACGAAGATACACATTATGGTTAGATAAGCAACAGGCTTATGGCGAGAAATTCCTACACAAATCTTGGCAATACCCAATCCTAACCAGCCAGCGATTAATATTGTTGGGTAAGTTTTAACATTGAAAGATTGTTTCTGGTTCACTAAAAGACCAAGTTGGCGCAATTGCTCCCGAATCTCATCTGTTGCCTCAATAAACCCACTGCGAATGGTATCAATATGTCCATCTAATGCAATGGCATCTGCAACTGCTCGCTCTATAGGATGAGACAATTCTTTTACAGATTCTTTTAAAACAAGCATTCGTTTTTGTGTGTCTACGATCGCGTATTCCTTCTGTACTAAACTAGCGATCGCAGTATCTAGAACGTGATTTTTGCCATTTGCAAGGTAGGCAGTTTCATAGGCATCAAGCTGTACGGGTTGTTTCACCGGATTGCCATCAGGTAGCCGTAGAAAATCTCGAATAAGCAATGCTAGGACTACTACAACAATTGACAACAGGAAGTAGAAATTTAAAAATTCCGGCCCTCTAAAGTTGAGTAAATTAAGCAGGATAGGAACCCCTTGCCAGCAAATGACCGCAGCTATCAAAGCGAACAAGAGAGAAGAAAGTACTGCTTGATTTAGTTGCACCTTCAACAAAGAAGGCTTGGGGATAATCGAATGTTGCTGTTCGTTCAGTTGTAAAGAGTGCAAATCTCTGACAAATTTATCTTTTGGTTGAGGCCAGATGTCTACTGGAGGAACCTCATCAAAAAAGCGTTTATAGCTTTCTAATGTCTTGTTGTACCATTCATCAAACTTTAACCTTTCCGATGAACCTCCACGGCCGGGTTCGTGATGCAATGACATCTGTAGAATATTTGGACAAAATTCCTGCCAATATGAACGCGTGTAGTTCAAATGCAAATGCCAGATTCGATCTACTGAATCTGATGGTGTAACTGGATGGCCTGCTGCAACTGCAAGAAACGCAAATTTTTTGTATTCTTCAATCACCCTCTGAGTGTAGTTTAAAGACCAAGAATTTTCTTTTGCTAATCGTTTACCGAAAGTTAATTCAGAATCAGACTCATCTAACGAAAAAGCCTGAATTCGTTTGTATAACTCTAGTTGCTGCAAATTCATAGATTGGTTGTTTTCAAAGTTCAACATACGGTTTTTGGTAGTGGTAAAGATTTCAAAACAAGCATTTCAAGTTCAAAAGCGAGATTTTTTATCAATCGTTACAACACCTCATTCTTACGTTGATTGCAGTGATTTTTTAGCTACCATAACAGCCACTTTGTGACCAGATATCAACACTCTCCTTATTTATGCTTGCTACTCTACTTACATTCACATGAAGTATTTCTATTTTTATGAAATGGCTGAGTGAAAATGGCACTAAGATTAGCTAAAACTATCGACTGAAAGTGCTTGTGGTTATGGGATGTGGCAATTTTAGAACAAAGATTAGGGAAATTCAGTGTCAAAATAGTCTTAGAAGGTGTTTGAAAAGTCCTCTTCTTAGTAGCAAAACGTTCTAGATCCCCCTAAATCTCCCGATAAATTGGGGGACTTTAACTCCGGTTCCACCCTTTTTAAGGGGAGCCAGCGCGGTCTTGGGGGTTTCCCCCATGAGCGACTGGCGTGGGTAAGGGGGGATCTAAAAGTGCCTAAAGTCACAGCGAAATACTTTTCAAACAACCTCTTAGGGGTAACAAGGCTGATAGAAAAGTTTGTTGTTTAAGAGCATTCAACAAAAGGAAAAAGCAATGACCGAAAACAAAAAGGATACTAGCGCCATTATTTATGGGGAATGATTAATTTTGAATTTTGAATTTTGAATTCGGAGCGAAGCGACGTGACGACAGTCAACTTGAAATTCAGACGTACCTCTCAAGAAGGATTTTTAGTAATTTTGAGGGTGAAGAACTTGGAGGAAGAAACAGAGGGCTTCTTACCTCCATTACTCCCAGAACTAAAATCTTCCTTTAACCAATGGCAGTCAGCCTATCGTCAAATCGAAGCTGTGCGTTCTTGTGTTGCTCCAGCGCCAGGCTTACGTCTCGCACCCAAAACAGTGACCATTTATTCCCACGGAGAACACACAGTAGCAGTCAAAAAGTATCTCAATGAATGGCTGAATTCATCAGAGAGTAGGTGGCGGCCAATTCGAGATAGATTAATAGCGATCGCCCACCAATTGCATCATTTAAATGAAGAAGTTACCATCATTATTGATGCTAAAGATATAGATTTACGTCGTATACCTTGGCAAGAATGGGATTTATTTGAACAACACTATCCCCAAGTCGAAGTTGCATTTAGTTCACCTAAAAATGTAGGTAAACTGATAAATAAAGTAGTTCCAAAAAGCAAAAATATCAGAATTTTGGTTGCCGTTGGTAGAAGTGATAGTATTAACACAAAAGATGATTTAAAAGTAATTCAACAGCTTGAGGAAAATGAGGTAGAAGTAATCTGTTTAATGCAACCCAGTCGCAAGGAATTGTGTGAAGCTCTTTGGAATAAACAAGGCTACCATATTTTTGTTTTCACGGGACACAGTGGCAGTCAAAAAGATGGACAGATAGGTTGGATTGAACTTAACGATAAAGATAGCTTGAGTATTCAAGAGTTTCAAGAAGCTTTAAAACAAGCTATTTCCAAAGGATTGCAATTAGCAATTTTTAACTCTTGTGATGGTTTGGGATTTGCTCACCAACTTTTACAGCTACATTTACCTCGGATTATAGTCATGCGCGAACCTGTGCCAGATTTAGTAGCTGTAGAGTTTTTGAAATACTTTTTTCAAGAATTTACAGGCAATAACTCTCTATTTACTTCTGTCCAAAAAGCACGCAAACGCCTAGAACACTTTAAATCAGAATATCCAGGTGCAATTTGGTTACCGACAATTTGTATTGAACCCAATATCGAGCCGTTGACTTGGCGAATAATGTGTGGTAATAAGCCAAAAGAGACTACTTTTGAAAAGCCAAATAATTTAAGTCATACAATTAATAAAAATATCAGATTTTGGTTAGTAACTAGCTTAGTTAGCGTACTTTTAGTATGTATGTTCTGGTTTGCTTGCAATATAGTATTACCATTGCCGCCGTCGGGAACATTTCTATACGGAGGCAGTACTTCTTGGGAACCAATTAGAGAATTAGTCGATAAAAAAATTCCAGCTAAATGGCCACAATTTAATCTGATATACCATACACATCCTACCTTTAAATTAGGTTCAGGTACAGGAATAAAAATGTTATTAGAAGGTCAAATATCCCTTGCTGAATCTTCACGATATATTAGAGATTATGAGTTTCTGCGTGCGGCTAATTTAGGGATAAAGCTAAAGCAAGTACCTGTTGCGATCGATGCCATTGCGATCGCTGTTCACCCCAGTTTGAATATTCCTGGTTTGAGTATAGAGCAATTGAAAGGTATTTATACAGGTGAAATTACCAACTGGCAAGAGGTGGGTGGCCCGAATCTTAAAATTACACCCTATTCTCGCCCTGATGACAGTGGTACAACTGAATTTTTCAAAGAGAATATTTTGGTAAACGATAATTTTGGTGCAAATGTTAAGTTTATTTCTACTACTAACCATGCCCTAAAAAAAGTAGGAAAAAATCTCAATGATGGAGCTATTTATTATGCTTCAGCTTCGGAAGTAATTAACCAATGTATTGTTAAAACTCTACCAATTATTCGGGAGCTTGGTAAAGTAATTGCTGTAGATAAAAATGGAAATATACCAGGGATAAAGTGTCCTTGGGAAAATCACAAAATTAATATTGATGTGTTAAAAAATGATGATTATACGATTACCCGTTACTTATTTGTAATTGTGAAAAAAAATGGTCAAGAGGAGGAAAAAGCCGGAGAATTCTTCGCTAATTATCTGTTAAGTAATGAAGGACAAAATATAATTGAAAAAGCTGGGTTTCTTCGGATTCATTGATAATTGCGTAGCGTCTTGAAGAGAGGTTTCCGACCATCAGAACCTATATCTTCAATTATTGAGGGTGCGGCGCTTGGCGACAATACACCCTACATTTAATTTTCTGGGAATTCTATTAGACTTCTTGCATAAATAATTTTTTGTCGGGCTACGCCCCGCTTCTCTACGAGACGCACTCGCGTTCGCTAACACGCAAAGACAAGGCAGCGCGGTGTTGGGGGTTTCCCCCATGAGCGACTGCCGCGCAAAGAAGAGAGCCAAGAAAAGGACTTTTGTAAGAAGTCCATTAACTAACTACTTTGTCTGGATTTTTGGGAATTACCGATCGCCCTGATTTGCGTCCAGAGATATCCTGTAGTAAACCCATGAGTGCGGGTACGACGGTGGGAGTCAAAATGGTGGAAAAAGCTAGACCACTAGTCAACACAATGCCTTTGGGTTAAAGCTTAATTCTCGATCGAAGTCAATTTTTTTAACGAACCACAGAGGCGCAGAGGACACAGAGAAAAGAGAGAAAGAGAAGGAATGTATTGTATTTAAACTGAGTTTGCAGTCTTTTGAAGAAGGAAGGGTTAAAGGAGAAAGAAAAAAGGAAAAATTTATACCTTTGATTCTTCCTCTTTAACCGAGTTCTGCAAGAAGTCTATGAAGTATCTGCTTGGGTTTCAATGGCTAAAACTTGAGCTTCAGAAGTATCATCCATATCGACAATGAGCTATTAAGGTTAAAGATGGAGTCAAAAAGTCAATTATTTTGGAAAAATGTAAAATTACATTACTTTTTTGTAGTTTATGGGATAAATATGACAAGCAAATGTCAAACGAAGTTGGGCATGGGGCATGGCGCATGTAAAGTTTAAAGGCTCATTAATGGAGTTCAAAGCCTCATTAATGGAGTTCAAATACTCATTCACGAGTATTTAAGCTTAATAACTTAAGTTCTAACTCCCCCACACCTCCCACACCTCCCACACCTCCCACACCCCCTACTCCCCCACTTCCACAACCAGTTCCTTAACGCGATCGCGTGGTAAGCCTAATTCTTGACTGAGAGTAGCTTGAAGTTGGCTCATATCGGTGACTGGGAATTCAAATACTATGGTTTTGAGAACTGAGCTACTCGTTTTAACGTTCACCCGTGAAATTCCTTGTTGTGGAATGATTTGCACTTCGATCGCTACTACTCTTTTCATCATTTGCCGTGCCGATTGGGTATCGGCTAGCAGATATTTTTTGGTGACGCGGGAGTGACTTAAAATCCGATCTCCAATAAAGCCGCTTCCCAACCAAAAAACTAGTCCAATCAACGGCAAGGACAACCAAAACACAAAGCCCAGCGATCGCAACACTTGAAAACGTTGAAGTTGTTGCATGGAAGTTATGAGATAGAATACTTACTGTTACTTTTGTGTTATTGTTTCAGCTTAAATCTTAAGACTAGGAAGTAAGCAAAGACAGAAAGCTAAGCAAATTGGATGTTGATCTTACTAGTAGAAGATGACCCATCACAGTTAGAGCCACTGCGAGCAGCATTGTTAAAAGCGGGGCATATAGTAGATGCGTTAACTGATGGCGAAACAGCGCAGTGGTTTGTCTTTCGCAAAAACTATGATTTGCTGATTTTAGATTGGATGTTGCCAAAAGTCAGCGGTGTAGAATTGTGTCAAGAATATCGAAGGGCAGGTAAACTGGCTCCCATCCTGATGCTGACGGCGAAAGACACCGTTTCAGATAAAGTCAGAGGTTTAGATGCTGGAGCCGATGATTACTTAGTTAAGCCTGTGGATGTGGTGGAGTTATTAGCACGGGTGCGGGCATTAGGAAGGCGATCGCCAATGTGGCAAGGAGATATACTTACCCTGGGCGACTTGCAACTTCATTTATCGAATTTGATACTTGAACGTGGTTCCTTAACAACTCAACTTTCTAGCCGCGAGTTTCAATTAATGGAATATATGATGCGTCATCCCCGCCAAGTCTTATCTCATGGCCAAATTGAGCAAGCCCTTTGGAATTGGGGAGAAGAACCCGAAAGCAACGCAGTTACCACCTTAGTTCGCCGTTTACGCCAACGCCTACAAACTATTGGCGTCAAAGATTGGATAGAAACAGTGCATCGTATGGGCTATCGGTTAAATCCGCCGAATTAGAATGGGGAGATGGGGAAAAGGGAAAAGGGTAAGGGGTAAAGGGAAAATCTCTCCTTTTCCCTTTAACCTTTCCCCTTTTCCCTACCCGAAAGGTTTTGACTAATGACTAATGATGAATGTTTGAACATAGCCGCCGTAATCTTGCTCACTGGTTTGCCCTGTCGATGGGTGGAATTTTGTTTGCGTTTGCTGGGGTGGGCTACTGTCTGAGTGTGGAAGAACAGTTGCGGCTTTTTGATGACGAACTATTTTCACAAAGTAAAGCTTTTGCTGCCAAAACTGAATACTCACTTTATCAAAGTCAATGGCAAAATCAACGCAGCCAACAAATTCCTCTAGAAAATGGTGCATCTTTGAATGGTGGACTAGTATACGCTCGGTGGTATAACTCTCAGAAACAACTGGTGCAGTTTATCGGTTCGTCTGCTAATAAACAACTCACAGGTGAACCAGGATTTGAAACCCTGGAAATACCACTAAATTCAGATTCTCCCACTAAAACAAGCTGGGTTCGCCAAGTCACACTTCCTGTTTTGTCAGATAAGGAGTTAATTGGCTATTTCCAAACGGCGGTTCCCATGAACTCTCTACGTAGTAGCCTGAACCAAGCCCGCTTGTTTCTCACTTTGGGGGTTCCTGTTACTTTTGGTGTAATTGGAATCACGGGTTGGTTTTTGGGCGGGTTGGCGATGCGGCCAAGTCTGCGGGCTTATCAGCAATTGCAGCGATTTACAGCTGATGCTTCTCATGAATTACGGGCACCCGTTGCTACCGTATTAAGTAATGCCCAGGTTGCTTTAATGCCACCGGAAGATTTATCTGAACAAAGATTGCGGTTGCAAAATATTGCCGAAACTGCTAAATCCATGAGTACGCTGATTAATAATCTGCTTTTCCTGTCCCGTCATAATGGTTCGCTGACGGACACCATATTAAAACCCGTTGACTTGCGCGAAATCTTGAAATCCCTTGCCGAAGATTTTGCAGCCCAGGCTCCCGCCCAAAACCTCAATTTCAACGCCCAGTTTCCAGAACAACCCGTGATGTTAGAAGCTGATGCCAATTTGCTCAAGCAAGCCGTGATTAATCTACTGACTAATGCTTTCAAATACACGCCAGCAGACGGTAAGGTAGAATTAAATCTTTTTACCCAGCCTCACTGGGCGGTAATTCAAGTTAAAGACAACGGCATTGGCATTCCCACTGCTGATTTACCGCATATCTTCGATCGCTTTTATCGTGTAGATACCGTTCGCTCTCGGCAAACAGGCGGCTTTGGACTCGGACTGGCGATCGCTCAACAAATTGTGCAAGGATACAATGGGCAAATAACTGTCAAAAGTTCAGTTGGTCAAGGTTCAACTTTTCAAATTAACCTTCCCCTGAAACTTTGATCCTAGAAAATATATAGGACTTACGCATCGACAATAAATACCAAATATAAATAAGTTTAAAAACCACATCTTTCGTAAGGGCACAGCAATGCTGTGCCCCTACAGCACTGTTTTGCAACGCCCAATTTAGACTCAGCAATAGGTAAGTAGTAAATAAACACTATGCTAGAAAAAAGAATCAATAGAAGAGCTATCCTTTAAGGTACTATCACCTTAGGAGGAACATTGGCAACCGTCCAAATTGCCTGTGCCCAGAAAGCGCGGGTGCAGTCTACTTTAAAGCAACGTAAAGGGATTTTGTTAGCGGTAGATTTACAAAATGGCTTTTTAATCACACCTAAATGTCAAGCGGTTGTACCAAAGGTGGTTGCTCATGCTAGTCAGTTTCATCAGGTTTGGGCAACTCGCTTTTTTAACCAGAATCCTAACTTCTCACGTCAACTCAACTGGAACGAGATGGTATTTGGACAGGAAACGGAGCTTTCTAAAACCTTAATTCCGGTTGTCAGCAAAACCTTTGATAAGCCTTCATATTCTGCGTTTTTACCTACCCTGCTTCAAGCCCTGGAAAGTATGGATATTAATACAGTCGCAGTGTGTGGAGTCGATACAGACGCTTGTGTGATGGCTACAACTTTGGGACTATTTGATGCTGGATTTGAGACGTTCGTTGTATCAGATGGCTGTGCTTCTAGTGCTGGGCAGAAATATCATGAAGCGGCGATTCAGATCTTAAAACGGAACATTGGAGAGAAATATGTAATTTCTTTTAGGAAATTACCTGCAATGCTGTCTTAGTATAAGGGATGTTTTAAAAGGGCCTTTTGCTTTGAGTGCGATCGCTATATTAATTAATCTAAGAGTACAAAACCGGAGCCATTGGCTATGCTATCAGTCAGCAATGCACAAGCAACGATCTTAAATTTGGTGCAGCCGTTGGATAACCAGCGGGATACAGAAATTGTAGATTTGTTCGCAGCCGAGAGTCGGATTTTGGCAACGCCTGTCACCAGTCCTTTAGATTTTCCCCATTGGGATAACTCAGCGATGGATGGGTATGCAGTGCGGTACGAAGATGTGCAGCACTCTAGCGCCGAACAACCAACCGTTTTGGAAATTATTGAAGAAATTCCGGCTGGGTATCAGCCCAAGTGTACGATTCAGGCAGGGCAAGCAGCGCGGATTTTCACAGGTGCCCTGATGCCAGCAGCAGCCGACACTGTGGTTATGCAAGAAAAAACGCGGCGAGAAGAAAACCGCGTTTTCATCCTAGCCGCGCCACAATCCCAAGAATTTGTCAGAAAAAAAGCAGCTTTTTACCAAGCTGGAACACAACTACTACCAGCAGGTATTAAGTTAAATGCCCCAGAAATTGCCGTGTTGGCAGCAGCACAGTGTGCAAATTTAAATGTTTACCGTCGTCCGCGCGTAGCAATTTTTTCCACTGGTGACGAGTTGGTAAGAGTTGATGAACCATTGCAACCAGGGCAAATTGTCGATTCTAATCAGTATGCACTGGCGGCTTTGGTGAGAGAAAGTGGGGCAGAACCATTACTATTAGGCATTGTCAAAGATGAACCAGTTGCCCTGAGTAAAGTTATTACCGATGCAGGTGCGATCGCTGATATAGTTCTATCTTCCGGTGGTGTTTCAGTGGGAGATTATGACTATGTTGACAAAATTCTCGAATCACTAGGAGCCAAAATCCACATTCAAGCTGTAGACATCAGGCCAGGTAAACCCCTCACCGTCGCCACCCTCCCCACTCCCTCATCTCCCTCATCTCCCTCATCTCCCTCATCTCCCCCCTCCCCCCTCTACTTTGGTTTACCAGGAAATCCAGCATCTGTATTAGTAACTTTTTGGCGGTTTGTGCTGCCAGCGATCAAAAAACTTTCGGGAATTAGAGCAGGTTGGGAACCAGTATTTTTAAAAGTGCGATCGCACGATGAATTGCGATCGGATGGTAAGCGTGAAACTTACCTTTGGGGTAAATTGCATTTAATTGATGGAGTTTATGAATTTCACAAAGCTGACGGTAGTCATAGTTCTGGCAATTTAATTAATTTAGCTCAAACCAATGCTTTAGCTGTTCTACCGCTCGGTAAAACATTAATTTCTCCACAAGAAGAGGTAGAAGTTTTGCAGTTGATTAAACCTTAAAACAAAGTGATTTCAACACCACTAGCCTAATACCCTTGAGTTATAGCTTTTCCTAGTCTGCTCAGGTACAAATCTCTGCGTACCTCTGCGCTTTACTTAGCGTCCCTACCCTGCGGGAACGCCTAACGGCGAATGCGTTTCAAAATATTATCTGTACCTCACTTAACTGTAAATCGCTATGTATTCATGTAGAGACGCGATTCATCGCGTCTCAAAAACCAGTTTTCTTTGCCAATAAATCTTAACCAAGCGTATTGCTTTCTCTCCAAGCGTTAGAGGTATTTTTAACAAAAATTAGAATTGCAGAATACTCAAAGAAAGGAAAATTTTGCCACAGTATAAGTAAAGCTTTTTATTCCACCTGGGTGCAAATTAAATGACTCAAATATTTGAACCTCCAACGGATAAAGACCATTATACGCGTGTTGCTAAACTTGCAGATGTTCAGGCAGCAGGGAGCTTATTAATCCACAAGGAAAAACATACTATTGTTTTGTTTTACTCAGACAATAGAGTCTATGCAATAGATAACCGTTGTCCACATATGGGCTTTCCCCTAGAAGGTAGCACTTGCAAAGATGGTATTGTTACCTGCCCTTGGCATTATGCCCGCTTCGATCTTGCTAGTGGTGGAACCTTTGACTCTTGGGCAGATGATGTGCCTTCTTTTCCCATAGAAATCCGCGATGGTGAAGTTTGGGTAAATTTAGCACCTCCAATTAACCTTCATACCCACCAACGCGAACGTCTGGAAGATGGTTTAAAGCAGAATATTTCCTTAGTGATTGCTAAATCAACGATCGCACTTTTAGATCTAGGAGTCAATCCAGCCCAACCATTTCAAATGGGGCTAGAATTTGGCACTCGTTACAACAAAGCAGGTTGGAGTATCGGTTTAACTATCCACACCTGCATGATGAATCTACTACCTTATTTAGATATAGAAGACAAACCCCGTGCTTTATTTCAAGGACTTTCGGCAGTAGCTAATGATAGCGCAGGTGCGCCGCCTCTGTTTCCCGTTCACCCATTACCTAACTCGAAAGTTGATTTTCCGACTCTTAAAAGCTGGTTTCGCCAGTTTATTCAGGTACGTGATAGTGAAGCCGCTCAAAGATGTTTGGTATCTGCGATTCGCTCAGGAGCTAATTCTAAGGAAGTTGCAGATATGTTATTCTGTGCTGCTACAGATCATCGTTATCTTGATATTGGGCACACCCTTGATTTTATCAACAAAGCGCTAGAAGCCCTTGATACTGTGAATTGGCAAGCAGCAGAACCTATTTTAGCTAGCTTAGTTTCGGGTTTAGCCGATGCATCCCGCATGGAAGAATCTAATTCCTGGCGCTACCCTGTAGATTTGGTAGCAATTTTAGAGTCGGCTTTTGAGCAATTACCCGCCGTTTTAAGTGCAGGTAAATCTCGACAAGGAACTTGGTGTAACTGGGATGAATTAGTACCAATTTTATTAGGTGAAGACCCCCAAGCGATCGCTGACTCCCTACTGAATGCACTCCAAGCAGGTTGTACTGAAGAACAATTAGCAAGCGTAGTTACTTATACAGCAGCACTGCGTGTAGCTCGTTTTCATACCAATAATGACTTTGGGGATTGGAATTCCGCACATCATCCATTTACTTTTGCTAATGCCGTGCATCAAGGCTTACGACGAGTACCAACAGTGGAACTATTAAGAGGTGTATTTGATGCGGCCATGAGTGTGTATTTAAATCGTTTTTTGAATGTACCACCAGCAAGGCTTCCAGAACCCAAAGACTCCGTTAAAAATCCCGAAGAATTACTCCAGCAGCTACCCGATTTATTAAATCGTCAGCAGCAAGTAAACCAGACAGGGCAATTAGTGGCAAATTATTTATACAGTGGTGGTTCTGCTCAAAAACTCATGGCGATGCTGGGGAAAATGATGTTGCGAGAAAACCGTGATTTTCATGTAATACAAGAAATAGAAGCAGCTTTTCGTCAGTACTCCCTGCTGGGTAATACTCCGGCTGGGACTCATGTATTGGTTGCTGCTTCTCGGTATTTAGCAGCCCATTCTCCCACAATGCGATCGCAAGGCCAGACTTATCAAATCGCTTATCGATTACATAAAGGCGATCGTTTATTTGAGGAAACTTGACAATAGAGGGTGTGGGGGGTGTGGGAGGTGTGGGAGGTGTGGAATGTTAAAACACCTGTTCAAAAGCTTTAATCAGCCTGTCAACTTCCTCAAGGGTGTTGTAATGTACCATACTCACCCTAATTATTCCACCTTGGGATGCTAAACCCAAATATTCAATTAACCGTTTAGCATAAAAGTCTCCGTAGCGAATTCCAATATAATGCTTGTCAATTTTTGGTGGAATAGTTGAACTATGCACTCCATCGACGACAAAAGATATAGTTGGCACACGGGAATTGCGGTCAGCTTTTGATTGACCGATGACTCGGACATTAGACTTGTTGTTGAGGTAATTTAAAAGGCGATCGCTAATCTTCTCTTCGTGTATGCTAATTAAATCAAATGCTTGCACCATCTGATTTCTCAAATCCAGTGCAGTTTGATTATCGTAGTGTAGTTGTGCTAATTCACTGAGATAATCACATAAACCCAACATTCCATAACTTAATTCAAAATTGACATTTCCTAGTTGGAATTTATAAGGTATATCTGTTTGTTGAATAAAATAATGGTTCAGCCCAGGTAATCTTAATAAATGTTCTTTTTTGCCATAAAGTAAAGCATGATGTGACCCATAGACTTTATAAAAACTCAAAGCATAAAAATCAACATCTAAATCTTGGACATCAATCAATCTGTGTGGTGCATAAGCTACGCCATCGACACAAATCATCGCACCGCGATCGTGTACAAATGCAGCAATTTCTTTAATAGGGTTGATAGTTCCCAAAACATTAGAAGCATGAGTTAAGGCTACTAATTTTGTACGCCGACTCATCAATGATTCTAAATCTGCTAAATCAAGTTCCAAGGTGTCTGGGCGAATTTGCCATACTTTAACCTTCATTCCTTGTTTTTCTAGAGCAACCCAAGCACCAATATTCGCCTCATGGTCACAATTAGTAACAATAATCTCATCGCCAGGTGTGAAGGTTTGACCCAAACAAATTGAAAGAACTCTTAACATCATTGTAGTAGATGGTCCCATCACCACTTCTTGGGGAGAATTGGCATTAATAAAAGTAGCCATTCCCCTAGTTGCTAAAGCTAATCTTTCTCCCGCAAGTTGGGAAACCCCGTAAGAAGCTCCCAACTGAACATCAGAAGTCAAGAGAAATTCACTAATTCTATCTACTACTTTTTTCAGGGTTTGTGACCCGCCAGCGTTATCAAAAAAAGTCCATTCACCAGCAAGGGCGGGAAAATATTGACGAACTTTATCAACATTCAACAGCATCGGATAAATCCTTTAGAGAACGTTCTTTACCCTAGCCTACCTTTTGGCAAGTTGCCCAGAAAACATCTACATCCTTTTTTGTTTACAACTTGTCATATCAGCCTTCCCAGCCGCGAAAAATCTCTGTCTCCAGGAGGTATACTTAGAGCTAGAAAGAGCATATTGCTGACATATATAGCTTTCAGCAAGCATTAATGTCTTGATTCTTCACAATTTTTGCGATTTTTTTTGATAAGTTTAAGGTAGAGTCAAAACAAGCATTGTTTCGATTCTTAATTCCTTGATTGAAAACAAAGGAACGACCCATGAATACTACGGTTAAATATGACATCGACGCGATCAAGGAAGAAGCACTTGATCTGGTTAAAAATAAACTTGTTAACCGTCAGCAGCCAATTTATACCCTTTGTAAATATATTCCTCATCGTGACTGGGTTAATTTTGAACTTGAGCTAGAAAAAAATGAATTTCTACTCAGAGATAGAATTATTGACCTACTAGAACACGAGTCTTGGGAGGATGACTGAGGCTGCATCTAAAAGCTGAAACTCTTAAAAATATCGTAATAAAAACCAAATTACAAATTAATTTTTCAAAATGAAAAACCCTCGAATTAATTCGGGGGTTATAAATATAAGTAAGCAGTCAATCTTATTGGTTAAACGGGCATTGGGCATGGGAAGAGGCAGGGGGGCAGAGGGGCAGAGGGGAAAAACTTACTGCAACGTGAGTTCGACGGAACCTAACCCCAACCCCTTCCCTACAAGGGAAGGGGCAAAAAATCTACAACTTGGTACGAAATAATAGGGTTTTTAAGCCTCTCCCCGAAGCGTGGAGAGGAATGGAAGCGGGGTTCTTAAGAATCTATCGAACTCACGTTACTGCAACTTCTCCCCTGCTCCCCTGCTCCCCACTCACCTATTTTTATCCATCTGTGTCAGGTAATACCTAATAAGTTGGCTAGAGGTCAATATTTCTTATCGATTCCTTGCTGAAAACAAATACTAGTAAATTATACTTATTTATTTTCAGATAATTGGTATTAGGCAGGTAACTCTTGTAGCCCTATCCATCCACTAATACATTGCCGTTGCCTTCCGTATATAAGTGTATTTGCGTGTTCTTCTTTTTGAACTTTTCTAGGTATTTTACCTATGACCGCCTCTGCAAATGAACTAGATTTGTTCCAATTATAAACAGGCATTTCTTGCCAACAGTGGCGACAGAACCAGTAGGTCTCTCTACCGCGTATATGTTCTAAAAGTAAATCAGAGCAGCAGGGACAGTAATTCATATTTTGTCAAATCCTGTTAATAAAAGTGTTGTTGCAAACCAAGGCAGCCAGTTGACAAACCCTCAGTTACTTAAACTAATTTGTCTATATTGCGACTATAGTCTCAGAATGTGAGGAAGTTGTGAGTAAATTTAAAATACTTATTATTTCTATAATATTTATACATATTTTTTGAGTAATGACCCCAGGATATTTAAATATATCCTTATAAGCTCTCGATCTTTTACTGATATAAATACTGAAGCAAATATAAGTAATTTCACATACAAAAATATTTAACTGGCTGCTGTGCTTGCGTTAGCGCGTTAATAGATTTCTTGCAAAAGTCTTTCTTTGCGTTCTCTTCTGGAGTGCGGCAGTCGCTCATGGGGGAAACCCCCAAGACCGCGCTGCCTTGCCTCTCTTGCCTCGTGCGTGTTAGCGAACGCGAGTGCGTCTCGTAGAGAAGCGGGGCGTAGCCCGACAAAAAAATATTTATGCAAGAGACTCCACGAACACGGTGAGCGCAAAGCGCACGCTACGCAAGCACAACGAAGGAATGAAAATATTTCTTCCCCAGTCCCCAATCCCCAGTCCATATTTTCAAGGCAGGGTCTTCTTTACTTTCAAAAATTTCACACTACTAGGACTACAAGGCCGTTAATTAAGGTAATCTCTTTAAATAGCAGCTCATCTATCTTGAATTTGACAATAGAATGAGTTTGTCTACTCTAAAATTCTATATAGTTGCTGTTCCTGGTTTGGTTACTAAATTGTGGTGTTTTTCCTGTATTGTCTGGTGAGATTTACAGGGTGTATTTATCCATATTCTTAATTAATCCCGTCTTTAAGCACAAAAATTATTGATTTGCAACAGTTTACTTGGTCTCACTTTTCCTAGCTTCTGCTAGCTCACCTTCATACCAACAAGATAATTAGAATTGACTAATTAACTATGGGATTCAACGATCGCCTAATCAATTTACCTACTTTATATGATGTTATTAATCGTACTCCATTAACGATTAGTCCTGATAGTTATGTAGTTGAAGCTATTATCTTAATGAGTCAGGAAAGATGCGATCGTTCTGCATCGAATAACTTGAATACATCATTGAATCTATGCCTTGGAAGTCAATCATTAACTGATTGCATCTTGGTTCTGGAGGCAGGGCATTTATTAGGTATTGTTACAGAAAAAGATGTAGTTAGACTTATAGCTTCTGGAATTAATTTATCAACGGTGACGATCGCTCAGGTGATGACGCAGCCAGTTGTCACCCTGACAGAATCAGATTCTCAAGATATTTTCATAGTCTTATTGTTATTGCGTCAGCATCAAATTCGCCATCTGCCAGTTTTGGACGACGGTGGGCAATTGGTAGGAATCATCAGTGAGACTAGCTTGCTACAAGCCTTTGATTTGGTAAAAATGGTTGGGGTTGTTGAAGGCTTACAGCAATCTTTAGAAAAACCCACAGATAAATTCAGGCAAGTAAATCAGCAAATTGAAATAGACCAAGTGCGCTGCCAAACTCAAAATTACTTAAAACTATGGGTTGAGGAACAATCTGCTGAAATCATGCAAGTTAATCAGGATCTTCAGCAAGCCCTCGAAGAATTTCGCACGGCAGAAGAGGAACTGCGCCAACAAAATGAAGAACTGCTCGTTGCTCGTGAGTTAGTAGAATTAGAACGGCAGCGTTACCAGGATTTGTTTGAGTTCGCTCCAGATGGTTATTTAGTAACCGATGCAGCAGGTATTATCCAAGAGGCTAACCGTGCAGCAACGACGTTGTTCGGTGTAGTGCCAGAATATTTGGTCAACAAACCGTTAATATTGTTTATTGCTCAAGAAGACCGCCATACCTTTACCACCCGACTGAATAATCGAGAGCAGGTGCAGGAGTGGGAAGTTTATCTAAAACCACGGAAAAAGAAACCTTTCCCGGCTAACATCAAAATGGCTGCCATGCACAACTCACAGGGCGAGCAGGTTGGCTGGCGCTGGCTACTTTGCAATATTAGCGAACGACAACAAGCAAAAGAAGCACTGCACCAAGCTAACGATGAGCTAGAAAAACGAGTGGCGGAACGGACATTTGAACTTGTCAAGTCTAACCTACTCTTACAACAAGAAATTAGCCAACGCCAACGCGCCGAGGAAGCATTACAGCAAAGCGAAAACCTCTACCGCCAACTCATCGAAAGCCAAACGGACATTATTATCCGCATTGATTTGCAAGGGCGAGTGACCTTTGCCAATGTAGCTGCTTGTCAAACCTTTGGCTGGAAACAAGATGAGTTTCGCGGTCAGTTGCTTTTCGAGTTTATTCATCCAAATGACTTGCCGCAAGTCATGGAAAATGTGACAGCTTTAGTATCTTCATCTGATGCCTTGACAACTGGTGAACGACGTGCATTCACTGTTAACGGTATCCGCTGGTTTCAATGGAAGAGTATCGCAATTAAAGATGAAAAAGGAGAGATTGTTGAAATCCAAGGGGTAGGAAGAGACATTACCGAACAACAAGTTGCGCTGCGCGATCGCCAACTAGCTGAAGAATCACTCCGGGAAAGTGAAGCGCGATTGAATTTAGCTCTCGAAACTGCCCATATGGGCATCTGGGACAGGAACCTAGTGGACAACACTGTTATTTGGTCTGCCAATATGGGACTACTTTATGGCTTGCCCAGATGCACTTCATGTCCACCCTTTGAAGACTACCTGAATTTAGTCCATCCAGAAGACCGCGAATCGGTGGTTGCAAATATAACTCGCGTTATTGAACAAGGAAGAGGAACCACAGAGTATCGTGTTGTCTGGGCTGACGGCAGCATACACTGGTTAAACTGCACAAGTCAGGTTTACTATAACCAAATTGGTGAGCCGATACGGATGCTCGGCACAAGCAGAGATATCACTAATCGCAAACTCAACGAACAAAAAATCTCCGAACAAGCAGCTCTACTTGATATTGCCACCGATGCCATATTGGTTCGAGATTTCCAATCCCAAATTTTATTCTGGAATAAAGGTGCAGAGCGGATGTACGGTTGGCTTTCTACAGAGGTTATTGGCAAAAGCTCTGTAGAGATTTTGTTCCAAGCTGAAACTCAAGCGCAATTAGAAGTACCGCTAAAGAGCGTAATTGAAACTGGTTTTTGGCAAGGTGAGTTAGATAAAATTACCAAATCCGGTAAGAAAATTGTCGTCGAAAGCCGTTGGACATTAATGCAGGATGCAAACGGGAAACCGAAATCCATCCTCTGTGTTGACACAGATATTACAGAAAAGAAACAACTCCAAGAGCAGTTTTTTCGCACCCAGCGATTGGAAAGCATTGGTACCCTTGCAGGTGGTATTGCCCATGACTTGAATAATATATTGACACCAATTTTAGCAGCGGCTCAATTATTACAAGACAAATTTTTCCAAGACGAGGAGCATTCTGAGCAGCTAATGGCACTTGTAGAAAGCAATGCCAAACGCGGAGCGACTTTAGTCAAGCAAGTCTTGTCCTTTGCGCGAGGATTTAAAGGAGAGCGCACAATTATTCAAATTGAGTATCTGATTTCAGAAATTATCCAAATAGCTCAGCAGACATTCCCCAAATCTATTGAATTTTCAACAGCCATCTCAGAAGATATTTGGGCTGTTACTGGAGACACCACACAACTACATCAAGTGCTGATGAATCTAATAGTAAATGCCCGCGATGCTCTGCCAGATGGGGGTAATATCGAAATTTCTGCAAAAAATCAGTTCATCGATGAAGCTTATACGAAAATGAATCTCGATGCCAAAGTTGGCAATTATATTGTGATTACCGTTGCTGATAATGGAATTGGCATAGCGGCAGAAACATTAGATAAAATTTTTGAGCCATTTTTCACCACAAAAGAAGTGAATAGAGGCACCGGGCTAGGACTTTCAACTGCACTTGGCATCATCAAAAGCCACAGCGGTTTTATCAAAGTGTCGAGCCGAGTTGGTAAAGGCAGCAAATTTAAACTTTTTTTACCAGCAGTGGAAGCAATCCAAGTATTCGATATTGAAGATTCAGAAGCACACCCAGGACAGGGAGAATTAATTTTAGTCGTAGATGATGAAGCTCAAATTCGTGACATTGCTAAAATTATCCTCGAAAATCACAATTACAAGATACTAGCTGCTAGTAATGGCATTGAGGCGATCGCACTTTATGCCCAGTACAAGCATCAAATTCAAGCTGTATTGATGGATATCATGATGCCAGAAATGGATGGAATTACCGCTATTCGCACCTTACAAAAAATGAACAATCAGGTTCAAATTATTGCCTGTAGCGGACTCAACTCAATGGAACTATTTACTCAAGCCGGTGATGCTAATGTGCAAGCAGTTTTATCGAAACCCTACACAGCGAGAGAATTATTGAAAACTTTACACCAGGTATTCAGAATTCAGAATTCAGAATCCAGAATTCAGAATTCAGAATTCAGAATCCAGAATCCAGAATCCAGAATTCAGAATTCAGAATTCAGAATTGGTAATTAAAAAAACATCCCATCCCTGCGGGACGCACTCGTGTTCGTAGGGTAGCACAGCTGTGCTACTCGAAAAATGTACAAAGAATTTCGGATAATTTATTTTTTGGAAGTCCCTTATCTCAAACTTCTGTCCAAGTCAGGTTCCCAATGCCCCATCCCCCATGCCCAATTTCCAATTCGCTCACAATATCCTCAAATTGTTTGCGTAAATTGACAGGGTGGGTAACATGTCGCCAAAATTGGGATACTCCCGATGAATATTGTTAGGAAGATTAATAATGAGTTAGCGATCGCTGGACAAGTTACACTAGACCAGCTCAAACAAATAGCTGATGAGGGTTATAAGTCTGTACTTAACCTACGTTTCCCTGATGAAACAGGTTTTCTGGTTGATGAACAACAGAAAACTGAGCTTTTGGGATTGTACTATATGAACCTCCCGTTCAAAGCTGAAGACATTAGCGATCGAGGTACGCTCCAGATATTTCAGAGGATTGCTCAGTTACCAAAACCAACTCTCATCCATTGTGATAATTCAATTCGCTCAGCCGCAATAGTATTGTTATATATTTCTTTAAAACAGGGCATAGAATTTGAAAAAGCACTGCAAAAAGTTATTAATTTAGGCTTGATTTAGTTATAAAATTTGCCGATTCGACAAGCTTTTGATGCACTTTTTCTGCTGTTTGTTTGGGTGCAGAACGCAACTAACTTCAATCATCCAAGCAATTAAATGTTTTCAATCCTTGCTCAAAGGTAATTAGGAATTATCAATTTTGCCTAGTATTAGATATAGGCCAATACGCTTGGGTTAAGCAGAAAAGTAGGTTGGGTTGAGCGTAAGCGAAACCCAACAAAGTCTTAAGAATGTTGGGTTTCGTTCCTCAACCCAACCTACGTCAGTTTTAATTTTTAGTCTTAACTGAACTGTATTGAGATACAGGCGAATTCGGAATATGGCTATTTTCTTTGATTAGACGACTGTAAGTTCTTTGGGGAATAAAATGGAGCGGATTGTAACCAACGAAACGTAAAATCAGTACACAAGCCCAGGAATATCGACCATCGGTAATCGCTTCGATCACCTGCTCGAATTGTTCTGGACTAATGGCTTTTTGAAAATTCTTTTGAGAAGAAGAATTTTGGTAGTTCATGGCTAACCCTGATGTAATACCATTTGGGATTTTAGATTTGGGATTTTGGATTGAGAATTGCCTTCTGGATCTGGGTTTCATTGAACAGAATTCAGAACTCAGGAGTCAGAATTCAGTATGAATTCGAGTCCGACTGGGTAATAAATATTGGTTTAATTTTTTTCACTCATTTAAAACTCTATCCCTTCCCTACGGGACGCTGCACGTAGCTTGCTTCTCTGTAAGGGTACATGGGTAGACTATTCTGAATTCTGACTCCTGAATTCTGACTCCTTTTTATTAATCCATCTGTCGCAATCATTTTTCAAATTGGTATAACTTTCCGAAACAGTGCTTCTTGATACTGATTACTCGGCAATTTACTCTAGATCGAGCGACTTCAGCCGTACATAAAAAGAAATTTTTGCTTTTGATTTAGATCTTGCAAGGTTGTCTTGGCTAAGTGAACTCGTGGAAGCAAGAATGTGCCCGACTTCAACCCCCAGAGTCTTAAATCAGTCCTCAATTACTAACGAAAACTCTACAGTGTATTATGCCTGATTGAGAACTTATACACATATAGAATAATATGTCTTGGCAGCTACTTTAGCCAAATTGGCAGTTTTTTGAGAAAAAAGACTTGTATTTCTGGATTATAGGAAGTTTGAATTTACCGAGAAGGGGAAAAGGTTAAAGGGTAAAGGGTAATAATTAAAAACAGGGGAAAAGGGTAAAGGGTAAAGGGATAAATTTAACCGAGTACCGTGGGTTTAAATCCCCCGGTTCAATAACCGGCCAGTTTTGGGTCGGGGTCTAAATCCCCGGACGCGACGCTCGAGTACTCGCTTGTCGCCGGCGCTATCGCAGACTCGGCGGGAGCAACGCTTTCAGAAAACTTAATTACGAATTACGTTAGCGGAGCGGGGCGTTAGCCCATTACGAATTACGAATTATTTAACCTTTCCCCTTCCGCTTCTTCATCTTTCACATTTCATACCACAGCTAGAAGCAAGGGTTTTGGCATTTATTTACACTGAAAGTAAGAATGTGCCCCACAGAACACTCGTTATCAAAAAGTACATCTGTTGAGGAGAAAAGAATGAGGTTCTGAGTTAGTTAAATCTCTGGAATCTGTCATGTATGAATTGTTTCAAGCTGTCTTGAATAGTGATGAAAAAACTGTTCTCCGTCAGCTAATCGAGCTATGGAATCTCTCAGGTAATCGTTACTTTCTGAGAAACGAGATTTTGCAAAGTTTTGCAGATTATTGTCAGCAATTCCAAAAGCCGGCTTACTTTTATCACTCATCTTCTGTGGGTAAACTCATACACTATACCCATGAAATAATTCTGGAGGAGGAGTGTAGTTGGTTTGTTGTTCGACCCAGGATTGCTAGCCAGGAAGTTTGGCAATTGAAAGCTGACTTTAGTAGTTTTGAGCAGATGACGCCCCAAGCGTTGCTAGATGTGAGCGATCGCTTGGTGAACCGCTACCAAGATCGCATCCTGGAAATCGACCTCCATCCCTTTTACGAAGGTTCCCCCAGAATTGACGACCCCAGAAATATCGGTCAAGGTTTAGCTTTTCTCAACCGTTACCTGTCGAATGAATTGTTGAGTGACCCCCAACACTGGCTAGAACTCTTGTATCTGGCTTTACACAAACTTGATTACGAAGGAATTCGGCTACTAATTGGCGATCGCATTACCTCAGGTATACAATTAGCCAAACAAATTAAGCTAGCCCTGAAATTCCTCAGTCAGCAACCCCCTGAGGAACCATACGAAAAATTTCGCTCCCACCTCCAAGAACTCGGCTTTGAACCAGGTTGGGGTAACACTGCGGGGCGAGTCCGCGAAACTTTAGAACTTTTCGATCGCCTGATTTACTCTCCAGAACCAGGCATTTTAGAAACATTTGTCGCCCGTGTCCCCGCCATATTTCGCGTAGTCCTGATTTCCATACACGGCTGGGTAGGACAAGAAGATGTCTTGGGAAGAGATGAAACACTCGGTCAAGTTATTTATGTCCTCGAGCAAGCCCGCAGTTTAGAAAACAAACTCCGTGAAGAAATCAAACTCGCTGGCCTCGATTTGTTGGGAATTAAACCCCATGTAATTATTCTCACCCGCCTAATTCCTAACTGTGAAGGCACATTTTGTAACCTGCGCTTGGAAAAAGTCGAAGATACTGAAAACGCTTGGATATTGCGGGTTCCTTTTGCTGGATTCAATCCGGAAGTTACCAACAATTGGATTTCTAAATTTGAGATTTGGCCGTATTTAGAAACCTTTGCTTTAGATGCTGAAAGAGAATTGTTAGAACAATTCCAGGGTAAGCCAAATCTAATTATTGGCAACTACAGCGACGGGAATTTAGTGGCTTCTCTATTATCCTATCGTTTAAAGGTTACCCAGTGTAACATTGCTCATTCCTTGGAAAAACCTAAATATTTATTTAGTAATTTATATTGGCAGGACTTAGAAGACCAATACCACTTCTCGGCACAATTTACCGCCGATTTAATTAGCATGAATGCAGCTGACTTCATCATCACATCTTCTTATCAAGAGATTGTCGGCACACCCGACACCATAGGTCAGTATGAGTCATACAAGTGGTTTACGATGCCACAACTGTATCATGTGGTTGACGGAATTGATTTGTTTAGTCCTAAGTTCAACTTTGTCCCGCCGGGAGTAAATGAAAATATCTTTTTCTCCTACAGCCAAAAATCAGACAGAGATGCTCAACTTTTTACACAAGTCCGCGAACTACTCTTTAGCAAAGAAGACCTCCAAATCTTTGGTCATTTAGACGATCCTCACAAGCGACCAATCTTTGCCATTGCTACTTTCACCCCAATTAAAAATCTCACTGGTTTGGTTGAATGCTTCGGAAGAAGTCAGGCGTTGCAAGAACATTGCAACTTGATTATCTTAACTAGTAAACTACATCCACATGAAGCTACAAACCCAGAAGAGGCAGGAGAAATCCAAAAACTCCACGACCTTATTAATCAATATCATCTCCACAGCAATATTCGCTGGTTGGGGATGCGTCTTTCTAGCCGCGACCTCGGTGAAGCCTATCGAGTAATTGGAGATTCTCAAGGAATTTATGTGCAGTTTGCCCGTTTTGAATCCTTCGGAAGGTGTATTTTGGAAGCCATGATTTCTGGCTTACCAACTTTTGCAACTCAATTCGGCGGTTCTTTGGAAATTATTGAAAATCAAGAAGATGGTTTTAACATTAATCCTACAGATTTAGAAGGAACAGCAAATAAAATTTTAGACTTCATTGAACAATGCGATATTCATCCTCAACACTGGGAGGAAGTTTCAGAATGGATGACTCAGCGAATTCATCACAGATACAATTGGCATTCACATACTAATCAATTATTACTACTGGCAAAGATATTTAGTTTTTGGAACTTTGTTGTCCCAGAAAATAATGAAGCCAGAGATCGTTACATGCAAACCTTATTTCATCTTATTTATAAACCTAGAGTTGAAAAGATTTTAGAAAAACATATGGGGGGGGTGAGAGGGGATGAGATTCATTAATGAGCCTTTGAACTCCATTAATGAGCCTTTGAACTCCATTAATGAGCCTTTGAACTCCATTAATGAGCCTCTGAACTCCATTAATGAGCCTCTGAACTCCATTAATGAGCCTCTGAACTCCATTAATGAGTCTTTGAACTCCATTAATGAGTCTTTGAACTCCATTAATGAGCCTTTGAACTCCATTAATGAGTCTTTGAACTCCATTAATGAGCTTTTGCTCCTAATCAAGACTTACGCGTCTGAAATTATCTTTAATTTTTAATTTTTAATTTTTAATTTTTAATTGTTAACTCTCCCCACCAATACACAATGGAAACAAAAGGTCATTCCCGCTATTTTAACTACACAGACTGGATATTAACCGAAACCCAGTTTGACCCTGACCAATTGCACTCCAAAGAAACTGTCTTTACAATCGGCAATGGATACCTGGGAACAAGGGGCAGTTTTGAGGAAGGTTATCCTCATGCATTGCCGGCTACTTTTATCCACGGTGTCTATGACGATGTGCCGGTGATGTACACGGAACTAGTTAATTGCCCTGACTGGTTACCTTTGGTAGTAATTGTGAATGGCGATCGCTTCCGTCTCGATCGAGGTGAGATATTACATTATGAGCGAACGCTTAACCTACGTCAGGGACTTGTCAGCCGTTCTTTGCGTTGGCGTTCTCCCAGTGGGAAAACCATAGACATCTACTTTGAACGCTTTGTCAGTTTTGCAGACGAGCATGTGTTAGGACAACGCTGTCAGCTAACACCGATAGATTTCGATGGGTTAATCGAAGTTCAGGGAAGCATTAACGGGTATACAGAAAATCAAGGTTTTAATCACTGGGAAGGACTAGATCAAGGCAAGACTGACGAAGGTATTTGGTTGCAACGCCGCACCCGCAATTCCCAAATTGAATTGGGTATGGCAGCTAAAATCACAATATTAGGGACGGAAGCATCTTTGCAAGTCAATACTGCACCTGGTTATCCTACCCTAAGCACCACCTTTCTGGCGAAAGCGCAACAGAGTGTAACTGTGGAAAAACTAGTGACAGTTTTTACTTCGCGGGAGATTGAAACACCAGTTGCAGCAGCTCAAGAAAAACTCGCGGACTTGCCAGACTACGCAACACTACTAAAAGCCAGCGAACAGGCATGGGATGGAGTTTGGCAACAAAGCGATATCGCGATCGAGGGGGATATCACAGCGGCTTTTGCTGTTCGCTACAATCTGTTTCAGTTGCTGATTGCTAGCCCACGCCATGATGACAAAGTAAGCATTCCGGCTAAAACTCTTTCGGGGTTTGGCTATCGCGGTCATATTTTTTGGGATACAGAAATTTTTATGCTGCCCTTTTTTCTGTTTACCCAACCAGCGATCGCCCGTAATTTACTCAGTTACCGTTGGCACACTTTACCAGGAGCTAGACGCAAGGCGACTCATTACAGGTATAAAGGAGCAATGTTTTCTTGGGAAAGTGCTGTTACCGGAGATGAAGTAACACCACGTTGGTCACTTCCCACTGATTTTTATGGTGAAGACGTGCGAATTTGGTGTCGCGATCGCGAAATTCACATCAACGCAGATATCCCCTACGCTGTTTGGAACTATTGGCAAGCCACTAGCGATGATGAATGGATGCAAAAATATGGCGCAGAGATAATTTTAGATACCGCCATCTTTTGGGGTAGCCGCGTGGAATTCAATCCCGAAGGCCAAAAGTATGAAATTCGGGGAGTGATTGGAACGGATGAATACCATGAACTCGTCCACAACAACGTCTTTACAAACCGCATGGCGCAATGGCATCTAGAAAAAGCGATCGCGGTTTATGATTGGTTGGCTCACAAATACCCAGAACGAGCCAGGGAATTAGAAGAAAAACTGCAACTGACTTCAGAACAGCAAAATCACTGGCAAGACATCATCGCCAAAATCTTGTTGTTTTACGATCCATCAACAGAACTAATCGAGCAGTTCGAGGGATTTTTTCAATTGGAAGATATTAACTTAGCAGATTATCAAGGGCGCGATCGCTCCATGCAAGCCATCTTGGGTATCGAAAAAACTAACAAATATCAAGTACTCAAACAGCCAGATGTCTTAATGCTGCTTTATTTAATGCGAGAATCAGCAGATTTTCCCTACAGCAAAAAAGCATTGCAGACAAACTGGGATTACTACGCACCCCGCACTGACATTACCTATGGTTCATCTCTAGGCCCCGCAGTTCACGCCATCTTAGCTTCAGATTTGAATCTATCCACCGAAGCTTACCAACTGTTTATGCAGGCCGCAATGGTGGATCTTGAAGATAATCGAGGAAACACCAGCGATGGAATTCATGGTGCCACCGCTGGCGGCGTTTGGCAAGCTGTAATTTTTGGCTTCGGTGGCATCCACTTGAGTGAAAATCGCCTCGTAGCCAACCCCCATCTACCCGCTAACTGGACACGCCTAAAGTTTAAATTGCACTGGCAAGGTTTATGGCATGACTTTGATTTGCATCAGGGAGTGGGGGCTGGGGATAAGGGGACAAGAGGAGAAGGGGACAAGGAGACAAGGGGACAAGGGGACAAGGAGAATAACTCCCCACTCCCAACTCCTAACTCCTCACTCCTAACTCCTAACTCCCCACTCCCAACTCCTAACTCCCCACTCCCAACTCCTAACTCCCCACTCCCAACTCCTAACTCCTCACTCCCAACTCCTAACTCCTCACTCAGCACTCCCAACATCCAAGGAGTCATCTTCGATTTAGATGGTGTGCTGACAGATACAGCAGAACTTCATTATCTTGCTTGGCAGAAGCTAGCGGATGAAGAAGGTATACCCTTTAATCGCCAAGCTAATGAAGCGCTGCGGGGTGTATCGCGGCGTGCTTCGCTAATGCTGATTATTGGAGATAGACGGTATTCGGAAGCACAAATCGAGGAAATGATGGAGCGCAAGAACCGCTACTATGTGGAATTGCTAAAAAATATGACCTCTGAGGATTTGTTACCAGGAGCGATCGCCCTTTTGGATGAACTGCGGCAAGCCGGGATTAAAATAGCCATTGGTTCAGCGAGTAAAAATGCCCACACAGTGATTGAGCGATTGGGTATTGCTGACAAAATAGATGCGATCGCTGACGGTTATAGTGTACAGCAACCCAAGCCAGCACCAGATTTGTTTTTGTATGCAGCCAAGGAGTTAGGAATCGAACCAGCGCAATCAGTGGTTGTAGAAGATGCCGCAGCAGGCGTTGAGGCGGCTCTAGCTGCTGGAATGTGGGCTGTAGGTCTTGGGCCAGTTGAACGGGTTGGAGCCGCTCATGTTGTTTTACCCAGCCTAGCAGGAGTTAAATGGGCAGATATACGAAGTCAATTACAAAACTCCAAAAGCTAAAATCCTCCCAGTAACGAATCCGCTCGCTTTTAGCTGTGAATCCCAATGCACGCACAGAGAGTCTTTTTTGGTAAACAATTTAGACGGAATCGATCGGCTAATCAGCTTTTCTGACTGATGTAAGATGGCATTTTGCTTAATAATTAATACACTGTAGAGAGATAATCCCTAGCTCAAAATCGATAATAAGGAGATTAACTCTATGAAATTTGGTATTGATATGGGGCACAATTGCCCTCCAGATACAGGAGCAACAGGCATCAAACAAGAAGATGTTTTAACTAAAGCAGTTGGTACACATTTAATCCAAAAACTCAAAGCAGCAGGTCATACCGCTGTTGATTGCACTCCCACAAAGGCTAGCAGTGTCAATGATTCTCTCAGACAACGAACCGATAAAGCAAATGCCAATAACGTAAATGTCTTTGTTTCGATTCACTTTAATAAATTCACCGGTACAGCCCACGGCACAGAAGCTTACGCCATTAGTAATGTATCACAAGGTATTGCTCAATCAGTTCTCAAAGAGATTGTTAAACTTGGTTTTAATAGTAGAGGAGTGAAAAATACAGGTTTCTTTGTTTTGAAGAATACACAAATGCCAGCTATTTTAATTGAGTGCTGCTTTTGTGACTCAAAAACAGATATGGATCTCTTTGATGCCGAAAAAATGGCGGAGGCCATTGCACATGGATTAATTGGTGAGTCAGATGATGTTCCACCTAAATCTGATAAGAAATACGTTTTGGAAATTACAACAAAAACTGTTCTCAAGCCTTCTACAGAACAAAGCTCAGACCTCCCAAAAGAATCTCTATTCGATATCGAACCAGGGGATTATCCAATTTTAGATGCTCGTTTTGAGGAAAATCATTATTGGGTTAAATGGCCTGATAAAAGTAAAGGAAACCGAGACGAACATTTTGTTTATGCTGGACATAGCAAAGTTATAGAAAAAGATTAATTGAAGAGGAATTCAAAATTCCAAAAGAGGCAGGAGAGCAGGGGTACAATGGAAACCATTTTTGTTGAGACACCATTTATCAAGTAAATCTTAAGTAGGGTGTGTTACGGCTTTAGCCTAACGCACCGCCACACAACACGGTGCGTTAGACGCTCATCTCATATTTTTTGTGACAAATCATATTGAAACACCCTCTAACACACCCTACAACAATTTTATTTTCGATACACTTTGGTCATCAAATATTGAATATTTGGACGTAATCCTTATAGTTATGTTTTTTATTTCTAGATTTAAGAGCTTTTGAATTTAGAGAAACTCCCACAAATACATGCTTGTTTTTAACGCAGGACATCAAAAAATACCTATAGAAATACAAAGGACGATTAATATCATGTTCGGAAAAAGACTTATTATTTTAACCGAACAAAGACACAGGGATGCGGAGAAATTTTAATGATGATTAGTCCGACATGATACGATCGACTAATCTCAGTTTTTTGAATTGCAGTTAAATATAAATATAAAAAAGCCCGCATGGGCGGGCTTGTATAAGGGCTTCTGTCACTTTTTTCGGCTACAATCATGTATGAATCATGATATTTTTATTGTTAATGAGAATTTGGAAAAAAGCAAGCTTTTCTGGTTAATATAATGGACATAAGTACTTGAATTATATCTTTTATGTGAAATATCATACAATTTTTTCTTTTCAATATATTCAAAATATTAATTTATTCTTGATATAAAAACAAATAATAATAACACAAATTCCCTATTTCAATGCTCTTTTTTTTGGACAAAACACAGATAGATATGTCTTTTCAAAGTTCAGTATTTACAAGATTTTTACATTAAAAAGGTAAAGGTGGTCAGGTATAACAGCCCCAGGAATGAATTCCCAGTCCTGGGGTTTTATTATCAAATATGAACTCATCCCACCGTCACTACCCGCCGAATTTCGTCGCTACGAAACCCGATCGCCATTGGGCGTCGCACCCCTGGTAGTGCTACCACATCGTATAATTCCAGTACCACCCCTTCTATTCGCAAGGAATGAACAAGATCGCCGCTTCTGAGATCGATTACCAGTAACCCACAGCGAGGCTCGACGTTTTTCTGTTGCAATTTCTCATCTAAAAGTAAGCCACTGAAGGTTTTGTTATGTCTAGGTTGGGAAATTCCCACCACTGCAAAGTCACCATAAAAAGCACAACCACGCAGATATCCCGGGCAAAAGGCGACTGGTTCAAACACTCCCCGTTCTATGTCGGCAAAGCCAAATTCTCCTGTACCTGAGTTGAGTAGCCAGAGTTTGTCTTGATGCCAGCGCGGTGAGTGGGGCATGGACAGCCCCCCCAAAACGATTTCATTGCTCTGGACATCAATCACACAGCCCCCATTTCTCCGATGCTCCCGCCAGCCTTCTGCCACATCCGACTGGCTCACAGCAGTGACGTATTTGGGTTCTCCCATCTGCATTGCCAACCCATTCAGGTGACATCTATCTTCGGCTGCTAGCTTGCTGATAAAGCTTGGCTGCCACAGGGGAATGAAACTGTGAGCTTCGCTGACTGTTCCCAAACAACTAAATAATGTATTGACAAATAATAATTTTTGTGCATCTAAATCTTTTTCTGCTGCTTGACTCAAAGCGATGTCGTGAATATCCAAATCTCCCGTCACATAACTCATCTGCGGCAAATAAACAGCATCGTAGCCTTGGTGGTTTTGTCCTGGTTGGATGATATTTTCAAATCGCCACAGTTGGTATAGGGAACTCATGTAGAGGCTGTTGCCATTGGCATATAACCCCATACACCGCTCAAAGGTGCGTTCAAATACAGATAATCTGCCGTTTGGTTGCAAGCCAATGAAGAATAACTTTCCTGCTTGATAAGTAGTGAAGCACAGACTAAGGCTTTGCTCATACAGCCAAGCTGTGAACTGACGGGAAGCGTTAATTTCTAAAGATGGTTTGTCACTGGGATTCACTCGGCTTTGACTCCTTAATAACTCTGGTGTTCAATCGCTGAGAAGTTCGCCGTAGGGCAGAAACAACTTTTGACTCCATATTCCTACATTGTGAAGCCCTGCGAACATCAAATAACATCTGAAGATTTTTGATATTAGTTCTCTAGATAGATCGGGAATTTATCAGAAAAAATTTAATATGAAATAGTCAAAAAAACAATATTTTCGCAAGGAGAAAGGTTATGACTAACATCATCGCTTGGTTAGTTTTGGGTTTAATTGCAGGTGCTTTGGCTAAGTTCTTTTATCCAGGAACCCAAGGTGGCGGTATTTTTTCGACTATTGTATTAGGAATTCTCGGAGCTGTAGTTGGGGGTTATTTAGGTCAAGTTTTGTTAGGAAGTAGTTCAGCGGCGGCTGCATCTGTCGGAGCCTTGTCACTTGGAAGCATTTTATTTGCTGTCTTGGGCGCAATGCTATTGATTTTCCTCTGGGGATTACTGACTCGTAGCGCTGTGTAATTTTCTCAGATCGATTAGAAATTTTGGGAATCATTTTGAGTCTAAACAGATAAAATGACATTAGAAAAAGAGCGGAAATTTATCGGAATTTTCGCTAAATGTTCAGATGCAAAATTGGCACTTGAGGAACTAAAAACGGCGAACTTTCCAATGCCCAAAGTTTCTGTAATTGCACGCAAGGCAGAAGAACAAAGTGATATTGCTGGTATTGGAGTTAAAAAAGATACTGGCAATACATCTGAGGAATGTACTGGTGGTGCTTTTGGTGGTCTTGCTAGCTTATTAGTTAGTATAAGTTTGTCGGTAATTCCTGGTATGGGGCCAGTCATGCTAGCCGGAACAGAAGCAACAGCGATCGCTACTACTATAGCAGGTGGTGCGATCGGTGTTGCCGCAGGTAGTTTGGCTGGTGCATTGCTACTTCTGGGAATTCCTCGAGAACAAGCACAGGTTTATAGCGATTTAGTCTTCAAAGGTTACTATTTGGTGATAGTAACCGGCATAGAAATCGAAATTCGTTTTGCTGAGAGGATTTTGAATCGCCATAGCATTCAACACTCAGGTGTTTATCAACCATATTTATCCCCTGAAAGTCGCTATAAATATGGAGTTGGTGTTTTCTGTAGGCGTGAAGATGTAGAAACATCACTTATCGAACTCAAGAAAGCTGGCTTTCCTATGAGTCAAGTCTCGGTAATTACTAAAGGTAACTACAATCCCTTAGGAGTTCCTGAAGATTTAGCTAAATATTATGAACATCAACTGAATCTGGGGAATTTTATTGTATTCTTAAATACTACTGATATCTATATGGCAGGTGCAAGAGCTATTTTAGAGAGTAACAAGATTCAAAATTTTCGCATTTATAACCAGTCGGTAGTTAACCTAACTAAAAGCTCGCGCCAGGTGATACAAAGTGGTATTCAATGGGGAGGATGAGGGGGATGAGGGAGATGTTACTTCTTCATATTCTGGATGTGTAGATGCTATTTGCTAAGGCAAATTAGTATAATTAGTAACTTGTAACTAAATGTCAAACTTAATCTATCTATGTCCCCGACTTCTCTAAGAAATCGGGGATTTGGGGTTGGCAAAACGATGATGCCATTCTGAAATTTTAAGCTGCAAGGGGGTACTCTTCGAGTAAGATAATATCTGTTTCAAATAGTAAAATAGTAGTTTCATAACCAATTCTACCCATTTCTGGTTCTGCACCCATTTTCATTTCTACAAGATACGACCAATGTCCAGAATTACGAAAGCATTGTATTATGGTTCCCAATCCGCCAATAAATTCTACATTTTGTCCTTTACAAAATTTGGGTCTTGTTAGCTCAATTACTGCACTCATAAAACCACCTTTCTATATTAGAATCAGATATTCAATTTATACTCGAAGAATAATAATCTAATTATCAGCCGTGAGATTTAACTATAAAATCAAGTAGTTGCTCCTTGGGAAATAAGTTATACTATCTCCAGGCTTAATCTTAACTATTACGTAAAATTATTATGACATTTGTTTTTAACACCCATATAATATATAAATAATGAGAAAAATAATCAAACTATCAGAGGATTTCACAAAAAATAGCCACATTGTAATTCAATACTTGTCGGGTTTTGGGGAAAAGGGGAAGGGGAAAGGGGAAAGAAAAAACCTTTAACCTTTACCCTTTAACCTTTTCCCAAAACAAAATTCCAAGTTGAAAATGCACAAAGCGAGCAGTATTGCATTGGAATTCAATTAATTTAAAATTCATTTAACTATTTGTATAGCCCAAAAATTATCAGAATACTTACAAATACAACAGAAATCATTTAAATTAACTATCTCTTAAAAATGTTGAACCGTTTGAAGATTGGAACTAAAATTGGGGCAGGTTTTGCCTTAAGTCTAGCAATTCTAACCTCAATTGGTCTAATCTCCTACCAAAGCACCAATGAGTTAATTGAAACTTCGCGCAAAGAAAACCACACCTATCAGGTATTAAGTCAGCTTGAAGACCTCAACTTGCAACTGACAAATGCTGAGACTGGGCAACGTGGTTACATTATTACTGGAGAACAGCGTTATTTAGAACCTTATAACGCTGCGATAGAATCGCTCAATCAAAAAATTAAGGAACTTCAGAAGTTAATAGCAGATAACCCCAACCAACAAAATCGGCTTGATATGTTACAGCCACTCCTAAACGAGAGAATGGCTGTAATGAAAAATGTCATTGAACTACGGCAAAGCCAAAGCTTTGAAGTTGCCCAGCAAGCTATTATGACAGACGAGGGTAAGCGGCTGATGGATCAGATCCAGAAACTGATCCAAGCGATGAAAAATGAGGAAAATGTACTTCTCAAGCAGCGTTCTGAGCGGGCACAGGCAGCTGCAAGACAAACCCTCAATACTACCGCTTATAGTATTCCTCTATTTGCTGCGATTTTGACTTTGATTGGAATTATCCTCACCAGACACATTTCACTACCGCTGAAGCGAGTTTCTGATTTAGCTCAAAAGGTGGCGGATGGGGATTTATCAGTCAATTTACCAGAAAGCGATGTCTACGACGGGCTACGCCTACGCCACGACGAAATAGGCGTGCTGAAGCGAACCTTCAACCAGATGATCGTCAATCTGCGAAACACAACTCAAAAAAATGACGAGCAAAACTGGCTCAAGTCTAACTTAGCTGAATTTACCCAAATGCTCCAAGGGCAGCGGAATTTAGAAAATGTCTCTCGCACGATCTTGTCGAATCTCGCTCCCCTGGTTGGGGCATCTGTGGGCATTTTTTATGCAATGGACTCAATCAACGACGAGCCAGTGCTGAAGTTGTTGGGTAGTTATGCTTACAAACAGCGCAAAAACTTAGCAAACGAGTTTCGTTTAGGCGAGGGATTGGTGGGGCAATGCGCCCTAGAAAAACAAAGAATCCTCTTAACCGGAGTTCCCAGCGACTACATCACCATCAGTTCCGGCTTGGGAGAATCTCCACCGCTAAATATTATTGTATTGCCCATATTATTTGAAGGCCAGGTCAATGCCGTCATTGAACTTGCTTCTTTCGCGCCTTTTAACGAATTACACCTGACATTTTTAGAGCAATTAATTGAAATTTTGGGTGTATTTTTAAATAACATCGCCTCACAATTCCAAACTCAGCAACTACTTGCCGAATCTGTTGCTTTAACAGAAGAACTGCAAAGCCAGCAAGAAGAACTACAACAAAGCAATCAACTCCTAGAAGAACAAGCCCACGAATTACAAGAATCACAATTCCTAGTCAAGCAGTCCAACGAAGAATTACAGCAACTCAACGAAGAACTAGAAGAAAAAGCAGAACTCTTAGAAATCCAAAATCATGAAGTTGCCCGGAAAAACCGGGAAATTGAGCTATCAAGGCAGTCATTACAAGAAAAAGCCGAGCAACTGGCCTTATCTTCCAAATATAAATCAGAATTTTTGGCGAACATGTCCCACGAGTTACGGACACCGCTAAATAGCTTGTTAATTTTAGCAAGGCTGCTATCAGATAACTCTCTCAACAACTTAACCGACAAACAAGTAGAGTACAGCCGGACAATCTACTCTGCTGGGACTGATTTGCTGGAATTAATTAATGACATTTTAGATTTGGCAAAAATTGAGTCGGGTACTATGTCCCTAGACATTGAGCAAGTTGCCTTTGTGGATTTGCAGACATCTCTAGAACACACTTTCCGTCAACTTGCCGAAAATCAAAAACTCAGTTTCGCCATTGAACTAGAAGACAAATTACCCCCAGTCATTTCTACCGACTCCAAGCGCTTGCAACAAGTACTCAAAAATCTTTTAGCTAATGCCTTTAAGTTTACCGAACAAGGAGGCGTAAAGTTACAAATTAGTATGGTAACTGAAACAGCCCCAGGTAAGGAGCCGATGGTTGCTTTTGCAGTCAGCGATACAGGCATTGGCATTCCAGTCGAAAAGCAGAGAATTATTTTCGAGGCATTTCAGCAAGCAGACGGCACAACTAGCCGCAGGTACGGCGGTACCGGCTTGGGCTTGTCCATCAGCCGCGAACTAGCTCAACTTTTGGGAGGCAGGATCGAACTAATTAGCCAACCAGGCCAGGGAAGTACTTTCACCTTCTACTTACCGCTAACAAGAAAAGGAGAAATGGGGAGAAGTACACCGCTTGGCATACCACAAAACAGATTTGAAGTCAAGGAAAAAATAACTCAAAATGTCCCCACCACATTAGCGCCGACGCTTGAAACCCGAAGTACCTCTAGAGACACTTCTTCAGCAGGGAAAGTGGTTTCCACCGTCAACGAAATCCCAGACGATCGGCTAACAATTCAATCAGGCGATCGCGTTTTGTTGATTATCGAGGATGACGACAAATTCGCCCGCATCTTACTAGACATGGCACGTCAGCAAGGCTTTAAAGGAATCGTTGCCTTACAAAGTAAACAAGGTCTAGCACTAGCGCAACAATTCGAGCCAAATGCCATTATGCTAGATATTCACATGCCAGAGATGGATGGCTGGACAGTGCTGGATCGCCTGAAGCATAACCCAGACACCAGACACATCCCAGTACATATACTTTCTGTGGACGAAAGACAGCAACGGGGATTAAAACTAGGAGCAATTACCTATCTACAAAAACCCGTTTCTCCAGAAGCCCTAAATCAAGTATTGAGTGAGATTAAAAGCTTTATTGAGCGTCAGGTAAAAAATCTTTTAATAGTGGAAGACGATCGCGTACAAGCCCAAAGTATTATTGAACTCATTGGTAATGGCGATGTTCAGAGTACAGCAGTTGGTACTGGAAAAGAAGCACTCGATATATTGCGATCGCTGCACTTTGATTGTATGGTACTGGATTTAGGTCTGCCCGATATGAGCGGGTTTGCACTGATTGAGCAGATCAAGCTAGAACCCAAGCTGATGAAACTGCCAATTATTGTTTACACAGGCAAAGAACTCAGCCGCCAAGAAGAAACCCAACTGCGGGGACTAGCAGAGACAATTATTATTAAAAATGTGCGATCGCCAGAAAGGTTATTAGACGAAACTGCCCTATTTTTGCATCGCGTCCAGGCAAATCTGCCACCACCAAAGCGGCAAATTCTCGAACAGCTACACCAAACCGACCCAGTGCTAGCCAATCGGAAAATTTTGATTGTCGATGATGACCTGAGAAATATCTTTGCCATCACCAGCTTTTTAGAAAGCTATCACATGGAAGTAGTATTTGCCGAAAATGGCAGAGATGGTATCGAGAGACTGCTAGATAATCCCGACATCAATATAGTTTTGATGGACATCATGATGCCAGAAATGGACGGTTACCAAACCACCCGCGCCATCCGCCAACAACCACAATTTCGATCGCTACCAATCATTGCTTTAACTGCCAAAGCCATGCCGGGCGATCGGGAAAAATGCATCGAAGCCGGAGCTTCGGATTATATCACCAAACCTGTAGATACCGAACAACTGCTTTCACTGCTGCGGGTTTGGCTGTATCGGTGAGGGAGTGGGGAATGGGGAATGGGGCATTGGGCATTAGGAAGGGGGAAAGGGAAAGGGGTAAGGCAATACGGTTCGGTTAAAGGGGAAAGGGGAAAGGTTTTAAATACATCCTTTACCCCTTACCCCTTACCCCAAAACCATTTCCCAGACCACAAGGGAAGTTCATACTGCTTATCCGAACCGTATTGAGGGGTAAGGGGGAAAGGTTAAATTTATCCCTTTAACCTTTACCCTTTAACCTTTTCCCCTACCTCCCCATGCCCCATTTTTTTGTTAAAACAATATCAATGACAGGAAATTCACTTCAGTAATAAAATAATCTATAGAACTCCTGTCTTTGGAGGAAATACCTCTGTTTCATGCAACTTTTTACGTTATTTCTCTAGATAAAAGATCTTTCTCTCGGTGGATAGGTGTACTTACATTAACATACCTGTTATGTTTCTAATATGACAATAGTAAGACAAAACTCACTCAATACATCAGTAATTCCTCCAGAAAAATTGGCAGAAAAATACATTGAAGCAGAGCGTATGCATGATGTTCTGCTATTACTGCAAAACCTAATTAACAGTGAAGAAGCCACTGTAAAATTAATTCTGGATTGTCTGTATGATGTTGGCTCGGTTAACCTCATTAACCAAAAGCTTCCCGTACAACCTGTAAACAGGTTGATAAAATTAATTGCCCGCATGTCTAAACCAGTTTTTAGAACCTTGGCTTTTAATTGGTTTAAAAAGAACTGTCCGCAACTGATTGCTGATTGGTTACATTCCCAGATAACTTTTGGAACTACCCCAGCTAAACCCCAAGAAATAGCGATCGAAGTTGCACCAATTCAACCAAATTCGGCGCTCCAGACAGAAACTCTCAACCAAGAGATTAAAAATCTGCGTCACCAAGTCAGATTACTAGCTGGAATTTCAATAATTGCGATCGCTGTTTTAGGAGTAACAGCCACTTGGTTCTGAAGTCCAAAATTAGCACCATTATGAAATTTCAAATTTAATTGAGCTAGCAAGCTATTTTCGGCGTAAGATTCATTTGGGTTATAAAAGCCCTAGCAGCCTAAGTATTAATCATGGAAATGACCAAAATTGCAGAAGCATTCTTTAAAAAAGCCTATTCATACACGAGGTAATAATTACGCATTACGTTAGCGTAGCGTTAGCGACGTAGGAGCGTCATTACGAATTACGAATTATGAATTATGATTTTGCCTAAACCTAGCTTGGAGGATATCGAAATACATCTGCTGTTGGAAGGGGTGTATCAGTACTATGGTTATGACTTCCGCAACTACGCCCTTTCTTCAATTAAGCGCCGTATTTTGAGCTTTATGCAGTTAGAAGGGTTTGCTAATATTTCTACATTGCAAGAGCGGTTACTCCACAACCCTAACTATTTAGAAAGGTTTTTGCTGGCTTTAACGGTGAATGTAACATCAATGTTTCGAGATCCCAGCTTTTATAACACCTTTAGAAGTCAAGTTATCCCGTTCTTGCAAACCTATCCATTTATTCGCATCTGGCACGCTGGATGTTCCACAGGTGAAGAAGTCTATTCAATGGCAATTCTACTGGAAGAAGAAGGACTTTATCACCGTTGCCGCATATATGCAACTGATACTAATGAAAAAGTATTACAAAATGCTAAAAGTGGTATTTTTTCCCTAAAATTAATGCAGGAATATACTCATCTTTACCTAAAAGCTGGTGGTAAAAAGTCTTTTTCCGAATATTATACGGCAGCTTATGACAATGCTATTTTTCGAGCATCCTTAAGAGAAAATATTGTTTTTGCCCAGCATAATTTAGCAACAGATAGTTCTTTTAATGAATTTAATGTCATTCTTTGCCGTAATGTCTTGATCTATTTCAACCAGATACTTCAAAAACGCGTACACGAATTGTTTTATAATAGCCTCTGCACCTTTGGCATCTTGGGTTTAGGAAGACAAGAATCCATCAGGTTTACTCCCTATGAGCAGCAATATGAAGAGATCGTCAAAGGTGAAAAGATATATAGAAAAATAGGAGTGCGGGGACATGGGGATGCTCTGACCCACAGAGATTTTAATCGTAAGTGATATTATGTCCGCCATTTAAAATTCTAAGCTGTCGCATCTGTAATTTTCTAGAGCATTACAGAGTTACCAATGGTTAATCCTTGTAGAGACGTAGCATTGCTACGTCTCTACATACCCGTAAATTGTAAATTCATATCTTGATTCAGCAACGCCATATTTTTTTATCTCACGCACGAGGCAAGAGAGGCGCTCCAGAAGAGAACGCAAAAAAAGACTTTTGCAAGAGGTCTAATGTATACGCGCAACAGCTTATCCCTTCCCTACGGGACGCTGCGCGTAGCTTGCTTCCTTGTAAGGGTACATGGGTAGAGTATTCTGAATTCTGACTCCTTTTTATTTCGCTTTTGAGCCAAGGTCGGAAAAGTCGGGGAAAAAGTCGGATTTACAAAATCTTATCCGAAAATTTGAGAAGCATAACTGTAGAGTAATTTATAGTTGTCTGTAAAGTCTGAACTACCCTAGTCGTTACACAATGGACGCCCAAGCAGCATTAGCATGGTTAGATACCATAATTCCTGCTCAGACCGGGGAACGGTTGAGCGATTTGCAAAAAGTTATTCTTGGGCAAGTTTGGTTGGGTAGGAAATACTTGGATATCGCTGATTCTTACGGTTGTACGGAAGGACACGCCAAGGATGCTGGTTCTCAGTTATGGAAGTTACTTTCTAAGGTACTGCGTCAAAAGATTACTAAAAGTAATTGTCGTGCTACTTTGGAACGGGTTCTGAGAAAAAGTAATACGATATCCAATCTGATTGATTACTCCAGAACGCCACACGCCGCCCCAAAATTAGAGGATACCAATTTTATTGGACGAGCAGAAGCGATCGCTCATCTGAATAGTTTGGTAAATCAAGGGTCGAAAGTCATTGTCATTCAAGGTGAAGGCGGTTTGGGCAAAACTACTCTGGCGCAGCAATATCTCCAAACTCAGGAATTTGATTTGGTTTTGGAACTGCTGATGGCGAAGGAAACGCAAAATATCACTCCCGCTGAACGAGTTGTAGAGGAATGGCTCAAACAAGATTTTGCTGAAGAACCTGGGGTAGAATTTGGGGTAACTTTGGCACGACTCAAGCGCCAACTCCACAATCGGCGCATTGGGGTGTTAATTGACAATCTCGAACCTGCATTAGACCAACAAGGTGGGTTGATTGCTTCGCACCGCAACTATGTGGAATTATTGCGGGTTTTGGCTGATGCCAGGGTGCAATCTGTTACCCTAATTACTAGCCGCGATCGCCTTTGTGAACCTGGGCTAAATGTGAATCACTATCGGCTTCCTGGTTTAGATCGAGGTGCATGGCAACAGTTTTTTAGCAACCGTGGATTAGCGATCGATTTGCCAACTTTAGAAACCATGCATCGCACCTATGGCGGTAATGCTAAAGCAATGGGAATTCTCTGTGGTTCAATTCAAGAGGATTTTGACGGTGATATGGCTGTTTATTGGCAAGAAAATCATGCCGATCCTTTAGCAGCAACCGACTTAAAAAATTTAGCAGTTAGTCAAATTAATCGTTTACAAAATCTCGATTCCCAAGCCTATCGTTTGCTTTGCCGTTTGGGATGTTATCGTTATCAAGATATACCCAGCATCCCATCTCAAGGATTGTTTTGTTTACTTTGGGATGTTCCACCTGACCAACATCGCCAAATTATTACTTCCTTAAGAAATCGGTCTTTGATAGAGTGCGATCGAGGTAAATATTGGCTGCATCCCGTAATTCGTAAAGAAGCGATCGCTCGTTTGCGCCCCAGCGATGAATGGGAAATTACCAACCACAAAGCCGCCGATTTTTGGACAGCTAGTGTTAAACAAATTGAAACTTTTAAAGATGCTTTACAAGCTCTGGAAGCATATTATCACCACATCGAAATTCAGGAATTTGAGTTAGCAGGTAAAGTTATTCTCAAAAGTCGAAATAATCAATGGCAGCAGTTTTTACCTCTGGGAAGTACGCTGTATCGTATGGGTTTAATTCAACCTATACTTACGGCAATTAATCAAGTTGTTAATAATTTAGATAATCACCAAAATCTCAGCGAACTTTACAATATATTGGGCGATTTTTACTGGATAACAGGTAAAATTAGTCAAGCGATCGCCTGTCAAGAAAAGACCATTACTTTAGCAACCCAAGCACTCAAATCACTTGTACCTCAGCCAGAAAATAAACATACAGTTTACTATCTGAGGATGCTTGAGGTAGATTCTTTATTAAGTATTGGTCTTTATCAAATAGATTTGTGGGAATTAGAAGCTGCTGCACAATTATTTCAACAAGTAATTTACCTAGCTCAAAATACTGAGCATCATCGCTGGGCAGAAAAAGCTTCAGTGTGTTTAGCTTTGGTATATTCTTATTTAGGTTTGCGTGATGCTTCCTATGCATTAGCAGATGTAGCTCATCAAAATATTACAAACCAACAACTGATAGAACAGACAGGAAGGTTTGCTTATTTCATCCAAATTTTGGGTCAAACCTACGTTAATTTAGGAGAATTTGAACAGGCAAATCAAATGTTTCACCAAGCTTTGACTTTTGCCGAAGAAAGTCACTATATGCAGGTAAAAGCTAAAACACTCAATGGGTTAGCAGAAATCTATCGACACCAAGCAAATTTGGAATTAGCTCTTGCTAATCATACAGAAGCAATCGAACTTTTGGAAAAAATCGGTGCTAAATGTGACTTAGCTGAAGCTTATTTTCAATTTGGTTTAACTTATCAAAAAATTGCAAAGGCTGATGAGAGTAACATGAATTTTCATCAAGCAATTCAGCTATTTACTGAAATAAAAGCTCCTAAGCAAGTTGAAAAAATTTCACAGCATCTTTCGTAAGGGCACAGCAATGCTGTGCCCCTACAGCATGGAGATTTATACCCGCGCCGGAGAAGTCGTTGGCAATGATGGCATTGTGGAAATTGGGCATTAGAACTACACGTTTGAAGCGCAGTTGCATCACTCATATTACTCTCTGCGCCTCTCTTGCCTCTGCGTGATCAAATCCCCCTCCCCCAGGAGTTTCTATCACAAAAACATCCCCAACATTCATCTCCACCGTTCCAGTGCTATCTAAACTTTCCTCACTTCCATTTTGACGTTGTATCCAATTCCGTCCAACTTTTCCCACTTCTCCACCATTTAATCCAAAGGGAGGAACCAGGCGATGTCCAGAGAGAATATTCGCTGTCATCGGTTCTAAAAATCGGATGCGACGAACAACTCCATTACCGCCAGAATATTGACCTTTACCACCACTATCAACACGAAGACGAAAGCTTTCTAAAAGTACAGGATAACGTGTTTCTAAAACTTCTGGATCGGTCAAACGGGAGTTAGTCATGTGGGAATGAACACCATCAGTTCCATCAAAATTAGTCCCCGCTCCAGAACCGCCGCAAATAGTTTCATAATATTGATATCGTTCATTACCAAAAGTAAAATTATTCATCGTTCCTTGAGATGCAGCCATCACGCCCAAGGCACCATATAAAGCATCGACAATAGTTTGAGAAGTTTCTACATTACCTGCTACCACCGCTGCTGGATAAGTTGGATTCAACATACAGCCCACTGGAATAATAATTTCTAAAGGATTCAGACACCCAGCATTGAGAGGAATATTATCATCAACCAAAGTCCGAAAGACGTATAAAACTGCGGCTTGAGTTACAGCTTTGGGAGCATTGAAATTACTGTTTAATTGCCGAGAAGTTCCAGTAAAATCAATGGTAGCACTGCGATTTTCTGGGTGAATCGTTACTTTCACTTGAATTTGTGCCCCATTGTCCATTTTATAAATAAATGAACCATCTTTGAGAACTGCGATCGCCTTTCTCACTGACTCCTCAGCATTAGCTTGTACGAATTTCATATAAGCCTGAACAGTATCGAGCTTGTACTGCGAAACCATTTTCCTAAGTTCTTGAACTCCCCTTTCATTGGCGGCAATTTGAGCCTTGAAATCAGCTAGATTTTGGTCAGGGTTCCGAGCAGGATAAGTATGATTTGAAAGGTGATATCTGACTGCGGTTTCTCGAAAATTTCCTTCTTCAACTAAGAGAAAATTATCAAAAAGAATTCCTTCTTCTTCAACTGTCGTACTGTGGGGAGGCATAGAACCGGGAGTAATTCCGCCGATATCAGCTTGGTGTCCGCGAGAAGCAACAAAGAAGATGGGCATTGGGCATGGATTATTTACGCCACTTTCCAAAAATACAGGGGTAATTGCAGTTACATCAGGGAGATGTGTACCGCCGTTGTATGGGTTATTTGATAGATAGACATTTCCTGGTTTTATGGTGTCACCTTTATCATTAATTAAACTGCGGACACTTTCACTCATTGAGCCTAAATGTACAGGAATGTGGGGGGCATTCGCTACTAATAATCCTGAAGCATCAAAGATAGCGCAGGAGAAATCTAGCCTTTCTTTGATATTTACAGATGTTGCCGTGTTTTGGAGAACAATTCCCATTTGTTCGGCAATAAATTGGTAGAGATTTTTGAATATTTCTAGGCGAACGGGATCGGGTTGAGTTGTTGTGTACATTGGTGAATTCCCGAAGGAATAGAAGATAAATTTAACATTGAATATTTTCTATTTTGATTTATAAAATGAAATCAAAATCTTTATGCAATGCGTTGCAAAATTAAATGATTACGTTCAGTTAAAATTGCTTCCCAGTTAGCTTCAACTACAATTGTGCTAATTTTTTCGACAATAATTGCAGTTCCAATAATCCTATCTTCTGGTTGTAAATCTTCGCGCCGATAAACAGGTGTATCATGCCATTTTTCAGCAGTAAACATTCTGACTTTTTCAACCGATTTGGGGGCTTGAGCTATGGAACGTGTACGAGTAATTAAGGGTTCTTCTGGTGTATCCATCTTCTGAATTACTTCTACTGAAACAGATTCGACAATTAAGGTTTTTTCGGATTGCATGAAACCATAGCGAGATTTATGCTCAGTTTCAAATTCTTGTCGCATCACTGCCATCTCATCAGCGAAATTTACTGTCAAGATAGAATTAGTGCCTTCATATTTTAAGTTAGCTTTTCGGACTACCTCTACTTGACTATGTACTTCATTTATTTCATTTCTAGCTTGAGTTTCTAAATATTCAATTAAGTTCTGTAATTGAAGAATTAACGCTTGATTTAAAGGTTGTTCGACTCCTCCTTCTCTAATCGCCCGTACATCAGCTAATCCCATTCCATAAGCAGAGAGAACTCCAGCATAAGGATGTAGAAATATCTTTTTCATACCCAAAGTATCGGCAATTAAACAAGCAACTTGCCCGCCAGCACCGCCAAAACAACACAGTACATATTGTGTGACATCATAACCACGTTGGAGGCTGATTTTTTTAATTGCATTTGCCATATTTTCAACTGCGATCGCCATAAATCCAGCCGCTACTTGTTCTGGTGTACAATGATTTCCTGTAGCAGTTACAATCTCTTCGGCTAATTGTGTAAATTTTTGAATAACAACATCTTTATCTAAAGGTAAATTGCCATCAATTCCAAAGACTGAAGGAAAATATTGCGGGTGAATTTTGCCTAACATCACATTGGCATCAGTAACCGCTAATCGCCCCCCACGACGATAACAAGCAGGACCAGGATTTGAACCAGCAGATTCTGGGCCGACACGATAACTAAAACCATCAAAAAACAAAATTGAACCACCACCAGCCGCAATGGTATTAATTGCTAATACAGGAACTCGCATCCGCGCCCCAGCAATTTCTGATTCTAATTGTCGTTCATATTCTCCTTTAAAATGGGCAACGTCTGTACTTGTTCCTCCCATATCAAAGGTAATTACTAACTCAAAACCTGCCCTTTTACTAGTTTGAACTGCGCCAACAATGCCCCCAGCCGGGCCACTTAAAATACTATCTTTTCCTTGAAATTGTTCGGCTGCGACTAAACCGCCGTCAGATTTCATGAACATTAATTTGATGGGAGATGAGGGGGATGAGGGAGATGAGGGAGATGAGGGGGATGGGGAGATAACCAATGCCCAATGCCCACTTGCCCTGAGCGGAGCCGAAGGGATGCCCAATGCCCCATGCCCCATTCTCAATTCACTTGCTATTTGGTTGACGTAGCGACGTAATATAGGAGTTAAATAAGCATCGACTACTGTTGTATCTCCTCGACTGACTAATTTCATTAATGGGCTAACTTGATGAGATACAGATATTTGGGTAAAGCCGATTTCTTGGGCAATTGTAGCTACTTTTTGTTCGTGTTCGGGATAGCGATCGCTATGCATAAAAACAATAGCACAACTACGGATTCCTGTATGATAAACTGCTTGTAAATCGCGTTTGACTTGTTCGATATTTACTGCAATTAATTCATTTCCTTTAGCATCATACCTTTCATCTACTTCAATGACCTGTTCATAAAGCATGGTTGGTAAAATGATATGACGAGCAAAGATATTAGGACGATTTTGATAGCCAATTCGTAGCGCATCTTTAAATCCTTTGGTAATCACAAGCACAACCCTGTCACCTTTCCTTTCCAACAGTGCGTTTGTTGCTACTGTTGTCCCCATTTTTATCACTTCTATTGCTTCACTAGGAATAGGTTCTTTGGTAGAAAGCCCCATAATATCCCGAATACCTTGAATAGCTGCATCTTGATACTGTTCGGGATTTTCTGAAAGTAATTTGTAAACTATAATCCATTGTTGATTAGGTAGAGGAACAATTAAAAAACGTTCAGGATGTTGTGAGAATCCGTCTATAATTGCTTGGTTATTAGTAACAGCAACAATATCTGTGAATGTACCACCTCTATCAGCAAAAATTTTTAACATTGCTCTTTACCCTTAGTAGCCTATAAATAGATTAACAATAGAATGCGGCGTGTTTCTACTTCAGATGTAGAAGATTTTCAAGACAACTGTCGAAGATTAATTTTAAAAGGAGTTAGCGATTACCAAGAAATAAATGAATACTACTTGTGGGGTGGGCGTCTCGCCCGCCCTTAGCTATAGGCGGACAAGATGTCCACCCTACAAGACAAATTGGATATTTTTTTATTTAGAAGTTCGTTAAAACAATTACCAATTATTTATACTCGTATAGGTTATAACTATTAATTGTAAATTGATTTGTATTTGACGCTCATGAAAAATCTAAAAAACATCCTCAAAATATTAGTTTTACTTACTTTAATAACCTACATTCAATTACCTGCTGCTTGGGCAGATGTTTTAACTCCCGGAGAATCTCCAGTTGCTTACTGTTTTCAAATAGCAAATATTAACACATATTCCAACTATTTGATAATTGCACATATACAGTCACAAAACCCCAATCTACCAACATATAACAGAATTCTCAAACAAGGTAAATGCTTGGGATTAAATGGATATCGGGAATATAGCGATGTCTATGCGATCAAAAAATCCCAAGTTAAGTCTCAGGAGATTATTACTACCGATCAAAATGAAGCGCTTAAGGATTTTAATACTAAAAAATCTGAATTAATTCCGGCAGGAATTAATATTAATTCTCCCAGAACCATGTCATCGATATATGGAGTTAAGCAAGTCACTGATATTTTAGAAATTGTAACTATCCAAGAAAAGTCTTTCGATTTAAAATACAAAGAAGTAGTTTACACTTCTGAATGGGGAATCTCAGAAAGAAAAACTTATCAAACAAACAATCAACGACCATTACCTTTTAATTTTTTGCTTCTGATATTTATTGTAGTGTTTATAATAGGCATGATACTGGTTTATAAAAAATCAAATTTATTCAAAAGAATTAATTAATATAAAAATGTCAATTATTGCTGCTACTTTGGTTAAGGCAGCAGACGCGATTTATCGCGTCTTTGTAATTTAGAATTTTAATCACAAAACCTTAACTGAATCGTATTGAATATTGAATATTATCTGTAAGCTTTAGCAATACCAAAAGAAAGCAAAGTGAATAGTTAATCTTTGCAATCTCAACAATTCATCAATTAGTAAACCTCCTAAAAAGGAAGTTGCATTGGCAATAATCGATAAAAATAAACCTTTTTGCCAACCTAATTTTAAAATTAGCCCATACAAAATACCTTCAACAATGACAACGAAACTTTCTATCAGTGCTACTCTTAGAGGAAATTCCATGTAAGGAATCAGTATTTGGTTACTTTCCCAAGCTAGGGGATGGGTAAAGAGGGTTGCAGCAGAGGCTAAAATAAACGCATTGCAGATATCCCGACGAGAACACAGTTGTTGTGTGCTGACGAATGTAATTAACACTACTGGTATTTCAATTCCCCAGGAAATTAGTAATGCTAACAAGTACGTCATAGATTAGATAAGTTGAAAAAATTTGTTGACATTTGTTGTTCTGAATTCTTAATTTTGAATTCTACTGTATCATATGCCATAGTCAAATAGATGTTTATTGTTTGCGATCTATTACTATGTTTACCTTCAACAAAAAATATTTTTACCTGACGCTTATACTATTTTCAATAGAGGTATGTATTGCTGTTTTTATAAATGACAGTTTTATCCGTCCTTTTATCGGCGATGTTTTAGTAGTTGTACTAATTTATTGTTTTATCAGAGCTTTTTGGAATATACATTCATCCATTGTTGCTTTATCAGTTTTTGGATTTGCTTGTACTATCGAAATTCTCCAATATTTTAATTTTGTAAATAAGTTGGGATTGCAAAAATATAAAATTTTAGCTGTTGCTTTGGGAAGTACATTTGATTGGAAGGATATAATTGCTTATGCAATAGGTAGCATAGCAATTTTATGGTTTGAGAATAGAAAAAACAGAAAAATAAAAGGGTAAATGTTAGGACTTACGCATTGACAGGAAAGACTAAATATGAAGAATTTTAAAAACTACATCTTTCGTAGGGAGCATTGCTGTGCCCCTACGATTATCTGTACCTCATTTTAATTGATTGAAATACGTTTTAAATCTTGCAAAACTGCGGTGGCTGATTGATAGCGATCGCTAAAATGATAACAAACCATTTTATCTAAAATCATCGCTAATTCTTCGCTGACTTGTGCTGTTTGTCGCCACATCACATTACCCGTTTCTGGATTTGGATGGAGTTCCTGTGGTGCTATTCCAGTTAGGGCTTGAATACCAATCATTCCTAAAGCATAAATATCACTGCACAAGCGCGGATGACCGGCAAATTGTTCTGGTGGTGCATAGCCCCGCGTTCCGATCGCCACTGTTGCTAATTCTGTTTGTTCGGTACTCGGCGGTTGCATGAGTTTTACAGCCCCAAAGTCAATCAATACTAATTGATTATCTTCAGCGCGTCTAATAATATTAGTCGGTTTGATATCACGATGAATCACTCTGTGTTGATGAACAAATCCCAGAATTTCTAAAATTTCTTTCAGCATTCCAATTACAAATAATTCGTTTTTTAAGTTCTGTATTGGTGGTAATTCTTCACTTAAAGTATGTCCCTCTATATATTGTTGAATTAAATAAAATTCTTGGTTATCTTCAAAATAAGCAAGTAGTTCTGGTATTCGATGATGTTTACCTAAAGTTTCTAAAATTTCCGCTTCACTGTTAAACAATCGGCGAGCAATTTGTAAAAATCTACTATCTTGGCGGGCTGGCATTAATTTTTTGACGACACAAGTGGGATTACCCGGTCTTTGAGTATCTTGTGCTAAATAAGTGCGACCAAATCCACCAGCACCTAAGACTTTTGAAATTTGGTAGCGTCCACTCAACAGCAAATCACCAGATTTTGTTTCTTGTAAATCCATTGCGGGAGGAAAATCAAGATCCGAATCGGGGATTGCTGTTTTATCTTCTAATAGTAGATTTAATTGAGCGATCGCTTCTTGTTGTTTTTCAACTTGCAGAATAATTACCTGAGTCTGCCGCTGATTTTGGTAATTAGTATAAGCCATAATGCTGATAATACTAATTATTAAAGCCAAGCCTGAGGGAATTAACGGCACCCATCCAGCTTGCAGAAACAAAATCACGCAGATTCCCACCAACACAACTAGGGTTACCCCTCCCATCACTAGCAAAAGCAACGGATTTCGCCACCGCCATGCTAAAGTACTACCTAAAACCGCCCAACCCCATACCCAAATTAATTCTACCCAGTCAGGCCAATACCAAATTAAAGGACGCGCATCTAAGACAGTACCAATCAGTTGGCTTGCTATCTGTGCGTGAATAAATAGAGCAGGCATTCTGGCTGGTTGATCTGGTAAACTGCTGTAAGGTGTATAAAAGCTACCTGGAACTAAATTAGCTGATGTAGTGCCAATAATTACCAGACGGTCTTTAAATAAACTGGGATTAACGCGATCGCTAAGAACTTCCGTCAGAGTCACCTGATCCGCCAGATAATTGGGGTGACGGTAATTTAATAGTATTTGATAGCCATTTGCATCCAAATGTTGGTAACTGCCCGAATTAGGTTTTAAACGCTCAAAGATGGTTTTACCTAATTGGAAATCTCCTCGATCTGTGAACTTGTATTCAATGCCTTGTTTTTCTAAATAATTAATAGCAATTAACGCCCCAAAGGCAAATGATGTTGTACATTTTTCGTCTGTGGAATGAGCGAATAGCAAGCTGCGGCGAAGAATTTGGTCGTTTTCATTATCAGCAACCACATCGCTAAACCCAATATTATCTATGTCAAAGTTCGGTGGTGGTGGAATTTCCGATCTACCAATGCTACTAAACAAGCAAGTACTAATAATATTGTCTTGATTTTGTTTGTTTGCTGCTAAATTTTTATCTTCTGGCCGAAAAAGATATAAACCAACGATACGCGGTTGATAAGATTCGATTTTTTGTAAAAGTTGATTAATTGTAGTATCTGACAGATTCCATTTTTCTCGTCGGAGATCCTCGTCAGTGATTTTTACCAGTAAAATTCGTTTATCTGGTGGTTCTACCGGACGCGATCGCAACATTTGATCGTACACTCTTAATTCCCAAGGCTGTAACCATTTGAGTTCACGAACTCCCCAAATCGAAGCGGTGACTCCCACACTGGTAACCAAAATAATTTGCAGCCAATTATTGCTGAAGGACGTTTTACGGGAATCCCGATCTTTGACAAACGGTACGCGGAGTTTTTCTAAAAGTCCATTAATCACAGCGTTGGGGCGGTAGCCTGAATTGAGTAAATTGCTCTAAATTTAATGTAGCAATTTACTTGCTGATTCGAGGTATCGGCTTGGCAGCTTTTCACGCAGCCTTTGCAAGTGGCGTTTGAGCCTGTTGTTTATCGAATTCGGGGAGTCGTTTGTTGAATTCGGGGAGTCGTTTATTGAATTCGGGCAACCGTTTATCGAATTCGGGGAGTCGTTTATTGAATTCGGGGAGTCGTTTATTGAATTCGGGGAGTCGTTTATTGAATTCGGGGAGTCGTTTATTGAATTCGGGCGATCGTTTGTTGAATTCGGGGAGTCGTTTATTGAATTCGGGGAACCGTTTGTTGAATTCGGGCAACCGTTTATCGAATTCGGGCAACCGTTTGTTGAATTTGGGCAACCGTTTATCGAATTCGGGCAACCGTTTGTTGAATTTGGGCAACTGTTTGTTGAATTCGGGCAACCGTTTGTTGAATTCAGGCAACCACCGATAATGCACAACTTTAGTCTTGTGACGCTAGCTACTATAGCGGTTCCCATTCAGACGCGGTACAACATGATATCGCCAGATGTAGGGGCACGGCAGTGCCGTGCCCCTACAGGTGTACCTCACGCTTGTCGGTAAACCCATTATTCGTCTATTTTTGCTGGTTGAGCATCTTCAACAGAGCTGGTAATTGCGAAGGAAATAGGCTCAGTAGATGCAGTAGTTGAATCTAACTGCGGGTGTTCGAGAGATGCTTCCATACTGGGATCGGTCAAATAGGAACCAACAATCTTGTCGTAGTTAGAAGCAACAGCTAAAAAAGCCCCACCCAAAATATAGATAGGCAATGGCAAGTTAAATTTTTGCAACCAGTCAAAAAATTGCGATAACGCAAACAATAGGAAAAAGCAAGCAAGCCAAACTCTCATGTTCTTATCTATTGCATTTAAATAACTCTATTATTAGCCAAAATAGTCTGCACCATGCTGGATGTATTAGACTATAACTGTCCCATAATCTCTACAACCACAGATAGAGGCAGTCAAAATTATACAAAAATAAAAAACTCCATCCACAAAGAGATGGAGTTTTGTCAGCGGTCAGTGGCAAAAATTTGTACAGACCACCTTTGAAGAAGAATTCAGAATTCAGAATTCAGGAGTCAGAATAAATCAGTTGGGGATTGGGACCCGCGACTGATTAAAGACCACCAAATCCTAGATTTGGTGCGGGTGCAAAAATGCTGGTGATTCAGACGCTCCTGCGTCGCTAACGCTTCGCTATCTGCCACTCGCACAGAAAACATTGCTGTTAGCGGATAGCTAAGGTTTAGCCCATTCTGACGACTGACTCCTGAATTCTGTTCGATAAAGTGATGGGGTATTAAACCACATTTTTTCAACAGCTGACTACTGACTACTGACAAATGACTCGCAAAGCGCAATAAAAATACATTTACTGTTATACTTTCACAGGTAAAACTGCCAACGATGCTAGGAGTTTCGTTTCACAGTATAAACCGAAGGAGAGAAACTATGAGGCGCTTTTAGCCAAATACATTCAAAAATGAGGAGCAGAAACTGTGACTGCTGAAATTCAGGAAATTGTCCCACAAAATGTTCAAGAAATCTTAGCTCACATCGGCGATGCCTTTGTGATATTGGATCGTGAATGGCGCTACACCTATGTCAATGACAAGCTAGCTGAACTAGCTGGAATGAATAAAGAAGATTTCTTGGGCAAGAGTATTTGGGATTTATTTCCTAACACAGTCAATAGCATACTCTACACTGAGATGCATCGTGCTGTTGCCGAAGAAATTACAGTAATTTTTGAGTATTTAGATCCAACGTGGCATCGCTGGTTAGAATACCGCGTCTATCCTGGGGAAAATGGCGTATCAATATTAATTACAGATATTACTGAGCAAAAACGTAACCAACAGCTTTTATCTGCACATTACACAGTCACTGAGATTCTAGCTGAGACTACCGTCTTTGCTAATGCTGTTCCTTTGCTTTTGCGATCGCTGTGCGAAACTTTAGGATGGCAACTTGGCATTTTCTGGGGTGTAGACGAAGAAATTAATGCTCTGCATTGCATCGGTAGTTGGCATTCATCGGATTTGAGCATAGAAAATTTCCAAGTATTTAATCAGCCTTCAACTCTTGCTCTTGGGGAAGGAAGCCGTCAACCTGTTTGGATTTGTGAACTTGCTTCAGATGAAAATTTTTTTGCCGCCGCCATCGAATTGCCCATTGTGGTGGGTAATCAAGTTTTAGGTGCGATGAAATTCTTCACCAACCAAATTTTACAGCGTGACTTAGATTTACTCCAGATGATGAGTGCGATCGCCATTCAAATTGGTCAATTCATCCAACAGCAACAAACACAAGAAAAATATCGCCAAATTTTAGAGAAAGATTTGACTCCTGTAAAAAAAGCTCAAGAGGTGATGGATTTGCAGGAATGTTTGACCGAACACCAAACCACACTGCGCGAACGTCAACAAGCCGAAGAAAATCTCCGTCACAGTGAAGCACGCTACCGTTCCCTAGCAGAAGCAAGCGCATCCATCATTTGGAGCGCGGCACCTTGGGGTAATGTTATCGATGAGATTCCTAACTGGCAAGCATTTACCGGGCAAAGTCCTGAAGAATACAAAGGCTGGGGTTGGGTGAATGCACTGCACCCAGAAGACCGAACATCTGTAGCTGCAATTTGGAGACAAGCCTTTTATCAGCGCCGGGTTGCAGTTGCAGAATATCGCGTCCAGCACCATGACGGCGAATACCGTCACATGTCTATACGCGGTGTGCCCATACTCAATGAAACAGGGCAAATCATCGAATGGGTGGGGATGTGTGTAGATATTACCGAACACAAGCAAGCAGAGTCAGAACGCGAGCGACTCCTGGCGCTACTAAAAACAGAACAGACTCGCTTGGTTAAAGCTAACGTGCTGCTTGATACCCTTTTTAATAACGCCCCTATCGGCATTGGCCTATGGGATGAAAAATTGAGATACGTTCGCTTGAATCAAGCGTTAGCTGAAATCAACGGTCTGCCCCAAGAGGTGCATATCGGTAAGACCCTCGCAGAATTGCTACCTGGAGTAAATGTAGAAGTTACGGAAGCTTTCCGTCGTGTGGTGGAGACGGGAGAATTTATTTCTCAAGAAACCACTGGAGAGACACCCGCCGCTCCTGGAAAGCAGCGCTATTGGTCAGTAAATTACTATCCGATTCAACTACCTGATGAAATTACTTGGGTGGGTGCAATTTGCGAAGAAATCACCGAACGCAAACAAGCAGAAGTCGAACGCGAGCAACTGCTGGAGAGCGAACGCGTGGCTCGTGTTGAAGCTGAGGACGCCAAAGAGCAAGTCAGCAAAATTTTAGAAAGTATCACTGATGGCTTTATTGCCTTTGACACTGAGTGGCGCTTCACCTACCTTAATCATGAGGGAAGCAGAACTTTAGGACGTTCCTGTGAGGATCTGCTGGGAAAGAATTTGTGGCAAGAGTTTCCAGAACTGGCTGATACTAGTTTTGGTCAGCTTTATCAAAAAGCAGTCGTTTTGGCAGTCCCCCTAGAGTTAGAAGATTATTACCCACCCTTTGAGGCGTGGTTTGCCGTCCGCGCCTATCCTTCCGCCACAGGACTATCGCTATATGTCCGCAACATTAACGTCCGCAAACAAGCAGAAGCAGCACTCACAGAGAGCGAAGCCCGTTTTCGGCTGCTGGCGGAGAATTCCACTGATATTATTTCACGTAGTACAGTAGATGGAATTTTCCTATATCTTTCACCAGCTTGTTACACAGTACTAGGCTATCAACCAGAAGAACTAATAGGTAGTTTCGGCTGTGAGTTAGTTCACCCAGAGGATTTAGCTGAGATTGTCAAGGATTACCCAATCAATGCTAATTTGCCAGATATTTATACCATTACTTATCGCACTCGTCATAAATACGGACATTATATTTGGCTAGAAACTACAGTTAGAGCAATTCGCGATCGCCAAACTCAAGAAATTTTAGAAATGCAAGCGTCTTCGCGGGATATTACTGAGCGCAAGCAAGTGGAAGATAGACAGCGTTTTTTAGCTTCAGCTAGCGGAATTCTCGCTACATCATTAGACTACGAGACAACCTTAGCAACCTTGGCCCGTTTAGCAGTACCGGAAATAGCTGATTGGTGCCTAGTTGATATGATTTGTGACAATCAATCAGTTCGCCGGGTTGCAGCCGCCCATGTCGATCCAGCAAAACAAGAATTGGTAGAACAGTTACAAAATTATCCCCCCGATTTGGCACAAACACAAGGTGTTGCCGAAGTGATACGTTCAGGCAAATCACAAATTACTCATTCTATTTCCTCAGAACAGATACAAGCCGCAGTCTCAAATGACACTCACTTGAACATCTTGCAACAGCTAAATCCTCAATCTGGAATGTGCGTGCTGCTCATTGTTCGCGGACGGGTACTAGGAGCTATGAGTTTAGTATCTTCTGCCAATCATCGCTATGATAGTCAGAGTTTAATGTTAGCTGAAGAGTTGGCTCGGCGTGCAGCGATCGCCGTTGATAATGCCCGACTCTACACAGAAACACAGCAATCTCAACAAACTGCCGAACGAGCTGCATCTCGTACTGCCCGTTTGCAAGCCATTACCGCCGCCCTTTCTGAATCTCTAACTCCTGCACAAGTGGCTGAAGTAATTGTCGAACAAGGTATGGCAGCTTTGGGAGCTAGTTCTGCTTTAGTAGCACTACTGATTAACAACGGCACAGAATTGGAAATTCTCCGTGCAGTTGGTTATCAACAAGAAGCAATAGATTCATGGCGTCGATTCTCAATTAATACAGCCGCACCACTGGCAGAAGCAGTACGAACAAAACAACCTGTTTGGCAAGAGTCAACAACCACAAGGGCGGTTCGTTACTCACATCTAGCTCAAGAGTATGCTCGGTATAATTACGGTGCTTGGATTTCGATTCCATTAATTATTGAGGGACGAGCTATAGGGGGAATGTCCGTAGCTTTTGCCGAGAATCATCATTTGAACCAGGACGATCGCGCCTTTATGCTGGCACTAGCACAGCAATGCGCCCAAGCAATGGAACGTGCGCGTTTATACGAAGCAGAACAAACTGCACGAGCAGCAGCAGAAAACGCCAACCGCATTAAAGACGAGTTTTTGGCAGTTCTTTCCCATGAATTGCGATCGCCACTCAACCCCATTCTCGGATGGGCAAAGTTACTCCAAACCAGAAAACTCGATCGAAAGACAATTCCTCACGCTCTTAAAACCATCGAACGCAATGCTCAATTACAAGCTCAATTAATTGAAGACTTGCTGGATATTTCCCGAATTTTACAAGGTAAACTCAGCTTAAATATCTTGCCAGTTGATTTGACATCAGTAATTTCCGCAGCAATGGAGACAGTGCGGCTATCAGCAGAAGCCAAATCCATTGAGATGCACATCAGCATGGAACCGAACCTGGGACAAGTTTTAGGTGACTCTGGCCGATTGCAGCAAGTCATTTGGAATCTGCTTTCAAACGCCGTTAAATTTACACCAGAGGCGGGACGAGTTGATATTCGACTCGAAGCGGTGGGGAGTGGGGGAGCAGGGGAGCAGGGAGCAGGGAGCAGAGGGGAGGATCTTCTCCCGTACACCCTGCCCCCTGCCCCTCTGCCTCTTCTTCCCTATGCCCAAATCACCGTCAGCGACACAGGCAAAGGCATCGATCCCAATTTTCTGCCTTATGTGTTTGAGTATTTTCGTCAAGAAAACAGCAGCACCACTAGAAAATTTGGGGGATTGGGGTTAGGATTAGCGATCGTTCGTCATTTAGTGGAACTGCATGGTGGCACAGTCGAAGTAGAAAGTCAAGGCGAAAATCGCGGCGCAACTTTTACTGTCAGACTGCCGCTAATTCAACAGCCATCGGAGACTAAACAAGACACTAAGGACACCGAGTCATCCTTAAATTTAGATGATGTCAAAATTTTAGTAGTAGATGATGATGCCGATACGCGAGAATTCATTGGCTTTTTGCTAGAGCAATATGGGGCAAATGTCACAGCAGTGGCATCAGCGGATGAAGCGCTAACCGCCTTAAGGCAATTCCTACCAGATGTGCTGTTAAGCGACATTGGAATGCCAGACGTAGATGGATGCATGTTTATGCGACAGTTGAGAACATTACCACCAGAACAGGGAGGAAAAATTCCAGCGATCGCACTTACCGCCTATGCTGGAGAAATTAACGCCAAACAAGTACTTGCAGCCGGATTCCATAAGCATATCGCCAAACCAGTAGAGCCAAGCGAATTGATAGAAGCGATCGCTAACTTACTTGAGACGTTGGGGTGTGTCTAAGTTTTAAATTGGGCATTGGGAATGGGGAAAGGGGAAAGGGTAAGGGGAAAGGGTAAGGGGAAAGGGTAAGGGGGAAAGGGGAAAGGGGAAAGGGGAAAGGGGAAAGGGGAAAGGGTAAGGGGGAAAGGTTAAATTCAGGACTTACGCACTGTACAAATTAATCATAGTATGCATTCACGAAAATATGTCGTTTCAGGCTTTGATTAATTATTCTTTGATGGTGCATAAACTTAGCGGTGGAGGGTACAGCAGTGCTGTGCCCCTACAACAGATCTGGTTTTTCAAAAAAAAACATATTTTGTATTTCGTGTCAATGCGTAAATCCTAAAATTTATCCCTTTACCCTTTACCCTTTACCCTTTACCCTTTACCCCTACCCCCCATCTCCCTCATCCCCCCCAGTCCCCTATTTTTCACTAATTAGCGTTGGTGGAGTAATAGCTGCATATTCTTTAGGTGTGAGCAATGCTTCCTGAACATCAATCTTTTTGGGCAGAATTTTTTCGTCATAAAATAAATCTGCAACATTTTGTTGAGCTTTCATCAATTCTGGAGTAATTCCTTTAAGCCGATAATTAGCGCGTCCAGAAATTATTTCTTGAATAGGTAGATCGATTTTGAGTACAGGTGCAACTAGCTTGGCAACCTCTTTACGATTTGCTTCTGCCCATTGGCCGTTTTTATCAATCTCTTCTAAGATGATGCGAACTAATTCCGGATTGTCCCTAGCAAACTCGCGTGTTCCGACATAATATCCGCCTGGAGTACCAATATTTGTGGCATCTCGCAACACACGCGCACCGTGGAGTTTTTCCACTAAAGCTAAATGAGGATCGCCCGTCACCCAAACTGGAATAGTCCCCTGAATAAATGCACCACGGGCTTCAACATTGGGCATACTTAAAACTTGAATATCACTATATTTTAACCCCACTTCTTTCAACGCTTGAATAATGAAATAGTGAGAAGCAGAGCCTTTTTGAAAGACTACTTTTTGACCTTTGATATCAGCTAAAGTCTTAATTGGAGAATCTTTAGGAACAGCGATCGCACTTCCTTTCCCTGAAGTTGCAGTAATCCGTCTACCAGCCAAATAGACAATTCTTGCACCCGCAGCTTGAGCAAATATAGGAGGAGTTTCTCCAACTGAACCAACATCAATTTTATTAACATTCATAGCTTCCATGAGTTGTGGTCCTTGGGCAAATTGTGCCCACTCCACTTTCACACCCAAGGGTTCTAAACGTTTTTCTAATACTCCTCTCACTCGAACTAAATCACCAGAGCTTTGATACCCCATTCGTAACACTTTTGTTTTAAAACTAACGGTTTTTGTTGCTGCTGTATCTGCTTTTGGTTCGCTAGCTGTATTTGTATTATTGCTAGTTGAAGTACAACTTACTAAGGTACTAGATAAAGCCAAAAAACCAGGCATCACAAATAATGCTAGTTTTCTAATTATTCTTGTTCTTGTTCTTAAGGGATTGCTAAACATTTTTACACCTCTGGATGACATCGATACTCTAATTACAAACTAATCAGATTTTAAATAATTGAATTTAGGTTGATGAATGATTTTCAAGTAATTTTTACTTTGCTACTTAGACTTTATTGATTCTGGTGTAAAAGCTGCATATTCTTCTGGAGTTAATACACCATCTTTAACATTAACTTTCTTTGGTAAAAGTCCTTGAGCATACCACAAATCAGCAATTTTTTGTTGCTTTTCGACGATTTTTTCACTGATTGGTAATAGCCCATATGCTGATTTGGCTTGAATTTGCTTTAAGGTAAGTACATCAATACCAACATCAGGAGAAACCAATTCTGCCAATTTATCAGGATTTTTTTGAGACCATTCATCTGCTTTTAAAAGTTCTTCCAGGAAAATTTTCAGAACCTCAGGATGTTCTTTGGCAAATTTACGCGACGTAGAATAAAAACCGCCAAGATCCTGGAGTCCTTGTCCATCTATTAATACACGACCAATATTTTTTTGTATGGCTCTTGTGATGTATGGTTCCCAAGTTACCCAAACATCAAGTCCTCCCTGACTAAAAGCGACATTTGCATCTGGAGGTGGTAGGAAAACAGATTTCACATCAGTGAGCTTTAGTCCCTCTTTTTGTAATGCTTTGAGTAAAACATAATGGGCGATGGAGGCTTTTTGAAAAGAAACTTTTTTACCCTTAAAATCAGCAACACTTTTAATGGCAGAATTTGCTGGTACAAGAAAAGAAACTCCTCTACCATTAAATGCTGTACTGGCTACGTAAACAAGAGGTGTACCTGCGGCTTGGGCAAATATGGGAGGTGATTCAGCAGTGGCTGCAATGTCAAGAGAACCAGCATTTAACGCTTCTAAAGCTTGGGGCCCAGCAGCAAACTCCAACCACTTTACACTAAAATTCTTTGCCGCTAAACTTTTTTCTAAAGTCCCCTGTTTCCTCATCACTGCAAGAGAACCGAGTTTAGAATAAACAACTCGCACTTCTTGCTTTTCTGTAGTATTAGAAACTGGTTGATTTTTGACTTGTGTACTAGTAGAAGATACTTGATTCTGAGTAGTTTGGTTTTCGCTACTGCAACCTACTATGCTCATTGGTATTGCTAAATAACAAGCAGTTATTAGTAACGATACATAATAATTGCGCTCAATTTTTAGTTTGGCTCTTAAATCTAGGATGTCTAAATTTTGCCTAAATATTAGCTTGATATTTGCAGGTTTTGATTGTGGCAAGTTATTACTCAATGGCTTAAACTTTAGTAAAGAATAAAAAACTTTTATCACAATTTATCCTCTATTTTTTAGTAGGACAAACTATTTATTATTTTAAGTCTATATCTTATCTATTTTTAGATTTAGATAAAGTGTTTATGAACACTAATATCTACGAAAATCGATAGCGTTTTTTCATACATATTTTGATGTTTATATAAATATTGTTTTGTATATTAGTTGGAATTATCTAATAAATTTTAGCTGTTATTTAACATAAAAATAAGTATAGATATTTTCTTGAAAATTTAAATCTTTTATAACTAGCCTTGTCAAAGTGGATAAAAATTTTGGTCAATAAACTCCTCCTTAAACTCTTTACTCTGCGCTCTCTGCGCCTCTGTGGTAAAAAAATACTTTATAAACCGCAGAGGCACAGAGGTCACAGAGAGAAAAAAGAGATTTTACGAGTCACCTTGAAAGGGCTAGTCTTATATAGTTCATGAATTACTATGGATATTTTTCAGCCATATTTAAATTTTGTAGAGACGTAATTAATCGCTCACATCTCTACTTCAAATACACAGACTAAAAAGGACGACTACCTGCAAGGCTAACTCGTTTTAATACCCGTCTTTCATTGGGATTGAATGCTTGACGATAGTGCAAAGTAGCTTGATTATCCCAATAGACAATATCACCTACAGACCATTTATGTTGGTAGTAAAACTGAGGCTGATTTAGATGTTGACGCAACTGTTCAATCAGTTTAGATCCTTCTTCAGGTTCTAAACCTACAATTTCCACTTCAGTAGCAACATCTAAGTAAAGATGCTTTTTAGCACTTTCAGGATGTGTCCGCACGAGAGGATGAGGAAACACGGGACTGACTAATGGGATATTCTTATCCCAACGATACAAAGGACGGGGTGCATTTCGGTTTTGTAAAAACGGATTATAGGTAATTAACTGTAAATTAGCAATCCGTTTTTTGGTAACTTCATCCAAAGCTTCGTAAGCCAAATTGGTATTTAACCAATAAGTATCTCCACCTTGAGAAGGTACTTCTAAAGCATAAAGAAGCGAACCACTAGACGGAGTAGGAGTCCATTTATGGTCAGAATGAAAACTTAATTCTCCAGTACCAGTATAGCCACCATCGACATTAGAAATCAGAATTACTACAGGAGTTTCTCCAGGTTTAGAAGCTAGTACTGGAGTTTCATCAGATGGTACAAAAAGTGCGCCAAAGTATAGAGAAAAATTCAAAAACTGCTCATCAGAGAGTTGTTGCTCTTTAAAAATGAGGATGTGGCGATCGCGCAGAGTTTCCTTAAGTTGTAATATTACCTCAGGTGCAATAGGTTGACTAGCATCCAGACCTGTAACTATCGCTCCTACCGGAGCATCAATAGGCGTGATTTTTACTTCTGTTAAAGTCGCAGTAGGCATAATATTCTCCTCTGTTTTATTGCCTTCTTAGAGATGATGCGAATTTGAAAAATCAATCCGAAAAATGCATTTACAACAGCTTTTTTCAGAAAGACATTCTCAATCGAAAATCCAAAATCTAAAATCAAAAATTATATGGCTACTTGTTAGCTAAAACCTCAGCGGGAGTAATTTTGGCGTACTCTTCAGGTGTCAAAAACCCAACTTTTACATCCACCTTCGTTGGTATAAGTCCCAGGCTGTACCATTTGTCTGCAACCTCTTGTTGCTTCTTGATAGTTTTCTCAGTAATTGGTAGCACGCCATAGTTATATTTACTATGCATAGTTTCTAGAATAGGCGGATCTAGTTGAGTTACAGGAGCAAGTAATTGTGCTACTTCTTTTGGATGCTCCTTAGTCCAGATTTCTGCCTTTTCTAATTCTTCTAAAAATACTTTAATCACATCAGGGTGTGCCTGATAAAACTGACGTGAAGTTGAGTAAAAGTTGCCAGTATCCCGCAACTCACCTCCATCTACCAAAACACGACCTACTTTGTTTTGGACATTTCTAGTAACGAATGGCTCCCAAATAAACCAAGCATCCACTTTGTTCTGACTAAAAGCCACATTAGCATCTGGTGGTGGGAGAAAAACTGATTGGACATCACTTAATTTCAGTCCCGCTTTTTCTACTGCTTTGACTAACAAATAGTGACCTATAGAGGCTTTTTGGAAAGCTATTTTTTTACCTTTCAAGTCAGCAACACTTTTAATCGGAGAGTTTGTTGGAACTAAAAGTGAAATTGCTTTACCACTGGGGTATGTAGTAGCTAGATAAACAAGAGGCGCTCCTGCTGCTTGTGAAAATACAGGAGGCGATTCGGCTGTAGATGCGATATCAAGTCCGTTTGCATTTAAAGCTTCTAGCTGTTGCGGTCCCGCTGCAAACTCAGACCACTGTACCTTAAAACCCAGAGGCTCCAATCGTTTTTCTAAAGATCCCTGCTTTTCTAATACTGCTAGACCAGTGAGTTGTTTTGAACGCACAATTCGTACTGTTTGCTTTTCTGTAGTGTTAGATGAAGCCGCTGGATCGGAAGAAGCAGGGGACTGTTGAGCATTATTTTTAGCTTCACTGCAACTGGATAAGGCTGTCGATAATACTAAGCAGTATCCCAACGCAAACAACAAAGAACGGCGTGTTAGTTTCTGGGTTTTACTAAATTCAAATCTTGGTTTGATAACTGGCATTGTTGTTTGAATTATTGTTCTAGAGGTGATGAAAAAATTATGATTGATTACAAACTAAAAAATAAAAAATAATTTATTAATTTTTGACAAATTCAAGTAATTCAAAAGAAGAAGTAGAGTGGGTATGACCCCACTCTATAACGACTCGAGGAACTTGAGTTTAACAGTTAGGAGGCGGAAAATTAGAAAATGGAGTGAGAAGAACCCACTCCAGTGTTGTGCTAGTCGAAGGTTAAAATTTATAAGTTAATTTTTGCTAGTACACAACGGTAAAAATCAAGCTACCATTCTCAACTTTTTACATGGTAATTTTACATTCCAAAGAAGCGGCGCTATTTTTTCCAAGCGACTAAGATTGTAGCTTTGAGTTCTTCTGTAAAATGTCCAGAGGGTTCAGCTTGTAGCAATGCTTCTTTAAGGTCTGCTTCAAATGCTGGGGCATTATCGCCATAGAAAATTTTCAAAGAAAAAGCTGTGGTATATAAATAGCCAAGATAGCTATCGACATTCCAAGATTTTTCAAATGGCACTTCATAAACTTCTTGACGAGCAAAAGCTGAATTGGCAATAACAACCTCATGGGGAGGATCGACTGGCTTACGAGTACCTTCTCCTCGTAGTCCAGTGCGTCGGCGATCGCCTAACCATTTTTTCACGACTCCAACAGCAGCTTGTTTCCAGGGTAAAGAACTTTCCCAAGGATTATCACCAGTATTCAGCAGTGCTATTCCACCATCATCACTCAGCAATTCATAAAGGCGCTCAAGCACTACTTCACGTTCCATCCAGTGGAAAGCTCGACCAATAGTAGTTAACCTAAATGTTCCTAAACTAGAGTCGATTAACTCTGCTCCTTGTTCTAACCAAGTAATATTACTTGCTCCCACTGCTGCTGCTTGCCGTTTAGCTTCTGCAATCATATCGGGATCGGGATCGATCGCCACAACTTCTTCAAATCTGGTTCGCAAACCAATTGCAATTAATCCCGGACCGGTACCCAAATCAAGCAATCGTCCTTCACCATTAAGATTAAATATTTCAACTAGCTTGTCAAATACAACAGGCGGATATTTGGTTCTATATTGAGCGTAGCCTTCAGCCGCTCCCTCAAATAAGGTCGGATCGTAAGTAGGAAGTGTTTTCAGTTGAGTCATATCGATTTTGGATTTTGGATTTTGGATTTTGGATTTTGTAGAAACGCGATTCATCGCGTCTGTGAGGAGCGGCAAGGGGACAAATGCCCTATGAATATTGCGTAATCACGGGTAGCCGATCGTTGAGTACCCAATCACCTATAGCTCGCAATTTGTAGTCCACAGGATCGTGCAGCGTAAAGGTTCGCAAATCTCGCCAGTAACGGTCAAATCCATATTTGGTTGCAGTAGCACGAGTTCCTGTAACTTCAAAGATGCGATTGGTAATATCTATACCTACGCGGGTAGCTAATGCTTTAGCTGCGGAAACTGCGATCGCCACTTCTCCCCTTTCTTCATGAGTGAGCGCTACATCTTTGTCCCAGGCTGCTTGCACTTTTTCGGCTGCTAAGTCAGCTAGAGCGATCGCACCTTGAATTTCAACCCAAAAATATCCGTAATTATGCAGAATATATGGGTCTTGAGTAGCACTATCTACTCCTGATGTAATCCAAGGACGAGTATTAGTTTTAGTGTACTCACGAGCAGCGGCGAAGGCTCCTTTGGTAATTCCCAAATAAACATTTGTTTTTGTTAGCTGGGCAATAATACCAAGAAAAGTTGAGAAGGCATTATCAGGAGGTTCTGGTGGCCCTAAAATTTCATCTTTTTCTACTAAAACATTATTAAATGTATAACTACTACTATCAGTCCGACGTTGCCCAATATTATCCCAATCTTGATTAGAAATTAAGCCTTCTCTGTCTTTGGGAATTATAAATATAAATGGCAATTCTACACCATCTTGCAAAGCTGAGAATACCCGATAATCTGCAACGGCAATACCTGTACCAAAACTTTTAACACCATTAACCCGAAAATTTTCACCTTCTGGACTAATTTTCAGCCTAGTGTCCCGCGTATTAATAGCATTCGCCCAAAATAAGTTATTCTTAGCAGTTTCACTATAATATTTTTCCTTTTGGGCTGGTGTGCCAGAAACATGACCCAAAGCTACCAAATTCAAATGATTACCATATAATTGACCAATTGAACCATCAGCTTTTGATAGTTTTCTCACAACTTTTAAGGCATCAATCCAAGTTGCGCCAATTCCACCATATTGCTTAGGCACAATCAATGGTAACAAGCCAGTTTCACGCAGCCTATTAATTTCCTCTTCTGGAACTCCCGCTTCGGCATCTCTTTCAACTGCGGATTCGGCAAGTTCTTTAGATAATGAAGCTGCTACATCAATGTAATCCTTTGGTTTTGTAATATCTAGCACCATAAAAAATCACCCTTTTTATAATTCGTAATTCAGGCAAATACAGAAGAATGCTTAATTAATGGAGTTTTTATTTGGTTTTTGTGTCAACATTTCTGTTCCTCCGAATTTGCTATTAAACGCGGAATTTAGGAGAAATGTAGAGTGAGTAAGTAAGCAAGACTCACCCTACGACTAAACAGAGGAAATGGAACATGGAACACTTTAAAGATGGGCATGGGGCATTGGGAAAGGGAAAGGGGTAAGGGGAAAAGGGGAAAGATTAAATTTATTCCTTTTCCCTTTAACCTTTAACCTTTTCCCCTGCCTCCTCTACTCCCTAAAAACTCATCTGCGGCTTTCTCAACACCTGTACCCTTGAAGAAGTCACGATTGAGGCTGGTGTACAACTCCAATGGGTGGATTGAGAGGAAGTGGCGCAGGTCTTCTTCGGTGATGATTTCTTGTTCTACCATTGAGTAGGCGTTGGCAGTCACAGTGGTGATATCAGGTACATCCCAATGACCAGAATCAGAACCCAAGAAGGCTTTAACTCTGTCGCCAAACGGATTAGCTGCACGATTAAACGCTTGAGCTACACGGGTATCATCTGATTCCGTACCGAAGTAGAAATGATTCAAAAAGCGATCGCGAACATCCTCTGGCTTCTCAATTCCCGCCAGTTCAAATTCATCGAGTTCGCCTGGATCTTCTGGAGCTAATAGTTGATGGTGGAATCCCAGTCCATCACCAATTCGATCCAAGCGTCCATCCACAAGTTCGCCACCGTAGCGGGCGTACAACTCTACTAGTGCTTCCTTATCTATAATTGCAGGATTGTTATCTGACAACAAATGTTGTTTGTTGCGGGTTTCCCAATGCCAAATAATATCTGCATATAGACTAGCACCCCAATTAGAACCACCTTCTAAGAAGGCAAATCTTAAGGTGGGGAAGCGACGAGTTACACCACCAAAGAATAGAGATTTGCACAATGCTTCTGCCGCGAAAGCAAAGTGATTAATGTGATTGTACTGGGCATTGGTCACCGATCGCTGAGTCGTCCAACCTTGACTCGAAGCATGGGTTGTGGGTACAACTTTAAGTTCTACGCACTTCTCCCAGAATGGATCGTAATCATACTGGCTATCTAAACCAAAGTTATCAATCCAAACTACTTCGTTAGCCACTTCTGGGCCATACTTTTCAAAAGCAGGAATTGGACGACGGACATAACCGGGGATTTGAATTGCTTTGAGTCCCAGCACATTCACTGCATATTCCAACTCTTCAATTCCCTCTTGGGGAGTGTGCATTGGAATTGCAGCGATGGGTGTTAGCTTATCAGAATATGGGCGGAAAATGTCAGCATGGTAAGTGTTAACTGCTCGACAAACAGCACGCCGCATTTCTTCGTTACCGATATTTGGCGCCATAGTTGCCAAGTTGGGGTACACCACAGCAAAGTCTGTACCTGCTTCTTGCAGGCGTTCGTGCAGCAACTTGGGCAAACTAATAGTAGCCAAATTCAAAGTATCTTTGGTTGGACGACCCCACCAATTAGGGCGATTAGTCCGATAAGCAAAACGTTCTTCCCAACTTTGCTTGTACCACTTAAAACGGGAAGATCCTGGTAAGTTTTCTTTGAAACGTTCAACAAGCGCAGTTCCACCAACTTGCTCTAAATAATCTAAGACTGCTGGCTCGAATTCCTGGGTATGCACATCGGTATCGATGATGGGATAACCCAACTGTTCGCGAATCTGAGCAGACCTTGTTTTTTTCCGACGTTCAAGAGCGATCGTCATGATAGTTTACCTTAGTTATTCAAATGTTGACCGAGGAGTGAGGAATTAAGAATTAGGAGTTATGAGTTAAGAGTGAGGAGTTATTCTCTTTTTTGTCTCCCCATCTCCCTATCTCCCCACTCCCTACTTTCTATTCCCTTTCCCAGCCAAAAATTCATCTGCGGTTTTCTCTACAGCCGTACCTTTGAAGAAGTCACGATTCAGGCTGGTGTACAACTCTAAGGGATGGGTTGAGAGGAAATATTGCAAATCTTCTTCGGTGATAATTTTGCGTTCTACCATCGAATATGTGTTAGCAGCGATCGCTGTAATATCAGGTACATCCCAGTGACCAGAATCGGAACCCAAGAAGGCTTTAACCCGATCGCCATAAGGATTAGCTTTGCGGTTAAATGCTTGGGCTACACGGGTATCATCTGATTCCGTCCCGAAGTAGAAATGATTCAAAAAGCGATCGCGGATATCTTCTGGCTTACTAACTCCTGCTAGGGCGAATTCATCTAGATCGCCTGGTTCTAAGGGGGCTACTAAGTCGGCGTGGAAACCTAGACCACTACCTAACTGCTCCAAACGACCATGTACTAATTCACCACCGTAACGAGTGTAATACTCTAGCAGTTCTTCCCGATTAATATTGCCAGGATTGTTATTTTCCACCAAATGGTCTTTGTTACGGGTGTACCAATGCCAAATCAAGTCAGTGTATAAGCTAGCACCCCAAGCTGCCCCTCCTTCTAAGAAGGCAAATTTCAGTGTGGGGAAGCGGTGAGTTACACCACCAAAAAACAGAGATTTACACAGCGCTTCTCCAGCCGCCGCAAAGTGACCGATATGGTTGTATTGGTAATTGCTAATGGAACGCCGGTTTATCCATCCCATACCAGAAGAGTGGGTGGTGGGTACAACTTTCAGTTCTACGCACTTCGCCCAGAATGGATCGTAGTCATACTTACTATCCAAACCAAAAGTATCAATCCAGATAGCTTCGTTTGCGACTTCTTCGCCATACTTCTCGAAGGCAGGGATCGGACGGCGGATATGTCCGGGAATTTGAATTGCTTTGAGTCCCAGCACATTTACTGCATATTCCAACTCCGCGATCGCTTCTTCGGGCGTATTCATAGGAATCGCAGCAATTGACGTTAAGCGATCGCTATAAGGACGGAAAATATCAGCATGGTAAGTATTAACTGCACGGCAAACAGCCAGCCGCATCTCTTCATTACCGATGTGTGGCGCCATCGTTGCCAAGTTGGGGTACACAACTGCAAAGTCTGTACCTGCTTCTTGTAAGCGATCGTGTAACAACTTCGGTAAACTAATGGTGGCTAAATTTAAAGCATCCTTAGTGGGACGAGTCCAAAAAGGAGGACGTGCAGTCCGATAAGCGCGGCGTTCTTCCCAAGTTTGCTTAAACCATTTAGAGCGAGATGCACCAGGTAAGTGTTCTTGGAAACGTTCAGCAATGGCAGTTCCAGCAACTTGCTCTAAATAGTCCAAGAATGCCGGCGGAAATTCTTGGGTATGGACATCAGTATCAATAATTGGATAACCCAATTTTTCCCGAATCTGAGCAGACCTAGTTTTTTTCGGACGTTCTAATGCAATAGTCATGATAATTTACCCTAAATTATTCAATCTGTGGGCATAGAGGTTAGGAGTGAAGAGTTATGAGTTATTCTCCTTGTCCCCTTGTCACCTTGTCCCCCCACTTTCTATTTCCCAACCCAATCTTTTAATTGAAAGTCGGACTTTGCTAAACCTTGGGAAACTAAAAATTTCTTAGTCCCTTCTAGAAGTTTCACTCCTTCAGGTGGTAAAGGTTCTTCTGATACTTGTTTAAGTGGGTAAGATATTTTGATGATATCGACGGGATATTTAGTAGTTTGAGCGTGATACTGATAATATTCTTCAGAATTAGCTTTTAAATCCTTGGCTGCTTCTGTGAGAATGGTGTTAAATTTATTTGGAAAATCAGGTTTTTTCGCCAGAAATTTTTCGGTTGCTACAATTAGTGAAGTCCCTGATAAACCTTGATGATTTGCTGACGAATCAATCACTGGAAATCCTTGGGATTTGAGATAAGGCCCCATATCGCTTGAAGTCGCATAAGCCGCTACATCACCACGTTCTAAAGCTGCTTTTGCTTCAGTACTCATCAAGTGAACAACTTTTACATCTTTGGCAATTTTAGTTTCAGCTAACAAACCCAATAGATATCTATGCATATAAGAACCTTTTTGGGTAGCTATTTTTTCACCTTTAAGTTCAGCAAGCGATCGCGGGCCATTCTTTTTCCCTACTAGCCAAGCGGTTGTATTAAATTGGCTAATCCGCAGCAGTCGAGTTTCTTCACCCCTAGCTCTTAAAACTATGGCTGGTGTATCCCCTAAAGAACCAACATCTAATTGACCTGCAACAAGGGCTTCATTTAGATCTGGGCCGTTAGGAAATCGCGCAAAAGTAATGTTTTGAAATCCCGCTTTTTTGAGTTCGCGCTCTAATATTCCCTTTTTCTTTGCCCAACCAAGTGCCCCTGTAGGTTCTGTACTACCTACATAACCTATACGCAAGATAGATATATTATTAGATGCAGCAATAGAACTAGTACTATTGGCATTAATGGCCTCAATGGATTGAGCCGATTCACTTTTGCCTTGGCTACATGCTGTAGTTAGCAGCAGTAATACACAAGCAACTGAAGTTGATAATTTCAAATTAAACTTACTTTGACTAACAGAACCTATTGCTAACATGAACGACAGCATGACTATTTTCTCCGCTGTACTACACGCCCTGTGCAAGTTTCTCTCAAACCTAACCCCCAACCCCCTTCCCTACGTTCGCGCAGCGTCTCGTTGGCGCAGCCTCTCGTAGAGAAGAGAGGAAAGGGGAGCAAGAATCAAAGCCTCTCTCCCTTTGGGGGAGAGGTTTGGAGAGGGGTTCTAAGAATAAGTTGCACATCGCGTTACTATTTCATCTGCTTGAGAATTTGGAATGTTCGATCGCTTTTTGCTGTTGATGTGCGTTTATGTCCCCAACCAACGTTTTCACGGTAACTACCCAGTAAACCGACTTCTACCAATTCTGCTTCGTTGACTGAACTTTGCATATCGCTTTGGGGTGCTACATAAAGGGCGTCAACTGGGCAATACAATTCGCACATGTAACACGTTTGACAGTCACTTTGTCGGGCAATAGTTGGCGGTGCATCAGGTACGCGGTCAAACACGTTGGTCGGACAAACGTTCACGCAGATATTACATTTTATGCACCGCGATTCGCTGACCAACTCAATCACACTGCGGCTCCTCCTATTTTGGATTTTAGATTTTGGATTTTGGATTGGAGAATTTCTGATTTTGCTGTACTATTTAGCGGCTGAGTCTTCACCCAGACTCGATCTAATCCGCCACTAATTAAATAATGTTGCTGGTTAGGATCTTGTTCGGGATAGTCTAAATGTTTGTGCATACCACGAGTTTCTTTACGTTCAATGGCACTGCTGTACATCCATCGTGCTGTGGCTACCATTGCCGCACTTTCTCTAGCCCGAATAAGTTCTTGATTTGATGTTACCTGGCTACTGCGAATTTCTTGCCAAAGGTGATTTAGTCTCCCTAAAGACTCAGTTAAGCCTTGTTCTGTACGGAATAAGTTCTTTTCGTAGGGGAATACTTCGGCTTGGACTGCCTGAATCACTTCATCGGTTGCAAATTTATGATGGCGATCGCTCTGACTCTTTAACCCTACCTCTCCAACACCCTTGAGGTGAGGTTGAGCTTTCTGTTCTTTCAAACTCTGGATATATTCAGCAGCCGATTGACCTGACCAATAGCCAGAAGATATTGCCCAAGCTGCATTGTGACTACCGCCGCCAGTGAATCCGCCACAAATCAGTTCCCGTGTGGCTGCATCTCCAGCAGCATAAAGTCCCCGCACGGAAGTAGCACAGCTATCATCTACAATCCTAATTCCTCCTGTACCGCGTACAGTCCCCTCTAGGCGCAAGGTAACGGGAAAACGTTGGGTAAATGGATCGATACCTGCGCGATCGAAGGGTAAAAAGAAATTAGGCTGCGCCAAACGCATGGATGGGCGCATGGATTCTGTTGCTTTATCTAAAATTGCGTAAACTGGCTGTTGCAGCAATGTCTCGGCTATTACCGAACGTCCCCTTTGAGAACCAGCACCGGGAATCACTGTACCGTCTTCATAGGTGAACGTTGCCCAATTGTAGAACAGGGTTTTGGTAACTGAAGAAAAAGCCGGGGAGATGCCATAAGCGTTGGAAAACTCCATACCTGACATCTCGGCACCTGCTTCAGCAGCCATTAAATAACCATCCCCTGTCAGGACGTTGCATCCCAACGCTTTACTCAGAAACGCACAGCCACCAGTGGCAATGATTGTCGCACGCGATCGCACCATCCATCTGGCACCAGTCTGACGGTTCACACCAGTAGCACCGCCAACAGCACCATCTTCATCTACCAATAGTTCTAAGGCGGGGCTGTGGTCTAAAATCTTGACTCCTGCCCGTTGAATTTGCCGCCGCATCAGCCGCATGTATTCTGGGCCTTGGAGCGATCGCCGATAGGGTTTGCCTTCATCGTCGGTGGGAAAGGGATAACCCCATTCTGCTAACTGATTGACGTTCACGTAGGTCTGATTCAGCACCCGATCCATCCAGTTGCGATCGGATAAAAACCCACCCAATGATTCCCGACTCGCCTTGGCTGTTTCCCGTGCTTCTGCGTCGGGTGGCACATACCACACCCCATTACCAGACGCAGCAGCACATCCTGTCGTCCCACAATATCCCTTGTCTACGAGGACAACTCTAGCTCCACTTGATGCAGCACTCCAAGCTGCCCAAGTTCCAGCAGGCCCGCCCCCAATTACTAGGACATCTGCTTGCAAGTCGAGTTCAAAATCGGTCGTTAACGTCTTCAGCATCTAAAATATTTCCCCCATCGATCCAGTTCTAAGCATCAAATCTTCACCCCATCGATGCCGCACGCTATCAGAAATCTATTTTCTACTTGGTTCAGGGTTTCCTACTACCCTCGATTTATGGCTCCTTTATTTAAGGTTGCCAGTAGATTAAATTACAAACTACTTTAACTTTAGCGATTAACCGTAGTTTGTGACATAACAAAGCTTTTCACAATTTCTGATAAAAAGCAAGCATTTTCACAGACAAATTTCAACATAAAGTTCTGTAAAATAAATTTCCCATATCTCAACATACACTTGCTTTTTACATGGGTTTGTGAGTGTTTAAGTTGTCAAATGGCTATGAGTTGTTTGTAGTTAGTGCTTTAGCCCTAAGCCTGGATTTCTCACAAGTGAGAAATCCAGGGGTGTGGGAGGTGTGGAAGGTTAAGAAGGTTTTTTCTAATCTCCCCCCATCTCCCCACACTCCTCACACTCCCCCATCCCCCCATCTCCCCATCTCCCCACACTTCCCCCCATCTCCCCACACTCCCCACACTTCCCCCACTCCCCACCTATGCGTGAGAAATTCGGGTAAGGAGGGAGCAGCGGCGAAACAGGAATTTTTCATTATTCTCCCCGTTGCCCCCTGCCACTGAAGCCTCTTCCCCATGCCCAATGCCTCAGTCTTTACAAATGACGAGTGACAAATGACAAATAGACCTCTTGCAAAAGTTCTTTTTGCAAGAGGTGGGAAAAGGGAAAAGGTTAAAGGGTAAAGGGAAAATAACAAACCTTTCCCCCTTTCCCCTTCCCCTTTTCCCGACTTTTGCAAGAAGTCTAATGACTAAAACCTAAAGACAGTACGAACCCAACCAAATAAACTATCCGGATTACTGTTATCAGAGTCTGGTGCAGTAATCCAGATTAAACCCGGCGTGATCTCAATATTGTTTCCGATTTTATATTGGTAAAATGCCTCAACGTGTAGGGAGGTATCTTTATCCGCTTGTCCGAAACCTGCTCCCAAATTTACACTATTACTGAGACGAGTGAGTTTTGGCTCCATACCAACTAAAACTCCCCCTAGAGCGCCTTCCTTAAAAAGATCCGGGAATGCCAGTCCTACCGCCCAATCCATAGCATTGCCATCTCCACGTCCTATATAGCGATGCGCTGCATAACTTACCCATCCATTGATTGCCAACTTAGGACTAATTTGATAAAACGCTTGTAGTCCATAAAGATTGCCGACGGTTCCCGCTCCAGCCACGGTGCTGTTTACCAAGTTACTCCCGACTGCTGGACCGAAGTTTGTTCCACTAAAACCTTGAGTATTTGGCGGGCTATACGTATTAACGTAAGTTCCAGCCACCCGAAAATTCCTATCAGCAGAGTAATATATTAACTGTGCTAAAGCTAAATATCTGCCTGTTAATAAACCATTATTAAGTCCTGGATTATTACCATTTGGCGCGCTGTAGGCTATACCTAATTGAACCTGTTTACCTAATCGCTGGAGTATAGCAATTCCAGGACCACTATCTCCATAGTTATAGACTAAAGACCGCCGTGAGAATCGTGAAATTCCATTAGCACCAGTTGCAGAAGACGATTCAAAATATGGGTTAACTGGGCCGGAAAGGCCTATCTCACTAGCTCCATCGGATAAGGCATAAATATTGACTTGAGTATTTGGATTAGGTAGAAACCGATAGCGAACACCACCGAGAGTAATCTGATTGCGTGCAAAAGTAATACTGGAGTTATCAGCAGTTCTCCCCTCGTAAGTTCCTAATAACCCAGCTCTTGTTTGTCCCAAGGATTCAATATTTCCACCTGACAACGATAAGCTGAGTGAGTCTTTACCGTTAAAACTAGTGTTGAAGCGTAAGGTCGCTGAGCCTTGAGCTGTCGCATTGTGAGCTGCGGGTCTCTTAGTCACGACATTATTACCCGCCAGAAGTGAGCCAAAGACAATCTGCGCTCTACCTATAAGTTTGGTTGTAGTTGTAAACTGACTTGCTTCTAACTTTGCAGTCCGCGCTTCCAAGCTATCTAAGCGTCCCCCCAATTGGGCAAGTTCTGGAGAAAATTGTTCTTGTAGTTTTTTGATGGCATCCAAATCTTCCCGTCTGACTAAATCTGTCGTTGAAGTCGCTATGAGTTCATTGAGGCGATCTAAAGCCGCATTCAAGCCAGCGGCAAATTCATAGCGCGTTAGGGCACGATTGCCTTTGAATGTACCATCTGTATATCCAGCAATTACACCATAGCGTTCTACCAAAGACTGTAGTGCTTGAAATGCCCAATCTGTGGGCTTCACATCCGACAGTTGGGAGACTGATGTCACTTGTTCTGCCGAATTATTGGTAGGTTTTTTCTTAGTCGTTGATGCCGGTGGTGTAACACCAGACAATTCCGAGACAGGCGTCACTCGTTCTCGCTTTTTACCTTTTTTTCTAGTTATCCCTGGAATTGAAGTTTCAACTGTCTGATTGACACCTGCTTCTGGAAGTTTGTTCGCTTCTACTTCCGTAACTGAAGTTTCAACTGTCTGATTGACAGCTGCTTCTGGAGGTTTGTTCGCTTCTATTTCAGTAATTGAAGTTTCAACTGTCTGATTGACAGCTGCTTCTGGAGGTTTATTTACTTCTAGTTGTTTAGGCAGTTCGGCCTGACTTTTAGCTGGATGAAAAACCAGGACAACTAAAATATCTAGTAACGAAAGCAGGAATAGTATGGATCTATAATTCCAGCGAAAATTGGACATGGCTCTTTAACTCCTCAACCTGAAAAACGAATAAACTAGCTCTAAATTGCACAAGAAACCACCATAATTTCTTGATGCAATGTTTGTACTAAACCATTAGATACTGGACTCAGTGCAGGTTTCATGAGATGAGAAAATTACAAATCTCGGATATTGAAACCACAACTAAGCAGTTGAATGTACAATCCAAAAGTCGCAGTAAATTATTAATTTTGCCGCTTGAAAGGATAGTAAGACGATGGAAAGAAAATTGCTGACTGGTAATCAGCTGTATTTTGACAACATCAATTATTAGCTAAATCCGATAAATCGATAGAATTGCCGGAGTTTATTTAGACATATATTTGCATAGAGCTTGGTACAATGCAAGACCTAGTACTTGGCTGCGATCGAAAAATATTATGAAGAGTGCTAAGTTGGGCATTGGGAAGAGGCAGGGGGCGGGGGGCAGAGGGGCAAAGGAGCAGAGAGGCAAAGGGGCACAGAGGCAGAGGGAAAACCTAAAGCTCCTCTGCTCTCCCCTGCTCCCTGCTCCCCTGCCTCCCCATTTCCCTCATCTCCCTCATCTCCCCCACTCCCTACTCCCTGTGCTTGTTCATATTATGGTTTTATGAGTAGAAAGTTGTGTTTTACAATACAGCTATCCTGACCACAAAAGTGGCAAAATAATACACGCTAGCAAAGTTATCTAGTTATAACTGCTCACTAAAAAGCTAGTCGGCAAACAAATATTTTTTACCAATAATTAAATTAGGGTTGATTTTTACGTAATATCGGGTAGAATTTCACCTATAAACTACGGTAATTCGATCGGAAAAACGTAATTTGATAGCCTGATATCCTGATAAACATGCAAATTCTTTGGTTTATTCCTACTGGATCTCGTGACGGACGCTATTTAGGCACAGATATTGGTTCTCGTGTTGCTACACCTGATTATTTACAGCAAATTGCCCAAGCTGTAGATAGTTTAGGTTACACAGGGGCATTGCTACCCACAGGACGTTCTTGTGAAGATGCTTGGATTACTGCTGCGGCTTTTATCTCTGTTACCAAACAAATGAAATTTCTCGTGGCAATTCGTCCAGGAATCACTTCTCCTGGTGCTGCGGCACGGATGGCAGCAACATTTGACAGGATTTCTAAGGGAAGATTGTTGATTAATGTGGTGACAGGTGGAGATCCGGTGCATCTTGCTGGGGATGGCTTGCATCTGAGTCATGACGATCGCTATGATTTAACCGATGAATTCTTGCATGTTTGGCGGGGTATCGTCAGCGGTGAAACAGTTGATTTTAAAGGAAACTACCTAGACATCAAAGGTGGTAAACTCCTATTCCCGCCAGTTCAAAAGCCCTATCCACCGTTGTGGTTTGGTGGTTCCTCTGCTGCTGCCAAGCGGGTTGCTGCCAAACATATAGATGTGTATCTGACTTGGGGAGAACCTCCAGAACAAGTTGCACAAAAAATTGCCCAAGTTCGGCGACTGGCGGCAGAACAAGGCAGAACAGTGCGTTTTGGTATTCGTTTGCATGTAATTGTGCGAGAAACCGAGTCTGCGGCTTGGGATGCAGCCAATGAGTTGATTAAGTATGTGGATGAGGAAGCGATCGCCACAGCTCAAAAAGACCTTGCTACTTCTGATTCTGAAGGACAGCAGCGCATGAGTCAACTACATAATGGCTCTCGGCAAGCCCTAGAAATTAGCCCCAACCTCTGGACAGGAATTGGATTAGTGCGGGGTGGTGCTGGTACTGCTTTAGTTGGAGATCCCGACACCGTTATCGCCAGGATGCTGGAATATCAAGAACTCGGAATAGAAACTTTTGTTTTTTCTGGATATCCGCACTTAGAAGAAGCATATCGCACCGCTGAATTATTATTCCCACGCCTACCTTTGCAGAACCAATCTACATCTCCAATACCAGAAGTCTTGAGTGATTTTGGCGAAACAACCGCCAATGAAAAGTTTGCTAAACAACTAACAGCTGCCTCGTGAGTGTGGCAATTTTAGATTTTAAATTTGGGATTTTGGATTAAAAACACCAAATTTCAAGTCTAAATTAGTCAGAGTTCAGGAGTCATAATTCAGAGTAATTCAAAGATATGCCATATATACTACATTGGTTGCGATTTTTTGAATTTTGAGTGCTGAATTATCGCTGAATATCTAACAATCTCATCTTTCTAGATTTATCCTTGCAAATAACCTAACATACCAAATTATTTAGATTCTCACTCTCTAGAATCTAAAATCCAAAATCCAAAATCCAAAATCCTATGACTATCACCTTCAAACACAGTAAAAGTACTAACATCTCCCTAAATGGGCTGCTACAAAACCCGCAATTTGACAAAATAGTTCCTTGGATTGTACCTGTTCTCGTGCTAGTACTTTGGGAACTTGCTTCCAGAACTGGTTTACTTTCAAGCAGAATTTTACCAGCCCCTAGTGGTGTAATTGCTACAGCAATTAGATTAGGCTCAACTGGAGAACTGTTTCAACACATAGGAATTAGTGCTGGGCGGGCTATATCTGGTTTCATAGTTGGTGGTAGCATTGGATTCGGTTTGGGATTGCTCAATGGGTTTTCCCGTATAGCCGAAAGGTTATTGGATAGTTCCCTGCAAATGCTGCGTACTATCCCTAATTTGGCATTAATTCCGCTAGTAATTCTCTGGTTTGGTATTGGCGACCAAGCTAGATTATTTCTAGTGTCTATGGGGGTATTTTTCCCGCTATATCTCAATACATTTCATGGTATTCGTAGTGTAGATCCAGGACTGATTGAGATGGGAAAAGTATATGGATTGAAAACACCCCAACTTTTGTGGCAAATCATTTTTCCTGGAGCTTTATCTTCAATTCTTGTTGGCGTTCGTTTTTCTTTAGGAATTATGTGGCTAACACTAATTGTTGCAGAAACCATTGCAGCAGATTCTGGGCTTGGCTATATGGCGATGAATGCTCGTGAATTTATGCAAACTGATGTTGTGGTATTGAGTATTGTTATTTATGCTTTGTTAGGCAAATTAGCAGATGCCACTGCCAGAACATTAGAAAGAAAGTTTTTGGCTTGGAATCCTAATTACCAAAGGGCATAGTTTTTAGTTTCAGTAAAACCTGAAAATTATTCATTGGACTTGGGATTAATGACAAAAATTGCATATCCGATATGGATTTGGTTCCAATAACAATCATCAATTGTAAATAAGGGAGGTTTTTCGAGTGACTTCAAATGTACAAGGTACACAATTAAGTATTTTGGATCTGACAAAGGATTTTGGCAGAAAAACTGTTTTAAATTCGTTGAATTTAGAAGTTGCACCGGGTGAGTTTGTTGCCATTGTAGGACGTAGTGGTTGCGGCAAGAGTACTTTATTGCGTCTAGTGTCAGCATTGGATAAACCGAGTTCAGGCGGAATATTATTAGATGGAGAACCACTACGTAAACTTACCCGGTCTGTAACAGTAATGTTTCAAGACCCCCGTTTACTACCGTGGAAGCGGGTGATTGAGAATGTGGGGTTAGGCTTGCAAGGAAATTGGCGTGAAAGAGCTCAGTGGGCACTCCAGAAAGTGGGACTTGAGGATAGAGCTGAGGAATGGCCTCACGTATTATCTGGTGGACAGCGCCAACGGGTGTCATTAGCAAGAGCATTAGTGAGTCAGCCACGTTTGTTGTTGTTAGATGAACCTTTGGGAGCATTGGATGCTCTCACTCGCCTAGAAATGCAGCAGTTGATTGAGAATTTGTGGCTAGAGCGCAAGTTTACTGCATTTTTAGTTACTCATGATGTAGAAGAAGCAGTAGCATTGGCAGACCGAGTGATTCTGATTGAAGCAGGGCAGATTACTTTAGATTTACCTGTGAGACTTGCACGCCCGCGAGATAGAAGTCATGAACAGTTTATCAATATTAGAGAAGCAGTTTTAGAACGAGTAATGAACAATGAAAACACTCAGCCAAGCAACCAGTTATTACAGCTGAGTAGTTGAGATTTAAGCTTTTTTTAGTCAAGCGATATTCAACTTGAGGTAGCTGCGGTAAATAGGCTACTTCGAGATTAAAACTTCCTATTAAAAAGTAACTACACCTATCCAAATTCCTGCGAACTCTCCCCTCTGCGCCTCTGCGTGATTTTTTCTATATTCACGACCTAAATAAACTAGAATATAATAATTATTAATTTATATATTTTAATAAAAAATCAACAATAAATATCTATTATTTATATTTTATATAATGATAATTAGAAAATTAACAAAGTATGATGCAGAAGATTATAGGCAGATAAGATTAGAAGCTTTATATAAAAATCCAGATTCATTTGGCACAACGTATTATGAAGAAGCAATTAAGACGATAGAACAATTTCAAAATAGAATCCCAGTAGATAATAATAACTTTATTTTGGGCTGCTCTGAGGATAAAGAGTTAATTGGAATAGTCGCATTTCACCAAGAATCAAGAATGAAACTCAGGCATAAAGGATATGTTAGTAGTATGTATGTTAAACAAGAATATCGAGGAAAAGGTATAGGTAAATTATTGCTAAAGGAATTGATTGAAAGAGCAAAAGCTATTAACGAGGTAGAAATATTATTACTTGATGTTGTTAAAAATAATTTCTTAGCGAAACGAATTTATTTATCATTGGGTTTTCAAATATATGGAATAGAAAAAATGGCGTATAAATTTAATGACCAATATTTTGATCTGGAGTTTATGTGTTTACAGATTAAATATAGTGATTCTCATTTGAATGAGTTACATGGGTAGGTTAGCACAGCTGTGCTAACCTACGAGGATATATTTTTTTCTGTACCTCACCGATGTGGGAACCGCTATAGCGTTTCCTGACCTAATAAGGTACACCTGTAAGGGCACGGCAGTGCCGTGCCCCTACACCTCGCGGTATCATGTTGTACCCCATCTGAATGGGAACCGCTATAAGAAGAGATGAATTCTTACTAAAGATCATAATTTGTGCCAAGAAGAAATGCACTCAATTTGTCGATCAAACGAACAGAGGCATTTTGCAAAGATAGCCCTGTAAAAAAAAGAAGAGGTAATCTACAATGAAACTGATTTTGCCGCTCGATCTGGTTGCTGACATTGAGCCACATCTACCACCCAATACAGAAATTGTCCGAGTAGATATTGATGGTAATTTAGATGGCGATGCTAGCGATGCTGAAGTTTATTTCAGTTGGTTTTTATCGAGAAGTCCCATACTGCATAAAATACTAGAAGCTGCACCTGCACTGCGTTGGCATCATGCCCCGAATGCAGGAGTAAATCACATTCTGACACCAACTTATTTGAAAAGAGATATTCTTCTCACAAATGGGGCGGGAGTACATGGAATTCCCATCGCCGAATTTGTGATTACTTACATACTTGCTCATGCGAAGCATCTGCCAGAATTATATAGTTTACAAGCAGAACGCCACTGGAAAAGAGGCTTTGCCATCAAAGAGTTAACAGATGCAACTTTGCTAATTATTGGTGCTGGTGGTATCGGTCAAGAAATTGCCGCCCGTGCTAAACCATTCGGTTTAAAAATTATTGGCAGTCGCCGTCATCCCCAAGAACTACCAAATTTTGATAAAGTAGTGGGTGCTGATGAATGGCGATCGCTCCTCCCCACAGCAGACTATGTAGTAATTGCAACACCACTGACACACGAAACCAAAGAATTTATTGATGAATCTGTATTGCGATCGCTTCCTCCCCATGCATACTTAATTAATATTGCTCGTGGCGGGGTCATCGATGAATCAGCATTAATCAAGGCACTTACAGAAGGTTGGATTGCAGGTGCAGCATTAGACACAGTTAACACCGAACCGCTACCACCAGAAAGTCCTTTGTGGTCACTGCCAAACATCTTTATCACACCCCATACTTCCGGCCATTCACCAAAAAGTAAACAGCGTTCAATAGCTTTATTTATTGACAATCTGAAGCGCTACCAAGCTGGCGAACCGTTACGAAATGTAGTAGATAAGGAAGCAGGGTACTAGGGAGTGGGGAGATGGGGAGATAAGGGGACAAGGAGAATAATTCTTAACTCCTAACTCCTAACTCAGCACTTCCCACTCCCCAGTCCCCAGTCCCTTTAAAATCAGGGAGTAGGAAATATGGTGAAACTAATTTTACCCGATCATTTGATTGCTGAGATTCAGCCACTGTTACCATCTGATGTAGAGTTTGTAGAGGTGGATAGTGAAGGCAACCTCGATGGTGATGCTAGTGATGCTGAAGTTTATGTCAACGGATTCTACCTCAAGGCTTCTACCCTTGATAAAGTACTGGCGGCAGCACCGAGGCTGCGTTGGCAACAGTCGCCGAGTGCTGGTGTGAATCACATCCTGACGCCTAATTTTTTACAAAGAGATATTACCCTCACAAATGGCGCAGGAGTTCACGCGATTCCGATTTCGGAATTTGTACTGGCATTCATGCTTTATCACGCCAAGAATCTGCGGAAATTGCAGACTTTGCAGGATGAACACACTTGGGTAAGAGGTGTGTTTCTCGAAGAGTTGGCAGATGCGACTTTATTAATTATTGGCACTGGAAATATCGGTCAAGCGATCGCATCTCGCGCTAAAGCTTTTGGAGTCCAAGTTTGGGGTAGTCGCCGCCATCCCGAACCTTTACCCAATTTTGATAAGGTTGTCGGTGCTGATGAATGGCGATCGCTCCTGCCCGCAGCAGATTATGTAGTTATTGCTACGCCCTTAACCCCAGAAACTAAAGGTTTAATCGATGAAGTTGCATTGCGTTCCATGCGTCCGTCTGCCTACCTGATTAATATTGCTCGTGGTGCGATCGTAGATGAAACTGCATTGCTCACGGCCCTACGTGAGGGATGGATTGCGGGTGCTGGATTAGACACTGTTGCCATAGAACCTCTGCCACCGGAAAGTCCCTTATGGTCGCTACCGAATGCGTTTATCACGCCCCATTGTTCGGCGCTGTCACCACGGCTGAGGGAACGCATAGCAGCATTGTTTATTGACAATCTTAAACGCTACCAAGCCGGCCAGCCATTACGGAATGTCGTAGACAAGCAAGCAGGATACTAAATATTGGGAGGTGTGGGAGGTATGGGAAACTATACCATTTCTTTGTAAAGCTGCGCCAAACTCTTTTAACTTCTTTCTTTCTTTGTGTCCTTTGCGTCCTTTGCGGTTCGTTTTTTTCTTGTACTTAAATATGGTTTAGCGCATCTTCATACAGAACTGGTATTAGGAAGCTTTTTTCTAATCTCTCCACGCTCCCCCATCCCCCCACACTCCCCACACTCCCCAATCCCCAATCACTTAACTTTCAATGCCGATTTTCCTAAGGATTGGCAAATAACGTCATTTTGCGGTGTATGGATACGGCTGCACAGAACGTCACGATAGTGCCTTTCTAAAGGATTCTTTTTCAACAGACCAGGATTTCCAGTTAGTTCCAAGGCAATCTCTACGGCACTAATCGAGTTAATAGTAGTTAGATATTTAACACTTTGTGCCTGTAATCCTACGTTGGGTTCATACTCGCCCTTGTCGATTTCTTGAGCCAAGCTATAAATCAGCCTACGGTTTGCAAATAGCAGTGCTTCCATCTCTCCGACGGCGGTTTGAAAGCGTGGTAAAGTTGCTAGTGGTTCTCCTAGATTAGATGGCGATCGCTCCCAAAGATATTTTATCAGCCAATCTCGTGCAGCAGTAGCAACACCGAGATATAAGGCACTCACTGTCAAGCTGCCCCAAGTGGAAATCAAGGGGTCAAAAGAAGGTGGAGCAGAGATGGGGCGGATATCAACGGCGTATTCTGGGGGAATTAATACATTCTCTAATATCAGGTCGTGGCTGCCGGTTGCTCTCATCCCCAAGTGATCCCAGGTTTCGACAATTCGCAAGCCAGGAAGGTTGCGAGGAACCAGAAAATTCCCAACTTGTGGTTCATCTTCTGTTGTCCGTGCCCAAACAACAAAGTAGCTGAGGATGGGACTACCTGTGGTGTACTGTTTGTGACCTGTTAAACGCCAACCCTCTGTTGTCCGTTCGGCAATAGTAGCAGGTAATCCACCTCTAGCTGGTGTGCCTAACTCTGGTTCCACACGGGCGGCATTCAGCAGCGCAATGCCTTCGATTGATTCACGACAAACCCGTTTGTATACTTCTGGATGCCAGCGACGACTACGAGCTGCATGGGCATGTTGGAGATAGTGCATTGTCAATACTAGGGCGGTGGAAGCATCACCATGCGCTATGCCTTCAATGACTCGGCAGATAGTCTCTAGTCCCAAATCCTGGCCGCCTAGTTCGCGGGGGATGGTGAGGCTGAGCAGTCCTGCCTCATGCAAAGCTGTAAAATTCTCAAAAGGAAACGAAGCGTCTTTGTCGTGTACCCCTGCACGAGTAGCAAAGTCCTTGGCCAAAGCCTCAACCTGGTGGAAAATATTCGGAATCGTTTCTAAGCTTTTGGTTATAAAGGTGTCTGGCAGCGCTTGTTCTAACTGTGACATAATATATTGCTTCTTGAAGGGAAATTTAAATCTTTTAAAGACGGCCAGACAGTCGTCCCGCGAAAAAAAAGTTGATGTTTCTGCAAACTTGAGATGCTTTCATTAAAAACTAAGCGATCATACCTAAAAATTATAACAAATTACGAGTCGTGAAGCGTAAAGCCCCCGCATTTTTAATCGGGGGATATAAGCGAACAGGACAAATTTATTTGTCCTTCATAATGCTGTAAGATAAGTTGATGGCAAAACTAGCACTAACACTAAAACTTCCTTTTTACCGACTAAACCAAATTAAAGCACTTGAGTTTGAACGCATGACAATGGTTAATACTCAAATTGCTAACGACTTGCTATTAGTCGAGAAAAAAGAACGCAAAAACTTAACTAGTTCTGCTTTTCGTCATGTAGAAATTGGTTCAGCCTGGATTAACCAAACAATCCGCAACACTAATGCTAAAACGAAAGTAAAGCATTTTTTGCAGATGTGGCTGGAAGTCAATAACCAAAACTTTGAAATATCCAAGCAAGACAAGTTCTACACCGTTGCTTTTAACTTATTAAGAGGGCGCAAAGGGCGAATACCTCTGGATGTTCATTCAGCCTCGCATACGGATACATTAGATAGGATTATTTCTGGAGCAGCTAAACTTGGTTCGCTGAAATTATGTAAATCCAAAAAGGGTATTTGGTATGCACTCATATCTGTATCAATGGACGTTCCTGATGCAAGTGGAGTTAAAGGTTGGATTGGAATAGACAGAGGTCAAAAGAATATTGCTGTTGCTGCACTACCTAAAGGGTTTGGTAGATTTTGGAAGGGTGGCCGAGTCAAGCAGTTGAGACGACAATTTCAACGCACTCGTCGCAAACTACAAAGTGCTAAACAACTTAAGGAAGTTTTGCGATTAGAGCAACGTGAAAGACGTATCATGACCCATATCAACCACGTTATTTCAAAGCAATTGGTACAGTTTGCCCAAGACTTTGGAATGGGATTGCGGTTTGAAAATTTGTCTGGCTGCCGTCAAACAATGAAGCAAAAGAAAAAAACAAAATCTGATAGCGAAGCGGTAGCGAGTCTTCGAGCGTCTGCTGCAAATAACCGTGATAGTTGGGCATTTTATCAGCTTGAATTATTTGCTAGATACAAAGCTATCAAGGCAGGAATACCTGTTGAATCCGTACCAGCACCATATACCAGTAAATCAGATCATCGCAATGGCATATTAGGAGTACGGAATGGAGATTGGTTTAGAGGATTTGATGGCTATAGATGCAATGCTGATTGGAATGCTAGTCAAAATATTGGTCAATGGTTAGGTTTTTCATGCCCTCTGAGTCTTCAGAAAGCTGTAGCTGCAATGGCTATAGTTGATGCAGAGGGTGCGGTCAATGACAGTCCGTTAACTGGTGAAGCGTCTTAGCGGGTGGATTTATCCTCCGCTAAGACAACCGCTAGAATCGCCGTCAATTAATTGCGGCGAGTGTCAACAAAACTCTGATAGAGATAGATTGCGATCGCTTTTGCAAGTACCTCCAGCTATCTGATACTTATAGTTATCCTCAACGCAGAAGCTGCTACAGAGTGCGCGGAATACGGAAACGTCTTGGCAGAAGCTGCTACAGGGTGCGCGAAACACGGAAACGTCTTGGCAGAAGCTGCTACAGCCTTAGCGGAAGCTGCTACAGGGTGCGCGAAACACGGAAACGTCTTGGCAGAAGCTGCTACAGCCTTGGCGGAAGCTGCTACAGACTGCGCGAAACACGGAAACGTCTTAGCAGAAGCTGCTACAGCCTTGGCGGAAGCTGCTACAGACTGCACGTAAAACCCAAACGCGATCGCATATTACGAAAATATGCTGCATTTACCGTAGTATGCTTTAATAAGAGAATTATGGCGTTGCTGATTTCATGTATGAAAACGATTGTGCATGAGCTGGTGCCATTCAGATGCGGTACAACGTTATATCGCTAGGCGTAGGGGCACGGCAGTGCCGTGCCCCTACTAGGTCGGGAAACGCTATATCAAAATCCTTGTAGAGACTAGCAATTGCAACCTTTCTACTCATTACCCAATCCCCAATCCCCAGTTCCTTTTACGTTTGGTGGAAGTTGAATATTTATCCCTAAAAGTAGAGTCAAGACGTTGATGAAGTTCTTTCCAACTCGGTTGCTGAGCATTGCCATGTCTGCGGCGGGCACAAACATAGCCTTCCTCAAGAGATTGAAACAGCAAAGGATTTACACCTTTTCCCTAATGTTTACAGTCGGACTTGGTTTAACATTGGCTGTTTTTGCTTGTTCTCCAACCACAAGCAACACTGGAACGACCCAAACAACCCAGACACCTAGCAGCACGGTAGTTCGTATTGGTTACCAGAAAGCGTCAACTATCCTTTATGCGCTCAAAGCAAGAGGGGATTTAGAGAAAGCCTTTGCAGCCTCCGGTGCTTCGGTAACTTGGTCAGAATTTCCTGCTGGGCCTCCGATGTTGGAAGCATTAAACGCAGGTAGCATTGACTTTGGCTATACTGGGGAATCACCACCAATATTTGCCCAAGCGGGGGGAATTCCTTTAGTTTATGTTGCTTACGATCCTTGGAGTCCTAAAGCTGAAGCTATCCTAGTTCCTAAAGATTCACCTATTAAAAGTGTAGCTGAACTCAAAGGCAAAAGAGTTGCTTTTGCTAAAGGTTCTAATGCTAACTATTTATTAGTCAAAGCTTTAGAAAAGGCAGGACTAAAATACAGCGATATTCAGCCAAAAACTCTGCCACCAGCCGATGCTCGCGCTGCCTTTGAAAGTAAGAACGTCGAAGCTTGGGCAATTTGGGACCCGTACTTAGCCGCAGCAGAAGCAGCAACAGGCGCACGCACTTTAACAGATGGAACGGGATTAGCTCCCAATCGTGGTTATTATCTCGCGGCTAAATCTTTTGTTGACACCAAGCCGGATGCTTTGAAAACAATTTTAGACGAGGTTAAAAAAGCCAGTGATTGGGCGAAAAGTAATTCCAGTGATGTTGCTAAACTCCTTTCCCCGGCATTGGGAATAGATGCTTCTGTGTTGGAGATAGCTGAAAAGCGGCGCGAGTATGATGTACTTCCGCTCACGGATGAAGTGATTAGTAAACAACAAGAGGTTGCAGATACTTTTTATAAAATCAAATTGATTCCCAAAGAAATTAAAGTGAAAGAAATAGTTTTGCAAGGGAATAAATAATTCAGAATTTAGGAGTCAGAATTCAGAATTCAGAATTTAGGAGTCAGAATTTAGGAGTCAGGATTCAGAATTCAGAATTTAGTTCTTGTTTGCGCGTTTGTGTCAGACCAAAAATATCACGACTTACGCAAAAATAGGTAACTTCGGTTAATTTATCGAACCGCCAAGGCGCCAAGAACGCCAAGAATTTCTAGAGTGTGCGTAAGTCCTAAATATTTATCCAACAAGTCTAATCTAAAATCCAAAATCTAAAATCCAAAATGGTATGACAAACGTAAATACACAGTGGATAAAAACGGATGTCCTAGTCATTGGGGGCGGTACGGCGGGGACAATGGCTGCAATTAAAGCTAAACAGGCCAATAGCGATCGCCAAGTCTTAATTTTGGAAAAAGCGAATATTCGTCGCAGTGGTGCGATCGCAATGGGAATGGATGGGGTAAACACAGCCGTCATCCCCGGACATTCCACCCCAGAACAGTACGTGCGTGAAGTCACCATTGCAAATGATGGGATTGTCCACCAAAAAGCTGTCTACCAAACCGGAAAGCTGGGTTACGAAACTATTCAAGAGTTGGAAAGCTGGGGCGTTAAGTTCCAAAAAGATCCCCAAGGTAATTATGACCTCAAACAAGTGCATCGGGTGGGTAAATATGTGTTGCCCATGCCAGAAGGTAAAGATCTCAAGCAAATTCTAACCCGACAAGTCAAGCGCCATAAAGTCAAGGTGACTAACCGGGTGATGGCTACGAGAGTGCTAGTAAAAGATGGTAGAGCGATCGGTGCAGTTGGGTTTGACGTGCGCGGCGGCGATTTTGTCGTCATCCTTTCCAAAGCCGTCATCCTCAGCACAGGAGCCTGTGGACGCTTGGGACTACCAGCATCAGGCTACCTCTACGGCACTTACGAAAACCCTACTAATGCTGGCGATGGCTACTCAATGGCGTACCATGCAGGTGCAGAACTAAGCAATATCGAATGCTTCCAAATCAACCCCCTAATTAAAGATTACAATGGCCCCGCTTGCGCTTATGTTGCCGGGCCATTTGGAGCATATACAGCCAACGCCGAAGGACACCGCTTCATTAATTGTGATTACTGGAGTGGTCAAATGATGTTAGAAATTTGGAAAGAATTAAACTCCGGTAAAGGCCCCATTCAAATGAAAATGAACCATTTGGATGACGATACAATTTCGGAAATTGAATCTATTTTATGGGCAAATGAGCGTCCTAGTAGAGAACGTTTTCATCAGGGTAGAGGTGAAGACTACCGCACTCATGCAGTTGAAATGAACATTTCGGAAATTGGGTTATGTAGTGGACATAGTGCATCTGGTGTTTGGGTGAACGAAAAAGCAGAAACCACAATACCAGGACTTTACGCAGCAGGAGACATGGCCAGCGTCCCCCATAATTACATGATTGGTGCATTTGTGTTTGGACGATTGGCGGGAGAAAATGCAATTGAATATATTCAAAACTTGGAACATTTAGAGCCAGACTCTGATTTTTTAGAAGCAGAAAAATCGAGAATTTATGCACCTTTAAATCAGCCAAATGGCATTCCTCATACCCAAGTAGAATATAAGTTACGCCGACTGGTGAACGATTATTTACAACCGCCGAAATCTGCTAACAAAATGGAAATTGGCTTGCATAACTTTCTCCGCTATGAAGAAACACTAGCGCAAATGGGAGCGCGAGATCCTCACGAACTAATGCGCTGCATGGAAGTGCATTTTATCCGTGATTGTGCAGAAATGGCAGCACGCGCATCTTTATATCGTCGGGAAAGCCGCTGGGGTTTATATCATTATCGTTTGGATTTTCCAGACAAAAATAATGAAGAATGGTTTTGTCACGTCAATTTGAAAAAGCATGACACAGGCGAAATGGTACTTTTTAAGCGTCCAGTGGAGCCTTATATCATTGACATAGATTTACAGAAAGAGTTTTACGATGTAGCAGTACGATAAAAGCTCTGCATAGGATTATGATTAATAAAGTTTCTACTGATGTGCAAGTTCAAATTAGGCAATCTCAAATTCAGGATGCAGAACAAATAGCTATTCTTTCTGAGCAGCTTAACTATCCAGCTACAAAAACACAAATAGAACAGCGTCTTCTGCAAATACAAAATAATAATTCTCACATTGTCTATGTTGCAACTGTAGCAAATGATTATGTAATTGGTTGGGTACACGCACATATCTATGACTTAATAGTGATGCCAAAACAAGCCATCATTCTTGGTTTAGTTGTAGATAAAGACTATCGAAATTTGGGAGTTGGCAGGTTTTTAATGCAGCAGATTGAACAATGGGCTAGTTTACTTGGATGTGATGGCATAAGGCTCAATTCTAATATCAAACGGAAAGAGGCTCATTTGTTTTATGAAAAAATTGGCTATACCAATATCAAACAATCAATGACTTTTACTAAAAAAACGTAAAATTTATAGTCCAAGACCCTTCAGTTAAGCATTTCTTTCTTCTCTTTGCGTCCTTTGCGTCCTTGGCGGTTCGTTAAAAAATATTGAGGTTGCTGATTGAGAATATGAATTTAGATCGCGCAGAGGCGCAGAGTCGCAGAGAGTAAGAGTAAACATCCTCTTAACTGAAGGGTATTGATCCATAGTTAAGAATTTTAAAAAGTAGGTAAAAATATGGCTTTAATCACCCAAAGAGTAGATGTCCCGGTAATCGTCGATGAATCTAAATGTTTAGAAAAATGCGTTGCTTGCATTGAAGTTTGTCCCTTGGATGTATTAGCAAAAAACCCAGAGACAGGCAAAGCCTATATGAAATATGACGAATGCTGGTTTTGTCTCCCTTGTGAAAAAGAATGTCCCACCAATGCAATCACTGTCCAAATTCCCTTTTTGTTGCGCTGAGGTTTCCCAATGGCTGCGGATACAGATTCGGAATTAAATCAATGGTTGGAAATGTTGCGATCGCCAGAAGTTAGCGATCGCCTAGTTGCGGTAAAATCTTTACAACACTTGGGAGAAGATGCAGCAGTTGAGGCGTTAATTCTCGCCCTCGAAGACGAAAACACAGCCGTACAAAAAATAGCGGTATCTGCACTCTGGGAAATTGCCGATCCCGCTGCTGTTCCGGCTTTACTAAAATCTCTCACTTCCCCCGATGCCGAAATTCGCAGTGAGGCATTATCAGCTTTAGGTGAATTAGTTACCCCAGATCATCTGCTGCTGTTACTAGATGCGCTACACCAAGAAGATATCAATCTCAATCTGAACGTGCTAATTTTGTTACGCAAGATTCATGATGTCCAATCTCTACCTGCGGTGTTGTCCTTTTTTGAGTCAGAAAATAGCCAACTGCGGGAAGCCGCTGTAACAACTGTTCGTTATTTAAATCAGGTGCAAATATGTCCACCAGCTTTGTCTTTGATAAACGATCCAGATAACAATGTGCGTCGTGCAGCCACTTTAACTTTAGGTCATTTAGCAGATAAAGAAGCTGTCGGATTACTCACTCAAGCACTAACTTCGGATGATGATTGGCAGGTGCGAAGAAACGCGGCGAAATCTCTGGCAATTCACGCCAATCCCAAAGCAATTCCAGCTTTGAAAATTGCCCTCAAAGATGAACATTGGCAAGTGCGAAAGTTTGCTATTCAAGTGTTACAAAAAACCCCAGATAAAAACTTGTTACCTGCATTAATTGAAGCCTTAACAGATGAGTATTCTGATGTGCGAAAAGAAGCAGCGATCGCCCTTGGTAATTTGGGTAATTCCAATGCTCTGAATGCCCTAAAACAAGCACTAGATGACCCCGATCGCGATGTGTCTATTTACGCGCAACGGGCAATTGATAAAATTCAACAACAAAACTGATTGCGATCAAAATTATGGTACACAATTCCATATCATCACATCAACAAGTACAAACTTCTCCTCCCGATCCCCAGATTATCGCCCGTCAGCAAGAAGTCATTCAACTTCTTAAGCAAATCATCGAACCCACCCTGAAAAACAACATTGTTACTTTAGGAATGGTGCGAAATCTGCGTGTTGTTGATGACTACGTTTACCTGCGCCTTTATATCGGTTTCCACCAGCAGCAATTACAAGCAGAAATTCAAACAGTATTATCACTTTTATCTTGGTGCAAAAAAACTTACATTCAACTCTGCACCATTCCAGCAGTAAAAACCACCTTAGCAATTTCCAGTGGAAAAGGGGGGGTTGGTAAATCTACAACCGCAGTTAATTTAGCTGTTGCTTTGAGATTGGCTGGTGCTAAAGTTGGTCTATTGGATGCTGATGTCTACGGCCCCAATGTTCCCCAAATGCTGGGACTGGGTAAATCTGAAGTGCAAGTTATTGATACTCCTAACGGTCAGAAATTTTTACCTTTGTCAGCTTATGGTATTAAAGTAATGTCTGTGGGACTATTAGCAGAACCGGATCATCCTTTAGCATGGCGCGGGCCAGTCCTACACAAAATCATCACCCAGTTTATCCACGAAGTCGAGTGGGGAGAACTAGATTATTTATTAATAGATCTTCCTCCCGGTACTGGTGATGCCCAAATCACCATTGTCCAAGAAAGTCCAATTTGCGGAGTGATATTAGTAACAACTCCCCAACAAGTTGCAGTTTCCGATGTGCGCCGCAGTATTCATATGTTTCGCCAAGTGGGGGTTCCCGTTCTCGGCATTATCGAAAATATGAGCTATTTCATCAGTAGTAGCGGCGAAAAAACATCGATTTTCGGCACTGGTGGCGGTCAAAAATTAGCAGATGAACTCAAAGCACCACTTTTGGGACAAGTTCCTATCGATCCCCGCATTTGTAATGGAGGTGATACAGGAGAACCGCTGACACTTGCTGACTCTAAGTCAAAAACAAGTCGGGTATTTGTCCAAATCGCCGCAGCTTTGGATGCGACTTTTTTCTCAGTGTTGAATGCACAAATGGCAATATATTAAGAGGATGTTTGAAAAGTCTCTAATGATGTATCAAATTGTTTTAGATCTCCCTAAATCCCCCGATAAATTGGGGGACTTTGATTCTAATTCCCCCCTTTTTAAGCAGGGCTGTTTCATTCGCTGATGATGGGGATTTGTCAAGAGGATAATCTCACGCAAAGGCGCAAAGGCGCAAAGGAAAATCGTGTATTTGGGTTGAAGGCGCAAAAGTTTTTTACTGGAATTGTGCGCTTACTCTCAATTTTTATCTCTTTGCATCTTGCAATTTCACCCATTTTAAGGAATGAAACAGCCGTGCCCTTTTTAAGGGGGGCTAGGGGGGGATCAATAAGTGTCTAAAATCACAGCAAACCACTTTTCAAACAACCTCTAAGGGAATTGGTCAATATAGGACTCATATTTGATTTCTGAAAAAACTCAGTACACCCCTAAATCCCTTTTTTCCTGTTCCCCGTTCCCTGTTCCCTCCCTACGCAAATATGTTCATTAATCAAATCGGATTCCTATAGGATTGATAATGGCGATCGCTAATACCAATTCAATTAATGATTGCAACATATATTTGCATGAAGACGCGATGAATTTAATCAGTAAAGCGGTTTTGTGCTTACAGGGCTTTTCATTTATCTTTGGGTTAAATGATGAGTTCTAACTAATGCCCACTTCCTATTCCCAGGAGAAACTATGCCAGTCGAATTTATTGGATTAATCCGAACAAAACCTACTTCCGAATTAAATAGTACAACAAGTACTCTGGGCGATGACATTATCGACCCGGCTTATGTTCGTGAATTTGCCAAAGCCCATGAAGAAGCAGACTTTGATAAAGTATTAATTGGTTATAGTTCCAGTAGTCCTGATGGTTTGACTGTTGCCAGTTTTGCCGCAGCTGCAACCGAACGATTGGGCTTTTTGATTGCCCACAGACCCGGCTTTGTCGCACCAACTTTAGCAGCCCGCAAGGCAGCTACCCTTGACCATTTCACCAACGGCCGCATAGCAATACATATCATTACCGGTGGTAGCGATGCCGATCAACAAAAAGATGGTGACTGGTTAGATCATGATAACCGCTACCGCCGCACTGATGAATATTTAGAAATCCTTCGTCGCACTTGGACAAGTGACACTCCTTTTGATTACGAAGGCGAATTTTACCGCGTCAAGGATGCTTTCTCTGCAATCAAACCCCTACAAAAACCCCATATCCCGCTTTACTTTGGTGGTGCATCCAGCCCAGCGGTGAAAGTAGGAGCAAAACACAGTGATGTTTACGCCTTGTGGGGTGAACCAATTGCCGCAGTCAAAGAACGCATTGCTGAAGTTCGGGCTGCCTTACCGCGCGATCGCTCTATTCGCTTCAGCGTATCCCTGCGACCAATCCTTGGCGCTACAGAACAAGAAGCTTGGGAAAAGGCGCATGGCATTTTGGCAAAGATTCAAGAGTTGCGAGGAGGGGCGAAAACATCTCCCGCAGCTAGACCCCAGGCAGTAGGTTCACAACGCCTGCTGGATTTTGCAGCCAAAAACGAAGTTTACGATAAGCGTCTATGGACACCGATCGCCGCAGCGACAGGTGCAGCTGGTAACACCACAGCGTTAGTAGGTACACCAGAACAAGTTGCAGAAGCCTTAGTTGATTACTATGATGCAGGTGTAACCACCTTGTTGATTCGGGGCTTCGATCCTTTGGAAGATGCGATCGCTTATGGCCGTGATGTCATTCCTTTAGTACGAAAAGAAGTCGCACGGCGCGATCGGCAAGTAGTTGCAGCCAAAAGTTAACCTAATGGGTAATCATTTTTTTTGCAATTTATACCAAATTTAGATAAATAGTACTGTTTGGAATTCCACTTAACAGCTTTGTAAGTCATATTATTTGACAGCATTTTTCATCTATTTGAACCCACAATCCCCAGTAGGGTAGCACAGCTGTGCTACCCTAGAACGCGATCTATTTACCTGAAATATGCTGTAAGTACAAGAAAAAAACGAACCGCAAAGGACGCAAAGGACACAAAGAAAGAAAGAAAGAAAGAAAGAAAGAAGTTAAAAAAGTTTGGCGCAGCCTCACAAAGAAATGGTGTAAGAACAGGATTTACAAACCAAAGTCGAAACTATATCCTTTCTGTTACCAGAATAAAAACTAAATAATCTCAATTTTCTCTAGTTATCAGGTAAATCACAATGATTAGTGGGATTTTTGAAAATTGTGTTGGCTCAAAGGATATTGAAGCTACTCTAAAATATTGGAATGAATTCGGCTATCAAGAGGTCAAGAGAGGAGAATTTTCCGCAGAACAGGCAAAATTACTCTATGGTCATGCCTCAGATTTAACATCGCTACGATTGCAAAATGGCAATTCATCAGCTCATGGATTAGTGCGGGTAATGTGGTGGAAACAACCGCGCAATGAAGGACTAGGTGATACATTGCCAGTGGTTGAAGGTAGCCGCTGGTTTGCTTCTCTGACTCAAGATATTTACGCGATCGCTGATGCTTTTGCCGACGACAAAGCCAGCGGCGGAGACTGGATTTACACCGAACCAGTGCGCGGCATTGAATTTATCGGCAATGTAGGGACGGGATTATATAACCGCTTTGTTGGTGTCCGGGAAATGTTTGTGATTGGCAAGGAGACACGACAGGCATTTTTCCAGCGATATAACTATAACCGTCCTGGTTACGGTACTATTAATCCCGATTCTGGGTTACTAGTGAGTGAGGGAACTCACTCAAGTTTCATCACTTCTGACCACAGCCTCACCTCTTTTTACACAGAGGTTTTTGGACTTGTGCCGTCAGAGAATAACCCCAAGCTATCCGGCTATAAAAATCTATCAACTAAGCAGATTTTGATGCTTGAAGAAGGGCAAGAATTTTATCTTTCGGTTTTCGCTTCACCAAAGACCAATGTCGGAGTTTTTCAAGTTTATAGCCCACTTTATCCTACAAGCGATCGCCGCGAATACGCTCAACCAGGTTCGTTGGGCATAAGCCTTTTCACTTATCAAGTTGAAGATATTGGGGCTTTTCATCAACGCGCGATCGCCAGCAACGCTACGAACGTTACACCCATCGTCCCTAACGAATTTGGCGAACCTTCTTTTGGATTAATTGCACCAGATGGAATGTACTGGGTAATCGTTGGCTAGTGTGGGGAAGATGAGGGAGTGTGGGGAGTGTGGGGAGAAAGATAATTTTTACTTCCCACACCTCCCACACTCCTCACACATTAAACCTCTCTACCACCTGTATGCGAGGAATTGAACGTCAATATATAGCCGTCTGGCCCAGTCAAGGTAAATGAACTGTGAATTCTGCCTGGTTCCACCTCAGAAACAGTCAGTCCCCACTCTCTAAAAACATCTCTCGTGGCAAAAACATCATCTACCATCAAATCAAAAGGTGCTTTAGTTCCCAAAGGAATAGCCTCTGGTGTTGTTCTCAAAACTAAGTGCGTTCCTCCCCGTAATTCTAAAACAGCTACTTGTTCTGATTGAGCAATTAACCGCAACCCTATTTTGACGAAAAATTCGCTAGCTTCCAGTACATTACTCACATATAATCTCACATGACCAATCGCCACAGGGGGACGAGTATCTTTTTCTTCGGCAATAGTTTCTGATAGTGACATAGCTTCGATCCAAAAATATTTACTTACCGTTCGGTCTGCCATCTCCCAAATCAGCTTGGTCAAATTCAGCAGTTTTGGGCAAATTCATCTCAACATTGGATATAGTATCAATCTCTACTTTAGCATTTTGAAACTGCCCATCTAAAATATGTCCTCCAGTTTTTCGATTTGCAGTTAAAAAATGAAAATGATAGCCGCTAACATTTACTCCTTGCATATATTTTGGTGTCCTAAATCCTACTAAAGTACCATTCACATTCGTTAATTCAAAAACTGATTGTCCTTTCAGCGCATCTACCAAAGGACGATAGGGCGGGGTTTGTTTGGGAACGCTTCTAAATTTCAAATAAGGAAAATTACCTTGAATACGAATTGCATAAGGATAATTTTTAGTGGCTAAGCGCCGATCTAAAGATTCCTGCAATTGCTGATAATTCATCTGCCCTTCTAAATGAATTAATTTTTCTGGTTTAAAAAAGGTAACGATCGCAAAAGGGCTAATCGTGGAATCAGGAATAATGGACGCAATTCCATCAGCTTTAACCTGGTAAAATTGACCATTTAATCCAATCATCTCTCCATCTAGATAATTGACTGTACCCAAACCAAAATCACCATATTTTTTTAATTGCTGGAAATTAGTATTTCCTTCATAAACTCCTACTGCCAAAGCGCTAATTGTAGAGGTTTGAAATAACGTATTGGTTGATGTATGTGCCTGAGTTTTTCCTGGCATCATCACACCTATTAATGCAATGATGCTTAAAATAGCTATCCAGAAATAACGCTTGAGTTTCATAAAGATAAAACAGATAAATGTTCTCAATGAGGAGACAACAAAGAATTTATTAAACAAGAGCATAGGGCATTGGAAATGGGGAAAGGGAAAGGGGTAAGGGGGAAAGGTTAAACTTATCCCTTTACCCTTTACCCTTTACCCTTTACCCTTTACCCTTTAACCTTTAACCTTTTCCCCTGCCCCTTTGCTCCCCATCTCCCTCATACCCCTCATCCCCCTTATCCCCTCGTCTTGAGATAATTGTCGTTCATCAACAGACATGATATGATTTTTAGTCACTGTGCATTAATTGTATTGGTGGCTTTTTTTTGAACAAATACTAAGGATGCAAACTTTCTGTTAATCTAACATTAAGCAAAGTTAACTATTGTTCGGGGCTTGTGATGTACAAGCCTAGCGAAGCTTTATCAAAAACATTCTGAGGACTTTGTAATAAGTCTTCCAAATTCCTCTTCTCAGAATAAGAGGATAAAACTGCTGTCTTTTTTTATCCAACAGAATTCAGGAGTCAGGAGTCAGAATTCAGAATGAATTATGTACGACTGGCGGATAGCGCAGCTAAGCTGAGTACTCGCTAACGCTACGCTATCAGTCGTGGGTCTGAATCCCCGACTGATTTATTCTGACTCCTGAATTCTGACTTCTGAATTCTTCTTCAATGGCAAGACTATAAAGGCGTGGGGGAATTAGCGAAATCAGTAAAGAATTAAACGCCTAACCTTGGGTTGATCGTGTGCCCGTATTAATCCCGTATTAATTCCATAAAAACATGGTTACAAACATTTTCAAATAGGGAAAAGCTGATGTTACCAAGTAATAGAGAAAATTTTCCAAAATCCAAATTAAAATTTGTGTCTTTTGAACTTCCATCCGCGCTGAAATCTCCGAATGTTGCTTGTTTTGTTATCGGGGAGAGCTTATCTTTTTTCGGCTCATGGATGACACAAATCGCTTTAGTATGGTTGGTTTATCAATTAACTAATTCAGCTATTTTAGTAGGTATAGCTGGATTCACAAATCAAGCTATGGGCTTGATTATTACACCTGTAGTAGGAGTATTATTAGATCGTTGGAATTTACGATATGTCTTACTAACTACTCAGCTAGCATCTATTATTTTATCTTCTACACTAACATTTTTAACTATTAGCGATCGCATCACTGTTGCCTGGATTATAATTATTGGCACTCTTCAAGGAACGGTAAAAGCTTTCGATCTACCAGCACGTCAGGTAATTATTCCCAGACTAGTAGATAAAAAAGCAGATATTTACAGCGCTATGGCCTCCCATTCATTCTTAATTAATACTGCTAAATTTGTCAGTCCAATGATTGGGGGTTTATTAATTGCAAGTTCCGGAGCCGCTTCATGCTTTTTAGTAGATAGCATTAGTTATTTGCCCTTTTTATCTGCTATCTTAACCATCCAAGTCAAGCCTGTTCTGAAAAACTTATCAGAGCAAAAAACCAAAATTTGGCAAAATCTGAAAGAAGGCTTTGTTTTTGCATATGACTTTCTGCCTATAAAATCTGTATTAGCTTTACAGATTGTCATTTGTTTCATGGCAATGACTCACGTAAATTTAATGCCTATTTTTGCCAAAGAAGTTTTGAGCGGTGATGCTAAAACTATGGGATTTTTGATGACAGCTTCAGCACTTGGCTCTATCATTTCAGGATTTTATCTGGTTTCGCGAAAACAAGCCATAGGGCTGGAAGATATTGTGGCACGTTCTGCGGGAATTTTAGGTTTATCATTAATCATATTTTCCCGCATCAAAAATTTGGAAGCTTGTCTAGTGTTTATGTTTTTTATAGGCATGAATACTACTTTAACTTTGGCTTCCATTAGTAACTTTCTCCAACTAATTATTGTTGATGAAAATAAAAGAGGTAGAGTCACTAGTATATTTACAACTGGTTTTTTAGGAGTCCTACCTTTTGGGAATTTATTCTTTGGAGGATTGGCCGATCGCATCGGTGTAACCAATGCTTTATTCTTTGGTGGTGCTTGTTGTATTGTAGGAGCCTATATCTTTAGTAGAAAACTACGCACCATCAAAAAAATAGTACATCCAATTTATGTAGATATGGGCATAGTTACATAGTCATATCGAGCCAAAGCTACAGGCAATAGGCAATAGGCAATAGGGAAAGGTTAATTGCCTCTTGCCTTAAAAAACAGCTTTGCTTTTAAAGAAAACTAAGAGTAATACCTAAATTGTTGTAAAAACTACTTGATTTTCACAGGTGTTTGTGAGAAAGTTTGATTTAACGACTGCAAACACCGGTAAATCGATAGTCTTGCAGTATTTTATCGGACTGGAAAACAATCGTGGTTTTAGCAATGCGATCGCAGCAATGCTTTAACCACAGAGTATGCTATTGAGTTGATGAAAACTGTAAAAGTCTAACAGCTATGCGATCGAGCCTTGAATAGCATAAGTAAATGCTCAGAGTAATAACTAAGAGTCCAAATTACTTTCCAGTAGAGCAGCTCCAAGTTTCATAACAAATTCGCTAAGATTACTCTCTTCTTCAAGTGGTGAGTGTCCCAAATGTGTGACTTCAAGTTACTCATTGATTCGCTCATGACTGGATTTTTGTATTGTTTTTTGCCAATGGAGATATCTTGAGATGCAAGTAGATCCCAATTCTCACCACAATTCTGGTCAAGATGCTCAAACTCAGAGCGAAATAAAGCAGCCTCAGAAACCCAATGTAGGTAGTTCAGGTGGCAGACGCTTCTTATTTAGTCGTGGTAGTAGACGTTCATTTCTAGGTCGTGTAGGTTTATTTACAGTCGCCAGCGCTGTTGGAGGTATTTTAGGTTCAACTGTGTCTTCCAAAAGGGGAGGAGACATTGCCCAAGCCGAAAATCCTTTCGGACGTTCTGGAAGGTCACGGTTCAACTATGAAAGGTTTGTTGATAAAGCTTTTCGAGTACGTGTCGAAGCAGCAAGACTCGAAAGGAATATTCCCATTCCGCCGCATCCGACCAATGGTGACGAGGAGCGATATCCCAACAAAATCGGCTCCGACAGTAGGGGACTACCCCACGATGCGCGGGGCGAGGTCAAATTGGAAGCTTACAACTCTTTGACCAAAGCATTGAGAACGCAAAACCCAGATGATTTTGAAAATATCATCTTGGGTGGCACCAGAAAACTCGTCAATCCTCAAGGACCTCTGGCAATTAGCTTGGAAGGCATCAATGCAGCCCAGATAGCAGTCCCACCACCACCACCTCTAGCTAGTGCAAGAAGGGCTGCTGAAGCTGTTGAACTCTACTGGCAAGCCTTACTACGTGATGTACCTTATTCCAAGTTCCAAAACAATACAGACGACCCAAAAGTTTTGGCAGCTGTCGCAGACCTGAACAAGCTTTCGGCGTTCCGAGGCCCAAAACAAAATGGCCTTGTAACTCCCCAAACTTTATTTCGTGGTAGCGTCAACTACGTCGATCGCAAGGATTCGTCTGGTAATAGTACAAAATATGTTACTCCACCAGGGGTACTAGAAGGACCTTACATCTCACAATTTCTGCTGCGGACTATTGTTTGGGGAACCCAGTCTGTTTCGCCACTAATTCGTACTGCACTTCCTGGCAATGACTTTCTCATCGATTTCAATGAATGGCTGACCGTTCAGAATGGAGGGAGTTCAGGCAAGGCAATTAACTACGATCCTATTAACCGTTACATAGTCACGGTTCGTGATTTAGGTGAATATGCTCATATCGGTGGTCCTACGTACTTGGGAGCCTCCTTAATTCTTGGTACTATCGGCGCACCATTGAATCCAGGCAACCCCTATGTCAATTCCAAGACCCAAGCTGGTTCTGCTGCCACCTTTGCAGTCGGACATTTACAAGCCTTGCTCAACTTGGGCAGTTCGCGTGCGATTAGAGCATCATACTGGCAGAAGTATTATGTACACCGCACTCTGCGCCCAGAGGCCTACGGTGGGCTAATTTACAACAATATTGTCAATAAAACCCAGTATCCGATTAATTCTGAGGTCTTAAATTCCCAAGCTTTAGCTTCGACCTTCGGAACCTTTGGCACTTATTTGTTACCTCAAGCATATCCAGAAGCTTCACCAATCCATTCTTCCTATACGGGTGGCGCTGCTGTTACTGCTGCTGTCAATGTCACACTGTTAAAAGCATTCTTTGACGAGAACTATGTTTTCCCCAACCCAGTCATACCTGACCCCAATGACCCCACAAAAGTAATTTCCTACAGCGGGTCACCTCTGACCGTAGGCGGTGAGTTAAATAAACTAGCAACTAACTATGCTATCGGTCGCGGTAACGGTGGTATTCATTGGCGTTCCGATGGTTCAGCTGCCTTGGCTTTGGGAGAAGAAGTTGCCATTAGCCTCCTTAGGGATGAAAGACTAGGCTACAACGAACGATTCCAGGGCTTCACCTTTACTAAATTTGACGGCACGAAAGTCACAGTTTAAGGAAAACATTTCACAGGAGCTAGATTACCAAAGAGGCAGAGGGGAAGGGGGCAGGGAGCGGGGGGAGCAAGCCCAGTGGTGTCAACTTAAGCTATAAATGGCTTAACTGTTGGCTTTATAACCCGCCTGGAACTGAAGTTCCAGTCTAATAGCTCAAGTCATCTAAAGATGACTAAAGATTTTTGGGGATATTCAGTCATCTAAAAGATGACTTTCCCTATCAGCAAGGAACTTCAGTTCCTTGGAGGACATAGATTTCACGTTAAGGGACTTCCAGAGAATAAATTACCCAATTTATTTAATCAGATTTTTCTTTACTCTCCCTGCTCCCTGCTCCCAGCAAGAACTGCTCCCCTGCATCTTTTGACAGCGCAGCAATGCAGGTATTGATGAAACAAATCTTTTCCCAAGATGCTTGATTGTTCTAGTTTTCTGTGATAATTTTCTTTTTACGTACTATAAACTACGTTAAACTTATCAAGTTACCGTAGTTTATTAAATATCGTTAACCTAGTTGTAGGAATTTAAAGTAAAGAAAAAATAGATAATCTATCAACTTGATCTATTGCAAGCACTAAATTGCGAACCAACGATCTACAAATTAATCTCTAAGCCAGGGCAACCTTATGAGCAAAATACGTGCTGTGATTGTTGACCCCAATGTGCCAGGGCGTTTGGCACTAAGTGAAGTGACTGCACCACAGCCTGCTTCAGATGAAGCTTTAGTGCGGGTAGCGGCGATTTCCTTGAATCGGGGAGAGGTCAAACGTTCAACCACTGCTGAGGCTGGTTGGCAGCCTGGTTGGGACTTGGCTGGTGTTATAGAAACTCCTGCCATTGATGGGTCAGGGCCTCCCCAAGGAGCGCGTGTAGTGGGCTTGCGCCGCAGCGGTGCTTGGGCAGAACTTGTATCTGTTCCCACCAGCACCCTAGCAGAAATACCACCATCGATATCTTTTGCTGAAGCTGCTACATTGCCTGTGGCAGGTTTAACTGCCTACCATGCGGTGCTAAAAGGCGGTTCACTTTTAGGTAAGCCTGTTTTGGTTACAGGTGCATCAGGAGGTGTTGGTTACTTTGCGATTCAATTGGCACGACTCTCAGGGGCGCAAGTCGTGGCACATATTCGCCAAGCTGGCTATGAGGCTCTGGTGAGAGAAGCAGGGGCACAATCGGTGGTGATTGGTGAAGACCTGTCACCCGCAAAGGAATATGGCCCTTATCATCTAATTGTAGAGTCAGTAGGTGGCAAGACTTTGGGTATAGCTCTTGGCTTACTGGCTCAGGATGGAAAAACCGTGCTGTATGGAGTCTCTGGGGGAGCGGAAGTAACATTCAACGCTGCCCAATTTTTCGGGACTGGTGGCGTGAGTCTGTATGGTTTACGTCTGTTCGATGAACTGAGATTTGAATCAGCAGCAGTGGGTCTAAAACGGCTTTTGAGTTTAGTAGAAGCAGGCCAGTTGCGTCCTCACATTGATTTAGAAGCTTCTTGGACAGAAATAGCTGACGTAGCTCAAAAACTACTCGATAGAAGTTTTCCTGGCAAGGCTGTATTGCACATTTCCAATTGAGAATTACGAAATAATTCGTAATTCATAATTCGTAATTCGTAATTAGTTGTCTTTTTATGCACCTAAATTTATTGTTTCGAGCCGCTTAAGTTCAGGTGTGGATAATAATTATGAATTACGTTAGCGAGTCTTGTCCTAAAGGGAGATGCCAAAGGCGAACGAGTGTCATTAGAAATTACGAGTTATGCTCAATTCTGGTTAAAACTAGACCAACTTGTAGCTGCTAGTAACGTCAAGATAGATCGTCCAAAAGGTACATCACATCCACGTTATCCATCCTTTATTTATCCACTGGATTATGGATACTTGGAAGATACTCGATCTGGAGATAAAGCTGATATAGATGTCTGGATAGGAAGCTTATTAAGTAAAACAGTCACCGCCCTCATCTGTAGTGTTGACTTAGAAAAGCGGGATACAGAAATCAAGATACTTTTGGGTTGTACATCCCAAGAAAGCCGAACAATCTTGAACATCCACAATAGAGGTTCTCAATCAGCAATATTATTGGTTCGGGATGAGGTTGTCGAAGTTTTTTAGACGCGATGAATCGCGTCTCTACAATGAATATTTTTACGCTTACATTAAGCGTATTGCGGGATAGCTGAGTTGTGAAAAATAAATCACATTTTTGAACCTTAAAAATGATTGTGACAGATTGATTTACTCAACCTAGATTCACCAAACTATCCCCAATCCAAAATCTAAAATCTAAAATCAAAAATGGTATGACTTTGCTATGAGCTTAGAACTAAAATTATCAGGTAAAACAGCGATTGTGACAGGAGGAAGTGCGGGGATTGGGTTAGCGATCGCCAAAGCTTTGTATAGTGAGGGTGTGAATGTGGCGATCGCCGCTCGTAACCCAGAACGACTAGAAAATGCCGTCAGTGCGATTCAATCCTTACCCACCCCAGGAGCAAAAGTCATCTCCATCGGTGCCGACCTGACCCAGGCTGAGGATGTTGAGAAAGTTGTGTCAACAACTCTGACACAGTTTGGCCAGATTGATATCTTGATTAATAACGCCGGTTCAGCCCGTGCGGGGTCGTTCCTTGACTCAAGTGATGATTTATTTTTGGATGCTTGGAATCTAAAACTATTGGGCTACATTCGCTTTGTCAGAGCCGTTGTACCCCATCAAAAAAGTCGCGGTGATGGACGGATTGTTAATATAGTCGGCGGTGCAGCACGTACACCTCGCCCTAGCTTTTTGGCTGGTGGTACAAGCAATGCGGCTCTGCTCAACTTCACAAAGGGCATTTCTAAAGAGTTAGCCGAGTACAACATTCGCATTAATGCCATATCGCCTGGTGCTACAGCTACTGAACGTGCTGAACGTCTAGCGCAGCAGAACGCCCAAGCCCGTGGAATCACCGTCGAGCAAGCAAAGGCCGAAAGCATTCAGACTATTCCTTTAAAAAGAATCGCCCAGCCAGAAGAAATTGCTGCCCTAGCGCTGTTTTTGGTATCCGATCTAGCTGCATCGATTACAGGAACAGAAATTATCGTTGATGGCGGTTCTACACCTGGTGTTTAACAAGGTAGCAGAGGGCATAGACAAATAGGCGTTGCTGAATTCAAATATGAAATTCAAAAATCAACTCTTCTCAACTCTTACTCTCCGCGACTCTGCGCGGCAGTCGCTCATGGGGGAAACCCCCAAGACCGCGCTGCCTTGCCTCTGCGTGAACTAAATTCATATTCTCAATCAGCAACGCCGACAAATAAGACTTTCAGAGAATCCTTGCATAAGTCTTATCTAATTAATAGAGCGGATTGCAGAGCCTCGAAAACCCCAATTTCAACACAAACATTTCAGTAGAAACAAACACATGACTTCCCAACACTTTGACATCAAACCAGTTGCCGGACGCATCGGTGCCCAAATCATTGGCGTGAATTTGAGTAATAACCTGAGCGACGAAATTATCAGTGATATCCGCAAAGCTCTAGTTCAATACAAAGTAATTTTCTTCCGCGATCAACAGCAACTCGATGCTAACGGACAGGTAGCTTTCGCTCGCAGATTTGGTGAAGTTACTACAGCTCACCCCACTGTTCCCTCACTTCCAGACAATCCAGAAGTCCTCGATTTGAATTACGGCAAAACTACTTCCCGTGCAAATAGTTGGCACACTGATGTAACATTTGTAGACCGTCCTCCCCTTGGCTCCATCTTGCGGGCACTCGTCATTCCTCCAGCCGGAGGCGATACTATCTGGGCAAACTCTGTGACTGCATATCAAGATTTACCAAACCATCTGCGTAGTCTTGCAGATGAACTCTGGGCAGTACATAGCAATGCCTACGACTATGCAACTGGATTTGACCTTCCTGAAGACGTGAAGGCTTACCGAGCTGTTTTCACCTCGACGGTATATGAAACGCTTCACCCTGTAGTACGCGTTCATCCTGAATCTGGTGAACGTGGTTTATTTATTGGTGGCTTTGTTCGTCAGTTCCGTGGCCTATCAACCACTGAATCCGACGATATTTTAAGACTGTTACAAGCTTACGTAACCCGTCCCGAAAATACAGTTCGTTGGCGTTGGCAAGTTGGTGATGTGGCATTCTGGGACAACCGCGCTACTCAACACTACGCAATTGCTGATTACGGCAACCAACCCCGTCACGTTCAGCGAGTGACAATCGTCGGCGATACTCCAGTTGGTATTGATGGTAAAGAAAGTCAAGCCATCAAGGGTGACTCTTCTGCATACAACCGACGCGAGGCAGTTGCAGTATAGGGGGAGTAGGGAATGGGGAGTAGGGATTTCGATCGAGAAACTTCTTCCCAGTCCCCAGTCCCAAAGTTGAAAAAGCATAAGTAAATTTTCGTATAAATAAAAAATGAGTCAGAAAAAACAAATTAAACTAGGTGCGTTTCTACCAGGTTCAGGTCATCACGTGGCGGCTTGGCGACATCCCAATGCTCAGCCGGACGGAGGTCTGAATTTTCAGCATTACAAGCGCCTCGCACAGACAGCCGAACGAGGTAAATTTGATATGCTCTTTCTGGCGGACGGTTTAGCAGTTTGGGATCAAGGAAAAGGGAGAGAAGCTTTTAGCCGTTCAGGACAATTCAGTGTCCACTTTGAACCGCTGACTTTATTATCGGCACTATCTGTGGTGACCGAGCATATCGGCTTGGTGGCAACGGCATCAACTACCTATGACGAACCCTTTCACCTCGCCCGCAAGTTTGCTTCGTTAGATTACTTAAGTGGGGGTCGTGCTGGATGGAATGTTGTCACCTCCTCTGCTGAAGCCGCAGCTAAAAACTTCAGCCGAGAAGAGCATTTAGAACATGCACTGCGCTATGAACGGGCGAGGGAATTTTTAGAAGTTACTTCCAAGCTTTGGGACAGTTGGGAAGATGACGCCTTTTTACGCGACAAAGAATCAGGTATTTACTTCGATCCTGACAAGCTACACGTTCCGAATCATAAGGGTCAACATTTCTCAGTGCGCGGCCCGCTGAATGTAGCCCGCCCCATTCAAGGGTATCCGGTGATTGTGCAAGCTGGTTCTTCTGAGGCTGGACAAGATTTAGCGGCACAGACAGCAGAGGCAATTTTTACTGCTCAACAGACTCTTGCCGAAGCTCAGACCTTTTATTCTGGTGTGAAAAATAGACTGAGTAAATATGGACGATCGCCCGATCATCTGAAAATTATGCCTGGTGTATTTCCGGTAATTGGTAGAACTGAGGAAGAAGCGAAAGAGAAGTACCAGGAACTTCAAGATTTAATTCATCCGTCGGTTGGATTAGGACTACTCTCAGGACTTGTGGGTGGACACGATTTATCGAAATATCCCTTGGACGGCCCACTGCCAGATTTGCCAGATACCAATGGTGGGAAAAGTCGCTTGCAGCTGATAACTGACCTTGCCCGCAGAGAGAATTTAACAATTAGGCAACTGTATTTGTGGATTGCAGGGGCACGGGGACATCGGACAATTCTGGGAACACCAGAGCAAATTGCCGATCGCCTGGAAGACTGGTTTGTTAACGATGGTGCTGATGGATTTAATATTATGCCACCTTGGCTACCTGGTGGTTTGGATGAATTTGTAGATTTGGTGATTCCAGAACTGCAACGCCGGGGTTTATTCCGTACCGAATATGAAGGCCGCACCCTACGGGAGAATCTTGGTTTACCTCGTCCAGTAAATCAGTTCAGTAAAGTTGCATCCCCAGAACTAGCAGGTGCTTCCAGATAATTTCACTAAAATAGCGATCGCACTTTTTTATGAAACTCTTTTACACAGAAAGATCTCAATACGCCCGCATAGTTAGGGTTGCAATCATTGAGCTAAATTTAAGCGATCGCGTGGAACTGCAAAAAGTTACGGTGCGCGATCCCCATAGCGAATTACTCAATTACAATCCCACAGGTAAAGTGCCAACCCTGGCGACTGATGACGGATTCATCTTGAGTGAAACGCGGATCATCGTTAGTTATCTCAATCGCTTAAATCCTGAAATCAAAATTGTTGCTGATGATTCTGACGGATTTTCGCAGCAGCTTGAAGGCATCGCAACTGCATTTATCGATGGTATTAGTATTTGGGCAAGGGAGCGAATATTGCGGGACGAAAGTGAGCAATCACCACAGGTAATTGAGTTAGAGCGATCGCGTGCTTTGCGAATTTTAGACTACTTCGAGAAGATTTCCGAAAAACTCGACCAAACTCCTAAGCTGGCTCATATCACCCTCGCCTCTGCACTAGGATTAGAAATTCGTCTTCCGGAATTACAATGGCGACATAACTATCCCCAACTTGCTCAATGGTATGATGAATTTTCTGGACGGCCGTCCTTACAATTGACGAAACCAGAGTCGTAAAAACTCAAATCTCGTCTGGTCTATCAATCCAGTAATTTCAGTAATACAATCGGGTTTCAAAAAACCTTTTTTGCGTGTTAGGCATCCTGACGGTTCTTCTATCCTCCTTTGTTTTGGCGTTTCACAACGTTACTGTGCGAGTTTTGTTTTCAGAACATCTCGTACTAAGTTTCTTTTTACTCGGTGGATACGTTAAACCGGATTTGCAGAATTCATTCTTATTGATGTTTATGCGAATGCTAGTTGTGGTTCCACTCATGGCATCTCTGGCATTCAAGCTATATCCATCTGCTCTTAAAGAATTACGAGAGTTGTTCACTCGCCAACACCGGAATGTTCTAATTCAAGCCTCGATCTGTGGAGTACTGATGTTTGTCTACGTTACCTTACTCTACGTTGCTATTGGCTTAATTACTACTGGAATTGCTACGACGCTTTTCTTCATCTATCCCGTGTTTACAGCGTTGCTATCTTGGAAGTTTTTCGGACAACGCCCTACATTTTTCCGTTGGTTGGTGATGGGGATTATTCTGGTGGGCTGCATTTTTGTTATTCCCCAATCTTCTGGAATTCACAGCAATCATACCATTGTAATTGGGATTATAGCGAGTATTAGTGCTGGTATTGTTTATGCATTCTATAACGTTATCGCCCAAAAATGTTTGCAAAAATTACATCCAGTTCCCTTCACTTGGATCAGTTTTGCTTCCACCTTGTTACTCTCTGGTGTTAGCTTATTTTTCTGGCCAGTTTCTACTACTCAAATTGACTGGATGCCTCTGTGGATTGGTAGTATCTTTTCGGGTTTAGTTACCTTTATCGGTCACACTTTGAACAATTTAGGAATTCGGATGATTGGTGCAACTACCGCATCAATAATCGGCTCTAGCAGTCCAGCATTGACCGCAATAATAGCTTGGGCAACCATTAGCGAAACGTTAAACTTGATTCAAATCATGGGAATTGGTATTGTCACATTTGGGATTGTGTTGCTGAGTGGAGAAGTCTTTATTCAAGCATCTATTCTTACTAAAAACCCAAAATAAATCATTATGAATTATTAAAAATGACTACTACAGAACAAACCACTTCTCTATCTATCGGTATTGTACTGTTCCCAAATTTAACGCAGTTAGATTTTACCGGACCCTACGAAGTTTTTAGCAAACTACCAAATACACAATTATATCTGCTAGCGGAGACTTTAGAACCGATTCGGAGCGATCGCGGACTCACTTTTTTGCCTGAGACGACATTTTCCGAGTCGCCAGCTTTAGACGTATTATTTGTGCCGGGAGGACCCGGTATTGATGCCAAGCTGGAAGATAGCAAATTTCTCGATTTTCTGAAAACTCAGGGAGAACAAGCCCGCTACGTGACAGCTGTTTGCACGGGTTCTCTACTACTGGCGGCGGCTGGTTTACTCCAAGGGTATCGTGCCACCACTCACTGGGCATACTTAGATTTACTGGAATTATTGGGCATAGAGGTAGTAAAACAAAGGGTTGTAATCGATCGCAATCGGATTACAGGTGGGGGTGTGACAGCAGGAATTGACTTTGGACTAGTCATAGCTGCGGAATTATTCACAGAAGCGATCGCCCAATCGATTCAACTAGGAATAGAATACAATCCTCAACCCCCTTTTCAAAGTGGTTCGCCCGAAACTGCACCGGAGGCGATCGTTAACAGAGTCAAAGCTGCTAACAAAAATCGTCGAGATAATCGTCTACAAATTATCCAAAAGATAATTGCTCAATCACCAATTTCTGTATCATAAAAATCTAAATTTTGTATGAAATTCATACAAGGTTATTTTTTCTTTTCACAGCTTGCTTGAATGGGACTTTGAATTCAGTAATATGATTGATTCCGCTATTTTATTTGATTTAGATGGAACTTTGACAGATCCTAAAGTAGGCATCACACGCTGTATTCAGTATGCTCTATCTGAACTTGGTCACATACCACCGGATGTTGATGAATTGCACTGGTGTATTGGCCCTCCAATCAAAGAAAGCTTTTCGCAGTTATTAAAAACATCAGATCGCACTGCGATCGAACAGTGCATTTCACTATATCGTAGTCGTTTTTCTACGATGGGATTATTTGAAAATTCTCTTTATCCCCAGATTACAGAAACTCTAAAAGTCCTTCGTTGGGCAAATTATAAAATTTTTGTAGCAACTTCAAAACCACATATTTATGCTACCCGCATTATTGAAAATTTTGGCTTATCGTCACTATTCGATGGCATTTATGGTAGTGAACTTGATGGAACTAGAAGCATAAAAGGTGACTTGATTCATTACATATTATTAACAGAAAATCTTTCACCTTTCAGTGTGGTAATGGTTGGCGATCGCCAGCACGACATGATTGGAGCCAAACGCAATCATATTGCTGCAATTGGTGTCACTTACGGCTATGGAACTGAGGAAGAATTAAAGACTCACGGTGCTGACTTGATAGCTCATTGTCCAGAAGATATTCCACGACTTGTAATTCCTAATTTGTAATTTATCACTCAAAATAATGCCGCCATCTTTAACGTTTCTCCATAGCTTACTTTTGTTCAGTACTGCTTTTTTTGCAGGGGGACTGAATGCTGTAGCAGGTGGTGGGAGTTTTATTACTTTTCCAGCACTCATATTTACGGGTGTGCCACCCATCCCAGCTAATGCCACAAATAATACTGCTATTTGGGTAGCATCTTTAGCCAGTGCAGGAGCCTATCGTAAAGATTTAGGCATCAAGCGAGAAGTTTTCTTGCTTTTATGTGGCATCAGTTTCATTGGTGGAATCATTGGCTCTGTGGCTTTATTATATACATCGTCAGATGTCTTCAAAAAGCTGATTCCCTATTTATTACTGGTGGCAACATTAGTATTTACCTTTGGCGATTCCGTAAGAGGTTGGTTGCAACTTCAAAGTCAGAAGTCATCACCAGAGTCTGTACCTTTATTTAATCTAGTTCTAGCTCAATTAGCGATCGCAATCTATGGCGGTTTTTTCGGAGCAGGTCTAGGAATTTTAATGCTGGCAACTTTATCATTTTTAGGTATTAAAAATATCCATACCATAAATGCCTTTAAGACATTTTTAGGCAGTTGTATCAATGGAATTGCCATTATCCCCTTTATTTTTGCAGGTGTGATTGCTTGGCATCAAGCAATTTTAATGGCTGTAGCTGGTTCTTTGGGTGGTTATTTAAGCGCTCACTATGCACGTAGACTCGAACCCCAATTAATTCGCAGATTTGTTATGGTTGTTGCCTTCACCATGACCATCTACTTTTTTGTTCGTGGTTAAACTAGTGGTCTGCCAACCCAAAATTGCTAGGTTTGGACTGGGAAAAGGGTAAAGGGTAAGGGGGAAAGAATCAAAACCTTTACCCTTTACCCCTTACCCTTTACCCCGCAAAGTTTCCTTGGCGAACTACTAGGAATTTGAGATTTTAGATTTTGGATTTTAGATTAACGTGAGTTCGACAGATTTAAAAAACCCCGCTCCCATTCCTCTCCCCTGCAAGGAGAGAGGCTTCAAAAGCTTCGACAAAATTAGTACGGTGTGCCGTCTTTGTGGACAAATTTCCACAAGCCATTCTCTAAACTGGCCATAAGGTCGTCATCGGGATAGCTGCCAACGTCATGCGGTGTTCTGTCCCCGATTTCGAGGTAAAGAACATCTTCTCTTGTTTCGTTGATCAGGTGGTGGGCGTTACCAGTGCCAGCCTTGAAGGCGGCACACATACCTGGGGAGAGTTGTGTGCGACCTTCATCCGTGTGTAGCGTTGGGTGCCCCTCCAAGATGTAGATGAACTCGTCTTGCAAGGTGTGGGCGTGACGAAGGGCAGAAACGGCATTGGGAGCCAGACGTGTGAGGTTGACGCCAAAGTTCGTGAGACCAAACAGGTCACCAAGTGGGTGTTTCTCCCTGCCCACCATACGCGATGCAAATGGTTCAGGATAGTTCGAGGGCTTAGTTCTTGTCGGTGCATCAGATGCGTTGATGGCAATTAATTTTGCTCCTTCTGACATAAAAACCTCGTAAGACGGAATGATGAGGGCTAATACCAATTCAAAATTTTTGTAGGCTGTTATTTTGGCAAAGGTATTGTAATAGCATCATACTATGCCAAAAATCCCAGACTGCGTTCGCCCTTGGCGTTGGCGCAGCCATCGCTGCCTCCTTTACATAATCCCCATCTGGTCTCAATAGCAGCTAGAACTGCTAGATACCCATCCTTTATTTACTGACAAATGCCCTCAATGCGGGTATGAGTTTGACCAGGACTGGTCAGCGCGGGTGCATTGGGACTGCTGAAGCGCAGCTGGATGGATGATACTGTGTAGGAGAAGAGGCTCATTCAAAGCCCTAAAATCATATCTGAAGACTGTTGCTTTGACCTAAATGAACACTCAAACACACTCCAATTCTCCAGATATTTACTCGATTTTGAGTCAAACTCAACGCTTGCGAGTTAGCGATGGAGAGATTAAACCCGTTTTAGATGGTTGCTCGAATACATCAAAGTTGCTCATACTTATTTGGTCGCAGTTGGGAGATTTTGATAATTTAGAATACGCTTGGTGGCTGCAAAGAGAAAAAGAAAAGATCCAAGCAAGAGGAATTACAATTCGCGCTATTGGAATTGGAAACCGCAATTCTGGGATCAAGTTTTGTGAATATACGGGATTTCCTCAAGAATGGTTGTTTATGGATATGATAGCTGAAATTCACGCTATTTTAGGTCTTTATAGCGGTTTATCTATACAATTTCCAATGCTATCAACGTCACAAAAAGCTTGGCTAAATTTAATGCTAATGTGTGCTGGGATTGGTAGCCCAGGAACGCTGAAAGAAGTTTTTCGGGGTTATAAAGGTGATAAAAAAGCACCGCAATTAATTGCTGATGAGGAAGTTGTGAAGGGTACACCTCTACCACCAATCAAAGGTTCGTTTTTCAAGGCGGCTGGAGGAAAAGGCTTTCAGCGCCCATTTGAACTAGCAACCTTGCGCCTAAAAAACATGACCGAAGTTTTGAGCAACTGGAATACTTATGTACCAGATTCATCTTATTTGACACAACGTGGAGGAACTTTTCTATTTGATTCTCAAGGAAAATTAATTTACGAACATCGCGATCGCGGTATTCTTAGTTTTGCCGAAAATATGAGCAATCCCTTATCTTTTTTATACAAGTAATTCATCTCAAAGGTTACTTTTGAGCGATCCGATCGCTCTATTATTGCTTACTGCTAGTGTTTGTCTTGTCGGGTCATTTTTGTTTATGCAGCAAGTCTCCAACTTCGGTGATTTGGTACGTCAAAAAGTTCATAATTAGTCAATAACCAAAAATTGGTAACAGGAATGACCCCAGTAGATGACCCTGGCATTGTAGCTGAAGTAACTGATTTATATCTTCAGTATGAAGAAGCGCTTTCTAATAACAATTTAGAGGTGATGGATAGCTTGTTTTGGGATGCGCCCGAAGTAGTTCGGTTCGGGGTAACAGAAAATCTCTATGGTAGCGATGAAATTCGGAACTTTCGCGCCTCTCGACCAAATCCGAAAATAGAGCGAGAAATCTCGAATCTGAAAGTTGTCACCTTTGGAAAAGATACCGCAACCGTGACTTTAGAGTTTCGCCGCATTATCGGTGGTGTAGAACGTTTCGGGCGACAAAGCCAGACTTGGTACAGGTTCGCCGAAGGATGGAAAGTAGTTTCAGCACATGTTTCTTTGTTACCTTTGTGAATTTTAAAATTATGACAACTATTACTGAAATTGCCTCGGATATCTATCGCATCTCAACCTATGACTCAAATGCAGACCTGCAATTTATCCAGTTCTTAGTCAAGGACGAAGAACCATTATTGTTTCATACGGGTCTTAAAGGGATATTTCCACTAGTACGTGATGCAGTGGGAAAAATTCTTGAGCCATCACAAATTCGCTGGATTAGTTTTAGTCATTTTGAAGCAGACGAATGTGGTTCTCTCAACGAATGGCTGGCTATTGCGCCAAACGCTCAAACAGTTTGTAGTCCTTTAGCGACCTTTGTAAATATAGATGATTTTGCAATTCGTCCATCTAAGAGTATGCAACACACCGAAGTTTTAAACACTGGTAAATATAATTTTAAGTTTTACCATACACCCCAAGTTCCCCACGGTTGGGATGCAGGATTATTCTTTGAAACTACCCATAAGACACTTTTTTGCTCAGATCTATTTCACCAATTTGGAGATGTCGAGCCAATAACTGAGTCTGATATTATCGAGCGATCGCGTCAAACAATAGTCAATTATGAAGCAAGTCCCTTTCCTAATTACATACCATACACAACACATACCCATCGCATTCTCCAAGAATTAGCTGCACTCGGGCCGCGTACCCTAGCAACAATGCACGGGACGACGTTTGTCGGAGATGGTGAACGTGCATTGCGGGATTTGGAAGCGATGTTACGGGAAGTTTTGGTGAAGGAGTAGAACTCATGACTTATAGCGTTGCTTCTATTCCGCCATTAGTACAACAAGCTCAAATGCTGGCTGCACAGCTGGATTTTTCTCAATCTTCACTCCCGGAAGTTGGTCGTTTGTTGCAAGTCCTCACCAACCACATCATACAAGGTCAAATTGCGGAAATTGGTACTGGCTGCGGAGTTGGTGCTGCTTGGATTGTGAGTGCATTACACGCAGATAGTACATTTATTACCATAGAGAGCGATGGCGATCGCGCCACACTTGTGCAACGCTTATTTGCACATAAGTCTAATGTCCACGTACTTCAAGGCGATTGGCACGACTTACTTTCCTATGCTCCTTTTGATTTGTTATTTGCTGATGGCGGAAACGCCAAAGTTGTTGAACCTCAGATATTAATAAATGCTTTAAAAATTGGAGGCTTAATTATACTGGATGACCTAACACCAGAAGAATACTGGCCGCCAGAATGGCAAGGACGCATAGATCCACTCAGGGAATTTTGGTTGAAAGATCCCCATATCATTGCTACAGAAATTCGAGTCACTGCGAGACATGCAGTAATTCTAGCAACGCGGATTTATTGAATTACAAACAAAATTTACTTTTAGAAAAAAAGCTTGCAAAGATTAATTTTAGTAAGACAGTTTCAGTTTTGGAGACACCTTGGACAGCCAATGGCGATGTCTTCGACAATCCCTTCGGGGAACGCACTACCTTTACCTGATTTAACGTGAGTTCGATGAGTACTGTTTTGACCTCACCCCCAACCCCTCTCCTACGAGGAGAGGGGAGCAAAACCTTGATTTTTCTTGCTCCTCCCTCGCCTTTTAGGAGAGGGAGGTTGGGAGGGTGAGGTTTGTCGAACTCACGTTGATTTAAATTCATTAGAAATAATTACTTTGAACAGCAACAAACTCTAACTATTAACTAACATGAATTCGTTTGATTGGACTGTATTAAGTTCTAAATATTTGGTGCAAGATAAATGGCTAAAACTGCGGGCTGATACTTGTCAAATGCCTGAGGGGAAAATAGTAGAGCCTTTTTATATTTTTGAATATCCAACTTGGGTAAATGTTGTCGCAATAACTAAAAGCCAGGAAGTTGTTTTAGTCAAACAATATCGCCACGGTGTGCAAAAAACAGTTTTAGAATTACCAGGCGGTTCTATGGATTTAGAAGATTCTTCCCCAATGGAAGCTGCAAAACGTGAGTTATTGGAAGAATCAGGGTATACAAGCAACAATTTTGTTGAGACTGGTATAATATCACCTAATTCAGCAACTCATAATAATCTAATTTATTGTTTTTTAGCAACAAATGTAGAACTTGTAGATGATTTAAAGCTAGATATTACAGAACAAATTGATGTAATTCTGTTGCCGTTGTCCAAATTAGTCAAAGATATTGATAACGGTATCCTTCTACAAGCCTTTCATATTACTTCATTATTTTTTGCTCTCAAAAAACTTGGTAAAGTACAATTTCTCTAGTTAATTGACCTTTTTACGGGGAAGGTAGAGTTCCTACTGAGTGTTGATTATGGTTGATCTTTAGCTCGGCTTTTATAAGCTCAGTTTATCATTTGCTCTAGAAATCAACTTTTTTGCAGTTTATAAAAAACGGTATCATAAACTACTATTTTTTAGCGATGGGTATGGGCGTCGTTGGCGGAGCCTCTTGTAGAGAAGGCATCGCAAAAATTTTCGGTCTACTGAGTTTCCAATCATCTTCTGAGACTGCCTAGACGCAAAGCGGCTTGTCGCTAGACATCGCCTTCATTGTATTAAACTAATCACTCAATCTTTGTCTTGTAAATCACTATTTTTTGTTAAAAATTGATTCTTGAAAATATCAAAAGGTAGAACAAAGCTAGAACCTAGTTCCACCTTTTGACTTATGAATTGAGGACAAAAGTTTCTTATAGTCTAGTGAAGATGATAATCACCTTATTAAGTAAGTGAGGGAATTAATTATGTCAAAGCAAAAGAGTACATTGGATTTACTTGTGGAGTTAACCACAGAAGAACAGCAGTTTTTATCTGGGGGACAAGACACTCCTGAAGGGCCGACTGGCGGCGGAGACGATCAAATAAATCGAAGAAATAGAGTATCTACTGCAACTCCAATTCCCCAATAATGGTAAATAGGTCAACCAAATTAAACTCAAGACCCCTCCCCTTGTAGGTAAGGTAAATTTTTTTTCTTTATAGAGAAGGGAGTTAGTCTGTTTTATGTTTTTTTAGGTTGACTTACTTCTACTGCTAAATGTGAGTTAATCTCTTCTGTCTTTTGAGACATTTAATACATTCTTAGCAAAGGAGCGCTCAAAATGATTACTAACTTTTCTTATGTTGACGAACTTTCTCTTAGTCAAGCTGAAACTATTTCGGGAGGGTTTCGAGCAAAATGGGGAGATGCAGAATACGAGGTTAATCCTACTGACAAGGTGGAAGGTGATTGGACTGTTACCTGGGTAAGAACAAAACCAAAAGGCGATCGCGATATCTTTAACTATTCAGCCACAGGAGTTTAACCACTTGCCGATCGCCAGCAATCCCTTATTGTCTGGGGCGATGAACAAATGTACTAAAACCACAAGCTGGTTCAAAGAAGTGAATGCAGAGATCAGTTCTTAGAGGAAAAGGCGATCGAGGTTGCGATCGCCTTTTTGTTTGAGTCAAGCGATGTCTACAACGGGCTACACCTACGCACTCATACAGTTTATAACAAAGAAATCAGTGCCTCCACTAAAACCTGATTTTGTTCATCAGTCCCAACAGTGATGCGTAATTTATCCTCTAGTCCTGGCTGCTTGAAGTACCGAATTAAAATTCCCTGTTCCTTGAGTTTTTGATAAAGATATTCGGCATTTCCCATTGGAGGTTGTGTCAGCAAAAAGTTAGTTTGGGAATCCCAAATGCGAAAACCTAATTGTTTCAAGTCTGTTGCTAACTGATTCCGCGATGCTTTAATTTTTGCCACACAAGCATTTTTATAAGCTTGGTCAGTAATTGCAGCAGTACCAATTGCACAGGCGATCGCATCAATGTTGTAGCTATCTTTGACTTTAAACAATCCATGCAACAGCTTAGGATTCGCCACCCCAAATCCCAGTCGTAACCCTGCTAAGGAATAGCCTTTAGAAAGTGTCCGAATCACGATCGCATTTTCATATTCCTTTACCAAAGCCAATGCATTTTCTTCGCTAAAATCTACATAAGCTTCATCAATCACTAAAACACCAGATAACTGGCTGGCTAGTTTTCGCAGGTCATTTGTTGCTACCACATGCCCCGATGGACTATTAGGCGAGGCAATGAATGTTACAGCCCCATCCACAGCAATCAATTCTTCTAGCGGTAAACTGTAATCTTCGTTGTAGGGTATCTCAGTAATATCTGCATCCTGCATTTGCGCCAATGTGCGATACAACACATAAGTTGGCATTGGATAGACAACCTTGCGTCCGGGTTCTGCACAGGCTCGAATGACTACGCTTAACAATTCATCACTGCCATTTCCGACAATCATCCAATCACTAGGAACTCCCAACACTTTACTAGCAGCTTGGCAAAATTCCTCCCCGAAAGGTTGTGGATACCGCCGCAACCACTCTCCATCAATATTTTGTAGGACAGCTAACGCCGCAGGAGAGGGAGGATAGGGATTCTCATTGCTATTGAGTTTGATGATCTGCGTACCACGTTGAGGCTGCTCACCAGGAATATAGCTAGCCATTGCATCAACATTGGAGCGGAAATATTTGGTCATGCTAATTCATAATTCTGAATTCATAATTTACAATCTACAGTACATTTCGAGTTGATTAACTCAACAAGCTAAGTCTGAAAACTAGGCATTAAGCTCCTGCCTAAAGACCGAAAATGCCCAAGAGACAGGTACGGAGCCAATCTAAAATCTAAAATCTAAAATCCAAAATTGTTTGACCGACAATATCCGAGTTAACTTTTATATAGCCCGGTTCAATGTGGGTAAAATGTGAACTCAACTGTTGATGAACTGTAGGTAGAGCGTGAAACGGAATTGATGGGTACAAATGATGTTCTGCATGAAATGGCATATTCCACATCAAAAATCGTACAGGAAACAGCGTCAGCGTTGTACGTGTATTCGTCAACAGATTAGCATCAAGAGTACAACCTGTGTGTTCTGCCAGCAAAATAAAACGCAGAATTGGTTGACCGACAAACAGCGGTAGCAGCCAATAGAGGAAAAACCAAGGCTGACTTGCTGCGATGGAAACAGCGATCGCCCCTGCATAAACAGCTAATTGCCAACGAGTCGAGCGAATAACTTCAGATCGTGCTGTTTGTGGCACAAATGGACAATCATCAAGTTGACCAAAAGCAACCCGAAAATGTCCACGGATCTTCCCTAACCACCAGGGTAAACCACTAATTATTAATAAGTATTTACCTAAATTACTTGGTTTGAGATCCGTTAATTCTGGATCTTTGTCAGGAACGCGAGTATAGCGGTGATGCCAGTTGTGGTAGTAGAGAAAAAATGTGCTGTTGTAAAATGAAAGTAAACCTGCACACCAAGCCACAATATCATTCAAACGATTGTTAGCAAAAGCAGTTCTGTGAACGCATTCATGCATAGGTGCGAACATAGAAGCTAGACAAAAACCGTAGATTGCCAGTGCTGGTATTGCTAACAACCAATTGCCAAAATTCATTCCCCACACGTAACCACTGCATCCCATAACAGTTAAATGTCCAGCCAATTGAACCAGCCCTTTCCAGTTGTAGCGATGATTTAAAACACTTAATTCTTGCATTCCCAGAATTTGGCGTGGCTTGTGTTGCTTATCAGCTTCGTTTTCTAATAATTCAGGTTGAATAATTGCATCACTAGACATGATTAAAACTCCACATAGATAGATATAGGACTCATATTTGATTGGGTGAAAAAACTCAGTACACCCCTAAATCTCTTTTTTACTGTTCCCCGTTCCCTGTTAAGAGTTCCCTCCCTACGCAAATATGTTCATTAATCAAATCGGATTCCTATATAACTATTGAACGCAAAATACAATCAACTCAAATCCACCTTCGTGGGTTTTGTTTGTGTAACCGCACCTATGCCAAGGCAAGTAACTTTTTCACCTACCTCCTGCAAATAAATTAACCCATTTGCAGGAGGTCTTTAGCAAGATAATAAGTATATTTTACTTATTATCAGACCCACACAAGATGGTTTGATGCTGTGTAGCATTCACATAATAGATGTGTTAATTATGTTAAACCTAAGATTCACTCGCTGTATAAAAGTAAAATTGTTAATGTTCTCAACAGCTTTTTTCCTAGCTGTGCAGACATCTGCTAACGCTCAACAAACTTTGCCTAGTCTGACTCCAGCACAAACTCAAAATTTCTCTCGTGACTTGGTTCCATCTAGTTCTCAAGACTTTTTTAGGCAAGGGAAGGATTCGTTTGAGGAAGAAATTCAGCTTCTCAGAGAAAGACAACTGTCTTCAACTAAACCTATTCTCAAGATTGATTTGATACAGATGCTAAAAAGACCATCTACTCAGGAAAAACCCTAAAATCGTAAGCATAGATAGATATGGTGCGTTAGGGAAGCTCGCCCCAGGCATCGCCATACCTACGCAGTGGTTTTGGGAAAAGAGCGATCGACGAAAGCTCAATAGACCCAATACTGCTCGGGTAAAGCATTTTTAACTCGGCATTGGGTTTGGGGAAAAGATTAAAGGTTTTTTCTTTCCCCTTTCCCCCGCCCCTTATCCCCAGAGGGGACCCCACCTTCCCCTTTTCCCCAAAACCCGACAAGTATTAGGGTGTTAGGGACTTTTGCAAGAGGTCTAATTAGTAAATACTTAAGCAAAAGTACATACGTAGTCAGCCAAGAAGGAAGGAGGCAATAGAAAACAGGCAACAGACAAGAGTTATAGACCATTGCCTATTGCCGCCTAATTCTTTTTCAGCCCATCCTGAGTATCCAAACCTTGAGCAAATTCAGCAAAAAATATAAAGTTTTGTTACAAATTACGTAATTCCTACAAGGTAAACTGTAGGCAATAATTGACAGTACATTTTTTAATTTGAGGGTATAAGTTATGAATGAAAGCATTGAGCCTAATGTGGCTAACGCAGAAGAATCTTTTCTAGAAGATATAGCAGAGACTGATGATACCCAAACAATTGATACTGAGTCGATTCAGCCAGAAAATTCCCTTGTGCCGAAAGACAAACCAGTACTAATTGCTGATGGAACTATAAAGCCTCCACCTCCTAAACCAGAAATTATATCTGAAATAATTGTGTAGTTTTGGGCATTGCTTTTACAGTTCGGTCAGACCAGGCTATTACTGAGTTTCTACTTTCCCAATATTTCATCTTCAAGTTGACTCGAAATTTTTTCGTAATTTATTTATGAAACAGTGCTTTTATATCTTATGGGGTGCTTGCGGTATTTCCTTCTGTTTGATAGCTGCAACCAGTACCGTTCAGGCTCAATCTATCCAAATAGATGGAACTACCCCAACCACACCAGGCATATGCACTGGAAGTTGTAATATTGGGGGTGGACTTCAACGTGGCAGCAATCTTTTTCACAGTTTTTCTCAATTTAATGTGGATCGAGGAGCAACAGTTTTGTTCCTCGATCCAGGAGTCAGAAATATTCTGACTCGGGTCACAGGAAATAAACCTTCCAACATTCTTGGGACATTAGGCATATCAGGGGGTAACGCCAATTTATTTTTGATAAATCCTAATGGGATTATCTTTGGGTCAAATGCCAAACTGGATGTTGGGGGGTCATTTGTAGGGACTACAGCCAATGCTGTTCAATTTGGTAATCAAGGTTTTTTTAGGGCTTCTGCTTCTGAGATTCCATTATTGACAGTCAACCCTTCAGCTTTGTTTTATGAAAGTGCTAACGGAGTAATCCAGAACAATTCAATTGCATCAGCAGGAGTAGATTCAACAAACTCACCTGTTTTGGGACTGAGAGTTCCTGATGGACGGAGTTTGCTACTAGTTGGTGGAGAATTGAACTTAGACGGAGGAAGATTAAATGCTTTTGGTGGTCGAGTGGAATTGGGAGGATTAGCTGAATCTGGAGTAATAGGGTTAGATGTTGATAACAACAACTTCCGTTTAAGTTTTCCTGAAAATACCGCATTAGCAGATGTGTTATTAACCAATGGAGCTAGAGTTGATGTCACGGCTTCTGGTGGCGGTAATATCACAGTTAATGCAGGAAATATAGGCATTTCAGGAAATCAAACCCGGATTTTTAACGGAATAAATTCAGGGATAATTGGCGATCGATCTGGAGATATTACGCTCAATGCTACGGGAGCAGTGACGGTTACGGACGGGAGTAGAATCGTCAACAGAGTGCGACCTGAAGCAGAAGGCAATAGTGGCAACATCAATATTAAGGCGCGATCGCTCTCTTTAAGCAACGGTGGTCAAGTCCAAGCCCTGACTTTTGGTAAAGGAAATGCTGGCAGCGTGAACATTGATGTTCGTAATGGCACTGTTACAGTTATTGGTGAGGAATCTCGCTTAGACAGCAGTGTAGGAGAAACAGGAATAGGTAACGGTGACGATATCAAAATCACAGCCAGGGAACTTTATGTAAAAGATGGGGGTTTTGTAAACACCGGAACTTTTGGACAGGGAAATGCCGGAAACGTATTGTTAGAAGTTTCGGATCTGATTTCTCTGGAATCAGCAATAAACAGTGGAATTTTTAGCATTGTGTCAGATGGAGCAGTAGGTGATGGCGGTAAAATTGAGATTGCGACGCGATCGCTCTCCTTAACTGGCGGGTCTCAAATAGCTAGTTCTGTTCTCACGAAAACAACAGAAAACCTGGGAGGACAGGGAAATGGTGGAAATATCACAATCAACGCCTCTGATTCTGTAACTATTTCAGGTGCTAGTCCTGAAACGGGTTTTTCTAGTGGCTTATTGGCTGCCACAGAGACTGGTGCAGAAGGTCGAGCCGGAAATATCACCATTAATACGGCAGCCTTTCACATTGCAAATGGTGGTGTTGTGAATACCCAAACTCTCAATCAGAGTAATGGGGGTAACATTACCATTAACGCAACTACCTTTGAAGCCATAAATGGTGGACAAATTATCACCAGCACCAGCAATTCTGGAAATGCAGGCAATATTACCGTTAAAGCTACTGACAGAATCACACTTTCTGGAAGCGACGCCACCTTTGCTCAACGACGCGCTGAATTTCCGGATGAAGTCCAAAATGAAGGAGCTGCGAGTGGCTTATTTGCCAGTACCCGCGCTGACTCTACAGGGTTAGGAGGGAACATCGCAATTGAAACTGGACGATTCATTATCAAAGATCGAGCTCAAATCAGCGTTAGTAGCCAAGGAAAAGAGAATGCAGGGAATATTGACGTAAATGCACATATCCTCAGTTTGGACAACCAAGGAAAACTCACTTCAGAAACTCAATCAGGTAAGGGTGGAAATATTAACCTCCAACTGCGGGACTTATTACTGATGCGTCGCAATAGTAAAGTATCCACCAATGCAGGCAAGGCAGAATCTATTGGCGATGGAGGTAATATCAAAATTAATGCATCTAATGGTTTTATTGTTGCTGCTCCTTTAGAAAATAATGATATTACCGCCAATGCATTTTCTGGAAGTGGTGGTAATATTTCAATCACTACTAAGAGCATCTTTGGGTTTGTGCGCCGCAGTGGTGCAGACATACAGAGGCTTGACCCAGACGGCCTCGACCCAAATAATGTCCCAACCAGCGACATTACATCATTTTCTCAGCAAAACCCTTCATTAAATGGCACTATACAAATAAATTCGCCAGATGCTGACCCCAGCAAAGGATTAGCAGAACTCCCCGTAAATGCCGTTGATGCCTCCCAGCAAGTCGCTGCTGAGTGCAATGCTAGTGGAAAACCCAGCAGGAGTTCATTTACAGTCATGGGACGTGGCGGAGTACCATCCAATCCCGTAGAACCATTGACAGGTGATAGAGTGTTAGTAGATTGGATCGCACTGGAACCAGAGGCAAAAAATTCTGTTAATGGTGTCCAAAATAGAGTAGTTATTTCAAAACAGAGAAACAGAAAACATACTTTACAAAAAGCCAATTCTATCAGTAAACCTACTCAAATTGTGGAAGCCCAAGGCTGGGTAGTGGATGCCAATGGTAATGTAGTTCTAGTCGCTCAAATACCAACTGCGACACCTCATAACTCAGCCGTTGCATCCGCCTCTTGTGGTGGGAAATAAGTACAGCAGAATTCAGGAAAGAAGGGGAAGGGGGAAAGGGGAAGGGGGAAAGGTAAAAACCTCGCCCGCAAGTGGCGCGAAATAATCCAAATTTTATGGGGAAGGTAAAAACCTCGCCCGCAAGTGGCGCGACAATCATCATCCCTTTCCCCTTTCCCCTTTAACCTTTTCCCTTTTATTTAGCTAGTTTACTGTGTGCTGGAGAACAACCCAAACTATTTCCTTGTCCCTTTTCACCATCAGGATTATCGCCTTTGTTAGCATCTCAGGAGATTTACAGGCTGATTTCGTCAATAAGTGCTGAAAATGCATCGAGTGAAGGTATGGCGATCGCTTGTCTAAGGAGTATCCTGAGCATAGATACGTCATTTATGCCATTAATTTTTTCAAGAATCGTATTTGGTATTTCCCCAAACCGCACTTCCAGAACTTCGATTATGCTTTCTCTTGCAGTCTCTACTCTACCTTCTTGTTTCGCTAAACGTTCGATGCTGGTTACATAACGCATTCTACCTGCCTCCTCGTCGTTTCTTAATTCTGTTTTAAAGTTGTTGGCTAATTCCTCTGGTAACGACATTATCCAGTCGATAAATCGAAATAATCCAATTATTTCTTCGCGGTTATACCCTTTTTCAAACAACATTCTCACTAGTCTTAGCTTCCAATGTAGTCTACTTTCGGGGTTTTGGTTTGTGGCTTTGGTGCGTAAATGTGCCATCACAACTATACCGAAAGGATTTGTTGTTTGCTCTAAAGTTTGCCATTGGGCTTCGTAATCTAATAATTTCACGATGGGAAACTCTAAACTAACGCTGCATCCCCCTAGTGAATACTCATATTTGTTTGGGCGCCAATTTTGCTGTTCATCTGCGAGTACCGCTAACAGGAGTCAGAATGAGCGTATGAATTATGTACGAGTGGGTAATGAATATTGGTTAAAACCTTGCCCGAAGTTAAGCGAAAGTAGTATTAAATATTCTCGCCTTAAAACTCTATCCCTTTATGGGTAGAGTATTCTGAATTCTGTTAGCGTAGCGGGGCGTAGCCCATTCTGTATTCTGACTCCTGGTTTATTTCTTGGAGTTACCTTATACGAGCGATCGCCCGGATACAATAATAAAACCCACAGAATCAAGCTTAATCTGCGGTTGGCGAATTCCCTCTAAAATAGCTGCACTTAAAGCAGTTTCTATTTCGAGTTCTTGGGCTAGTGCTTGATCCCAAGTTTGCTGATTCAGCAGCAAGCGTAATTGTTCTACTCTATTGCCTAATTTTTTTTCGGCAACTTTAGCACATTTTTCGCACAATTCCATAAAATCGGGACGATTAGAAAGTAATGCTAAAGAAGCGTTACGTACTTCATAGCAATAATTTTGCCATTTACTAGGCTCAACAAAATCGTCAATAATTTCTAAGCGCTCTTTTGCTAGATTGTAATCTCGTGCTTGATAATTGTTTTTATCTTTATATGGACGTTGCAAGATATTCAACAGGACTTTATCTTCCACAACGGATATTGGCTGATTGCGACCATCAATATAGATAGTTTCCATAATTGGTGGAAATAGAGCATCTACACGTCGCTGCAAGATTTTGAATTGAGAATTATCGAGTTTGTAATCGATTAAAACTTGTTTGGCAATTCTTAAATTTGTCTCGACTATATAATTGTATTGGAAACCGAACCACTCCTTCCCTTCTTGAGCATCCCAAGATGCATCAGTGCGCCACATGGCAAAGGCTTGACCCCGGTCATCACAATCTATATAATTCAACAGTGCTTCTACAAATCCTTCCCCAATTCGCAAGAGTTTAACATCAGAATTTTGGTTTGCTATCCTGCGGTTATAAGTACTATATTTGTCTAGATAACTGTCAGCAAAACGGGTTTTTAACTCATTTATCGGCACCAAGGTACGCGTTACTGGTTGATAACGTTTGATTTCTGAAGAGTCTGGGTTAGTCATTGCCTTGAAACCAAGGGCATCACAAATCCACCCTTCAATTGCTCGCTTCATTTCTAAATGGCGAGCATCATAATTATCTAAATCTTCAAAATACTCGGTTGCAATTTCATCAGTAGCGTCAATTTCATCTAAAGCATTTTGTTCGCTAATCTTGACGATTTCGGCTTGGATTTGTTCTTTGATTGGCTCAATCATTTGCACTAATCCAGCAGCACCTGATTGAAACAAAGCTGCTTCTAATTCTGGAAGTTTCTCATCTACATAAAACTGGAAACTGGCAATTGATTGTTGAAAAATGCCAAATCCATCTTTCAAAATTTGATACCAAGCATTGTGGGGGCTATCTTCCAGATAAGGGCCAATCAATACACAAGATTGGATGCCAATTTTGCTGCCAATGCGGTCAAGTCTGCCAATTCTTTGCTCTAATTGATTAGGTGACCAAGGAAGATCGAAGTGAATTAACCAGTCAGCAAACTGGAGATTACGTCCTTCTTCTCCGGAGCGATCGCATACTAGAATAAAGCAGTTGGGATTGTTTTTGAATTTATTTAAGCCCGCCTCAACTTTATCCGGTGATTCTCCAAATTGATGACTAACTACGGTATCTGCACCAAAGGTATCAGATAAATAGCGTACAATTTCTGCACAACTTTGGACAAAACTGGTAAATATAATAAATTTGGGGAAAATATCCTCAGCAATTGGTCTACGAATTCTCTGCTGTATCCTGGTGAGAAATTCTTTTTGATTTCTGCGAACATTGGGTGGAATTTTGAAGTATGTACCTAGCTGATTCAGGAGTACTGTTCTTAAATTTTCCTTGCGTTCTCCATCTTCTACAGGTTGACGAATAATTTTTAGAAAAGATTGCAAAATCTCTTCTTCCCCTGAAAATTTGGGAGTTGTAGTTAATAGGCGAATATCATCTTCTTTAAACTCCTGAATCAGTTTAGTATGGGGTTTACCAGTTAAACGGGCTGTAATTACTTGTTCTAAAATGCCTAACCAAGTACCAGCAGCAAGGAATATTAACAGAAAAATTCGCTGATATTGTTTTTCATTGGGAGCAACAGTACGCCATTGATTGATGAGTTCGTGAATATCAAGCGATCGCTCATCTAAATCATATTCTTCTTTCGGTGTAAAATTGCGGTCAAATATCACATCTTCCACGGCCGCGCGACGGTTGCGAAGCATTCGCCGATATAGTCGATAGGTATCACTGATGTGGCTGCGAATTGCTTGGACGATTTGATTTTGCTCAGGAGATTTTTCTTGTAAAGAATTTTCTAAATCATCGGCCAACTTTAGTAAATACCGATCCTCAGCAAACAGGTTGCGTAATTCCTGTAAATTATTTTTCAGGACAACAGGGTTTGCATCTTCTCTCAAAGCCAGCAGAACTTTACCAATTTGCTGGCGGCTGGCAACTTTAGCGCGAAAACCTGCTAAATCATGAAGTTTATAGGTTGTGGGGTCGAGCAAATGCAACATTGCCAGAAAATCTTGCTCGTGGTGAAGCACAGGAGTAGCGGATAATAAAAGTAAGCGATCGCTTTTATGAGCCAGTTGTTTGCAAGTATCAAAACGCTGACGTACCGCTGCATCTTTAGAGGTCGCCATTGCTGCGATGTGATGGGCTTCATCTAATATTAAACAGCCTATCTTAGCTTTGAGATTAATTTTATGAATATCTTCAACCGCTATTACCGCTACCCGTTTGGGAAAATGAGAAATATAAAACTTGTTTTCTAACTCAGTTCGCCATTGTTGCAGCAAATATTTGGGAACTATGACCACCGCACCTTTTTTCGGTTCATCTAACAGGAATTGACGAAGAATTGCACCCGCTTCGATGGTTTTTCCGAGTCCCACCTCGTCTGCTAAAATATAGCGTTGAATTGGGTCTTCCAGTACCCGCCTGACAACTTCTACCTGATGGGGATAAAGATTAATATTTGCCGAAATCAGTCCCGTCATCCCGCGACTAACAGCCCGTTGCTGAATCAAAGATTTCACGAAAGCCAATCTTTTGTCGTGGAAGTACGGCGTTTCGTGACCCTTCATTGCTAAAGTTTCAATGGGGTCTGTGTTCGGTAAATTACAACGGACGTAAATTTCTTCTTCGGTAACAATCGCAGTTTTCTTGTCTGGTAAATCAACTTGATATTGTTCTGTATCTTCGTCCCAGACGAAAATTCTGCCAATTATCCATTTATCTTGGGTTTCGGACTTGATATAGCATCGCGCTTGAGGTTCAAGCCTAACTTGAGAGAGCGAATTTAAAGGTAACGTTTTTTCCAGACGTTGCGCCATAGAGCAGAAATACTCAACGATCGCATTAGTCTCAGATATTCCTATAACTTTTCCTATACCCAAATAATTATTCTGGGACTGTACCAGTAACCCAAGCTTAATCATAGATCCAGTCCCCTAAACAGACTAAAAGTACCTTCCAGACTAGTTAACCCATATCTGGTAGTTTTGCAGATCAACATTATAGTTGAAGAATGCAGTAGGCAGAAGCCAGGTTGCAAAAGCGTTACCGCAAGCTAGATCCGCATCAGTCAGTTCGGTTAACGTGAGTTCGACAAACCTCTAATCACACAATCTTAATAGTCTTCAAAGAGCGATCGCAACCACACCCACAACCGAATCGCCCGCAGCAGATTTTGTTTGAGCAAACCGCGTGCTAAGCATTGCAATAGTTTTACATAGGGAACGTCTTGCAAAACTAATTCAGACACCAGCCGAATCTCGATAAATATATTTCATAACGATACAGGGTATTGGAAGACACTTCTTCCTGGCGCGTGTATGATGTATTCGTCAAATCAAGTTTTTTTGGCACATAAACTTACTCGTATTTACGGAGCAGTTGCTTTTTGCAATGGTAAGTTAAGTAAACATGTGATTTGTATCACACACAATCCATCGTATTAACTACGAAGATTGATTGATATTTGATTGATTAAGAGCAGGTGGGGTTGTGTGGGGGGTGAAGGGGCGCGATCGCTTTTTTATTAACTGCTTGGTTACTGATGAATACATAAATTAAAAGGGTGAGGTAAATTTACATGAGTGCATCAGAGTTTGATAATTACAAAGTTGACCACCTGTTTTTGCTAATTGGTGAAAATCCATTACCTAACTATGTAGCAGCAAAACTTTTATTGAATAAACATGGAACTGTCTACTTAGTACACACGAGGGATACAAAAGAACGAGCCACGCGACTTCAAAGCATTCTGATTGAAGAACAGAGTGATTTAAAGGCTGTGGAATTTCGATCGCTTAGTGATTATGAATCTGATGCTCATTACATTAAAACAGAAATTAACAAGACGCTAGAAACAATATCCAGTGGAAAAGTTGGACTAAATTACACAGGTGGTACAAAAGCAATGTCTGTACACGCTTACCGGACATTGTTTTATGAAGAGATTGAAGAGAACAATAAGAGTAAGCATAAAAAGTACAAACGGCGTTATGATGTGATTTTAAGCTATCTAGATCCACGTAGATTAGAGATATGTATAGATAGTGAGGATGGAGAACGTGAGCGTATTAAGATTAAACCAGCTACATTAGAAATAAAACTGGTAAAACTTTTTAATTTACATGGCTTAAATTTAAAAAATGAACCTGTGCAAGAAGCACAATTACCAGATTTTGTAATAGCACTAGCCCAACTTTTTAGTGATGACATAAAAAGACAGCTATGGTTCAGTGGATTTTATAAAGAATTTTGTGAGCAAGCCCGGAAGAAAAAATCTGATGGTTCGAGAGGCGATTGGAAAAGTCAAACTTCTCTAATGGCAGTCTCTGTATCTCTTGAAAAATTACCAGAGTATATTGTTGCAGCATTTCAGAAAGAAAACTTTGCAACAGATAATAAGCTAACTTTAAAAGAAGTTCATAAAACAAATATTTTCAAAAAATTAGACCATTTTTGTGAATGGTTAGATGGTTTGTGGTTAGAACATTATGTACTACATCAGGTAAAAAATATTGCTCAAAATCAATTGATACATGATTATGGTATGGATTTTGAAATTCCCCTGGAAGGAACTAAAGACGGATTTCAGTTTGATGTTGCATTTACACGAGGTCATCAACTTTTTGCTATTTCTTGTACAACAAGTAGAGATAGAAAATTATGTAAAAGCAAGCTTTTTGAAGCATATCTACGAGCAAGACAAATGGGAGGGGATGAAGCTAGGGCTGCACTGGTTTGTATCTCAGATGAACCAGATTCTTTAAAGGCAGAAATTTCCGATGTACTAGCCAATAAAAAAATAGCAGTTTTTGGATGTGAAGACTTGATCGATTTATCTAAAAAGATTTCTGATTGGATTACTCAAAATGATCAGGAGGCAAAATGAGTCCATTTACTATTACAGTCATTGATACTACTGGAAAGCAAAATTACATCTTTAGTAGTAACCGTCTTCGTGAAAATATAGGAGCATCTCGTTTATTATCGAAATCTACAAAAGAATGGGTAGAAGATACCCTAGATACATTAAAAATTCCCAATGGTCTTCAAGAAGAACCAATTGAAACAAGTGAACTAAATGCTGAACTTATATATGCAGCTGGTGGAAATGCACTAATTATATTCAAATCACACGAACTTGCTATTAGATTCACTAAAATTTTGGGTAGGCGAGTTTTGGAAAAAGCACCAGGGATTAACCTTTTAGTTGCTCATGCTGATTTTGATTGGGAGAATAACGATCTATATTCAGTAGTTGAAGAATTAAAGAGAAATCAGATTGACCGTCAAAAATACGAACGAATTCCTTCAGCACCACTACTGGGTTTAGGTGTAAACGCTAGTTGTAACTCAACTCAACTTCCTGCTGTAGATAGGAGCGATCAATACATTAATTATAGTGATGACGAAGACATTGATAGTTATCTGATTTCTACTGAGACAAAACAAAAATTGAAAGCGGTATCAGAAGCAAATAAACATTTGCAAAGTATTTTTGCAGAAGTTTTCGATCAAAATATCTATCAGTTTCCTTACCGAACTGATCATCTTGGTCGTTCTGGAGGTGAATCTAGTTATACAGCTGTCGTTCATGCTGATGGTAACGGTATGGGAAATAGATTCAAGGCACACGGTATGGGCAGAGAAAATAGAGATTATATTAATGCTATACGAGCATTTTCTAAAAGTGTTGATCGAGCTGGAATCAATGCACTAAAAGCTGTAGCAAAACTTGTAATTGAATCAATTGAAGAAGGAAAAATTATAGGTAAACTTGGAGAATTTAAACTGAAAGCTCAATACAATCTTCCTTTCCGCCCTTTAGTATATGGTGGTGATGATATTACCTTTATTTGTGAAGGGAGATTAGGACTAGAATTAGCAGCATTATTTCTTAGAGAATTTGAAAAACAGAAAGTAAATGATGGTAAACCATTAACAGCCTGTGCAGGTGTTTCTGTGGTTAAAACTCACTATCCTTTTGCACGAGCATATCAAATTAGCGAAGATTTATGTCGTGAAGCCAAAAAATTTGTTAAACAATCTAAAAAAATATATTCCGTAGATGATTTTTCTGCTCTTGATTGGCATTTAGCCGCAAGTGGTTTAATTGGCTCCATTTCTGATATTCGCCAGCGTGAATATCAAAGAATTGTGGATAGCAAACCGTACCATTTAGAAATGCGTCCCTTACGTTTGAATCATCATGATACTGAGTGGCGTACTTGGGATGGTATTACTCAAGTCATCAAAGAATTTAAACAGGGAGAAGATTGGAAAGATCGTCAAAATAAAGTGATGGCTTTGCGAGAAATTTTAAGAGAAGGTTCTGATCTTGGAGTTCAAGACTTTCTTAAAAGTTACAATTTGCCAACATTACCTTTATTCCTAGATTCTAGTGGACAAGCTAAACAACTAGCTGAAAAAGGTTGGTTAGACGGAATTTGTGGTTACTTTGATGCAATAGAAGCAATAGAATTTTATATTTCTCTGGGGGATTAGGTGACTATCTATCAATTAAAAATTGAATTATTGAGTGACTCTACTTTTGGTAGAGGTGATGGTATAGCTGGTTTAATTGACCAAGAAGTAGAACATGATTCTATTGGCTTTCCTTACCTACGTGGACGTACATTAAAAGGTTTATTAAGTGAAGAATGTGATAACTTAATAGCAACAATTTCACCTAATGAAACTCGTTTATATTGGGAAAATATCGCGTGTATTTTATTTGGTACGCCAGGTAGTACTTTAGGAACAACTGGTGTAATGCACGTAGGAGATGCTTGTTTACCAAATGATTTACGTGAAGCTGTAGCATGGCAAATTAAACAACCAGAACCAACTTTAACTCCTCAACAAATTCTAGATTCCTTAACTGCAATTCGCCGTCAAACTGCTATTAATGCTGAATCAGGAATAGCAGAAAAAGGAAGTTTACGTTCTTTCCGTGTAGTAATACGTCAACTTAAATTCCAAGCTGATTTACTATTTGAAACACCACCTAATGATGAAATGCTATCTGTATTATCAGTAGGTACGTTAGCTCTAAGACATATAGGAAGTGGACGCAATCGAGGTCGTGGATATGTAAGATGTACTTTACACGATAATTTAGGACAGGAAATTACACAACGTTATGTCAATTTTTTTGGAACAATTCGAGGGGAAAATAAGTGAAAGCTATTACTTTTTCATTGCATACTCAACAACCACTGCTCGCAACTTCATTTCAAGGCGATCCAAATAGTGATGTATCCTATAGCTTCATTCCCGGTAGCATGATTCGGGGAGCTATAATTGCGCGTTATATGAAACATCATCAAATATCAGAACTAGATTTGAATAATGATGAAGTTAAACGCTTATTTTTTGATGCTAGTAGCACTTGTTATTTAAATGGTTATTTATTGAGTCAGGAAGGAAAGCGTACTTTACCTGTACCTCGGTCTTGGTTTAAAGATAAAGACGCAGAATTAAGTGATAATTCATCTCAGATTACAGTTTATGATTTTAGTATTGAGAAAAATGAAGATCAGCCAGAAACACCTAAATTTGTGGGTGAACAATATTGGATAAAAGAGCGCGGTTCAGTAAGGTTTTATAAAGAAAAACGACGAATTAATATTCATAATCAACGCGATCGCAAAAAAGGACGCTCTACTCAAATCAAACTTGACCCTAAAACTAACCAGCGAAAAGGAGAAGGTGAAATTTTCCGATATGAAGCTCTTGATGTTGGACAAACTTTTCAAGCTGTTATTTTGTGTACTAGTGAAAGTTATGTAAGCTCATTAGAGACTTTACTAAAAGTATCACCAAATATTTGGCTTGGTGGTTCTCAAAGTGCTGGCTATGGACATACAAAAATTGAAGATTTAAAGTGTGAAAATTTTTGGCATGAAACTGGGATTTTAGCTAATAACCGTACTGAAAATGAAAATTTTACAGTCACTCTATTAAGTGATTTAATTTTACGTGATGAATGGGGACAATATGTGGTGATACCACCATCTAATACACATAAAATTCCAGCACCATTGACCAAGGAACTAGAAAAAATCTTAAATGTCGAACTTGCACATATACTCAGCTACGCTACTAGTAATTTAGTTGGTGGATTTAATCGTAAATGGGGACTTCCTTTACCTCAAGTTCCAGTATTAGCAGCAGGAAGTGTATTTGTTTTTGAAGGTATTGATATAACTGTAGAGCAAATTCAACAACTAGAAAATCAAGGTATTGGTGAACGAAGGGTTGAAGGATTTGGTAGGATTGCTATTAATTGGTTAACAAAAAAATCAGAGCTGGTTTTATTACCTAATAAGAAATCATCTAATCAACCAGGATTAAAAATTGATATATCTCGTGATTTAGCTGGGAAAATGGCTGACAGATTACTAGAGCAAAAGCTAGAACAAGCTTTACAAAAACAGATGGGATGCCTGAAAATAGAAGGAAACATTAGTAATAGTCAATTATCTCGATTACAGTTAATAGCTAGACAAGCATTATCAACTGGTGATTGCAATTTAGTAATTTCACTTCTGGATAATTTATCTGCAAATGCTAAAGCTCAGTTTGAAAAATCTTTCATTAATAAAAATAATCTTAAAAAACAACTAGATAATTGGTTGCAGACTCCTGGATCTTGGATTAGTAATCCCCAATATTTAACAGTTACAGTTGCGGGAATAGACCGCGATATTACAGATGAAATTGCAAAAGCAAATAAACTTGTTGAAAAATATACATTGCGCTTAATTATGGCAGTAGCTAAAAAGGCAATTAAGGAGAAAAACTAATGATTTATCGACGTATTATAAACCGTAACCAACGCCAAATTAATAAACGTATTATTGTACATGGAACTTTAGTACTAGATACTCCAATTTGTTTAGGAAGTGGTGACAATGATAGTGATATTGATTTAAAAATATTACGTGACAGTATAGAAAATAAAGCTTTATTAATGGGTTCATCTATTGCAGGTGGATTAAGAAATTATTTGCGAGAATATCAGAATAGTTATGAAAATTTAGAAGAATCATTGTTATTTGGTGGTCAGCGTAGTGATGAAGATGGCGATCAAAGTCTGTTAGTTGTAAATGACGCACTAAGTACGGAACTAATTCAAGCTGAATTACGAGACGGATTAAAAATTAATAGTATTACTAGAACTGCTGAACCAAAAGCAAAATATGATTTAGAATTCATAGAAGCTGCAACACAATTTCACCTTTGCTTTGAGTTATTGATAGAAACTAATCGAGAGCAATTAGTTAAAGAATTAGTTACTGTTCTCAAAGGCTTAGAAAGTGGTGCAATTTCAATTGGTATGAAAAAGCATCGTGGTTTTGGTCGCTGTCATGTAACAGAATGGCAAGTGTGGGAATTTGACTTGCGAAAACCTGATGAACGACTAGGTTGGTTAAATTTTGAGCATTGGCAACCAGGTTTGTTACCTAATCATCCAACTCATGAATCAATTGAAAAAGCTTTAGGTTTGTTTTTGGATGAAAAAGAAGATAAGCGCGATCGCCTAACTATTAACGCCACATTCACCCTTGCTACCCCTCTATTAATTCGTTCTGGCCAAGCATCCAGTGATAAAGCACCGGACGTAGTACACCTCAAATCTCGACGGGATGGAGAGCTTCAACCAGTGTTATCTGGTACAAGTTTAGCGGGGGTATTACGTCATCGTGCAGAACGAATTGTTAATACTCTCCACAAAAATACAAGTATTATTGATGAAATATTTGGTGTTGATTTCAGCAAGGATAAAACTAAGAAAGCAAAAGCAAGTCGTTTAATTGTTCATGAAAGTGTCATTAAAGAAACTAACGATTTGGTACAAAATCGCATAGCTATTGACCGTTTTACAGGTGGTGCTTTGCATGGTGCATTATTTAATGAACAACCAATTTTTGGGAGCGATAAAACAGAGTTGAAGCTGGAATTGGAATTACGTCAACCGAAATCTCATGAAATTGGTTTGTTACTATTGTTAATTAAAGACTTATGGACTGGAGATTTACCTGTTGGTGGTACGAGTAGTATTGGAAGGGGAAGATTACAGGGTAAAGAGGCAAAAATTACTTTAGCTTCAGAAAATAAAATTTGGAATATTACCCAAGCTTCAAAAAATGAACCTTTGATTATAGATAATGCTGAAGATTTAGAAAAGTTTGTTGATGCATTAAATGAGGAGGTAGCTGCTTGAATAAACCAATACGTAAGCCTTTAGATATTTCAACCAATTTAGATATAAGTGAATGGTTAGAGAAACAAGCTGAAGAATATCAATTAAAGTTTTTGTTAGCTCACGCAGAAGATGGAGTGATTTGGGGAAAATTTAAAGATGGTAAATTATTAACCGCAGATGGTGTATTTGATTTTTTACCTGAATTACGTCTTTTTACTTTGCAACAATGTCGGGCTTTTGGTGAAACATCAGAAGTGATGCTTTGGCAGACTGATGAGGGTTTTAAAGCTCGTTTAATTCAAGATCAAAAGGATACAGAATTTATTCCCGAAAATCATATTCTTTGGGGAACACAAGCAGATAAAATTTGTGGTTATTTTACTTTAGTCTCAGATGGTTCGCAAGGTTTACGTCATGCGGTACCTTTAACTGATATTGAATTTGATAAGAATCAAAAATTATATCGCCCTTTGCGTTTAAGTGTTCATCACTATATTGATTACGATGATTCGGGTGTAGCTCGAATTGATCTAAGTCGTCTAGTTAACTTAACTACTTTTAAGGAGATTAAAAAATGAATCCTAAGCATATTTCTAAAGTCCCAGATGATCGTAAAGCGATCGCTCCTTATAATTTTGTAGAATTACCCGAAAAAGTTGTTGAAGTATCACCAGAATCTCTACCAAAAGAAAACCGCTATTGCGAAAATCGGTATACTGGCAGGATTGAATGTACTTTAACCACTGAATCACCGCTTTATATTCGCTGTGGATTAACAAAGGAAGAATTTGAATGCGGTGCAGAATCAAAAGATTTACCAGATTTTTTTTACACCAATCCTTTGGAAAAATATACAAAACCTGTTATTCCTGGTAGTAGCTTGCGGGGAATGCTGCGGAATTTAGTTGAAATTGTTAGCTTTAGTAAACTTGATAAAGTTTCTGATGCTCAAAAGTTTTTCTTTCGTGCGGTAGCAGCAGAGAAAGATGATCCTTTGAAAGATGAATATGTAAATTATCTAGGCAAGCAAGGTAAAAATGTAAAGGCTGGTTATCTTCAAAAACAAGGAGATAAATTGTTTATACGTCCTGCAAAAACTATTGATAATTATCCATTTGTTTGGATTAAAGAAAAAACAGTTATTAAATCTAAATTTTCTGGATATATTGCTATCGAAAATATATCAGATCATAAGCTTCAGTATAAACCTCAGTATTTTATTAATATCAGTTTTGAGGATATACAAACTAACAATGGTCGTAAATTTGCTCAAAAAATCAGTTCTAATAGTCAGATTTATGATTATAATGGCGTTTTACTAACTAGTGGTAATATGCTAGAAGGAGCAACAGTACTACCAGATGAAGTAAAACGTAAAAATCATTGTCTGATTAGAGAACCAGATCCTGACTTAGCATTGATACCCGTTGATGATAATGCTATCCAAGATTATAAAAATTCATTAACACCATTTCAAAAACAAGAACCACCATTCGACTCAGAAATGGGTGTGATCAAACATGGACGTGCTATTTTTTACTGTGAACCTCAACCAGGGCAACCAGTAAAATTATTTGGGCAAAGTCCTAACTTTCGCATCCCATATTATCCCAAAGGAAATCCAAAAACAGCATCGGCTATTGATTTTATTCCTCCCAATTTACGGAAATTTTCAATTATTGACATTGCTGATGCAATCTTTGGTTTTGTAAAACAAGAAAAACAACCTAAAGAGGTAGAACAAAGTCGTGCTGGTAGAGTTTTTATTACTAACGCACAATGTCAAGCAAATAATAATGATATTTGGCTAGAAAGTCATCCAATTACACCTAAGATTCTTACAAACCCTAAACCTACAACATTTCAACACTATTTAGTTCAGCCCGATGAAATTAATGCTGAAAAGAAATATTTAAAACACTATGCTAGTGAGCCAATTAAAGATACTGTGATTCGAGGACATAAACTTTACTGGCATAAGGGAAGCAACCCAGAAATTAAACATCCAAATCCTGATGAAGCTTCAGACACTCAGCTTACTCAATTAAAACCAATTAAACCTGGAGTAAATTTTGAGTTTACTATTCATTTTGAAAACTTAAGTAGTGTTGAACTAGGTGCTTTAATGTGGGTAATTGATATCGCTCAAGATAGCAAATATCGGCTGTCTTTAGGAATGGGTAAGCCTTTGGGTATGGGTGCTGTCAAAATTAACCATGAGCTTTATTTGAGTCAAAGAAAAGATAGATATACTAAATTATTTGATGATCATAGCTGGTATATTCCAGAAACAGTAGAAAAATCGTCTAAATACAAAGATAATTTTGAGGAATATATCCTATCTCAACTGACGCAAGCGGGAATTTACGAGAAAGTAAGAAAGTTTACTCAAATACCCAGAATCCAAATGTTATTGGCTATGTTGACCTGGGACGAAAATCCTTCATCAGATTACCTAGAACAAACAAGATATATGGAGATTGAGCGCAAGAAAGCGCCTTGTATTGGAAATGATCCGAACGAATATAAAGAAAGGCGAGTTTTACCCACACCTTTACAGGTAATTAAAGAAATTTTACCATCTGAAGAGTTTACAGAAGGTCAAGTTGTTGAAGGTACTGTTATTAAAATTGACCGCCAACAAGTTCCAGATGGTAAAAAAACAAAATTGAAGACCACTATCACCTATGAAATTCAAGGTTCTGATTGTCCATCAAAAGAAGAAGTTAATAAGCAAGAAGTGAGCCTTGCTGTGGGAGATATGGTCAAAGTAAAGATTGAAAGATGTCAAGGTACAAATGTTAGGAAAGTAAAAAGAGTTGAATAATATCTGAGATTAAGCAGAAACAGCGATCGCACTTCCCAATTCCCTCAAAAACCAAAGAGCGATCGCACTTCCAATTCCCATCCAACCCAAACAGCGATCGCACTTTCAATTCTCATCCAACCCAAACAGCGATCGCACTTCTAATATCAATGCAATAGTGGTAGATACCTATGCTATTGTTTGGTATTTATTGCTGGTATATTGGATACAGAATCTCAGGAAATCAAAGTGATGACACAACTCAATTCTCATCGAGGCAGATTATTTCCAGAACGGACTATTTCTGTTGAAGAACAAGCCAAACGCCAAGCTGAACTAAAAGCTTTTCGCCAGCGTTGTCGCCCGATTTTTGAAAGACTCCGCCCAGAGTTAATCGACAAGCACCATAACTGGTTCATCGTTATTGAACCAGACAGTGAGGACTACTTTATCGATTCAGATAGCTTAGTAGCTGTTCAGAAAGCCCGTGAAAAACACCCACAGGCAAGATTTTTCACTTTCCGGCTGAATGAAACTGGGGTCTGTGGTCGGATATGATCCAAGGTGAGTTTGATGAGATTGGTCAGTTATTTTTTGAGATTGAGTTAATTGCTGCCAATGGTGAAACTTTACCAGTCACGGCGTTATTTGATACAGGTTATACAGAGTGGCTGCCAATTAACGACCAGGATTTAGAGTTTCTAGAGTGGCCATTTTTAAGTGGGCGGGATGTAGTAACGGGAATGGGTGAAGCATCTTTTAATAGCTATTTGGCAACAGTAGTATTAGATGCACAGGAGTTTACTGTGGAAGCCATTGCTGGTTCTGAATTCAGGGAAATTATATTAGGATTACCTTGGCTAAGAACTCGACGGCTAGTCGTAGATTTTCCAGCAGGATTGCTAACTTTAGGGTAGAAGCGATGCCTACGTCGGTAAACTACGCACTTTTTAAATATCACAAAAAATTGTTCAGCCCTCATGACAGTTGATTTGACATCTACAACTGAATTTGTAACCGTACTATCCCAAGCTGCGGCTGCGTATCGAGGACAAAAAAACACACGTCCTAGTGCTGAAATATTAGTAAATGCGTTATTACAAGCAGAAAAAGCTGCCAAGCAACAACGCCTAAACTATGCCTTTGAGTCTCTTCTGGGAAAATGGCGGCTTTGCTTTGCTACTGGTACAAAAAAAGTTAGGGAACGAGGAGGAATTGTATTAGGTAAGGGTTTGTATGTGCCCAAATTTGTACCAATTCATATTTCCTTTAGTGCCAATTTAGAACAGGATTCAACTAAAGGCGAAATTGCTAATCAGGTTGAATTATTCCCTATTTTGTTAAAGCTTACCGGACCAGTACAATACATGGGTAAGAAAAATTTATTGGCATTTGACTTTAATCATATGCTCATCAGTCTGTTCGGTCGTGTTGTGTACAACAAACAGATTCGCTCTGGTAAAGTCCAGTCGGAGGATTTTTATAGCCAGCCCATAGCTAAATTACCTTTTTTTGCTTTCTTTTTAGTTACAAAAGATTTCATTGCAGCTCGTGGGCGTGGCGGAGGACTGGCACTTTGGATTCGAGAAATGTAAAAGGGACTTATGAAGCTGTGCCAAATGTTAGCTTTTTTTAACGCAAAGGTACGCGGAGGTTAACGCAAAGGTACGCGGAGGTTTTTTAAGGATAATTGGCTATGTAGATAATTAGGCGCATCTTCATAAAGAATTAGTATGAGACTGGTTTAAGATTTGTAAAAGCGATCGCTCTATAACTTCACTCACAAATTTATTCCCTTGCAAGTTAAGGTGAATGTGGTCGTGAAACAAACCTTTCGCATCAGTATTTGAATTAAATATCGGTAAAAAATCGATATAGTTAATTTGCTGCGCTTTAGTAAAATCGCTCAAGCGTTGGCGTGCTTGAATTTCATAATCGCGGGAACCTGGTTTGCCAATTTCTCGCAGCAAGGGTGTCATGACAAGCAAAAATTCACTGTTGGTTTGGCGAGTCAGCGCTTGAATTTTACCGATCGCCTCCAGATTAATCCCCACGCGATCGCCTGCTTCATTCTGCACTGCTTTCAACTCCGGAATCGGCTTTTGCTTCGTCAGATAACGCTGCCAGACTTCCACTAATGCCAAGGGTGGTTTACTATCTGGATAGTTGCGATCGCGTCCCACTGGCAAAGAAGTCGGAGGAGTTCCAAACAAATCATCTGTATTAATTAGTAATATTATTACTTGCGCGTTAAAAGTGCTAAACTTCTCTAAATAAGCTAATTCGTTCCTTGGACTCCAAGAATTAGCTGATGCATTTAGCACTTCTACTTCCTGATAATTACTGTTAGTTGCTGATGCCAAAGAACGCATCATCAAGCTGGATATTGTATTAGTTTGATCTGTCCACCAGCCACCATTAGCAATAGAATCACCTAACAGTAGGACTCGCAGGGTCGAAGGTGCAGGTGTCTTTGCAATGGGACTACCTCGCATAGAATACTGATTAATTTCAATGCGATTACCAAAGCGCCGGGTACGCTGATTAGGAGCCAACAAATAACCAATTTGCTCATCACCAACATAAATCAGGGGATTACCAAAGCCAAAGAGCGATCGCAATCCTATCTCTAACAGCACAAACAATCCCACAACCACCGCCAAAATTACGAACACCAATATTTTCATCATTAGTCATTAGTCATTTGTCATTTGTCCTTTATTATTCCCCTCATCTCCCTAATCTCCCTCATCCCCCTCATCTCCCTCATCTCCCCACTCCCCAATTTGTATAAATCAAACCAATCACCCCGGATAAGTAAGTAATTGTGGCGATGGAAAAATTGCAAAGCTTAAACAAAATAATATTAGGAATTTAACGTTATCCGCCAATTTAACGACTACAATCAAAACGGACAAATGTTTCATGCCGTAACAGAGGAGGATTACAAAACTGTGTCCGACTTAAATCGAGGAATTATGAAGTTTGAGGGTGCAGATTCCCCAAAAGTAGTCACTATCTCTACCGTGTTGCTTCTGGGATCGATCGCTGCTCTCATCATCTGGGCGCTGCAAGCCGCCTATGCGCTAAACTAAAACCATTAGTAGCCTAAAAGGACACTTGTCTTAAACGGTCTCCGTCTTCGCCAAGTGTCCTTAAAGAAGAATTCAGAATTCAGGAGTCAGAATTCAGGAGTCAGAATTCAGAAGTAAGACGGGCTTGACGGCTGGCTTAAAAACCTAGTTTGTGTACTTGAGCAACTTAAGATATTCTGTCTGTATAAGGAGTCTAGTATGATTGGTATATTCATTCATAAAATATTCCCCTAACTCCTAACTCCTAACTCCTAACTCCTAACTCCTGAATTCTGACTCCTGACTCCAAACGCTCTGATAACCATCAAAAATTTCATAAAAATTTTAGAGTTGAGATTTGAGATTTTAGATGGCAAATTTAAATCTAAAATCCAAAATCCAGAATGTTTGAACTTTGGGGTATCTTAGTTATTTTAATTGCCTGCCCCCTCTTGGGCGGATTACCCCTGATTGCATGGGTGACTTACGCCCTCAAGCGTAAGCGATTATCACAAGTTGGTACAGGAAACATCAGCGTATCAGCTGCTTTCTATCATGGGGGTACACTTGTCGGAATTCTGGCGGTTTTGTCAGAAGCTTTTAAAGGTGTTGCGGCAGTCTTGATTAGCCGTGCTTTCTTCCCAGATGGTTCATCTTGGGAATTAGTCGCCCTCATTGCTCTGGTAATTGGTAGATACTGGATAGGCAGAGGCGCAGGTACGACAAATGTCGTTTGGGGATTTGTCGTACACGATCCACTGGTGGCAATATTTGTATTTTTCTTTGCAGGTATTAGCTTTTCAATTCTCCACTCCAGACAGGTAGTCAAATTTGGGGTTTTGCTACTGTTTCCTCTGTTTGTGACGCTTCTACACCTGAGTGATATCCCCAGAATGCTTGCTGCTGTTGCTTTAGCTGGTTTAATGGGCTGGATTTACACAAAAATTCCTGATGACATGAATCTGCCCGCCCAAGAAGCACAAACAGAGTCGCAAGCGATGTTGGAATTTTTAAGCGGCGATCGCGCTATGGTTTCTTTAGATGAAGAGTTGGATGCTGCTATCGTCGGCGAAAAAGCAGCGACATTATCTCAAATTAAACGCTGGGGTTACCCAGTGCCAAAAGGATGGGTACTTGCCCCCATTGACGATCCTGAATTGTTGACAGAATTTCTTCAGCCATCAGAATTATCTCCCTTGGTGGTGCGTTCTTCTGCCATTGGCGAAGACTCGGAACACGCTTCTGCGGCTGGGCAGTATAAAACAGTTTTAAATGTTACCAGTCCCCAAGCCCTGAAAGAAGCGATCGCCCAAGTCCAAGCTTCCTACAATCATCCTTCTGCTGTACAATATCGGCGCGATCGCGGTTTAAATGACACAGCAATGGGTGTGCTGATTCAACAACAAGTCCAAAGTGTATTTTCTGGCGTCGCTTTCAGCCGCGATCCCATTACCCAGCAAGGTGATGCCATTATTATTGAAGCCCTCCCAGGCAGCGCCACACAAGTCGTTTCTGGAAAAGTCACACCAGAACAATATCGCGCTTTTGTTTTTGAGGCAGAAAATTCTTCCTCTGTGCAATTGGAGGGTGAAGGACGAGTTCCCCAAGCATTAATCAAGCAAGTTGCATACTTGGCTTACCGACTGGAAAAACGTTACAATGGCACTCCTCAAGATATTGAGTGGAGTTACGACGGTCAAACGCTTTGGGTATTGCAATCTCGACCAATCACGACTCTGCTACCCATCTGGACGCGGAAAATCGCCGCCGAAGTGATTCCGGGAGTCATTCACCCCTTAACATGGTCGATTAATCGTCCCTTAACTTGTGGAGTTTGGGGAGAAATTTTCACTTTAGTTTTGGGCGATCGCGCCTCAGGGTTAGATTTCACTGAAACAGCAACTCTGCATTACTCCCAGGCTTACTTTAACGCATCCCTCTTAGGAGATATTTTTATCCGCATGGGATTGCCGCCGGAAAGTCTGGAGTTTTTAACCAGGGGAGCTAAAATGAGTAAGCCATCTTGGAAGTCAACTTGGGAAAATTTCCCAGGACTAGGAAGGTTACTCAAGCGAGAGTTAAATTTAGAAAAGGACTTCAAGCGGGATTATCACAAACGCTTCATTCCTGGGTTGTCGCAGTTGGCGCAGGAAGATATAAATAAGTTGGAACCAGCCAAGCTGTTGGCAAGAATTGACTTTATCTTAGAATTGCTGCGTCAAGGGACGTATTACAGCATTTTAGCTCCCTTGAGTGCTGCCCTGAGACAGGGGATTTTTCGGGTGAAGGATAAGCAAATCGATCATAGCGTCACCCCAGAAGTAGCAGCATTGCGATCGCTGGCTGCAATTGCCACAGATGCCAAACAGATATTATCTAAGTTTGAGCCACACCAGGTGTTTGAAGAATTAAACCAAACCCCAGAGGGAAAGAAGATCCTGCAAGAATTTGACGAATTGCTTCAGGATTACGGCTATTTAAGTGAAGTCGGAACTGATATTTCCGTTCCAACTTGGCGGGAGAATCCCCAACTCATCAAGCAGATGTTTGTGCAGTTAATTCAGGGGAACGAACTACAAGCAGCTGCTAAAGATGCCAACAATAGCATCTTCCGCAAACGCGGGTTTGTGCAACGGCGTGTGGATATCAAAGGACGAGTCACCGAAGTTTATTCACGGCTTTTGGCTGAATTGCGTTGGAGTTTTGTCGCTTTAGAGAAGATTTGGTTAAAGTCTGGTTTGCTCAAAAAAACAGGCGATATCTTTTTTCTAGACTTTGATGAAGTGCGGCGTTTAGTTGCGGGTGGAGATTCCAGTTTAATTAAACAGTTAGTTGAGTTAGTGGAATTTAGGCGATCGCAATTCCTCCAAGATAGCGAGATTACTCAAGTACCTTTTGTCGTCTACGGCAATACACCCCCTCACCCCTTAGCGCCTTCTGCCCTCTACTCTGATCAAATTTTACAAGGTATTGGAGCTAGTCACGGACAAGTCGAAGGCAGGGTAAAGGTATTGCGAAACTTACAAGATGTGCCGGAAATCGATCGGGATACAATTTTGGTAGTACCTTACACAGATTCCGGCTGGGCACCATTGTTATTAAGGGCTGGAGGATTGATTGCCGAAGCTGGAGGAAGACTTTCTCACGGTGCGATCGTTGCACGTGAATACGGGATACCCGCAGTTATGGATGTTCGGGGTGCTACATGGTTATTGCAAGATGGTCAACGGGTACGGATCGATGGAACTAGGGGTATTGTGGAATTATCCAACGATTTGAGACCTGAATGATTACCTGTAGAGACGTAGCAGTGCTACGTCTCTACAAAGATTTCGGGTAACACAGAATTAATTCCACCAAATGTCTAATGAAAATTAGAATTGTGGCGGATCAAATTCATAAATTCCTGCCGAGTCCGCACATCTTCTGCAAAAACACCGCGCATTGCACTAGTAACAGTCCAAGAACCTGGTTTTTGCACACCCCGCATTACCATGCACATGTGGGTTGCTTCTATAACCACTGCAACCCCTTGGGGTTTGAGTAATCCTTGCAATGCATCAGCAATTTGCACCGTCAGACGTTCTTGCACTTGTAAACGTCGTGCATACATTTCGCAAATACGGGCAATCTTGGATAGTCCTATGACTTTACCGTTAGGAATGTAAGCAACATGGGCACGACCAATAATCGGCAGAATATGATGTTCGCAGGAACTGAAAATATCGATGTCCCGAACCAAGACCATTTCATTGGCATTTTCTGTAAAGACTGCTCCATTTAGCAGCTCATCCAAAGATTCATGATATCCTTTTGTGAGAAACTGCAAGGCTTTCATCACTCTTTTTGGAGTATCTTTTAGTCCTTCGCGGTCTGGGTCTTCTCCTAATCCAATCAACAAAGTACGCACAGCCTGCATCATTTCGGCTTCTGTAACAGTTGGCTGTTGCTCGATCGCTAAAGTTGACAGTCTCTGATCGGCAGAAGTTAGATCGGGACAAATCGATAGAGTCATTTTGTAAGTTCTGTGGGAATGTTTAACAAATCAGCTTTTTGTCAGATGTCTGTTGCCATTGACTCCTGATTCGTTACTAAGTGTAACATAACTATATATTTCTTAATGATGCAGAATATTTTATTCCCTCGTCTTTGATTTTTGAAAAAATCTAAGTATGCGTAGGGTGTGTTACGGCTTCCGTAACGCACCGTCCGAAGGTTGTGGTGCGTTATGCCTACGGCATAACGCACCCTACGTAATATTTCAAAAATCAAATATGAGTCCTATATTCCAAAGCAGTAGATATGCTTAAGTATTCAATTAAATTATTACTTCATTGTTTTAAGTATAGAGAAATACCTGTATTGAACTGATTTATCCCGCATTTATGCAATGCCTACAATTTCTGCCCTGCATAAATCGATCGCACTTCGCCGTTACGCCGAATGACTGCTTCGCCATTACTAACATCTACAAGTGTCCAACCGCTAGAACCAATGGTTTCACCCATATTGATGCGACGAGTCACGCCATCGATTTTAAACAAAGCAGCAGATTTGTTCCCCAACTCTAGCAGTCCTTCTAATGTACTACTCGGAGTCTCGGCGATCGCAGTTGGCAAATACACTTGATGTTCGGTGATAGTTGGTTCTGGTTCTGGGGCGAGTGCTGCACGTAATGGCACAACTGGTAATGCAGGTAGAGGCTTGGGTGTTTGTCGCACGGTAATGGGTGCAGTTTTCGTAGCCACAGCTTTGATGTCTGGGCGTACAGCCGCAGCTAACATGTTGACAGTGGCGGGTTTAGCAGCTTGTCGCACTGTATTTAAGGCACTTTTCACAACATTAGGTTGATAACCCTGCAACGCAGTTGCAACTTTTGGTAAAAGTGTGGGAGTGCCAGGAATCGCTGGGAGGGCGTAGCGCATCGGTGATGGTACAGGTACGTAGATGCGTTCAACAACGTTTCCCGAACGGTTAGGAATTGGTGTTGTATTGTTAGCTGCTAAAGGTGGCAGTGGTGGTAAATTATTAGTTGATAGCTGGTTGGCAACGCTTATCTGGTTAGTATTTGCCTGAGTGTAAAATCCGGGTCTGACGTAGTTTTGATGATTTTTTACGCCTTGCTTATCTATAACTATCAGGGCACTGAGCATGTAGTCAACTAATTCTGCCTCAATTTCTGGTTTTGTCGCCAATTGTGATTGGGGCTGGGGCAACACAAGAGCAGATTCGGGCAATTTGGTATTTAAGAGATGGATAACGCCAGACTGTACCAAGTAGACCATACTAGCGATCGCCACGCCTAATGTTGTTCCCACAATCAGCAGTTTGCTCAAAGCAGAACTGTTTTTCTGACGCTTTCTACTAATTGGTTTTACGGTGGCGGTGTCAAACACAACAGTACTCAATTGTTTGTGGTTCGCTTGAGTAACTGACTGCGCTGGACTCTTGGCTGTGTTTGGTAAGATAATCTGCGGTATGGCGATTGTTTGCAGTGGGTTAAGAGTGCCAGTTGCTACAACAGGAGAAACCCCGTCAACGGACTGGCTCGATCTTTTCTGACTACTTTGCCTAAAGGTTTGAGAAGCCAGATTACCGCTAGCATCGAGGATGTAGTCGATATCCGCAAAGAGTTCATCCATTAGGCCATCAGCATAGATTTCTATCGACCAAGGTTCGTTGGCGATTAAGTCTTCTGATGGTTCCGGAACTATGAGACGGGTGGTGGCTTGTTGTAACATAGACGTTTTGGGTTGTTGCTAGGACAGAGAAACGCCGCTCCTACTGCCTTTTAATCAGGATTGTCGATCGAGTATTCAATCCCCCGTCTGATGATGACGAGTTATTGAGGGGTGGTATTAAAATGAACTTCAATCTGGGGATTGTTAATGATGGCAGTACTAAGACTTATGTCATCTATCATACCCATCTCCCTCTTTTCTACTATACTCGCCCTTTATGAAGTTTTTATTAAATTAACGCTGGAAACTCTGGCTGGCTCTTGGTTTTACGCAATTCCAGATATAATAATAAAGCGTTAATGTCGGCTGGGTTTACACCACCTATACGTGCCGCTTGACCGAGTGTGAGTGGTTTTACGTGAGTCAGTTTTTCCCGCGCTTCCTTGGAAAGAGTATCAATTTTTGTGTAATCCAAATCCCCAGGTAACTGGCGGTGGGCTTGGCGGGCGATTTGATCGATCTGATTTTGTTGCCTAGCGAGATATCCAGAATATTTGATGTCAATTTCTGCGCCTTCTTTTTCCGCACGGTTGAGGTTGGGGTTTCCCAGTCCAAACCTGTCAAGATCGACGTAATGGAATCCCGGACGCCGCAGTAAGTCATTTAAAGTGATTGAACCTTTGATTGCTTGTTGGGTATCAGATGCGATCGCTATCCCAATTTCATCATGTTCTTTGATGCGGGTGTTATGTAGCCGTGCTTTTTCTGTGGTAATCTGGGTTTGCTTTTGGGTAAATAAATTCCAACGGCGATCGTCAATCAAACCAATTTCCCGTCCCAAGGGTGTCAGGCGTTGGTCAGCATTGTCAGAACGCAAAATCAACCGATACTCTGACCTACTAGTAAGCATTCGGTAGGGTTCCCGCAGGTCTTTGGTACACAAGTCATCCATTAGTGTCCCAATGTAACTTTGCTCGCGGGGGAAAACAATCATCTCCTGCGAATGAACAAACCTAGCTGCATTAATTCCCGCTACAAGACCTTGCGCTGCGGCTTCTTCATAACCTGTGGTGCCGTTAATCTGCCCAGCACAAAACAGCCCTGCAATCTTTTTGGTCATCAGTGTCGGGTAACACTGAGTTGCAGGTAAATAATCATATTCCACAGCATAAGCCGGACGCAGCATCACACATTTTTCCAAACCGGGGAGAGTCCGCAACATTTGTAGTTGCAAATTTTCTGGCAACCCTGTGGAAAACCCTTGAATATAAAGTTCCGGTATATCTCGTCCTTCAGGCTCAATAAAGATTTGATGGCTTTCTTTATCAGCAAAGCGCACAATCTTATCTTCAATACTCGGACAATAACGCGGCCCCTTGGCTTCCACCCAACCACCATAAACCGGCGACAGGTGTAAATTTTCCTGAATTAGTCGATGAGTCTCAGTGGTTGTACGGGTCATATAGCAAGGCATTTGTTCCCGTTCTACCCACACATCCGGGTCAAAGCTAAACCAGCGGATATCTTCATCCCCCGGCTGGATTTGCATTTTACTGTAATCCACCGATCGCTTGTCTACCCTAGCTGGGGTTCCAGTTTTCAGCCTACCTGTTTCAAATCCCAAGCGATTCAGGGTTTGTGTCAATCCTTCGGCCGCAAATTCCCCAGCCCGTCCCGCCGCCATTGATTTATTACCTACCCAAATTTTCCCACCCAAAAAGGTGCCAGTTGTCAAAATGACGGCTTTGCATTGGAACGCTACACCAAAATAAGTTTCCACGCCGATGACTTCATCGTTAGCGCCCAACACCAAATCTACTGCCATACTTTCACGAATGGTCAGATTTTCTTGGTTTTCCACAATATTTTTCATCACCGCCGCATATTCGCGCTTGTCAGTTTGAGCGCGTAAAGCCCAAACAGCAGGACCTCGTGAAGAGTTGAGGATGCGCTTTTGTAAGTAGGTGCGGTCTGCCATTTTGCCAATTTCCCCACCGAGTGCATCTACCTCATGAGTCAACTGGGATTTTGCTGGGCCACCCACTGCGGGGTTACAAGGTTGCCAAGCGATTTTATCCAAATTGAGTGTCAATAGCAAGGTACGACAACCGAGGCGGGCAGAGGCGAGAGCTGCTTCGCAACCGGAGTGACCTGCACCGACGACAATCACATCAAAAGCGTCTTGGAATTCAACGGAATTGTGCATGGTCATACTTACAGAATCAGCAAATTGAGAGTTCTTTTCAATTTTAACCTTTCCAGTGGTTTCAGGGATGTATATTTCTGATAAGTAAGTTATCAAATTGACTATTACTCAATAACAAATAGATTTCTATTTTTTACAAACATTTTTCATCTTGTCAGTCATAAACACAAGTTGATTTATGTGTAATCTATATTAGACATCTTGCCAAAATAGAACACTTCGAGATACAACCACAGATGTAGACAGATATAGCAGTAGGGGCGCACAGATGTGTGCCCCTACCTGTGTAACTCATTCAAACTAAATTTGTGATAAATTATCGTTATTCATTGCTAGTTTTAATTCATAAATAGCTGATTATTACAAGAATGTTATAAAGATTAATTGTAAATATACTCAGGTAAATATTTAAAAATGAAACCGCTCACAAATAAAAACAAATTCAGTAATAAATTCATCAAAACTGCAACTTTTGTCACCATAGTAATTTTGATTATTTTTGCTTTAGTAGCTAGTAATGAGATTACGCACCATAAATTAGCTGTAACTGCCCAACCATTAAAAGAATGTTTGAATACTGATTCATTACCCTGTACAGATGTCTCAAAAGAGTTAACATCACAACCATTTATTCCCGATCAAAAACTCAATGACCAGCAGCGTTTTTTATCTGCGATCGCCAGAAAATTATCGGCAATTCCCCAACCGAATACTTATGAATATATTTTATTACGGAGTTATGGCGCAGTTTTCACCAATCCAGACGTAGGAATTAAATTACCGCCAAAAGAAATCTTTGCTAATGAACAAGAAACCCAAGAGTTTCAAGCTACTCTAACAATGGGTCATGTTGATGGAACTAGAGACTGCTACTTACAAAAATCGGCAGCAGACGCTTTAAATAAAGCGCGGAATCTAGAAAAAATTCAACTGAAATCTGGTTATGGTTCTGGAGATTGTACTCGCACTTTTGACACTAATTTAAAATTTTGGCACAAATACGCTAATAATCAAACTTTGGCAAGAGTTCAACAGGGTAAAGAAACAAAAATTCTCGGTGTAGTTGCACCTCCTGGAACTTCACAACATCTCTGGGGATTAGCGATTGATTTACGCGTATCCAGCCAACAACAGAGAAAAGCGCTAAATGAAAATGGTTGGTTTCAAACTGTAGAAAACGATGTTCCGCATTGGACTTATATAGGTTTATCCGACGATAAATTAGCTTTGTTTGGTTTGAAAAATAAGCTTGTTCGGGGTATTACTTATTGGGTGACACCGCTTTAAGTAAAAGTTAGAAGTAGAGACGCGATTAATCGCGTCTCTACAAAAATTAGGAGTTTGGAATTAGAATTCAGGTAGTAAAATGTTCTGAATGTTGATTTTAAAAATTCTGACTCCTGAATTCTGGATTCTGATAACTGTTAGATAGCATACAAAATTGGGAATACTAACCCAAAAGATACATTGTCAGGGATTTAGCTATGCCACATGAAGCTGGTAATCAGGAGCAAAACTTCCTGATGGAGTTATTAAGAGCAACATATCAAAACCAGGAAGTATATCCAATTCTGCAACATAACTTAAGCAAACTCAATGATAATTTGGCTTTAATGTTGCGAAAATGGGTAAGCGATCGCTTTGCTAAAGAACCTGCCAACGCTATTAGTATAGCCGGAGTCATTCTCAAACTAAGTACGATTATTCAAGGCTTTGAGCAAGGTAACCCTGGGAGTAATTTGGAAATTGCGATCGCTGGTTATGAAGCAGTTTTACAGGTTTACACCCGTAAAGCTTTTGCCAAAGAATCGAATATCGTCCAGCAAGCTTTGGTAACAGCTTATCAGCAACGCCAACATATCCTCTCCAGAACCCTTGGCGAACTTCAGCAGCAGACTGTCCAAACTCAGACTCAAATCAAGACAGTAACTGAGCAATTACAGCAGGAATTACAACAAGCAAAACTACAATTCAATGACTTAAATACAGTAATTACAGACTTCAAACAGCAAACCATTAGTTCCGATTCAATATCTTTAATAGCTGAGTTCCAAGAGTTAAAACAGCGCCAGATTCGTTTAGAGCAGTTTACTACAACAGCGAATATTTCATCTAATATTGGGCAATTTAATACAGCTATTTTTTATGATATTGAAAACTTAACAATGGGTAGAAGCAACCCAAATTTAAATTTTTCTTTGAAACAAATTCAAACAAATCTGGAAAAAACTACTTTAGTTAATAAAATTGCTATCCAATGTGCCTATGCTGACTGGAGTGATTCTCGATTAAGGCTGCTCAAGAATGAGATCCAAGAACTGGGAATTGAAGCAGTTCAAATTTTTGATTACAGTCATAAACGGAATGCAGCAGATATGCAACTGGCAATTGATGTCATGGAATTAGCCCAGGGTCGCCCTACATTGGAAGTTTTCATTATTGTATCAGGTGATGGTGCATTTGCTGCTTTAGCTAAAAAGCTTCATGAATATGGAAAAACTGTGATTGGATGTGCTTATGAAGCACAAGTGAATCGTGTCCTCAAATCTGTTTGCGATCGCTTTATACCTATACCTGCTCCTCAAACCAAAATAGAGGAAATTCAAGTTACTGAAGTTACTAGCGATGGTTTATTAAATGATGAAATATTTGTAATAACTAAGAAAGTTTTGCATGAATTGCAACAGAATAGTGAGCAAGCTAGTCAACTTAAAAAAGGTGGTATTCCCATGTCTCAAGTTCATCAAAATTTGAGAAATAGAATACCAAATTTTGACCAAAAGCGAGAAAAATATAGTAGTAAATTTAGTAGTTTTGTGAATAAAATTCTTGAAGAAATAGATACTGATTTATATATTGACAATAATAAACTAATTTTGAGAGAAATGTTAAATACAATTTCTAATAGCTCATCAAAAAAACCTCCGAAAGCTCTAACTAGCTCTAGCATTAATTTAAAAGAAATTGCGGTAACAGCTAAACCTTAACTGCCACATCTATATTTATTACAGGACGATTGAGATTTTTGACGTTCGCATATTGAGCTACAAAAAATGTGCTTTTTTTGACACCATATTAGTGCCTTTTCATCGATTTGAAGTTTTCCATCAGCGATTTAAATTACTTGATGAAGTGAACTATTAAAATTTACATTCCGCCTGCGATAATAATTACTACAATAAAATAGTTACATACCCGACCTCTGGAGTTCTGGCAGTGGGTTTATTTGATGATTTGAGTCGGTTTCTAGAAAACCGTTTAGAAGAATTCTTGCGTAACAATCCACATTTGGAGTTAGAGGCGCTGCTAGAACAGCTGCGTGAGCAAGAGGAAGATACATTAAAGCTGATTGCAGATTTACAATTACAAGAGAAGCGATCGCAAGACGATATTCTGTCTACCGCTCAAGAAATCCAGCGTTGGCACATCCGTGTTCAAAAAGCTAAAGACGCTGGTAGACAAGATTTGGTGACTGCGGCAAGTGAACGAGAAGCAGCCTTGTTACGAGAAGGAAATCAGCGCTGGGGACACATGCAAGGGCTGAAAGAACGCATTAACCAATCTCAGGAACTGCTGCGGAAAATTCAGCAGCGACGACAGGAGGTACAAGCCAAAGCCGCCGAAGCACAGACAGCCCGTGCTAAAGCCCAAACCCAGCAGCGTTTGGAAACCAATGGTTGGTCGAATCAAACTAGCAGCTATTCTGCTGGTTTTGACGACTTAGAAGAAAAGTTCCGTCGTTGGGAAACGCAAGACGAATTAGAACAAATGAAGCGAAATATGGGAAAATAATCTCAAATTTTACAGTATTAAGGATGAAAGTTAAACATTATCATTTCATCCTTCATATTTCTTATTTTATTGATTATCTGTATTGCTAATTACAAGTTTAACTATACTAATCTTATTTAATTTATAAAAATTGCAAGGCTTAGATCTCCGACTTCTCTAATAAGTCGGGTATCTGGTTGTTGACAAATCAGTAAATTATAGAAATTGTATTGAATTTACTAATCAGGATTTATTTTGATGATAAATTCTAGGAAAGCCAAGTTTTACCTTTTCTTTGTACTACTCCTACCTCATTGTCAGAATACATAAACTTGTTTGAGTAAGCGCCAAGGAGGAGAAGATATAGGAAATCTTGTAGTGGGAAAAGAGTAAGTGCAATTCAAATCACTTTTCTATGGCAGTTATCAATGATTTGCCACACATGCTGCTTTGTGCTGTTGCCCCAGTATTTCCTAGATGTTCTCAATGAGAACTGAGGCATAGAAAATAACATGTTTTTAGAATTTTTAGCTAGCCTACAACGATTATTTGTTGGTTACATTCCAGCCGCAGTATTGGGTAGTTTCATCGGATATTTCATCGGGATGAATAGCATGATTTATCAGCTATTCAGGCGGATATTTCAGATACCACATAGTATCCCTCCTATAGCTTTACTGCCTATTAGTTTAGTAGTGTTTAGAGAAAGTGAAGCTGCTGCTATTGTCGTAATTTTTTTTGGAACTCTGTGGACAATAATCATTAATACGGCAATAGGCTTGCGACATTTTCATAGACAAAATAAGAACTTTCGAGTAGCCATATTTCATATATTTCATGCTCTGAAAGTTGGAATTTGGGTAGCCTGGTTTACAGTTATTGCCACAGAAATGTTGATAGGTCCAAAAGGACTCGGCTTTCTTCTCTGGGATAGTTATAAAAGTGGTAACATCGATTCCACAATCGAGGTAATACTCTACATTGGTATTATTGGCCTTGTGCTAGATCAGTTGCTAGATTTTACAGCATATATTCTCTCGCAAATGGTTTCCGATGGCAAAAAACCTTCCTAAACTTGTTCGGGAAAAAGCAAAGCTACAGTTCAGGAGAATTATAAGTTGGGTTGAATGAAACCAAACCCAACAATTAACGCTTAGTGTTGGGTTTTTATACACTTTTATTTAGCTTTGTAGATTACAGGTAGGTTAGCACAACTGTGCTATCCCACCAAAGACTTCTATTTTACCAAGCCCTTCGGGCTCTTAATAGGGAATAGTGGAAAAACCTGCCCGAATACTGAGTTCAGAGCAACTAAATTGATTTATGAAAAGAAGAAAAATATTTTTTCAGGGGACACGTAGTGCAAGAAAAAATGCGTCCTTGTACAAATCCCCTACTTTGAAGTATGGGGATTTCCCTATTCCCTATTGCCTGTTCCCTGTTCCCTTTTAAGCAATTGAAATATTCAGCGTGATTCTATTTTAGAAACTCGCTCCTCTAGTTTATTGACTTGTTGTTTCAATTCAATCACCAAAGTTGCAAGGCGATCGAACATAGGATCTTGCTGTGATAAATTCTGTCTGGAACCTGTTGACTGTCGTGGAGTAAGTGTTGTTCTTGGAGATGGAGACCGACCGGTTTGATTTAGTTGAGATTCTAGCTGGTTTAACCGCGACTCGACACGATTAAAATCGGCTTCCAAGTTGTTCAGGCGGGACTCAACTTGCTGTGATGAAGCAGTATTTGGAAATAACCAACCCGAGATAATCAGTACTAAAATACCGGCAAGTATTAGCACCTTGATTTTATTCATCTTACATATCTTGCACTGTTGTCAATAACTATGAATCAGAATTCAGGAGTCAGAATTCAGAATTCAGAATATTCTCATGCTTAAAGCTAAGAGTTTCAATAAGATTATCAGGCTTTGAGGAAACCTTAAGCATTAACCACCGTAAAAATATTACTGATTCCTGAATTCTGAATTCTGAATTCTTATTTATCCTGTTCTAAATTAGAAAATAGCCTCTGCCAATCGATAGAGTTAACAGTGTTTTCTCCCTGTTTTATCTCAAATGTGACATTACATGCTTTTGCTATTTTTAGCACTTGCACGCAAAGTTCTGCGACATCCTCACGGCTGATTTTGCCTTTAATATTATCGCCTTGCTCAAATATTAATTCCTTACCCCCTGTTTCCTCAGTTAAAGCACAAGGTCGAATAATTGTATAAGGAATTCCACTTGCTCTTAAACTATCTTCTCCTTTCAATTTCCAAGTTAAAATTCCTCCCAATTGGTCATTTAATTTTACTGCTGGTGGTTCTTCATCTAAATTAATACCGGGACGCCCAGGACGAGTTACCCCTGCTGAACTGACAAGAATAAATTGGGGCAAATTTGCGCCGCCATAAGCTTTAATTGATTCCAACTGCAAAGCAAAACCACCTGGAGAAAATTTGGGATTTAATGCGCCATCATATTCAAATTTACTCAACATCAGTTGAAATGAACAAATTCTACTTTGCTCAATTGGTGGCGCATCCTTGACAACTTTTGCCCGAAATACAGGAATCAAATCTCTAAAGGGAACGTGAATATCTACCCAGGTATTAGCTACGGTGTCGAAAGAATAGCTATAGCCAATGCCATCCCATGTTGTATCTGTTCGTAGGAAGATTTTATAACGCTGACCGTCACCTTTGACGCGCAATTTCACACCTTCGTAGCCAGATAAGTTAAATGGTGGATCAAAATTCTTAGTTCTCACAGAAGCAAATCCACCAGAGTTCGCAGTGGAAACATTACCAGAAAATAAAGCTGCGTTTTCTAATAATTGGATATTACTGGCACTTACACCACCCATGACAACATCATCCAGTGCCCCCCAAACATCTTTTAATTCTGCTGATGGTTTTGTAAAATCAAATATTAGTTTTTCGTTTGCTTGGGGTAGATATTTTGCTGCGGCTTGGACTAAGTTTTTGACACCTTGATATTCCACATTTTCTGGGGTGTCGCCGATAATTTCCGGTTGGTAAAATTTAACACCTTGATAGTATTTTGCTCTATCTGCGGTGTCTCCCTCTACTGGTTGCACGCGCACTGCTGTGCAACAAATTACAGCTTCAATATTAGCCATAACTACAGCAGTTAAAGTTTCTGGTTGGGTGATATCTGCAACTACTAAGTCAACATCATTACCAAGAATTGACCGTGCTTTGTCAATATTTCTCACCAAGGCGCGAACTTTATAACCTCGTTCAAGCGATCGCTTTACGACTCGCTTTCCTACACCACCTGTAGCACCTGCTACTAATATTACGCTCACGTTTCTTCCTCCATTGGGTTGATCTTGATTATCCTGAGGACGGCCTTGGATTAATTGCTGTACCCAGTTGAGGAAAGGAATTACCTCAAAGAAAGTCAAGGTTTCGATAAACCTGCCTAAGTCCCATTGAGAACGATTTTTGTCAGTCATATTTGCGTCCTCATAACTTTCTCCACTGTAGCAATTTTGGGGAGTGGGGAGTGGGGGAAATGAGGGGACAGCAATGGCAATGTGTGATTAGACCTCTTGCAAAAGTGCTTTTTGCACTCTTGTGGGAAAAGGGACTCATCTTTATTGGGGAAAGGGAAAATACCAAACCTTTCCCCCTTTCCCCCGCCCCTTATCCCCAGAGGGGACCCCACCTTCCCCTTTTCCCGACTTATGCAAGAAGTCTATTGATAACCATAATGCTAAGTGCAAAATCGGAACTTACGGACTTGCAGCGGTTTTTGTTGTCACCAACATCGTATAATTAGTCACAGTCCGGAAAATTGAAATTCTGCTGAAAAATTACTAAGAACTTTCTCAGCAAAATATCAGTTTTCTAAATCTTATTCCTTAGAGAGTCATAATTTTTCAACTAATTATTTAAGCAATAATTAGTTTAAATTTCAAACCAAGAGCTATATCGTTCATTGATACATTGAGGTATTTAAATCATGAGATTTAGACATTTATTAATTATAAGTTTGTCTTCTATTGTCTTAGTTAGCTGTGTTGGAGAAGGATCGAATAAACAGGCTAATGAAAATCCGGGTCTTGTGAATGCATCTATTCCAGTGTCTTCAACTCAGACTCCGCCTTTAGCCCAATCACCACAATCTCAAAATTCAACTGTTATCAAATCAGGTACATTTGTTTCTGGAGAACATACAACTCAAGGAACAGTCCGTATTACGAAAAAAGACGGTAAATCATTTATAGAGCTTGACCAGTCCTTTAAAACCTCTGAACAAGGGCCAGATTTGGTAGTAATTTTACATCGTTCAGATAACGTCATCAATTCAACTAAGCCACCATCCCATTCCTTAACAAAGGGAGACTATATTGTTCTTGCTCCCTTAAAAAAATATAGTGGCGCTCAGACTTATTCCATTCCTGAAAATATAAATTTGGCAGACTATAAATCTGCTGCTATCTGGTGTCGCAAGTTTAATGCTACTTTTGGTGCTGCCAATTTGAGTTTGTAAAAATTAACCAAAAACTCAACAATAAATCACAGAGAAAAAGTTTATGAAATTAGAAGGTAAACTTGCCTTAGTTACTGGTAGCAGTGAAGGCATCGGACAGAGAATTGTTTTGCGTCATGGTGGATTACTTTGGAATTATCAAGAACAATAGAGAGAAAAAACTATGTCAGATTCATCCCTATTTATTCCAGTAATTCTTGGTACTCCCCGTCAAGGTCGCCAAAGCGAACACGTTGCTAAATTTATTGTCGAGCAGATTGCAGCACGCGATCGCCTAGAAACCGAGCTCATCGATATTAGAAAAATGGCGATCGCTACAGATGATGCAGGGGAATCAATCAAAGACCCTCAGTTTTCTGCAAGTATGGAACGAGCAGATGGATTAATCATCGTTGCACCAGAATATAACCACGGCTATCCAGGTCTACTCAAACATGTACTTGACACCTGTCTCAAAGAATACATTCATAAAGCCGTTGGATTGTGTGGCGTTTCCGCGGGTTCCTTTGGTGGTACAAGGGTAATCCAAAACCTTTTACCTGTGATGCGGGAGTTGGGCTTAGTAACTATTTTCTATGACCTGAATTTTAGCAACGTTGAGAAACTATTTGATGAATCAGGCAATTTAATTGACAAACCAACCTATATTCGCCGCATGTCAAAGTTTATGGATGAGTTAGTTTGGATGTCAAGTGTCCTGAAATATGGGCGACAAGAGGTTAGGTAGGGGAGTGGGGAGATGAGGGGGATCGGGAGGCAGAGAGCAGGGAGCAGGGAGCAGGGAGCAGGGAGCAGGGGAGAAAATCTTCCCCTCTGCCCCCCGCCCCCCGCCCCCCTGCTTCTTCCCATGCCCAATGCCCCATGCCTAACTCGGTATCAAATTTTAAAATTGAGGAAATTACCATGACAGTCAATCAAAAAGAATTATTGCAACAACCAGGACAAGGTTCTTCTTACTGGGTGCTTGGAGATTTATATACTTTTAAAGCTGTAGGTGAGGAAACTGGTCAAGCCTATGCCCTAATTGAGATTATCATTCAACCACAAAGCAGTACACCTCCTCACGTTCATAGTCATGAGGATGAAGCTTTTTATATTCAAGAGGGTGAATTGGAATTTCAATTGCATGACCAAACAATATTAGCAACTCCTGGAACTTTTCTCCATTTTCCTAAAGGACAGATTCATGGGTTTACAAACATCGGTTTAGAACCAGTAAAATTGCTGTGTTGGGTCACGCCAGCAGGGTTAGAAAAGTTTTTCATGGAAATAGGCGTGCCAGTTTCAGAAAGTATCTCATCAACTACTGTTAGTCCCGCAGATATGGAAAAAGTTTTAGCAACTGCTCCTAACTACGGTCTAAAAATTATTCCTCCACCTGTTGAATCTTTGCAGGGATGAGAAATGGTTATAATTTAGATTTTAAGTTTTCAATGAACAATCCAAAATTTAAAATCTAAAATCTAAAATTTGCTGAATTCGAGGGCGATCGCTGCGATTTATTCTGGAGAACAATTTCCCCTTTGTTATTAATCTTCACCGGATTTTTAGGAAAAGCTTGATTATTCAAATAACGCATAAGTTTCACAGTCCGAAAATGCCGATCTACTTGAGGGATTCCCTGCCGATCCATGCGAATGGGAATAATTTTACTTGATACCAAATTTCCAGCAGAATTGAGTTTGACTTCTAAAATCAGTGAGTCACCTGTTTGAGCATTTGTAGATAAAGTCCGATATCCCAAAAAATTACCTAAAGAATAAGCTATGATTTTCTTCTTATAAATTTCCATCGCTCTGGGAACGTGGGGGCCGTGTCCCAGTACTAAGTCTGCTCCTGCATCAATCATTTTTCTGGCAAAATTGATTGAATTACCTCGGTTTTCTCCATAAAAAAACTCTGTCTGATTCTTAACGTGTAGTGCTTCTGTTCCTTCGGCTCCAGCGTGCATCGATACTATTACAATGTTGGCATTATTTTTAGCTTCTGCTACGAGTTTTTCGGCTGCTGCTAAATTATGGATGGAATTATACATTTCATAAGGAGAAAAACCAATCATTCCCACAGGGATATTGTTAGCTTTTAGATAGAGAATTTGATTTTTATGACCTAATGTGGCAATCCCCACAGCCTCAAGATTCTTCTTTGTATCTTTGAACCCTACCAAACCAAAGTCCATTGCATGATTATTCGCCATATTGAATACATTAAAACCAGCCTTACCAAATAGCTGAGCATATGCAGGTGGAGAGCGAAATGCAAAGACTTGTCCTCGACTAATATCTTTAGTAGTGTAGGGATAATTAGTTAAGCTACTTTCAAAGTTACCAAATAAAATATCAGATCCTTGCAAGTGGGTTCTCACTGATTTTGGTAATAATTGCTCTCGAAAGCGGGGTAATCTGTTGTTAGGAAAATTAGTACCAGGAATAATATCTCCAACAGCTTTAATGGTAACGGTGTCTAGAAAAGTTTGTTTTTTTGATGTTGGTGGCGTAGATTCAGGTATAGTTAATGGTAATAAACCAGGTTCAGCAGGTGTAGTAGCAGCATTTGTTCGCTGCGATCGCCCAACCCGAATGAAGACTCCTGCACTAATACCCAGATAAAAACAGACACCAATAAAAGCAAACGAAACTGGCCGCCGCAGGCTCGAACTCGCCATCGTTCATTCCTCACACAATGGCATTAGTTTATCCTATAAATATGTACTGGTAGTGTATATTTTAGTATTCTTTGCCAAATATTTGGCTAAGTAATTACGCTTATACCAGAAAAACGGAGAGGGGGGGATTCGAACCCCCGTTGAGTTTCCCCAAAACGCATTTCGAGTGCGTCACCATGAACCGCTCGGACACCTCTCCAATTATTTTTCACAGATTTGAGATTTATTGAGATTCAAATCTTGCGAAATTAGGGAAATGTTACTGTATCCCCTTTAGTATTATAGCATTTTGATTTTAATTGAGCGATCGCACTTACAAGCTAAAAGCATTTCCTCGCAATGTAACAGTAATCTGCGTTAAGTCCAATATGGCTGCTGTAACTGAGTTTGAGCCGCCGCCATTAACTCTGTCTGTTGTGGCGAACGAGTTTGCGATCGCCAGAAAAATACGTTCAAAACCTGAATTCTCGGTGAAAATGAGGCATTGAAGAAGTCGCACTACTTCATTAATTCCAATTGAGGCACTGGGAACTCAGCATCTAAAAATAAGCAACTTAACCAAGATAAGGGTATTGTGGCGGTTTAATTTTCAATAATTCTGTCCAGTATCGGATAGCATTAGTTTTGGTGGTTTCGATGTCACGCGATTTATGAACTCTGCCTATTTCCATCAGAAAATATGTCAATTTCATAGCAGTAACTAAGTTGATTAATCTTACCGCTTTCAAATGTTGTAAAAACAAGTGGATTAGAATTTTTAATTTTTCTTGATGACGAAAATACATCCACCATTTCATTTGATGTATAGCGATACTGGTTTGATAACCTAATATGGTTTCTACTTCAGTTAATTTATCTTTAGCTTGATGATAAAACTGCATTTCTTGCTCAAAATCACCTATTTTTTGGGCATTAGCAGCATCATCAGCTAATTGATAAGCCTGACTAATTAAGTTACTTGCGGTTTCTGCCTGTTGGTGAGTATAACCAAGTTTCATATATATGGTAGCTGCTGCTGATGCCAATTCTGCAAACTTTTCGGCATCATGTAACCAATATATTTGTGCGTGTAATTCCCCTAATGTGGCTGCTAAACTCTCATTCATATTAAATTTAAGCTTTTTTGTCAGGTCATTGACCACAGCAATATTTTAGATGAAGCGATCGCCCTTTATCCCTTCCTTAGTAAAACTCACTCATAATTTGATTTTTCAGACTTATTTAATTGATGGGCAATCAAAACCAATTCCTGCCATCCAGCTACCAATTTCATCGCGGTTAGTATGGGCAATTGGCTTGAGGGGAGAAATTTGTCCTTTATAGATTGCACCAATGCGATCGCACAATGCAAACAATTCATCCAAATCTTCAGAAATCACCAGCACTGCTGCACCTGTATCTCGCATTTCAATCAATGCTTCATGAATTCTCACAGTGGCGTTGACATCCACGCCCCAAGTTGGATGTGCTGCAATTAATACTGCTGGATTTTGGGATATCTCCCGCCCCATAATAAACTTTTGCAAGTTGCCCCCCGATAAACTAGCGGCAACAGAATTTACCCCCGCTTGATTGACATTGAAAGCATCACAAATTCTTTGAGTCCAGGTTTTTAACTTGCCAAAGCGAATCATCCCCTGGCGTAACAACCCTTGCCCGTGGGCTGTCAGCAAAGCATTTTCGAGTAAATTTAAACTTGGCACCACACTTTTTTCTAAACGTTCTTCTGGAACATATCCCAATCCCAGGCGGCGACGCGCAGTAACACCACTTTTTGCTATGGGCATTTCACTCAGCATAATCATTTCTGCCTGGGGAGAGATGATTTCACCACTCAAAGCTGATAAGAATTCCGTTTGTCCGTTCCCCGCCACTCCAGCAATACCAACGATTTCGCCAGTGTGAATTTCCAAATTAATGTTTTGCAAGGTTGTGCCGTAAGGATTTTGGGGTTTAACATGTAAATCCTTAACCAGCAAGCAAACTGGCCCTGGGGGAGATGGGGGAGATGGGGGAGATGGGGGAGATACGGGAGATACGGGAGATGAGGGAGATGAGGGAGAAAGTAATTCTTCTTTCCTTCCATGCCCCAGTCTCCAGTCCCCAGTCCCTGACACATCAGCACCAATCATCATCCTGACTAGATTCGCTGCTGTTTCTGCTTGGGGGTTACAATTGGCAACGACTTTACCTTGACGCAGCACTGTAGCATGACTGCACAGAGATTGCACCTCTGGCAATTTGTGACTGCTAAATAAAATACTGCAACCATCAGAGGCGATTTGCCGTAAAGTAGCGAAGAGTGTTTCCGTTTCTTGGGGAGTGAGAACCGCCGTTGGTTCATCTAAAATCAGCAATTTTGGACGTTGGTACAAACACCGGAGAATTTCTAGGCGCTGTTTCTCACCAACTGAAAGGGTATGAACGGGGCGATCGCAATCTATATTTAAACCATATGCTGCTGATAGTGTGATAATTCTTTTAGCAACTCGTGATAAATCCCATTTTTCGCTACGAGGCAGCGTCAGGGCGATATTTTCTGCAACAGTCAGCGTTTCAAATAAATTAAAGTGCTGAAATACCATTCCAATGAACAGAGATATTGCCTCAGTTGGACTATTAATATTAACCTGTCGCCCTTCCCAAAAAATTTCACCAGCATCCGGACGCACTAATCCATAGATAATTTTCATTAGGGTACTCTTACCCGCTCCATTTTCCCCCAAAAGAGCATGAATTTCTCCCGGTTGAATTGCCAAGTTTACCTGATGATTCGCCACGAAGCCAGGATACGATTTACTAATATTTATAACCTGCAACCGAGAAACTAACTTATTCATTTCTTCCTCAAGCTAAAAAGATAAAAAGGAGTCACGTCGCTTTGCTTTGAATTCAAAATTCAAAATTCACGCATTCAAAATTAAATACCCCACGGAAGTTGCGGAGGGCTTGAATTAATCTTGTTTCACGTTTTTTCTTCTCCATAAATAAATTTAGGGGGTTGTACCATCAAGGAATATAGCGCTTCTCACTTAAGTGCAATACAGACCTAACCCCCAACCCCTTCCCTACAAGGGAAGGGGAGTAAGATTCAAAGCCTCTCTCCTTTTAGGAGAGAGGTTTGGAGAGAGGTCAAAGTGTGTTGCATCAAAGCAAGAACCGCTATAATTGGTCAGAATTCAGAATTGGTGAATATTCTACCCATGTACCCTTACAAAGAAGCAAGCTACGCGCAGCCTCTCGTAGAGAAGAAATAAAAGTTTCACAACTAGGATTTATTTTGAGGAATTGATCCTTCAATTCCTTCAACATACCAATCCATCGCCAATTGTTGCTTATCATCTAATACCTTACCTTTTGGGACTCGCACTACACCTTTTTGGTCTTTTACTGGTCCATCAAAAGGATGTGCAGTACCTTGAATAAATTCATCTCGCTTAGCATTTACTAATTGTTGTACATCAGTGGGAATCACTTGATTCATCGGAGAAATATCTACCATTTCTTGACCAATACCATCCCAAACATCTTGAGATTTCCAAGCATTGGTCATTACAGCCAAAGCTTTATCTGTATAGAATTTGCCCCATTTATTAATAGCTGATGTCAAGTGAGCTTTTTGACCAAACTTGCTCATATCAGTGTTATAGCCAAAAGCATAAATGCCTTTTTCCTCAGCCAATTGTACAACAGCACCAGAGTCTGTATGCTGGGTCAGGACATCTGCACCTAAATTAACCAAAGCTTGCGCTGCTTCTCTTTCTTTAGCTGGATCGTACCAAGTTTGTGCCCAAAGTACCTTAACTTTTGCCTGGGGATTTGTTACCCGCATTCCTTGAGCAAATGCACTGATTCCCCGAACTACTTCCGGAATTGGATATGCGCCAATAAAACCAATTACATTTGATTTTGTCATCTTGCCAGCAATCATGCCGGTTAAATAACGCGGTTCTTCAAAACGTCCCAAATAAGTGCCAACATTAGCAGCACGTTTGTATCCCGTACAGTGTTCAAAGAAAATCTTAGGAAACTCCTTGGCAACTTTTATTGTTGGGTTCATGTAGCCAAAGGAAGTTGTGAAAATCAACTTGTTACCATCTAATGCTAATTGGCGAATTACTCTTTCAGCATCAGCACCTTCATTCACATTTTCCACAAAGGTAGTTTTTACCTTATCTTGAAGATTGGCTTCCATGTGTCTGCGACCTAAATCATGAGCATAAGTCCAGCCAAAATCACCCACAGGCCCCACATAAACAAATCCCACTTTTAGGGGTTCATCCACTACTACAGGCGATGCCAAAGGAGGTACTTCACTCGGTGAATTGGAATTTCTGCCTTGAATACAACTAGTTAAGGCAAAGCTAGATCCTGCTAAAGTAACATAGTTGAGAAATTTCCGACGATCCATATTTATCGATTTAGCTGAACTGCTGAAAAAGTTTTTTCTGATTTACTAGTAGCGACAGACACAAGATTGACTTAATTTTAGCTTGGAGACTGGGGAGTAGTGTGTGGGGAGTATGGGAGGATGGGGGAGTGCGGGGAGTGTGGGGAGTGTGGGGAGTGTGGGGAGTGCGGGGAGTGTGGGGAGTGTGGGGAGTATGGGAGGATGGGGGAGCGTGGAGAGATTACAAAAAAGCTTCCTAACCTCCCTCTCCTCCCACACCTCCCACACCTCCCCACTCCCTAGTCCCCACTCCCTTTTACTCAGGAGTTTTTGAAATGAATTTATTTGAGCTTTTAGCAGGAGAAGACAATCATTTAGCCTTGGTTACGCCTGGGGGGCGATCGCTAACTTATAAACAATTGCGCGAAAATATTGCTGGGCTGGTATCCCAACTGCACAGCTTTGGACTCAAACCCCAAGAACGCATTGCCATCGCCATGACTAATGGTTCACCGATGGCAATTACTTTTCTCGCTGCTGCTTTATCTGGCACCGCTGCACCTTTGAATCCCAAATACAAGCAAGAAGAATTTGCCTTCTACTATGCAGATACCCAGGCAAAAGCACTGATTACGTTGTCTGAAGAACCAGAAGCAGCCATTGCCGCCCTCCCACCCGATATGATGCTGATTAATGCCAAAGTAAACACGGACGGCACTTTGAGCTTTGAACTGGGGACTGGGCATGGGGCATTGGGCATTGGGCATGGGGCACAAGAGGCAGAGGGGCAGGGGGCAGGGGGCAAGGGGGAGAATGAAAAATTACTTCTTTCCCCCCTGCTCCCTTCTCCCTGCTCCCCTGCTCCTTCTTCCCCCTCATCCCCCTCATCTGACGATATAGCAATGATTCTCCACACCAGCGGCACCACCAGCCGTCCCAAGCGTGTGCCAATTCGTCATCGCAATCTCATTGCTTCTGCCAACAACATTATTGGTGCTTATTCACTCACCGCAGCTGACACTACACTTTGTTTAATGCCCCTATTCCACGTTCATGGCTTGGTGGGCTGTTTGTTGGCAACTCTGGGATCTGGCGGTACACTGGTTTGTCCCAATGGTTTTAATGCCCTAGAGTTTTGGAAACTGGTAGAAACCTACAAACCTACCTGGTACTCCGCAGCACCAACCATGCACCAGACAATTTTGGCACGGGCTAGCCGCAACACAGAAATTGTCAAAGCAAATCCCTTCCGTTTTATTCGCTCTAGTAGTGCTTCTTTGCCCCCCATTATCATCGAACAACTGGAGGCAACTCTCAATGCTCCTGTGGTGGAATCTTACAGCATGACTGAAGCATCTCATTTAATGACTACTAATCCCTTACCGCCAAAAGTCCGCAAACCGGGTACTGTCGGTTATGGCTTCGGTGTAGAAGTCGGCACAATGGACTTTGAAGGTAACTTGCTACCCCAAGGAAGCTTGGGCGAGGTGGTGGTAAAAGCACCAAATGTCATTGACGGCTACGAAAATAATCCAGAAGCCAACGCCACTGCTTTTGTAAATGGTTGGTTCCGCACAGGGGATCAAGGTACAGTCGATGAAGATGGCTATCTCCGCCTGACTGGACGGATTAAAGAATTGATTAACCGGGGTGGGGAAAAAATTTCTCCCTTAGAAGTAGATGATATTTTGCTGCGCCATCCCGCCGTCGCCGAAGCCTTAGCCTTTGCCGTCCCCCACAAATCTTTAGGAGAAGATATCCATGCAGCTGTTGTCCTCAAAGCAGAAGCCAGCGAAAAAGAACTTTTAACTCACTGTTCAACCATGCTGGCAAATTTCAAAGTGCCCAAGCAAATTCACATTTTAGATCGACTACCCCGTGGTGCCACTGGGAAACTGCAACGGTTGGCGATGGCGAAGTTGCTTAATATTGGGGAGTAGGGAGTAGGGGAGTGGGAAAGTGGGGAAAATCAGGAAACCATTGAGCCTTTGAGCCTGGAAGTTGAGCCTTTGAACTCGGAAGTTGAGCCTTTGAACCTGGAAGTTGAGCCTTTGAGCCTGGAAGTTGAGCCTTTGAACCTGGAAGTTGAGCCTTTGAGCCTGGAAGTTGAGCCTTTGAACCTGGAAGTTGAGCCTTTGAACCTCGAAGTTGCACCTTTGAGCCTGGAAGTTGCACTTTTGAACTCGGAAGTTGAGCCTTTGAACCTCGAAGTTGCACCTTTGAGCCTGGAAGTTGCACCTTTGAGCCTGGAAGTTGCACCTTTGAACTCGGAAGTTGAGCCTTTGAACCTCGAAGTTGCACCTTTGAACTCGAAAGTTGAGCCTTTGAGCCTGGAAGTTGCACCTTTGAACCTCGAAGTTGCACCTTTGAACAACGAAGTTGCACCTTTGAACAACGAAAGTAGAGGTAATTCATGAATTACCGCTACCCAAGAATAAGGTTTTCAGCCACATATTGCGTAAGTCCTTGTAGAGACGCGATTTATCGCGTCTTCAAACCTTTTAGCTAGAGTGCTGTTTTCGTCTACCAAAGAAGAAGTAGTAGAAAATTGCGATCGTTACCCAGAAAACAACCAAACCCACCCTTGGATCTCCAGGATCGTTGATAGTTAATACAGCAGGTGTAGGAATTACCGAATCCTTAGTATTAACAAATAAAAAAGCAAAAATATTATTAGCTGCATGGGCACCTAAAGAAAGTTCCAGCCGATTATCCTTGAGGGTAAGTGCTGAAAAAAATACACCCCATGAAAAGTATTGCAATGCTACCCATATTTCTCCCCGCTGCATTTCTGGGTTACTCAAGTGTGGCAGTGTAAATAGGAAACTAGTAACAATGATTAATACAAGTCGTTGCCGAGATAATAGCCCCAGTCCTTGAAGTAAATAGCCACGAAACAAAAATTCTTCGGCGGAGGTTTGGATGGGAGTAAGCACTAAAACCAAAGGAAAAAGTGGCAGCCACTGGACTAAATCAAAAGTCCATGAATAAACTTGCGGCTGTATTAGATAATCTACTCCTGTGAAGGCGATTAAAATAATCAACCAGACTGCAAAGCCTGATATTACACGCTGAAAGTTAAAAGAACTATCAGCACTAATCAAAGTTTGAATTTTCCGTTTATGCAACCAATTAATCGTTATAAATATACCCAGCCACGCACAAAACACAGGAATACTATAAATAACAAAATACCGAGTTTGTGAGGCTTGTAAATAAAGTTCTAATTGATTTTGAAATTCCGATGGTAAATTTGAAATTTCATTTCCATTTGCAGTACTTGAGGCTAAAAATAAAATAGTTGCTAAAATACCTGAAGTGAATGAACCTACATACCAGTAGCAGAAAATAATCAACAAAACTCCTAGTAAGTAACGCCACCAATCATTTTGACCTCTTTTGGCAGCATCAAGAAAACTTTGGTTCATACAGTGTTCCTATTTTATTTGTGAATTGACTTGTAGGATAATACAGTTCAGGTAATTTTTCAAAATTAAAATTTGAATCCTACTAGTTGTTTTAGATAATTATTAGAGTTCAAGCAAATTAATGATAAAATTGTTGCATAATAATGTTTTGAAATTTTTCAACTAATCGTACTAAACTATAACCCAATGCGTTCATTTAAAGTTTATTGGCAAAGAAAACTGGTCTTTCAGACGCGATTCATCGCGTCTCTACAAGAAAACTTTTAGGTATAACTGAATTTTATTGAACTATAACCTATATTATTTTGAGAACATGAAGATCTGTATTGTTGGGGCAGGTGCGATCGGGGGATATTTAGGAGCAAAGTTGGCACTGGCTGGTGAAACAGTGACGCTGATTGCTCGTGGTTCTCATTTGGAAGCAATTAAAAAAGATGGGCTAAAACTAGTCATGGCGGACGGTTCTAGTCAAGTTGTTCGTCCAGCTTTGGCAACTAGCGATATTCAGGAAGCGGGGGAACAAGATGTAGTAATTTTAACTGTTAAGGCTCACAGTGTTCCAGCGATCGCCCCTTCTCTTTCCACACTCTACAATCCCCACACAACGGTGATTACAGCCCAAAATGGTATTCCTTGGTGGTACTTTCGTCATCATGGCGGCGAGTATGAAGGTACACGCATTCAATCTGTCGATCTGGAGGGAATAGTTGAAGCTGGTATCAGTGCCGATCGCGCCATTGGTTGTGTTGTTTACCCGGCAACTGAGATAATTGAGCCAGGTGTCATTAAGCATATTGAAGGCGATCGCTTTACTCTTGGTGAAATCGATGGCAGTAAAAGCGATCGCATCCAATTATTAGCCCAAACTCTCAAACAAGCAGGATTTAAAGCACCAATCCGCAATCAAATTCGCACGGAAATCTGGATCAAATTATGGGGTAATGTCGCCTTTAACCCCATCAGCGCCCTAACTGGTGCGACTTTAGAGGATATTTGCCGCTATCCCCTCACCCGCGAACTAGCGCGACAAATGATGACAGAAGCCCAGGCGATCGCCGAAAATTTGGGTATAAAATTTGGCATTACTTTAGAACAGCGAATTAACGGGGCTGAAAATGTTGGTGCCCACAAAACCTCAATGCTGCAAGATATTGAAGCCGGACGCCCCACGGAAATCGATGCCATCGTCGGCGCGGTGGCAGAATTGGGTAAACTTACTCAAATTCCCACACCCCATATTGATGCTATTTATGCCAGCGTGAAGCTGCTGGAAGCGACCAAACAAAGAAGTCTATTTAATGAAAGGTAAAAGGCCAAACTCTTGACGAATTTCTAACAGTGAACGGTCTAACATTGGTTCAAAGCTAAGAAACGGGAAGAAAGTTTTATGTTTACGAGTTCTCAGCCACATTGAAATCAACTCTGGCACTAATCGCAGTAATTCAAAAAAGATGGAACTGTATAACCGAATCACACTAGAACGCTCGATCAAGTCTTCATACATTACATTTACAGATGGATTCTGGCGCTCACGCAACCAATCTCTAAATTTGAAGTCACTCGTGCAAAATGTCAGCGGCAAAAGCTTAAGTTCGTCGTACATATTTGTGTGACAGCCATAAATTACATGGCTAGCATCATGAGCAAGCAAGATTTTGGCAAAATCCTCTGGTTGAGTGCTGGGATGAGTGATATCCAAATTGACCGCATAGTATTCTTCCAGCCCTTGACGTAAAGTTTGAGTGCTATTTTTGTTGGTATATCTGGGTCGAGTTTGCAAAGACATAAGTCTGTGGATAATATTATCGATACTATTAGTATCGATAATATTAAATACAAATGTCAATCACATTTGTGGTTTGCTAGAGATAAAAGTTAATGTGAAGTGCTTGTTACATGAGCAAACCCGCTAAAAAGCGTCCTGGAAGACCCCGTAGTGTTGAGTCTCATCAGGCAATTCTCCAGGCGACAATTGATTTACTGATAGAGGTTGGTTTTACTCACATGAGTATTGATGGGATCGCGGCTCGTGCTGGAGTAGGCAAAACCACGATTTATCGAAGATATAGTTCCAAAGAAGAGTTGATTGCAGATGCCATTGAAAGTCTCAGACAAGAAGTTGTGATACCTGATACAGGTAGTTTCTGGGATGATATCGATTCTTTAATCGAGAGTGCTGCACAACTGACACTGAACCCTTTAGGAAAACAAACCGTTGCCATGATTGTTAACAGTGCATTAACCAATCCTCAGTTTGCTCAGATGTATTGGACAAAATACCTACAGCCCCGACGGCAAGGGTTTGCGATCGTGCTAAAACGAGCCAAGGAGAGGGGGGAACTGCAAGCAGATGCCGATTCTGATTTATTCTTCGACACAATCAGCAGTATTATGCTTTATGCATCAGTCTTTCCACCGAGTGCCGAATCATGGGGTGCTTATGTTCGCCGTCTTCTAGATTTTCTGCTCAGAGACAAGGTGATTATTAATGTAATTATGTAAAGAAAAACTAAAGGGAAGAAAAAGCGATCGCCTGAAAACAGGATAATGCAGCTGAGTCAGCCAATCCACCTAGAACTATGGCATTTACACCCAAAATCCTAGCTTTTGCTGGTAGCACCCGTATAGATTCTTACAACAAAAAATTGGTAAAAATCGCCGCCACTGGTGCCAAGGCAGCAGGCGCCCAAGTGACTTATTTAGATCTACGGGATTTGCCCTTACCTTTGTTTGATGAAGATTTGGAAGCTGAAGAAGGACTACCAGCCAACGCCCGTACATTGAAGGATTTAATGATTTCTCATCAGGGATTTTCGATTGCTTCACCTGAATATAACAGTTCGGTCACAGGAGTTTTGAAAAACGCCATTGATTGGGCATCCCGTCCATCTCCCAATGAAGCCCCCTTGGCTGCTTTTGCAGATAAAGTTGCTACGATTATGAGCGCTTCCCCAGGCAGCCTTGGTGGTTTGCGGGGGTTGGTTCACCTGCGTTCTATTTTGGGAAACATCAAAGTTTTGGTACTTCCCGATCAGGTAGCCATATCCAAAGCTTACGAAGCTTTTAATCCTGATGGGACATTAAAAGATCCCAAACAGCAACAATCTATTGAACATTTAGGCGATCGCTTAACAAAAATATTGCTGAAACTCAATTAAACTCTTCAATTTGAATCGTTCACCAGCTCACAAACGCGATATTCGACCACACCAGATTCCAAGCGTCCCTCACCCACCGCCACAACCCGATTCAGCCAACGGTAACGCCCATCGCCAGTCTCAAAACGTAGCTGGGTCATGAAATAGGTATCGCCATACTCGGTGGCGCCCCCGCTAGCAAGGGCAGTGCCTATTTTTTCATTCATCACCATCACCCCATAATACTGAACGTAGATCCTCGCTCCATCTTCGGTTTCCAGCAACAGGCGAACATCCATATGCCAAACTCCCTCGCCATCGACCAAAATCCAATCGGCGCCCCCCGGCAGGATTTTTCCCCGCAATCGCCCTCCCTCAAAGGTTCCTCCGCCTATATTAAAGATAAGGCGAGTCCCGTATGGTCCTGTTCCGACCTCCAGAGGAGCAGTGATATCGACACGTAAAGTTAAAAGTGGTTCAAGTTTCATAAGGAATTACAGTGTGCGTGAGAAACGCCTAACTACTTATTAAACAGAATATGGCAATCCGAATTTATAAATTACGGCTTATGTGAGTTGAAGGCTGAAACAACCTAGTTTCGTTCATAAATTGCATTGAAGCCTACAGGTAAACGAGGTGCGATCGCCTGAACAGACGCAGAGTGCTTGAGGCTGTTGATCCATTGCGCCATGCAGGTATCATTACCGACTCCCAAAACTGTGTTTTCACATAACCCAGTTTGGGAGTCAGTGGATTGAAATTTATGCTTGCACAACAAAATCGTTAGCAGTTAAACTTGGAGCGCCAGTGATAGTGGCAAATTGACCACCACTGCCAAAACCAGGCAAAATGCCATTTTGGTTGTAGAACAAGCGCCCATTCACAGCGTCGTAGACAATTCGCGCACTGCTGATGCCTTCTAAAATGGTGAGTTGGAACAAGTCAACACCAACACTGCGAAACTCACCTGCATTACTGAAACCATTCCCTGGATTAGAACTAATGGCACTAAAGGTAGTCTTATCCAGAACAATCTTGTCACCTTGAGATCTGCTGAAGTCAGTAATAGTATCTACACCAATAGCAGAACCATTAAAAGCAGCACTGGTGTTGTAAAGGAATCTGTCAGCACCAATTCCACCTGTCAGCACATCATTGCCAGCACCACCAACGAGAGTATCATCGCCAGCACCACCAATGAGAGTATCATTGCCAGAACCACCACGTAGATGATCGTTGCCACTCTTGCCGTCGATTCTGTCGTTACCCCCCTGACCATTAATTACATCATTGGAGTTGTCAAAACCTGCGATGTTATTGTTGAGGTCATTGAGGAATGTGACTGTGTTCTGTCGCCCGATGCTAGTTGGATTGGCGTTGGCATCAATGACATCAAAGCTATCAGTAGGGCTAGTCTGGCCATCAAACAGGATACTGGCGATGATGGGTCTGGTTCCAGATGCTCCCAGGTTATCCAGGTTTTGTAATTGGAAGTTTCGCAGGATAACTTTGGTATTAGCAACGTCTTCAAAGCTGACTTCTAGGTTAGTACCGTTTTGAGTCAGTTGCAGATTCTTGGCAGTTAAGCCAGTACCAGTAAATTGCAACGTGTCAACATTGGCAATCACTGCTGCTGATGGGTTGGAACCAGCGCCAACACCGCCAAAGTCGGTAATGGTGTCGATGCCATCGCCAGCGCGAATAATAAAGGTATCTCGACCACCGCCACCTGTGAGGGTATCGTTACTAGCTTTGCCATCGATGATATTGTTGCTAGCTGTGCCTGTGAGAGTGTCTGGATTTGGAGTTCCTGTCAAGTTCAGGGGAGTGACGCTTAATACAAAGATATCGCTGACTTTGGCAGCCGCAGTATCGGTAGCTGTTACCTTGACGTTGATGTTACCAACATTTGCTGCTGTGGGTGTGCCGCTAAAGGTGCGAGTGTTGGCGTTGAAACTTAGCCAAGAGGGTAAAGGATTACCGTTGTCAAGGGTGGCAGTATAAGTTAATGTATCGCCTAAATCGACATCATTAAAAGCGTTGGCGGCAAAAGTGAAGTTGAAGACACTGTTTTCTGTGGTGGTTTTGTCAGGAATGGGATTTTGCACTGTTGGTGCATCGTTGACACCGTTGATGGTGACGATGATGTTTCGGCTAGCTGTGCCATCAACAGATTTAACAGTGAAGGTTTCAGCTTTAGTTTGACCAGCACGAAGATACTGTACCGCACTGTTAGCAACGCTGTAGCTGTAAGCTCCGGCATTGGTGATACTCAAACTACCAAGATTACCAGTAGCAGAAGTGACTGTGGTGTTGAAGATGTTCTGACCTGCATCGACATCGGTGACGGTGAGGGAACCTGTAGCTGTCAGGTTTGGGGTAGTTGTATCTTCGGTAACTGCTGCTGTAGCTGTGCCTGTAATAGTAGCAGTATCGTTAACGCCGTTGATAGTCAGGTTAACTGTTGCTGTGCTGGTGCCGCCCTTGCCATTATCACTAGCTGTGTAGGTGAAGCTGTCGCTGGCAGTGGCACCCACACCCAAAGACTCAAATTGACCGTTGGGGTTATAGTTAAAAGTCCCATTGGCGTTGAGAGTTAGCAGCGCACCAGAAGCTAGAGTAATTGGTGTGCCGACTGTGACACTGTTGCCATTAACTTTAATCACACTCAAGCTGTCGCCATTAGCATCGGTGTCGTTCCCCAGGACGTTGATGTTAACAACAGTATTTTCATCTGTGGTAGCAGTATCGTTGGCAGCAACAGGAGAGATGAAAGGTGATTCATAAGCACCGATATCCACTGTACTGCCAATGATGCGAGTGATACCCCGTTGGTCAGTGGTGACACCGCTTAGGATGAGGGCATTGTTTCCGGCGTTGATGGCAGGAGAACCCGCTACTAAAGCGTGAGTTTGGGTTGTACCGCCGTTATTGGCTAGAGCAGCGAGGACTTGGTTGATATTGGTAATGCCAGCCGAGGCAAAAGTGATATCGCTACCCGTGCCGATAGTGCCGGATGTCCCAGTTAGGCTACCGATGAGGTTGTTGGCATTGCCTGTTACTGCACCTGAAATATCGGGGGCTTCGTTACCAGAATCGAAGTTACCAGCGATGATGGTGTTTTGGGCAGTGACAGTACCATCAACATTGTATACACCACCACCATCACCACCACCATCATTATCGGAGTCAGCAGTGTTATTGGTAATTGTGCTGCTGATGAGGTTGAGTGTACCACCTCCGTTGCCGATGCCACCAGCGTCACCTTGTGAGCTATTACCAGAGATGGTGCTGTTGGTAATGGTAGCTAGTCCTACGTTAACAATGCCGCCAGACCCAGTATTACCAGAGATAGTGCTGTTGGTTAGGCTGAGAGTACCTTCGTTCCTGATACCGCCGCCGCCGAACCCAGAATTACCAGAGATGGTGCTGTTGTTGATGGTGGCTGTTCCAAGGTTATTAATGCCGCCAGTTATGAACCCAGTATTACCAGAGATGGTGCTGTTGTTGATAGTGATTGTTCCAACGTTATAAATGCTGCCGCCGAACCCAGAATTACCAGAGATAGTGCTGTTGTTGACGATCAAGTTTTCAAAGTTCCCGATGCCACCAACAGAATCAGACCCACCAGTAATCGTCAGGCCGTTAATTGCTACATCAATTTGATTGCTCTCATTGCCATCATCCACGTCGAAGACAAGGGAGGCATTGTTGCCACTAATACTAAGGTTACTTGCCCCTAATCCATTGATAGTCAAAGCATCAGTAATGTCTAATTCCCCAGAAGTTAAGGTAATGGTATCGGGAGTGGCATCAGTAAAAATACTGCCCGCAAAAGTAATGGTGTCAGCCCCAGGATTGGCGTTGGCGTTGAGGATGGCTTGTCGCAATGACCCTTCGCCACTGTCGTTAGTGTTAGTTACCACTGTGTCATTGGCCTCAATGGTGACGGTGGCCGTATTAGCAACGCTATCAACAGTGTAAGCACTATCTGCTGCTAGGGTGAGAGTGGCCGTTTCTGCTGCCTCGGCTTGGATGTCATTAATCGGGGTGAGGGTAATATCGAGGCTGCTTTGTCCGTCAGCAAAAATGATGCTGTTGCCGCTCAGGGCTACTCCACCGACGCTTAACTGGTAGTCAGAGGCACTAGCATCGCCGCTAACAGTGAAGTTAACAGTTAATGCTCCACTGCTGCTGCTGCGAGTGAGGCGGTAAGTGCCAGTACCAAGTGCGTTTTCATCGGCAGAGTTGTCGGTAGCAGTAAGGCTGACGGTGGGAAGATCCCTGAAGCCGAAGATGACATAACTTTCGCCAGCATCACTGTTGCCGTTGGGGTCGGCATTTCTTGCCCCGATAATCAAGTCATCAATGCCATCGCCGTTGATGTCTCCGGCATTGCTCACCGACTTGCCTGATAAGTCTCCTGCATCGATGCCATTGATGACAAAGCCGTTGCTGCCGTTGAGACTGGAGAGATTGAGACTGCCTCCTGACCCCACGCTGTTCCCGCCAAAGACAACATAACTTTCGCCAGCATTACTGTTGCCGTTGGGGTCGGCATCTCTTGCCCCGATAATCAAGTCGTCAATGCCATCGCCGTTGATATCTCCCGCCTTGCTCACCGAGAAGCCCGATCGGTCATTGGCATCGATGCCATTGATGACGAAGCCGTTGCTGCCATTGAGACTGGAGAGATTGAGAGTGCCTCCTGACCCCACGCTGCTCCCGCCAAAGACAACATAACTTTCGCCAGCATTACTGTTGCCGTTGGGGTCGGCAAAGAATGCCCCGATAATCAAGTCATCAATGCCATCGCCGTTGATATCTCCCGCCTCGCTCACCGAGAAGCCCGATCGGTCATTGGCATCAATACCATTGATCGCAAAGCCGTTGCTGCCATTGAGACTGGAGAGATTGAGACTGCCTCCTGACCCCACGCTGCTCCCGCCAAAGACAACATAACTTTCGCCAGCAGAATCAATGCCGTTGGGGTCGGCAAACAATGCCCCGATAATCAAATCGTCAATGCCATCGCCGTTGATATCTCCAGCATTGCTCACCGACTTGCCTGAGTTGTCATAAGCATCAATGCCATTGATGACGAAGCCGTTGCTGCCGTTGAGACTGGAGAGATTGAGACTGCCTCCTGACCCCACGCTGCTCCCGCCAAACACGACATAACTTTCCCCAGCAGTATAATTGCCGTTGGGGTCGCCACCTCCTGCCCCGATAATCAAATCGTCAATGCCATCGCCGTTGATGTCTCCGGCATTGCTCACCGAGTAGCCTGATTGGTCAAAAGCATCGATGCCATTGATGACAAAGCCGTTGCTGCCGTTGAGACTGGAGAGATTGAGACTGCCTCCTGACCCCACGCTGCTCCCGCCAAACACGACATAACTTTCGCCAGCACTATAATTGCCGTTGGGGTCGGCATCGAATGCCCCGATAATCAAGTCGTCAATGCCATCGCCGTTGATGTCTCCAGCATTGCTCACCGAGTTGCCTGATTCGCTATAAGCATCAATGCCATTGATGACAAAGCCGTTGCTGCCGTTGAGACTGGAGAGATTGAGACTGCCACCCGAGCCGACAGTGCTACCGCCAAAGACGACATAACTTTCCCCAGCAGCACTGTTGCCGTTGGGGTCGGCATCTAATGCCCCGATAATCAAGTCGTCAATGCCATCGCCGTTGATGTCTCCTGCCTCGCTCACCGAGTAGCCTGATAAGTCTCCTGCATCGATGCCATTGATGACGAAGCCGTTGCTGCCATTGAGGTCTGAGAGGTTGAATGATGAATTAGGCATGATTTTCTGCTAGATTGGTTGTTTTTAGCGATTGAAAACCTTGAGAAATTAGCCGAGGGTAATTAGGCGGCGAATTTCATCACTTTTGAGGCCGATTGCCATTGGTCGCCGTACCCCTGACAAGGCCACCACGTCGTACAATTCTGTGACCACACCCTCTATCCTCAAGCTGTGAACGATATCCCCGGTCGTTAAATTAATCACCAGCAACCCACAACGGGGTTCTGCATTTTTGGCACGCAAGTTCTCATCCAAGGCCAAACCCGAAAATGTCTTGTTATGCCTGGGTAGAGATAGCCCGACAATGGCAAACTCTCCCGCAAAGGTTAAGCCGCGTAGATAACCCGGACAGAAAGCGACTGGCTCAAATGCTCCCCTTTCCCAGTCAACATAGCCAAATTCTCCCGTTCCCGAATTGAGTAACCACAGCTTGTCTCTGTACCATCGGGGTGAATGGGGCATCGATAGCCCACTGACAATCACTTCATTGCTGGTAATATCCATGACGCAACCGCCGTTGGCTCGGTGGTCACGCCACCCATCTGCCACATCACTCGTGCTGGTAGTTGTGACGTAGCGCGGCTGTCCGTCTCGCATTGCCAAGCCATTGAGATGGCATCTGTCTTCTGCTGCCAGTTTGGCAATAAATGGCGGTTGCCATAGCGGGACAAAACTATGGGTATTGCTGAGTGTGGCTAGACAACTAAATAGTGTATTGACAAATACGATTTGTTCTCCCGAACGAGCCACATCATGCACGTCCAAGTCTCCAGTGACATACCCGACTTGCGGTACATACAATGCGTCATAGCCATTGTGATTGTTGCCGGGTTCTAGGGCATTTTCCAACCGCCACAGTTGATACAAAGAACTCATGTACAGGCTTTGGCCTTCTGCCCATAAACCCATGCACCGATCAAAAGTGCGCTCGAAGACGGATAATTTACCCGTCGGTTGCAAGCCGATGAAAAACAGCTTCCCCGCTTGGTAGGTGCTAAAAGCCAGACTGAGATTCTGCTCTAATAGCCAGCTAGTAAATTGGCGGGAGCTAGTTATTTCTAACTCTGGGCGACGGGTTACCTGTTGCAGTGTTTGATCTAGTAGGTCAGCAGTCGTAGTTTGTTGATTCATAGAATCGTCGGTCATCAGTAGGGCGGGGTTGTCGAGAAAGTTATACTAGTACTCTGCCAACCCAAAAATGCTGGGTGAGGGCTGGGGAAAGGGGAAGGTAGGGCCCCCTCTGGGGATAAGGGGCGGGGGTAAAGGGTAAGGGATTTAAAACCTTTCCCCTTTCCCCTTTACCCCGCTAAGTTCACTTGGCGAACTACTAATTCACAATTCGCTGCAATTCGCAATTCGCAATTTCCGACGGGTAATGGGAGCTTGTACCCCATAATTAGCCTTCTTATCAATTAATAATTCGCAATTACCTTTAGTCAAAGGTAATCGTGTCCTTGTCGGTTGTACTGTTAGCTTAAGCGATCGCATCACATAATCAGCCACAGCCGTTGTCATTAGTGTTCGTGAATCGGAAAGTTGTCATTTATGTTGAATTTAACTACGTTAAGGATTTCGCCGATTTTTTATTTTTAAATTGTTAAGCGCCTGTAAAAATATCTCAAAATGCTGGTGTCTGTCTATTTAAATTGCGATAATTTGCCGTCAATTTTTTGCGTATTTGGGATCGTTTTTTCTAGCTTCTTTCTGCTGTCCATCGTTATATAAGTTGCTTTATCTGTTTTTCCCAAATCTTGCAGCACATTGCTAAATTTTTGTAGGTTCGCACCTAGTCTGGTTGAACAAGCAGTCCTTCCCGAAAACATTCAGCAGCGGCCTCTAACAAGCCCTGCTACTCATTGCTGTATTAATACTGCATAATAGTAAATCCCAAAATTTGGGGTTTTTTCTAATTAATAAGTCTTTGTTACTAACTTGTTGTGTATTTCAGTTATCAACTTACAGCATATCATCAAGCTAGTCAATACACTTTATATAAACTACTTTTCTTACTTTTCTTACTTTATTCAAGTAACTTTATAGACACATCAGATCTACAAAGTCTCTCTGTTCTACCTCTTTTGTATTACTATCATCAGAGAAAAATCATAAACTTTAATCACCTGTAAGAGTCTCAATCCCCCACTGATTTATTCTGACTCCTGTTAGCGATAGCGGGGCGTTTAGCCCATTCTGACTTCTGAATTCTTCTTCAAAAATTAATACTCTTGGATAAAATTGATTTTGGTAACATCCCATGTACCCCTTTTTGGGGACTATTCACAACTTGAGTGATGCGAAAATTCACAGCTAAACTACACAATACATAAGCATCTTCTGGCGACAAATTTGTGAAGCGTTCCAGAAAATCAATCATGTTTTTTAAAGCCAGTTCTAACGCTTCATCTAAGGTTTGAGCAAAACCCATTGTGATAATATCAGTCGGAGTTTCCGCAATTGGTGTTGTCAGTTGTAAATCCTTGCGAAGTTTGAGTGTAATTCTACCGTTCATCGAAGTTTCAATGGCGGTAACATTGACTTCGCCATCACCCTGTGCCGAATGCCCATCACCAATGGAAAATAAGGCACCTGGGACAAAAATCGGCAAAAATAAACGAGAACCTGCTTGGAGTTCGCGGTTGTCGATATTACCGCCGTAAGAACCTGGCGGGATGGAAGTGCGAGAGGTTTCTGGAGTCGCAACACCAAGAATTCCAAAAAACGGTTTCAGGGGAATCTCGATCCCAGCACCGGGTGGAAATTCGGCAATATTGTTTGCCAAATCCAGAGGAATGAATCTTAAGGCAGGTTGAGGAAACTGATGTGGTAAAGCTCCCCAACCTGTGCGAATTGCATTGAAGCCTACTGGTAAACGAGGTGCGACCGCCTCTAATTTTACTTCTAAAACATCCCCTGGTTCGGCATCCCGCACGTAAATCGGTCCTGTGAGTAAATGCGGTCCCCCAGCGATTTTACGTTCTGGTAGAAGATTTTGGCAAATGTCGAGAAATTCTGGCGTCAGAAACTCTGGTGGTGCTTTGTCATAAACGTAGTAACCAGTATAAGTTTCTACATCAACTGTATCGCCAGAATCAATAGTCAGTGCTGGCTTTAGCAGATGGGAGAAACCACCCAAATGCACCGTTTCTGTTGTAGCTTTTAAAATGTAGTGAGCGATCGCTCTACCTCCTTCTAACTCTGGGAACTTCCAATCTTGAATTTAACAAGGGAATTATGGCACAAAACCCAAAACCTCATGTAGAGACGCGATTTATCGCGTCTGGTCGATCGCGTCTCCAAAGACGAATTATCTCTACAAAAAGAGAAGTCAGGGCTGCTGATACCAGCCCTGACTTCCCACACTCAACAATGATTATTATTCCTAATCACTGAGGATTTTATTTTTTAGAATTCCTTATATCCGCGAAAGTGTACTAATTTTTTTGGCGTATTCTTTGCCACACAGTAAAGCCCAAAAGAATAATAATGCTACTGGCGGTAGTTAACATTACAGCCAAACTCATACCTTGTATTCTCATCGCTAGTAAGTTGCAAACCAAGGTAATTCCCCACAACGTAAACGCTGCATGGCGTTGGGAGAATCCCCAAGCCAGCAAGCGGTGGTGGAGGTGGTCTTTGCCAGGAGTACTTAGAGGGTTATTTCCTGCTAGTAGCCGTCGCACAAATACTTGAGTAGTATCTAACACTGGCAACAACAGAAATAAAACTGTGGGTACGAGGGCATAGATTGTGTTTTGTTGCAGTCTGCCTAAAATACTAGTTGCTGCCAACACATAGCCGAAAAAGTATGCTCCCGCATCACCCATAATAATTCGTGATGGATGGAAGTTGTGGCGCAAAAAGCCCAGTGCCGCACCTCCCAAGGCTGCCAAAACTAAAGTTGCCGCTGCACGGTTGTTAAATTGGGCTGAAACGCCTAATAAACTCATGGCGGTAATAAAGCTGATCCCTCCCGCCAAACCATCCATACCATCCATCAAATTGATAGCGTTAGTAATCCCTACTACCCATAATACCGTTAGGCACATGGACAAAAGCGAGTCGATGGGAGTGCCAAATGTAACTTGCACACTGATACCGTTAGCTACCAGCAACAGTGCCGTGACAATTTGTGCCCACAAACGAACGGAGGGCGGTAAACCGAACTGATCGTCAATAAAGCCCACAAGGACTAATATTGAAGCCCCCAAGAGAATAGTTAGTACCTGGGCTAATACATTTTGGAGTTCGATCGGTCGTAAAAGACTAGCTAACACTAGGGCGGCAATTACACCCGCGTAAATAGCTAGCCCACCTGCATTGGGCAAAGGTTCTCGGTTGAGCCGCCGTGCGTTGGGTTGGTCTGCCCAACCCACCCGCAAGGCGAATTTGCGTACTGTCGGAATTAAACGCCAGGTTACAAGCCAAGCTAAGAGGAACGTAAATACTACTGCCAACCAGCCGGTGCCGCTAGGTTCGGCAATACCAAGGGACTTAAGGGAGTTGTCTAGGTTCATCTCCCAATTCAAGCATTACTGCCAGTATCTAATATGAGCATCACCTGTATATTAATCAATTTTTCATTTCCATTTGTAACTTGACTTGCTGGAGACATTAGCACTCTTGCTCTGTGAGTGCTAAATTGTCTAATGGAAGCGCTTGAGAAATAAAACATGGCGAAAATTATTGCATTTGACGAGGAATCGCGGCGAGCTCTAGAAAGGGGTGTTAACGCCCTTGCCGATGCCGTAAAAATCACCTTGGGACCCAAAGGTCGCAATGTCCTTTTAGAGAAAAAATTTGGCGCACCTCAAATTGTCAACGATGGTATCACTGTTGCCAAGGAAATTGAATTAGAAGATCCTTTGGAAAATACAGGTGCAAGACTCATCCAAGAAGTAGCATCTAAAACTAAAGATGTCGCAGGGGATGGCACTACAACTGCTACAGTTTTGGCTCAGGCTTTGATTCGGGAAGGTCTAAAGAACGTTGCGGCTGGTACTAACCCAGTCAGCTTAAAGCGTGGGATCGATAAAACTATCGAAGCCCTGGTAGAAGAAATTGCCAAAATAGCTAAACCTGTAGAAGGAAGTGCGATCGCTCAAGTTGCCACTGTCTCCGCCGGTAACGACGAAGAAGTTGGTGATATGCTAGCCCAAGCAATGGAAAAAGTCACCAAAGATGGTGTCATTACCGTTGAAGAATCTAAATCTCTGACAACTGAACTAGAAGTAGTTGAAGGGATGCAGATTGACAGGGGTTATATTTCTCCCTACTTCGTCACCAACAACGAGCGGCAAATCGTAGAATTTGAAAACGCCCGCATCTTGGTTACTGATAAAAAAATCAGCACCATCCAGGATTTAGTGCCGGTGTTGGAAAAAGTAGCCCGTTCGGGTCAGCCTTTGCTGATCGTCGCCGAAGATGTAGAAGGAGACGCCTTGGCAACTTTGGTAGTGAACAAAGCACGGGGTGTACTTACCGTAGCTGCCATCAAAGCGCCTGGATTTGGCGATCGCCGCAAAGCTTTACTCCAAGATATTGCCATTCTCACCGATGGACAATTGATTTCTGAAGAAATTGGCTTGAGCCTGGATACTGCTTCTCTAGAAACGCTGGGAACTGCCCGCAAAATCACCATTGATAAAGAAAGCACCACAATTGTCGCTGGCAGTTCCACCAAGCCAGAAGTGCAAAAGCGGATTGGTCAAATTCGCAGACAGTTGGAAGAAACTGATTCCGACTACGACAAAGAAAAGCTCCAAGAACGCATCGCTAAGCTAGCTGGTGGCGTGGCAGTGATTAAAGTGGGTGCAGCCACAGAAACCGAACTCAAAGACCGTAAATTGCGAATTGAGGACGCCCTGAACGCCACGAAAGCTGCCGTGGAAGAAGGTATTGTTCCTGGTGGTGGAACGACCCTGATTCACCTATCCAAGGCAGTAGAAGCAATTAAAAACACCCTGGAACCAGAAGAAAAAATTGGGGCTGATATTGTGCAGCGTGCATTGGAAGCTCCCTTACGTCAAATAGCAGACAACGCTGGTGCGGAAGGTTCTGTGATTGTCTCCAGAGTCCGGGATGCCGAATTCAACATTGGCTACAACGCTGCTACTGGGGAATTTGAAGATTTGATCGCTGCTGGGATCATTGACCCTGCTAAGGTCGTGCGTTCAGCTTTACAAAACGCTGGTTCCATCGCCGGTTTAGTCTTAACCACCGAAGCGATCGTTGTTGAAAAGCCTGAAAAGAAATCCGCTGCTCCTGCCCCTGATATGGGCGGTATGGGCGGTATGGGTGGCATGGGCGGCATGGGCGGCATGTTCTAACTCCTGCTCATCCAGAATTCAGAATTCTGAATTCTGAATTCTGAATTAACAAGCAGAGCCGGATAGGTCTGTGGCTCTGCTCCTGAACTCTTACGTAAATATTTTTTAAGCAGTTTGTCTTGTCAAGGCAAACTGTTTTTTATACTCATCATTGCTGATTCAGAAGCAATATGTTATCTGTATTGCTGGTAACTCACTGAATTTAAATAAACTTAATACCATTTTCAAAAATATTTCCAACACATGAATCCGCTGTAGGGTGTACAGCTGTACGCCCCTAGCCACACATCTGTCGCATTTTGATTTCAAATTGGTATTAATTATGAAACTTTTCAGTAGTTAGTTCTGAATACAACTCACTAATAACAAAATGCTGGTGACCAAATGAGCGACGGAAATAATTGCATAATTTAGAAATTACCATCTTTGTATTAATTTTTGTAAAATTACGCGTATATCATTTGTCCTTTATCTTTTGTCCTTTGTCATTCACCAATGACCAATGACCAATGACCAATGACCAATAACTAATGACTATTAGGTAATATTTCATGGCACGAAAACTGCGCCGCGCTCTGAAAGTAGTAACTAAGACATTTGAAGATGAGTTTCATCACCAACCAGGAACTCTGCCAGGAACGATTATTATTGATGCAGACGCTCCAGCACCAATAATTTTCTTGATTGACTATAACCAAACCAATTTTACCCGCGAACAAATAGCAACTCCAGAAGAATGTATTCCATATCTAGAGATGGAAACGATTTCTTGGGTAGACGTACAAGGTTTAGGCTCTCAAGACATATTACAAAGATTGGGTCGAGTTTTTGATTTACATCCTCTCGTTTTAGAAGATGTGGTGAATGTACCGGAGCGCCCGAAAACAGAGGATTATGAAGACCAATTACTCTTCATTGCTCGCATGGTAGTACCAAAGGAAAAAACGTGTGGTTTTTACAGCGAACAAGTGAGTTTAATATTGGGGAAAAATTACTTGCTCACAGTCCAAGAAGAACCAGAGCATGATTGCTTTGAACCAGTGCGATCGCGCATTGAAAAAGGCAAAGGTATCATCCGCTGTCAAAAAGCTGATTATTTAACTTATGCTTTGTTAGATGCCATTATTGATGGCTATTTTCCTGTGCTGGAACTTTATGGTGAGCGAATCGAAGAATTAGAGGAGGAAGTAATAGTTAAACCTACTCCGCAAACACTACAAAGTATTTATCAAATCAGGCGAGAATTACTCCAATTGCGTCGTGCTATCTGGCCGCAGCGAGATGCGATTAATTCTTTAATTCGTGATGGCAGTGATTTAATTAGTGAAGATGTGCGAATTTACCTACGAGATTGTTATGACCATACCGTGCAAGTCATGGATATGGTAGAAACTTACCGAGAATTAGCATCTGGATTGATGGATGTATATCTTTCGGCAGTGAGCAACAAAATGAATGAAATCATGAAAGTGCTAACGGTGGTTTCGTCAATTTTTATTCCATTGACTTTTGTTGCCGGAATATATGGTATGAATTTCAATACTGAGAAATCACCATATAATATGCCTGAATTGAATTGGTATTGGGGCTACCCAATGTGTTTAGGAATGATGGTGGCGATCGCACTTTGTCTGCTATTGTTTTTTTGGCGACGAGGCTGGCTGCAAAACTCTGTCCCAACTAAACGCAACTAAAGATTGCACATGAACAATGAATCGAATATATATTCATTAGCATCGGGAGTTAATATTTTTTAATTATGAGGAGTAGCGACCAGAATTTAGTAGTTTTGACGATTTATATTATTGGTGTCTCCTATGTTTTTAACCGAATGGTTGAATCCATCGACGACCAAATTAAATTTGAATTTAAAAAAGGAATAGTTGATGAGCAGCTAAAAGAACTAAATCTCGATGACAAAATTGGAATTTCCTTTAAATTCAAATCCTCCTACCCCATTGACGACCTGAAAGAGTTAGCCCTTGGCATTGAAAATAAATCTGATAATATTGCCGTATACGTTGATTGGGATAATAGCTCTCTAGTAGTTGAACATACCAAACAATCGCGCCGAGTAATTCGCAAATCACCAGACTTAACCCGCGACTTAGCTGTACCCCAAAGTCCCAGCTTGATTGCCCCCAAGAAAACACTTTCCGAGACAGTCACAGCAGAAGATGTTTTCCAGCGCGATCAGGCAACTGGAACCTACTCAGCTAAAAAACCATTAGTTGATATCGGTGGACTGCAAAAAGGGCAAAAAAAATTGTACAACGACTTTATAAATGGAAGAAAGGAGTTAGAATTTTCCCTACAATTAGTATTAAGAATTTCTGAGGTACGTGTGGGTTTAGCTCCTGGTGTCAATTTTCCTCCCATTAGCATTATCAATTGTCCTTTCACAGTCAGAAAACTACCTTGGACTTACGCCCTACCTTGGAATAAAAAGAAATGAAGAAGGGGGAAGGGGAAAGGGGGGAAGGGGTAAGGGGGAAAGGGGAAAGGTTAAATATATCCCTTTACCCTTTACCCTTTAACCTTTACCCCTGTTTTGAATTCTTAGCCTTTACCCTTTACCCCTGTATTGAATTCTTAGCCTTTACCCTTTACCCTTTAACCTTTACCCCTGTATTGAATTCTTACCCCACTCTCTTACAAAGTTCTGTACCCTGCGGGATGCCGCAGGCATCGGAGGAAATGTTTAGTTAACACACTACGTCATCGAAGATTAAACTGGATCTAGGGAGAGAGTAGGCGCAGGCGGTTGCAGATCAGTTATAGTCACTGATTTGAGGAAAGTCCGGACTCCCGAAAGACCAGACTTGCTGGATAACGTCCAGTGCGAGCGATCGTGAGGATAGTGCCACAGAAAGATACCGCCAAAACAGTTAGGAGTTAAGAGTTAGGAGTTAGGAATTATTAACTCTTAACTCATCACTCATAACTCCTAACTAAATTTGGTAAGGGTGCAAAGGTGCGGTAAGAGCGCACCAGCAGCATCGAGAGGTGCTGGCTCGGTAAACCCCGGTTGGGAGCAAGGCCAGAGGAACTAGGGTTGGTCTTTTACCAGTTCCGCTCAACAAGAGCCGCTAGAGGCGTCTGGTAACAGGCGTCCCAGATAGATAACTGCCCTCGCAAGAGAACAGAACCCGGCTTATGTCCTGCTCTTTCCTTCAAAATGGAGTATAAACCTTTGACGGTTTGTACTCCATTATTTTTTGTACGGATTTTGTATGATAGACCTTTTCCAATACAGTTCGGTTAAGGTTTTTCGATCGAGATTTTACATATATAACAAAGACGCGATAAATGGCCGTCTCTACAAAGAATTGATTGTTTTAGAGACGGCCATTTACCCTTGTCTCTTGCTTAACCGAACAGTATTGAGACCCTTTCAAGTAGTTAATAATATGATTCCCCCAGAGGAGTTTACGTAATTTCAGTAGACCGAAAAGTTTTATAAATGCTTGTCTATTCTAAGTAGTACAAAATTTAATTTACCAATAATAATGCCCTCTTTAACAGGAGGGCTTTTTTGTAGTTCTTAAATCTATTACTTCAAGAATTTTGGACTACTTCTGTTTATTTCTATCTAACTTCTCTTGAATAGCTTGACGGCAAAACTCAGGAGGGTCTTCTTGTGCTTTCACCTCTTCTTTCATCCGTTCTGACACCCGAAAACTAAGATTTGCTGTCAATGGTTCTTCTCTGTCTGTCTCATATGGGTTTAAATTATCTGGGTTACCTTTAGGGTTAGGCATTGTTGAGAGATATAAATAAAGCTTGATTAACGTGCGCGCGTGAAAATAGAGTTTAAATCGGTGGTGTTCTCACCTCAGAAATGGTTCACCACCGATACCACTTTTACAAGAGGTAACTCTATTTTATGTTTACGCGTTCCGAACTTGAAATCAAAACCATCAAAGAACTTCGTGACTTATGCTTGCGCTACGGCATCAAACCAACTGGGAATAAAGGCTACAAGACTTCATGGATTACATCCTTGATGGTATTCCCTCGAATGGCGCTATCCCAATTTGAGGTGGGTAAAGGCTTAAAACCTCCTACCTTTGCTTTCATGCAAGCACTGAGTAACGCCATAGATGAGATGAACGCACCTACAGATGAGCAAGCAGCACTGATTAAAGTTACGATAGAAGGGAGAGTTATGAATTATCCAGATAGGTATACTCAAGAGAAGCTGCTAGCTTTGCATAAAGCAAAAATGTATCTTGAAATGGCGATCGCATTATTAAGTCACTAACTTAATTTTTTAATCAGTGTCAAGCGTAGGTTGGGAAGCCACTGCCGTCTTAGGGGCTTCCCCTATAGAACCCATTTGGGATCTATTTTTCTGTCTACAAGTCTTGTGCAAAGCCGTATTTCATACTTTTTCAGCAATTGCTCTATGATTTTCCACCCCTGCTTACTAGGTTGTTTAAAACAGCCTTCTGGCAACCCTTATATGCCTAGAAAAGATCCCAAATGGGTTCTATAAGCAAATATTCAAAGTTGAGGCATCAACTGTTAGGTTAGGTGATGTTAGACAGTCCCAGACTGCGATCGCCGTTAGCAGCCCAGAATCCGCGTGCTTTGTTGCCAGGGAGTATGTCAAGATTAATTTGTACAAAAGTTGTACGTTTTAAAAAATAGTAAGCTGAAATATGTGTAATATCGTTAATCTGTAGGTTACCGGGCTTACTACCGACTCTCTCTTTAATTGTCAATGACCAATAACTAACCACTAATAACTCTTGACTAAGAACTGATGACCCTAGCTTATCCACGCCGTCAACGACAACTCGAAAGCTTAGTCAAAAAATTTGGTTTGCCAACAGAAGCACCAATCAAATGGCAACTATTGGACTTAGCACTGACTCATCCCACTGTTTCTGAGTCGGCAAATTATGAACAGTTGGAGTTTGTCGGCGATGCAGTGGTACGCCTAGTGTCAGCTGTTGTGTTGTGGGAACATTACCCAGATTGCCCAGTAGGAGACTTCGCAGCAATTCGTTCGGTGTTGGTGAGCGATCGCATTCTCGCCCAATTAGCAAGAGTTTATGGTTTAGAGCTATACTTACTAGTTGCTGGCAGTGCTACGGCTGATAAAGTTGGTCAAGAGTCACGATTAGCAGATGCTTTTGAAGCAGTTCTGGGTGCGCTTTACTTAAGTACTCAAAATCTAGAACTAATCCGCCCTTGGCTAGATCCCCACTTTCAACAACTAGCAACAGAAATTCGCCTCGATCCAGCTAGACTTAATTACAAAGCTGCTCTCCAAGAATGGACACAGGCACAATTTAAAGTTTTACCGGAGTACCGGGTTGTGGAAGTCAATCAACCACACCGCAATCAAGAACGTTTCGTTGCTGAAGTCTGGCTGCACGGAAACATGCTGGGACTTGGTAAGGGACGCTCCATCAAAACCGCTGAACAAGCCGCAGCCAAGGTAGCTTTTTTAGCAATTACTAATCAGGAAAAACCCTGAACTCAAAACATTGCAAGTAAACTGATAATCAGTTGATTGTCTTTGGTCATTTGTCCTTTGTCGTTATTTGACCAATGACTGATGACAAATGACTAATGACAAATAACAAATGACAAACCAAATTAAAATTGCTGTCATCGGAGTTGGACGTTGGGGGGTGCATTTACTGCGTAACTTTCTAGCACATCCCCAGGTAAGTGTTGTTGCTGTAGTAGACCCTCATCCAGAACGATTGATGGCGGTAAAACAGCAGTTTAATTTAGACGAACCTGTATTATTAACAACACAGTGGCAGGATTTAAAGCAAGTGCTAGGGCTGACAGCAGTGGCGATCGCAACTCCGGCTAACACCCACTATGCTTTAATTAAAGATGCTCTCCAACAGGGTTATCATGTTTTGGCAGAAAAACCCCTCACTCTCGACCCAGGAGAATGTCGGGAACTTTGCCAGCTAGCAGAGCAGCATCATTTAATACTTACGGTTGACCACACTTATTTATTTCACCCCGCAGTTGAGCGGGGGAAAACTGTAGTTCAAGAGGGCAAATTAGGGGATCTCCGCTATGGCTACGCCACTCGCACCCATTTAGGCCCCGTGCGGCAAGATGTTGACGCGCTTTGGGATTTAGCCATTCACGACATTGCTATTTTTAACACATGGCTGGGTCAAGTACCTGTGAAAGTACAGGCAACGGGTACGGTGTGGCTACAAGGGGAGGTGAGTAGGGAAGTGACCCATTCCCCACTCCCCACTCCCCACTCCCCATCCCAAGGACTAGCTGACCTAGTATGGCTTACACTGACATACCCAGATAATTTTCAAGCTTATATTCATTTGTGCTGGTTGAATCCCGATAAGCAGCGGCGGTTGGGGATTGTAGGTAGCCTTGGCAGCTTGATTTTTGATGAAATGTTGCGATCGTCACCTCTAACTCTGCTACATGGGGAGTTTGAACAGCAGGGCAATCAATTTATTCCTGTAAATCAAAGTCAGGTGATGCTGGAACTAGAACCGGGTGAACCATTGCAGCGAGTTTGCGATCGCTTTGTTGTCTCTATTCTTAACAATACTCCCTCAGAGGTTTCGTCTGGCTGGGTCGGCACACAGTTAGTAGAAATTCTTGCTGCTTTAACAGCATCTCTCAAAGAAGGCGGCAAATCTGTTTTTCTCAATAAGTAGTCAATCGATTTTGGATTTTGGATTTTGGATTTTCGATTGAACGTATCGCGGCAGTCCCTACCCTCAACTCTTGGTAGGGTAAGGCTAAATATTGGGGTAAATCTACTACTTGCACCATTGTTTATCGCAATGGGAAATGGTATGCCTCAATTACTGTCAATTTATGGCGTTGCTGAATTGAAGTATGAAATTTGAAAACTCAATATCTCAAACTTTTGCTCTCTGCGCCTGGAGCGTCTCTGCGTGAAGTAAATTCATACCCGAATTCAGCAACGCCCAATGTATTAGACCAAGTTCCTCTGGGTAGGGCTTGGGGATTTTAAATTTTCGATGAAAGGATTTATTCGGCTCACTAGGGGCAGAGTATAAACCGAAATAATCCAAAATCCAAAATCTAAAATCCAAAATGGTCTCACCTTTGAGATGTCCCATTTACACAAACCTCTGCTTTTGGAAGACTGAGGAGGATAGTTTGCTGGGGCGAAAGACTAATTTGATAAATCTCCTTTCCAGGTAGCTGCTGAAGCTTCGGGGAGTTCTTTTTGTCCACCCCTACTTTCTCGGATTTGCCGATCCCCGCAACCAGACTTTTCCCAGACTCCTGTGGGCTAGGGTAACGACTTACCTTTACCCCCTCATTCCCAGAGGAGAATCCAAGATCCCCTGCATTTCCCTCTTTCTTGGGAATAGGTAACAGGGAGATATCAATCAAAGGTAAGGTAATCTTTACCGTCGTACCTTGATGAAGTCCTAGACTCTCAAGAGTAATGCTACCTCCCATGAGTTCAATTAAGTTCCGTGAAATTGCCAGTCCCAGTCCAGTCCCTTCATACTGGCGTGTGGTTGCGCCATTCACCATCACAAAGGGGCGAAATAATTTGTGCTGCTGAGCTGGATCGATACCTATACCTGTATCTTTGACACTCACCACTACCTGAGATTTACCATTACTATATTCAATTGCTGTAGCAATGTTAATGCTTCCGGCGTCAGTGAATTTAGTAGCGTTACCAATAACATTAATTAAGACCTGCTTGAGTTTTGCCGCGTCTGCCTTTATGGGTATCGGTTCAGTGCCTAATTCACATTTCAATTGCAAGCCTTTTTGTTGAACATTAACTGATTGTAAATTGATTACTTCTAGCAATACTTGTCGGAGGTCAATAGGTGCTGTGACTACTGAAAGCTTACCTGCTTCAATTTTAGAAATGTCGAGCAAATCATTAATAATTCCTAGCAAGTGAATTGCTGTTTCATCGGCACGTTTGAGAAACTCTACTTCTTCTTCTCGGTCATCACATAAGCCATCTGCAACCAGACGAATACAGTTAATAATAATATTCAATGGGTTTCTCAATTCATGGGAAGTTGTAGCCAAAAATTGACTTTTAACTTGGTTCGCACTTTTTGCTTCTTTCCAAGCCATTTCTAGTTCTTCTGACCCTGCTTTGAGCCTTTCTACCATTTGATCTAGTGCTTGGGCTAGTTGATTGAATTCTCGGATTTTGAAGTTGCGGGGAACTGGTTGTGCAGCGTGGTGAGAGTGAATATTGAGAGCGTAGTCTCGCAATTCTTCTACAGGACTTGCTAAGTAGGGAGCTAGATATAGGGATGCTAATAAACTGGCACCAATTAAACCAACTGTTAAAACGATGAGGATGAGTTTGATTTCTTCTAAACCAAAAAGGGCATTATCAACAGTGGTAACAGCTAAAACGATCCATTTTTGCTGGTGTTGTTGGCTGAGTGGATTTGCGATCGCCGTATAGCCAGCTAGTAATTCTTTTCCCTCAAAAGATAAATTTATTGAATCGTTTCGCCCAGTAATTGCATTTTTGATTATGCTTTTGAGTTGGGAAGCATTTGGATGCTGCTCGATATTAGTTCCCACCCAACCTGTTAAGGGGTGCGCCAAAATTGTGCCATCCTCAGCAATCACTACCATAGCGCCTGTGAGCGATCCCGGCCGATTTATGGTTTTTTGGGATAGCGCAGACTGAATACTTAAACTGTAAACTACATTGCCTTGGCGATCGTAAATTGGCGCAGATAAGACTAATTGCAGTTGATTTTGGCTGTTTCTTTTACCAGTCATTCCTGACTTTGGCGGAAAGATTGGTTTGACATCAATTCCGTCACTAGGCAAAGGTAATCTTAATTCACCAATTTCTCGATCGCCACAATCACTGGCAATTATTTTTTGGCTGAGAAAATTTGTTAATTGGATGCACTCAATACTCGCTGGAAGTTGTTGTCTTAGCTGCTTGAGAATTTCTTCCTCTTCTAGCGGCAAACGCGACGGAATGACTGTTGTTTTGCTGACACTCAGCAAATGAGCTTTCAAAAGAGCGATCGCATCTGTTGTTTTCTCTCCTTTACTAATAGCGCTTTCTGTTAAATTTTGACGGGCAGTTGCTAATAGACTAGAACGTGCCTTATTCAAAGCCACGATTTCACCTACAAGTAAAACTGGGACGAACAGAAGCAATATTCTTGTTACTAAAATTCGACGAAAGGATGATTGACGGGAATTACTCATCGAGTGTCTCACTTTGCATCTGCAAACCATAACAGCAAAGATATGCAACTTACTCAAGCTAAATGAGACATTTTGTCATGTTATCATAGCTTTATTTTCAATGTTTAAAAATAACAAATTGGTATAGTAAAAAAAGAAATCTAGTATACCAAAAATCATATACGGTGGATGTAAAAACGATTTGTGTTGCATATGAATACAGTAGTTAAATTGTGAAACAGTAGCTTGTAGGCATGGATTTTCTTAATATCTACATACGTGAAAGCAAAACATCAAAATTATAAAAGTAATTTAATGCTGCAACATCGTCCTCATACTACAGTTGTTTTAGCAATGAGTGCAGATGGCAAGATAGGAGATTTTAGGCGATCGCCTGCTCGATTTGGTTCAAGGGCTGATAAAGCACACTTGGAAAAACAAATCGCTGCCTCTGATGCCGTTTTATTCGGTGCTGGTACTCTCGCCGCCTACGGAACCACACTTACCGTATCAGATCCAACCTTATTGCAACGTCGGGCACAAGGGGCTAAACCCCCCCAGCCAGTTCATATAGTGATTACACAGTCTGGAAACCTGAATCCGGAAATTCACTTTTTTAAGCAACCAGTTGAACGTTGGTTACTGACAACAACAGCGGGAGCAGTTTCCTGGAACAAAGGCCAAAATTCACCTTTGCGTCACTTGCCCCAACAGGATAAAGTTCAGCACAGTGCTGGCTCTTCAGAAGTGTGGCAGTTACAACAAATATCGAAACCAGAGCAAACTAGCAGCTGTAAAACCTCTGCACAGGAGTTTCCTCCAGAATTTAAGCAGATTATGGTTTTTGAAACACGAACGGGAGAAATTGACATCCTGGCGGCTTTAAAGCATCTAGCCACTCTAGATATAACACGCTTGGCGATCTTGGGTGGTGGTCAATTAGTAGCCTCCTTGCTGGAACTAGATTTAATCGATGAATTATGGTTGACTATCTGTCCGCTGATTTTAGGCGGTACTACCGCACCCACACCTGTGGATGGACAAGGTTTTTTATCACATTTAGCTCCCAAATTGCAACTACTAGAAGTTAATACAGTTGAGCAAGAAGTGTTTTTGCACTATCGGCTGCAACGATGAGCTTTCTTAGATTAGGCTAAGTAAGGGATTGGGTATTGGGCACAGGAGGCAGAGGGGCAGTTCTTGCTGGGGGCAAGGGGGAGAATGAAAAATTACTTCTTTCTCCCTGCTCCCTTCTCCCTGCTCCCCCATTCCCCACTCCCCACTCCCTACTCCTTTAACAACCCAGACAATGGTGGAACAACTTAAGCCCCGCTATTCTGTTCTTTGGACGGACAAAATCGCCGAAGTGCCCCAAAATGCCTGGAACGCTTTGGCAATGCCACTCAAAACACCTTTTTTAGAGTGGGAGTGGCTGAACAATCTAGAAACTTCCCAGAGTGCTACGGCTAAAACTGGTTGGTTGCCAAATCATTTGACGTTGTGGCGAGACAGAACACTCATTGCTGCTGCGCCACTTTATCTGAAAGGACATAGTTCTGGTGAGTTTGTCTTCGATCATCAGTGGGCAGAGTTAAGCGATCGCATTGGCATCCGGTATTATCCTAAACTGCTGGGAATGACACCATTTACCCCTGCTGAAGGTTATCGATTTTTAATTGCCCCAGGAGAAGATGAGAATGAAATTACAGCAATAATGGTGCATGAAATTGACACTTTCTGTGCTAAGAATCGCATCTCTGGCTGTCATTTTCTCTTTGTCGATCCCCAATGGCGTCCTATGCTGGAACGGCATGGTTTTACAAGTTGGCTGCACCACAGCTTCATTTGGGAAAATTCTGGTTTTAAAACTTTTGATGACTACTTGCAAGTATTTAACGCCAATCAGCGTCGCAACATCAAGCGGGAACGTAAAGCTGTGGAAAAGGCAGGTTTACGATTGCAACCATTGACTGGGGATCAAATTCCTCAGTCTTCCTTTCGTTTGATGTATCAGTTTTATACTGACACCTGCGATAAATTTGGCTGGTGGGGTAGCAAGTATCTCACACAGCGGTTTTTTGAACAACTAGAGACTGATTATCGCCATCGAGTTTTGTTTTTTGCTGCATATAGCGAGGAAGATAACTCTCATCCTTTAGGAATGTCCTTTTGTTTATTTAAAGACGACAAACTCTATGGACGCTATTGGGGTAGTTTTCAAGAAATAGATTGCTTACATTTTGATGCTTGTTATTATGCGCCGATTGAGTGGGCGATCGCTAACGGAATCCAAATTTTTGATCCCGGTGCAGGTGGACGCCATAAAAAACGGCGTGGTTTCCCCGCTATGCCCAATCACAGTCTGCACCGCTTTTACAATAATCGTTTAGGACAAATTTTGCGCCCCTATATTAAAGAAGTAAATCAACTCGAACAGCAGGAGATTGAGGCAATTAATGCAGAGTTGCCATTTAGTGAGAAAGGTGGTTGAGGAAAAGGAACTACTTTCCTAGCAAAGTTTGCCGAATAAATAAAAAAATACTCAACTACTTCATTTGATACTTTTTGTATTAAATACAACATTTACCCCAGATAAAAATCCGAAAAAACCGATTCTGACAGTCGGGGGTGCGGAATGTCGGTTTAATATAGGAAAATTCATAATCGAATCGGACACCAGTTTTTGAGTTACAGCAATTTTCAGGTAAATAGACCACATTGTAGGGTAGCACAGCGGTGCTACCCTAGCGGTGATTGTGGTTCAAATAGATGAAAAACGCTGTAAAACCCTTTTGGCTCAAGGATTGGTGTTTATTTTAGTGCCATTTTTACTCAGTCATTTCATAAAAATAGGAATAGCTTATGTGATTACAAGTAGAGTGGCAAGCGTCAAGAAGCTGTATCTGAGCAAAACTACTCAATGTCACTGAAAAAATCAATTGACGTAGGTAAAAGTTATGACGAATATCAATGGAACTAGCGTCAAGCTCAATTTTAGATCGGTGCGCCAGTAGACTGAAACTGAACTAGAACACCTAATCATAATCAGTGATATTAAACATATTCCTCAAGCACGACGGAAAACATTATAAAGCGTTTAATCTCAACTGCTTTTGCTACTTCTACATAAGGGAGCGATCGCAGTGAGAAAAAATCACTGGTCGTCAAGCGGAAATTCCACAAGCTAAACTCTGAACCTGGGGTATGAGAATCATTGTCACAGAAAACTGGGGATAGCTCAAAAGTCTTATTCTGTAAGGATTTTACTGAGGGTTGTATTAGATCGCTTGGATAATCGCTGAGTAACTGTACTGCTCTTTGTGAGAAGGCTGAGATCGAGTATGCCGAAAGCATCAACTTTCGGTAAGTTTTATGTGCCCTAAAACAGCACTTACTGCAAATTGAAAACTCAAAAGTTACTGAAAAAATCAATTGACGTAGGTAAAAATTATGACGAATATCAATGGAACTAGTGTTAGCGATCGCCTCTATGGCACAACGAGCAATGACCTAATTAAGGGTTTTGCAGGTGATGACTTTTTAGATGGTAACGGTGGCAACGACACGCTAGATGGTGGCTCTGGTAATGATAGCCTGAATGCCACCTCTTCTAATGGAAACAATACCTTCAAGGGTGGAAGTGGGTATGATTACTTAGATATTACTTATTCTTCTGGCAATAACACCTTAGACGGTGGCTCTGAGAATGATACTCTTGTTGGTTCCTCTTCTAGTGGGAGAAATACCCTTACAGGTGGAAGTGGTAATGATTCTCTGGATGTTTCCTCTTCTTCTGGGAATAACATCCTCAGTGGGGATGCAGGAAATGACAGCCTGTATATTAATTACTCTACTGGCAATAATAAAGTTTCAGGTGGAACCGGGGCTGATTCTTTTTACGCCTCTGGAGTCCAGGGTAAAAATACCTTTAATGGCGACGATGGCAATGACTCCTTCTATTTCAGCGCTCCATATACTGCTTTCTCTTCCTTAGTGACACAAACAGTAGATGGGGGAACAGGTAATGATTACTTGTCTGTAGATTACAGCTCTGCTACTGAGGGAATCACTTCAACTTTCAATACCACCACTAACCAAGGTTCGATTCAGCTGAGTACAAATCAGGTTAGCTACAAGAATATCGAACGATTAAGCATCACTGGTACAGCCTACGATGACAATATTGGTGGGAGCTATGGCAACGATTTCCTCTCTGGAGGCAGTGGTGGCAATGATACGATCAATAGTGGTGCAGGTAACGATACCTTAAATGTTGATTATTCAACAGGCTATAACCTGCTTGATGGTGGCGATGGTAATGATTCTCTCTCTGCTTCTGGCTCCTACGACTACGGATACTATAGCTATACCAACGTTGGCGCGTCTGGTAATAACACCCTCAATGGTGGCGCTGGTGATGATACCTTGAATGTTAGCTATTCGCAAGGTGATAATCTGCTGGATGGTGGCGATGGCAATGATTCTCTCTTGGCTTCTGGCTCCTACTACGGATACTTTGGCAGCTATGGCAACGTTGGCGCGTCTGGCAATAACACCCTCAATGGTGGTGCTGGTGATGATACCTTGAATGTTAGCTATTCACAAGGTGATAATCTGCTGGATGGTGGCAATGGCAATGATTATCTCTTGGCTTCTGGCTCCTACTACTACGACTACTACGGATCTAGCTATGGCAACGTTGGTGCGTCTGGCAATAACACTCTCAATGGTGGTGCTGGTGATGATACCTTGAATGTTAGCTATTCACAAGGTGATAATCTGCTGGATGGTGGTGATGGCAATGATTATCTCTTTGCTTCTGGCTCCTACTACTACGACTACGACGGATATAACTATAGCTCTAGCAACGTTGGCACCTCTGGGAATAATACCTTCAACGGTGGCGCTGGTAACGATATTTTAAATGTTGAGTATTCGATAGGTAATAACCTACTTGACGGTGGCGATGGTAACGATTATCTCTCTGCCTCTAGCGCGAGTGGGAATAACACGCTCATTGGTGGTAATGGAGATGACACTCTCATTGGTGGTGTTGGCAATGATATTCTGACAGGTGGAAGTGGTAATAATATCCTCTATGGATATGAGGGAACTGACACCTTCACCTTTAATAATTGTAATGATGGGGTTGATAGTCTTTATGACTTCGATGCAACGAATGAACTCATTCAGGTATCGGCTACTGGTTTTGGTGATGGGTTATTAGAAGGTTTACTCTCAGCTAATCAGTTTACTCTCGGAACATCTGCAACCACCAGCGATCAGCGATTTATTTATGATAATATTACAGGCGCATTGTATTTTGACCAAGATGGTAGTGCTAGTGAATTTACTCAAGTAAAATTTGCACAACTGTATAATGGAACGTCACTCACTGAAAACAATTTTGTAGTTGTATAAACTCTAAAAGTGTGTTTACTTGAGAATTGCGATCGCCTATTTCTTGCCAAATTTTCAGTGCTTCTTCATCTTTTGCGATCGCTTTTTGCAACAAATGAACAGAGTATGGGTTTTTTGAAAGGCTGATTCTAGCTTTGTTTTCACACTAAGCCAATACGCGTCAGGAACTTAAACTAAAGTAAACTACCCACCACTGACCTGAGTACAGCTATGGTGGGAGTTTCCTGGAAGTTTTAGATGAGTAAGCCCTACTAAGGGCTTACTCATTTCAGTTCAAGGTTAGTTTATGGTTTTTTCATAACAATCAATACAGCAAAATTGTGCAATCAAATTATTGTGTATTTTTAATAAAAGTATAATTTTTTACAAATATTGTTTGTAAGTAGAAGTATTCACAAAAATACTAAAGATATGAAGAATACTAAAGAAGATAGGAATTACACTTGATATAGAGTGTAAAAACTCTCAAGAAAAAATTTGCTTTTGATAATGCTTACGGATTTAATGATTAAAGATTTAGCAGCAATTGATGATAAACTTTCCCAGCGTCATATTGACCTCGATCCCGGTGGATATTTCATCATTTACTTGGATAGAGACGCAGAGGTGATTTATGCCAAGCATTTTACAAATGTAATTGACGATCGCGGTTTAGCAGTCGATCCAGAAACGGGAAAGGTAATTCCTGCACGAGAAAAGGTAGAACGAACTCACACTACAGTTTTTAGTGGGAGAACAGCCAAAGAACTTTGCGTGAAAATCTTTGAAGAAACTCAGCCCCCTCCTGTCACTCAATTAAGTCATGCAGCTTATTTAGGTCGAGAATTTGTCCGGGCGGAAGTTGCTTTAGTTACACAACAAGAATATGTTCAAGATTAAATTAGGAGTTAGGAGTGAGATTTAGGAGTTAAGAGTGAGGAGTGAGGAGTTAAAAATTAATAGTTAGAAATTTACGACTCCAAACTCCAAACTCCAAACTTCTAACTCCTAACTCCTAACTCTTAACTCTTAACTTTCTGATTACCCATCAGATGATGGCTGATTTATCTGATAAATGTAGTAAGTCGCCATTGGAATAACAGTGGCGGCAATTAACAATCCTATTACCCAAGCAGTAGCATTACCTTGGACAGCTTTAGTTTCTTCTGCGTTCTTGAAGGTACCTTCTACCTGCACATTATCATTGATTTCGGGTGGTCCTGGATCGGGTTTGCCTGAGAGAACGGCCACAAGGCGATCGCTAGTATCAAGAAATGCTTGGTTGTATTTATTGCCTTGACGTAAGGGTATACTTAGAGTTTCATCAGCTACACTCTCGGCAATAGAGTCTGTGAGCAAAGACTTAACTCGATCCCCAGTAATAATGGCGGTATTGTTGGTAGCTGTGTCAAGAACCAATAAAGTTTGATTACCTTGGGCTTCTTTTGTCGGAAACCATTTTTCAAACAGTTCTTTAGTAAAACTTTCCGCTGTTTCACCGTAGTCAAAGTGGCGAATAGTAACGATTCTGACTTGATTGCCAGTTTGCTTTGCCAAATCATCGAAAGCGCTGCTAATCTTACCTTCATTCACACGACTGATGACTTCACCTTGATCCAAAACCCAGGTGTCATTTCCTGATGTGAGATTGGGTATTTGATACACACCCGTGGCTAAAGCAGGTGCGCTAAACAGCGAAGCTGCTAAAATTAGCGTCACTAATGGTAAAATTAACCGGATCAAATGTTTTTGATTGCTAAATACTTGTTTGAGGAGCTGTTTCATCGTATTAACTCTAAGACGGCCTTGCACCAAAAATACTATAGAACCACTTTGACACTCTCCGCCCTATAAGGGCGAAGATTCTTCATTCATAGACCCAACTTGCTCATACAGGATTTCTCCAGCATGAGTAGAGGTCGAATCTCCTGAAGCGTTGGAATCTAAGATCCAAGTTCCGGTATGCCCTACCGTACTCAAGGCTAATTTCAGAATATTAATCGCAGCATTCCAATCTCTATCCATTACAAAGCCACATTCACAAACATGGGTTCTTGTAGATAAAGATTTTTTGACTACTGCGCCACAATTAGAACACTCTTGAGAAGTGTAGGCAGGGTTAACCGCAACAGTTACCCTGCCAAACTTCACCCCAAAATACTCTAACCACTTTCTGAATTGATACCAACCAGCATCATTAATAGATTTGGCAAGACTTTGATTTTTAACTAAGTTCTTGATCCTCAAATCTTCATAGGCGACCAAATCGTGAGATTGGATTACGCAACGCGCCACTCTCTTGGCGTGTTCTTCACGTTGCCTACTTATCTTGAGGTGTACTCGCCCTAATTTATTAATAGCTTTCTTACGGCTAGTAGAGCCAATATTTTTACGAGAAACGCGCTTTTGTCTAAACTTTAAGCGCTTCTCTCCTGTGCGATAAAACCTTGGGTTAAATTCACTATGTCCATTACTATCGGTGTAGAACTCTTTAAGTCCAACATCCAAACCAATGGTTTTACCTGTGGGTTGTGCATCAATTTGGTTATCCACACCAATCAGGAATTGAACATAATAGCCATCAGCACGATGGACTAACCTAACTCGTTTTATCTGTTCTAATTGGTAGAAGTTCAAATCCCACGTTCCTTTTAGATTGAGCTTGCCAATACCTTTTTTGTCCGTGAAGGTTATTTGTTTCCTAGTCTCGGAAAGTGACCACCCAGATGTTTTGTATTCCACTGAACGAGAATTTTTCTTAAACTTTGGATATCCCTTTTTACCCGGAACAGACTTTTTACAGTTGTCGTAGAAACGAGCGATAGAACTATAAGCCCGTTCGATAGAGGCTTGGCAGGCACTAGAATTCAAAGCTTTTACAAAAGGGAATTCACTTCTCAATGACGAGCTTTGACGATACAGTTCTTTTTGTCCTACACCTCGGTTATCCATCCAAAAACGGATAGCTTTGTTGCGAACAAATTGAGCAGTTCTAATCGCCTCATCAATAGCAGTGTATTGAGTTGTTTTCCCCTTGGCTTTGAATTCTAAAACAATCATTTTACGTGGGAAACTTATACGCAAAATATTGTAGCATAATCAAAGCCGTCCTTTATGACGAGGCTTTAAACCCAGTTTTTTGGTAAAAATCACCTGGTTCTTAGTCTTTTCCAACAGGAAGTTTCTGCTAGTGTCAGCAGATATATATTTTACAGGATTTTTTTATTCCAAAAATTTGTTTAAAGCGAGGGTGTTACAAGAAATACCGCCCTTGTGGGAATTAACCCAAATGCTGAGGGCGGAATTTGCAAACCATCTAGAAATAATATCGTATTATGAGTATTTTTGGTAGAATAAACGATATTTTTTCATATATGCAAGTAGCTTTCGCTGCAACACCGATTGAGTGGTGATATCTGCATTTTTTATTTTGGGCTGTAAAAATAATTTTTGGCGTTGCTGATTAATGGGATGATTTTGATGGTTTTGTGCGATGGTTATCTTGCCCATTACTTGTATTTTCGCGCGGGCAAGATGCTCGCCCTACAAGAATTATCCCTTAATTCAGCTAAATTAAATTTGTATCAATATCAATAAATACATGACCATAATTCTAACTAACGATGACGGTATTGATGCCCCTGGTATCCGAGCGCTCGTCAAAGCTATAAATGGCAAAAATGCTATTATTGCGGCTCCTGCGGATCATCAGTCTGGTTGTGGACATCAAGTCACCACCACTCGTCCCATCAACCTCCAACGACGTTCGGAAACTGAATATGCGATCGCCGGCACTCCCGCTGATTGTGTGAGAATTGCATTAACACAAATACCCGTAGATGTCAAATTTGTACTTTCAGGTATCAACGCTGGGGGTAACTTAGGAGTGGATGTTTACATTTCTGGTACCGTTGCTGCTGTGCGAGAAGCCGCAATGCACGGTATTGGGGGAATCGCTATTTCCCACTATCGCAAAGCCAAGCAAAATTTTGATTGGGATCTGGCTGCCAAATTTACAGCTGAAGTTTTAGCCGACTTATTCAAGCGTCCCCTCGAACCGGGATGCTTCTGGAATGTAAACTTGCCGCATCTGCAACCGGGAGAACCAGATCCTGAAGTGGTGTTTTGCCAACCCTGTAACAAACCTTTACCCGTCAATTATCGCATTGAGGGTAATGATTTTTATTATGTTGGGGAATATGGCAAACGCGATCGCACTCCTGGTAGCGATGTCGATGTATGTTTTTCTGGCAACATTGCTGTAACTCAATTAAGAGTTTGACACAAGGCAAAAAGCAAAACTTATTTTTACTTTTTAATCACCCGATCCTTGAATTAAATACATGAACCGATCTAGAGTTTGTGTCAGTTCGTTGAGTTTTTGCAGTGAATTATGCTGAGATTCAGCAAGAGTTTGTACTGCATCACATAAAGCAACAATTTGATAACCTTGTTGCTGCACCTGCTGTCCCTGTGTTTCAAGCTGTGTGCTGACAGTCTCCAATCTTTCGGCAAGACGTTCAATTGTCTCAGTCGTAGATAGTACTGCTTCCCCAATTTGTTCCACAATAGATTCCAAGCGATTTATTTTTACTTCAATTCCTGCTGAAATCATTTCTTTACCACCCTATTGTTGAGAGAGCATATTAGTAAAATTCCTAATTTCAATTGAAATAATTAATTTCAGTACCAACATTAGACAACACCGTTATTCCGATACTATGTGTGATTTTGTTGTTTGATGCATCTACCAAATGTCGTGTTTGGTTGCTTATATAGTAATCCGCTTTGATTTTTGAATTTATCTGTGTAAGTAGGGAGTGGGGGGTAGGGAATAGAGAATTAGGGTTTTTGAGTTGAGGGTGAGTTTTTCAGGCAATCAAATAGGAGTCTTAGAGGATGTTTGAAAAGTCTCTAATGATGTATCAAATTGTTTTAGATCCCCCTAAATCCCCCTTAAAAAGGGGGGCTTTGATTCTAATTCCCCCCTTTTCAAGGGGGGCTAGGGGGGATCGATAAGTGTCTAAAATCACAGCAAACCACTTTTCAAACAACCTCTTATATAGGACTCATATTTGATTTTTGAACAAAACTTAGTACACCTTTATTCCTGTTTCCTAGTCCCCAGCCCCCAATAAAGAGTCTCTTACCTCTACGAGTCATTCTCCAAATCAAATCGGATTGCTATAGGTACTTAATGAATTGCAATTTTTAATCAATCTTGTTGATTAGATATCTAAAATAATTAACTGTGTAGAAAAATACTTGTTTAAATTTGGTTGTAATTGATACAAATTTCATCTCCTTATGAATTTTAGCAAGATTAAGTAAATCTACAGTTAGAATCAATATTTTTAATCAGGCTAAGTTTATAGTCTCATTAATTTTAAGTAATTATACCTTTGTTATTTAACATTTCATCCAACAATTTATCAAATACGATAAATCAGGATTTGTCTAAGTGCCAATTCTCAAAATTGAGAATTGCAATTTACTTTCTGTCTTTCAGTACAACTGAAGGGTATCTGCCTGGGACTATTAATTTTATTGATGAGTGTTTATGTCGATCGCCATCGCTCTCAAAATCGATTGGTATAAATTTTTTTAACTCAAAAGATGACGCACTTGGAGTAAAACTATACGCATATTTGGGAATGACTCTTATACCGTTTCTTTATGAGGCTGCGCTAAATATTAGATTTTTTAACGCAAAGGTACGCTGAGGTTAGCGCAAAGGGGCGCTGAGGTTAATTGACTACATTCCAAAATAATTAGGCGCATCTTCATAGAGAATTGGTATTAATTAGTTGTACTAATCGCAGTAACAGGGAATGGGGACACACAGTTAGCTGTACGTCCCTACCAATGACTGTATTTTATTCAACTAAAATATTTGATTTAGATAATCGAATTGCTCAAAAATACGATCGCCATCGCACACAAACACCAGCCAGCAATATTAATTTTCCAAGGTACAATTCGGTTGATTTCACCCATACCCATCGCACCACCAATTTCTTTAACACTCATGGTAACTGCAAACTGAGTTAAGACCATACCTGTTATATACGCAACTAACGGTATTATTCCTGACTCAACAATTGATTCTCCGTGAGCGTAACCCTGAAATAAACCAACACTGACACCCATCAGAGCAAGTACTATAAAGTTTACCTGATTTGGCATTATCACCATTGTGCTTAAGAAAATGGTAGAAATACTTATGGCTATTTCTATTCCTGGTAAATTTATCTGCAATAAATGAATTATAGTCCCCAAAATTACTGCTAAGACAAAATATCCAACTATCAAAGCGCCACGAACAAATATAGCTGACAGTAAGCCAATAGCAACAATGCCAACTAAACAATTTGAGTTAATCACTGGATCTGCTACTCCCCAGAGAAAGCCTTCCCAAAAGTTAGAGATGGCGTGAACAACTGGTGTTCCACTCCAGGAACTGAGCAAGCTAATTAAAATTAGAGCTGCGATCGCTGCAATATGGCGATCGACTAACTTCGGGGTATAAAATTCCGGTGTAGCAAAGAATTCTGATAATTTAGTTTTGAACATAGCTATATGCAAAATTAGGTTTTTCGGTAATTTATACTACCCACCTACTTTCAAAAACTAACGTGATAATAACGATAAATCATCTTAACTTTATAAAGTTATGTAAAGTCTCAGTAGCGATCGCAGTATGCGAGTATTTAGTGTATTAATAATTACCAAAATTTGAGATTTAAGAGGCGATCGCTAATCAATAACCCTTACAACAACTATTGAAAATACAACTCAACTATAAAAATGAATCTCAAATACGGTGAATTTGATATCTTGGAACAAGAACTAGAAAGCCTTCCACCGATGCATCGAGTGGCCTTTGCGGCAGCTTGTTGTGAGAGATTGTTTCCGAACTATGGTATTTTCTTGCGAGAAATAAAAGAACAAGGCTGGAATGAAAAAGATCCTATAAGAGAAGCACTAGACGAAATCTGGGAATTTTTGGCAGGTAAAAAAATCGATGCGGCTAGATTTCGTGAGTTATTGTCTAATTGTGAAGAATATCCCTACAAATATGAAAATGAAGAAACTCCTGAAGGACAGAGAGGCGCGTGGATTGTCTGTGAGACTATAGAACTTTGTCTCGAACAAATTCCGCAAGAAATTATTTTAGTAGCAAAAGAAATAGACGAAACTCTTTTTCTATATATAGATTATTTAAAATGCGAACCTGAAGACAAAAACTTGCAAGACATTCCACACGAACAACTATTACAATTAGAAATTTGTTTAGATCCAAGCGTACAACAGACTATTTCAGTAGCAAAAGAAATAGACGAAACTCTTTTCGAGTATATAGATTATTTAAGATGTGAGTCTGAAGACGAATACTCGGAAGACATTTCCCACGAAGAACTATTAGAAATAGTTGCCAACCATCCGTTTACAGTACGAGAAATGGCAAAACAAAGCGAAGATTTGCGGCGCTTGCGAGAAACTCCCACGTTAACCCCTGAATTTTTACAATGGCTGCGTACTTCTTCTGAAAATGGTGGTAAAAGTCTGCTAGATTTAAGCTGAAAAACTCGTTCCAACAAATATTGACAATACAACTAAACTATAAAAATGAATTTAAAGTACGGTGAATTCGATATATTGGAGCTAGAACTAGAAGCTCTTGCGCCTATGCATCGAGTGGCATTTGCGGCAGCTTGTTGCGAGAGATTGTATCCACACTATGATATTTACTTGCGAGCAGCTAGAGAAGATGATTGGGATGGAGAAGATTTATTTAGAGTAGCACTCGATGAAATCTGGCAATTTTTAGGAGCAAAAAAGGTTGATGCATATAGATTTCGTCAACTTCATTCTGATTGCGACCAAAGCTACCCCGACTATGAAAACGTAGAAACTCCAGAAGCACAGGAAGCCGCAGGTGCAATTCTTAATACTTTAGAACTTTGTTTAGCTCCAAGCGTACAACAGACTATTTCAGTAGCAAAAGAAATAGACGAAACTCTTTTCATGTATATAGATTATTTACACCAGTGTGAAGACGAATACTCGCCAGACATTTCCCACGAAGAACTATTAGAAATAGTTGCCAACCATCCGTTTACAGTACGAGAAATGGCAAAACAAAGCGAAGATTTGCGGCGCTTGCGAGAAACTCCCACGTTAACTGCTGAGTTTTTACAATGGCTGCGTACTTCTTCTGAAAATGGTGGTAAAAGTCTGCTAGATTTAAGTTGAGAAAACAATGGTGAAGGGTGCGGCTAAAGAACCTCAAGAAAACGCAGTATCAAATTTGGATGCTGTAAAAATTAAATGGTTTCGCCACCATCTCTCTATATGGGGAACGCAAAACTTACGCGATTTTCCTTGGCGGCAGACTTGCGATTCTTACGCAATTCTCGTTGCAGAATATCTGCTGCAAAAAACAGATGCTGCTACAGTTGTTCCTATTTACAATACATTTCTCTTTAAATATCCAACGCTTGAGCAACTAGTAAAAGCAAGCATTAATGAATTGAGGGAAATGCTTGAGCCTTTGGGTCTTTTCTTTCGCGCTGAAAGATTACAAAAGTGCGCTGGCATCATCTTAGAGCAGTATGGTGGAAAAATCCCCGATTCAGAAAAGCAGTTGCTTGAATTACCTGGAATTGGTAAATATACAGCTCGTGCTATCTGTTCTCAAGCCTTCAATCAACCATTAGCCGTACTCGATACTAACGTAGCTCGCATTCTAGAACGCTTCTTTGGGTTGCAAGGAGAAAGAGTTAAATCGCGCTGTAAAATTCTTTGGAATGCAGCAGAAATAATTGCTCCTAATAAAGAAGTTGGGAAGTGGAATCTAACCTTGCTAGACTTTGGAGCGATGGTTTGCAAGGCACAAAATCCTCTTTGTAATGATTGCCCTCTTTCAGCAAAGTGCAATTATGCCCAGATACAACATAACTCAAAGTAAAAAATATAAATTACGCATTATGTGGATTAGAGGCTAAAATCCTTGATTTATCGTTGTAGAGACGTTGCAGTGCAACGTCTCTACAGGGCGCACAATCGTTGATATTTCGTTGATTTGGATAATTCACATCAGACGTAAATTTTTTTTATAACTCACTTCATCAAGCATATCAAAAAAGTTTTTTCTAGATTTTTATGACGATGCTCTCAACCACATTTTTAATCATTTTGGCATCTGTTTCACTTAAACTTTCCAACTCAATTCTGTTGCTTTCATTCATTCTGAATTCTTCTTCAATGCAGTAATTCCTCAACTTGATGCTGGCTCCACAAACTTCTGTAAAGACCTTGTTGTTGCAAAAGTTCTAAGTGATTTCCCACCTGCACAATTTTTCCCTTTTCCATGACAAAAATTCGGTCAGCGGCAGCAGCAGCAGATAATTGATGGGTGATAAAAATCACTGTCTTTCGCTGTGTACCACCGGAGAGATTTTTGAGAATTTGTGTAGCTGTTTGATTATCTACACTGGAGAGGGCATCATCTAAAATTAACACTGGTGCATCAACCAGCATAGCTCTAGCTAGGGCAGTACGTTGGCGTTGACCGCCAGAAAGAGTAATTCCGCGTTCGCCAACGATAGTTTCGTATTGCTGGGGAAAATTATTAATTTCTCCATCAATTTGAGCCAATTTAGCTACAGATGCTACCTGTTCTTGTTCGCTAACTGGGTCACCGTAGCGGATATTATTTTTGATTGTGGTGCTAAAGAGAAAACTATCTTGGGGAACGTAGGCGATCGCACTTCGTAAATCTCCCAAGGCTATTTTAGTAATATCGTGCCCATCTAAAAACAATTGTTCTGGTTCAATATCCAACAAACGCGGCAAAGCATTGGCCAAAGTAGATTTCCCCGAACCAATTGCCCCAACAATTGCCACGGTTTCTCCTGGGGCAACGGTAAAGTTAATATTTTCTAAAGCTGGATTCGTGGAACCAGGATAAGTGTAGCTGAGATTTTTCGCCGTCACTTCTCCTTTGAGTTCATCCATTGTTAGATGTACCGCATCGGCTGTGTCTTGAATTTTTGGTGTGACACTGAGAATCGATTCAAGCCTATCGATACTAACTTCACCCCGTTGGTAGGTGCTAATTGTGAACCCTAAAAGAGCAGTGGGGAAAACTAAACGCTCTACATAGATTAAGAGTGCTAAAAAGTCCCCAACTTCAAGCGTCCCAGAAGACATCCGCGCCGCGCCCAGCCAAATAATTACCAGGGAACTGACATTAGCTAAACCGCCAATTAAAGGAAAAAGCGTATTTCGGCTTTTTGCCAGTTCCAAATTAGCAGCCAATAGTTGCTGATTTTTCTTGGCAAAAGCTCGACGTTCGTTGGCTTCTTGGGCGTAAATTTTAATCAAGGCAATCCCACTGATATCTTCTTGGATGAGTTCGCTGATATCAGAGAGTTGCTCTTGGACTGCTGCTTGTTGTTTGCGTAAGCGATCGCTAAACAAACTCACCAACAAGAACATAAAAGGGTACACTGCCAAAGACGCTAGTGTGAGATCCACACTAATCGCCAGCATTACTGGCAGTGTCAGAGCGTAGGCAAAAACTGTATTTGCAAAACTCAAGACGGCAAAACCCAACAACCGCTTGATATTGTCCACGTCGCTGGTAGCCCGACTAATCAAATCACCAGCAGTATTACTAGCAAAATAAGACGGTTCCAGCTTCAATAAGTGTTCAAAAATCCGTTGTTTGAGGTCAAATTCCACCTGACGCCCTACCCCAAATAGCCAAATGCGTGAAGCCATACGCATTAGCCACATTGCTGAACTGAGCAATACAATAATAACTACGTAATGTAGTATCTGATTCCAACTGAAGGTTGTTGATAGTTTGTCAACACCAGCGCGAATCAACCAAGGGATATAAACGCCCAGGGCATTAACAGACAACAAAGCGAGGATGCCTAAAGAGGCTTCCCGCCAATGGGGTCGAAGGTAAGCACCAAGTTTAGCGAGTCTTCGAGATTTTGCCATTAAAGCAATTTTGCAACTTTATCATCCTAAATTAACCGCTATTCCCAGAAGGCAGCTGTGTAGAGGGAATATTGCTTGGCGGCAATCACAGCCTAAATTAATCCAGCCGCTAGTACTGTGTTCCCGAAAGGTTAGCAGTACTAGGGCGTGGGTTGTTGCCTTTTGAGTATTTCTTTTTTACCGACCTCCGGTCGAGGGAATAGGGAACAGGCAACAGGCAACAGTAAAGATTTTTGGTGAGATGCGGAAATTGTTGCCTGTTCGTTCCCTCGACCAGCCAACAGGTCAAAAGCCCCGCCCCCTTGGGGCGATTGCGTTGGGCGGAGTTTAAATCCCCGTCCAACGCCTCCACTGTTGCCTGTTGCCTGTTGCCTGTTGCCTTTACTTTCTTACCGCTGAACACGCAAGAACCTGTAAATTTCAGTGAGATAACTTTCCCAAGTTCTCGTTGTCAATTGTAGGGTTTCCGCATTAGGTACAAAGTCTTCAAGTCGTAAACCGCGCGTGCGAATATCTTGAGGATTTCCTTGCAATAGGTAGGGAGGCACTCTCAAATTATAAGAAAGAATGTTATTCCCCGTCACATCTGAAATATTTGCTGCGGTGGTTTGTTGTCCTAATGCCACTAGTGTTTCAGGTGTTGATACAGCAGTTCCTCCCAAGGGCGCTCGATAGAGAAAATAGGCCACTGCTGGTGTACTTGCCAACAGCAAAATCGTTATTGCCCAACCTACTAAGTATCCTCCTGGTTTGTCTATCCCGCCTCCTTTGATTTTCTGAGCTGCCAGAATCATCAGTAAAACAGAGGCTCCTAAAGGCTTGAGTGGAAAAGACAGCATTCTCCACAACGACGCCACCGCTGGTTCATTGGGATTGAGAAACGATAGGGCTACGATTACCAAGATAACGACTAAGATTAATCGCCCTACAAAAGTTCCTGAAGGATAAAATCGTTGGAACAGAGAATATACGATAGTGCCAATCAACAGCCACAGCAGTACCCGGCTTAGCAATAGAAACATAGATTAACTCTCAAATTTTCTGGTGCGGTGAGCCAGTGCGGTGGTGAGGCAGTCTGCTTTGATTGGGGTTTCGATGCCACTTTTTTTACTTGGACATTGCCGAGCAAAGTCATGACTCCCCAGAAGAAACTGCCGAAAGAGTTTCCCGACATCAAGCAACCAGTGTGGTCTTTGGGAGACAGTCTATTCGGCGGAAAATGCCCAATAAACTCCCCATAAACGACTGGCGTCAACTGGCTAGCCCATAAGAGTTAGCCTAGAGGTTTCGGGAAATGGATTTATCTTATCGTCAAATTGTAATTGCACCGTTTGACTTAAAATACCTCAAACCTCACACCGAAAGACTACCGTCGTAGTGATTTTAGTGCAATTTTTTGACACTGCGTCTATTATTTATAAATTTGCAGAAGATTAATCTGGCACCAGTAAATTAAATTAATTGAGTAGTTGTTAACTTAAAAGGAAAAACTATGTCGTCTGGAAAGTCTACTATCTTGGTAACAGGGGGAGCTGGGTATATTGGTTCCCATACGGTGCTTGCTCTCAAGCAAGCGGGTTATAACGTTGTCATCCTTGATAATTTGGTATATGGGCATCGGGACCTCGTAGAGAAGGTTTTAGAAGTAGAACTAATAGTAGGCGACACAGGCGATCGCCCTTTGCTCGATCGCTTATTCCAAACCCACGATATTGAAGCTGTGATGCACTTCTCTGCCTATGCCTACGTCGGAGAATCGGTAACCGACCCTGCCAAATATTACCGCAATAACGTCCTTGGGACTCTCACCCTGTTAGAAGCTATGTTGGCCGCTTCTGTGAAGAAATTTGTCTTTTCTTCCACTTGTGCCACTTATGGTGTACCAGAATTCGTACCCATTCCCGAAACCCATCCCCAAAATCCGATTAATCCCTACGGTGCTAGTAAACTGATGGTAGAGCGGATTCTTGCTGATTTTGATGTGGCTTACGGTTTCAAATCAGTGCGTTTCCGCTATTTTAATGCCGCTGGTGCTAATCCTGATGGCTTGTTGGGTGAGGATCACAATCCAGAAACCCATTTGATTCCCTTGGTGCTGTTGACAGCTTTGGGCAAACGAGAATCGATCTCAATTTTCGGCACCGATTATCCCACCCCCGACGGTACTTGTATTCGTGATTACATTCATGTGAATGACTTAGCAGATGCTCATATTTTGGGATTGGAATACTTATTAAAAGGTGGCAATAGCGAAGTTTTCAATTTGGGTAATGGTAGCGGTTTCTCTGTCAGAGAAGTCATTGCAGCAGTCGAGGCGGTGACAGGAGTTCCCATACCAGTCGAAGAACGCGATCGCCGTCCTGGCGATCCCCCAAATCTCATTGGAGCTAGCGAGAAAGCCAGAACAACCTTAGGCTGGCAACCTCAGTACACATCCATCAAAGATATTGTTGCTCATGCTTGGCAGTGGCATCAACAGCGACATCATTCGATTTGAGGGTATGGGGACAGAGGGGCACAGGAAGATTGAAGAAGAATACAGAATTCAGAATTCAGCAATCTTGACGCGACGCTCGATGACTCGCTAACGCTGCGAACCACCGCTTTTTCGGTCAGAATACCCAACTGAATTCTGACAACTGACTCCTGAATTCTGTTTTGATAATTAAGTCTTATAGCAAAGTGCTGTTAGCGGCAGCGGGGAGTTTAGCCAGTGTTGAGTAGAAACCCTGTTAATTCAAGGCTTTGAGCAATCAACACTGTCCTAACTTATGTGACCACGGCTATATTTTCAAGCTATTGGAGAGCGATCGCCTGTTTGATTGCAGACATTAAAGGCGATCGCCATCAATTGGCTATCTGACTGCTGTTACACGCCATTTTCCTTAAACCATGCCAAAAGGCGTTTCCAACCATCCTGAGCATCTTTCTGGCGGTAGGAGGGACGATAATCGGCAAAAAATGCGTGGGGTGCATCGGGGTAGACGATGATTTCTGATTTGCTCTTGCTTTTCTTGAGGCGATCGCGCATCTGCTCTACTGTATCTAGGGGAATACCCGTATCCTGACCACCATAGAATCCGAGAACTGGCACTGTCAGTTTTGATGCAATATCAACGGGATACTTTGGTTGAAGTTCAGTAGCATCACCTACGAGTCGCCCGTACCACGCTCCCCCCGCCTTTACCTGGGGATTATGTGCTGCGTATAGCCAGGTGATGCGGCCGCCCCAACAAAAGCCTGTAATTGCCAATTTATTGGCATTACCCTTGGCTGATTTCACAGCCCACTTTACCGTGGCGTCAAGGTCGGATAATACTTGGGCATCTGGTACTTTGGCGACAATTGGCCGAATTTCGTCGATACTGCTTAATTTTGAGACATCGCCTTGACGGACAAACATTTCTGGAGCGATCGCCAAATACCCCAACTTGGCAAAGCGGCGAGTGATATCCTGAATATGCTCGTGTACGCCAAAGATTTCTTGAATTACTAAAACAATTGGGAAATTTTCACCAGTGGCGGGTACTGCTCTGTAGGCAGGAATTTCGCCATCTTTAACGGGAATTTTCACTGCACCAGCTACCAACCCCTTGTTATCAGTGGTGATGACTCCGGCAGAAATCGGCTGCACTGCCAAAGCAAAACCCGTCGCCAAGGTGGCTGTAGCAATAAATTTGCGGCGAGTTATTTCTTTCATCATCTCTACCTTGAATTGGCGAAAACTTTGTAGTTTGTTATCCGTTCAGTACTATAAAAGAATTACTACACTTTCGCAATCAGCATACTGGAATATTCCCTGCATTCTGTAAAGAAATTGCGATCGCCACATATAGCAATCCTATTTCATCTGAATTATTGCAATTATTCATTAATGCAATTAAATTATTTTTAACCATTCATCTGCTCATTTAGGCACGATAAAACTTCAAACCAGCCTAAATAAAAAATGGAGATTGTGAGTTATGACTCAAGCCTTACGCAAACTAGTTACATTCAACGAATTTATTGCCCAATACCCCGAAAAATCAAACAAACGCTATGAATTACACGATGGAGTAGTAATTGAAATGCCCCCACCTACAGGCGACCATGAAGAAATAGTTCTATTTTTAATAGAGAGATTTATTTTAGAATATACGCGCTTAAAACTACCCTATGGCAGTCCAAAAACGGCGTTGGTAAAACCTCCTGAAAGTGAATCAGCTTATTTACCAGATGTATTGTTGCTAAACCGCCCCAATTTAGTAAATGAACCTCTGTGGAAAAAAGAGTCTACCCTGACACAAGCTGCATCAATTCTCTTGGTGGTAGAAGTTGTTAGCACCAATTGGCGAGATGATTATTTCACAAAAGTAGGCCAATATGAAGCTGTAGGCATACCTGAATATTGGATTGTAGACTACGCAGCACTGGGAGGAAGGCGATTTATCGGTAATCCCAAACAGGCCACAGTATCGATTTATTTACTAGTTGAGGGCGAATACCAAGTCAGTCAGTTCTGTGGGAGCGATCGCATTATTTCACCCACTTTTCCAGAATTGAATTTAACCGCAGAGGAGATTTTCAAAGCTGGTAATATTTAAATAGGATTCTAGACTTTCTACAGATTTAAATACTCTATCTTTTAGCGATCGCCTGATTTTCCCCGATTTATCCAATTTTCTCCCCCAGCTAACTGACTGAGATAATCATCCATAATTGCTGGTAATTGCTTTGGCGAATAAGTATATGTTAAAGCCAGGAAATTTGTTGCTGTGGTTATCATCTGGTTTTTATTTAGCATCGCTGACAATTGAGAGCGAGCAAATTGACCATTCATAACTTCCTCGCTAGCATCTGCGATCGCATCTTCCACGATTTCCTCTTCTATCAAATTCTCCCATTCATCTAAATTGATATAGTAAGATGTTTTATTCTCTTTGACATTTACTTCTTTAATTTCGCGGATTGCATTCCGAATAGAAGCTGCCCAAGAATTTGTTAATCTCTCCTCTAATTGATTCTTAATTAAATGAATCAGTAGAATTCTGACAAAGGATTTTATTTGCCGCAGAACTGCCTTTTTACTCATTCCCTCTAATTCATCTACAATTGCTAAGGCATCTGCATAACGTCCTTCTAAAATACAATTTCTGAGGTCTATTAATTCTTGTGTCATTTTTATTCACCTCAAAAATTCATCATGGTAATTTCAATATAACAATGACTTATAGCAATTTGATTTGCAGAAATGACTTGGCGGGAGCAAGCGGTGAGCAATAGGGAATAGGTGCAATATCTGAGGCGATATCTTCTCTACGAGACGCACTCGCGTTCGATGGGCTACGCTTAGGGATTTAGGGACTTCCAGAGAATAAATTATCCCAAATTCTTTGTACATTTGTAGGGGCGCACAGCTGTGCGCCCCTACAATGGAATATTTTTTTCCTTGGAAGTCCCTTACAAATAAGTAGCTTGTGGTCAGCAACATAGCGGTATTGGGACAAATGCTTATGCGATCGCCAGCAATGCTTAAACAAAACTTATGAATGATTACCTTGCCCTTGGCAACTAGAAGTGTAGTATACCAAATACGTAAAAATCAAAATTATAGTGATTGAAATTACTAAAAAGGGCGAGAAACTACAGCCTTATCCTGGCGCTTCCTTTATCTTGAGTATTATTATTCTTGATATGGGTTAATTTATTTTCTAGAAAACTTTTATATTTTTGAACGTAGCAAATATTGAGAATTTATTGTATAAACTAATCATACTAACTAGTGAGATAGATGAATAAAAGAAAAATTTAAATATTCTTAACAAAAACTTTAACAGACATCTGGAAAATAGTAATTGCTTCATGAGTTAAGACAGTGCAATATGTTAACTCAGCACTCATGACTGAGAATTGTTTCACTGAGATGTAGGAATCCTATTTGATTTTTGGGAAGCTAAGTACAAGTTGAAAAAACTTCTTGCATCTTGCCTACTTACGCTGTAGGAGTTCAAAAATCAAAGCGGACTGCTATAAAATATCGCCGAGTCACTCAAAATCAAATACACCAACAGTTCATCTGTTACTTTTAGGAATTAGTTGCTAACACTTAAGTTTATATAGAGCGGAAAATACATGGGACAAGGTTTTTTACAAATCGGCTTAACGCTGTGTATCGTTGTAGCAATTACTCCAGTATTTGGAAGATACATAGCGCGTGTCTTCTTGGGAGAAAAAACACTGCTTGACTTCTTAATGAACCCGATAGAGCGAAGTATGTACGTACTAGCGGGTGTCCGCAGAAAAGATGATATGACGGGCTGGCAGTATATCCGGGCTGTAATATGCACTAATCTGATTATGGGTATTTCAGTGTATTTACTGTTATATTTTCAGAGACTCTTACCCTGGAATCCTAACGGCTTAGGTAGTCCTAGTTGGGATGTATTGCTGCACACAACTATTTCCTTTTTAACGAATACCGACCAGCAACACTATGCTGGTGAGACAACCTTAAGTTATTTTAGCCAGGTAGCGGCTTTAGGCTTTTTGATGTTCACCTCCGCAGCCACCGGTTTAGCGGTGGGAATTGCTTTTATTCGGGGGTTGACGGGTAGACGGCTAGGTAACTTTTACGTCGATCTCACCCGTGCGATCGCGCGAATATTATTGCCAATTTCAATTATTACTGCGATCGCCTTGATTTTAGTAGGTGTGCCGCAAACATTACTTGGGACTATGGATATAACAACCTTAGAGGGAGGAACTCAGTATATTGCCAGAGGTCCCGTAGCATCCTTTGAGGCGATCAAAATGTTGGGCGAAAATGGCGGCGGCTTTTTTGGCGCTAATTCTGCCCATCCCTTTGAAAATCCCAATGGCGCTTCTAACTTAATCGAAGCGATCGCCATGATTTCCATACCAGCAGCCTTAATTTATACCTATGGTGTATTTGCCAACAACATTAAACAAGCATGGCTGCTTTTCTGGATGGTGTTTGTAGTTTTTGTCGTTTTGGTTGGAGTGACAGCCGTAGGAGAACTGCAAGGTAATCCCCTGATTAACAGAACCATAGGATTAGAACAGCCGAGTTTAGAGGGTAAAGAAGTCCGATTTGGTTGGGCGCAAACGGCATTTTGGGCAGTTATGACTACCGCCACCATGTGTGGTGCTGTGAATGGGATGCACGATTCCTTAATGCCACAGGGAATATTTTCGACTCTATTCAACTTATTTATCCAAATTATCTGGGGCGGTCAAGGAACTGGAACAGCTTACTTATTCATTTACTTAATTCTCACCGTTTTTCTGACTGGGTTAATGGTGGGACGTACCCCAGAATTCTTGGGACGCAAAATTGAAAAACGAGAAATCGTCCTCGCCAGCGTAGTGTTGTTAATTCACCCAATTGTAATTTTAATTCCCAGCGCGATCGCCTTAGCTTATCCAATTTCCCTATCTGGAATTAGCAATCCTGGCTATCACGGCATTTCCCAAGTAGTTTATGAATTTGCCTCAGCCGGGGCAAATAATGGTTCTGGCTTAGAAGGATTGAAAGATAACAGCCTTTGGTGGAACTTGAGTACGTTAGTTAGCTTGATAGTAGGACGCTACATTCCGATGTTTGCCATCCTACTGTTAGCAGACGGGATGTCTCGCAAACAACAAGTAGAAGAAACTCCCGGCACCCTGAGAACTGATTCTTTGGTATTTATTGGGATCGCTGCCGGAGTCACCCTGGTTTTGGGAGTATTGACTTTCTTTCCCGTTTTAGCTTTAGGCCCCATAGCCGAAGGTTTGCAACTAGCGTCTGGCAGCTAGAAAAGTTATGAGTTATGAGTTATGAGTTGTGAGTTATGAGTTATGAATTAATAACTCCTCAGTTTTAACTCCTAACTTTTCATTCCTAACTCCTAACTTTTAACTCTTAACTCCTAACTCCTAACTCCTCACTTTTAACTCCTAACTCCTAATTTTCTTTATGAATAAAGCGGCAACTACCTCCAAAGCTAGACGCCCAAATTCTCGTCCTGGCGATCGCCGCCAAGCACGTAAAAAGGCTAGGGTAAATACTAAATGGCTGTACTTAAGGGCAGTTCGAGATGCTTTTCTCAAACTCAACCCTAAGTATGCAATCAAAAATCCGGTGATGTTTTTGGTTTGGGTGGGAACGATCGTTACTCTATTGGTAACCATCGATCCCAACTTATTTGGCCCAGTCACCCAAAAAAAACCACAACTGTTTAACGGCTTATTATCAGGGATTTTATTCTTTACAGTTTGGTTTGCTAATTTTGCTGAAGCCATAGCCGAAGGGCGAGGAAAAGCTCAAGCTGATGCCTTGCGGTCTACAAAATCAGAAACCATCGCTAAAAAACTCGCTGCCGATGGCACAATTAGTGAAGTTCCATCCACCAGCCTCAAACAAGGTGATAATATCTACGTAGTTGCTGGCGATATTATACCCGCCGATGGTGAAGTAATTATGGGTGTCGCCTCCGTGGATGAATCGGCAATTACTGGGGAATCCGCACCAGTATTAAAAGAATCAGGCTCCGATGTTGCCAGTTCCGTCACCGGTGGGACGCGGATTATTTCAGATGAATTGATTCTCAGGATCACATCTGACCCAGGTAAAGGTTTTATTGACAGAATGATTGCCTTGGTGGAAGGCGCAGAACGCACCAAAACACCAAACGAAATTGCCTTGACTGTCTTGTTGGCAGTCCTCAGCTTAGTATTTTTACTTGTTGTGGCGACTTTGCCGGCACTTGCCTATTATGTCGATAGTCCAGTTAGCGTCCCAATTTTGATTGCCTTACTAGTGGCATTGATTCCCACTACCATCGGCGGTTTACTGAGTACCATCGGCATTGCTGGTATGGATCGAGTCGCCCAATTTAACGTCATTGCCACCTCAGGACGAGCCGTAGAAGCTTGTGGTGATGTCAACACTCTAGTTCTCGATAAGACGGGTACAATTACCCTTGGTAACCGTTTGGCAGAAGAATTTATTCCCATCGACGGTCATACAATGGCGGAAATTGCCAGTGTTGCTTGGGCAGCTAGTGTATTTGACGATACACCAGAAGGTAAATCTATTGTCCGGCTGGCAGAAAAGTTAGGCGCAAGATTTGATTTTGACTCTAGTCAGGCTGAAGGAGTCAATTTTTCAGCCAAAACACGCATGAGTGGTACGAATTTACCTGGTGGACATGAGGCCAGGAAGGGAGCAGTGGGAGCCATTAAAGGATTTGTCCGTTCCCGCAACGGACGCGATACGCCAGAACTAGATACAGCCTACGAGCGAGTTTCTCACCTGGGAGGTACACCCCTAGCAGTCAGTCTAGATAACGAAATCTACGGAGTTATTTATCTTAAAGATATTGTGAAACCTGGTATCCGCGATCGCTTTGAGCAACTACGACGCATGGGAGTGCGTACCGTCATGCTAACTGGTGATAATCGGATTACAGCTTCCGTCATTGCCAAAGAAGCTGGGGTGGACGATTTCATCGCCGAAGCCACACCAGAAGACAAAATCAGCGTCATTCAAAAAGAACAAGCAGCAGGTAAACTAGTTGCCATGACAGGGGACGGAACTAACGATGCTCCCGCATTAGCCCAAGCTAACGTCGGCGTCGCTATGAATACAGGAACCCAAGCCGCCAAAGAAGCCGCTAACATGGTAGATTTGGACTCCGATCCCACAAAATTAATCGATATTGTGAGTATTGGCAAACAATTGCTGATTACTCGCGGTGCATTGACGACATTTTCCATCGCCAATGATATTGCTAAATACTTTGCGATTATTCCAGTGATCTTTGTCGCTGCTAACCTGCAAAGTTTGAATATTATGAATTTGACCAGTCCTAATTCTGCTGTATTATCGGCACTGATTTACAACGCTTTGATTATTCCAGCTTTGATTCCTTTGGCATTGAAAGGTGTGCAGTTTAGACCCCTAACAGCTAATCAGCTATTGCAACGTAACATCTTAATTTATGGCTTAGGTGGCGTGATTACGCCGTTTATCGCTATTAAGTTGATAGATATGCTGATTACAGTTGTAGGCTTGGCTTAACAACAGCAAAAATAGAGATATTGCAGAACAAGCGCCTTTTACCAAGTTAAGATACTAGACATTTTTGCTTGTTTTATTTTTATTTTTACCTGTTGAGAAGGGAAACAAAAAGAATATGAATAAATATCGTTGTTATTCTAATACCCTTGGGTTAGAGCCAAAAACCTGAAAGTGCATAGGTTGGATTGAGGAAGGTAGCTTGCTTAAAGCAGGATAACCCAATATTTCCCTGACTTCATTGGGTTCCCACACGATCGGTCTAACCTACAATTATCCTTCACTAAGCGTATTGGTTTTTACTCAATACTCAGTTATAACTTTGAGATCGGCACTAAAGCAACGTGAGTTCGACGATATCCTTTGTTTGGTAGCAATGACATAAATAACATCTACCACTCGCTATTTTTATCGTGCTGTGGTTGAATGTGGTAGTTGTCCCAACTATTGATGCAGTTGACAGCATCAATAATTGGCAAAAGAATTAAAAATTAAAAATTAAAAACTAATTTTAGGAGCAAGTGGAAAATTTATTATGGCTATTATTCGAGAAACAATCAGAGCAATTTTCATCACTCTGATGCTTTGGTTGTTGACTGCAATCATCTATCCTCTGGTAATTCTTGTGGTGGGTCAAGTTTTCTTGCCCTATCAAGCTAACGGCAGCATCATGCGGAATTTAAATAACGAACCAATTGGTTCAGCTTTGATTGGTCAAAGCTTCACGTCTGAGCGATATTTTCATCCTCGTCCCAGCACTGTTAGATATAGCCAAGGCAAAAAAGCCAGGCCAACTGGCATATCTGGAGCCAGCAATCTCGCTCCTAGCAATCCAGAGCTACTCAATCGGATTATAGAGCAGGGAAACGAACTGCGAGACGAAAATCTCCAAGCGATCGCTGATATTATTTACACCTCTGGTTCGGGTTTAGATCCCCACATTTCCTTCAAAGCAGCACGCCAGCAATTGGAGCGAGTAGCTCGTGCCCGTGGAGTCGCAGAAGAAGAAATTTTACGTCTAATTAATAAGTATACTGATGGCAGATTTTTGTGGATTTTTGGCGAACCTGGTGTCAATGTTCTCCGATTGAATTATGCTCTTGACCTGCAAGATATTAATCGTCAGCAAAATCAATAGACCTCTTGCAAAAGTGCTTTTTGCAAGAGGTGGGAAAAGGGAAAAGGTTAAAGGGGAAAGGGAAAATACTAAACCTTTCCCCCTTCCCCCCGCTCCTTATCCCCAGAGGGGGCCCCACCTTCCCCTTTTCCCGACTTATGCAAGAAGTCTAATAAATGGGCATTGGACTTCATGTAGAGATGCGATTTATCGCGTCTTCTATAACCCTCCAAACCATTCATAGCCTAGATCCTCCCAGTAGCCTTTGATAGATAACAATTCACTGACTAGCGTAATCTGGGTTACCCATTTGCTTTGCTTGTAGCCGAGTTTAATAGGGGATGCTAAGCGGATGGGGGCACCATTATCAGGTGATAAGGGTTGTCCATTCTTTTGATAAGCCATGAGGGTTTGGGGATGTATGGCAGAAGCAATATCCCAGCTTTCATAGTAGCCATCGACAGATTGAAAGTAGACATAGCGGACACCTGATTTAGGCTGTACTAGCGCAACTAAATCTTGTAATCGCACGCCTCCCCATTGGACGATCGCAGCCCAGCCTTCAACACAGACATGGCGAATCACCATCGAAGTCAAGGGCAATTTTTGAATATCTGTCATGCTCAATTGCATCGGGTTATTAACTTCACCATCAATCTTCAAGCGGAACCGCACAGGATCAATTTGCGGTGTGAAGTTAAATGTATTAATCAGCAATTTGTCTGGCTCAATAGCACTAACAGGAAATTCCGGCACTGGTTTCTGAGTTAGCAGCAGTGCTTCCAGACTTTGGTTTAGTGGCTCAGATAGTTGCCTAACACTATCTGAAAACGAATTTAATTCACAGCCACCTAGAAGCAAACCCATACCCGAAAGTCCAGATAATTCTAGTAAACGGCGACGGGATAAAGTGCGTTTGGGAAGAATTAGACTCATAAAATCTCTAGATGAACATAGACCTAATTAGACGGATGCTTCCTACCTTCAGGGCGAGGAAGGAATGAGCAATTGTAAATAATATGACTGTGGGAACAGTGATAAAGTGAACAGTGCGTAGAGTTTGCCAACTGCCAAACAATCCAGAAAGCCAATGCAGTTGGGCAGGTTTGTACATTGCAAGGCCACTGAAGATTGCGAGCAGCAGCACTGGAACGATCGCAGTGTAAACTAGCCGATGCCATGCGTAGTTCTGACGTTTCGGATTTTGGCTGACTTGCAATGCTTTCAAATCCCCACCATCGACAAAGCGACGTTGCCAACGACGAGTCACGAAAACATAAAGTCCATACCAAAGCAAATTCAGCGAAAACAGCCACATAGCAGCAAAATGCCAATGTCTACCACCCGCTAGCCAACCTCCCAGCAACAGAAAATCAGGAAATTGCCAACCCCCACGCCCTCCAAACACGGGATTGGCATTGTAAATTTGCAGTCCGCTGGCAATCATTAAAATCAAGCTGATAATGTTGATCCAGTGAAAAGTCTTTGCTAGAAAAGTTTGACTTGGTGTCGAGCGGACTTTGCGTTTAGATGAAGTCATAGCAATTTTGGATTTTGGATTTGAGATTTTCCATAGTCAGAATTTTGGATTGGTTCTTCTATAGCAATACAGTTCAGTTGAGCATTTCTTTCTTCTCTTTGCGTCCTTTGCGTCCTTTGCGGTTCGTAAAAAAAAATTGAATTCGACCAAGAGTTTTACCCTTAACTGAACCGTATTGTCTTCTATAGGGCTTACGCATCGAAACCTAAAACCACCCTGCCCTAAACTTTTCAAGGGGAAACTTCTAAATGCGGTATCTGAGTGGGTAAATCCCCTTCTAATCGAAAATTCAAAATCGGCAATCTAAAATTTGCACAGTCATGGCTACAGCCGTAGAGTGGGGAAGAATGGAGCCAGCCAAAGCTGTATCTGCACATCCCAACCCAGAATAATAGCGATCGCTGTTGCCAGAATCACCACGCCACCGACTCGTTGCAACATTGCATTATGAGAGCGGAGATTCAGCAATCTTCGGCTTAATACCCGCCCACCATAGGCGATCAAATTTTCTGCAAGAATTTTATCAGCAGTTAGTTGATTTAGCTTTACTTACTATAATTAGTGAGAGTTAAATATTAAATTATAATAATACGACTTTAGTGACCACTACACCTTCGATATCTGCAAATTTCTCCCTTTATCCGCCACGGCGGGGCAAGCATAAAATCTTTATTGGCATGGCTCCTGGGGTAGGCAAAACCTACCGGATGCTGGAAGAGGGACACGCACTCAAACAAGAAGGAATTGATGTCATTGTCGGGCTTTTGGAAACCCACGGACGTAAGGAGACAGGAGAAAAGGCAGAGGGACTGGAGATTTTGCCCCGCAAGCAATATCCTCGCGGTGAGTTGATCCTAACGGATATGGATACAGATACTATTTTAAAGCGATCGCCCCAATTAGTCCTAATCGATGAACTTGCCCATACCAATGTCCCTGGTTCACCCCGCGAAAAACGCTACGAAGATGTAGAAATAGTCTTGGCAGCAGGTATCGATGTCTACTCGACAATGAATGTCCAACATTTAGAAAGTCTCAATGACTTGGTAGCCAGAATTACCGGGGTAGTAGTGCGTGAACGGGTTCCTGACAGGATTTTGGATGAAGCAGATGAAGTCGTACTAGTCGATGTGACACCAGAAACCCTGCAAGAACGATTATTAGAAGGCAAGATTTACGCACCGCAAAAAATCCAACAATCCCTGGATAACTTTTTCCAACGTCGTAACCTAATAGCTTTGCGGGAGTTGGCTTTACGGGAAGTAGCAGACAACGTAGAAGAAAATGCGATCGCCACCACCCCCAATGGACAATTTTGTAACATTCACGAACGAGTTTTAGTATGTGTATCTACTTATCCTAACTCCGTGCAACTCTTACGCCGTGGTGCGAGAATCGCTAACTACATGAATGCACCCCTGTATACTTTGTTTGTTGCCGATCCAGAGCGCTTCCTGACCAAAGAGGAAAGTTTGCACATCCATACTTGTGAGAAACTCTGTAAAGAATTTGAAGGGACTTTTATTCGGGTAACTAATAGTAACGTAGCAAATGCGATCGCCGAAGTAGCAGGAAAATATCGGATTACTCAAATTGTAATTGGAGAAAGTCAGCGATCGCGCTGGCAAATACTCCTCAAAGGTTCTTTAACCCAAAAATTGGTACGCTTGCTCAAAAACATTGATTTGCATATCATTGCTAGTGAAAAAATGGTTTCACCTAAATAAGAGAGAAACTTACCGTTCAAAGTCTCTCCCTGTCTTTGCGTCAGGCTTAAAACCTTTGCTGTAGCAACTACAGATTTTGCTGAGGAATTCCCTAACTACAAAACTTGCTTTTCAGGAATAAGTCATGATACCGTAAATTTACAAATATACGGTAAATTGATCGGAATACAGTACTAACAGTCAGAATTTAAAAATTGTTTGGTTCGCGCCATTCATTCAAATTCATGTCTTCAACTTTTTGTGCAAATTTTATACCAATTTGAAAGAAGAATGGGACAAATAGACCATTTTGTAGGCACGCAATTCATCGCGTCTTCACCCAAAAATGTGTTGCTCAAAAGTTTTTAACACTATCAAGGCGGAAGTTAATGGATATTAAGTTTGCGTATTGGGTTCCCAACGTTAGTGGGGGATTGGTAGTTAGCAAAATTCCCCAACGCACAGATTGGACTTTTGATTACAACGCAAAGCTGGCTCAAACAGCTGAGCAAGTGGGTTTTGACTATGCTTTAGCTCAAGCTCGATTTATTGCTAGCTACGGTGCAGAATATCAATTAGAAGCGCTCTCGACAGTAGCAGCTTTAGCGCCAGTAACCGAACGGCTCAAATTGATTGCTGCTGTTCATCCGGGGCTATGGCATCCCGGCGTGGTTGCCAAAATGGGTTCGACAATTGATTTTATTTCTCAAGGTCGGTTCTGTTTAAATGTCGTCAGTGGTTGGTTCAAAGGTGAATTCACGATTTATGGCGAACCTTGGTTAGAGCATGATGAACGTTATCGTCGTTCCGAAGAATTTATCCGTGTGCTGAAAGGTATGTGGACAGAAGATGATTTCCACTTCAGAGGCGACTTTTACCGCATCAATGGTGGTTGGGTAAAACCGAAACCGATTAACCACAATCCACACCCGGAAATTTTTCAAGGTGGTAACTCCAAAGCCGCCCGGCGTATGGCATCCCGTGTATCTGATTGGTATTTCATGAATGGCAATACTATCGAAGGCGTACAAGAGCAAATTCAGGAAGTATCTGCTCTGGCAGGTCAAGAAGGACGTAAAGTAAAGTTTGGCCTAAATGCTTTCATTTTGGTACGAGATACCGAAGCAGAAGCCCATGCAGTGTTGCGAGAGATTATAGCCCAGGCCGATAAAGAAGCTGTACAAGGATTTGGAGAAGCCGTCAAACATGCAGGAGCTTCCACTCGTGAACAACAAGGAATGTGGGCAAATTCAAATTTTGAAGACTTGGTACAGTACAACGACGGCTTTAGAACAGGCTTGATTGGTACAGCAGAGCAAGTCGCCTCGCGCATTCGTCAGTACTACGAAGTAGGCGTAGATTTAATTCTGGGTGGCTTTCTGCACTATAGCGATGACTTGGCAGCATTCGGACGTGAAGTCATTCCTTTGGTACGAAAAATTGAGGCACGTCGTCGCACAACTGAAGAGTTAGTAAATGTGTAGCCAAAGATTTTCCAGTGGTAAATAGATAAGTTACAAAGGTGAATTGATGACAACTACAATTGATACCGAACAAAAAGCTCATGTGATTACAAGTGATGCCGAAGCGATCGCGATCGCTCATGAGTTAGCTGCTGATTTTGTCAAAGAAGATTCAGAACGCGATCGCGATCGGCGTTTACCTTATGAAGAGGTGAAAAAGTTTTCTGCTAGTGGGTTGTGGGGGATTACAGTTCCCAAAGAGTATGGTGGTGCGTTTGTATCTCATGCCACTCTGGCAGAAGTCATCAAAATTATCTCCGAAGCAGATTCCAGTCTCGGACAAATTCCTCAAAATCACCTCTACATGGTGGAAGCAATTCGTCTAGATGGCACAGATGAACAAAAACAATTTTTCTTTGATTTGGTATTACAAGGTAAAAGGTTTGGCAATGCCTTTTCGGAAATTGGTACTAAATCCGTTACCGATGTCCAGACGCGTTTAGAAAAGTCTGGTGATGAATATATTCTCAATGGGCGTAAATATTATTCTGCTGGTGCATTGTTAGCTCATTGGATTCCCGTAATTGCTGCTAATGAACAAGGTAAAACGGCGATCGCTTTTGTGGAGCGAGATGCACCAGGAATAACTTTACTTGATGACTGGACAAGCTTTGGACAGCGAACTACTGCTAGCGGCACCACCATTCTAGAAAATGTCAAAGTCAAACCAGAGTATGTGATTCCCCATTACCTAGCATTCGAGCGTGCCACCCCTATGGGCGCTGTAGCTCAGATTATTCAAGCTGCCGTAGATGTGGGAATTGCCAAAGCATCTGTACGAGATACAATAAACTTCGTTCGTAACCATACTCGTCCTTGGGTTGATAGTAATTTAGAACATGCCTACGACGATCCTTTGACTATCTATAACCTTGGACAAGTCCAAATCCAGGTTCATGCTGCCGAAGCATTGCTAAAGCGTGCTGGTGAGTTTATTGATGCAGCAAATACTTCCGACTTGGAAGAAGCCAAGGTAGTCGAGGCTTCTATTGCAGTTGCTGAAGCAAAAGCATTGGCAACAGAAGCATCATTGCTAGCAACTAATAAATTATTTGAACTAGCAGGTACTAAATCTACCTTGCAGCAATTTAACTACGATCGCCATTGGCGGAATGCCAGAGCGCATACCTTACACGATCCCGTGCGTTGGAAATACTACGCTGTAGGTAACTACTTTCTCAACAACGTCAATCCACCACGCCATCCTTGGTTGTAATCAACTAGCAAAACTATGGAGAAAAGGGGAAAGGTTAAAGGGAAAAGGTTTTTTTTAAGCGCTTTTTGCTTTATCTTTGGCTCATGTTTGTTGAAAGCACGTAGCTGGTGGCAAGATGAATGAAACAAACATCTGTAATTCAATTCCTTTGCCCTTTGCCCTTTTCCCTTTCCCCTTTCCCCGCCTTTCTAAAAAGCCCTTTACCCGACTACAAAATTTACCAACTTTCCAGGCACCACAATTACCTTTTTAATCTCTTTGCCTTCAATGTAACGCTGGGCAACTTCAGATTCACGGGCGTATTTTTCCAACGCGGCTTTATCAGCTTGTGCCGGTACTTGAATTGCCCCACGAGTCTTGCCCATAACTTGAATTACTAAAGTGATTTCATCAGCTACTAAAGCATCTGGGTCAAATGATGGCCAGGTTTGCGTGTGAACAGAATCACTTTCACCCAGCAACTGCCACAATTCGTCAGCAATGTGTGGTGCAAAGGGTGCCAGCAATACCACCAAAGTCCGAATACCTTCTGCATAAATTGGTGAATTTTTCCCATCGGCATCAGTTAAAGCATTACTCAATTTCATCAATTCTGAAATAGCTGTGTTGAATTGATATTCATCTTCCACGTCTTCCGTCACCGCTTGAATAGCAGTGTGAATTGCCCGCCGCAATTCCTTTTCTGGCTTACTTAAATCAGAAAGTTGGGCTTTCTTCCGGGATACCCCAGCAGCAACATAATCTGTCACCAAACGCCAAACTCGATTTAAAAAGCGGAATTGTCCTTCTACATCAGCTTCATCCCATTCCAGGTCTTTTCCTGGCGGCGCTTTGAACAAGATGAACATCCGCGCTGTGTCTATACCATATTTGGAAATTACATCTTCTGGCGCTACACCGTTACCCTTGGATTTAGACATGGTGGCGTAGAGACGTTGCAACGGTTCGCCGGTCTGGGGGTCGCGGGGGTCAGCAGCATTCACCAGATTAGAAGGAATCCATTTATCTTTACCGCCCTTTTTAGGATTCAAGTAAGTTAAACCCTGCACCATGCCTTGAGTTAACAGACGTTGGAACGGTTCATCAAAATTCAATAAACCTCTGTCCCGCAGTACCTTAGTAAAGAACCGCGAGTACAACAAATGTAAAATTGCGTGTTCAATCCCACCTACGTACTGATCTACTGGCATCCAGTCATTGATTTTACTGGAATCAAAAACCTGTTGTTCATTCTTAGCGTCAGGGAAGCGCAAGAAATACCACGAGGAATCAATAAAAGTATCCATCGTGTCAGTTTCCCGCTTCGCTGGAGTGCCGCAAGTCGGACAAGTTACATTTACCCAACTTTCCAACTGAGTCAAAGGTGAACCACCACGTCCAGTAAATTCCACCTCTTCTGGTAATTGTACTGGCAAATCTTTGTCGGGCACTGGCACTATCCCACAATTAGGACAGTGAATTACGGGTATCGGTGCGCCCCAGTACCGCTGCCGGGAAATCAACCAATCTCGCAAGCGATATTGCACCCGCATTTTACCAAAACCTTGTTGTTCGGCATACTTAACGATCGCCCCTTTCGCATCTATGGAAGTCATGCCAGTAAAAGCACCGGAATTAATTAAAATTCCTGGTTCAGTGTATGCCTGGTTGTATTCAATTTGCACGAGTTGTGTGACTTCATCCGTCTCTGATGTGGGAGTTAAGTCAAAACCTACAACATCATCTGGGGAAGCAATGACAAAATCAATCGGCAAATCATAAGTCCGGGCAAACTTAAAATCCCGGACATCATGTGCTGGTACACCCATAACTGCCCCAGTACCATATTCATACAGTACGTAGTCAGCAATCCAAATGGGCACTTCTTCCCCTGTAAACGGGTTAATTGCTACCCCACCCGTGGGGACACCCCGCTTAGGTTTATCTTCAGCGGTACGTTCCAACTCACTTTGATTAGAAACCTCTTTAATAAAGGCTTCTACAACGGCTTGTTGTTCTTTCGTGGTGACACGCTTTGTTAAAGGATGTTCTGGTGCTAACACCACGTAACTCACACCAAAAACGGTATCTGGGCGTGTGGTGTATACAGGGATTTTTTCATCTATCCCAACAATCGGAAATTCTAAGTAAGCACCTGTGGATTTCCCAATCCAATTTGCTTGCATTAATTTGACGCGTTCCGGCCAACCAGTCAACTTATCCAAGTCATTGAGTAATTCTTCGGCATAGTCAGTAATTTTAAAAAACCACTGCCGCAACAATTTGCGCTCAACTATTGCCCCACTGCGCCAAGAACGTCCTTCGTTATCGACTTGCTCATTTGCCAGTACAGTTTGGTCAATGGGGTCCCAGTTTACCGCCGCTTCTTTTTGGTAAGCTAAACCCGCTTGTAAAAACTGCAAGAAAATCCATTGCGTCCACTTATAATATTCTGGCGAACAGGTAGCGACTTCGCATTCCCAGTCTATAGATAAACCAAGACGCTGCAATTGCTGCCGCATCTGGGCAATATTCTGATAAGTCCACTTTGCTGGCGGTACACCGCGGTCAATGGCAGCGTTTTCTGCTGGCAAGCCAAAGGCATCCCAACCCATTGGGTGTATTACCCGATACCCTTGCATTCGCTTGAGGCGGGCAATCACGTCACTAATAGTATAATTACGCACGTGACCCATGTGTAAGCTGCCCGATGGATAAGGAAACATGGACAAAGCGTAGAATTTTGGCTTGTTGCTAGCTGTCGGCGTTCGATCTAAGCCAAGTTCTGCCCATGTTTTTTGCCATTTTTCTTCAATCGCTGCGGGGTTGTATCGGGAATCAACTGAATAAGGTATTTCCAATGGTTTCATGCCTGTTACACTTTCTTTCTATTAATTCTATGTATTTCGCTACTTTTAGAACATTTGAACTACTAAATGATTTCTCTGTCTAGTAATTTTTAGAATTAAATTATAAAATAAATTTATAAATCTCCTGTATTCCCTATTCCTATCTATCTTATATCCCTAAAGTTCTTAGGCTGTCAGGGAGAGTCCTTTTTTGCATATCGGAAAGTTTGATAAAAAACTCCCCATTACTGAGGAGCAGGGTAAGAATACTGTAAAGTGTGGACTAGTGACTTACTAGTGCGATCGCCACTTCTAGCCTCATCTTAGCCAAATGTAAGATAAGAATAAAGGGATAGATAAGTAAGCTGTACAAGTGAATATTTGTTTGTCAATTGCTTGCCTTGAATCAAGCTATATTTACATTTCTCAACAATGCCTGTTTTTGATCTTCCTGACCACAAGCCAATACTAAAGTATTTGGTTATGATTGCAGTTCGCTACATCTACTTACCAATCCATAGGGTGAAGATCGAGACGTTCTATTAGCATGGGTAAATCTTTGGCAGAGACTTGGCGGTGATTGGTTTCTACAGCGTCAACCCAAGAGATGCTTTTCCCCATCGTTGAGGCAAAAAACGCCCTCGACCAGCCTTTAGCTTTTCTGGCTTTGCGAATAATCTCACCTGATGGCGATCGCAGTTGACGCAGATTTTTGGTTTGGCGGGTAATTCTGTTTTGGCTTTGCGGGTTGTTTAACCGTTGTTGTGCTTCTAACGGCAAATTGAACCGCCACCTTGATATTAAAAGTTCTTGCCAAAATCCAGCCGGACGTTTGCCTTGCTTGTTCTCCAACCAATCTGGCCCAATTTCAAGTTCTATTTGCCATCCAGCTTTTTTAACAACATTCATATCAGTTTCAAAATCGTCAGCTAAACAGCGACGCAGTTGGCGATCGCTTGCTGCTGCTGTAACTCGTTTTTCTCCATAGGCAATTTCTAACAGCGTTTTGCCAATCAAGCGGTTTTGTAATCCGGGCCCAATTTGAAAAGTCAGCCAAATCAGGATTCTGGCAGCACCGACGTTATGCTTGCCAATACTAAAAAGCGTTTGTACGGTTTTCTTAGTGATGATGCCTGTATGGTAGTAATACTCTGATTTGTTCAAAAAGTATCTTGCCCACTCGCCGGGTTTGACAGTAACAGTTAAACCGATCGGTTTGCAATGGCTATTCTCTGCTTCAGCAAATTTGTGTTCCACAGAAACATTCCAAATTTGCCAATCTGTTGTTGTAAACGCCGGAATTTTATCTGTATTGAACCAAGTAATTTCTGCCAACACTTGAGCAGGTTGTCTTACCAAAGTATCTAGAATCTCTAATTTTTGTGATTTGCTCAAATCACGGCGCTTTGATAAACCTGTATATTCAACTAACTGTTTATCATCGATCGCAAAAGCTTGATTACAAGGTTGGTGAAGCTCGGCTGCTTTAGCACAGTAAATTAGATGAATAGCACCTGCTCTTGGGTCAAATTCCTCAATGGTGGTAAGAGCAGCATCTATTGTTGATGCTTGTTTTTGTGGAGAAAAACTTTCATCGCTGATATAATACTCGATTTGCCCACTACGTCCTTTATTAACAGGTTTTTCGTAACTCAAAATCGAATCAGACTTAATTTTCCAGGATAAATCTGATTTTTGTGACAAAACTTCTGCCACACCTCGCAGTACCAACGTCAATGCTGCTAATGTTGTGGAGCCATCAGGAAATAAAGAACCTGCTTTAAACCTTGGTTTTTCCGCTGGAGATTTCTGCTCTTTAAGTAGTAGTTTCAGCAGGAAAATAGCAAAGCGCTCGGACTGGATACTCTCAGTCTGACGAAAATTATTCCAAGTGACCAGATGTGTTTCAACCTGCTGTTTAACTTCATAAATTTGAGTTTTAACTTGATTTTTTGTTTCAAAAAGCTGTGTTTTAACCTGCTCTTTTACGTCAACTAAATTGACTTTACTTTTTTGTTCTAAGTCAACTAAGGAATCTGCGATCGCTTCTCTTGTTCGTTTTACTGTAACCTTTATCCGATTTCGTAATGCTTCAGATAGGCGTTCCATATTGATTGTTATTGTTATCTATTGAAAGTAATTTCTGATATTTGCTAGGTGCAGATTTTTGACACGCAACTTTTATTGTAAATAATTTTTGTATAAAGCACAGGGGATAATCTTTAATTTTAACCTAAAAGATGATGATTTAATAAATTAACTCTTAATTATCAAAGCTATAAATATAATTAATAAATACTTTTTGCAACCAGCAAGATGTAAGGTCTAAAAATTAGTAGAACTATGATGCCGAACCTTGTATTCATCAAAGTTTCAGGATTTTACATTTGCTGCTAAAAACAGGTCACAAAATTGCTAGAAACAGGTCACACATCTATATTAAAAAGTTAAATATTTAAAAGTTTTTACGAAGTCTTTACAATATAGATAAACTAATAGACTCGTGCATTTTTAGTAGTTGTATGTAAATTTTTAAATTTTTATGTATACTAAAAATGAAAGCTAAAAGCTTCCTAAACAAAGCACAATCAAGCTTTAACATTGATATATTTATATGTCAATAATTCTTACGAATCATCCTTATCTCTTTCGGAAGAAAGAGTAGTAAGAATCCAAAGTCTTGATTTTTGACAAACTTTTCAACCTGATTATCGAAGGAGAATTTTATGAGCTTAGAAGATAAAATCAAAGCAACTGCCAAAAACATTGAAGGTAAAGCTAAAGAAATTGCAGGTCAAGTAACTGACAATCCAGAGCTAGAAGCCGAAGGCAAGCTAAAACAAGCTGAGGCTAATGTTAGCCAGTCTGTTGAAAACACCAAAGATGAAGTGAAAAAACTGATTGACTAATCAACTTTGCTGTCTCAAGAATCCAAAATTCAGAATTAGCGAATTCAGACTTGTCATCGTTATTAAAACTGTAGCGCAGGATTTGTCGCTAACTTATAGAGTGTTAGTGCAATCGCAAGCATACTGATTTTTTGACTAATTTTGACGATGAATTTGATTGAAATACAGCAATCCTCATAAATAAATATAATTTTTAGAGGATTGCTTTTTTTCTGTAGTCTTAATTAATTAAAATTTAATTTTGAAAAAGATTTTCTAGCTTCGATAGAGCTATGAATTAGCCAAAATTACTCTGTTTTTGCTCGATAAGATAATAAGGAATAAAACAATGCCAAGATTGATAGGACAGCGGCGATCGCCTGCTAATTTGTATGTGCTTTCTGCGATGGTTGTAGCGATCGCCGCAGCTGGAGTACTTGAATATAAAGGTGTTTTCGATTTAGAGGATCTGGTTCAAAAAGTAAAAATTAACCTGCAAACAAGTAGTTTATCTTCTAATTCTCCAACAACTCGCTTATCTAAAATAGTGCTGAGTAACAAGTATTCATAATTGATTTTTTAATCATCGAGAAACTGTGAGGAAAAGCCATTGCGAAGGACGGGTTCCCCGGCTCAAAGCAAGCGGCATTATTTACCAAGAAAGGGGGAAAGGGGAAGGGGTAAAGGGTAAAGGGATGGATTTTGCAGGGCATGTATCTTTTTGGTTTCCCCTTTCCCCAAATGGGTTTAAAGCCCCCTCATAAAATCAGGTCTTTAATTGGGGAGGTGACAATCCTCCTGCAATTTATTTACCCTTTACCCTTTACCCTTCTTCGCGAACTGCAAACAAACTTTAGGAACTCAGCACTACCAAAGGAATCAAAGATATGCGTCGAGGAACTGATTTAATAGGAAAAATTGTTGTTGCTTACAACACCGGAGAGCGAATTGAGCGGATTCAAGACTTGATTTTTGACCAACAGAGCGATCGACTTCTGGGACTGCTTGTGGATGATGGCGGCTTGTTTCGCAGTGCCCGTGTGATTCCATTTGCTCAAGTACAGGCGATTGGTTTAAACGCTGTAATTGTACCTTCAAAAGCAGCAGTTGTCAAAATTAAGAAAGCGCCAGAAATTAGAGCTATTGTAAAGCGCAACAATGTGCTTAAAGGAACCCGAATCTTGACTGTAAACGGACGCGATTTGGGAACAATGATTGACCTTTATTTTGACGAACAGACAGGAGTCGTTGAAGGATACGAAGTATCCGGCGGTTTGTTTGCTGATGCTTATTCTGGACGATGCTTTGTTCCTGCTACTAACACGCTCAAAATCGGAGAGAATTTTGCATTCGTACCTGTTGAAACTGCTGAACTCATGCAAGAACAAGTGGGTGGTTTTAAAGGAGCCATTCAAACAGCTAGCAATACAATACAAGACACCACAGCAGCAGCTAATCAAAAACTTCAGAAAGTAGGTGAGATTGCTACAGAAAAATTCCAAGAAACAACTGAGGCTGTTAGCAGACAATTGCAAGATGCCAATCAAGCAGCAACAACATCGCTGACAAACGCGATTATCGATTCAACAGCGCAAAAAGCTTTTGTAGTTGGTCAAATTGCAGATAGAGATGTATTTGCCCCATATGGCAGCGTGTTAGCGATGCGGGGACAAACAATTACCAGATCGATTGCAAATGAGGCCGAACATCTGGGCGTACTCCATCAACTTTATCGAGCAGCTGGAGGTGATGTTGCAGCTGAGTTAAATCGCAAAATTCAGCAAACTGTAGACACAACTAGCAATCAATTCCAGGAAACTGTCAAACAAACAACTGCGATCGCCGATGAAAAGTTGCGACTGACAGCTCGCAACACTGCCACCAAATTAATGAATGCAATTATCAATCCAGAAGAACAAAAGGCATTGGTAATTGATAGAGTAGTTGATTACGATGTAATTTCCCCGAATGGAACATTGCTAATTGCTCAAGGACAGCCAATTACATTGGAGATTGCCGAACGAGCCGAGCATCAGGGAATACTTAACCAACTGTTCCAAGCAACAAAAGGCAGCTTAACAGCCGAGTTGAGTAACTCAACCAGCAATATTGTTGCTAGTTATTTAGTAGAAGAAGCTTTGGGACGACGAGTGCATCAGTTAGTCCGGACTAATGATGGATTAGTGGTAGCTGCACCAGGACAAATTGTTACCCAACAAGTAATTGAGCGCAGCCGCAGTTACAAGCAAGAACGGGCGCTACTCAATGCCGTTGGCTTAACCTTCATTGACGCAGTTGGTTCTAGTACCAATCGCACACTTTCCGATACAGGCGAATTGGTGGTTGATAGTGTTGTTCGCGTACAAGAGAATGTAACTAGCTTAGTGGCAATCCTCCAAAAAAGATTTGAACAGGTAAGCCAACAGGCAATTCAAACATTAGAAGAACACCGCATCAAAGATGCTTTAGGACGTACCGTGAATCGAATCATTTTAAACAAGGATGATAGCGTAATTTTAATTCCGGGCGATATCATTACCCATCGTGCCATCGAACTTGCCCGGGAAGCTGATGTGCTAGATATCCTATTAAGCTCGGTGTACAGAAAGGAAGAACAACCTGCGATCGCTTTATTAAATCCATCAGAAAAAACTAAAGTCAAAGAGCGAGAGCTTACAGTGTCATCGAGTTAATTATGCTTCAGATGCCTTTACTTTATAGGGAGTGGTGGAGCGATCGCAAAAATCACCAATCAGTCTTCTCTACGACTCCTCTCTAATCACCAAATCAATCGCCCAGTCAACTAAGCTCATCTGCATAGAGAATCGGTATAAGTAAAAAATTGCATTTACTACCTCCCGTATCTCTACTTCACGCTTTTTTTCACGCTTTCGCTGACGTTCTTAGGACTTACGCAAAAACTCTCTGAAACTCTTATTCCTCTGTGCCCTCTAGCTTGAAAAGTTCTGAGCGTCGGCTTCCGGCGCTCAGACTTTTTGCTGCGTTCTCTGTGGTACGCTGCGGGAAGCCGCTGGGCGTCTACGATTTTGCGTTACCTGTGCGTAAGTCCTGACTGTACTTCAGAAGAACAACTTCCGACTTCCGACTTCTTTAATCAAATGCTTTAAATAGGCGATGTTTGAATCAAATATACAATTTTCTGATTTGGTGCAGGTTTTTGTGTACGGCACTCTCAAACCAGGTGAAGGTAACTATAAGAGATACTGTGCTAGCAAAGTCGTAGATGTCAAACGAGCTTTTGTACAAGGCAAATTGTTTGCTTTGCCAATGGGCTACCCAGCAATGACACCAGGAGATAGCCAAGTCTACGGATATTTACTATCTTTTGCTAACCCAACGATTTTAAATCAGCTAGATGTGTTGGAAGATTACCACCCCGCTAGACAAATCTCAGAAAACCTCTATAATCGAAAAACTATCGAGGTTTATCAGGGAGAATGGCTTTCTCTGGGATGGGCTTGGGTTTATTTAATGAGTATAGAGCAAGTTGACAAATTGGGAGGTGTCCTCCAACCTGAGGGTTGGTGGAGTGGCTCCGGTGTCAACTGTTAACTTTGAGATTAATTAATTTATGTCGTCTCTGGAGTCCCGACGTTGCGGTGGTACTAGATAAATTGAGTTTTCCGGAGAGGCTACTGCTGCTTTCGGAATTTCAATTACTGGGTTATTTAGTCCCACCATTAGCGAAGAAGGAGGTACAACAGACGCTGACGAAGTTTGTATTGGTTGTATTTGTGGCCGTTGTGCCAGTTGTGGTGTTCTCGAACCACCACCAGGTAATAAGCCAGATACTGCCCCAATTACACAAGCCGCTGCGGCTGCGCTTCCAACCATCCAGTTGAAACGAGAACGTCGGCGCAAACGTGCCAATACCTGCTCGGCTGTTGCTTCTGGACACTGTTGGGGTGTGGGCACTGGGAGAGTCCGCAAGCCCTGTCTAAGCTTTAACAGTCGGGCATACAAGCATTGAACTGAGGCATCATTTGCCAACCATTCTTCTACTTGCCTGCGTTCGGCTGCTGTGACTTCACCATCGAGATAAGCACTTAATAACTCGAAGCGATCGCGCTTCACCATATCCATAAAACCCGTTGATTCATTGGTATACTCAACTATTCCATCTGACAAATCTTCAGGAAGTTGTAAGTGGGAACGCTCATCAAATTGAGAATCAGTAGTCATCTTAACATTATTACCAATTCATACACGGGTAAAGCCAACCGAAAATTTGGAAAAATTACTCAATTTTCTTCCTAAAGGCAGAAGTAATCTATATCTTTCTACTAATTCTTAATCAATGCTTAAATTCGGCCATTGGGTAGAGGCAAAATACTGTAAATTAGGAATCTAGATAGTTTTGCAACTGAGCTTGCAATCTGGATCTAGCTCTGGCGATTCTTGATTTGACAGTTCCCAAGGAAACTCCAGTAATTTCAGCAATTTCTTCGTATGCCATGCCTTCAATTTCTCTCAGGACAATAGTAGTACGAAATACTTCTGGTAAATCGGCGATCGCTTCCCGTAGTTGTTCGTAAAATTCTCGAGTTGTCAGTTCTTCTTCAGGCCCTGGGGTATCGCCAGCAATTTCCCAATCCATCTCGCCATCCTCTACTGAGCGGGGAGCATCGAGTGACAAGGGACTGACAATGCGCTTGCGTTTTCGCAATTCGTCGTAAAACAAGTTGGTTGCAATGCGGCTTAACCAGCCCCGAAATTTAGCAGGCTCTTGTAATCGGTTAATATTCCGATACACTCGAATCCAAACTTCTTGAGCTAAATCAGCTCTGTCACCCCAATCTGGAGCTAAATGGTATAGAACCCTATCGACTTGGGTTTGATAGCGGCGCAATAGTTCCGCAAACGCAGCACGATCCGGGCGCAGTCCAGCTTGACAACGCAAAATTAAATCGTGGTTAGGTAGTTTGTCAACTTGCACTGATGCTTCTGAATACTTTGCATCAACCGTTGACCAGGATACAGTAATCGACTGACTCATAGATCGTACTGGCTCTAAATCATCCCTTTCTATTAGACCTGCTAATGAGGCACAAGTTCCTTGCTAAGGTGACGGATTTATGACTGGAACACTGAGGCATACAAGTTTGGCTAAATTCATAGCAGTCAAAAGAACCTTTTTCTTTTTATACTTTGGATGTTTCTATTTCACCCATCAGCTAACAAAGGCACATTAAATATGCACATTTTGCTACTTTTTGCAACTGGGTATATACGCTTGATCGAGATAATTAAATTTGGTTATAAGGATGAAGATGAAAATTTTGTAATTCTAACTTCTTGATAGCTTTAAAGTTTAGGCAACAATTTCTGGAAGTTGGGCTGCTTTAGTGGCGATAATGGTAGTTTATTTTTTAAATTTTCTTACCAGAATAGTTGCTGATTGTTCTGGTTGTACCCCGTAACTAGCACCAGAGTTATTTTGTTCTGGTAGGTGAACTTGAAAAAAGAAATTGAGGGAAAATGTAATCGTGACTGCTAGCAATAGTTTTTCAAACATGGTTTTTCTCCCGCCCACACCATTAATGATTGATTGCTGCATTTCCAAAATTCCACCAGAAAGTCCGAGTAGAGGCTTACGACCTCTTGAACTTTGGAGGAATGAGATTCCTCACTTGGAGTTTTGCTCCTGGGACAATGCGTATAGCCTTAGTTTGCCCAGAGCTGTTGGCAGATTTATAACAGAAGTGATAAGTATTGATAAATTTTTGATGATCGGATGATGAACCCATTCAATTCTTCGGTTGGATACGTCAGGGATAAACAATAGGCGATAGCAATGGTAAGAAATGAATCTGTAGGGCGTATGGTAATGTTGCTTTGTTTTGGCACAGCATTTTTGTCATTAGCTGTGCATTGGCGCATTACTACGGCACAACGGCAGTTTGAAAAGTCTGCATCCGCTTCGATGGGGCAAGGTTCTAACCTAACTAACCCTCAGGTAAGTTTAGGGCAAGTTGCGCTGGGTGCATCTGTGTCTCCTGTGGAAAACACCCAAAGCTCAACTGTCGAGAGGAACTTAAAACCAAAGTCTTCAGCTATTGAGTCTGTTACTCGGTCGAAAATAATTAAGAAGAATGTAGTTAAAGCAACTGTTGCCAGGTCTTCTAGACTTAAGCCTCAAACTCAGTCGAAAAAAATTAAGAAAAATGTAGCTAAAGTAGCTGAGGAAAAAGCTTCTACGCTCAATTCTTCTGCTGTGAAATCTGAAACTAAATCCCAAACAATTAAGAAAAATATAGCTAATCTTGCGGAACTACCAACCAAGACACGGTTAGTAGCGCAAACAGAAACCCAAAATCCAATTGTGGACAGTTGGCCAAAAGCTATATGGCCTCAAGCTTCTGCTCAACAAATACCGTCTAATAAGCTAGTATCTGGGAAAACAAAAGTCGTGGTTGATTTAAGCGATCGCCGCACCTACGTATACGCAGGAGACGAGGTAATAGCTAGCTACCCGATTGCTGTCGGTAAGAAAGGTTGGGAAACACCCACAGGTTCTTTCCAAGTAATACACATGCGGCATTATCCAGTCTGGCGTCATCCAATTACTGGCAAAGTATTTGAGGCGGGTACAGATAGTCCTTTGGGAGACAGATGGATTGGCTTTTGGTCAGATGGACGCAACGAAATAGGCTTTCATGGCACACCGGAAATTGACTTGGTAGGAACGGCTGTATCCCACGGTTGCTTAAGAATGCGTAATTCTGATGTCAGATTGTTGTATGAGCAAGTGAGTTTAGGAACAACAGTGTTAGTGCGTGATTGAATTAAGGGGCATGGGGGATGGGGCATAGGGAGATGAGGGAGATGTGGTTCGACTTCGCTCACCAACCGGGAGATGAGGGAGATGAGGGAGGTAGGGGAAAAGGTTAAAGGGTAAAGGGTAAAGGGATAAATTTAACCTTTCCCCCTTACCCCTTTCCCTTTCCCCCTTCCCAATGCCCAATGCCCTTAAAATTATGATTTTTGCTCAAAGTTAGGTGCATATGCTCTAAGCAAAGCACCAATTTGCACGAGAGCTTCATTGCCAGTGCTTTTGCCCAAGACTTGTCGTTCTGGGAAGAAATTAGGTCGATCTAGGTAACGATCGATCGCCTCATTTACTTGCTGGGAAATTAGTTCTTGGAGTTCTGCTTGAGCGCGTTGGCGTTGGTAGTTAGCGCCTTCTTCTGTAGTTGCATACAACGGTGGTAGCCGATTGAGAGCGTAGGCTGCAATATCACCAACGTCTAAGGAACTTTCACTGGTGGCTTCGATTTCGGCGACTCTGGCGATCGCTTCTGTTAGTACCAATTCTTCCATGACGTTAATGAATTGTTTACGAGGTACCGCCACTACCTCACCAGTCAATAGCGCACCCATTAGGCGATCGAGCGCCATGTACTCTTCTATGGAGAGTTCCGAAGCATTGTCACATATTCTACCGACTTCTGCTTCCATTGCTGGTGTCAAATAACCATCCTGGAGAGCTTGTTCTACAATTTTTTCGATACTCATAACGCTTATCATCATTTATGTTAGCAAAGCTTGGTAGGGACGGTATCAATCCAATTTATTTTGCTTAATTTACGCAAAAATATCCAAATTATACACAGACGCGATCGATTCCGCCTCTACTATTTGACGACCTTAGTTCGCCAAGGTGTTGGATCGACAGCTAGTCCATTAACATATAGACCCCAGTGTAGATGTGGTCCAGTGGCTGCACCTGTTGAACCTACTGCGCCAATGAGTTGACCAGCTTTGACAAAATCACCTTCTTTAACGTTAATACGACTCAGGTGCATGAAAATACTGGTTACTCCTTGACCGTGGTCAATGCCAACTACGTTACCGTGAATCCGAAACCCTTGGGATACCCTACCTACCAAAGCAACTCGCCCAGCGGCTGGGGCAATTACGGCTGAACCGGTAGCACCAGCGTAGTCAAGGCCACGATGATAGTAGTCCTCTGCAAATTTACCATTATAGTAGCGACGTACACCATAGTTTGTACTCATCCGCCCTGCATTTGGTCTGAGGAATACTCCACTCCAATATTTTTCCGGTGTTTGTAGTGCTTTCAAAGCTGCTACGCGCTTGAGTTCATACTCTGTGGCGTCTACTCCAGCTTTACCTGGTGGTAAAGTAATGCGTTGTACGGGGAACTTGCGATTTTGCACATTCACCGCCAAGTTTTGTACCTGACCATCTCCTGTAACCTGAAGGGATCTAGTTCCAGGTTTTTCCAACGGAGTTGTAGGAACAAAAGCTCGATATTGATTAGGTGCAATTTCAAATGCTGGATATGTATTTTTCCCAATAGCTAATGTTGGATTTGTACCATTCTCCGGATTCTCTAAATTAATTTCTACCGAAAGTGTATCCCCTAATTGAGGATTAGTTGGAGTCACTTTTACTTGTAAAGCATCTACAGGCAATGCCCAGACGATCGGGACAACAGCAAATGTTACCTTGAAGAAATTTATTGCACGGCAATTATTGGTCAAATTTTTGACATTCAAGCCGAGCAAGTTCTTGTTTGAATTACTAGTGTGATTCTGAGTAATCATAGAGCTATAAAAAATCCCTTGCTTGTGTTGGAAAATAAACTAGCTGATTACTACTAGTGTTTCCTTTTGATAGCAGATGTTGTTGAAGCCATAAATTTTGTTTGGCAAATGCTCTAAGCATTTATGAACACTAAGCAAACAACGAGCAGACATTGGCGAAGAATGATTTGTAAGTGTATTTTTGTAAATTTGTATTAACTCTAATAACCAAAGTGTATGACATTGTGATTGTTCGTAAAATTTCACTGATGGTAAAAACGCTTTAGTGGCTTGCCATAAGCATCGCTTGTTAAGCAACAAAAGAAACTTTTTTTGGTTAAAGTCACTACATAATGGTACTTGAAGAAAATCTGGGAATCAACTGGACACTTACTCAACTGGACACTCATACCATACTATGAGGCCAAAGTTAGTCTAAGTAAATCACCTAAGTCAGCTAAGTCAGAGAGAAAGTGCCAGAAATAACCAAAAAATTCAGGAGACTAGCATTTACACAAAGCTAGCTTAATTTAGTATGTAATTTATAATCTCCACCTACATAGTAATAACAGATTTTTTCAGTGTTGGTAAACTAGAGAAATTTTCAGTGATTTTACTTAATTGTTTTTTGTTATTAGCTGATTGAGAAATTTCAGATGATTAGCTTGAGGCTGATATTTTTAATTTTGAGTTGAGCTTACCATCTTCCATGTGAAGGATGCGATCGGCAATGTCTAGGATGCGGTTGTCATGAGTGACCATCAAGATGGTACAGCCTTGTTCTTTTGCCAGTTTTTGCATGAGGTTGACCACATCTCGTCCAGATTGACTGTCAAGGGCGGCGGTGGGTTCATCGGCTAGGATAATTTGAGGATGACTGACCAAGGCACGGGCGATCGCTACTCTTTGTTTTTGTCCCCCAGACAGTTTATCAGGATAGTAATGTAAATGCTTGCCTAGTCCTACCTGCTCTAGCATCTGGGCTGACCGAGTTTGCATCTTTTTTAACCCAATATGTTTGTGTAATTCTAAAGCCATTTTGACGTTTTGCAGTGCCGTCAAACTACCATGTAAATTATGTGCTTGGAAAATGTAACCATTATGGCGTCGTACCTGGACTAGTTGTTGGGCGCTAGCACCACAAAGTTCTCGTCCCAACACCCACAAACTACCAAATTGGGTAGAACGCAACCCACCCACTAAAGTCAGCAAAGTAGTTTTGCCAGAACCAGATGGCCCAGTCATGATAATAATTTCACCGACGTTAATCTCCAAATTGATATTACATAAAACTTGCTTGCGAAGTGAGCCGTGACCAAAGTAGTGGTCAAGATTTTTAATAGAGATAACGGGTTGATTAGTCATAAATAGCTCGATTAAGTAGGTCGGCGTAAATAATTATTGTTGGTGTAAGGCAGGGGGCAGGGAGCGGGGAGCAGGGAGAGAAAGAGTTTGAGCCTTATTTACTTTTCTTTACACAGTTTGGTTTTATTGCACCGACTTACTTACTCACAACGAACGTCATTAATCATTTTTCCTTTGCAAATGACCAATGACTAATGACTAATGACAATTTCTAGAACATATCAGCAGGGTCGGTGGCTTGGAGTTTGCGGGTGGCGATCGCACCGGAAATTGCACACATGATTATCGTCAGCACTAATACCTGTAATGCCCGAATGAGAGTTATGTACATGGGCAAATTTGTAGCTTTGCGAGTCAGGTGGTAAAGTGCTAAAGATACTCCCAATCCGGGAAAAAACCCTAGTGCTGCCAATATCAAAGACTCTTCAAACACCACGCCTAGCAAGTAGTAATTCCGATATCCCATTGCTTTGAAGGTGGCATATTCCCGAACATGGGCATTAACATCGGTGGAAAGGACTTGATAGACAATAATCACGCCCACCACAAAACCCATCGATACACCCAAGTTGAAAATAAACCCAATTGGCGAATTTGTTCTCCAAAAATTATTCTCAAATTCAATAAATTCTGCGTGGGTTAGCACTCTGACATCATCTCTGAGATAGGCTTTGAGCATTGCTGCCACTTTTTTTGGGTCATAGCCTGGTTTTATTTGAATCAAACCTAGACTGACACTGCTGGACTGACGCCCAGAAAATAGGCGCAAAAAATTTTGATCGCTCGTAATCAAATTACCTTCAGCGCCAAAGGAAGCCCCGACTTGGAATAAACCACTAATGATAATTGTGCGGCGTTCTATTTCCGCAGTGACGATTTTACCTTCCTCAATTTGGGCGATCGCTTTTTGATAATCTCCTCTAGCACCGCGATCGAACAACACCGCACCCGGCAGCTTGATTGCCTGCAATTGCTGGTTAACATCCGGGAAATCAAAGGCTGGCTTGTCTGGGTTAAAACCGATGACTAACACCCCCGTTTCGCGGTGTGTTACAGGATTTTTCCAAATTGTGTTGTTGAAATACATCGCTTGGGCCGACTTCACCCCTGGTATATCCATTGCTTGGTAAAGTCGCCGCCGAGAAAACGTAGACAAGCTTGGCAAGTTACGGGCTTGGGGACTGGTTAAAACAATGTCTGCTTGCAAACTGCGATGTAGTCGAGTGTTACTGTCATACAGCGCAGTCTGAAAGCCCAGCTGCATGAACATGAGCAAATCCGCAAAGGCAATGCCTAACAATGCCACCAACAGACGACTTTTTTCATGACTCAGTTGCAGCCATCCTAGAGGGGTTCGGCGTCGCAATTGTTCAATCAATCCCATAGTTTGGAGTGAGTGGGGAGTGGGGAGTGGGGAGATGGGGGAAAAGGTTAAAGGGTAAAGGGTAAAGGGTAAAGGGAAAAGGGTAAAGGTTAAAGGGTAAAGGGTAAAGGGATAAATTTAACCTTTCCCCCTTACCCCTTTCCCTTTCCCCCTTCCCAATGCCCAATGCCCAAAGCCCATTTCATAGTTCAATTACTGCTTTAACTTGCATATTGGTTAGGTTGGCGGCTTTTTGGCTGGAGGCTTCATTTAGTCGGATGTGGACTTCCACTACTCTGCTGTCGATATTGCTGGCGGGATCGGTATTAATCACATTTTGCTGCCGCACTTGCAAGCCTTTGCGATCTACGATTCCTTGTAATTCAATGGGTAGGAAATCACCAAAGATTTGCACTTTTTGTCCTGAATGCACTTTGCCGATATCGCTTTCGTAAACTTCGGCGATGACGTACATCTGGCTGGTTTGTCCGATATCAGCAATGCCATCATTTGATACTAATTCCCCTGGATGAGTGTGGATCTCGAATATCTGTGCATTTTGGGGCGATCGCACTTCGGCTTGTTTGAGGTTAACTTCCGCTAGATTCATGGCTGCTAGGGCACGATTGACTTCTGCTTGGGCAGCTGCTACATCTACCCCTCGAACTTCGCTGATTCGATCGAGTGTTCCTGTGGCTTCTTTGATTTGTTGCTGGCTAGTTGATTGGGTGCGATTTAACTCTGCTTGGGCTTGTTGCAAATTTTTTTGGGCTGTTGCCAAATTTAAACGCTTGCTGTCTCGTTGGGAGGCGGAAATTGCTCCTTGTTCAAATAGTTGCTGATAGCGTTCGTTTTCTGCTTGGGCGTTTTCCACTTCGGCCTGGAATTTGGCAATTGTGGCTGCTTGGGAGTCAATATCGCCAAGGCGTTCTGCTTTTAGGCGAGCGATCGCAGCTTTTTGGGCGCTAATTTCACCGCGTTTAGCACCTGCTTGGGTGCGGTTTAAGTTTGCCTGGGCTACTTTTACCTGTTCCTGCGCCTCTTTTAATGATGCTTGTAGGCGATCGTGGCTGCTCAAAATCGCAATTACTTGTCCTGCTTTTACCCTATCGCCTTCCTTCACCAACAACTTTTCTACCCGACTTCCTTCCCCAGAAACGGCAGCAGATAGTTTAATTACTTCGCCCTGTGGTTCAATTCTTCCTAAGGCTGTTACCGTTTTTAACTGTGGCAATTGTGTTGTCGGTACTTGTGTTTCTTGAGTGGTAGAATTTTGCCAGAGTTTTATTGTATAAAAACTTATTCCGCCAACGAATAAAGATGCAATTATACCTATAGCAACGGATGGACGCAGAATAGATTTAGGGAACATTGTGTACCCTAACTTTGAATTTCGCACCATAGATTACCTCTTAACTAGTGGCGCAGAAAAAATAACAAATTGAAGAAGAAATCAGAATTCAAAATTCAGATATTGTTGATTTATCACTACGAAGTCCTTAACAAAATTGAAAATTTTTGAGATTTTACTTAGATAAGGTGATTTAGCCAGATAGGAAAATCACAAAACTCTCTACTGAATCAGATGTTTGTGTTCCTAGTGAACTACTTTTGTTTTATGAAAGAACTTAAGGTATGGTAAACGTTTTTAAAACTACGGGTTGTAACAGCGCCAACAATCAGATGTAAATTACAGCAGAATTCAAAATTCAGAATTCAGAAGTAAAACAGTTATTCCTGTTTCTTCAACTGCTGTACAAACGCATTATGTTCCGGTGACTTCAACCCTGCTTGCACCACCTCCAACACTCGCACCATCTGATTGTTTAACAGCGCCTCCACCGCTAACCACAAACCCGGAAACACCTGAGAGCGAATAATTCCATCTGCACTGGGAGATAGCAATTGATACTCACCATCAATTAGGCAAAACCATTCAATTTGATTCTCGTAAGATTGCCAGATTACGTACTCCAACACGCCATTACGGCGATAAACTTGCTTTTTGCTGCCTGTATCGATCGCCACGCTACTCGCTGCAATTTCAACAATCAATTCGGGAGATCCTTCAATATAACCGTCGCTGCTTAAACGGGTCTGTCCCCCTGCGTCTGTTTCAATAAACAGCACTGCATCAGGCTGGGGTTCATTGTCTAAATCTAGTCTGACGGTTGGTTCAACGCTTAAGTCAACGCCGGGAGTCAGTGATTGGTAGACTCCTAACCAAGTTATCACCCGACTGTGGGGTTTGCCATGTTGCTCATGTCTGACATCAGATGCGATGTAAACAATTCCTTCTATCAGTTCTGCTTTTTTGGTATGAGGTGCAGCCCCATAACGCCGTTCAAATTCAGGGCGAGTTAAGCGATGTCTACGACGGGCTACGCCTACGCCACTTTCAAGCGGAGGCAGATGTCTCTGGGTTGAGTACTCTCTAACCATTTGCCAATCCTTGGAGTTGCCGGATACTTCTGACTTTAGCAAACCTCAGTTATCAGTTAGGAATTATTGATGCTGCATAACAGAGGCCAACTAGCTATCATTAGCTAAGTGGTATGCCAGATACGACGGCAGTACCATTTAGTTAGCAGTCTTCGATCGACTGCTGACACTCGCACCCATAAAAATTAGTTTGATTGACTTTGTATTCCCTACTCTCCATTTTGATAACTATTACCTAAAAGCACTCTAACTAGATAGGGGGTGCAAAAAATACTAAAAATTCTTCAAGGATTAAGATTAAGGATAAGGCTATGGCAACCGAACAGTTGACTAGAGACAGTGACAATCTAGATTTAAATCAGCTACTTAGAACGCTGACTGCTGTTAAGCACGGTGACTTCTCGGCTCGGATGCCTTTAGACCATACTGGTGTAGCTGGTAAAATAGCGGATACGCTTAATGATATAATCGATCAAAATCAGCGGATGGCGACGGAGTTACAGCGGATTGGTAATGTCGTCGGCAAAGAAGGCAAAATAGCCGATCGCGCCTCTTTAGGTGATGTTCGCGGTTCCTGGTCAGATTGTGTAACTTCTGTCAATACTTTAATTACAGATTTAGTCCAACCCACAGCAGAAACAACTCGTGTGATTCGGGCTGTGGCTAATGGCGATTTATCCCAAACCATCGCTACAGAAATTGAAGGCAGACCTCTGCAAGGTGAGTTTCTCCAAACTGCCAATATTGTCAACACGATGGTAGACCGGCTCGGTTCTTTTGCCTCGGAAGTGACGCGGGTTGCTCGTGAGGTGGGCACTGAAGGTAAACTCGGCGTGCAAGCCCAAGTGCGTGGTGTGGCTGGCACTTGGAAGGATTTGACTGACAATGTGAACTTGATGGCGGGAAATCTAACTGGGCAAGTTCGTAACATTGCTGAAGTTGCCACCGCGATCGCCAACGGCGATCTCTCCAAAAAAATCACCGTTGATGTCAAAGGTGAAATTCTGGAACTAAAAAACACCGTTAATACAATGGTGGATCAACTGAATTCTTTTGCATCAGAAGTGACAAGAGTCGCTCGTGAGGTGGGAACGGAAGGTAAGTTGGGCGTCCAAGCCGAAGTTAAAGGAGTGGCTGGTACTTGGAAGGATCTCACAGATAACGTGAATTTGATGGCGGGTAATTTAACTGCCCAAGTCCGTAATATTGCTGAAGTCACCACGGCGGTAGCTAATGGCGACTTGTCGAAGAAAATTACTGTCGATGTGAAAGGCGAAATTTTAGAGTTGAAAAACACCGTTAACATCATGGTGGATCAACTCAATTCCTTTGCCAGTGAGGTGACACGGGTTGCGCGTGAGGTGGGTGCAGAAGGCAAACTCGGCGGACAAGCAGAAGTTAGAGGGGTAGCGGGTACCTGGAAGGATCTGACGGATAGCGTCAATTTCATGGCGGGAAGTTTGACAGCACAGGTGCGGAATATTGCTGAAGTGACTACGGCGGTGGCGAATGGCGATTTATCTAAGAAAATCACTGTTGATGTGAAGGGCGAAATTCTGGAGTTGAAAAACACTATCAACACAATGGTGGATCAACTGAATTCCTTTGCATCGGAGGTAACAAGGGTTGCCCGTGAGGTGGGAACCGAAGGCAAACTCGGCGTGCAAGCAGAAGTTAGGGGAGTGGCGGGGACTTGGAAAGACTTAACGGATAACGTTAACTTAATGGCGGGGAACCTCACCGGACAGGTGCGAAATATTGCCGAAGTTGCAACTGCGATCGCCAGCGGTGACCTCTCGAAGAAAATCACCGTTGATGTCAGAGGTGAAATTCTGGAGTTGAAGAACACTATCAATATCATGGTGGATCAACTCAGTTCCTTTGCCAGTGAAGTGACGCGGGTTGCGAGGGAAGTAGGAAGTGAAGGCAAACTCGGCGTCCAAGCAGATGTTAAAGGTGTGGCTGGCACGTGGAAAGATTTAACTGACAGCGTAAACTTCATGGCAGGAAGTTTAACCGCACAGGTGCGAAACATTGCAGATGTGACTACGGCTGTGGCGAATGGTGACCTTTCCAAGAAAATCACTGTGGATGTGAAAGGCGAAATTTTAGAACTGAAAAACACTATTAACACAATGGTGGATCAACTGAGTTCCTTTGCATCGGAAGTTACAAGGGTTGCCAGAGAAGTGGGAACCGAAGGTAAATTGGGCGTGCAAGCAGAAGTCAGAGGAGTGGCGGGGACTTGGAAAGACTTGACCGACAATGTAAACTTAATGGCGGGGAACCTCACCGACCAAGTACGAAACATTGCGGAAGTTGCAACTGCGATCGCCAACGGTGACCTTTCTAAGAAAATTACTGTTGCTGTCAAAGGCGAAATTCTGGAGTTGAAAAACACTATCAATATAATGGTGGATCAACTCAACTCTTTTGCCAGTGAAGTTACAAGGGTTGCACGGGAAGTAGGCAGTGAAGGTAAACTCGGCGTACAAGCAGACGTGCGCGGCGTAGCTGGCACCTGGAAAGATTTAACCGACAGCGTGAACTTCATGGCGGGAAGCTTAACTGCACAGGTGCGAAACATCGCCGCCGTCACAACGGCAGTGGCAAATGGCGACCTTTCCAAGAAAATTTCCGTTGATGTCAAAGGGGAAATTTTGGAGTTGAAAAACACCGTCAACACAATGGTGGATCAACTGAATTCTTTTGCATCGGAAGTCACAAGGGTTGCTAGAGAAGTGGGAACCGAAGGTAAACTCGGCGTGCAAGCAGAAGTTAAAGGTGTAGCCGGCACTTGGAAGGATTTAACCGACAGTGTAAACTTCATGGCGGGAAGCTTGACGGCACAGGTGCGGAACATTGCCGAAGTGACTACGGCTGTGGCAAACGGCGACCTTTCTAAAAAAATCACCGTTGATGTGAAAGGTGAAATTTTAGAGTTGAAGAACACTATCAACACAATGGTGGATCAACTGAATTCTTTTGCATCGGAAGTAACAAGAGTTGCCCGTGAAGTGGGAACCGAAGGTAAACTCGGCGTGCAAGCTTACGTCAGAGGAGTTGCTGGCACCTGGAAAGATTTAACGGACAACGTAAACTCAATGGCGGGGAACCTCACCGCACAAGTCCGCAACATCGCCGAAGTGACCAAGGCGGTAGCAAATGGGGACCTTTCCAAGAAAATTACCGTGGATGCCAAAGGCGAAATTTTGGATTTGAAGAACACTACTAATACAATGGTGGATCAACTCAGTTCCTTTGCATCGGAAGTAACGCGGGTGGCGCGGGAAGTGGGAACTGAAGGAAAGTTGGGCGGACAAGCCCAAGTCCAAGGCGTTGCAGGTACCTGGAAAGATTTAACGGACAACGTAAACTCGATGGCGGGGAACTTAACGGCACAGGTGCGGGGTATTGCCAGAGTCGTCACCGCAGTTGCGAACGGCGATTTGAAACGTAAACTCATGCTAGATGCCAAAGGTGAAATTGAAACCTTGGCAGAAACAATCAACGAAATGATTGATACCCTAGCTACCTTTGCCAATCAGGTAACCACAGTAGCGCGGGAAGTGGGAATCGAAGGAAAATTAGGCGGACAAGCCAGAGTACCTGGGGCGGCGGGAACTTGGAAAGATTTGACAGATAACGTCAATGAACTCGCTGCTACATTGACAACACAGTTGCGAGCGATCGCCGAAGTTGCTACAGCTGTAACTAAAGGCGATTTAACTCGTTCCATCGCCGTGGAAGCACTAGGAGAAGTTGCCATCCTCAAAGACAACATCAACCAGATGATTGCCAACCTGCGGGAAACAACTCAGAAAAACACCGAACAAGACTGGTTGAAAACTAACCTCGCTAAATTTACCCGAATGCTCCAAGGTCAGCGAGACTTGGAAACCGTATCCAAATTAATTCTCTCAGAACTCGCACCCTTGGTAGGAGCGCAACATGGCGTATTCTACCTCATGGATTCCGTGGACAATACCAGCTCGTATTTGAAACTAATTAGTAGCTACGCCTATCGGGAACGCAAACATCTAGCCAACCGCTTTTACATGGGTGAAGGTTTGGTGGGACAATGCGCCTTAGAAAAAGAGCGAATTTTGCTGACAGAAGTGCCCACTGACTACATCAAAATTGCCTCCGGTTTAGGAGAAGCCACGCCTTTGAATGCCGTAGTCTTACCCGTACTCTTTGAAGGACAAGTCACAGCAGTCATTGAATTAGCATCCTTCCGCCGCTTTAGCGAAATTCACTTGACATTCTTCGACCAACTTACAGAAAGTATAGCGATCGTTTTGAACACGATCGCCGCATCCATGCGAACTGAAGAATTACTCAAGCAATCGCAATCTTTAGCTGAAGAACTGCAAACCCAGCAAAATGAACTCCGAGAAACCAACAAACGCCTAGAACAACAAGCCCAATCACTCAAAGCCTCGGAAGATTTACTCAGAGGACAGCAAGACGAACTGCAACAAACCAACGCCGAATTAGAAGAAAAGGCAGAATTACTGGCTCAGCAAAAGAAAGAAGTCGAGCGTAAAAATCGGGAAATCGAACAAGCAAGAATGTCTTTGGAAGAAAAAGCCGAACAACTCGCCCTGTCTTCCAAATACAAATCAGAATTTCTTGCCAACATGTCCCATGAATTGCGGACACCCCTGAATAGTTTGCTCATTTTGGCGAAGTTGTTAACAGATAATATTGATGGCAACCTCAGCAACAAACAAGTCGAATACAGCCAGACAATTTACTCAGCAGGTACAGATTTATTGGCGTTGATTAATGACATTCTCGACCTCGCCAAAATTGAATCTGGTACCATGTCAATTGAATTGACCCAAATGCCCTTGGTAGATTTGGGGTAAGGATTCAGGTCTAATATTGAGGAAGTAAAGAAGGGCGAGACAGGGAGTTACTAGAATTAGCAATTAAAGCCTGTGCAAAAAAATCAATCACAGACCTAGCTTGACGGCG